>NZ_FYDS01000002.1:0-582193 GCF_900187545.1 Pseudomonas sp. Irchel 3F3 | reverse complement strand
TCTTCTTGGCCTTCATGATGTTCGGCAGCGACGCATAGCGTGGCTCGTTCAGGCGCAGGTCGGTGGTGACGATGGCTGGCAGGTTCAGCGATACGGTCTGCAGGCCGCCATCGATTTCACGGGTGACATTCAGGTTGTCGCCGGCGACTTCCACCTTGGAGGCGAAGGTGCCCTGGGCGTAGCCGGTCAGCGCAGCCAGCATCTGGCCGGTCTGGTTGTTGTCGCTGTCGATGGCCTGCTTGCCAAGGATGACCAGCTGAGGCTGCTCCTTGTCGACAACGGCTTTCAGCGCCTTGGCCACCGCCAGGGAGTTCAGCTCGTCAGCGGCTTCTACCAGGATGGCACGGTCGGCACCCAGGGCCAGGGCGGTACGCAGTTGCTCCTGGGCAAAGGTCGGGCCGACGGAAACGACAACGATCTCGGTCGCAACGCCTTTTTCCTTCAGGCGTACGGCCTCTTCCACGGCGATTTCGCAGAAGGGGTTCATGGACATCTTGACGTTAGTAAGGTCGACGCCGGAGTTGTCCGCCTTGACGCGAACCTTGACGTTGTAGTCGACCACTCGTTTGACGCTTACCAGTATCCTCATAAGCTCTCCAGTCATTGATATTGCGAACGCGGGGCAGCGGGTGTCTGACAATGACGGTAACGTAGGGAATGTGCGGGTGGATCGTCCGTTTCAACTAGTTGATCGGCGATTGTGCGCCAGTGCTCAGGTTTCAGGCATACGCAGAAAGGCGCGAAGGGGCGGCCAGGTGTTGATAGGTCCGCCAGAGCAGCACGATCGGTATGACGATGGTAAGGCTGACCAGCAGCAGGGCGTAGCGCAGCGACTCGTCCACCAGCACTGGCATCAGTACATCGCTCAGTAGCCCGGTTGCCAACGGGCCGATCCCGACTCCGCACAAGGTCGAGATAATGGTCTGCAGGGCGACGGCAGTCGCCCTGCGGTGGGCGGGCACCAACTGGGTCAACAACGAGAAGCAGGGGCCGACCCACCATACCGAGAAAAAGCTGCCCAGCGCACACCAGAGCATCGCGCTGGGTACCGGAACTGCACCCGCATGCAGCAGGATGTCACGTGGCCAAAGCAGGTAGATGATCAATGCGCAATTGCCGAGCACATGGCCGATGAGCGGAATGCCGATTTGCCAATGCTGGCTCCTGATCACCAGGCGGTCGGTCAGCCATCCACTGAACAACGCCCCTAGCCCGGCAAAGGTGCCGCCTACCAAGCCGGCCAGAAGGCCCGCGTAGTGCAAGGGCAGGTCATGCGATCGCACCAGGAAGCTGGCATTCCACATGGCAAAGGCATAGGCGCTGAAGGTGGTAATGCCGCAAGCCAGCACCAGGCAACGGTAGGCAGGCTGTGCCATGAGTGCCCGCGCACTGCCCAGCAGGCTTTGTATGGGCGGTGCGCCCTGGCTGGCGTGGCTATGGGGGAGGTCGAAGCGACCCCGTACCGGGTCGCGCATCACAAAGGCAAACACCGCGCTGATCAGCAGGGAAGGCAGGGCGACAGCAAAAAAAGCGCTGCGCCAGCCATATTGGTCGACCACCCAGGCGCCGGCACTAAGGGCAACGATGGTCGAAAACGTCGGCGCGGCGGTGTAGCAACTGATGGCAAAAGAACGCCGGTGCGGTGGGTAGATATCGGCAATGATCGACATCGAGGTCGAGGTGCTTGGTGACTCGAAGACTGCTACCGCCATGCGTGCGATCACCAGCATCGCAAAGCTGGTGGACAGGCCGCAGGCCACCGTTGCCAGCGCCCACAACGAGCAGGTAATGGCCAGCAGGCGTGTGCGTGACAGGCGATCGGCCAGGCGCCCGGCTGGCAGGCCCAGCAGCACATAGACGGCAGCGAAGGCCAGGCCCGAAACCAGGCCCATGGCGGTGTCGCTGGCACCGAACTCTTGTTTGAGCGGTTCGATCATCACGGCAATGATCTGCCGCCCGACAAAGTTGTCGGCGTACATCATCGCGAGCACAAACAGCAGACCATGGCTGCGCCAGCCGATGGGTTGAGGGTGCGTACTGCTCATGGATGACTCCCGGTCAAACCGCAGAGATGGGCAATGGCCCAAGCTGTGCCTGGGCCCCGTGAAGCGGTCAGGCGCTGGCTTGGCGTTGCTTGGCCAGGGTCATCGCGGTGTCTTCGATCATGTCTTCCTGGCCGCCGACCATGCCGCGCCGGCCCATTTCGACAAGAATTTCCCGCGCCGGGACGCCGTACTTTTTTTCAGCGCGCTTGGCAAACAGCAGGAACGAGCCGTAGACACCCGCATAGCCCATGGTCAGGGCATCGCGATCGCTGCGGATCGGGAAGTCCATGATCGGCACCACCAGGTCCTCGGCAACGTCCTGGATACCAAACACACTCACGCCAGTTTCAATGCCCATGCGGTCGCAGACGGCCACCAGCACTTCCATGGGGGTATTGCCAGCACCCGCGCCCAAGCCTGCGCACGCGGCATCGATACGGGTGGCGCCAGCGGCAATGGCCGCGATCGAGTTGGATACGCCCATCGACAGGTTGTGATGGCCATGGAAGCCGATTTCAGTCTCGGGCTTGAGCGCTGCACGCAGCGCCGCGACCCGCGCGCTGACGTCGTGGGGCAGCAGGTAGCCGGCCGAGTCGGTGATGTAGATGCAATTGGCCCCGTAGCTCTCCATCAGCTTGCCCTGGGTGGCCAGGCCTTGCGGGCTGTTCATATGGGCCATCATCAGGAACCCGACGCTGTCCATGCCCAGCTTGCGGGCCGCGCCAAGGTGCTGTTCGGACACGTCTGCTTCCGTGCAGTGAGTGGCGACGCGAATCGTGCTGACGCCCAGTTCGTAGGCCATCTGCAGGTGATCGACCGTGCCGATGCCCGGTAGCAGCAGTGCGGAGACCTTGGCGTTTTTCATCAGCGGGATGACCGCCGACAAATACGCCTCGTCGCTGTGCGCCGGAAAACCATAGTTCAACGAACTGCCACCCAGGCCATCGCCATGGGTCACCTCGATCAACGGCACACCGGCGGCGTCGAGGCCACAGGCAATGTCTTTCATTTGCTGCAGGGTGATCTGGTGGCGTTTGGGGTGCATGCCGTCACGCAGGCACATGTCGTGGACGGTGATGGATTTGCCGTGAAGGTCCATGGTGCGCTCCTTAGGCGATGGCAGGTTGTGGGCTGCTGGCACGCAGGGTCAGCTCGCCTTTGAGCATCGCTTCGGCAAACATCTCGGCGGTGCGCGCGGCGGCGGCGGTCATGATGTCGAGGTTGCCGGCATATTTGGGCAGATAGTCGCCCAGGCCTTCGACTTCCATGAAAATCGACACCCGGTTACCGTCGAACACCGGGCCGTTGACCAGCTTGTAGCCGGGCACATAGCGCTGGACTTGCTTGATCATGTCGGCAATCGCGGCGGTGATGGCTGCCTGGTCAGGCTCGGTTTCGGTCAGGCAGTGCACGGTGTCACGCATGATCAGCGGCGGCTCGGCGGGGTTGACGATAATGATTGCCTTGCCCTTTTTTGCGCCGCCAACCTGTTCCACGGCCGCAGCGGTGGTACGGGTGAATTCATCGATGTTCTTGCGTGTGCCTGGGCCGACCGATTTCGAGGCCGCCGTGGCAATGATCTCGGCATAGGCCACCGGCTGCACGCTGGACACCGCGGCCACCAGCGGGATGGTCGCCTGGCCGCCACAGGTCACCATGTTGACGTTCATCGCGCCCAGGCCTAGGTTGTGCTTGAGATTGACCGGTGGCACGCAGTAGGGGCCGATGGCTGCTGGCGTCAGGTCGATCATCAGCACACCCAAGGCATTGAGCTTGCGGCTGTTTTCGGCATGCACATACGCGGAGGTAGCATCGAAGGCGATCTGGATGCCGTCTTCCATTACATGCGGTAGCAGGCCGTCGACGCCCTCGCTGGTGGTCTTCAGGCCCAGCGCGGCGGCGCGGGCCAGGCCTTCGGAGGTGGCGTCGATACCCACCATCCAGACGGGCTCCAGTACTTCACTGCGCTTGAGCTTGTACAGCAGGTCGGTACCGATGTTGCCGGGCCCGATGAGGGCGCATTTTATCTTTTTACTCATGGCATTGTTCTCGATCAGAAGAAGGAACGGCCGCAGGCTCAGGGCACGAAGTTCAGGTGCATCTCGCCCATGCCGCTCAGCGACAGGCTGACGAAGTCACCCGGTGCGACCGGTACCAGTGGCGCAAGGGCACCGGACAGAATGATTTCGCCCTTGCGAAACGGGATGCCCAGTCGGCCCAGGGTGTTGGCCAGCCAGGCCACGGCGGCGCAGGGGTGGCCTTGCACCGCCGAGCCCAGGCCGCTGCCCACCGGCAGGCCGTTTTTGAACAGGTGCAACTGGACCTCGGCCAGGTCCAGTTCACGCGGATCGACGCGCTGCTGGCCCAGGGCGAAAACACCGCATGAAGCGTTGTCGGCAACGGTGTCCTGAATGCGGATCTGCCAGTTCTCGATACGCGAGTCGACAATTTCGAAGCACGGCATAACCCACTCGCTGGCCGCCAGCACATCGTTGGCGGTGATATCGGTACCTTGCAGGTCTTCGCCCAGTACAAAGGCAATCTCGCCTTCGGCCCGTGGCTGCACAAGATGGTGGGCAGCAAAGCTGATGTCGCTGCCATCGGCAACCTGCATACGGTCGGTTAGAAAACCAAAATCGGGCTGATGCACATCGAGCATTTCTTGCACGGCGCGGCTGGTCACCCCGATTTTCTTGCCGATCACTTGCTCGCCCACCGCTTCGCGACGCGCCAGAAATCGCCGGGAGATCTGGTAGGCGTCGTCAAGGCTGATGGCCGGGTAACGTTGGGTCAGCGGGGGCAGGCTCTGGCGTGCGTTCAGGGCATGGAACAGCTCGTCGCCCAGTGTTTCAATCAGTTGCGCATCCATAGGGAGGTCGCTCTGTGGCAAGTGGATAACAGGCCGGGCCAGCTGCAGGCACGCCCGGCAAAAAGGCCTCAACCCGGCCAGACACTGGAATCGGCGCCGCCATCGACATCGATGATCTTGCCGGTGACCCAGGCCGAGGCGGGGCTTGCCAGGTAAAGGGCCGCGGCGGCGATGTCCTCTGGTTGCCCCAGGCATTTGAGCGGGGTGTTGCTTTCCATCGTTTTGCGCATGGCATCGGGCATGACCCCGGCCAGGGCGTCGGTCAGGATTGGCCCTGGCGCCACCGCATTGACCCGGATCTGCGGCGCAAACTCTTGTGCCAGCAGGCGCGTCAGGTGAGTCAGGGCAGCCTTGGCGGTGCCATAGGCGCTGAAATGGCGCTGGGCATAACGGGCGGCGACCGAGGTAATGTTGATGATGTTGCCGCCCCCGGCGTCGCGCATCAGGGGTACGCAGAGCTGTGAAAGGGCATAGGCGGCGCTGACGTTGAAGCTCAACACCTGCTCGAAGTCTTGCGGGCTCATCTTCAGCGGGTCATTGGGGCCGCCGCCCCCGGCATTGTTGACCAGATGGGTGATGCGCCCCAGCTGTTCGGCGGCGTTGGCGACCAAGGCGCAGCGCTGTTCGCTGTCGGTGACATCGCAGCTCAGGGCCAGGGCGCGCCGCCCTCGGCTGCGTACCTCTTCGGCGACGGCCTCGACATCTGCCAGCGAACGGGCGCTGCAGACTACATCAGCGCCAGCATCGGCGTAGGCCAAGGCAATGGCGCGACCGATGCCGCGGCCGCTGCCGGTGACAATGGCGACACTGCCAGTGAGGTTGAAGCGTTGCAGAATGCTCATGGCTGTCCTTATTGTTCTAATGGTTCAGGGAAGACACAGTGCTTAGCGCGGCGCCCACAGGTCCGGCAAGCCCGGGTCGGAGGTGGCGATCAGGCGCTTGAGCAACACCTTGAGTGCCTGGCTATCACCGGCGCCAAGACGGGCAGCGATATCCTCCTCGACGGCTTTGGCCAGGGCCACCTCCTGCAGCGAAGCCTCCCGCCCGTCGGCTGTGAGCACATAGCGGACCTGCTCATTATCAAGCTCACGGGCGACCAGGTTCTGGCGTTCCAGGAAGCGCATGCTGGTGGCGCTGACCACATGGCCGGTGTAGCCGACGAAGGCGTTGATCTCGTCCAGGGTCAGGTTGTCCCGAATGCACAGGGTGGAGAGAATGAAGAACGCGTGTTCATCGAGCTGCTGGTTCTTCAGCAGGCGGCGCAGTGCAAACAGCATCTGGTAGTGCGAGCGCCCGAGCAGGTAGCCGAGCAAGTCTTCGGTGTAACTGCACTCGGGCGGTGGCGGGGTAGTTGCCAGGCGCAGTTCGTTGCGCGGCTTGCGCATCGCCAGAGCGTACTGGCCACTCTGGAAGGCCAGGGGCGCGCGGTCGCTATGGTCGAAAGCGAGCACTTCGCCGACGAAGATGACATGGTCGCCGCCTTCATACTGGAAGGCTGTGCGGCATTGGAAGCGCGCCGTACAGTCTTGCAGCAGCGGTGCCTCGCTGATACCTGTGTCGAGCTGGATTTCGGAGAACTTGTCTTCACCCTGGCGGGCAAAGCGGCCGGACAGCGTTTCCTGCTCCGTCGACAAAACGTGCACGTTCCAGTGGCGACCACCGCTGAACACCGGCAGACTGCGGGCATTCTTGGACAGACTCCAGAGCACCAGAGGTGGGTTGAGCGAGACCGAGTTGAAGCTGTTGGCCGTGATGCCAACGGGCGAGCCGTCTTCGGCCTTGGTAGTGATGATGGTCACTCCCGTGGTAAAGGTGCCGAGCGCGGCGCGAAACGCTTGAGGGTCGAAACAGGCGGGCGTTGCCATGATGGGCCTCATGGAATGAGTGTGCGTGCTGGCAGTATTCCCAGCGTCACGGGGCTTTGCATCGTCTCAACGGACTAACGTTTTTGGCTCGATCGTCCACTTGGACGAGGCGGTCTCCGGGGTCTGGGGCTAGTTTGCGGGGCAGGGCGTCGTGCAACGACGGCCATGGTGGGCACAGAGGCGACATGCTGGCCCTTGTTCAGTTGAGGAGGCACCAATGAGTTGTGCAAATTCTTCCGTCGACATGCTGTCGGCCTTGCTGCGTGAACAAAAGGCTGCGTTCAACGCTCAAGGGGCTGTCACTGCCGTGGCCCGCCGCGCGCGGATCCAGCGGGTGATCGACATGCTGGTGGCGCACCACGAAGCGCTGGCCGAGGCGATGGATGCGGACTTTGGCGGCCGGCCCCAGGGTTTTTCGTTGATGAATGATGTGCTGGGTTCGCTCGGGTCCCTCAAGCACGCGCGCGACCACCTCGAAGGATGGATGCAGGATGAGCCGCGGCCCGTCTTCAGCCCTTACGATCAGCTGGGCGCCGAGGCCTGGGTGATGTATCAGCCCAAGGGTACGGTGGGCATTCTGGGCACCTGGAACGCCCCCCTGTATACCTTGCTCAGCCCCCTGGGTTCGGCGTTGGTGGCGGGTAACCGGGCGATCCTCAAGCCTTCGGAGGTGGTGCCACGCACTGCTGCGCTGGTGGCGAAGCTGTTTGCCGAGGCGTTCGATCCGCTCGAAGTGGCTGTGGTCACCGGTGGCGCGGACCTGGCCCAGGCCTTCACCGCACAGCCGTTCGACCACCTGGTGTTTACCGGCAGTACCGCGGTGGCCAGGTCCGTGATGCGTAACGCGGCCGAACACCTGGTGCCGTTGACGCTGGAACTGGGCGGAAAGTCGCCGGTCATCGTCGCCCGCAGCGCCGACCTGGGCACCGCAGCGTTTCGTATTGCGCTTTCCAAGACCACCAACAGTGGCCAGGTCTGCATCAACCCGGACCTGGTCTACGTGCCACGCGAGCAGCTGGAAACCTTTCTTGAGGCCTTTGCCAGCGCTTACCGCCAGTTCATCCCTGAGGTGAGCGACAACCCGGACGTGGTCGCGGTGGTCAATGCCCAACACCTGTCCCGTGTTGAAAACCTGGTTCAGCAGGCGCTTCAAGCCGGTGCCCGGGTAGTGAGCCTGCCCTACGCGCAAGCGGCTGATGAGCAAAACCGCCGCCGACCGCTGCAACTGGTGATCGACCCGCCGCAAGGCAGCCTGATTCTGCATGAAGAAATCTTCGGCCCGGCAATGGTGGTTCTGCCTTTTGATGAGGTTGATCAGGTCATCGCTCAGATCAACGCCCGCCCGCGGCCTTTGGCCCTTTACTACTTTGGCAGCGACGCCAAGGAGCAGCGCCAGGTGCTGGAGCACACATTGTCCGGCGGTGTCACCCTCAACGATGTGATGATGCATGCCGCCTTGCATGATGCCCCGTTCGGTGGGGTTGGCGGGTCAGGCATGGGCCACTACCACGGTCGCGAAGGCTTTATCGAGTTCAGCCACCTGCGCACAGTACTCAAGGCGCCCGAGCATGATCCGCGCGGTGAATGGGGCCTGCTACCGCCTTACAGCGAACACTTCCTGGCCGCGATGAAAGCGCAGATCACCCCGGACTGATCGGGGAAACCGGCGCGCTGAGCGAATCGAACAGACACAATAAAAAACGGAATTCTGCACATGGAAAAAAACGCATTGCCACTGGCCGACACGCTTGCCCCAGCGGGTGCCGACGCCGCTGACGGATGGCCGCGCCGGCAGGTGCTCAAGGCCGGCGCGGTGGCGCTGGGCGTCGGGCTACTGGGGCGCTTTGCCGATGCCCGGGCCGCAGGCGGCTTGTCGGCCAGCGATTACCTGGGCCTGGATGCCTGGGCCATGGCCAAGGGCTTGCAGGCCGGCCACTTCAGTGCCGAAGACTTGCTCGGCGCAGCATTCGCCCGTTGTGACCTGGTCAACCCGAAGATCAACGCAGTCAACATGCGCCATGACGATTATGCCCGCGCGTTGCTGGCGGCCAGGCAGAAGGCCGGCACCCTGACCCAGGGCTCGCTGGCGGGCGTGCCGATCCTGCTCAAGGACCTCAACACCTACTTGCAGGGCACGACCACCAGCAACGGCAGCCGGCTGTTCAAGGACGCGCCCCCTTCGAGCGTTACCAGCACCTTGATCCGCCGTTATGAAGCCGCCGGGGCAGTGCCTTTTGGTAAAGCCACCAGCCCGGAGTTCGGCCTGACCACCACCACCGAGTCGTTGGCATGGGGGCAGACCCGCAACCCCTGGAATCTGGCGTTGAGCTCGGGTGGTTCGTCCGGTGGTTCCGCCGCGGCGGTTGCCGCCGGTATCGTCCCGGTCGCCCATGCCACCGACGGTGGCGGCTCGATCCGGATCCCGGCGTCCTACTGCGGGCTGGTCGGCCTCAAGCCGACACGCTACCGCACGCCGAGCGGGCCGGCCCGCCTGGAAGGCTCGTTTGGCGCCAGTGTCGCCAACATGGTCTCGCACAGCGTGCGCGATACCGCGTTGTTTCTTGATGCCGGTCAGGGTCACGAACCAGGGAGCCCGTACTGGAGCTCACCGCTGGTACGTCCCTACGTCGAGGAGCTGGGCCGTGACCCGGGCCGTTTACGGGTTGCACTGGTGCGGGAATCGCTGACCGGGGCACCGCTGGACCCGGCGATTGCCAAGGTTCTGGAGGACACCATCAAGCAACTGCTGGGCCTTGGCCACGAAGTGGAAGAACTGCGCTTGCCGATTCAGGCCCAGCAGCTGTTCGGCGCCCACGGCGTTGCCATCGGCAACTCCTTGCTGGTCACGGTCAATGACCGGGAGAAAGCCCTGGGCCGCGCGTTGGGGCCGCAGGATCTGGAAAGCATCACCTTTGGTGTGCTGGAGCGTGCAGCGAAAGCCACGGGTGAGGGGGTAGTGCGTGCCCGGCATGCGTTCGAAGACATCAGCATGGCCATGGAACAGCAGTTCGAGCGCTTTGATGTGATCCTTTCGCCGGTCACCGCCAGCCTGACGCCGGCCCTGGGCGAGCTCTCGCTCAACCAGCCTTACGAAAGTTACGCCCGCAAGGCCATGGGCAGTGCCGCGTTTACCGTGCTGGCCAACGTCAGCGGCCAGCCGGCTATTTCCTTGCCGTTGGGCATGAGTGACAGCGGCCTGCCAGTGGGCATGATGTTCACCGCTCGCCTGGGCGGGGAAGACGTGCTGCTGCGCCTGGCCTCGCAGCTGGAGCAGGACCGCCCGTGGGCCGCCAGGCGCGCCGCGATCTGAGCCTGAAAGGCGCCAGGGACGGCGCCGTACCGTGTTTCCCTAGTCCGCTTTGACGATGAATATTCGCCTGCTGCATTCGATCATCAACCAAGACTCGCGCAACCGCGCAACGAGATTGGGAGAACGAACGGATGGACAGCATGCGAGTAAGAACGCCGGAAGAAATCGAACTGCTTGAACACGCCCGGCGCCTGGTGCCCGCCCTCAAAAGCCGCACCGCGCGCGCTGACCGCGAGTTCCGGGTACCGGACGAAACCATCTTCGAATTGCAACAGGCCGGCTTGTTGCGGGCCTTGCAACCACGTGCGTTTGGCGGCTACGAGGTCGATCCGCGGACGTTTTTCGAAATCCAGATGATCCTCGCCGAGGGCTGCATGTCCACAGCGTGGATTTATGGCGTGATGGGCGTACACCCCTGGCAGCTGGCGCGCTACCCGATCGAGGCCCAGCGCGATGTATGGGGCCAGGACCATACCACCCTGATCTCGTCCACCTACATGCCCGTGGCCAAGGTAACCGTGGTCGAAGGCGGTTATCGCATCAGTGGTCGCTGGGGCTTTTCCAGCGGCAGCGAACACTGCCAATGGTGCTTCCTTGGCGGGGTGCTGCCCGCCGATGGCGACCGTGCAGCGGAGCACGGCACCTTCCTGATCCCGCGCAGCGACTACCGTATCGAGCACAACTGGGACGTGCTGGGCCTGCGCGGCACCGGCAGCCACGACATTGTGGTCGAAGATGCCTTCGTGCCGGCACACCGCGTGCAACGCACCAATAACTGCACGCTGGACGCGACGCCAGGACGCCTGGTGAACACCAATCCGATTTATGCCATTCCTTTCGCCCAGGTGTTCACGCGCGCTGTGTCCTCATCGGCCATCGGTGCCTTGCAGGGGGCGATCAACGAATTTCGTGCCAATGCCGCTGCGCACATCGGCAAGCACGGCATGAAAACCGCCGATGACCCGGTGGCGCAAACCACCGTTGCCGAGGCGACGATCATCGTCGACAGCCTGCGGCTGGTACTGGAGCGGAACTACGCGCACCTGATGGCGCTGGCCGAAGCGGGTGAGTACCCGGATGTGGAAACCCGTCTGCTGTACCGCTACCAATCCTCCTATGTCACCAATATCTGCGCCGAGAAGGTCAACGAACTGCTGCGCTGCATGGCCGCTTCCGGGCTTTATAACACCAACCCCGTGGCGCGCCTGTTCCGCGACCTGCACCAGGCACGTGGGCATATCGCCAACAACTACATGGCCTTCAGCCGCAGCCTTGGCGCCGTGCAACTGGGCCTGCCCAACCCTGATCCTTACGTATGAGCCGTGCCCGGGCCTAGCTGCAGGCCCGGGTATGCGCACCCCTGGCCGGCACGCCGGGAAATTTCCGATCACAGCCAAGGCACAACAACAATGACAGCTAAAGCTCAGCCTGTTTCACACTACGACGTGATCGTCGTCGGCTCCGGTGCCGGTGCGATGACCTCGGCGCTGTTTGCTGCCGAGCAGGGTCTATCGGTACTGGTTGTCGAGAAAAGCGACAAGTTCGGCGGTACGTCGGCGATCTCCGGCGGCGGCATCTGGATTCCCAATAACCACTACTTTGCCGCCAAAGGCGGTGGCGACAGTGTGGAGCTGGCCCTGCAGTACCTCAAAGCTGCCACCGGTGAGCATGGCGATGACAAGCGCTTGCGTGCCTACGTCAAGCACGCGCCGCAGATGATCCGGGCCCTGGTGGACAACAGCCATGTGCGTTACGCCGTGGCGGCGAAGTACCCGGACTACTATCCGCAACTGCCAGGCTCGCTGGCCGGGGGGCGCACCCTCGACCCGGAACTGTTCGATACCAGCCTGCTCGGTGATGAACTGGCCAACCTGCGCACACCGTCACCCTCGACACTGCTGATGGGGCGCATCGCCTGGACCGCCCGGCACGCGCACAAGGCCATGTCGCGCTCCTTTGGCTGGCGCCTGCTGATTCTCGGCCTGATGCTGCGCTACAAGCTCGACTTCAAATGGCGCCGCAAAAGCCGGCGCGACCGCCGCGCGGCCTTGGGCAGTGCGCTGGTTGCGTCGCTACGCCGCTCGTTGATGGACCGCAACATCCCACTGTGGTTGAACACCGACTTTCAGAACCTGATCACCGATAACGGCCGGGTCATTGGCATGCAGGTTTGTCGTGACGGGCAGACGCTGCAGCTGCATGCCCGCCATGCGGTGATCTTCGGCTCCGGGGGGTTTGAACAGAACCAGGCTTTGCGCGAGCGCTACCTACCACAGCCCACCCTGCGTGACTGGAGCGCCACGCCACCGGGCAACAACACCGGTGCTGCGTTGCAAGCCGGTATCGAACTGGGTGCGGCGACCGCCCTGATGGATTGGGCCTGGTGGGCGCCGACCATTACCGTGCCCGGCGAAGAAAAACCCCGTGGGATATTTGCCGAGCGGGCGTTCCCTGGTGCCATCGTGGTCAACAGCCTGGGCCGGCGCTTTGTCAATGAGGCAGCGCCGTACCTGGAATTTGTCGACGCCATGTACCGCGACAACCAGCACACCGGCGGCAAGTCGATCCCATCCTGGGTGATCTTCGACGGCCATTTTCGCTTCAACTACGCCATGGGGCCGTTGATGCCGGCCCAGGTCATGCCCGACAGCCGACTGCGCAAGGAATGGCTCAATACCTTGTATTTCAAGGCTGACAGCCTGGCGGCGCTGGCGGCGCAGATCGGCGTCGACCGCGCAGGGCTCGAGCAGACCGTGCAGAAGATGAACGCCTACGCCCGCAGCGGCGTCGATGCCGACTTCGGCCGTGGCGGTAACGTGTTCGACCGTTATTACGGCGACAGCAACGTCAAACCCAACCCGTGCCTGGCGCCCCTGAGCAAGGGGCCGTACTACGCGATGCGCCTGGACGCTGGCGATATCGGCACCAAAGGTGGGCTATTGACCAACGAACACGCCCAGGTTGTGAGCCAGGACGGCGAGGTCATTCCTGGCCTATATGCCATTGGCAACTGCTCGGCGTCGGTCATGGGCACCAGCTATCCCGGTGCGGGCGGCACCCTGGGGCCGGCCATGACGTTCGGCTATATCGCGGCCTATCACATTGCTGCCAACCGTTGAGGAATTGCCATGCCAGCCGCTGTCAAATCGACATGTACCGATATCCAGCCGGCATTGCAGGTGGCCGATGCCGACGCCATGCTCTGGGATGACCACTGTGATGTGCTGGTGATCGGCTGGGGGGCGGCCGGTGCCTGCGCCGCCCTTGAGGCCCGCGCCCAGGGTGCTGACGTGCTGGTCGCCGACCGTTTTACCGGCGGCGGTGCCAGTGCCAAAAGCGGTGGCGTGGTTTACGCCGGCGGTGGCACCCGCCAGCAGCAGGCCGCTGGGTTCAGCGACACGCCCGAAGCGATGTTCGCCTATCTCAAGCACGAAACCCAGGGTGTGGTCGACGATGCTACCTTGCGGCGGTTTTGCCAGGACAGTGCCAGCAACCTGGCCTGGCTGGAGGGGCATGGCGTGCCCTATGCCCACAGCATGCCGCCCGGTGGCAAAACCTCGTATCCAGCCGATGGCCAGTTTCTGTATTACTCCGGCAATGAGCTGGTGCCGTCGCACCGAAGCGAGTTGCCGCCGGCCCCGCGTGGCCATCGCACGGTAGGCAGGGGCCAATGTGGCGCGGTGCTGTACGCGCAGCTGAAGGCGGCTTGCCTGCGCAACGGTGTGCGGCCGCAAGTTCAGTCCGCTGCCCGGCGTCTGGTGAGGGATCACACGGGCAGGGTCGTCGGCGTGGAACTGTGGTGCCTGCCGGCCGGCAGTGCCCAGGCTCGGTTGCATGCCAAATTGGCTGCGCGTGCCGAACGGCTGCAGAACTTTGCCCCGCGCTACTGCGATACCTTGCGCAAACGCGTGCACCAGCTGGAACTCGACTTTGCCCGGCCGCGGCTGGTACGCGCCCGGCGTGGCGTAGTGCTGAGCACCGGTGGCTTCATCTTCAACCGCGAGATGGTCAGCGAGCATGCCCCCAAGTTTCGCCGCAACTTCAAAGTCGGCGCGACCGGCTGCGATGGCAGTGGCGTACGCCTGGGCGTGAGTGTCGGTGGGGTCAGCGACCGACTGCAGCGGGTGTCGGCCTGGCGCTTTATCAACCCACCGTTGTGCTGGCCCAAGGGCATTGTGGTCAACACCCTCGGGCAGCGCTTCGTCAACGAAGAAGTCTACGGCGCCACCCTGGGCCAGCCCCTGTGTGAAGAGCAGGGCGGCAAGGCCTGGCTGGTGCTGGACGCACGCCTGCGCAAGCAGTCGATCAAGCAAGCGCTGTTCGACGGTTACTGGTGGTTCCAGAGCTTGCCGGCATTGCTGCTGATGCTGCGCGGTGTGCGCAAAGGCCAGAGCATCGAGCAGTTGGCCCAGGCCACGGGCATGCGCGCGGATGTATTGCGCAGCGCATTGCAAGCCTACAACACAGCTGCCCGGTGGGACGCCGAGGATGCCTTTGGCAAGTCGCAAAGCAGCCGTCAGGTACTCGACCAGGGCCCTTACTATGCCTGTGACATCTCTGTCAGCAACCCCTTGTTCCCCCTTGGGGCGTTGACCCTGGGCGGCCTCAAGGTCAATGAAGACAGCGGCGCGGTGCTGGGCCCTGAAGGCCTGCCAATACCCGGTTTGTACGCCGCCGGCCGTACCGCCATCGGCATTCCCTGCCATTTGTACGTCAGCGGCCTGTCGCTGGCCGATTGTGTGTTTTCCGGGCGACGTGCCGGACGGTCGTTGACGGCGGCCACGGCTGACATCGAAATCGAACCCAGCGAGCAATTGATATGAGCCTGGATTACCTGTCAGTACGTGTAACCCGCGTGATTGAAGAGACTGCCGACAGCCGCTCCCTGGAGTTCGAGGTGCCAGAAGCGCTTGCCGAGCGCTTGCGCTATCGACCAGGGCAATTCCTGACCTTGCGTGTGCCTCACCAGGGGGGGTGGTTGCCGCGTTGTTACTCTCTGTCGAGCACGCCACTGCTCGATGAGCCATTGCGGGTCACGATCAAGCGGGTGCGCGATGGGCGCGCCTCGAACTGGCTCTGTGACGCCGTGCAGGCGGGCGATACCTTGCAGGTGCTGGCGCCGGCCGGGGTGTTTGTGCCGCGCCAGCTGGACACCGACCTGCTGCTGTTCGGCGGCGGCAGTGGCATCACCCCGGTGCTGTCCATCCTGCGCTCGGCGCTGTTGGCGGGCACTGGGCGTATTCTGCTGATCTACGCCAACCGCGACGAAGCGTCGGTGATATTCCGTGACTCGCTCAAGGCCCTGGCCAGGGCGCACCCACAGCGCCTGCAAGTGATCCACTGGCTCGACTCGGTGCAGGGCATTGCGTCGGTGAGCCAGTTGGCCGAACTGGCGCGCCCGTTCGCGAGTGCCGAGGCGTTCATCTGCGGCCCCGGACCGTTCATGGATGCTGCCGTCGCTGCCCTGCAGACGTTAGGCATGCCGAGTGCGCAGGTCCATGTCGAGCGCTTTGTCTCGCTGCCCGAAGAGGGCGAAGTCGCAGTGCCGGCAGCTGTCGATACCCGCCGCCCGAGCAGCCAGCTTTCGGTGCGCCTGGACGGTGAAGAGTTCGAGGTGCCCTGCGCCGAAGGTGAAACCCTGCTTAACGCCATGCGCCGGGCCGGCCTGAGCCCGCCAAGTTCTTGTCTGGTGGGCTCCTGTGCAACCTGCATGTGCACGGTCGAACGGGGTGAGGTGCAGATGTTGCGCAACGATGCCCTTGACCAGCAGGAGATAGACCAGGGCTGGACGCTGGCTTGCCAGTCCCTGGCCCGCAGCGAGCACCTGCGGGTGCTCTTTCCCGAATAACCCGATGGCGAGTTTGTCACTATGACTGCATGTTCAGCATTACCGGGCAGCGTGCATGCCTGGAACCTGTTGCCTTTGTCGATTCCTGCTTTGTTGTTCGCCAGTGCTGAACGCTTTGCCGGTCGGGCAGCGATCGAGGAAGACGGCATTGCGACCGATTACCGGGATTTGCCCGGGTTGGCACTGGGTGTCTGCCGCAGCCTGATGGCACTGGGGATCAAGGCGGGCGACCGCGTGGCGATCTGGGCACCCAATTGCCGCGACTGGGTGATCGCCGCCTTGGGCGTGCATTGCGCGGGGGCTGTGCTGGTACCGATCAATACCCGCATGAAAGGCGCCGAGGCGGCCGATATTCTGGCGCGCAGCCAGGCGCGGGTGCTGTTGACGCAAGGGGTATTTCTGGGGCTGGACTACCCGGCCATGCTGGCGCCGCTACGTCCGGCCAGCCTGGAACAGCTGGTGGTGTTCGGTACACAGCCGCCTCAGGCGGCCAGCGACCTGGATTGGGCCAGTTTTCTCGCCAGGGGCGAGTCTGTCAGTGAGCTGCAAGCCCGCCAGCGTGCGGTGGCGGTGGGCCCGCGGGACTTGTCCGACTTGCTGTTTACCTCCGGCACCACCGGCAAACCCAAGGGTGTGATGAGTGCCCATGGGCAGAACCTGCGGGCATACAACGAATATGTGCGGGTCATTGGCCTGCAGCCGGGTGATCGTTACCTGATCATCAACCCGTTTTTTCATGCCTTTGGCTACAAGGCCGGTTGGCTAACCTGCATGCTGGCTGGCGCGACTATCCTGCCGCATGCGGTGTTCGATGCCGAAGCGGTGTTCCAGCGCATTGCCGCCGAGCGCATCAGCGTGCTGCCAGGGCCGCCCACGCTGTACTTGTCGATGCTGGCCCACCCGCGCCTGGCCCAGACTGATCTGTCCAGCTTGCGCATCGCTGTGACTGGTTCATCGACGATCCCGCCGGTGCTGATCGAGCGCATGCGGCGGGAGCTCGGAGTCGACGTGGTGACCACCGCCTATGGGCTGACTGAGTGTGGCGGCCTGGCGACCATCTGCAACCCGGATGACCCTGCCGACATCGTTGCCGGCACCAGCGGCCGGGCCATCGATGGCACTGAAGTGTGCATTCGTTCGGCAGATAATCAACCGGTGGCCACGGGCGTGTCAGGAGAAATCTGCCTGCGCGGTTTTCATGTGATGCAGGGGTATTTCAATGACCCGCAAGCGACGGCGCAGGCCATTGATGCCGAGGGCTGGCTACACACGGGCGACATCGGCAATCTGGATGTGCATGGCAACCTGCAAATTACCGACCGCCTCAAGGATATGTTCATTGTCGGCGGCTTCAACTGCTATCCAGCAGAGATCGAGGCGGGTTTGATCGAGCATCCGGCCATCGCGCAGGTGGCGGTGATCGGCGTTGCGGATGAGCGCATGGGGGAGGTGGGGTGTGCCTGCGTGGTATTGCGTGCAGGCCAGCACCTGGATGAGCCGTCTCTGATCGCCTGGGCCAGAGAGCGGATGGCCAACTACAAAGTGCCGCGACAGGTTCGGTTCTTTGAAGCGTTGCCGGTGAATGCCTCGAACAAGGTGGTCAAACCTGAGCTGCGTGCGGCGGTTCTGCAGGGCGAGGGCGGGCTGGCCTGGCGATGAGGCCCCCATTGATCAACCCCGCAGGCCGTAGGAATATCGCGTAGCGACGTAGCAGAGAGGGGGCCCGGAGTGCAGCGTAGGGCCCCTGGAGCGTTCCGTGGTGCTGGGCCGGCCCCATCAGTGCCCTTCAAACCGGGCAGGCCGCTTATCAATGAATGCCTGCATGCCTTCCTTCTGGTCACGTGAGGCAAACAACAACGCATTGGCCTTGCGCTCCAGCGCCAAACCCGCTTCCAGCGGTGCATCCATCCCCGCAAGAATCACCTCTTTGATCTGCTCGGCAGCCAACGGCGGCATTGCCGCAACCATCTGCGCCAATTTCAAGCCGTGGGCGAGCACCTGATCATCGGCCACCACCTCACTGACCAGCCCCGCAATCCAGGCCTCTTCAGCCGTGATCGGCTGGCCGGTCAGCGCCATCCGCATTGCCTTGGCCTTGCCGACCGCCCGCACCAACCGCTGGGTGCCGCCAATCCCGGGCATGATCCCGATCTTGATTTCCGGCTGGCAGAAGCGTGCACTCTGCCCGGCAACAATGATATCGGCGAGCATCGCCAGCTCGCAGCCACCGCCATAGGCGTAACCGCATACCGCCGCGATCACAGGTTTGGGGCAGTGCTGGATCGGCGCCCAGACCCGCTCGGTGTGGCGCTGATAGATATCAATGGGACCCACCCCGGCCAGGCTGTTGATATCGCCCCCGGCGGCGAACACCTTGTCGCCGCCGGTCAGCAGAATGCAGCGCACATCAGCATTGCTCCCCAGCTCAATGAAGTAGTGCGACAGCAGCGCCTGTAGCTCCAGGCTCAGGGCATTGGTGGCGTGCGGGCGGTTGAGCCGCACCAGGGCGACACCTGGGGCCGGGTACTCCAGCAGCACCGACGCGGTAACTGAATCGGACATGATCAACCTCTGGCAGTAGGCACCGCAGAGCGGGCGCCATTGCGCGGATTGTTGCCAGCGCGGCGCCACGCTTCATCGTCCGTTCAGACGACGTGGTCGAGCAGTTTTGTCCCTAGAGTGGCCCTCAACACAAGCATGAGGAGCGTGCCATGAGTGGTCACTCGGGACTGGATTACAACGGCAAGGTGGTACTGGTCACCGGCGGTACCAAAGGCATTGGCGCTGGCATTGCCCGCAGCTATCTGGCCGCCGGGGCCAAAGTGATCGTGTGTGGGCGCAACCTGCCTGAGCAATTGCCGAGCGTGGCTCAGGGCCAGGCGGACTTCATCGCCGCCGACGTGCGCGACCAGGCCTCCTTGCAAGGCCTGTTTGAGAGCATCCGCAGCAAATACGGCCGCCTCGATGTGCTGGTCAACAACGCGGGCGGCAGCCCCTCGGCCGACGCCGCTAGCGCCTCGCCGCGTTTTCATGAGGGGATTATCCGCCTCAACCTGATTGCACCGCTCAATGTCGCCCAGCAAGCCAACCTGCTGATGCAGGCCCAGGCCGACGGCGGTTGCATCGTGTTTATTGGCAGCATCAGCGGCCTGCGTGCCTCGCCCGGCACAGCGGCGTACGGCGCGGCCAAGGCCGGCGTGCTGGCCCTGGTGCAGTCGCTGGCGGCGGAGTGGGCGCCAAAGGTGCGGGTGGTGGCGGTAAGCCCAGGCCTGGTGCGCACCGAGCTTGCCCATCTGCACTATGGCGACGCGCAAGGCATCGCTGCGGTCAGCGCCGGTATCCCGGCCGGGCGCATGGCGGTGCCCGAGGACATCGGCAACGCCTGCCTCTATATCGCTTCACCGCTGGCCACTTACGCCAGCGGTTGCAACCTGTTGCTGCATGGCGGTGGTGAACGCCCGGCTTATCTCGGTGCGGCGCAGGCTACCCCGCACTGATCGACCCACGTCGGCGTTGCGTTGCGGGCGCCGCTTTGAACACGCAGGAGACGAACTTGGCTGATCCAGAATTGCTATCCAAAGTGCGCGCCCTGGTTGGGCGCCAATACGGCCGTGTAAACGCCTGGGACGAGGTCAACGCGCCAATGATTCGCCAGTGGTGCGAAGTCATCGGCCTTGAAAACCCGCTCTACACCGACCCTGTGGCAGCTGCCAACAGCAGCAATGACGGCATCATCGCGCCGCCACCCATGCTGCAGATCTGGTGCATGGAAGGCTTTCACATCAATAACTACGCACCAGGCTCGACCACCGAAAACCCCTATGAAGTGCTCGGTGTGATTGAAAGCTATGGCTACCCGTCGGTGGTGGCGGTGAACTCTGAGCTGACCTTCGAGCGCAACCTGCGCCTGGGCGAAAAGCTCTACTACACCACCCGCCTGGACTCGGTCGGCGAGGAAAAGACCACCGGCCTTGGCACTGGCTTTTTTGTCACCCTGGTCATGAGCTACTTCTCGCAGCAGGCCACGGGCGACGAAAAAGTCGGCGAGCTGTTGTTCCGGGTGTTCAAGTTCCGCCCGGCCAACGCGCACAAGGTCCAGGGGCAGCCCCAGGCCGTGGCCGAGCCGGCGCAGGCGAAGCGTCCGGCGCCCGGCGTCAGCGACGACACGCGGTTTTTCTGGGACGGCTGCAAGGAAGGCAAGCTGTTGATCCAGCGCTGTACGCAGTGCCGCACCTTGCGCCATCCGCCGGCACCGGTGTGCATCGAGTGCCATGACTTCGACTGGGATACCCAGCAGGCCAGCGGCAAGGGCCGGTTGTACTCCTTCGTAGTGATGCACTACCCGCAGGTGGCACCGTTCGATCATCCCAACCCGATCGGTCTGATCGAACTGGACGAGGGCGTACGCCTGATCGCCGGCCTGGTTGGCGTCAAACGTGAAGACATCAGCATTGACCAGCGTGTGGAGGTCGAGTTTCAGACCTTCGACGACGACCTGGCGCTGCCGATGTTCCGTCCATCGGCACAGTAGGGGGCACCATGGATTTTGAACTCAGCGAAGAGCAGCGTGCCATCGCCGAAATGGCGGGCAGCCTGATGAGCGACTACTGCACCGACGAGCGCCTGCGTGACTGGGACCTCTGCGGGCAAGCCTATATGCAAGACCTGTGGCACAGCTGCGTACAAACCGGCCTGCATGCCCTGGCTATCCCCGAAGCTGCTGGTGGCAGCGGGCTGGGCATGACCGAGCTGGTGCAGATCCTCGATGCCCAGGGCGGTGCCCTGGCGCAAGTGCCGTTGTGGCGTCACCAATTGGCCGCGACCACCCTCGCCGAGTTCGGCGACAAGGCCCTGGCACCATGGGTGGAACAGGCTGTGGCGGGCTCAGGCTTGCTGACCCTGAGCCTCGATGGCCTGAACACGGTGCGCGGCATCGAGCTCGAGGCCAGCGCCGAAGAGGGCGGGTGGCGCCTCGATGGCCGGGTTGCGGCACTCGCGTTGGCCGAGCAGTCGGTGGCAGCGCTGGTACTGGCCCGGGTGATGGGGCAGCCACGGCTGGTTCTGGTAGACCTTGGACAGTCGGGCATCAGCCGGGTAGCGGGGGTCATGACCCACGGCGAAGCCATTGCTGACCTCAGCTTCAGCGGCGTCACCCTGAACAATCTGCAGGTGCTGCCCGCCGCGGCCCTGGATTGGCTGGCACCGCGTGCAATTGCCTCCCTGGCGGCCTTGCAGTTGGGCGTCAGCGCCGAGCAGGTGCACCGCACCGTCGCCTATGTCAGCGAGCGTCAGCAATTCGGCCGCTGTATCGGGAGCTTCCAGGCCGTGCAAATGAGCATGGCCGACACCCATGTGCACCTGGAGGTGTTGCGCAGTGCCCTGTGGCAATTGTGCTACCGCCTCGACGCCGGTCTGCCGGCCCCTTCGCAGGCCTTGGCCACCGCGTACCTGGCGTGCGAAGCCGGGCACCGCATCGGCCACACCGCACAGCATGTGCATGGCGGCATCGGCGTCGACCTGACGTACCCGATCCATCGCTTTCTCTACTGGAGCCGCGCCCTGAGCAGCGCATTGGGAGGGTCGTCGATGATCCTGGAGCGTCTGGGCGACTGGTTGAGCGATAACACTACCTTGGGATGGAAATATGACCTCGATGAACACCAAGCGCTTTGAAGACGTGCGCCCTGGCGAGCAACTGCCCGAGCTGACGATCCCGATCACGGTTGGCCTGATTGCCGGTGGGGCGATAGCCACACGCGACTACTTTCCCGGTCACCATGACCTGGACGCGGCGCGCGAGCTGGGTTCGCCCCATATCTTCATGAACATCCTGACCACCAACGGCCTGGTGCAACGCTTCATCGAGCAGTGGAGCGGCCCGCAGGTTCAGTTCCGTACGCTGAAAATAAAACTGGGCGCGCCAAACTACCCCGGCGACAGCATGACCCTCAGCGGCGAAGTGACCCATCAGGATGCGGCTACGCGCAGCCTGGAAGTGACCCTCAAGGGCAAAAACTCCATGGGCAATCACGTGACCGGCACGGTCGCGCTGGTTCTGCCTTGATCCGCGGGAGACAACACAGATGACGAATTCGTCGATTTCCGGGCGCGCTGCCATTGCAGGGCTGGGCGCGACCGAGTTTTCCAAGAATTCCGGGCGCACCGAACTGCGCCTGGCCATGGAAGCGACCCTGGCAGCGCTCGAGGACGCCGGAATTGACCCTGGCGAAGTGGAGGGTTTCAGTTCCTATTCGGTCGATAAGGTACCGGAGTACGAAATTGCCCGCCTGCTGGGCTGCAAAGACGTCAAGTTCTTCTCCCAGGTGCCCCACGGTGGCGGCGCCGCCTGCGGGCCGGTGATGCATGCGGCGATGGCGGTGGCCACCGGGGTGGCCAAGGTGGTGGTGGTCTATCGGGCGATGAACGAACGCTCCTGGTACCGCTTCGGTACCGGCAGCTATGGCTTTGCCTCGACGCCGACCTTCGAGAACGTGAACTACGGCTGGTACATGCCGCACGGCTTTCACACCCCGGCGGCCTGGGTCGGCATGTTTGCCCAGCGCTACATGCACACCTACGGTGCTACCTCCGAGGACTTTGGCCGGGTGGCGGTGGCAGTGCGCGATTTTGCCGCCACCAACCCCCAGGCATTTTTCTACGGCAAGCCCATCACCCTTGAAGAACACCAGGCCTCGCGCTGGATCTGCGAGCCGTTGCACCTGCTGGACTGTTGCCAGGAGTCCGATGGCGCGGTGGCCATGGTAATCACCTCGGCCGAGCGGGCCAGAGACCTCAAGCAAAAGCCCGTGATCATCAAGGCCGGCTCCCAGGGCATCAGCGCGGGGCAACAAGTGATGACCTCCTACTACCGCGACAACATCACCGGGCTGCCGGAAATGGGTGTGGTCGCCAAAGAGCTCTACAGCCAGTCGGGCCTGGGCCCGGAGGCGTTGCAGACTGCCGTGATCTACGACCACTTCACGCCATTCGTACTGCCGCAACTGGAAGAATTCGGCTTTGCAAGGCGCGGTGAAGCCAAGGAATTCATCCGTGCCGGGCACCACGCCCGTGGCGGCAAACTGCCAATCAACACCCACGGCGGGCAGTTGGGCGAAGCCTACATCCACGGCATGAATGGCATCGCCGAAGCCGTGCGCCAGGTTCGGGGTACGGCGGCCAACCAGGTGGACAGTGTCGAAAACGTGTTGGTGACCGCCGGAACCGGCGTGCCTACCAGCGGCCTGATTCTCGGCGCGGTATAAGGAGCGTCCCATGTTCGTCGATCTCACCCCCGAACAGCATGCCCTGAGGCTAAAGGTCCGGGACTATTTCCAGAACCTGATGACCCCCGAGCTTCGCCAGCAGATGCGCGGCACCGAAGGCGGCGAGCTGTTTCGCCGCACCATCGCCCAGATTGGCCGTGACGGCTGGCTGGCGGTTGGCTGGCCGAAGGCCTATGGCGGCCAGGGTTACGCGGCCACCGAGCAATTGATCTTCTTCGAAGAAGCCAACATCGCTGGCGCACCGCTGCCGTTCGTGACCATCAGCACCGTTGGCCCGGCCCTCATGGCCCACGGCTCGGCGCTGCAAAAAGAAAAATTCCTGCCCGGTATCGCCGCCGGCGAGATCAACTTTGCCATCGGCTACTCCGAAGCCAGTGCCGGCAGCGACCTGGCCGTGCTGAAAACCACCGCGCGCGAAGACGCCGACGGCTTTTTGGTCAACGGCAGCAAACTGTGGACCTCGGGCGCCGACTCGGCCGACTACATCTGGTTGGCGGCACGTACCGACCCGGAGCAGGCGCGGCACAAGGGCATCTCGATCCTGATTCTCGATACCCAGGCCGAAGGCTTCTCCAGTACGCTGATTCCAACCTCCGGCAACCCCACGGCCGCCACGTATTACGATAACGTGCGGGTGCCGAGGGATATGCTGGTGGGCGAACTGCACGGTGGCTGGAAACTCATCACCGCACAGCTCAACCACGAGCGCCTGGGCCTGGGTGCCTGGTCGGACAAGGTCGTCAGCCTGTTCAGCCGGGTGTACCTGTGGGCACGTTGTGCCGATGAGCAAGGCCAGCGTGCTACCGACCACGCCTGGGTGCGCCGCGATCTGGCCGAGTGTTATGCCCGGCTCGAAGCCATGCGCCTGATCAACTTCCGTATTGCCGCCGACCTTGAGCGGGACCGCGTCGATGTCGCGCTGGCCTCGACCACCAAGGTCTACGGCTCGGAATCGGCGATCGAGATCCTGCGCAAGCTGTCGGCCATCGTCGGTGCCAGCGGCTTGACGCGGGCGGGCTCTGCGGCGGCTTATCTGCTCGGCGAGCTGGAGTATGAAGTGCGCGCCTCGGTGAACCTGACCTTCGGCGGTGGTACCAATGAAATCCAGCGCGAGTTGATTGCCCAGTTCGGCCTGGGCATGCCGCGCACGCAACGCTGAGTCACCGTTGTACCCTTGAAGCGAATAACAATAACGTCCCTTTCAGGTGAACGAATGAGCGCAATCGAGCAGTTCAGGCAAGCGACGCGCCAATGGCTGGAGGCCAATTGCCCGCCATCGCTGCGCACGCCCACCCCCGACGGCGAAATCGTCTGGGGTGGCCGTCAAGTAGACTTTCCCAGCGAAGACGCCCGGCTCTGGTTCGAGCGTATGCGTGACAAAGGCTGGTTCTGCCCGCAATGGCCCAGCGAATACGGCGGGGGCGGGTTGAGCGCCGAGTACAACGCGGTGCTGGAAAGCGAGCTGCGCCGGCTAAAGTGTCGGCCCGCGCAGATCAACCTGGGTATCTGGATGCTTGGCCCGGTGCTGTTGGAGTTCGGTAGCGAAGCGCAGAAACAGGCGCTGCTGCCACCGATGTGTCGTGGTGAGGTGCGCTGGTGCCAAGGCTTCTCCGAACCCAATGCTGGTTCCGACCTCGCCAGCCTGAAAACCTCGGCGGTGGCCGATGGCGATGACTTCGTGATCAACGGCACCAAGATCTGGACTTCCTATGGCGACAAGTCCGACTGGATGTACGCCTTGGTGCGCACTGATCCGAAAGCGCCCAAGCACCAGGGGATCAGCCTGATCGTGCTGGACATGAAAAGCCCTGGGGTGAGTGTTTCACCGATTGACCTGATCAGCGGCAAATCGGCTTTCTGCCAGGTATTCTTCGATAACGTGCGCGTTCCGCAAAGCCAGTTGATCGGGCCGCTCAACGGTGGCTGGAACCTGGGCAAGAGCCTGCTGCAGCACGAGCGCAAGGCCATGTCCAAGTTCGGCGAGTTCAGCCTGCCCACGCACTTTCACCTGCTGCCGTTGATCGAACGCTACCTGCCCGACAGCCAGGCGCCTGACGACCAGGCCCTGCGTGCTCGGGCCCAGGCCTGCGCGATGAATGAACAGGCCTACAACCTCACCGTGCAGCGCATGGGCGAGGAGGCCCGGGCTGGCCTGGATATCAGCGCGATCATGGCCATCATGAAACTGGTGCATACCGAGCAGGAACGCGACAAGTTCGAGATTCTCCTCGATGCCCTTGGCTACCGCGCGCTGGGCGTTGAAGGCGAGCCGTTCAGCGGCCAGGAACTGGCGATTACCCGAGGCTGGCTCAACAGCTATGCCCTGACCATTTCCGGCGGTTCGTCGGAGGTGCAGTTGAATGTCATCGCCAAGCGGGTCTTGAACCTGCCCAGTGCTTGAGGGGAGTGTGAACATGAGTCTGGTGTATAGCGAAGAGCAACGCCTGTTGGCCGACAGCGCCCGCGAATTTCTCGCGGCGCGCAGCCCGGTGGCGGCGCAGCGGCGCCTGCGCGACGAGGCAAGCGTGCCAGGGTATGACCCGCAGCTGTGGCAAGAAGCCGTGGGTCTGGGCTGGAGTGGCATTCCATTTCCCGAGGCGTTGGGCGGGCTTGAATTCGGCTGCATGGGCCTGGGGCCGATTTTCGAGGCCATGGGCAGAAACCTCTCGGCTTCACCCTTGTTGTCCAGTGTGGTACTCGGTGGCTCGCTGATCCATCTGGCTGGCGGCGCGGCGCAACACGACCAGTGGCTGACGGCGGTGATCAGTGGCGAGCGGCGCCTGGCCCTGGCACTGGATGAAAAACCGCGCCATGCCCCTGAGCACACGGCACTGACGGCGACGGCCGAGGCTGGTGGTTATCGTCTGGATGGCGAGAAATTCTTCGTCATCGATGGCCTGGGCGCCGATGCCTACCTGGTAGCGGCGCGCACCAGTGGCCGCGCGGGTGAGAAGCAGGGCATCAGTGCATTCCTGATCCCGGCGAACACCCCGGGCTTGCAGGTCAGCGCATTGACGCTGATCGACTCGCGCAATTGCGCGCGGCTGCGTCTGAGTGCCGTGCAAGTGGGCAGCGAAGCTTTGCTCGGTACGCTCGGTGGGGCTTGGTCGGTGCTGGACGAGGCGCTGGACCGGGGACGTGCTTGCCTGGCCGCCGAGTTGCTCGGCGCTGCCGAGCAACTGTTTGCCATGACCCTGGAATACCTCAAGACCCGCGTGCAGTTCGATGTCCCCATCGGTTCGTTCCAGGCCCTGCAACATCGGGCCGCGCGCTTGCATGTGGAGTTGCAGCTGGCCCGCAGCGCGGTGATGGCGGCGTTGGCCGCACTCGATGACAACGCGTTGAGCGCGGCCGAGCGCGGGCGGCTGGTGAGCCTGGGCAAATGGAAGGCCGGCGAGGTGGCCGCCCAGGTCAGCAATGAGGCGGTACAGATGCACGGTGGCATCGGTGTCACCGATGAGCTGGACGTCGGCCTTTACCTCAAGCGGATTCGCGTGGCCCAGGCGTGCCTGGGTGACAGTGACTTCCAGTGCGCGCGCTACGCCGCTTTCGCGTCTTTGGAGAGCTAAGAACATGAAGCTGGAACAGTGGCGCAACGCCTGGCAGCAATTGATTGGCCCTGGTTCGCCGTTCGAGGTGGTGTCTTCGCCCAACGACGGCCTGCGGTATTTTCGCCATGCACCTGCGAACTTGCTCGAAGCCATCGATGCGGGCCGTGCGCACGGTGACCGTGAGTTTCTGGTGTGGGAGCAGCAACGGCTGACGTTCGCCGGCTTTTTCGATCAGGTCGACCGCCTGGCTGCGCAACTGGCGCAGCGCTTCGGGGTAAAGCAGGGTGATCGAGTGGCCATTGCCATGCGCAATCAGCCTGCCTGGCTGGTGGCCTTTGTCGCGGTGCAGCGTTGTGGCGCGGTGTGCGTGCCGTTGAACAGCTGGGGCCTGCGTGACGAATTGTTCCATGGCCTGCAAGACAGCGGTGCGCAGGTGCTGGTCTGTGACGAACAACGCCTGCAATTGCTGACCAGCGATCTGCTCGCACAGCGACTGGTCAGCATTGTGGTTGGCATGCCGGCGGGGCAAGCATTATCGGCCAACTGCCAGCGTTTCGAAGATCTGATCCAGGGGCCGCTGCTGGCGCTGCCGGCCATCGAGATCAATCCGGCTGACCCGGCGCTTATCCTCTATACCTCTGGCACCACCAGCCGGGCCAAGGGCGTGCTGTCCAGCCATCGGGCCATTTGCCAGGCACTGGCCGCGCTGGAGTTCCAGTCGGCGTTCTGCGCCGTGAGTTCGCCCGAGCGTATCCAGGCGGTAATCGCCAGCGGCTTGGCGCCGACCAACCTGATGGCGGTGCCGCTGTTCCATGTCAGTGGCCTGCACGCCCAGTTTTTGCTGGGGCTGCGCAGCGGCCGGCGCTTGTTGCTGATGTACAAATGGGACGTGGACAAAGCCTTCGACCTGATTCGCGACGAGCGCTGCACCCAGTTCAACGGCGCACCGGTAATGATGCAGCAATTGCTTGGCTCGCCGCGGTTTGCCAGCACCGACAGCGACAGCCTGTACGGCCTCGGCCTGGGCGGGGCGGTGGCTTCCAGCCGGCTGCTGGCGCACATCAGCAAGCGCAAGCCCCATGCGATTGGCGGCAGTGGCTATGGCTTGACCGAAAGCAACGGCATCGGTGCCGCGGTGGGCGGCGATCAGTTCGTCTACAAGCCCGACTCGGTGGGCTGGCCGCTGCCGATCGTAGATGTATGCATCGGCCCGGACCCGTACTCACCGCTACCCGCGGGGCGCAGCGGTTTGATCTGGCTACGTTCGCCGACCCTGATGAGCGCCTACTGGCTGTTGCCCGAAGCCAGTGCCGAGACCTTGCGCGACGGTTGGCTCGACACCGGTGATATTGGCCATCTGGACGACGAGGGCTTTCTGTACATCACCGACCGTGCCAAGGACCTGATCAACCGGGCGGGCGAGAAGATATCCGCCAGTGAAGTGGAGTCGTGTATCTGCGAAATGCCTGGCGTGACCGAGGCGGCCGCCTTTGCCCTGGACGATGAGGAACTGGGCGAGCGCCTGGCCCTGGTATTGCGCAGCGAACTGCAGCCAGCGCCTACCCCGGAGCAAGTGTGCGCCTTTATCGGCCAGCGCCTGGCGGCCTACAAGGTGCCAGCCGAGGTACACCTGCGCCGCGATCCGCTGCCGCGTAATGCGTCGGGCAAGGTGATCAAGGCGCAACTGAAGGAATCATTGGTCGGCGCCTGACTGATTAGTCTTTCCGGACGATGTACTCCCCCGCAGATCAGGAACAATGGAGGTACCCCAGTAGTCCTGGTCTGCGAAGGAGCCAACCGATGAAAATAACAACAAAAGGCGTGATGTTCGTAGCTGCAGTGGCCGCCAATGTCGGCCTGCAAGGCAACGCACTTGCGCAAGTGTCGCCTGAAGAGGCTGCCAAACTCGGCAAGGAACTGACCTGTGTCGGTGCCGAGAAAGCCGGTAATGCCGAGGGTACCATTCCGCCCTACACCGGCAAGTACCTTGGCGAAGTGCCGGGCTGGAACCATGTGAAGTTCTCTGGCGATCAACCGGTCGACCCTTACGCCAACGAAAAGCCCATCCTGGTGATCACCGCGCAGAACATGGGCCAGTACGAGAGCCATTTGACCGAAGGCCAGAAGGCCCTGCTCAAGCGCTATCCCACCACCTACAAAATGAACATCTACCCGGGCCATCGGGACTTTCGTTACCCGGACTACGTCTGCGAGCGGGCGATGAAGAACGCCTTGAGCGCCAAGCTGGTCGACGACGGCATGGGCATCGAGGGGATTGGCCAAGTCCCGTTCCCGATTCCGAAAAACGGCATGGAACTGCTGTGGAATCACCAGTTGCCGGCACGGGCCTACACCGAAGAAAAGGTCAGCGACCTGGCTTCGGTGTTGCCAAACGGCAGCATCGGCTGGGGCCGCGCCTATGCGCGCAACCTCTCGCAAGCCAACTCACCGACCGTCGAGCCAAAAACCGAAGGCCAGATACAAGCCATGAGCTGGAACACCACCTTGAAGCCGGTGCGCGACAACGGTGTGGTGAGTATTTCGCAAGAGCCCTATAACTTCCTCGCCAACCCTCGCCAGGCCTGGAGCTACAGCCCGTCTACCCGGCGTGTGCGGCAACTGCCTGGCTACGGGTACGATCAGCCGATGATCGGCACCAACGGGACCATGACGGTTGACGAAGACCGTCTTTACAACGGTTCGCCCGAGCGCTTCAACTGGACGCTGATCGGCAAGCGCGAAGTCTACGTGCCGGCCAACGCCTTCAAACCCAATACCGGTGACATCAAGTACGCCGACATGCTTACCCCCAACCACCCCAACCCCGACTACATGCGCTACGAGCTGCGCCGTGTGTGGGTGCTTGAGGCCAAGCTGAAAGAAGGCTACCGCCATGTATACGGCAAGCGTGTGCTGTTTATTGACGAAGACACCTGGAACGCGGTGGTTTCGAACAACTATGACAGCCGTGGTGCGTTGTGGAAGCACGCGATGATCAACTACTACTACCACCCGGACATGAGCGCCTGGCAGGCCGGTTCGCAGTTCTTCATGGACCTGAACTCGGGCCAGTACACCGGCTACGCCATGACCAACGAATCGAAGAAAGGACCGATTCTCAACGAAGCCAAATTCACCCCGGACATGTACACCGCCGATGCGGCGAGGGCGATGGGGCGGTAACGACAAAGCCAAAAAAACCCCAGGTAGAACCTGGGGTTTTTTTGGCTTCAGGCTTCTCGCCCAGCGCGATTGCCGGCGGCGATGGCGCCTTCGATGTAACCCAGGCTCTGACAGTCACCAATGCTGACGACCTTCAACCCGGCACTGCTCAGTGCATCGCTCAGGCGGGTATCAGGCGTCGCACCACTGGCCAGCACCATCGAATCACCGCGCACCTCGGCAGCTTCACCTTCGGCTGTCTGATAGCGCACGCGGTTACCGTCGATGGCGGTAACGCTCACCCCGGTCAGCAGCTGCCCACCGTGCACACGGATGCCATGCAGCACCCGCCAACGCCGCACAATCGCCAGTTCCCGGCCCAGGTGGCCGCTGTTTTCCAGCACACACACCTGACGCCCACGTGCAATCAGGAACTCCGCCAGTTCCAGCCCCACCAGCCCACCGCCGACAATGATCACGCGTTTGCCCAGGGGCATCCACACGCGTGACAGCTTTTGCATGGCGTCGGTGCTGTCGGTGACGCCGATCAGGTTGCCGGCCTTCATCAGGGTGCGTTGCGTCAGCGACAGCTTGCGCCGGGCGATCTCTTCGGCACGGTCGCCGGTCATCAGCCGGCGCAGTTCATCACCACTCCAGACATGATCCTGCTCGGCGCCTGGGATGCCCGGTGCGGCGCGCTGTGCGCCGGTGGCCACAATCACTTGATCGACGCCCAGGTCGCGCAGCAAGGCTGCATCCACCGTACTGCCCATGCGTACATCGATGGGCAGTTGCCGCACCTGGTACAGCAGGTTGTCGAGCAGGCGTCCGTTTTCGGGGTAGGCGAGGGCAGCAAAGAACAGGGTGCCGCCCAGGCGGTCACTGCGCTCGAGCAGCGTCACGCGATGGCCGCGCAAGGCCGCCACGCGCGCGGCTTCCAGGCCCGCCGGGCCACCGCCGATCACCGCCACATGTTGCGGGGCTGCAACCGGAGTGATGACGCGCTCGCTTTCATGCCCGGTTTGCGGGTTGACCGCGCATTTGACCCGCTCGTTGATAAAGATCTGGCTGACACACACGTAGCAGTAAATGCACGGTCGAATGGCCTGCAGCTCACCGGCCTGCAGTTTGTTGGGCAATTGTGGGTCGGCCAGCAACTTGCGGCCCATGGCGATGAAATCACACTGGCCGGCGGCAATCGCGGCGTCGCCGGTTTCTGGTTCGATACGCCCGACGGCAATCACCGGAATGCTTACGCATTGCTTGATGGCCGCTGTCCATTGGAGAAAAGCCCCGGGCTTTTGCACCAGCGGCGCTTCGGTAAAGGCCACGCCGCTACTGGTCATGGCGTAGGCCGAGACACTGACTGCATCGGCGCCGGCGCCCTCAGCCAGGCGAGCAACCGCCTTGGCATCGTCGAGGGTGATGCCACCGGGGGTCAGCAGTTCTTCGGCATCCAGCCGCAGCCAGACGCCAAAGCCGGTGCCAACCCGCGCCCGTATGGCGGCCAGGACCTCAAGCAGCAAGCGCGCACGGTTTTCCACTGTGCCACCGTATGCGTCTTCACGGCGGTTGTAATACGGCGATAAAAAGCCGGCGATGATGTAGTTGTGCGCGGCATGGATTTCCACACCGTCGAACCCGGCGCGATGTGCACGCTCGGCAGCGGCTGCGAACCATTCGACCATCTGTGCGATGTCGTCCTGGTCCATCACCCGCATCTCGATCCTGCCTTTGCGACCGCGTACGGCGCTGACAAAGGAGGCGAGTTCTTCCGGGGTCAAGGCCTGCATCATGTCGGAGGTACTGGCCGGGGGCAACGACGGCACCCACAGTGGCCGGCCCGCAGCCATGTCCCGTATGGCGTTCTTGCCGGCGTGCTGCAGCTGCATGGCGATCTTTGTACCGTGCCTGTGCACGCGTTCAGCCAGTTGGGCAAGGCCCGGGATGAATTCATCAGAAGAGACACCGACCTGGTACGGCTCGGCGGTACCGGCCGGGAAGGCGACGGCGCACACCCCCATGATCAATAGCCCGGCACCGCCTTCGGCACGTGCTTCGTAGTAGGCCTGGATACGTTCGCCACAGTGCCCGTCGGATTCGGCGAAGTTGGAGCCCATGGGCGCCATGATGATGCGATTATGCAGTTGAAGGGGGCCGATGCGGCCAGGCGCAAGCAAGTGGGAGAGTTTTGTCATTGTTATGTCAGCCCTTGGTAGAAGCCAGTCGATACGACAGCGGCCAGGTTGCTGCTGTCGCAAGGTACGTTGCGTACGACGACTAGGCTTGGCGCAGGAACTCGAGGCAGGAACGGTTGAACAACTCACGGTGCTCCACCTGAACCCAATGTCCACAGCGATTGAGCAGAATAAAGCGGGCGTCAGGGGCGTTGTCGAGCACTTTCATCGCGCCACCGACCGGGTTGAAGTTGTCGTTGGTGCCCCAGAACCCCAGAATCGGTACCCGCAGCTCCTCGAGGCGCTCGGTCATGTTCGGCACCATCATGGTCGAGAACAGGCAGTGCGGCTGGTATTTGGCCACGGCAACGCGTTCGGCCAGCAGGCTGTCGGGCAGTTGCGAGGCATCGAACAGCTGCAGGCTCATGATCTGGCGCATTTTGTCGATGTCGAGCGGGCCGGCATTGAACAGCTCGACCATGCGCTGAATACCGATCTTCTTGAAGTAGGTTTCGCGCTCTTCGACACCGCCCGGGGCCATCAGGATCAGCTTGTCGAGCAATTGCGGTTCGGCCAGCCCCAGGCCAATGGCGATGGCGCCACCCAGGGAATTGCCGAGCAGGGTACAACGTTGCACTTCAAGGGCCTTGAGCAAGCCGGACACGGCGTTGACGAAGAAATCCAGGTTGTACTGGACGTTGTCGGGCTTGTCCGAACGGCCGAAGCCGGGCAGGTCGATCACCAGGTTACGAAAGCCGGCCGCAACGAAGTCGGGGTAGTTGCCCTTGAAGTTGCTGTAGCCACTGGCGCCCGGGCCACTGCCATGCAACCACACCACGACGGGGCCGCTCCCTTCGTCGAGGTAATGCAGGCGCAGGCCGTTGTCGAGGGTGACGAAGTGGCCGATAGGCAACGGTAGGTCTTGTTCTGACATCTTCGAATCTCCATTGATCAGGCAGTTACGGCATTTTCAGGGGTGGCAGTCGGTGCAGCCGATCGCTGCAGTTGGGCGCGGTAGCGGGGCAGGGCCATGCCCAGGAATACGGTCGAGAGCATCAGCATCGAAATGGAGGCGGCCAGGGCGTAGCGCAGCGCTTCGGTGCCGAGGGACGGGGCGAGCAGATCGCTGAGTACGCCGATCAACAGCGGGCCAACGCCGACACCCAGCAGGGTCATGGCCATGACGAAGATTGAAGTTGCCTGGGCCAGGCGCGCAGCCGGGAACAAATGTGTGACGGCGCCCAGGCACGGGGTCGCCCACCAGGTACCAAAGAAGGCAAAGCCTGCATAGAAGAGGAATGCCGTCGGCACCGGGGTGCTGCCCAGATGGAACAGAATGCCGGTTGGCCAAAGGAAGTACGCCAATGCGAACGGGATACTGACCAGGGTGGCTAGCAGCGGGACGCCGATCTGCCAGCCGGCATCACGGCGAGCCATGCGGTCGGAGATTATGCCGCAGGCCAGAGTGCCGAAGGTGGCACCGCTGCCGCCCACTACGCCGACCAGAAAACCTGCATCCTGCAGGTTCAAACCGTGGGAGCGGATCAGGAAACTCGGGCTCCAGGTGCCAATCGCATAGCCGGCGATGGCGCTGGACGCGCCGGTCAGCACCAGCCAAAGGAACGATGGGGTTTCCATCAGCTTGGCCACCGTCTTCGCCCAGCCTTCTTGAATGACTTCGACCTTGGTCTGCACTTCGCTGGCAATTTTCGGCGCACGGACCGTGAGCCACAGCAGCAGCCCCAGCAGGATGCCCGGTAGACCAATGATCACAAACGCCGAGCGCCAGCCATAATGCTGGGCGATCCAGCCACCAAAACCGAGGCCGAATATGGCGCCGAAGCTTGAGCCAAGCATCAGGATGGACAGCGCAGTGGAGCGATTTTTTGCTGGGTAAAGCTGCGAAATCATCGCCACCGAAGGCGCCGTGCCGCCCGCTTCACCAACGGCTACGCCGATCCGCGCCAACACCAGCAGCCAGAAGCTGGTGGCCAGGCCACAGGCCATGGTCATCACACTCCAGGCAATGCAGCAGGCGGCGATAACCGGTTTCGGCCCGATACGGTCGGAAAGCCGGCCCAGGGGGAAGCCGAACAGGGTATAGAACACCGCAAATGTCACCCCCGAGAGCAGGCCGATGCCCGTGTCGGAAATGCCGAACTCCGCCTTGACCGGCTCGATCAGGATCGCCATCAACTGCCGGTCGATGTAGTTGAAGATGTAAATCACGGCCAGCACGAACAGTGCGTAGTGGCTACGCCAGGTAACGCGGTTGGAAGAGTTCACGACGGGTGCTCCCGGTTTTGTTCTAGTGAGCAGGAGCGTGGCGCCGATCACGCTCGGGCACATCGTCCATTCAGACCACTTGCTTGCGGCACAGCGGGCAAGCGCGGCTGCGTAGTCTTATCGGACGATGTTGCGGTTTTGTACAGGGTTAATGATTTGTCCCGTGCTCGATCATCCAGCGCGTTGTGCCGGTGATCGGGGAAGCCAAGGCTTGCGGGAGATCAACGATGAAGTTAGCGAACAAAGTGGCCCTGATCACGGGCGCCGGGCAAGGCATGGGGCGGGCGATTGCCCAGCGCTTTGCCGAGGCCGGCGCGCGGGTGGTGGCGGTCGACATCAACCTGCAGGCTGCCGAGCAGACGATCGAAGGGCTCGGTGAGCACGCCCTGGCGCTGGCGTGCAACGTCGCCGACAGCGACTCGGTGGCGGCGGCGATGCACAGGCTGGAAGCCCGTTTCGGCGCCCTCGACATCCTGGTGAATAACGCCGGTGTCGGTTCAGTCGACAGCTTTGTCGACACCCCGGACGCGCATTGGCAGCGGGTCATTGGGGTCAACCTCACGGGCACCTTCCTGTGCAGCCGTGAAGCGGTGCGGCTGATGCAAAAGCACGCCATTCAGGGCGTGGTGATCAATATTTCCAGCACCGCCGCGATGACTGGCGAAGGCCCAAGCCATTACTGCGCGGCCAAAGCCGGCGTCATGGGGCTGACCCGCAGCATGGCGCGGGAGCTGGCCGCCAGCGGCATCCGCGTCAACACCTTGGTGCCCGGCCCGACCAACACACCGATGATGGCCGACATCCCCGATGAGTGGCTGCAGGGCATGCTCAAGGCAATCCCCTTAGGCCGTATGGGCGAGGTCGATGAGATCGCCCGCGCCGCCGTGTTTCTGGCCAGTTCCGACGCCAGCTTCATCACCGGTCAGAACCTCGCCGTCAACGGCGGCATGGCCTTCATTTGAACCGGGAGCAGGCAATGAGCACACGACTTCAAGGCAAGATCGCCTTCATTACCGGCGCCAGCTCCGGGATTGGTGCCGCCACCGCCCGACGCTTTGCCCAGGAGGGCGCCACCGTGGTGCTCTGCGGGCGTAATCAGGCGCCATTGGAAGCTGTGGCCAGCACCATTCGCGAAGCAGGTGGCAAGGCCCATTGGCAGGTCGTCGATGTCAGCGACGAGCAAGCCTTTGTCGGCGCAATCGAGGCCGCAGCGCAGCAGCATGGCCGCCTGGACATCCTGGTCAACAACGCCATGGCCTACACCTGGGGTGCCATCGACAGCACCAGCACGGGCGACTGGCACGCCAACTTCCGCACCACCGTGGACGGCACGTTCTGGGGCACGCGCACGGCCATGGCGCTGATGAAAGCCCAAGGCGGCGGCGCCATCGTCAACATCGCCTCGATCTGCGGGTTGTTTGGTACGCCCTGGATGGCCGGCTACTCGGCAGCCAAGGCCGCAGTGATCAACTTCAGCCGAGCTGCAGCCAGCGAAGGGGCGGCCAACAGGATTCGCTGCAACGTGGTGGTCCCGGGCGTCATCGAAACCCCGGCAACCGCGAGCATGCTGGCCGACGCCAAGGCCCGTGGCAACACCGAGAAACTGATCCCGCTGCGCCGTATCGGCCAGGCGCAGGAGGTAGCCAACGCGATTCTGTTCCTGGCAAGCGACGAAGCGTCCTATATCACCGGCGCGTGTGTGCCGGTGGATGGCGGGCGCAGCTCGGAACTCTACACGGTGCTGGAGTGATGAGCATGGAACCGAACACGTTGTTGGCACGCATCGACCGGCTTGAGTCGATTGAGGAAATTCGTCAATTGGCGGCCAAGTACTCGCTGTCGCTGGACATGCGCGACCTCGATGCCCATGTCAATCTGTTTGCCGAAGACATCCGCGTTGGCCGCGAAAAGACTGGCCGTGCGCATCTGAAAGCGTGGGTCGATGCCACCTTGCGCGATCAGTTCAGCGGTACCTCGCATCACCTGGGCCAGCACATCATCGAACTGCTTGACGCCGACAATGCTGTTGGCGTGGTGTATTCCAAGAACGAGCATGAGACCGGCCCCGAGTGGGTGACCATGCAAATGCTTTATTGGGATGACTACCAGCGCATCGATGGCCGCTGGTACTTCCGTCGCCGCCTGCCGTGCTACTGGTACGCCAGCGACCTCAACAAGCCGCCGATCGGCGAGCGAAAGATGCGCTGGCCAGGGCGTGAACCCTATGCCGGCAGCTTCCACGACCTGTTCCCGTCGTGGGCCGAGTTCTGGGCCCGGCGCCCGGACAAGGAGCAACTGCCTGATGTTGCCCCGGCCGCGCCCCTTGAGCACTTTCTAGCCACCCTGCGACGCGGTGCTGCGGCACCGAAGATTCGTGTGCGCTGAGGACTCGCGATGAGCATATTGTTTGAACCCCTGCGCCTGGGTGAGCTGGAGCTGAGCAACCGCATTGTCATGGCGCCGATGACCCGCAGCCGCGCCAGCGTACAGGCCGTGCCGACAGCTGAAATGGTCGACTATTACCGCCAGCGCGCCAGTGCCGGGCTGATCATTGCCGAAGGCACCGCACCGTCAGCCGAGGGGCTGGGCTATTGCCGCACACCGGCCATTTACGACAGCGCGCAGATCGAGGGTTGGCGCCAGATCACCCGCGCGGTGAGCAATGCCGGCGGGCGCATGGTGTTGCAGTTGATGCACGTGGGCCGCGCCGCCAGTTGGCAAAACAAACCGGCGGGGGCACGGACCGTCGCCCCATCGGCGATACGCGCCCGCACCCAGGTGTTCTGCGATGGGGCCGGCCTGGTCGATACCGATGAGCCTCAGGCGTTGAGCCTTGAGGACATTGACCGCGTGATCGAGCAATACCGGCGCGCAGCCCTGAACGCCCGCGAAGCCGGCTTCGAAGGGGTCGAGCTGCATTGCACCAGTGGTTACCTGCCGATGCAGTTCATGGCGTCCGGCAGCAACCAGCGCAGTGATGGCTATGGTGGCGCAGCAGCCAACCGTGTGCGTTTCCCGGCCCAGGTGTTGGCCGCGATGGCGGCGGCAATCGGCTCGGGGCGCGTAGGTTTTCGCTTGTGCCCGGGTAACCCTTACAACGACATCAGCGACGCTGACCCGGCCGGCACTGCACAAGCCTTGTGTGAGCAAGTCGAGCCGCTTGGCCTGGCTTACCTGCACATCATGCGCTCGCCGCTGGCCACACTGGATGCCTTTGCCTTGGCGCGCAGCCATAGCAGCAGCGGGTTGATCCTCAATGACGGTTTCGACGGGCCTTCGGCCGCTGCGGCAATAGAAGCTGGGCAGGGCGCCGCAGTGTCGTTCGCCCGCCACTTTATCGGCAACCCGGACCTGGTCGAACGCCTGCGTGCCGGCCTGCCCCTAGCCGGTTTCGACCGCAAGACACTCTATACGAAAGGATCGCCTGGCTATTCGGATTATCCGACCCACGCCCAGGCGACTGCATGAACAGCCGGTTTTATCGGAGGTAGGGATGAACAATTTCAATAACAACGCAAGCCTGCTGTCCAGTGTTGATCGCGGGGTTGTGCCCCGCGAACAAACCCAGGCCATCCTTGATCGCCGGGCCGAAGCTGCCGCGCGGATCAAACCTGCGGATCGCTATACCCTGGCGGATCGCCTCGAAGAACAGGCGCAACGCCACGGCGAGCGGCCTTTCGTCATTTATGGCGATCAGCGCTTGAGCTACGCCCAGGTCAACGCCCGGGCCGACCAACTGGCTCACGTATTTCATTCCCGTGGCCTGCGCCCCGGCGATGTCTGCGCGCTGGCCATGGAGAACCGCCCGGCGTTTTTCTGCTGCTGGTTTGGCCTGGTCAAGCTCGGTGTGGTGGTGGGCTTCGTCAATACCCAGGTCAGTGGCCGGCCGCTGGTGCACGCGCTGGAGGCAATCGACGCCAAAGCGATGCTCGTCGGCGAGGAAGTGCTGGGCAACGTTCTGGCAACCGAAGGCCTGCCGCCGCTGCCGCTGTTGCTGGTCGAAGAAGCCGAGCAAGCGTGGGCCGGGGCAATGCCTGCACAGGTTGACACCGGCCTGGCCGAAGCATTGGCCAATGCCCCGTGCACGCCATTCCCGCGTGACCTGCGTGCCGACCTGCGCGCCGAGTCGCCGAGCCTGCTGATCTTTACCTCGGGCACCACCGGTTTGCCGAAAGCCGCGCGTTACAGCCATATGCGCTGGATGTCGACGGGCGACATCATGGAAGTCACTCTGCAGACCACGCCCGGCGATGTGTTCTATTGCTGCCTGCCGCTGTACCACGGCGCAGCGGCCACTTCAGTGACGTCAACCGCGCTGAAAACAGGTGCGGCGATCGTGGTGCGGCGCAAGTTCAGCGTCCGCGAATTCTGGAAGGACGTGCGCGAGCACCGCATCAGCGTGTTCCAGTACATCGGCGAGATCTGCCGCTACCTGCTCAACCAGCCCAAGGCGGCCGGCGAACGCGACCATGGCCTGCGCTGCATGCTCGGCGCCGGGTTGACGCGCGAGACCTGGCAGAACTGGGTGCAGCGTTTCGGGCCGATCCAGGTGTTCGAGGGCTGGGGTTCTACCGAGTCCAATACCAACGTGGTCAACGTCGACAACTATGTGGGCGCCTGCGGGCGCATACCGTTCTGGGACAAGAGCAACCTGCGCCTGGTGCGCTATGACGTTGAAACCGACAGCCATCCACGCGACGAGCACGGTTTTTACCAGCTCTGCGAAGTGGGTGAAGTGGGTGAAGCCCTGGGCTTGATCATCGACCACCCGCAGATCGGCGGCGGCCGCTTCGAGGGTTACACCTCGGCCGAGGCAACCGACAGCAAGATCCGCCGCAATGTCTTGCGCCCAGGGGATGCCTATTGGAGTTCGGGCGACCTGCTGCGTTATGACGAAGACGGCTACCTGTACTTCATCGACCGCATCGGTGACACCTTTCGCTGGAAGAGCGAGAACGTCTCCACCCTGGAGGTGGCGGCTGCGCTGGGGGATTTTGCCGGGCTCGAGCTGATCAACATCTACGGTGTGCAGGTGCCCGGGCAAGAGGGGCGCGCCGGCATGGCGGCGGTGCTGATGCAGCCTGGCCAGCCATTTGACCCTGAAGCGTTCTATGCGCTGACCGAGGTGCGTTTGCCACGCTATGCGGCGCCGGTGTTCGTGCGGGTGTCAGCGGCGGCTGACCTGACCAGCACCTTCAAATTGCGCAAGGTCGACCTGCAGCGCCAGGGCTACGCGCCGACGGCGTTCAGCGACCCGCTGTTCATCCGTGACGAAAGCAGCCGCAGCTATGTGCCGTACAGCACCCACGTGCTAAGGCGCATTGGCCTGGCCGCTTTTGCGGGTGACGTCAGTGAGTAGCCTGGATGCCCAGGGGCACGAATGGCGCGCAGGCCTGCGCTTCCCCTGGCCGCAGCCACCAGCCAATGGCGAGGTTCAGCAGGTTGCCGAAGGGCTGTTGTGGCTGCGCATGCCGCTGCCGTTCGGGCTTGACCACATCAACCTGTACCTGCTGCGCCACGGCGAGGGCTGGATGGCGGTCGATACCGGGCTCAACAACACGCAGACCCGCGACATCTGGGAAGCGCTGTTTGTGACGGTGTTGGGTGGTTTGCCGCTGCTGGCGGTGATCTGCACGCACTTTCACTCGGACCATGTCGGGGTGCTCGGCTGGTTGACCGAGCGCTTCCGCTGCCCGGTGTTCATGAGCGCCAGTGAATATCAGGCGATGCACCAGCTGCGCGCGCCAGGTGACACCAGCACTAGCTGGGCGTTTTACCAGCATTACCAGCGCGCAGGCTTCAACCAGGAACAGACCGCAGCATTGTTCCCGTTGCTGGGCTCCGCGCACTTTCGGCCAGAGGTGCCCACCAGTTTCCGGCGCCTGAGTGAAGGCACACAACTGGTGATAGGCGGGCGCCGTTGGCAGGTCCTGATCGGCCGCGGCCATTCGCCCGAACATGCCTGCCTGTACTGCGCCGAGGACGGCCTGTTGATTTCCGGTGACCAGGTGCTGCCGCGCATCACCTCCAGTGTCTGCGTGCAGGTCACCGAGCCCGATGCCGACCCATTGCGCGACTGGCTGGATTCGGTCGAGCGCTTGCGGGAGGTGCCCGATAGCGTGCTGGTGCTACCGGCGCATGAACGGCCGTTTTACAACCTGCATCTGCGCCTTGATCAACTGCGCGCGCACCACCTGGGGCACTTGCAGCAACTGTTGGCCGCCTGCACCGCGCCGCGCAGTGCCGTGGAGCTGATGGCCGAGCTGTTTCCGAAGGTGAAGGGGCGCTTCGATGAATTGATGGCGATTGGCGAGACCCTGGCGCATGTCAATTACCTGATTGCGCAGGGGCAACTGGTGCGTGAAGAAACAGCCGGCGTGTTCCGCTACGGGCGCACGCCCGAGGGTGTCAACGTTCAGTCGGTGCTAGGGCAGCTGTGAGTGGGCTGAGGCTAACGAGTGGTGTTCTTGCACTTTTGCGCGACCGTCAGGTCGTTAATCGGAGAGGCAGTGTGACTAATAAAAACAACAAATATGGTGCTGGCCCAGCTGTATCGGGTTTCGAATTATCGGGTCTGGTGGTGGCAACCGCATTGGTTTGCACACCCGCATGGTCTGGTGAAACGATCGAGTTCGACAACGGCACGACAATCGACTGGACGGTGACCACCAGCTACGGCCTGGGGGTTCGCCTGTCGAACCCGTCAAGCAAACTGTTGACACCCAACGCCGATGATGGCGATCGCAACTTCGACAAGGGCAGCCTGGTGACCAACCGGATCGGCGCCCTGGCCGAGATGATCGTGCGCAAGGACAACTACGGCGGGGTGCTGCGCGCCAGTACCTTCTACGATGATGTTTACCATCGTTCCAACGACAACGACTCACCGGGCACGGTCAACAAGGCTGGCGACCATAACGAGTTCACCAGCGACACCAAATATTACAGCGGCGGGCGCAGCAAGTTCCTCGATGCTTATGTGTTCAGCGGCTGGCGCTTTGACAATGGTTCGATGCTCGATGTGAAGGCCGGGCGCCATATCGAGTCGTGGGGCGAAAGCTTGTTCTACCCCGGCGTCAGTGGTGTACAGAACCCGTCCGATGCGGTCAAGGCCGCGCAGCCCGGGGTCGAGGTCAAGGAAGTGCTGTTGCCGGTCGGCCAGGTGTCGGCGTCGTATCGCTTGAACCCGCAGTGGACCTTGGGCGCTTACGTGCAATACGAATGGATGGGCACGGAATTGCCGCCGGTGGGCAGCTACCTGTCCACCAGCGATGTGGTCGGGCCAGGACGAGAATTTCTCATCGGGGCCAATGGTACGCGCATCAACTACCAGGGCACCGATGAACCGCGTGACAGCGGTCAGTGGGGGGCTCAGATACGCTTTCGACCCGTGCCCGCCCTGGAACTGTCATTGTTTCATGTCAATTATCATGACAAGAACCCAGCCACTGCCCTGGTGGGTTACCGGGCCGTCCCGGCCGGGCCAGGCGTGTTCTTCGGCACGCCAGATGGCTACCGCATTACCTACTTTGAAGACATTAAGCTGACCGGGATCAGTGCCTCGACCAAAATCGGCGAGACCCAGATCGGTGGCGAGTGGTCGTATCGCGACGGTGCTCCAGTGATGGTCAACACCGGCCTTGGCCCCACGCCTGCGCGTGGCAAGGGCCAGCAAATGCAATTGTCGGCGATCCGTATTCTGGGTGACCGGCCTTGGGCGAGCCAGACCTCGCTTACCGCCGAGATCGTGCATGTGCGTGTCGACAGCGTGGACGAAGCCTCGGCCGCGCCGAACCTGCTGGGTTTAGGCAACAGCCTGATTCCGTCCATGCGGCCGCTGGTGCAACCGTCCGACGACTACACCTACAAGACCTCGACTGGCTGGCGCAGCAAGACTGCCAGTGCCTACACCCTGGGTGCGTCTTTCAGCTACCCGGGCGTGTTCGAAGGCTGGGACCTGGAAGTGCCGGTGAACTTCTCCAACGTGTTCAGTGGTGCCACGCCGATGGCCGGGACCATCTCCGGGTTGCAGGGTGATCGCCGGTTGAGCCTGGGCGCCACCTTCAAGTACCTGGGCAACCTGGAAGTCGCCCTGCGGGTTACCGGCTACCTGGGCGACGCTGACCCGGTCAAGCGCCTGCTGGCAGACCGCGACTACGGTACATTCTCGGTCAAATACAGCTTCTGATTAGCGCGCCGGCGTCAGGTGTGAGTCAACCCTGACGCTGGCCGCTGTTCTAGTCAAAATGGACGATCACTCGCCACGGCACCTGTGGCATGGTCGCAAGACAAAAACCTCAAGCACACAGCCTTCGAGTGGGGGATACATGGGTCTTAAAGGTCATGCGGCGATTGTCGGCGCCGCGCAATACAAACCCGAGAAGTACGCCACAGCGCCGCGAATGTTCCATCTTGAGCAAGTGGCCGACCTGGCAGCGCAGGCGCTGCACGACGCCGGCTTGCGTGCCGACGACCTCGATGGCCTGGTGATCAATGGCCCGCACTTCCACGAAGCTTCGGTGTTCGTGCCGGCCATGGCCGCTGAATACCTGGGTTTGTCTGTTAATTTCGCCGAAGTGGTCGACCTTGGTGGTTGTACCGCAGTGGGTATGGTCTGGCGCGCGGCCGCGGCGATCGAGCTGGGCCTGTGCCAGGCGGTGCTGTGTGTGATGCCGGCGCGCCTGGCGCCGATGGGCCCCGACGAAGATCCCGGGGCAATGGCCCGCGCCATGCGTTACGGCGGTCACAGTACCGCCTTTGGCGCGCCAGAGGCGGAGTTCGATCTGCCTTACGGCCACATGGGCCAGAACACCGGCTACGCCATGATCGCCCAGCGCTACGCCGCGCAGTACGGTTACGACCCGGTGGCCATGGCCAAGATTGCCGTTGATCAACGTACCAATGCCTTGGCCAACCCCCAGGCGATGTTCCATGGCCAGCCGTTGACGATCGAGCAGGTGCTGGCGAGCAAGCGTGTGGCTGATCCTTTGCACGTACTCGAGATTGTCATGCCGGTGGCCGGTGGCGCGGCATTGATCATTGCCTCCAAAGAAGTGGCCGCACGTGCACGCAAGCGCCCGGCATTCATCACAGGCTTCGGTGAGCACCTGGCGTTCAAGTCACCTTCGTATGCCCAGAACATGCTCAACACCCCGATTGGGCCTGCTTCGCGCCGCGCCTTCGAGATGGCCAGGCTCAAACCGGGCGATGTCGATGCGGCGCAGATCTATGACTGTTACACCATTACCGCGTTGCTGACCCTGGAGGACGCCGGCTTCTGTGCCAAGGGTGAGGGCATGCAGTTTGTTCGCGAGCATGACCTGACCTGGCGCGGCGATTTCCCCATGAACACCCACGGTGGCCAGTTGAGTTTCGGCCAGGCCGGCGCTGCCGGGGGCATGTCACAGGTGATCGAGGCTGTCACGCAGATCACCGGTGAGGCGGGGGAGCGCCAGCTTGAACGCTGCGACGCTGTCTACGTGTCCGGCACCGGTGGCGTGATGAGTGAGCAGGCCGCGTTGATACTTCAGGGAGCATGACCCGCATGTCGAACAATAAGCCAATGCCGGTGCCGACTGAAATTTCCGCGCCGTTCTGGGAAGGCCTGAAGGCACAGCGCCTGTTGATACAACAGTGTAATGCTTGTGAACACTGGGTCTTCTACCCGCGCAGGCACTGCCCGCAGTGCCTGGCCCATGACCTGAGCTGGCGCGAAGTCAGTGGTAGCGCCACCCTGTACAGCTTCACCGTGGCACGCATTGCCACGTTGCCGGATTTTGCCGATGAGATGCCACAAAAGCTGGCCGTCATCGAACTGGACGAAGGCGTGCGAATCAACACCACCCTGGTGGGGCTTGAAGAGGATCAGATCCGCATCGGCATGCGGCTCAAACCGGTGTTTGCCGAAGTCGACGCCAAGGGTACGCGTTTACTGCGCTTTACCGGTCCGGACCAGGACAGCACGGCGCTACAGCGCTACAACGGCGTGCCTCAGGCGCAACCGCCGGAGCAGGGTGAAGCAGCATCTGTGCGCTTGGTCGCCATGGATGATGAGGTGGCACTGCAGAGCCTGGTCAATGAAACCTTCAGCCCCTGGAGCAACCAGATTGTCATCGATCAGGCACTGATCGATGCCTTCGCCGCGCTGTCGGGTGATGACTACTGGATTCACACCGATCCGCAGCGTGCACGCAAGGACAGCCCGTTTGGCGGCACCATTGCCCACGGCGCGCTGGTACAGGTGTTGCAGTCGCGGCTCAAGCTGGCGCTGGGTTATGAGATCACCGGTTTCAGCACCATGGTCAACTACGGCTCCGACCGCCTGCGCTTCCCGGCGCCGGTGCCGGCGGGCTCGCGGGTTCATGCACGGGCCAGGGTCAAGCAGGTGGCGCGGGTCAAGCGCGGCACCCAGTTGACCCTGGAGGTGAATACCCACGTCGTCGGCAGTGATCGGCCCTCGGTCATCAACGACCTGGTAATCCTGTACATGTAACCCCTCCGAAGGCGCGAGATTGCCCTGCGATGCGATGCGTTGTGCCTGCGCATCACTGTCGCGGGGCAAGCCTGTTTCCACCGCCTGCATTTCAGTACTCCCGATAGATCAACTGCTTAGTCTCAACGGACGATGAGCACCAGGCCTGCCCTCAGCACAATGAAGACCAACAACGGTCCAGTCATTGAGGAGCAGGGCATGATGGATATCCGGGGGCTGAGCTACTTTGTCGCTCAAATCGAAAACCTCAGTCAGTGGCAACGTTATGCCGAAGACGTGCTGGGCATGATGGTGGTGCCCGCGCCCAGTGGCGGACTGTACGTGAAGATGGACGATCGGCCGTTTCGCATGCTCATCGTCGAAGGCGCCAAGGCAGGGTACCTGGCCTCAGGCTGGGAGCTGGCCAGCGAGCGGGCATTCAACGCCGCATTGCAGGCACTGGAGCAAAACGGTGTGCGCTGGCAAGCAGGTTCTGCCGCCGAGATCGAGCAGCGTGGCGTACAGGCACTGGTGAGTGTCCTGGACCCCTCCGGCAACCGCCACGAGTTGAGCTGGGGGCACCGTTCCGATTGCCTGCCGTTCATTTCGCCGCAAGGCGTACCGGGTTTTGTCACCGGCGACATGGGCCTGGGCCATACCGTGCTGCCGGCCCCGGACTTTGACGCGACCCTGGCCTTCGTCAAGGACGTGCTGGGCTTCGAGCTGTCGGACATCTTCAACTTTCGCCCCGACCCGGCAGCACCGCCAATCCGCATTCACTTCCTGCATTGCCGCAACAGCCGCCATCACTCGCTGGCGCTGGCGGAGTACGCGGTGCCTTCAGGCTGCGTGCACGTGATGGTGGAAGTGGGTTCGATGACTGAAGTGGGCCGCGCCCATGACCGGCGCCTGGCCCATCACGTGCCGCTGTCGGCGACCCTCGGTCAGCACCTCAATGACCGGATGACCTCGTTTTACATGAAGACCCCGTCCGGCTTCGACCTGGAGTACGGCTACGGCGGCCTGCAAGTGGACTGGGCTGAGCACTCGGCCTTCGAATTTACCCGGGTAAGCCTGTGGGGGCATGACTTTTCCGTCGGCCAACAGCAAGGAGATGTGCAATGAACAAGCAAATGACGGCGGCCGATGCCGTGGCGCACCTGCGCGATGGCATGACCATCGGCTTCGGCGGCTGGGGGCCACGGCGCAAGCCGATGGCGGTTGTGCGCGAGATTCTGCGGTCCCCCGTCAAGGACCTGACCGTGGTCGCCTACGGTGGCCCGGAAGTGGGCATGCTGTGTGCGGCGGGCAAGGTCAAGAAGCTGGTGTTCGGCTTTGCCACCCTCGATGCCATTCCGCTGGAACCCTATTACCGCAAAGCCCGCGAAGCCGGTGGGCTGGAGTTGCTAGAGGTGGATGAAGGCATGTTCCAGTGGGGCCTGCGTGCAGCGGCCATGCGTTTGCCGTTTCTACCGACCCGCTGCGGCCTGGCCACCGATGTCACACGGTTGAACCCTGAACTTAAAACCATCCAGTCGCCGTATGACGACGGTGAAGTGCTGCTGGCCATGCCCGCCCTGAACCTGGACGTGGCGTTTGTCCACGTCAACGTCGCCGACCGCCTGGGCAACACCCTGGTGACCGGCCCAGACCCGTATTTCGACCACCTGTTCGCTCGCGCGGCCCAGCAGTGCTTCGTGTCTTGCGAGCAATTGCACGAACGACTGGAACTGACCACCGAACAGGCACGCTGCAACACCTTTGAGCGGTACCTGGTCAGTGGCGTGATCCATGCACCGTTCGGCGCCCACCCGACCGCCTGCCAGCCCGAGTATGGCTGGGACCTGAGCCACCTCAAACGCTATGCCGCCAGTGCCGGTGAAGAGGGCGGCTGGCAGGCCTATGTTGCGCAGTATGTGGCGGCCGGTGAGCGGGCTTATCAAGAGCAGAACGGCGGTGCCGAACGCATGGGCTCCCTGGCCCTGCCAGTGTTCTGAGGAGGATGAAAATGTCGACTACCTGTGAATTCACCCTCGCGGAACTGATGATTGTCGCGGCCAGCGAAGCCTGGCGTGACAACGGCGAGCTGATCGCCTCGGGCCTGGGCGTGATCCCGCGCCTGGGCGCCAGCCTGGCCAAACTCAGCCACAGCCCGCAACTGCTGATGACCGACAGCGAGGCCTACCTGGTCGAAGAACCGATCCCGTTGGGGCCGCGTGGCGATCATGTGCCCAAATATTCGGGCTCGCTGACCTTCGAACGGGTGTTCGAGTGCGTCTGGGGTGGCCGCCGTCACGCCATGATCGGCCCGACGCAGATCGACCGCTGGGGCCAGAGCAACCTTTCTTGCGTGGGCGATTACCACAAGCCCAAGGCCGCAATGCTGGGTGTGCGCGGCTTGCCCGGCAACAGCATCAATCACATCAACTCGTTCTTTGTACCCAACCATAACACCCGCGTGTTCGTCAGCGGCGAAGTGGACATGGTCTCCGGTGTCGGTTTCAAGGCCGACCGCTGGCCAAAAGGCGTACGTCGCGACCTGATGGACATCCGCCTGATCATCACCGACTTGTGTGTGATGGATTTCGACGGCCCGGACCGCGCGGTGCAGGTGCGCAGCCTGCACCCGGGGGTGAGCTTTGAGCAGGTGCAGGAAAACACCGGTTTCCCGCTGCTCAAGTCAGCGTCGCTGAAAGAAACCGTACACCCGACGCCTGAGCAACTGGCGCTGATCCGTCGGCTCGACCCCCATGATCTGCGCAGTTCGGCGATCAAGGGCAACCCGGCTGGCATACGCCTGGCGTAAGGCGAGGGACATGAGCATGAACAGCCCTGACAGTGAATTCGTCGAGCGTGCAGACCACTCGGTGTACGAAACGCAGGAACCGGTGTTGTACAGCGTGGCAGAGGGTATCGCCACGCTGACCATGAACCGGCCAGGCTTCAACAATGCGCAGAACTCGCAGATGACGTATGCGCTGGATGCGGCGCTGCGCCAGGCTGTCAACGATGATGCGGTCAAGGTCATTGTACTGCGCGGGGCGGGCAAGCATTTTTCGGCCGGCCATGACATTGGCACGCCCGGGCGCGATATCAACAAACCGTTCGAGCGTGCACACCTCTGGTGGGATCACACCAACAAGCCCGGCGCCGAGCAGCTGTATGCCCGCGAGCAAGAGGTGTACCTGGGCATGTGCCGGCGCTGGCGTGAGCTGCCCAAGCCGACCATTGCCATGGTCCAGGGTGCGTGTGTGGCCGGTGGGCTGATGCTGGCCTGGGTGTGCGACCTGATCGTGGCCAGCGATGATGCGTTTTTCCAGGACCCCGTGGTACGTATGGGCATTCCGGGGGTGGAGTATTTTGCCCACCCGTATGAACTGAACCCACGCATCGCCAAGGAGTTTCTGTTCACCGGCGATCGCATGAGTGCCGAGCGTGCCTACCAGATGGGCATGGTCAACAGGGTAGTGCCCCGTGAGGAACTGGAGCAGGGCACCTATGCGCTGGCGGCCGGTATTGCCCGGCAGCCGCGAATGGGCCTTGCGCTGACCAAGCAGGCCATTAACCACGTCGAGGATCTGCAGGGTAAACGCACGGCGATGGACGCCGCCTTTGCCTGGCACCACTTCGCCCATGCCCACAACGAACTGCTGTCGGGTGACAAGCTGGGCGGCTTCGATGCCAAGGCCATGGCCCAGGCCAACAAGGCTGCCGCCAGTGGAGAGCAGGCATGAGCCGCTGGTTGTGTACGCCACTGACCGAAGCCTTGGGCTGCCGCTACCCGATCGTGCAGACCGCCATGGGATGGGTGGCAGACGCCAACCTGGTGATTGCCACAACCCGCGCCGGTGGTTTCGGTTTTCTGGCCGGGGCCACGATTGCGGCCGATGCCCTGGAAGGCGAGATCAACAAGGTAATTGCCGCCACCGGTGGCAGCAATTTCGGCCTGAACTTCCATATGTTCCAGGAAAACGCGACCCAATGCGTTGACCTGGCGATTCGCTACCGCTTGCGGGCGGTCAGTTACGGACGTGGCCCGGACAAACAGACCATCGCCCGCTTCAAGGCTGCCGGGGTGCTGTGCATCCCGACGGTGGGTGCACTCAAACACGCCCTGAAGGCGGTGGAGCTGGGCGCGGACATGATCACCATCCAGGGCGGCGAGGGCGGCGGGCATACCGGTGGTGTGCCCAGTTCGATCCTGTTGCCCCAGGTGCTCGCGGCGGTGTCGGTCCCGGTAATCGCCGCAGGTGGTTACTCCACCGGCAGAGGCCTTGCCGGCGCGCTGGCGACCGGCGCTGTGGGTATTGCCATGGGCACGCGCTTTTTGATGACCCGGGACTCGCCTACGCCGTCGAGCACCTTGGTGCATTACCTCGAGGTCAACGACCCGCAACGGGTGCGGGTGACCACGGCGGTAGATGGCATGCGCCACCGCATGATCGAGAACCCGTTTATCAACCGCCTGGAGCAGGCCGGGTCTTTCGGGCGCCTGTGCATCGCGTTGCGCAGCGCCTGGAAATGGAAGCAGCAAACCGGAATGAGCCTGAGCCATCTGTTCGGTGTGCTGCGCCAGGCACTCAAGGAAGACCCCGGCGCGCTGTCGCAAACGCTGATGGCCGCCAACCAGCCGGTACTGCTGCAGCGTTCGATGATCGACGGTGTTCCGGACGAAGGCATTCTGCCCAGCGGCCAGGTAGCCGCCGCCATTGGCGAACTCAAGAGTTGCCAGCAAGTGATCGAAGAAATTGCCCAGGAAGCCGAACGCTGCCTGGAAGCCCTGTTGGCCTGCCGTAGCGAGCATCAGCCTGCCGAACTTTGGAGAACACCCTCATGAGTCAAGCATTTACCACACAGATCGAGGCGGGCATTGCCGAGCTGGTGCTGGCCAAACCGCCGGTCAATGCCCTGGGCAGCCAGGAGTGGATGGACCTGGCCCATCAGGTCGAAGCCCTGGGCGCCAACCCCGACGTCCGGGTAATCGTCATCCGTGCCGAAGGCCGTGGTTTCTGCGCCGGTGTCGACATCAAGGAACTGGACGCCCACCCCGAACGCATCGTAGCGGTCAACGCCGGTAATTATGCGGCGTTCAAGGCGGTGCATCGCAACCCTGTGCCGGTCATCGTCGCCGTGCACGGCTTCGTCCTCGGTGGTGGCGTCGGCATTACCGGTGCTGCCGACATTGTCGTGGCCTCAGAGTGCGCCACCTTTGCCTTGCCCGAAGTTGACCGTGGGGCCATGGGCGGCGGCGCCCACCTGCAGCGTTTGTTCCCGGTGCAGAAGGTTCGTTATCTGTTCTTCACCGGCGACAAGATCGGCGCCGCCGAGGCTGCGCAGTATGGCTTCATCGAGCGCGTGGTGCCCAAAGAGCAGCTGCGCGAAACCGCGCTGGAGATTGCCGCCAGAATCGCTGCCAAGAGCCCGGTGATGATCGGTATCTCCAAGGAAGCCCTGAACGGTATCGAGGACGGCAACCTGGAAGACAAATACCGCTGGGAGCAGGGGCTGACCCTGCAGGCCTACACCAGTCCGGATTCTGCGCAAACCCGCCGCGCCTTCGTCGAAAAACGCGACGCCAAGTTCTGAGAGAGTGCCATGGAACTAGCTTATACCCCCAAACAGAAGGCCTTCCGTGAGGAAGTGCGTGAATGGCTGGCGGCCAATCAGCCGACTACGCCGCTGGCCAACTACGACACCCGGGAAGGATTCGAGCAGCATAGGGCCTGGGAGGCGAAGCTGTTCGAGCAGCGCCTGTCGATGGTCATGTGGCCCAAGGCCTACGGCGGGCGCGGTTGCGACCTGATCGAGTGGCTGATTTTCGAGGAAGAGTACTACGGCGCAGACGCACCGATGCGTATCAACCAGAACGGTCAGCTGCTGCTCGGCCCAACGTTGATGGAGTTCGGTACCGAGGCGCAGAAGCAGCGCTTCCTGCCGCGCATGGCGTCCAGTGTCGACATGTGGGCCCAGGGCTGGTCCGAGCCCAATGCCGGCTCCGACATGGCCGCGATCACCAGCAAGGCCATCCGTGATGGCGATCACTATGTGCTCAACGGGCAGAAAACCTGGTCCAGCCGCGCACTGTTTGCCGACTGGCTGTTTGGCCTGTTCCGCAGCGACCCGGCCTCGACCCGGCACAACGGCTTGTCGTTCGTGATGGTGCCGCTCGATGCCCCGGGCGTGACCATCCGGCCGATCAAGGCGCTGAACGGCAAGAACACCTTTGCCGAAGTGTTTTTCGACGACGTGCGCGTGCCGGTTGAAAACTGCATTGGTGCCGAAGGCCAGGGCTGGCATGTGGCGATGGCCACCGCCGGCTTTGAACGAGGTTTGCTGTTGCGTTCGCCGGCACGCTTCCAGGCCACGGCGCGCAAGTTGATACAGCTGTACAACGCCAACCGCCAGAGCGCCGACCGCGACCCGAGCATCCGCGAAGCGGTTGTCGAGGCCTGGCTGGGCGCTGAAGGCTACGCGCTGTCGTCCTATCACACCGTCGGGCGCTTGAGCCGTGGCGCGCAAATCGGCGCCGAGTCGAGCATCAACAAGATCATCTGGTCGGAGCTCGACTTGAAGATGCACGAAACCGCCATGCGCATCCTGGGTGCGCACGGGGAGTTGTTGAGCAGTGCTGCGCAAGCGGTCGAAGGCGGCTGGCTTGATGGCTTCCTGTTCGCCCAGGCCGGGCCGATCTACGCCGGCACCAACGAAATCCAGCGCAACATCATCGCCGAGCGCATGCTCGGCCTGCCGAAATAGGAGCCGGCCATGGACTTTACCTTTACCGATGATCAGCTCACGTTTCGCGAAGCCATCAGCCGTTTCCTGATGACCGAGGCGGCGCCCGAAATGCTGCGCGAGATCTGGGAAACCGATACAGGCCGCTCCGCTGACTTGCGCAACAAGATAGCCCAACAGGGCCTGACGGCATTGTCGGTGCCCGAACAGTTCGGTGGCCTGGGCATGGACGATGTGGCCTGGGCACTGATGACCCAGGAGCTGGGCTACTACGCCATCCCGGACTCGCTGGCCGACACGGCTTATGTGGTCACCGGGCTGCTCAACGGCCTGCCAGACGACAGCCCGGTCAAAGCCCGCCTGCTGCCGCGCATCGCCGATGGCAGCGTGCGCCTGGCTATCGGCCACCCGATCAACCCGTTGGTGCCTGATGCACCGCTGGCAGAGTGGCTGATCCTTGCCCAGGGCGATGAGGTGCATGCGGTGCCGCGCGCGCAGGTCGATGTGCAGGCCAACGCCAGTATCGATGCCTCCAGGCGCCTGGGCCTGGTGAGCTGGCAGCCAACACGCGACACCTTGCTGATCGGCGGCGAACAGGGGCGGGCCTTGTGGGCCGATACCTTGAACCGCGGCGCCTTGTCGGTTGCCGGGCAACTGCTCGGCCTGGCCCAGCGAATCCTCGACCTGTCGGTGGACTACGTGGCCCAGCGCAAGCAATTTGGTAAGCCGATCGGCAGCTTTCAGGCGGTCAAGCATCACCTGGCCGATATCGCCAGCAAGATCGAATTCGCCAAACCTGTGCTGTATCGCGCGGCCTATGCCTTGGCGCAGGGGGATCGCCGCGCCGATGTCTATGTATCGCAGGCCAGGCTGGCCTGTTGCGACGCCAGCTGGCTGGCGGCGCGCCACGGTATCCAGGTGCACGGTGCCATGGGTTACACCTGGGAGGTCGACCTGCAGATGTTCATGAAGCGCGTGTGGTCGCTGGACCCGTCCTGGGGCGACCGTGCCACCCATAAAACCCGCGTCGCCGCCTATGTGCTCAGCGATGAAGCCCGGCTTGGGCCGGGCGCCACCTTCGAGGACTGAGCCATGCCCCAAGCGTATATCGTCGATGCCCTGCGCAGCCCCACGGGCAAACGCAAAGGCAGTCTGGCCCACGTGCATGCCATTGACCTGGGCGCGCATGTGTTGAAAGCGCTGGTCGAACGCAACGCCATTCCTGCCCACGCGTATGACGACGTGATTTTCGGGTGTGTCGACGCCATCGGCTCGCAGGCGGGTGACATCGCTCGCACCAGCTGGCTGGCTGCCGGCTTGCCGCTGAACGTGCCGGGCACCACGGTCGACCGGCAGTGCGGTTCGTCGCAACAGGCGCTGCATTTTGCCGCGCAAGCGGTGATGAGTGGCATGCAGGAGGTGGTGGCGGTCGGTGGTGTGCAGACCATGACCCAGATCCCGATCTCGTCGGCGATGCTCGCTGGCCAACCGCTGGGCTTCAGTGACCCGTTTTCCGGCAGCAAAGGCTGGCAGGCGCGCTTTGGGCAGCAGCCGGTCAATCAGTTTTACGCCGCACAGCGCATCGCCGATCACTGGCAGATCAGCCGCGAAGACATGGAAGTGTTTGCCCTGGAAAGCCATCGTCGCGCCTTGGCGGCTGCAGAAGCCGGCTATTTCGCCCGCGAGATCGTTGCCTGTGAAGGCCTGGCCTTTGATGAAACGCCGCGGGTCAGCAGCCTGGAGAAAATGGCCAGCCTGGAGCCTGTGAGCGCTGAGTTCCCGTCGATCACAGCCGCCGTATCGAGCCAGACCTGCGATGCGTCCGCGGCCTTGCTAGTGGTATCGGAGGCGGCGCTCAAGCGCTACAACCTGACCCCCAGGGCGCGTATTCATCACCTGTCGGTGCTCGGCGACGACCCGATCTGGCACCTCACGGCACCGATTGCAGCCACCCGTGCGGCGCTCAAGAAGGCTGGCCTGCGCATGGCTGATATCGACCTTGTGGAAATCAACGAAGCGTTTGCCTCGGTGGTCATGGCCTGGGCCAAGGAGCTCGATTACGACCCGGCTCGCACCAACGTCAATGGCGGCGCCATCGCCCTTGGCCACCCGCTGGGCGCTACCGGTGCGCGCTTGATGACCACCTTGCTGCATTCGCTTGAACGCACCGGCGGGCGTTATGGCCTGCAGACCATGTGTGAAGGCGGCGGCCAGGCCAACGTTAGCATCATCGAACGGCTTTGAAGCTACCCACACTCAACAACAGGAAAATATCCTATGGGAATCTGTGCAGGTCGTACTGCGATCATCACCGGTGCCGGTGGCGGGCTGGGCCGCGCGTATGCGTTGGCATTTGCCGCCGAAGGCGCCAATGTGGTGGTCAATGACATTCGTCGCGAGGCCGCCGAGGCAGTGGTCGACGAGATTTGCTCCCAGGGTGGCCGAGCAATCGCCAACGATGGCGACATCACCACCCTGAGCAGCGCTCAAGGCATCGTCGATGCTGCATTGGCGGCGTTCGACGAAGTGCATGTTTTGGTCAACAACGCCGGGGTCTTGCGTGACCGCATGTTCATCAGCCTGTCGGAAGAGGACTGGGACATGGTGATGCGCGTGCACCTGAAGGGGCATTACTGCCTGGCCAACATCCTCGGCCGGCGCTGGCGCGATCAGGCGAAGGCCGGTATCCGGGTGGCGGCGCGTATTATCAATACCAGTTCCGGCGCCGGTTTGCAGGGCTCGATCGGGCAGTCAAACTATGCAGCGGCCAAAGGCGGTATCGCTTCCCTGACCCTGGTGCAGGCGGCGGAACTGGCCCGCTATGGCGTCACCGCCAACGCCCTGGCCCCGGCGGCGCGTACGGCGATGACCGAAAGCGCAATGCCGGACATGGTCAAGAAGCCCGAGGACGACAGCTTCGACGCCTGGGCGCCGGAGAACGTCGCACCTTTGGTGGTATGGCTGGGCAGTGAGGCGTCCGGACATGTCAGTGGCCAGCTGTTCGAGAGCCAGGGCGGCCGGATCTCCCTCGGTGATGGCTGGCGTACCGGCGTCACCCGCGACAAGGGGGCGCGATGGCAGGTCGCTGAACTAGGGGCGGCGGTCGATGCGATCCTCAGCGAAGCACCCAAGGCGCAAAAGGTCTGGGGTACGTGAGCGCAGCTTGATGCACAGGCGTCGGCATTACCGGCGCCTGCCTCTTTTTGCCTTGCCACAACCGACCCCGTCCGTTTTGACGATGTGCCTGCCCCCTGCGGCCTTTATACCTGTCGACAACCTGTTTTCTGTCAGAGGTATACCGCGTGAAACAAGCCCCTCCTTATGTGCCAGGCCACCAGTTGCTGGCTGGCAAATCCGTGCTCATCACTGCCGCCGCTGGCGCTGGCATCGGCTATGCCGTGGCCAAGCGCTGCGCCGAAGAAGGCTGCCGCGCCCTGATGATTTCCGATGTTCATCCCCGGCGCCTGGAGCAGGCGGTGGAACAGCTCAAGGCCGACACCGGCTTGCAGGCCGTGTACGGCCAGCTGTGCAACGTCACTGTCGAAACCGAGGTGCAAGCCCTGGTCGCCGCCGCCGAACAGGCCCTTGGCGGCGTCGACGTGCTGATCAACAACGCAGGCCTTGGTGGTTCCAGGCGGGTCACCGAGATGAGCGACGAGGAATGGCTGCGGGTAATTGATGTGACCCTCACCGGCACCTTCCGCATGACCCGCGCGATGCTGCCGCACATGGAGCGCCGAGGGAGCGGGGCGATCATCAACAACGCTTCGGTACTCGGCTGGCGTGCGCAGAAAGAGCAGGCGCACTACGCCGCCGCCAAGGCCGGGGTCATGGCGCTGACCCGCTGCAGTGCGCTGGAAGCCGCCGAAAGCGGGGTGCGCATCAACGCCGTGTCGCCGTCGATTGCCTTGCACGAATTTCTCAAGAAAGCCAGCAGCGAAGAACTGCTGGCCAAACTGGCCGATCGTGAAGCCTTTGGCCGCGCCGCTGAAGTGTGGGAAGTCGCCAACGTCATGATCCTCCTGGCCAGCGATTACGCCTCCTACATGGTCGGCGAAGTGCTGTCGGTCAGTTCACAACAGGCTTGAGGGCACCCCATGAGCACCCGATTCTGTAGCGCCGAGCAAATGCTCAAGGCCCAGGGCCTGGACCTGGGCGTCACCGACTGGCTGCAGCTGACCCAGGCGCGGGTCAATCTGTTCGCCGAAGCCACTGGCGATCAGCAGTGGATACATGTCGACCCTGAGCGCGCCGCCAATGGCCCGTTCGGGGCGTGCATCGCCCATGGCTACCTGACCCTGGCCCTGGCCAACCTGTTCATGCCGCAGTTGATGAGCATCGACAACATGGCCATGGGGGTGAACTACGGCACCGACCGCGTGCGTTTCCCCGCCGTGGTGAAAGTCGGTGCGCGGGTACGCGGCCGAGGGCAGGTCATCAGTGCCGAGCTGATCGGCAGCGCAGTTCAGCTGGTGGTGCGCATCAGCGTCGAGATCGAGGGCGCCGAACGCCCTGGCTGCGTGGTCGACACCATCAGCCGTTACACCTTCAATCCCGTCACCGAGTGAGGCTGTTCATGGACAAGCAAGACGTTGTAATCGTAGCGACTGCCCGTACTGCACTGAGCAAATCCTTTCGCGGCTCTTTCAACGACACCGAAGCCCCGGTGCTTGGCGGCCATGTGGTACGCGCGGTGGTCGAGCGTGCAGGTATCGAGCCTGGCGCGGTAGATGACGTGATCATGGGCGCTGCAGTACAGCAGGGCACCCAGGGCTACAACATTGGCAGGCTATGCGCCTACACCGGCGGTTTGCCCGACAGCGTGCCGGGCATGGCACTTGACCGGATGTGCGCTTCAGGGCTGATCAGTATCGGCATGGCGGCGAAGAACATTCTGCTCGGTGAAATGAGCATTGCCATCGGCGGCGGTGTCGAGTCGCTGTCGCTGACCCAGAACAAGCACAAGAACACCTACCGCAACCAGTCGGAGGCGGTGCTGGCGTGTATGCCAAGCGCCTACATCCCGATGATCGAAACCGCCGAGATCGTTGCCCGGCGCTACGGCATCAGCCGCGCGGCCCAGGACGACTACTCCCTGCAAAGTCAGCAGCGCACCGCGGTGGCCCAGCGCGATGGCCTGTTCGACGAAGAAATCGTACCGCTGCAAGTGCGCAAGCTGCGCTTTGACAAGGAAGGCCAGCCCGATGGCCATGAGCAGGTGGTTGCCGATCGCGACGAGTGCAACCGTCCTTCAACCCGCTTCGAAGACCTGGCGGCGTTGAAACCCGTGTGGAAGAACGGCCAATGGGTCGAGCAGGGCGAGTTCATCACCGCCGGCAACGCATCACAGTTCTCCGACGGAGCCTCGGCCGGCTTGCTGATGAGCCGCGCCGAGGCCGCCCGGCGTGGCCTGAAGCCGCTGGGGACGTATCGCGGCATCGCCGTGGCCGGCTGCGCGCCGGAAGAAATGGGCATCGGCCCGGTGCTGGCGGTGCCCAAACTGCTCAAACGCTTCGGTTTGAGCGTGGCCGAAATCGGGTTATGGGAAATCAACGAAGCCTTTGCCTGCCAGGTCCTGCATTGCCGCGACGCTCTGGGGATTTCTGCGGAGCGCCTGAACGTCAACGGTGGGGCTATTTCGATTGGTCACCCGTTCGGCATGTCGGGTGCGCGCATGGTCGGTCACGGCCTGCTGGAAGGGCGCCGTCGCGGCGTGCGCTACGTGGTCGTGGCCATGTGCATCGGGGGGGGCATGGGCGCGGCGGGCCTGTTCGAGCTGGACTGACCCGCGGTTCTGTCTATCGGCACCGGGTTAGGCCATTTGGACGATGTCCCGCAGGTCGAGCAGACGGACTATCTACACACCTCAGACACCGCGCCTGGGTGGCGCGGTGATTCACGACTACAAGAACAAGAGGGTGGACCGTATGTCTATTGTCGAGCGCCTGGATGTCGCTGCACGCAGTCGCCCATGCGCCAAGCTTATTGCCTATTTCGTGTGCATTACGGTCGCCGCAATCGTTGCGCTGGCATTTACCCCACGCGGCGCGCTGAACATCGCCCAGACAACGCTGAATACCGAGCGCATGCAGATAAACGGCCTGCTCAATCTGGGCAGCCGTCAGGTGGCGGTGGGTGAGCGCGGAACCATCCTGATCAGCGATGACCGCGGCCGCACCTGGCAGCAAGCCACGGTCGAGCCGCAACGCCAGATTTCCCTGACGGCTTTGACCGCGTTGAACCCCGAGCAATTGGTAGCCGTTGGCCAGGACAGCCTGATTCTGCGCTCCAATGACGCTGGCAGCAGCTGGCAAGAGGTCCAATTTGATGCCGCAGCAGGCGAGCCGTTGCTCGGTGCATGGGCGGCCGGTGGCGAGCAGGTCGTGGTATTCGGCAGCTACGGCAAGTTCTACCAGTCTGAGAATGCCGGACGCAGCTGGCGCGCGGTGGCGCTGGAGGTCGACCGTGCCCATCTCAATGCGCTGGATGGCGGTAGCGATGGCCGACGCATGTTGGTCGGCGAACAGGGCCTGGTCATGCGCAGCGCCGATAACGGGCAGCATTGGCAACAGTTGCCGGCATTCTATAACGGCTCACTGTTTGGCGTGGTTCGCCTGAGCGCCCAGCGTTGGGTGACCTACGGCATGCGCGGCCATGTGTTTGTGACCGACAACTTCGGTGAGCAGTGGCAGGCGATCAAGGTCGGCAATACCCAGCCGCTTTATGGCCATGTTGTGCTGCCAGACCACAGCGGCGTACTGATTGTCGGCGGCGGCAGCTCGATGGTGCGCCTGGACGCACAAGGCCGCTTGATCGGCACCACCCGGCAACCGGGGTTGGGCACCTTGACCTCAGCCATCGTGGTGGGCACCGATCAGTTGCTGGTAGCCGGTGAACGGGGCGTTTTCCAAGGGAACGGTAACAGCGTTGCCTCACTGGGCAAAGGAGAGCAAAGTCATGAAGTACGCTAAAGCGCGGTCCGGGCGCTTGGTCGAGCGTTGCGCCGACCTGCTGTTGGCACGACGCAAACTGCTGTTGACGGTATTCCTTTTGCTGACCCTGGGGCTGGGCTACAGCGCTACCCACACCCAGCTCGACCCCGGCTTCAACAAGCAGATCCCGGTGCGGCATGAGTACATGCTCAACTTCCTCGAATTCAGCCAGTACTTCACCGGCGCTAACCGCTTTCTGGTGAGCGTTAGATGGAAGGGCGAAGGCGACATCTACAACCCCGAGTTTCTCGACACGCTGCGCAAGGTGACTGACGATGTGTTCTTCATCAACGGCGTCAGCCGCGCCAGCGTAACCTCGCTGTTCACCGCCAACGTGCGTTACATCGAAATCACCGAAGAAGGCTTTTTTGGTGATGTGGTGGTACCGCCACGCTTCACCGCGAGCGCCGAAGACCTGGCTCAGGTGCGCAGCAACGCCGCGCGCTCCGGGCAGGTCGGGCGGCTGGTGGCCAATGACCTTAAGTCGGCGATGGTCCGTGCCGATTTACAGGACGTTGACCCACAAACAGGCAAATCGGTCAGTTATGTTGAAGTCGCCAAGCGTCTGGAGGACATTCGCGACAAGTACAGCAGCGATCAGATCGAGATCAACATTGTCGGTTTCGCCAAGCTGGTGGGTGATGTTGTCGAAGGGCTGATGACCGTGATCGGCTTTTTTGTCGTCGCCTTCCTGATCACCGGCCTGCTGCTGTGGCTCTATTCACGCTCGTTGCGCCTGACCGTAGTGGCGCTGTTGGTGGCTTTGCTGCCGGTGGTGTGGCTTTTGGGCTTGTTACCGCTGATGGGCCTGGGTATCGACCCGATGTCGATACTGGTGCCGTTCCTGATTTTTTCCATTGGCGTTTCGCACGCCGTGCAGATGACCAATGCCTGGAAACAGGAAGTGCTGGCCGGCAAGGATTCGCTGCAGGCGGCGCAACTGGCCTTTTGCAAGATCTTCATTCCTGGCTCCCTGGCGTTGCTGATGAATGCCTTGGGCTTTGGCGTGATCATGCTGATCGACATCCCTATCGTGCATGAACTGGGGGTCACGGCCTGTATCGGCGTGATGCTGATGATCATCACCAACAAGCTGATGTTGCCGATCATTATTTCCTACCTGCGCCTGGAGCGTAGTGTGCTGAGCAAGGAGTGCGTCCAGCAGCAGGGAAGGCACCCGCTGTGGTGGCGCTTGTCGGCGCTGGCCGAACCGCGCCCGGCCCTGGCGGTGCTGGCGCTCAGCCTGATGTTGCTGAGCGTGGCGGTGCTCAAGGCCCGGCAGCTGGAAGTCGGTGACATCGGTGCTGGCGCGCCAGAGTTGCGCGCCGAGTCACGTTACAACCAGGACAACACGAAAATTGTCAGCAGCTACTCCATCGGCCTGGATGTGCTGGCGGTGTTTGTCCGGGCTCAGGGGCTGGAAGAGGCGTGCCTGTCACCGTCGGTGATGCGTGCGGTGGAAGCCTTCGACTTCCAGATGCGCAGCGTCACCGGCGTGCAGTCGGTGCAGTCGGTGGCCGGCTTTGGCAAGACGGTGATTGCCGGCAACAACGAAGGCAACCCACGTTGGGCGGCCATTCCTGGGTCGGCCCGGGGCTTGAGTCAAGGTGCCCGTGCCTACATGCCCGAGGACGGCCTGGTGACCGATGGCTGCCAGCAGATGCAGATTCTGGTGTTTCTCACCGATCACGATGGCGCCACGGTCTCGCATGTGGTCCAGGAGGCCAAGCGGATCATTGCCCAGGTCCAGGTGCCGGAAATCAGGTTCTTTCTCGGCGGTGGCAATGTGGGGGTAATGGCGGCGTCCAATGATGCGGTCAAGCGCGCCGAAGTGCTGATGCTGGTGGCGTTGTTTGGCTCGGTGCTGTTGTTCTGCTGGTTGACCTTCAAATCGTTGCGCGCGGTGTTGTGCATCCTGGTGCCGCTGGCCATCGTGGCGGTACTGTGCAATGCACTGATGGCCATGCTTGGCATCGGGTTGAAGGTGGCGACCCTGCCGGTGATGGCGCTTGGGGTCGGCGTCGGGGTTGACTACGGCATTTACCTGTATGAGCGGATCCAGCACGAAATGGCCGAGGGCGCCAACCTGCGCCACGCGTTCTACCAGGCCATGTGCCAACGCGGAACAGCGGCCGTTTTCACTGCCCTGACCATGGCGATCGGGGTGTGCACCTGGGCCTTTGCACCGCTGAAATTTCAGGCCGATATGGGGGTCTTGCTATCGTTCATGTTTCTGGTCAATGTACTTGGGGCAATTTTCCTGCTGCCGGCCTTGGCCGCCTGGTTCAACCTCGGCAAACCCCTGGTTGCGGTCAAAGCGAACCGTGCAGCGCGCGCGCACGTGTTTGAATCATAACAATAAAAGCGGGCACGGCCTGGGCTGTGCCCCGCGAGGAGACGGGCGATGGGAAATTCCACCGTGGGGTTTGGAGCGCTGGCAGAAATGGGTATGGAGCTGGCTGAATATGACACGCTCATCGGCGAGTTCTATGACGGCTCGCTGAACCACAAGTTGATGGCCAAGACCTTGCGCCACGTACGCAGCCTGTATCAGGCCAATTACGTCACCTTGATCTTGCGAGTGCCAGAGCAACCTGACCTGGGCCTGATGATTGTCGTCGGTGACATCGAAGGCGAGGGGGAGGTGAGTTACTGGGCCTACCCACAAGCTGTTACCCCCTTCAGCAACCCGCCGATGGACCAGGTGTTCACCGTCGAAGACCTGATGACCGAAGCCGAGTGGGCCAATTCGGTCTACTACAAGACCTACGGTACCGTGCACGACACCTACCACATCATGGGTGCCGACGTTTCAACTCCCGATGGCGGCAAGCTGCGGTTTCGCATTACCCGGCCCAAAGCCGCGCCGAAATTCACCGCCTCCGAGCGCACCCTGTGTGAAATGATCCTGCCGCATTTGCGCCGTGCGATGCACCTGCACAACCTGCTCGATCGCAGCGAGTCGATCAGCGAGCTGTATGCCCAGGCCATCAGCCGCCTGTCAGTGGCCACCATCGTGCTTGACCAGAGTGGCAGCGTGCTGCGCCTCAACCCGGTGGCCAGCGAACTGCTGGAACAGGCGGACGGCCTGAAACTGGTGGGTGGGCGCCTTGAAGCCACCTATCCCAGCGACAACCGCGAACTGCAGCGCCTGGTACGCAATGCCTTCGCGCGTGACGTCAATAGCGAAAAGGTCAGCACTGCGGCCGAAGCGATGTCGGTGGCCAGGCCATCGGGCCAGGTCAACCTGGGGGTAGTGATCGAGGCCATTCCGACCCAGGACTGGGCCGAGGGTAAGAGCAAACCTGCGGTGGTGGTATACATCCGCGACGCGGTTGGCCGCTCTATGGCTAGCGAAACGGTAACCAAGCAACTGTTCAACCTGACCCGGGCCGAAACCGCACTGGCCATGGAGCTGGCTAACGGCCTGTCGCTTGAAGAGGCCGCCGAAGTATTGAATGTGCGCCGCAACACCGCACGGGCGCATTTGCGCTCGATCTTTTCAAAGACGGGTGTGCGCCGCCAGACGGAGTTGGTGCGCATCATTCTCAACAGTGTGGTTGCCTTGGGAAAGCCCAAACTGGCAGCACTGCCAAACGACAAGCCGGAAAAACCGGTGTTGAAGCTGGCCACCCCGGCGCGCAATAGCGCCTGACCTTCGCCCCGCTTACCCGAACGCCCCGGTCCTGTTTGCAAGGCCGGGGCGTTTTAGTCCGTGCGGACGATGTTGTGGGGTTTGCGCGGCACCAATACTAGCCAGCACCACCATTCAACAAGGAGCAACGTTATGCCAGTTACAGCGGTCAGCGGTTCTGCATCCGGTATCGGTGCGGCAGTCTGCCAGGCGCTACGCGCCGCCGGGCACCGCACCATCGGCATCGACCGGGCAAATGCCGAGGTGATTGCCGACCTGTCCAGCGCAAGCGGGCGCCAGGCCGCCATCAGTGAGGTGCTCGAGCACTGCGACGGGGTGCTCGACGGCCTGGTGTGCTGCGCCGGGGTCGGCTCCAGCGCGGAATCCAGTACTATCGTGTCGGTCAACTACTTTGGTGTCTGTGAGCTGCTTGACGGCCTGGCCGATGCACTGGCCAAAGGCGAAAGGCCAGCCGCTGTAGTGATCGGATCGATTGCCGCCACCCATGTGAACCCGGATCAGCAGCCGATGATTGCGGCCATGCTGGCCGGCAACGAAGCGCTGGCGCTGGAACACGCCAATACGTTGGGGCAGTCCCATGTGGCCTATGCCAGTTCCAAATACGCCGTGACCTGCAATGCCCGTAGCAAGGCGGTTGCCTGGGCAAAACAAGGCATACGCCTGAATGTGGTGGCGCCTGGGGCAGTCGAGACACCGTTGCACCAGGCGTCTCTGAACGATCCACGCTTTGCCAAGGCGGTCCGTGAGTTTGTCGCACCGCTGGGGCGCGCCGGCAACCCTGAGGAGATCGCCCAGGTCGTGGCATTCTTGCAGTCGACTCAAGCCAGTTTTGTCCACGGCACTGTGATGTTTGTAGATGGCGGTATGGATGCCATGGTTCGTCCGGCACGTTTCTAGCCTATGTACACGTGAGAACAACAATGACCAAAGTGGCATTCATTACCGGGGCAAGCCGCGGTATCGGGCGCGAGACGGCATTGGCCTTTGCCCGGGCCGGGTTCGATGTGGCGATCAGTGCCCGCACTGTTGAGGAGGGCGAAAGCACAGTGCATCGGCTGTGCGATGCCCAGGGCGTGCCCCTGGCGGGCAGCCTCAACAGTACGGCAGCCGCGATCCGCGCCTTGGGGCGCAAGGCGTTGGTGGTGCCTATGGATCTGCTCGACAGCGCCTCGGTACTGGCCGCCGGGCAGGCAGTACTGGCGGCGCTCGGGCGCATCGATGTGCTGATAAACAACGCCATCTACCAGGGTCACGACCTCAACAGCGCATTCATGTCGCTGCAGCCGCAGACCATGCAGCGGGTATTCCAGGGTTATGTGCTGGCGCCGCTGTTGCTGACCCAGACCGTGTTGCCCGGCATGCTCGAACGGGGCGCCGGGGTGGTGATCAACGTCACCTCCGGTGCCGGTGAAGGCGACCCGCCTGTGGCCGCCGTCGACGGTGGCTGGGGCTATGCGTACGGTGCCGGCAAGGCTGCGGTCTCCAGGGTCTCGGGGGTGCTTGCAGCCGAACTGGGCGAGCAGGGGATTCGCGCCTTCACGCTCAATCCGGGGGTGGTCACCACTGACGCGCTGAAGGCCACGATCGGTGAGAACGGCGTGCTGGCCATGCGCATCGGCACTGCGCCTCCCCAGGTGCCGGCAGAGGTGATGGTGTGGCTGGCCACCCACGATCAGGCCGCGCGCTTTCAACGGCGCACCATCGCCGCGCAGGCGTTTGCGCTGGAGCTCGGCATCGTCGCCAACTGGCGATGAACACTGGCTGAAGAAGTACTCGTGGTGCTCATCTAGTCCATGCGGAGGATGAGCACCGGCGGCTGCTCGGTGAAGATTGACCGGGCAAGTTACCGGGGATTTTCACACGAGGAACAATAACAATGACCAAGCTCGCAGCAATCAATGTCGAAACTGCTCTGGCCCCGCGCTTCGGCCGAGGCTGGCACTGCCTGGGTGAAGCGGCCGACTACCGTGATGGCCAGCTGCACACCCTGAATATCTTCGGCACGCGCTTGCTGGCATTTGCGACTTCCAGCGGCCAGATCAGCGTCATTGATGCCCATTGCCCGCATATGGGCGCTGACCTCTCGCGCGGCACCCTGGAAAATGACCGGGTGGTATGCCCCTTTCATCACTGGCAGTACGATGCCAGCGGCAAGTGCGTGGAGATCCCGTACTGCAAACGTATCCCGCCGAAAGCCAAGACCCACAGCTGGCTGACGTGTGAAGAAAACAACCTTCTGTTTGTCTGGAACAACCCGGAAGGCAAGGCGCCGGCAGACGGTGTTGTGATTCCTCATCTGCCGGAACAGGACAGTGACGAATGGCTGCACGACTGGCACATGGACAAGCTGATTATCGAGACCAACCCACGCGAACTGGTCGATAACCTGGCAGATGCCCAGCACTTCGGTCCGGTTCATGGCACGCCAACCAAGTATTTCGCCAACGTCTTCGAAGGCCACATTGCCCAGCAGATTTTCCATGGTGACTCCGAGCGCCTGGGCGGTGATCTGGTGGCCGAGTCGGCGTACTACGGACCAGCCACGCACTTTACCCGGATGCGGGCAGTTTTTGAGGGCATGGAGATCCACTCGATCCTGCTCAACTGCCATGTGCCGATCACCGCCAACAGTTTTGAGCTGCGTTTTGGCTGCATGGTGAAGAAAGTGCCGGGGTGGAGCGAAGAACAAAATCGGGAAATGGCCAAGGACTATGTGATGCGCAACCGCGAATCCTTCTACCAGGACGTGGATATCTGGGCGCACAAGATTCGGGTGAACAACCCGGTCCTGGCCGAAGGCGATGGCCCGGTCTATCAACTGCGTGAATGGTACGAGCAGTTTTTCATGGACGAAACCAGCGTGCCGGCCACCATGGCCGAGCGGCGCGAAATCATTACCGTCGGCCAGCGCTGAAAGCCGCCCGAGCAGGAGAGAGCAATGAACATGAGTGGCCGAAATACACTGGCGATCATGCTGGCCGCCAGCTTCGCTTCGACGATTGGCGGCTTGCCATTCAATACCTTGCCTATCCTGCTCGGGTCGATGGTCGATAGCCTGGGCTTTACTGTCGAACAGATCGGCCTGCTGGGCTCGGTGTGTTTTGCCGGCTACCTGCTCGGCACGCTGTTGGCAGTGGTGCTGATCGATCGCATGAACTGGCGCTGGTTGACCCTGGGGTGTGCGTTTGGCGCTGCGGCGGCATATGGTATGTCGTCCTGGCTGCCGCCTGCGGTCCAGTCGTGGCTGTGGGCGGTGATCGGCTTTTTTGCTGCGCTGATGACTTGCCTGGGTATGCGCATCATGGGTGAAATGGCCAACAAGGAACGCGCCCTGGGCATGCGCCTGGGTATTGAACTGGGCGTGGTAGCCGCAGTGCTGTTTGCCTTGCCGTCGCTGGTAATTGCGTATTTCCATTACACCGGCGCGGCCTTGATGCTGGCTGCGATCATTCTGCTGTTGAGCCTAAGCGCGCTGGCGTTGCCCAGGCGTCAGGAATTCATTCACGAAGCGCAGCAGGGGCAAGCCGATTCGTTGCTGGCACGCTTCAGGTTCCCGCCGGCGGCTTATGCTGCGTTGGCGTTTTTCTTCCTTTTCGGCGCCGGGCAGATAGGCCTATGGGCGTTTCTCGAACGCTTGGGCCATGGCCTGGCGCTGCAGCCAGCGGAACTGGGTATCGTCTTCGTCGTGCTGAAACTGCTGGGCGGCGCAGCGGCGCTTGCCTTGGCCGTGGTGGGTGACCGCCTGGGCGTACGCGTCCCCCATCTGATCGTTCTCGCGGTGCTGGGTACCGGGCTGCTGTTACTGGGCAATGCCGAAGGCTTTTTGATGTATGCCGCCGGCGCCTGGATCTGGGAAGTGGGCTTTACCTGGGGTTGTGTCTATCAGACCGCAGCGATTGCACGCCTGGACCGCAGCGGTCGTTCGATCATGCTGATTCCAGGCGCCTTTGCGCTGAGCTCCATGGCAGGTCCGGCCCTGGCCGGGCAACTGGTCAGTGAGGGCTTCGGCGTACTGTTATGGCTGGCGGCAGGCTGTGCGCTGATCCCGGTGCTGGCCTTTACCTGGCTGCTGGCGCAACGCTTGCAAAACGTGGGCACTGGCTGCGCGGTTGGTGTGCAGGCTTGATGGCGGACCGCTATAAACCCATGACGCTGGCCGATGCCTGCCGGTTCGCGAGGCACGGCGTTTCGGGAGCTCCTAAAATGAAAACAGATCCGGCGAAGGACTTTGCTCGCTATTGCCAGGCATCACGCTCTAGAATCGCATCCATTGGCCTGTCGTTCAGTGCATTAGAAAAGAGGCAATTATGGATCGCGAAGCCGCCGGCTCTTCAGGAGACCTGGATGCTCCCGCATTAACCAATCAGGAGTCTGCTTTTCCAACGACCGCGTTGGAGCGTCTACAGTTGGCGCTTGATGCTGGCGCCATCATTGGAACGTGGGTGTGGGATATTCGGCCCAACCAGGTGACTGCGGATGAGCGATTCTCGCGATCTTTCGGACTGCCTGCAGATAAATGCATGGCGGGTATTCCAATCGAGGAAGCTTTCGCCTCGATTCACCCGGACGATCGAGATCGTGTCTCTGCCGATATCCAGGAGGCGATGGGCCGCGGGGGGGGCTTCCGGTGTGAATACCGTGTCAGGCAGCATGATGGCAGCTACCGCTGGATCGAGGCCAATGGAAGAGCCGAGCTTGACGAGGAAGGTCAGGCTGTGCGGTTCCCCGGCATTCTCATGGACGTTGAGTCACGCCGTTCAGCCGAGGCTGAGCGTGACAGGATGTCAGCCTTGCTTCGGACATTCACGGCGGCCGTTCCCGGTGTTGTCTACGCAAAAGATCGCGAGGGGCGGCTAATCGTTGCGAATGATGGTGTCACCCAACTGGTTGGCAAACCACCAGAGCTTTACCTGGGCAAAACCGACCTGGAGTTTCTGGAAGACAAAGCTCAAGCACGGCAGATAATGGAAACCGATCGGCTCGTCATGCATGGCGGGAAAGCCGTTCAGATCGAAGAGCGCGTCGACATGCCGGACGGCACGGCTACTTACTGGCTTTCTGTCAAAGCGCCACTGTGCGACGAAGCAGGCGAGGTCATGGGGCTGATTGGCTCGTCCATCGATGTCACCGCGCGCAAAAATGCCGAGTCGGAGTTGCTGGAGCTTAACCGCACGCTGGAAGCGAAGATTGAACAAGCCGTGGCCGAGCGAGAGGCGGCGCACGCAGCGCTACGTCAATCGCAGAAAATGGAGGCGGTCGGCCAACTGACCGGGGGTATCGCTCACGACTTCAATAACCTGCTTGCGGGCATCACGGGAAGCCTTGATTTGATCAAGCTTCGCTTGAAGCAGGGCCGTATTGCTGACGTAGAACGTTACCTGACAGTGGCACATGGTGCGGCACAAAGGGCCGCGTCCCTGACCCACCGGCTCTTGGCCTTTTCACGCCGCCAGACGCTGATGCCTGTGCATACCGATGTCAACACCCTGATCAGCGACATGGAGGAGCTGATACGCAGGACGGTCGGGCCAGCGATCCAACTCAAGGTCGAGCTCCAGGCAAAATCAAGCACCTGTCTGGTCGATCCGGCTCAGGTCGAGAACGCACTGCTGAATTTATGCATCAACGCTCGCGACGCATTGGAAGGTGGAGGATCGATCTCCATCAAGACGTACAACGAGGAGCTGGTACAAGGGGACGCGCTCGATCCTGAACTGGCACCCGGCACGTACTTCACCGTCTGTGTAGCCGATGACGGGGTAGGGATGAGCACTGAGACGCTAGCGCGTGCATTCGAGCCATTCTTTACCACCAAACCTGTAGGGGCGGGTACAGGGCTCGGCCTGTCCATGATCTATGGTTTCGCCAAACAGTCAGGCGGGCAGGTTCGGATCGAATCCCAAGTGGGCCGAGGCGCCCGCGTGTATCTGCAGCTACCCAGCCTCAAGGTTGAGGTGGATGCGGCAGGTCGTACCGAGCCATTGCCTGAATCAGAGCTGACCTCCTCAGGCGAAACGGTCCTGGTCGTCGACGATGAACCCTCCGTGCGCATGTTTGTGAGCGAGTCGCTGGGTAGCTGCGGATACATTGTCATTGAGGCCACGGATAGTCTGGCTGGCCTGCAGTTGCTCCGCTCGGATACCCGCATCGATCTGCTTGTCACAGACATCGGCCTGCCAGGAGGCACTGACGGCAGGCAGATGGCCAATACTGGCCGCAGCATCAGGCCTGGCCTGCCAGTCCTGTTCATGACCGGGTATGCGCAGCCAAAGATACTGGACAATGCCCAGCTCGAGCCCAACACGGCTGTGCTGACAAAACCCTTCACACTCGAAACGCTGACGTTGACCGTAAATGCTTTACTCAAGAACTGCTGCTGACAAGTGCCGTATTTCAATGACGCATCAGAGCGTCAGGCGATCTTCAGCCACGACCTGATTACGTCCATTCTGCTTGGCCAGGTACAGGCGTTCGTCGGCACGCTTGAGGATGGCCGTAGCGTTGGGGGTGTGTGCACTGCGACTGGCCACACCGATGGAAATGGTCAACGTGCCGATCTCCGACACAGCGGCAGCGCTGAGCGTGGTGCGGATCCGCTCGGCGACCTCGCAGGCCGTGTTCAGCGCGGTGTTCGGCAGTAGCAGGCAGAACTCTTCGCCACCGGCACGGCACGGCAGGTCCCCGGCCCGGGTACAGTCGCGGATTACTTGGGCCACCCTCTGCAAGGCCAGGTCACCGACATCGTGACCAAAGTTGTCGTTCACCCGCTTGAAATGGTCGACGTCCAACGCCAGTGCCGAATACACCTGTTGGCTTGCGTCCAGCCCCTGAAGGGCCGCGTTCATCGCGCGCCTGTTGGCCAGGCCGGTGAGCGGGTCGGTGTCGGCCGCGGCGTTCAAGCTGCCGATTTTCTGTTGCAGCTGTTGCGACTGTAATACCAGCGCCTGGCGGATCGCCGCGGCCTCGGCATACCAGGCGTTGATGGCTGATAGTTCAGCCGTTGCATTCGGGGTCGAAAGGTCGGTGGCATGGCCGGCCAGCGCGCGCAATGGGCGAGTGATCAGCATCACGCCGAGCAGTATCAGGACCAGACCGATCACCCCAGCCGGGATGATCCTGATCAGCATGTCGCGCATCAGCTTGCCCAGTGGCGCCAGTGCCTGTTCCCGGGGTTGCTGGACAACCACGGCCCAGTTGGAGCCCTGCACGTGAGCGAACCCGGCGAGCATCGGCACCTTATGATAGTTGACCGTCTCCAGCGTGCCGCTGTCACCGACCAAGGCCTTGTCCACCGTTTCGCTCCAGCCGAGCACTTCACCGATTCGTTGCTGATCGGGGTGGTACAGCAACCGGCGGTTGCCATCGGCGACAAAGGCAAACGCGCCATCAAGGTGATGTTCACCAATCAAAGAATGCATCACGCCACGCTGTTGCAAGACCACGGAGCCGCCGACCAGACCGAGATACTCGCCTGTGGGGCTGAAGACAGGCTGGGAGACGAAGACGATCAGCTTGCCGTTGGTTGAGGTAAACGCCTGGCTGACCATGGGGCGACGCACGTTGAGCGCTTCGTGCAGTTCGTCGGAGCTGACCGTCGAACCGATCGGCACCGCAGGCGGGTAAGCCTGCAGCACCCGGCCCGCAGGGTCGGTGATCAGCACGGTGTTCAACTCTGAATCCTGGGCCTGCAGGCGGTGCGCTTCTTCCTCGAGCAACGCTCGATTGGCAAAGTCGCTGCCCAGGCGTTGTGTGCTGTACTTCAGGCGCTCATTGACCGAGTACAGAAACTGATCGATGCTCGAGGCGACCTTGAAGGCATAGGCACGGTTGGCCTCCAATGCCGAATGCACCAGCGCATCGCGTTGTACACTGTAGGCCGTGATCAGGCTGTTGCACAGGGTACTCAGCACGGCGAGCAGGACAAAGCCAAGAACCAGGCCACGCAGGCCGATACGCGATGACAGCACCTTGCCCATGAGTAAACCTCATCCCTCAATAGCTGAAAAGTTCGGCACAAGCGTAGACGGGTATTACCGCGCAGGTGGGCGTCGGAGAGCCGCTGCTCTGGCGTGAGCCATCAGGCCAGAAACTCCGAATCAGCAGGGCAAGCCGGCTGCTTGTCCTGCTGGATGTTGCTGTACACGGCAACCCCGCACACGCCTGCCAGGCCGACACTGGCAAGCAGGATATCGCCCAGCAACATGCCTGCGACCAATACCAGCACGCTGATGCGGAAGAGGGTTGTCATGACTGCCTCCGATGCAGTTCGATATCAGAACCCTGACCATACCGGCGCAGCCGAAATTGTGCAGCCCACTTGCGCGCCTGCGGCCGTGTTTACCTGTGAAATGGCAGAACGGACCTATTTGGCAGGATATGGAGTGCTGGTTAGCGGTATCCTGAAAGCCCCAGCCCCAGGTGCACCGATCATGCGCACAATGATGCTTTTATTGGCAATCACGGCAGTTACAGGTTGCCAGTCGCCGCTGCCAAGCGCCAATCCGCAGATGGCCTGGGTTGATTTCTCGGTGCCATTTCCCAATGACAGGTTACTGATGGCCGAACGGCTGGATAAGCAACGGTTGCGCGACGGCCGCTTCTTTCAAGTGAGCCCCGGGCGCCATGAGTTGATCGTCAGGTTTGACTATGAAGTGGGCGGTGGCGGCGGGCTGAGCCTGATGGGCGGCACGACTGTACGCGAATGTTACCTGACAGTCCCTTACGCGAACTTTCAGGCAGGCCAGCGCTATGTGCTGGAAGGAAGGTCGATGGCGCTGACACCTGAGGCGCGCTTGTATGATGCCAAGGGGGAGGTGGTTGCAGAGGTTAGCGAGTTCTATTGCCTCTAAGGGGCAGGAAGCCTCAGCCTCTGCGGCTGTCGTTCAGGGCAGCGCATTTGGTCTTTCTGGCTACCTGCGCATTGCTTATGCGCTGGATGACGAGTCGCTGCGTGCGGCGTGCCAAGCCATTCACGGCTTCTGTGAGGACGCACGGTAGCTAAAGGGAGCGCAGCTTTTTGCTTGGCAGAGCCTTCCGCTCGGCGAACGGCTCGGGGGCTCCATTCATGCAATAAGAAAAACAGATACCTGCAAAGGCTTTCATGGAGGCGGGAAGGGATGCCCGCCTTAGAGTCACCTTCGTCCATAAGTCAGGTGGCGCTTCGGGTATCCCACTGGAGAGTACACGGTTGAAGCAAACTCTTCAGAAGGGACAGCTTCTGGGTTGCGGGTTGGTACGTACTTCGAGGGTTTTGTTTGACGGGGTTGTTTGCATTGCGCAGTCCCTTTGGAAAGGACGATCGCCGTTCCCACAGCTAGCGCGTGAAACTGAGGCTTGTGGTTTACAGGTGGGAGCGGGATTGGTTGCAGGAACAACAGAGCCTAGGTGGAGGTATATCTGACATTAATGCCCGCTGCCCAGATACGTAACTGTCAGCTGTTGTTTTTTGCTCTAGAGTTCGAGCGAAAATCTACAAGTAGACAAAACAGAGCCTTAACCGGACCGAGCGCGGAAGCCTTGGAAAAGCGTATTTTTCCGACAGTATTCGAGCGAGTGATTGAACCGTGGATAGCACCGTGTTGGGGGGGGCGAGTAGCGGGCTGGCCGAACGTGCTCAACAGCTTGAGGTCCGCTCCGGGGAAAGGAGTACCCCGTAAAGGCGATGAACGTCTCGCGGGGGTACTGTCACTGGGGCCGGCAGGCTTGAACGCTGCATCTCAGCGTCAAGCAAACGGCTGATACCCAGCGGATTGGCGTTTTCATGCTGGCGCCATTGATGAAGGCTGGGGGATCAGGTGATGGCGCCGATCTGCCACGGCACGAACTCGTTCTGGCCGTAGCCATGCTGTTCGCTCTTGCTGCGCTCGCCCGAGGCGATGCTCAGCATCATCCGGTAGATGTGTTCGCCACGCTCTTCGATGGTCATGCTGCCGTCGGCAATGCCGCCGCAGTTGACGTCCATGTCCTCTTCCTGGGTTTCCCAAAGGCGGGTGTTGGTCGCCAGCTTGATCGACGGCGAGGGCGCGCAGCCGTAGGCCGAGCCGCGGCCAGTGGTAAAGGCGATCAGGTTGGCGCCACCGGCGACCTGGCCCGTGGCGGAGATCGGGTCGTAGCCGGGTGTGTCCATGAACACCAGGCCGTGGGCGCGCACCGGTTCGGCGTACTCGTAAACATCCATCAGGTCACTGGAACCGGCCTTGGCCACGGCACCCAGGGACTTTTCGAGGATGGTGGTGAGGCCGCCGGCCTTGTTGCCCGCCGAGGGGTTGTTGTTCAGCTCGGCGCCCATCCGCTGGCAGTAGGTTTCCCACCACTGGATGCGGGCGATCAGCTTCTCGCCCACCTGCTGGCTGACCGCGCGGCGCGTCAACAGGTGTTCGGCGCCATAGATTTCCGGGGTTTCCGAGAGAATTGCAGTGCCGCCGGCTGCCACCAGGCGGTCGACCGCATTGCCCAGCGCCGGGTTGGCGGTGATCCCCGAATAGCCGTCCGAGCCCCCGCACTGCAGGCCGACCGTGAGGTGGCGGACGCTCACCGGCTGGCGTTCGACCTGGTTGGCTTCGGCCAGCAGCGACTTGACCTGGGCGATGCCGCTGGCAATGGTCTTCGATGTGCCGCCGGTGCCCTGGATGGTGAACGTGCGCAGTGCGTGGCTGCTTTGCAGGCCCTGGGCCGCCAGCAGGTCGGGGATCTGGTTGGTCTCGCAGCCCAGGCCAATCAAAAGTACCGAGGCGAAGTTGGCATGTACCGCATAGCCGCCGAGGGTGCGGCGCAGCATTGCCAGCGCCTCGCCACCGGGGTCGACCGCGCAACCGACGCCGTGGGTCAGGGCAACCACGCCATCGACGTTGGGGTAGGGCGCCAACGCCTCGGGGTGGATATCGCGGCGAAAGTGGTCAGCGATCGCCCGTGCCACCGTGGCCGAGCAGTTCACCGAGGTGAGGATGCCGATGTAGTTGCGCGTGGCTACCCGGCCATCGGCGCGCACGATACCCATGAAGGTATCGTCGTTGGGCGCCTGCTGGCCTTTGGCATCGACGCCGAAGGCGTAGTCGCGGGCAAATTCGCCCATCGCCAGATTGTGCACGTGCACATGTTCGCCTGCGGCGATCGCCTGGCTCGCGAAACCGATGATCTGCCCATAGCGGCGCAGCGGCTGGCCCGCGCTCAGTGCGTGGGCAGCCACCTTGTGGCCCGCCGGGATCGGCTCGCGCACAACGATGCCCTCTTCCAGCAGCAGGCCTTCGGTCAGCGGCTGGCGTGCCACCAGCACATCGTCCAGTGGGTTGAGTCGAATCACGGCGTTGGCAGCGCTTGCACTGCCTGTTGTTGTAATGAGTTGCATGGTGTTCACCTCAATAGGGCGCGTGGCTCAGGCCAGCCCGCGCTCGCGGTAGTCGATCAGGCCAGAGAACAGCATCAGGCCGAAGGCCATGACCACGAAGAAGATCAGGGCCAGGAAATAGGAACCGGTGAACTGCACGATTAGGCCAATGAGGATCGGCACCAGTACGCCCACCATGTTGCCGCAGAAGTTCATGCTGCCGCCTAGTACGCCAGCTTTGGACTTGCCACCGAGGATCGCCGGCAGGCACCAGTACATGCCGCACCAGCGGATGAAGAACAGCGCCACGCAGAGCAGGGCGATGACCAGGCCGGCGTCCGGGGTATAGGCCACCAGCAGGATGCACAGCGCGGCGACCGCAGCAGAGCCGGCGAACATGCTGCGCATGACGGTATTCGGCTGGCCGCCTTTTGCTTTCCACTTGTCGGAGATCCAGCCGCCAATCAGTTCACCAATGAAACCACACATGAAGATCAGGAAAGTCGCACCGCCCATCGCCTTGATATCGAGGTTGTGGGCCTGGTGCAGGTAGCTGGGCATCCAGGTCAGCAGCCCGTAGAACACGCTGTTGTAGCAGGCATAGCCAGCAAACATGCACAGTACCGAACGGCTCTTGAGCAACGCCTTGAGCACCGCCTTGCGGTTGCCATTGGCCTTGCTCGCGGCGTCGTTGGCCTGGGTGATGTAAGCCAGTTCAGCGGCGTTGACTTGCGGGTGCTCGCTGGGGTGGTTGCGGATGTACCACCAGGCCCAGATACCGGCAGCCACCGTGCCGACCCCAGCGACGATAAAGGCGATGCGCCAAGAATCGAACCAGGTGATCAGACCCGCGATGATAATTGCGCCGAATGCGGTGCCCAACGGCGCGCCGCCGTCGACCAGCGTGGCACCGCGGCCACGCTCGTTCGGCGTCAGCCAGGCGCCATTGAGCTTTGCGCCGGCGGGCATGATCGGCGACTCTGCCACGCCAAGGCCAATGCGCGTGACCAGCAAGGTGATCCAGTTGTGAGCAAACCCGCCCAAGGCCTGGAAGGCACCCCAGCCGATCGTCGCGACGCCAATGATATTGCGCACCTGGAAGCGGTCGAGTAGCACCCCGGCAGGAATCTGCATCAAGGCGTATGACCAGAAGAACGCGCTCAGGATCAAGCCTTCGAGCGCTGGAGTGAGTTCAAACTCGGCGGAAATCAACGGCAGTGCCACGGACAGCGAAGCGCGGTCGATGTAGTTGATCGCTGCCAGTAGCAGCAGGATCAGGAAGATGCGCCAGCGCACGGTGGTTGGCTTGGCGCTGTCGGTGTTGGCAGTCGCCAGGGCCGGCGCGGGGGCCGGAGGGTAGGGGCTGTTGTTCATGCTCATCTCACTTTTGTGATTGTTATGAAATGCTGCGATGGCGCGGCCCTGTGCCACCGTCGGGTCAGAGCGCCTTCACCGCGCCGGGTGAGATGGCCGCAGGCGTCTCGCTGATGCCGTTTCGCAGTGGGGCGCCGAACTCCGCCAGGCTGATTTCGAACACATCGCCCTCAACGGCCTTGACCTGGTCGGCAAACGACAGCGTTGCAGTACCGAAGAAGTGGACGTGCACATCACCGGGGCGCAAAAACTGGCTGTACTTGAAATGGTGGTACTCGAGATTCTCCAACGAGTGGCACATGTTGTCCTCACCGCTGAGAAAATCCTTTTCCCAGATCACCTGGTCACCGCGCAGTATCCGGCTGGTGCCCTGCAGATGGCGTGGCAACTCGCCTACACGCAGTTCGGGGCCGAAGGAGCAATTACGCAGCTTGGAATGTGCCAGGTACAGGTAGCTGCGCCGCTCCATCACGTGGTCGGAAAACTCGTTGCCGATGGCAAAGCCCAGCCGGTAGGGCAGGCCATCATCACCGATCACATACAGGCCAGCCAGTTCCGGTTCTTCACCAGCATCCTCGGCAAAGGCGGGGGGCTGCAAGGCTTGCCCTGGGCGGACGACGATCGAGCCATCGCCCTTGTAGAACCACTCTGGCTGCGCACCGGCGCTACCTGCGGGGGGACGGCCACCTTCAATGCCCCACTGGAACATGCGCGCGGTGTCGGTGAGCGCCGCCCCGTCATCGATTTTTTGTTGGTGCATCTTGTCGCGGGTGGAGGCACTGCCCAGGTGCGTGAGCCCGGTTCCGCTGATCAGGCAGTGTGCCGGGTCTTCGTGGTCGAGCGGTGGAAGGACCCGGCATTCGTTCAAGGCATCGCTGTAGCGCTGGCCGGTGCTGTACAGGCCGCGTTCGAGCACTTCAGCGGCGAGACTGCGCTGGTTGCGGATGGCAGCGAGGGCCAGTTCTCGCAGATGCGTGGTGTGGCGTACAACCTGAATCAGGTCGCCTTCCACTACGCCGACATGGCGCTGGGCGGGTGCAGTTTCAAATTGGATCAGGCGCATGCTGGCTCCGGTTTGTTGTTGTGGGGAAGCACTTGCCAGCCACTTTAAATTTCCATGGCATTGCTGCCTAATGAGAGCTGCGGACTGCCCGATAACTTTTAGTGATCCCCTATGCTGCCATCATTAAGCTCCATGGCTTCGCGCCTTCGTTTACGCCAACTGCGCCTTTTGATCAGCCTTGACGAACTGGGCTCGATACACAAAGCCGCAGAGGCGATGTCGATCACCCAGCCTGGCGCCACCAAGGCGCTTAATGAAATTGAGTCTACCCTTGGCGCAGTACTGTTCGAGCGGACCAGCAAAGGGCTCGAAGCCAATGACCTGGGCCGCTGTGTGGTGCGTTATGCGCGCTTGATTGGCAATGACCTTGCGCATCTGCGTGAAGAGATGCTGGGCATTCTCCAAGGACATGGGGGACGTTTGTCGGTGGGCACCATCATGGGCGCGGTGCCGATCATGGTGGAAGGCCTGGCGCGTTTGCGCGAGAACCAACCGGACCTATCGGTATCGGTGGTAGAGGACACCAGTGACCGCTTGCTCAACCTGCTCGACCAAGGCCGTGTGGATGTGGTGATTTGCCGAACCAGCGTCAGCCCGAGACCTACAGCCTATGAAGGCCGCGTTAAACATCAGGAGCAGTTGGTGCTGGTGGCAAACCCGGCGCATCCGCTGGCAGCCTGCGCAGCGTTGACGCTTGAGCAATTGGCGCACTCGCGCTGGGTGGTGTTCCCGGTAAACATGCCCATGCGGCTTACCCTCGAGCGTGAGTTTCGCGAGGCCGGCTTGAGCTTTCCGCAGTACCCCATTGAAACCTCATCGACTTTCACGACGCTATCGATGCTTATGCAAGATCGCGATCTGCTCGCGGTGATGCCGTGGGATGTCGCCAGGATGGCCCTGGACCACGGCATGCTGGTGCGTTTGCCGCTGCAACTCAAGTCGCGCAGCGAGCCCTACGAGGTGGTTACACGGGTTGGTGTCGAGCTGAGCAAGCCTGCGCAGGTGCTCGTAGACATTTTGATGGACCAAACGCCTTCGAGTGCCCGCGAGGCCCAATGAGAGTCAGAGCTTCACTACACAGAGCGGACAGTTTGGTGCAAGTCGATGAGAAATCGCGGACAAAAGAAAGCCCGCTGCTAGGCGTAATGCTGTTCACTTAGGGCTGCTGCGCAGCCCATCGCGGCACAAGGCCGCTCCTACCACGACCGCGTAAGCCAATATTCACGGGGCTCACGCGGATACTGTAGGAGCGGCCTTGTGCCGCGAAAGGGCCGCAGAGCGGCCCCGGCGATCTTAAGTGAACAGCATTACGCTGCTAGGTGGGCAAGGTCTATCACATGTAGGGATAGCGATTCGGCTCACTGGCTGCAGCCGCTGTCATTTCAGCCAATTTCCCGCCTCTTCTAAAAAGTGCATGACAGCTCGCGAGCGCTCGTCCACGCGCGTAATGAGCGACAATTCGCTCTGCATGTCTGGCTGTTTCAGCTGAAGCGTACGGATGCCCGGCATGCTCAGCTGCGTAAGGGTTTCCGGGAGGATGCTAATCCCGATGCCGGCGGCTATCAGGCCGGGAATACTCATCAGCGACGGTACGTACATGATGTTGGCGGGATGCAGCTGGTACTGCCGGCATAATTGCAAGATGTGCGAGGTGAGGCCGATCCCCGCCGGGTCTTCCAGAAAGATGAACTTCTCTTGCCGAAGGGATGCCAGATCGCCGTTGAAATCCCGCGCCAGCGCATGGTTGTCCGGGGTTAGAAGGACTAACCTGGAGAGGCTGAAACAGTGGGTGCGTAGTCGGTCGGGCAAATGGTCTTTGAAGATACGGGCAAAGCCGATATCGATTTTCCCTTCAAGCAATAAATCGAATTGGGCCTGAATCCGCGCATCCAGCAACGTTACCTTAACCTCGGGATAGGCGCCGAAGTAATGCCGCATCAGTTGAGGGAGGTTAGCTTCGAGCAACGCCGAGTGGTAACCGATCGTGATCTCTCCAATTTCCCCCCGCCTAGCCCGCCGAGCAGCGGCTACCGCCAGGTCACTGGAATAGAGCGCATCCTTGGCGTGGGGTAGAATTCGATAATTATTTTGCAGGCAAAAGCTTCTAAAGTCGACTCAGTACCAGCCCACACCCAGATCGGGCGTATCCCATAACAATAACGACTGAGACCCTCATGAAAACTACAGAGCCCTCTGTTGCAGACAGTCAGATGTCAAAAAAGGCGGTGACAGCCGCCACCATTGGTACAGCGTTGGAGTGGTTCGATTTCACCCTGTACGGTGCTGTTTCCGCGACCGTGCTACCGAAACTGTTCTTTCCCGCAATGGAGCCGACTTCAGGGCTGCTCGCTTCCTTGGCGACCTTCGGCGTAGGTCTGGCAGCGCGGCCATTAGGGGCGATCACATGTGGTTACCTCGGTGACAAACTCGGGCGCCGCAACCTCATGCTCGCGACAGTGACGCTGATGGGCTTGGCTTCGGTGTTGATGGGGCTGCTGCCGACCTACGCACAGGTGGGCATCTGGGCGCCCATCATGTTGGTGATTTTGCGAATCCTTCAGGGTTTTGCTTTGGGTGGGGAGTCCACGGGCGCCCAGCTGATGGCGTTGGAGCATGCACGGCCAGACCGACGTGGACGTTATTCTGGGTTTCTGGGCCTTTGTTCACCAATGAGCCAAATCTTGGCAAACGGCGCGTTGTTAGGGCTGGCGGGATTCCTGAGCGCAGAACAATTTGAGTCTTTCGGTTGGCGGATTCCCTTCCTCTTGAGCTTCGTGCTCGTGGTGGTGGCGATCTTCATTCGGCTCAAGGTCAGCGAGACACCAGCCTTTGTCGCTTTGAAGCAGGACGAAACACCCCACGTTGGAAGCCCTTTGAAAGATGTGCTGAGGATCCATTCTCGTACCATCTTGCGGCTGATGTTCTTTTTCTGCTCACCCGCTGCTCTGTTTTACCTGATCGTGATTTTCACACTCAGCTACCTGGTCAAGCAACTCGGTATGCCGCAGTCCATGGGGTTCATGTCCCTGATGGTGGCTAACGTCTGCGCGATTTTTGGCGCGCTGGCTGGCGGGTACCTCAGTGACCGGTGGGGACGCAAGAAAGCGCTCGCCTTCGGCTCATGCATGACCCTCGGGATTCTGCTGGTGTACTTCCCAATGCTGAACACGCAGCAACCCGCCATGATCATGGCCGCCATGGGACTGTTCCTTGGATTCACCCAGTTCCAGAGCGGGATCCAACCCGTTGCATTCGCCGAAGCATTCCCCACCAACGTGCGCTACACCGGCTCGGCCCTGGCTTATACCGGCGCCAACCTGCTGATTGGCGGCCCGATGCCTATCCTCGCCGTGTGGCTGATGAGTCAGACCGGCAATTCGCCATGGTTGCTCGTCGCGATATGCGCTGCGATCAACCTGGTGTCGCTTGCGATGATCCTGATAGGGCCAGAAACCCGCGGAATCGATCTCAGCAAGTCCGAACCAGCAGAGAACGTAACCTTCAGCAACTCCCCTCAATACCTCAAGTGAAAGCGGAGCCATACCATGAGTCGCGCAGTTTTTGTCCTGAATGGCCCCAACCTGAACATGTTGGGTCGCCGCGAGCCGGAAATTTACGGCACAACGACCCTGCAGCAGGTTCAGCAAAGCTGTGAGCAGCTTGCAAACGAGCTGGATCTGGTTTGCGAGTTTCGTCAAACGAACAGCGAAGCGGTGATGGTTGACTGGATCCAGGAGGCATTCGACAAGAACGCCGCAGTGATCATCAATCCGGCTGGCCTTTCGTTTAATTCAATCCCGGTGCTCGATGCGCTGAAATTGATCAAGGCGCCACTGGTGGAAGTCCACATTTCGAACATTCATGCCCGCGATGAGCTCCATCGACACTCGATCATGTCCACCGTGGCTAATGGCGTGATTGCAGGATTGGGGGTGGAGGGATATCTGCTGGCGCTTAGAGCAGTGTGTACACGGCTATCCGAACGATGGCCAACAAGCCTTGCTGCCTCGGCCTCGCGCTGAAATCAAGCGTGTGACTGAAGCGCAAGACATCCATAGGAGCTCTTGAAATAACCGTTGTTAAATCAGAGCTCCTTTCGGTCATCAGCGGGACATCCAGCCTATCGTAGCCGCGAGGTCTTCGTCGCTACAGTCACTGCAGAGTCCACGTGGTGGCATGACACTCAATCCATTCACTACGTTTTTGAGCAGTACGTCTTGCCCTTGAGCCAGGCGTGGTTGCCATGCAGCGACATCACCTTTCTTAGGCGCGTTGGGGAGTTGACCGTTGTGGCACATGGCGCAGGTTTTCGCGAATACGGCCTCAGGCTCTTGGCCTGCCTGGGCAGAAGCAATCATGAAGGCTGTAGCGGCAATCAGCAGTGTTTTTCTCATGGATGATCTTCTTCTTGTTGTTCAAAAATTGTCTTTCCACTTGCGCATGGCAGCAAAGCATTCTTCGGCGGTTGTGATGGCCAGGCCCGCTTGGCGTTGGACAACCTCAACGATCTTCGCTTCCCGCACACGGAGGAACGGGTTAATTGCGCGTTCAACGCTAATGTAGGTAGGCAAAGTGCACTGCCCGCGATTGCGGATTTCGCTGACCTCAGCCAAGCGCTCGGCGATTTGCTGATTGCCTGGGTCGACAGCCAAAGCAAAGGGCAGGTTGGAGAGGGTGTACTCATGTGCGCAGTACACCCGCGTCTGCTCTGGGAGCACGGCAAGGCGTGCGAGCGACGTCAGCATCTGCAGCGGCGTACCCTCGAAGAGGCGCCCACAGCCGGCGCTGAACAGCGTGTCCCCGCTAAACAGCACATCCTCATCAACCAGGTGGTAGGCCAGGTGCCCGCAAGTATGGCCAGGCACCCCGATCACGCGAATGGTTCGCCCCAGTACCTGGATTGAATCACCGTCCTTCAGTGGCCGATCCCTGGCAGGGATCGGCTCGTTTGCAGGGCCATGCACGCGGAGATCGAACGCAGACTTCAGTTTCTCGACACCGCCCACATGGTCGCTATGATGGTGAGTGATCAGCACGTCGGTGAGCGCCCAGCCGGGATGCTCAGCCAACCAGGCTTGAACTGGCCCGGCATCACCTGGATCTACAACCGCACAGGCCTGGTTTGAGTGATCGAGCAGAAGCCAGATGTAGTTGTCGGTAAACGCCGTGATTGCGCAAATCTCCAGGCGGTTGTCGGCGATGGTAGTCATGCCGCATGCGTCCTCAGAGCATCGGCAATGTACTCCGCCTGACGAATCGCCAGGCTGACGATCGTCAGGGTAGGGTTCTCGGCTGCGCTGGTGGTGAACTGACTGCCATCTGAAATGAACAGATTTGGAACTTCATGGCTTTGCCCGTATTTGTTGCAAACACCATCGGCTTCCTTGTGGCTCATACGACAAGTGCCCATGTTATGAGTCGAGGGGTAGGGTGGTACGCGGTGGGTCTTCAGTGCACCGACGGCCTCATAGACCGCGCTACCTTGCTGATAGGCGTGCTCGCGCATTGCAATATCGTTGGGGTGGTCGTCGTAGTGCACGTTGGCCACAGGAATGCCAAAGCGGTCTTTGACGTTATCGCTCAGGGTAATGCGATTGGATTCCCGGGGCATGTCCTCACCGACCAGCCACATGCCAGCCAGATGCGTGTAGTTGTCCATGACGCGGGTGAAGTCGCGTCCCCAGGCGCCGGGGTTGAAGAACGCAGCCATGAAGGAAGGGCCAAGCGAGATGGTTTCCATTTCGTAGCCTCCGACAAAGCCCCTGTCGGGATTGAAGTGCACCTCGTCACCGATCAGGCCGGCCATGATGGTGCCGCGATAGAAATGCACAGGGTCCTTGAACTCTGCGAACACAGATCCGGTGGTATGGCGCATGTAGTGTTTACCGACCATCCCGGAGCCGTTGCCAATACCATGAGGGAACAATGTGCTGGTCGAATTAAGCAGTAGGCGAGGGGTTTCAATGGCATTGCCTGCGACCGCAACAAGTCGCGCTTTTTGGCGTTGCAGACGCCCTTGCGCATCTGCGTAGACCACACCGGTGGCTCGCCCTTTTGCATCGTGCTCGATCTTTACTGCGTGCGCCTGCGTACGGAGCTCGAGCTTGCCTGTGGCCTCCGCTGCCGGGATCTCGGTGTACAGCGTTGACCACTTTGCCCCCATCTTGCAGCCCTGGAAGCAAAAGCCAAGTTGCATGCACTGAGCGCGTCCTGCGCGGGCACGGCTGTTGATCGCCATGTGGCCGGTACTGCACTTTTTGTAGCCAAGCTTGCGAGCACCGTTGTACATCACCTGAAAATTGTTGTTCCCCGGTAGCCCAGGAATGTCGTTGGTGCGCGTCACGCCCATCTTGTCTTCGGCCCTTGCATAGAAGGGCTCCAGTTCAGCGAGCGTCAATGGCCAGTCGAGCAGGTTCGCATCCTTGATGTCGCCATAGGTCTGCCGCGCTCGGAATTCATGCTCCTGGAATCGAAGGCTGGCACCTGCCCAGTGAGTGGTAGTTCCACCCACCGTTTTGCAGATCCAGGCGGGGAGGTTCGGGAAGTCCTTGGCGATCTGCCAAGAGCCCGAGGTAGTACGGGTATCGCCCCAGGACAATTGCTCGAACGAGGGCCATTCGTCATTGATGAAAGTGGCAGAGGACTGGCGCTGGCCAGCCTCCAGCAGGACGACTGGAATACCCTTCTGGCACAGTTCATTGGCCAGTGTTCCACCACCCGCACCAGAGCCGATGATCACCACTACCGAGTCATCGTCAAAATTGAATGTGGTCATGTACGCATCCTCAGGAAAAGGCGGATGGGCTGGCTTCGGTAGGGGCGGCAGGTAGCCACTTCAAGTCGTTGAAGCCGCGCATCAGGTAACCGCCTTTGGGGAAAGAGGCACCTTCGTAGCCGAAGTGCTGGTAGGCGAGTTCGTTGCTGTACAGGGCATTGACCGAGACTGACCTGACCAAAGTGAAAAACGGGGTGGTCTGGATGGACTCGAGCACGGCCAATTGGCGCGGCTCATCCAGATTCAGCCAGGCGCCATCAGCTGACTTGTCCAGCTCGTTCAGACCTAGTTCAAGCAGGGGAAGAATTGATGGGTCTGTCACGGCGCGGTCGTCCAAGGCTTTGATCGCAAAGGCGTACACAGCGTCTTCCATCTGATCGTGAGGGTAGATCCGGCGCACTATAACCATCAGTCGTGCGGCTTGATCGTTGTTCAGCATTTTCATCTCAAGCGCCCAGGTTGTACTGGGGGCGAGCAGGGCGATGGGGCCGGAGGTGAAAAGCAACGTGCCCAAGAGAATTCCGCCGCTGCCTTTCAGAAAGCTACGGCGGCTGGCTTGTATATCCTGCATGCTGTTCTCCTTGTTGTTTTTATTAGGAGCCTGACATCACGGGTGCTGCTTTGTTGGGGATTGGCGTTTGCCGCGCAATATTGATAGACGACGCCCAGGCGTCTGATGCGTGTGGCTGCGTTACTGATAGTGGCCGGCGCGCTGCAACACCTCGATCTTGTAGCCATCCGGGTCCTGGATGAAGAAGAAGCGAGCGAGCAGCGCTTCACCACGCTTGAATTCCTTGATGGCGGCAGGAGAGAGCCCCATTTCGCTCAAGCGAGCGTGATGGTGATCGAGATCTTCTACTGCGAAGGCGACATGGCCATACCCACTGCCGTGGGTGTAGCCGTCTTGGCCCTTGTTCCAGGTCAGTTCGATTTCGGCGCCGCTTTGCCGGTCGCGTAGGTAGACGAGCGAGAAGTCGTCGAACTCAAGGCGGTGGGATTCCTGCAGGTCGAATGCTTGTCCGTAGAAACGCATGGAGGCATCCAGGTCACCTACACGGATCATGGTGTGAAGGAATTTCGGCATGATCAGGCTTTCCTGTGGTGTTGTTATGCACTCAGGATGGCAGTATGAGAAATTGATGGGTAATAAGTGGCTATTACGTGCGCCCCAAAAGCACAATGGACATGTGTAATAGCGGTGTATTACCCATATGCTGCTTTGGGGCGGTACCTTCAGGCGTGGGCGTATGCCCTCGACGTGACTTAGCCAGGTAAAGCCAGCGGAGGCACCATGTGTGAGCTGTATGTGAAGGCAGACCCGATCCTTTATGAATCGCGCTCGCGCTCCTTGCGCATCCGGGGCGTGGTCACCACCCTGCGTCTGGAAAACCAGTTCTGGGACATCCTGACCGAGATTGCTGCAGCGGACAGTGTCAGCACCAATCAGCTCATCGCCAAGCTGTACGAGGAGGTCATGGACTACCGCGGAGAAGTGGTGAATTTTGCCTCGTTCCTGAGGGTAAGCTGCACCCGCTACCTCAGCCAAAGGCAGGTGACCAATAGGGTGGTGCCACTTTCAATCGCAGCGGGGTAAGCCTGTTGCCCTGTGGAGCTGTGCTGCCATGTTTCCATCGCCGGTAACCGAATGGCCACAGCACATAAACTGATATTGAAATCGGTAGGCTGATCTACCTATCCGCAACGGCGTCTTCGGGCGCCGTTTTCTTCGCCCTCATTCTTGGTTCCTCAATTCAGGCCTAGCTCATAGGATCCATCCTTTCTGGTTGCATTTGCAACTAGCTTGGATTATCCCTATTGCACACCGCATGAGGAGTTTCATGGATGGACAACCTTCGCTTACAGCGTACCCCTGACACCATATCGGCCGCACAGGCCTGCATTCGCCACATCGAACGAGGCTACAAAGAAAGGGAAGGGGCGCCGGGCTCACCCCTGGGAACTGCTGTCGATATTCTCAAGCGACTTGAGACCGGCTCCAGCACCCGCGGGCAGTTTGGTTTGATCAATGATCGGATAAGCGAGCAGTTGAGCACCACGGCGATCAGCGCCTGGCCCCTTTGGTTTAGCGAGCAGTCACGTGCCGCCGAGCGCCCGCTGTTTTACATGACTCAGTCACCGACATCCGCCCAAATGTCGATGCTAACCGCCCAGGTTGCTGAGCGAGGCATCATCCTCAACGACATCGAGTCTTCGCAGTCCCGTTGGGCGAAAGGAGCGCATCCCTGGTTACCCTTGTGGTTGGCATCCAATCGCCGATGCATACCTTTCGACCCCGCGTGTGGAGATGAAGTCAAAGCTATTTGTATTGGGGCGTTGCAAGCGTTGTATGTGGAGGGAGCTCCTGGTTTTTGCTACATGACTTTGCATGACGAACCAGGGGAAGGGCGGGTATGTGATCGCTCGCAGGCTTACCTGGGAATGTATCGTTTGTCTGAGGGTGTCGACGAAGAAGTATCTGTTCGGCTGCTAGGTGCTGGGTCGATGCTTAGCGAGGTATGTGCAGCCGCCGAGCTGCTGCGAGCGGAGTGGGGGATCAAAGCCGAGGTATGGAGTTGCCCGAGCTATACCAAACTTGCCCGGGACGCAGAAAGGCGAGCTCGTCTTCAACGGTTGCGTAGAGAAGAGAACCTGCCCAACTGCCATCTTCAACTCTGTCTTGGCACGGCAGACACGCCTGTCATCGCGGTGACGGGGTACGATGAATTCGTGGCTGCGCAACTTGCTGCACATGTCACTGCGCCGTTCACGGCTTTGGGTGCGGATAGCCTGGAGCCTAGCCAACGCCTCAATCGTCATTGGGTAGTGTTGACCGCACTGCGCGCCTTGGTTCGCCGGGGCGTAGCCGACAGTTCTTGGGTAAGCGGGGCAGTCAGGCGTTACCGACTGGACTAATTAGCACGCCTGTTAGTGCGGGCGTTACGGCTCGCACTTTCCAGGGCTAGCGCAAACGACCTCTGTTGCTCATCACTGAACTCCGCCAGAAAAAGCTCCTCGACGGACTGTTTGTAAACCGTCCACATCCGCTTGCGAAGATCGCGACCGCTGTCGGTGATGCGAGCGATCGCACCTCGGCCGTCATCTGCCGCTTTTTTCCGCACTACCAGTCCATCCTTTTCCAGGCGATCAACCAGGCGGGTAAGGTTGTAACGCTCGATGGCCATCACGTCGGCCAGTTCATGCATGCGACGGGCACCATCCTCCCCACTTTCGATTCCCCACAGCGCGTCGTACCAGGCATAGGGCGGCAGGTTCTCTTCAGCCAGGCGACGTTCGATTTCCCGGATGAGGCAGCGATGCGCACGAATGAAGTTGTACCAGAGGTCTGGCGTGGGGGTGGTCATGACGTCTCCAGAACGAGGTTGTTATTGCAGTTGCAATCATAGCTCGATTGACGATAGATTCAATTGCAAATGCAACAAGGTGCTGGTTGAACAACGACCAGCCGAGCCACACAAGGAGAGTTATCGATGGCGCACAGCTACCCGCTTCGCGATGAAGATCCACAAGAGACCCGCGAATGGATTGACTCGATTGCTTCGGTCGTTGAAGTGGAGGGGCGGCCCCGGGCGCACTTCCTGATCGACCAGCTTCTCGACTTTGACGTTTCTGTACACGGAGATTTCCATGGTCGAGTGACCACGCCTTACGTGAATAGCATTGCACCGGAGCGCGAGTTGCCCTATCCAGGAGATCTCGACATTGAGAAGCGCCTCAATGCCTATATCCGCTGGAACGCACTCACCATGGTGCTCCGCGCAGGCAAGCATTCAGGCGTGGGTGGGCACATCGCGACCTATGCCTCGGCGGCGGTACTCTATGACGTTGGCTTTGACCATTTCTTCCGAGGGCGTACCGAGCGCTTCGCGGGCGATATAGTGTACATCCAGGGGCATTCGGCGCCCGGCATTTATGGCCGTGCTTACACCGAGGGCCGCCTGACCGAAGAACAGCTGGACAACTTCCGTCGTGAAACTGATCGTGACGGCGTCTCTTCTTACCCTCATCCGCGCCTGATGCCAGAGTTCTGGCAGTTCCCCACGGTCTCTATGGGCCTGGGGCCCATTACGGCCGCCTATCAGGCGCGCTTTATGCGATACCTTGAAAACCGTGGACTGAAGGAACATCAGGGCCGTAAAGTCTGGGCGTTCCTGGGCGATGGCGAGATGGATCAACCCGAATCGCTGGCGGCGATCTCCCTGGCCGGGCGGGAGAAGCTCGACAACATTATCTTCGTGGTCAACTGCAACCTGCAGCGTCTGGATGGGCCTGTTCGCGGTAACGGAAAGGTGATCCAGGAGTTTGAGAGCCTTTATCGCGCCGCTGGATGGAACGTCATCAAGGTGATCTGGGGAAGTGGCTGGGACGCCTTGCTGGCCAAGGACAAGACCGGGCTGCTTCGTCAGCGCATGATGGAGTGCGTCGACGGTGAGTATCAGACCTACAAGTCCCAGAACGGTGCTTATGTGCGTGAGCACTTTTTCGGCAAGTACACGGAGCTGCTGGACCTGGTCAGCGACATCAGCGACGAGCAGATCTGGAAGCTTGCACGTGGTGGCCATGATCCAGTCAAGGTCTATAACGCTTACGCAGCAGCAACCCGCCAAAAGGGTCGTCCCACTGTCATCCTGGCCAAAACGGTCAAAGGCTTCGGGATGGGTGAAGCGGGTGAAGGGCAGAACATCAATCACCAACTCAAGAAGATGGGCGCAGAGGCAGTGAAAGCCTTCAGTGATCGCTTCGGCCTGGCGTTGAGTGACGATCAGCTCGGCGAGTTGCCCTACTTGCGGCCCGACGAAGCAAGTGCGGAAGCGCGGTATCTGAAAGGGCGCCGCGAAAGTTTGGGTGGTTATGTTCCGGCTCGTTATGCACAGGTTGAGTCGTTGCAGATTCCGCCGCTGTCCGCATTAGAAGGACAGCTCAAAGGCACCGGCGACCGTTCCATTTCAACGACCATGGCGTTCGTGCGGATCCTCAGCACGCTGCTGAAAGATCCGAACATCGGCAAGCTGGTCGTCCCCATCGTGCCCGACGAATCACGCACCTTCGGTATGGAGAGTCTGTTCCGGCAGATTGGTATCCACTCTCATGTCGGTCAGCTCTACATACCTCAGGATGCCGGCACGTTGTCCTACTACAAGGAGAGTGCGGACGGGCAGATCATGCAGGAGGGCTTGAACGAATCCGGTGCCACTTCATCCTGGATAGCGGCTAGTACCTCGTACGCCAACCACGGTGTGATGACCCTACCGTTCTATATCTTCTACTCGATGTTCGGCTTCCAGCGCGTGGGCGACTTGCTGTGGGCGGCCGGCGATGCCCGTGCACGAGGTTTCTTGCTTGGTGCAACTTCAGGGCGCACCACGCTGATGGGCGAGGGCCTTCAACACGACGATGGCCACAGCCATGTGATGTCGGCTACTGTGCCGTGCTGTATTTCCTACGACCCGACATACGCCTACGAGCTGGCTGTGATCGTGCATGACGGCATGCGCCGCATGTATGTCGAGCAGGAAGACATCTATTACTACATCACCGTACTCAACGAGAACTACCCTCATCCCGACATGCCGGAAGGTGTGGAGGAGGGGATTCTCAAAGGGCTGTATCGACTGCCACTTGAGCGAGAGGTCAAGAAGGATCTGCATGTCCAGCTCATGGGCAGCGGTGCTCTCTTGCCGGAGGTCATCGCCGCTGCGCAGATCCTGGAGCGTGATTATGGCGTGAGCAGCGAAGTCTGGAGTGCCACCAGCCTGACCGAAGTGCGTCGTGAGGCACAGCAGGTTGAGCGTTGGAATCTTCTGCACCCCATGGAAGATCCGAAAGTTCCTTACCTGACCCAATTGCTGGACGGTCACGCTGGGCCGGTAGTGGTCTCCACCGACTATATGAAAATCCACGCCGACCAAATCCGCCCCTGGGTCGGAAATCGCCGCTTCGTCGCACTGGGCACCGATGGCTTCGGACAATCAGATACCCGCGAGGCGCTGCGTCGACATTTTGAAGTTGATCGGCAGTTCGTCGTGTTGGCTGCATTGAAGGCCCTGGCCGACGACGGTGTGCTTGGTCGTGATGTCGTGGCTAAAGCGCTAGCTGAGATGCAGATTGATGGTGAGAAGGTAGATCCAATCAGCGTCTGACCCGAGCGGACAAGGAGGTGATTGGCATCAGCTCCTTGTCTAGTTTTTTAACGAAGATGTGATAGCGAATTGAGTGGAAAGCCCCAAAGCCCCGTATTTCCTAGGCAAAACCGAAACGGTTAAATAGCCTGGGCTAATCCTACAGCCGCTTCTCCATTATGATGGTGCGCTCCGCCACATGAACCGCGTCGCGGATTTTCTGATAACCCAACGCGGTATAAAACTTTTCAGCTGTAATCGACGATGGCACACGTACAGCTTCAATTCCGGCGCTGGCAGCGGTTGTATGAATTACATCCATCAAGTGCCGCCCGATACCGCCTTTCTGGTGAGCTGGGTCAACAAAAACACTTCTGACGACATCACCGTCGAGACCAGCAGTGCCAATAATGTTTTCGCCCAATAAGGCAACGAAGACCCTACGCTTCGTAAGCTGCGTGGTGATGGCTTCAGGAGAAAAGCTCTGCTCAACCTGAGCGATCACGTCAGGTGGATAGTCCTTTGAATTTGACTCACGCAGGGCGGCTATAACTACGCGGCTTATTGCTGCGGCATCTCTGCTCGTAGCGGGACGAACGTGGCATTCCATGCTGAGGCCTCAATCCTGAAATGGATTACAGCTTAGCGCATCGCAATGTGCCTTTCCCGGACGCTTACTGATAAAGGCTTGCTGCACCGTTAGTGGAGCAATAAGGCACACGCATCAATGAGGTATGAGTGATTTAACATAATATGCATTATCCGAACATCCGTATTTCGTCACTGCGCCGTGAGTGCCCAGATGTTGAGCTGCACAAATCCCTGATTCATCGAAACCGGTCCTTCCGTTGATCCAGGTTAAGGTTGGTTCAAGTCGCCTTGGTTAAAATGCGGGCTCCGCACCCTCACGGGGAATCTGGCATGACCATCATCGTAACCGGTGCTGCAGGATTCATCGGCAGCAATCTCGTTCAAGCGCTCAACCAGCGCAACGAAACCGACATCATCGCCGTCGACGACCTGACCGATGGCGACAAATTCCGTAACCTGGCCGACAGTGAAATTGCCGATTACCTGGACAAAGACGATTTTCTCGATCGCTTTGCTCGCGGTGAGTTTGGCAAGGTGCGTGCTGTGCTGCACCAAGGCGCGTGTTCAAGCACCGTCGAGGCTGATGGTCGTTTCATGATGGACAACAACTACCGGTTCAGCCGTGAGTTGCTGGCGTCTGCTCAGCAGCAACAGGTCCCGCTTTTATATGCATCATCGGCAGCTGTCTATGGCGCCGGGCAGGATTTTCGCGAACAACGTGAGTGTGAGCGCCCGCTAAACGTCTATGGCTATTCCAAGTACCTGTTCGATCAACAGGTACGCCGGCATTTGATGACAGCGCGCAGCCAGGTCGTCGGGTTGCGTTATTTCAACGTGTACGGCCCACATGAACAGCACAAAGGTGCGATGGCGTCAGTCGCCCTGCATTGCTTCAATCAGTATCAGTCCCATGGAAAAGTCAGCCTGTTCGGCAGTTATGGGGACTATCCCAGCGGTGGCCATCTGCGTGATTTCGTTGCGGTGGATGATGTGGTCAAGGTCAACATGTTCTTCCTTGATCACCCACAGTTGAGCGGTATCTTCAATGTCGGTAGCGGGCGCGCCCAGTCGTTTAATGACGTCGCCCTGACGGTGATCAATCGGCTGCGCGGGTACCAGCATCAACCCCCATTGTCCTTGGAGATCGCCTTGCTGGAAGGCATTCTGGAATACGGCGAATTCCCTGAGCATTTGCGTGGCAAGTACCAGTGTTACACCTGTGCCGATCTGGAACGCTTGCGCGCTGCAGGCTACGAGGCGGCGACATTGACCGTCGAACAAGGTGTGGGCCTTTACTGTGACAGGTTGCAAGGCACTCAGGCCCCGGCACTTGACCTAGCCAGGCAGGCGACGGCTACTTGATGCGCCCTTTTATTCACCTCGCCACCTGCCTCTTTGGTTGCTTCTGAATATAACTACGCTAAATGTTCATTTAGTTTAGTTATATTCAGACCGTGCTGAACATGGCCTGCAAGATCACCATCGGTGGGTATAACTCGCTGTGATTACGGCACCGGGCGCTGGCAAGTGGCTGGTATTGTTGCTGTTCCGCATCAGCTGGCTATAGAGCGGATAATAGTACCGATTGAACAGGTTCTGTACGCCTACGCTGATCTGATCCCCTTCACTCAGTTGGTACTGGCTGATGACGTCCACCGTGGTGTAAACCTCCACCCTGCGTCTGCCAAAACTCTCTACGCCATTGAGGCGGTAGTCCTCTGCGCCAAAGTAAGTCGCCTGCACGCGGTGGGTCCAGTCTTCGTCAGGTTTGTATTGAAGATAAGCCGTCAGCTTCAGCGGTGGAATACGGTAGCCCGTCATGTCTTGCCAATCGCCTCCGTCCGGTTGCTCGCGCCCTTTCATCCAGGTGAAGCTCCCCCCTGCCCCCCAATGCTCGTGGCGGGTCAGCCAGTCGGCACTGCCCTCAACACCGTAGATCCGTTCCTGGGTGCGCGTGAGGATCAGGCCATTGTTGAAGCTTTGCACATCCCCCAATTTGGAAGTGGTATAGAAAATGGCCAGCGATGCCAGGGTCTGCTCGCCCAGGTCGCCGCGCCAGCCGAGTTCGTAGTTGTTGGTCTTGACCGGTTCCAGATTGGAAGATCCGACCTCGAAGTCCCGCCGCGCATTACGCAATTGCACGCCAATGTCGGGCAGTTGGAAGCCTTGGCTGAAGGCGGCATATATCGCCTGTCCGCTGACCGGCGAGTAAGTCAGGCTGATATTGGAAAGCAGCGCATCGTAATGCACCTTGCCGCCTTCCACCGTGGCTGGGCTCGCTGCAGTCGATTCGGACAGCGGCACGAAGTCCCCGTATTTAGCAGTGGCATATTCATAACGCACGCCGCCCTCCATTGACCACTGCTCGGTGAAGCGGTGCTGCAACTGTGCAAATGCGCCTACGCTGCGGGACGTCAGGTCTGGCATGTACGTCAACTTGCCGATCTTGTTGAACACCGCCCCACCGCTCGCATCGAATTCCTGCGGGTCGAAGATATCGATGGGCATGTCGCTGCGCTCCTGGTTGAAGTCGCCACCCCATAACACCTCGGTATCCGAGCCGCCTAACGGGGTTCGCAGCGTGATGCGGCTACCAAAGACTTCACTGTTTTGCATGACTTGATCGACATTGCGCCCGCGGGTGGCCACGCCTCGCGCATCGAATGGTGTGAAGCGGGTGAAATAGTCGCGATAGTAAAGCTGGGTGTCGAGTGTGCCTCCGAGCACCTCTGTGTGGGCATACTGAAGATTCACTAATGTGTTCTTGATCTGGTTTTGCTCGTCGAGTGACAACCCGGACAACGGTTGCGCAGGGACTGAACCCGGCGGCAACCGGCTGACCGAGGGGTCGGCGGTATAGTCACTGTCCTGCTCGGCGGTGTAGTGGCTAAGCGAAAGCTGAACGCGCTGTTGCTCATCAATGCGCCAGCCGAATTTGCCGCCAATGTTGTAAGTGTTGGAATCAAACAGGTCGCCTTGGCTCGGCTCGGGCGCAATACGATGCCCTTTGGCGTCGTAAGAGGCGCCGATATGGCGTGCACCGAAATCAAGCGCGTAATCCAAGGCCCCTTGTGAGCCGGCAACATGGTGCTGTAACTGCCCTCCCAGGCCATCGCTGTCCATCTGGCTCAAGGGCGACACGCCGGTCAACGTAGTTTCGGCCATTGCTTCACCGCCGGCTGGCCGCGTGGTGATAGAGATGATCCCGCCCGTTGCACCGGCGCCGTAGATAGCACTGCTGCCGCGAATCACCTCGATGCGCTCGATCAATGCCGGGTCGATGTTGGCCAGGTTACGCGAGGAGTCACGGTTGGTGTTCAGGGGCACGCCATCGACCAGGACCAGCATCGTACGTCCACGCAGGGTTTGCCCATAATCGGTGATGGTTCGGCTTGAATCGGCCATCCCCGGGATGCTCTTGGCCAGTAACGTCGCCAAACCATCAGAGCCTTGGCGCAGTTGCTTCAGTTGCTCTCGCTCGATGACATTTACCTGGCGAGCCTGCGCTACCACGTTGCTGGAAAGCCGAGAGGACGTGATCTCCACGTTGGCCAGCTCCACCGTACTGCTGGTTGAAGCCAGCCCCCTGCCCATCATGGCATCGTTTGGCGGCACAACAATGAAGGTACGCTCGTCACGCGCCTTGCCGACCAGCCCGCTGTGCTCAAGCACATGCTCCAGCGCCTGCTCCAGTGTGTAACGCCCTTGCAGCGCCGGCGCCTGCTTCCCCGCAGTCAGTTCACTGGAAAACAGCACCTGGGCGCCCGCCTGGCGAGCCACGGCATTCAATGAGCGCTCCAGTGTTGATGCGGGAACATTGAATTCAACCACCACCAACGCTTGTGCGTGCGACCATTGGCTGGCCATCAGGGTGCTGGTCAAGACCGATACGTGCCAAGGTGCACGCAGGAAGAGCTGACTCACTTTTATTCTCCAAGAGATGGGTACAAAGTGATAGCCGCCTCCCAGCGGTCGCAACCCTACCTCGTTGGCGAATTATTTTTTGCCCCTTTGGGGTGAATGCGCAGGTTTGCGCCTTCCCTGGTGACCTTTACCGGAAGAATTTCAGGCAGCAGCGCCAGCAAGGTTTCGGCTTGGTCGCTGTTGAAAACACCTGAAACCGGCAAGCGCCCTACTTCAGGCCCCACCAGCTCGACCGGCTGGGCGTAGTAACGTTGCAGTGCGGCAACGACCTCAACCAGTGGTGTGCCTTCGAACACCCATCGGCTTTGCTGCCATGCAATCGCGTCTTCGACACTGCTCTTGACCACGTCAGCGGGGATGCCGTTGTGGACGAGCAACTGCTGCCCGGCCAGCAGCTGCGAGGTACGGTCCAAGGCGCGCCCTTTGACTTCCACCTGGCCTTGGGCAACAGTCACCCGGACATCATCCGAGTATCTATTGACGTTGAATCGGGTGCCGACCACACGTATAGCGGCAGTGCCTGCATCGACCAGAAACGGCCGATACAGCATGGGCGAAACGGCGAACAGTGCCTGGCCCCGTACCAACTCAATGTTCCGACTACGCAAATGCCAGCTCACGCGCACCTCGCTGCCACCGTCCAGCTTGATCTGGCTGCCATCGGCCAACTGCACCGACTGGCGTTGCCCCACCTGGGTGACATAGTGCTCGTTGCGGTACGCAGGGTTCTGCCACACAGCACCTGCCACCAGGGCCAACACCAGCAACGAGACTGCCTTGGTGCTTTTGCGAGGCTTTCTGGCAGGTGGCGGGCTGGGTAGAGGGAAACGCAGCTTCAAGTCCTCGCGACACGTGGCCAGCGCATCATCGACTGCGGCATCGTTTTTATCGCGTAGACGGCTCACGGTGCCCCCTCGCTTTGCAGATATTCACGGCAAGCGATCATACCAAGGCGCAAATGCTTTTCTACCGTTTTCAGGGAAATGCCCAGGCGCTCTGCGACCTCGGCCTGCGGTATCTGGTGCAACTTGTGCATGATGAATACTGCCTGGCAGCGAGGAGGCAATCGGGAAATGGCGGCAACCAGTTTGTCCAGTGTCTTCGCGGCATCGACCTGGCGCTCCTGTGGTGGTGCACTGCAGGCGACTTCAGGCAGCTCGGCCAGTGTGATGATCACGTTGCCCCGCCGGCGCTCGCGACGACAATGCGAAACCGCATTGTCATGGGCGATCTTGCATAACAGCGCCAAGGGCTGCCGCACCCCTTCTCGCTCGTCATCCTCCAGCAACTGCACGCAAAGGTCATGAACGACTTCACGCGCGAAGACCCGTTCACCGAAGCGCCGGCGCACATGGTCGACCAAGTCGTCGTAATGACGGATCAAGGTGGCGAGCAATGATGGCTTTGGAGGATCTGCCTGCACGATAGCGTTGAACACAAAGGAAATGAGATGCAAGTATAAATGGGAATGCATGTCATTCAAAAGCGAAAGACGCTCGCTCAGCTGAGCATCCGCACCGCACTCGCCGCCTCACACGCCATGCGCAAATCTTCCCCCGCAAGCAACTGCTGGTAATGCGCCTTCAACGCCTGCTCCCACCCCGCCACTTCTTCCAGTAGCTGCTCGGCCTGCTCCCGCGTCAGGGCAAAGTGAGCGTGGTGACTGAGCAGGTTTGCGCGGCTGATCTGGCGGCCTTCACGGCCAACAGCCATGGCCAAGGTCTGGGCCGGCCCTTCCTCGAGCATCGGCAGTACGTCGTACATCGGTGACAGACGCCACCCGCCGGCCACCCAGATCACCGCATGGTTGCGTGGATGGTCGTCAGAGTTCCCCACCAGGGCGTTGTAGCACATGCGCTTGAACAGCTCCTGCAGATCAGCGTCGGGCACACCCCGCCGGCGCATTTCATCGGCTACTGCGGCGTAGCGCCAATCCCGGTGGTGTGCGCCGTTCCATTCCGAGTTCAGCAGGGTCAATGCGCTGAGCATGGGAATGCGCCGGGCGCCCTGTGCAATCGGCGTGCGGTCGAAGCGCTCGATCAGCAAGGTTGAAGGGTTTTCGGCATGCAACGCGGTTTTTGCGACGTTCAAGCCTTGCCCTGCTGCAAAGGTCATGCAGGCATATTCGATCGAGGGCAGGTCGTAGTGATCGAAGCGATCACGGGGCTTGGCCAGAATCAGCATACCGTTGTCCTGCAGCGTACGTTTTGGGCGCGCGCCGCCCAGGGCGGAACGCTGCTGGCGTACGTTGAGGGTTGCCACCGACTCGGCGTCGAGCTGGCCGTCGTACACCGCTTCGCACGCGGCGACGAATTTCGCCAGGCCTTTCAAGGTGGGTACCGCACCATCGCCCAGGCCAGGTGCGGGCGTGGTTGCGCCGCCGGCCATCAGGTTGCCGACGCGGTCGTTGTTCGGTGACTTAAGCAAGAAATCGAGCGTGCCCAGTTCCTGGCCGTACGCCCGATGCAGCAGCCGCTCACCCCAGCCATCAGGCATGGCGTCATTGATGAAGCCGGGTATGCCGCGGTTCTTGGCGATCCCCGTATAGGGCTCGGCACGCAGGGGGTAATTGATCGGGTCGGGTACCCAGCCACCTCGCGCCACATGGTCAGGCGCATAGAGGAACTCACCGACCTTGTCTTTTAGGGTCAGCCGGCCAAGGGTGATGACCTCAGCTGTGTCGGGGTGCTCCATATAGATGTAGGCACGGGACATCAGAATTCCTCAGGCTTGGGTTTTGCCAGCCGCACGCGGCGGGATGCGAGGCGCTGGTGGGCATCGTCGTCATCACTGAAACGGGTGATCTGGGAGGTTTTTTCAATGCCTTCCAGCGAGGCGAAGACCGTGTCGCTGATACCCAGGCGCCATAACACCAGCATGAACGAACGCAGGTCCACGCGCGCGGAGCCGCCTTCGATCTTGCGAAGGTTATGCGCGGAGACGCCGATTGCTACCGTGAGGTCTGTTTGGCGTAAACCGAGCGACAAACGCTTTGCCTTGACCAGAAGCCCTATTTTATTAAGGGTATCGGCGCAGGCGACGGGAAAAAAGTCATCCATAAAGTCAACCAGCACTAATATTAAGTTGTATAAGGTAAACCATAGCACGCTTTAAAGGTTTTCACGATAAAGATAACACGCACCACCATAAGCCTTAAGTGTCATAAAGATCGTTATGGTTAACCTTATATTTGGGTATTTACGGCCTGGTTACCCGTGTACGCGATGCTGGGCAGGCCAGAAACCCGACTATGCTGGAAGCAGCCCAACCTCGGGTCGCAGGGGAGCGAAGCATGAGGATCATGCGTGGATGCAGGCAAGCGTGTTGGCTGGCTCTGGCGCTACAGATGCTGTGCTCAACCCTCCTACATGCAGAGGGCCTGGAGCCTTCAGCGACGCCAGCCGGTGCTGCAACGCCTGAACCTGCAGCGCTGCAAATCATCAACCGCACGGTATTTGTCTTTCGTGCCACCTTGCTGGGTGAAACACCACAGGTTCGAGCCCTTCGGGCCAAGTCGGCCATTGAAGAGGCGTTGCAGGATGAAGATGACCAGGGCATTAGAATCGACTCTATCCTGAACAGTTACCTGGTACTGCTGGGCGATCGCCGCGCGTTCATCGTCACACCGCAGGACGCCGCCGCCAACGATATCACCGCGCGCGAAGCCGCCGAGCTGGCCGCAGAGAACCTGCGCCTGGTGGTCGAGGAAACACGCCAGGCGCGCAGCGTGCGCTTTCTGCTCAATGCTGTCGGCTATTCGGCGGCGGCCACCTTGCTGTTCATGCTTCTGGCCAAGGGCGCGCGAGGTGTGCGGCGCAAGCTTTTGGGGCTGTTGCCCAGACTGATGGGCAAGCACTCCGAGCGTTTCAGGGTGGGTCAAACACCCCTGTTCGACCTGCAGAACCTCTACTACCTGGCCGATCGTTCGCTGTGGCTGGTGTACTGGCTGGTGCTGCTATTGCTCTGCTACCAATGGCTGGGCTTCGTACTGTCGCAGTTCCCCTATACCCGGGCGTGGGGTGAAAGCCTGAATGTCTACCTGATGGCGCTGCTCGGCTACCTGGTCAGCGGTATCCTTCACGCCATCCCTGGGCTTGCCGTTGCCCTGTCGATTTTCTTCATTGCCCGCGGTATCAGCGCGTTTTCCAAACGGGTGCTGCGGCGCATGGCACGGCCGGGCACGTTGAAGTGGCTTACCGAAGAAACCCTGCAGCCCACCATGCGGCTGACGTCATTGGCGATCTGGCTGTTCGCCCTGGTGATGGCCTACCCGTACCTGCCTGGCTCAGGTACCGATGCGTTCAAGGGCCTGTCGGTACTGCTCGGGCTGATGATCTCGCTCGGGGCCACCAGTGTCGTCGGCCAGGCTGCGGCCGGGCTGATTCTCACCTATACAAGGACGCTGCGCGCCGGTGAGTTCGTGCGCGTGGGCGACTACGAAGGCACGGTGACCGAGGTGGGCATATTCACCACCACCATCCGCACCGGCCTTGGCGAGGTGCTCACGCTGCCCAATTCCATGATCACGGGCACCGTGACGAAAAACTACTCACGCATCGTCGAGGGGCCAGGCTATGTGGTCGATACGGTGGTGACCATCGGCTACGACACGCCGTGGCGGCAGGTCGAAGCCATGTTGCTGGAGGCGGCCCGGCGTACCGATGGCGTACTGGCAAAACCCGAACCCCAGGTGTTCCAGACGGCGCTGTCGGATTTTTATCCGGAGTACCGCCTGGTGGCCCAGGCCATTCCGTCGCTGCCCAGGCCACGCGCCCTCCTCCTCAGCCTGCTGCACGCCAATATCCAGGACGTTTTCAACGAGTACGGCGTGCAGATCATGTCGCCCCACTACCTCGGCGACCCGCTGCAGGCCAAGTGGGTGCCAAGGGAGCAGTGGTACGCCGACCCTGCCAAGCCAGAACATCCGCAACCACCCAGCAAGCCTTGAAAGGGAATATCGCCGGCTTCAGCCCAAACCACCAAACCGCTTGTAGAAGCTCTCGTTGACATCCGGCAGCGGCCCATCCGCCGTCTCCAGCGCGGTCCCCAGCCACGCTTCGGCCTTGTCCCACACCAGCCGATAGAGGTTACGGCACAACTGGCGAGCAGCCCTGCCTTCCCAGTCCCCAGGCAGCAGCTCATCCGGCAACTGCGGGTCACGCAGCAGCAGCCGGCGGTACTCGTGGATCAACAAGGTCCGTGCCAGGAAGCAGTCCTGGGCATCGAGCTCTTTCTGCTCCTTGAGCGCCTGCCACAGCGGCCGGAACAAGCGGATGAATTCGCTGTAGTGCTCGCCCAGTTCCTGGATCCGCCAGCTCTCCCGCACCTGGGCGCGCATGGCCTTGGAGGCCAGTACTTGCTGGGTGTGGGTTTCGAAGACGATGCTGTCGTCAGTGGCGTCCAGCTCGCGCAAGGTGGTCGCCAGGTCGGCACGATCAGCGCGCGGGCAGCCGAGTACGTTCGGGGCGATGGCGCCGTAGCCTTGCCACTCCAGTTCTTCGCGCACGGCCTTGCGCTTGCTGGCCTCCAGCTGCGACAGCAACACCAGCGTCCAGGCGCCGTCCCAGGCGGGCAGGCTCGCACTGTAAACGCGCTTGAAGGCTTTTTCGAAACGGCGCCGGCCCGTGCCGGTGAGGCTGTAATAGCTGCGCCGGCCGACTTTTTCGGCGGTCAGCCAGCCTTCCTTGGTCAGGCGAAAGATCGACGTGCGGATCAACCGCTCGTTGATACCTATCGGCTCCAGCAGGTTGATCAGGCTACCCAGCCAGACGGTCCCGCCGTGAGGCTCGATGGCATCGCCGTACAGCGTGATGATCAGCGAGCTGGCGCGGATTGGCGTCTGCTCCTGAAAGCGGGTGATCAAATGGTTCAGTGGTGCAAGATTGCTCATGGGCGAACTGTGCGCGGATAAAGCACCGACTATACCTGTGCGGCGGGCCGCCTGGCCAATGCGGGTGGCTGTCAGGCTCATGCGCTTGCCTGGCCTTTGGGCCTGAAGCCGGTGTCTTCCATACGCGGGCGCCCCACTTCTGCCTCGGCCAGCGGCGGGCATTCGACCATGCTGGTCATGCAGCGCTGCGTCAGTTCCTGGTACTGCGCAGTGCCGGCCTGCTTCCAGGCCAGCTCCTGATCGGTCAACGGGCGCTTTACCAGCGCTGGCGAACCCATCACCAGGCTCTGAGCCGCACATTCGAAGCCGGCCTTGACGAAAGCGGTGGCCGCAACGATGCAGCCTGGCGCTACGTGGGCGCCATCCATGACCACTGCGTTCATGCCGATCAAGGCGTCTTCGCCCACGCGGCATCCGTGCAGCACGGCGCCATGGCCGATGTGCCCGTTGCGCTCTACTACGGTGTCACCACCCGGGAAGCCATGCATCACGCAGGTGTCCTGAAGGTTGGCGCCCTCCTCTAGCACGATGCGGCCGAAGTCGCCCCTGAGCGATGCCAAGGGGCCTATGTAGCAACGAGGGCCGACGATGACATCGCCGATCAGTACTGCACTTGGGTGCACGTAGGCGGTCGGGTGAACCACGGGCGTCAGGCCGTCCAGTCGATAGCAAGGCATGCGAACTCCAGAAATGATTTGAAATGGCACCTGATCTTGTATCACAAGGAAATTTCTCGTCAAACGCCATCGCTGTGTATCACTTTATATCTGCTTGGATCGGCAGGCGAAAACACTCGATAATCAGTTAAAAATCGACATTATACGGTTTAAAAGTCCTTAATCGTAACGATTGAAATAGTTAAAGATCTCATTAAAGAGATACGATATGGCATTTTTGATGTTGATTTCGTGTATCGCATAATGCATATACTGGGCTCACCTGTTCGTGACCCAGCATCACGACCCTGCAAACAATTCCAAGAAATGCCGGCCCCACGATGTGCCGTGCGTGCAGCCAGAGGACCCCGACATGCCGCGATATCTCAATGTGCAGGCGCCGGAAAACGGCGTTCAGCTCATCACCTTGCAACGGCCAGAGACTCTCAACGCCCTGTGTACCGAGCTACTGGCAGAGCTGGCCACTGCACTGGATACAGCCGCCCAAGATGATCAGACCGCTGCGGTGGTGGTCACTGGCAACCGCAAGGCATTCGCCGCAGGCGCTGACATCCGCGAAATGGCCGAGCGCGACCTGGTCGGCATCCTCAACGATCCTCGGGTAGCCCACTGGCAGCGCATCGCCGGCTTTGCCAAGCCGCTGATTGCGGCAGTCAATGGCTATGCCTTGGGCGGTGGTTGCGAGCTGGTGATGTGCGCTGACATCGTCATCGCCGGTACCGACGCCCGTTTCGGCCAGCCGGAGATCAACCTCGGCATCATCCCCGGCGCTGGCGGCACCCAGCGCCTGTTGCGCGCCGTTGGCAAGCCATTGGCCATGCAGATGGTGCTGACCGGCGAAGCCATTAGCGCCCGTCACGCCCAGCAGGCAGGCCTGGTCAGTGAAGTGACCCAGCCCGAATTCACCGTAGAACGCGCCCTGCATGTGGCCCGCAGCATCGCCGCCAAGGCGCCGCTGGCCGTGCGCCTGGCAAAAGAGGCGCTGCTGAAGGCCGGCGATACAGACCTGGCCAGTGGCCTGCGCTTCGAACGCCATGCATTCACCCTGCTGGCCGGCACCGCCGACCGCGACGAAGGTATCCGGGCCTTCCAGGAAAAGCGCCAGGCCCGTTTCCAAGGCCGCTGATCACCTTTCCCTCGACTGACGGAGCGAGTCTGTCATGACTTTCCAGCACATCCTGTTTTCCATTGAGGACGGCGTCGCCCTCCTCTCCTTGAACCGCCCCGAGCAGCTGAACAGCTTCAACACCGCCATGCACCTGGAAGTACGCGAAGCACTCAAGCAAGTGCGCCAGAGCAGCGATGCGCGGGTGCTGTTGCTGACGGCTGAAGGCCGCGGCTTCTGCGCAGGCCAGGACCTGTCCGACCGTAACGTTGCCCCAGGCGCTGAAATGCCAGACCTGGGCGCTTCAATCGACACGTACTATAACCCGCTGGTACGCACCCTGCGCGACCTGCCACTGCCGGTAATCTGTGCGGTAAACGGTGTTGCCGCCGGGGCCGGCGCGAATATTCCGCTGGCCTGCGACCTGGTACTGGCCGCCCGCTCGGCAAGCTTCATCCAGGCATTTTGCAAAATTGGCCTGGTGCCAGACTCTGGCGGGACCTGGCTGCTGCCGCGCCTGGTCGGCATGGCACGGGCCAAAGCCTTGGCCATGCTGGGCGAACGCCTTGGCGCCGAACAGGCACAGCAATGGGGGCTGATCCATCGCGTGGTTGACGATGCTGCACTGCGTGACGAAGCCCTCACACTGGCCCGCCAGCTCGCCACCCAGCCTACCTACGGCCTGGCGTTGATCAAGCGCAGCCTCAATGCCAGTTTCGACAACGGCTTCGATGAACAACTGGAGCTTGAGCGCGACCTGCAACGCCTGGCCGGGCGCAGCGAGGACTACCGTGAAGGCGTCAGCGCCTTCATCAACAAGCGTACTCCCGCATTCAAGGGGCGCTGAACATGGGCGCACTCGCAAGCAATGTGCCCGTAGCGGTGATCGGTGCTGGTGCCATGGGGGCCGGCATCGCCCAGGTGGCGGCTCAGGCCGGCCACCCGGTAAAGCTTTACGACAACCGCCCAGGGGCCGCTGCCCAGGCAGTGGCCGGTATTGATCGCCAGCTCGCCCGGCTCGTGGAAAAAGGCAAATTGCAGGCTGTCGAGCGTGAAATGATCAGCATCCGCCTGTGCCCGGTCGACACGCTCGACGCGCTGGCCGATGCCGGCTTGGTGATCGAAGCCATCGTCGAGAACCTGCAGGTCAAGCAGGCGCTGTTCAATCAGTTAGAAGCCCTGTGCACAGCAGATTGCATTATTGCCAGCAACACTTCATCGCTGTCCATCACCAGCCTTGCTGCCGGCCTTGAACGCCCGCAGCAGGTGGTGGGGATGCACTTCTTCAACCCCGCACCGCTGATGGCGCTGGTCGAGGTGGTGTCGGGCCTGGCAACTGAGCCGGCCGTGGCCGCGTGCATCTACGACACCGCCCAAGCCTGGGGCAAACAGCCGGTGCACACGCGCTCGACACCGGGCTTTATCGTCAACCGTGTGGCGCGGCCTTTCTATGCCGAAAGCCTGCGCCTGTTACAGGAAGGAGCGGCCGATTGCGCCAGCCTTGATGCGCTGCTGCGTGATGCCGGTGGTTTCCGTATGGGTGCGTTCGAGCTTACCGACCTGATCGGCCACGACGTCAACTACGCCGTGACCTGCTCGGTGTTCGACGCATTTTATGGGGACTTCCGCTTCCAGCCTTCACTGGTGCAAAAAGAGCTGGTGGATGCCGGTCGCCTCGGCCGCAAGACAGGCCAAGGCTTCTATAGCTACGCTGAAGGCGCGCAGCGCCCAGTGCCGGCCGAACTGCACAGCCCCGCCAGTGTTGATGCCTGTGTTGTCGAGGGGCATCTGGGGGTGCTGCAGCCACTGGCAGAACGCCTGCGCGATAACGGCATTGCCATCACCCAGCGTGCTGGCAGCGGCGTGATCCAGGTCGGTGATGCCACCCTGGCACTGTCCGATGGCCGCCTCGCCAGCCAGCGCGCCCGTGAAGATGGCCTGCGCAACCTGGTGCTGCTTGATCTTGCGCTGGACTACAGCACCGCCTCACGTATTGCCATCAGCTGGTCGGCCGACACCATCGCAAGCGCTCGTGACCAGGCTGTGACCCTGCTGCAGCGGGCCGGCCTCAAGGTTACTGCTGTCGCCGACCTGCCCGGCCTGGTGGTGCTGCGCACAGTGGCAATGCTCGCCAACGAAGCTGCCGATGCCGTGTTGCAGGGCGTCGGCAGCGCCGCTGACATCGACCTGGCGATGCGCGCCGGTGTCAATTACCCCTGTGGCCCGCTGGCCTGGGCTGCGCACATCGGCATCGCCCACACCTTGCGCGTGCTCGACAACCTGCAGCGCAGCTACGGCGAGAGCCGCTACCGCCCTTCTCTGCTGTTACGCCGTTGCGAGGCCAAAGGAGGCACCCTGCATGACTGAACTCGAACTGGCACAAGCCTGTGCCGACGCCATGTATGCCCGAGATCTGGCCACCCAGGGCCTGGGCATCAGCCTGCTGGATGCCGGCCCGGGCCGGGCAAGCCTGGGCATGCCGGTACGCGCCGACATGATCCAGGGCCACGGCACCTGCCATGGCGGTTTCCTCTTCGCCCTGGCCGACTCGGCGTTTGCCTTCGCCTGTAACAGCTACGACCAGGCCACCGTGGCCCTGGGTTGCAGCATCGACTATCTGGCACCGGCGCTGCGCGATGACGTGCTCACCGCCGACGCCAGCGAGGTCAGCCGCAAAGGCCGCACCGGCCTGTACGACGTGCGCATCCACAACCAGCGCGGTGAGCTGGTGGCGATGTTCCATGGCAAATCCTACAAAGTGCGCGGCACCGTGCTGGCGCAGGAGACGCAAGATGACTGAACACACCCTCGCCGATGCCCTGATCATCGACGCCGTGCGCACCCCCATAGGGCGCTATGCCGGGGCTTTGAGCGGCGTACGTGCCGATGACCTCGCCGCCATTCCGCTGAAGGCCTTGATCCAGCGCCACCCCGAGCTGGACTGGAAAGCGGTCGACGACGTGATCTTCGGCTGTGCCAACCAGGCCGGCGAAGACAATCGCAACGTGGCCCACATGGCCACCCTGTTGGCCGGGCTGCCCCCCGAAATACCGGGGACCACGATCAACCGCCTGTGCGGCTCCGGCCTGGACGCCATCGGCAATGCTGCCCGCGCCCTGCGTTGCGGCGAAGCCGGGCTGATGCTGGCTGGCGGCGTTGAGTCGATGTCGCGCGCGCCCTTCGTCATGGGCAAGTCGGAGCAGGCCTTCGGCCGCGCAGCCGAGTTGTTCGACACCACCATCGGTTGGCGCTTCGTCAATCCGCTGATGAAGGCTGCCTACGGCACCGATTCGATGCCGGAAACCGCTGAAAACGTCGCTGAACAGTTTGCTATCTCCCGCGCCGACCAAGATGGCTTCGCGCTGCGCAGCCAGCACAAGGCGGCCGCTGCTCAGGCCCGCGGCCGCCTTGCGCAAGAAATCGTGCCGGTCGAAATCCCCCAGCGCAAAGGCCCGGCCAAAGTGGTCGAGCACGATGAGCATCCGCGCGGCGACACCACGCTGGAACAACTCGCCCGTCTCGGCACCCCGTTCCGTGAAGGGGGTAGCGTCACCGCCGGCAATGCCTCCGGTGTCAACGACGGCGCTTGCGCCCTGTTGCTGGCCAGCAGCACCGCTGCCCGCCGCCATGGCCTGAAGCCCCGCGGCCGTATCGTCGGCATGGCCGTGGCCGGGGTTGAGCCACGGCTGATGGGCATCGGCCCGGTGCCGGCAACCCGAAAGGTACTTGAGCTCACGGGATTGTCACTGGCCGACCTGGACGTCATCGAGCTTAACGAAGCCTTCGCCGCCCAAGGCTTGGCGGTGCTACGCGAGCTAGGCCTGGCCGACGACGACCCCCGGGTCAACCGCAACGGCGGAGCCATTGCGCTGGGCCATCCGCTCGGCATGAGCGGTGCACGCCTGGTAACCACCGCGCTGCACGAACTGGAGGAAACTGCCGGCCGCTATGCCCTGTGCACCATGTGCATTGGCGTTGGCCAGGGCATCGCCATGGTCATAGAACGCCTCTGAGCGGGTCACGCCTTCAGCCTGTTACCGAACCGAACGCAGCCGTATATGCTGCGCTCATGACACTCACCGCGCGGCCCGTAACCGGCCCCGCACGGCGTACAAGAACAATTCGAGTGAAGCCATGAACATGTACCATGATGCCGACCGTGCCTTGTTGGACCCGATGGAAACCGCCAGCGTCGATTCCCTGCGCCAGCACCAGCTGGAGCGCCTGCGCTGGAGCCTGAAGCACGCCTACGACAATGTACCGTTGTACCGCCAGCGCTTTGCCGAATGCGGCACCCACCCCGATGACCTCAAGTGCCTGGCAGACCTGGCGAAGTTCCCCTTCACCGGCAAGAACGATCTGCGCGACAACTACCCCTACGGCATGTTTGCCGTACCCCAGGAGGAAGTGGTACGCCTGCATGCTTCCAGCGGTACCACCGGCAAGCCTACGGTGGTCGGTTATACGCAGAACGACATTCATACCTGGGCCAATGTGGTCGCCCGCTCGATCCGCGCTGCGGGTGGGCGCAAAGGCGACAAGGTGCATGTTTCCTACGGCTACGGCCTGTTCACCGGCGGGCTGGGTGCGCATTACGGCGCCGAGCGCCTGGGCTGTACGGTAATCCCGATGTCGGGTGGTCAGACCGAGAAGCAGGTGCAGCTGATCCGCGACTTCCAGCCCGACATCATCATGGTGACGCCGTCCTATATGCTCAACCTGGCCGACGAGATCGAGCGCCAGGGCATCGACCCCCATGACCTCAAGCTGCGCCTGGGTATTTTCGGTGCCGAGCCGTGGACAGACGAGCTGCGCCGTTCGATCGAGCAGCGTTTGGGCATCAATGCCCTCGACATCTATGGCCTGTCGGAAATCATGGGGCCCGGGGTGGCGATGGAATGTATCGAGACCAAAGACGGCCCGACCATCTGGGAAGACCACTTCTATCCCGAGATCATCGACCCGGTCACCGGTGAGGTGTTGCCGGACGGCCAACTGGGCGAACTGGTGTTCACCTCGCTAAGCAAAGAGGCGCTGCCGATGATCCGTTACCGCACCCGCGACCTTACCCGCCTTTTGCCCGGCACAGCCAGGCCCATGCGGCGGATAGGCAAGATCACCGGGCGCAGCGACGACATGCTGATCATTCGCGGCGTCAACGTGTTCCCGACCCAGATCGAAGAATAGGTATTGAAAATAAAACAGCTTTCCGAGCTGTATGAGATTCACCTGTATCGCAATGGCAACCTGGACAGTGTCGAAGTGCATGTTGAATTGCGTGCGGAGTGCCAGCACCTCGATGAAGGCCAGCGCAAGCGGGTGACCGGGGAGTTGAGCAAACAGATCAAGACCTACATCGGCATCAGCACCCAGGTGCACCTGCAGCCTTGCGGCACGCTCAAACGCTCCGAGGGCAAGGCTTGCCACGTGTATGACAAACGGTTGGCCAGCTGAGTCATTCATCTGCCTGTGCAGCCCCGGCACTGTCCGGGGTTTTTTTTGCGTGTTATTCGCGCTCACAGGTACCGCGCGCCCCTGTGGGAGCGGGTTTACCCGCGATGGGACCCCAAAGCGATACACAAATCTTATTTGATACATATAAAACTGTTTGACGTTATGTTTTGTATCGCTTACAAATGACTCATGCCTTAGCAGGAGTCGCCGCACATGTACGCACAGCTAGTGGAAACCGGAGTCAAGCGCGTCAAATCGCTGGAAGAAATGTCCGCCGCGGAACGCAACTTCCAGGAAAAGATCGACGCCGAAATCAAGATCGAAGCCAAGAACTGGATGCCAGAGGCCTACCGCCAGACCCTGATCCGGCAGATCTCCCAACATGCCCATTCGGAAATCGTCGGCATGTTGCCCGAAGGCAACTGGGTCACCCGCGCGCCTAGCCTCAAGCGCAAGCTGCAACTGATGGCCAAGATCCAGGACGAAGCCGGCCACGGCCTGTACCTGTACAGCGCCATGGAGACCCTGGGCGCCGACCGCGACGAAGAAATCGCCAAGCTGCACAGCGGCAAGGCCAAGTACTCGAGCATCTTCAACTACCCCACCCTCAGCTGGGCCGACATGGGCGCAGTGGGCTGGCTGGTCGATGGCGCTGCAATCGTCAACCAGGTGGTACTGCAGCGCACCTCCTATGGCCCCTACTCCCGCGCGATGATCCGTATCTGCAAGGAAGAGAGCTTCCATCAGCGCCAGGGCTACGAAATGCTCCTGACCATGATGCGTCACGGCACCCAGGCACAGCGCGACATGGTCCAGGACGCAATCAATCGCCTGTGGTGGCCATCGCTGATGATGTTCGGCCCCAGCGACGAACATTCTCCAAACAGCGCTCAGTCCATGGCCTGGAAGATCAAGCGCCAGACCAACGATGAACTGCGCCAGCGTTTCATTGACCAGACCGTGCCGCAGCTCGAACTGCTCGGCTGCACGGCCCCCGACCCTGAACTGAAGTGGAACGCCGAGCGCGGTCACTACGACTTCGGCGAAATTCAGTGGGACGAATTTTACGAAGTGATCAAGGGCAACGGCCCGTGCAACCAGGAACGTGTCGCCACCCGCCGCCAGGCCATCGAGGGCGGCGCCTGGGTTCGCGAGGCCGCCGTGGCCTACGCGCGCAAGCAACAGAACAAGAACGCCGCCTGAGCGGCGATTGATGCGGAGATCGAAAATGTCTGTCTGGACCCTCTACGAAGTGTTCGTGCGCAGCAAGCACGGCCTTAACCACAAGCATGTCGGCAGCGTGCATGCCGCCGACGCCGCCATGGCCATCGAAAATGCCCGCGAGCTGTACACCCGACGCAGCGAGGGCGTCAGCCTGTGGGTGGTGCCTTCGGCGCTGATCACCGCCTCCTCCCCTGACGAGAAAGACCCGCTGTTCGCCCCTTCGGACGACAAGGTCTACCGCCATGCCAGCTTCTACGAGCTGCCCGATGAAGTCGGACACATGTGAGGTTGGCCATGCACAACGAATCCCTTATCCCCTACCTGCTGCTGCTTGGCGACAGCGCCCTGGTACAAGGCCAGCGCCTCTGTGAATGGTGTGGTCACGCCCCGGCCATCGAAGAAGAACTGGCCCTGATGAACGTTGGCCTGGACCTGGTCGGCCAGGCGCGCAACTGGCTGGAATACGCAGCCGAGCGGCTGGACGACGGCCGCGACGCCGATGCCCTGGCCTTCCGCCGAGACGAGCGGGCCTATCGCAACCTGCTGCTGGTCGAGCAACCCAACGGTGACTTTGCCGTAACCATGACCAAGCAATTCCTCTACGACGCCTGGCACTTTGCCGTGTTACAGGGCCTGGCCGGCTCAAGCGATGAGCGTATCGCCGGTATCGCCGCCAAGGCACTCAAGGAAGTCACCTACCACCTGCGCCGCTCCAGCGAGTGGGTACAGCGCCTGGGTGGCGGCACAGAAGAGAGCCGTCAGCGCATGCTTGCCGCCATTCCTGCACTGTGGCGCTTTACCGTCGAACTGACGGCCGCCAGCGATAACGAGGTGCAGTTGGCCCAGGCAGGTATCGCTGCCGACCCCGACACCGCTGGTGCTGCCTGGCTGAAACAGGTGAGCGAGACCTTCGCGTCGGTCGAGCTGCCGCTGCCCAAGGCTGCCAGTCACTTCTACCTGGACAGCCGCAAAGGCCTGCACACCGAGCACCTGGGCCTGCTACTGGCCGAAATGCAGTTCCTGCCAAGGGCTTACCCCGATGCAACCTGGTGAGCTGATTGCCGGCGACCGTGGCGCGCGGGCGCCACGCGGCGAGGACCTGGCCCGGGCCTGGGAGGTGCTGGGCCAGGTCATGGACCCGGAAGTGCCCGTGGTGAGTGTGGTCGACCTGGGCATCGTTCGCGACCTCGACTGGCGCGCCGGCCACCTGCACCTGGTGGTGACACCGACCTACTCCGGCTGCCCGGCGACCGAGGTGATCGAAGGCGATATCCGCCAGGCGCTGGAGCAGGCGGGTTTCCCCGCGCCGGACCTTGAGCGCCGGCTGACCCCGGCCTGGAGCACCGACTGGATCAGCGAGCTGGGCCGCGAGCGCCTGCGCACCTACGGCATCGCCCCGCCGCAGGGCAGCGCCAGCAAGCGCAGCCTGCTCGGTGAAGCCCCCCAGGTGTGCTGCCCGCAGTGCGGCAGTAACCGCACCGAAATGCTCAGCCAGTTCGGCTCCACCGCTTGCAAGGCGCTGTACCGCTGCCGCGAGTGCCTGGAGCCGTTCGATTACTTCAAATGCATTTGAGCCGTGGAGAACGCCATGAGCCAGTTTCACAGCCTGACCATCAAGCAAGTGCGCAACGAAACCCGTGATGCGGTTTCGATTGCCTTCGACGTGCCCGAGCACCTGCAGGCACAGTTCCGTTTCACCCAGGGCCAGTACCTGGTCATGCGTACTCAACTGGACAACGAAGAGGTCCGCCGCTCTTACTCTATTTGCAGCGCCGTGCAGGACGGCGAGCTGCGCGTGGCTGTCAAGCGCGTGCCAGGCGGGCGTTTCTCGGCGTTTGCCAATGAAGTGCTCAAGGCCGGCCAGCAACTGGACGTGATGCCGCCATCGGGCAGCTTCTTCGTGCCGCTGGACCCTGCCCGTCAGGGCAATTACCTGGCCGTCGCGGCCGGCAGTGGCATTACTCCGATCCTGTCGATCATCGGCACCACCCTCGACAGTGAGCCGCACAGCCGCTTCACCTTGCTGTACGGCAACCGTTCCAGCTCTGGCGCGCTGTTCCGCGACAAGCTCGAAGACCTGAAAAATCGGTACCTCGACCGCCTGAACCTGATTTTTGTGTTCAGCCGCGAGCAACAGGATGTTGACCTGTACAACGGCCGCATTGACGCCGACAAGTGCGGCCAACTGTTCTCCCGCTGGCTGGACGTTCCAGGCCTGGACGCGGCTTTCATCTGCGGGCCTCAGGCAATGACCGAAACCGTACGTGACAGCCTGCAGGCCAATGGCCTGGACAAAGAGCGCATTCATTTCGAGCTGTTCGCCGCCGCCGGTAACGAGACCCGTCGCGAGGCCCGTGAAGCAGCGCGCCAGGTGGATTCGGCGCTCAGCCACATCACCGTGATCAGCGACGGCCGCGCCCTTACCTTCGACTTGCCACGCAACACCCAGAACGTGCTGGACGCCGGCAATGCCATCGGCGCCGAGCTGCCCTACTCGTGCAAGGCCGGTGTGTGCTCGACCTGCAAATGCCGGGTGGTCGAGGGGGAAGTGGAAATGGACAGCAACCATGCCCTGGAAGACTACGAAGTGGCAGCCGGGTACGTGCTGTCGTGCCAGACCTACCCGGTGAGCGACAAGGTGGTGCTCGACTTCGACCAGCTTTAAGACCGCGCCGCCTGCTTCGCGGGCGCGCCCGCTCCCACAAGCACCGCACAAGGGCTGAGGGTAACACCCTCCCTGTGGGAGCGGGCATGCCCGCGAAGAGGCCCTTTTGCAATACCGCAACACCCGCGTGACCTCAACAAAACAATTACAAAACCAAGAGATCGCTTGCCATGACACCCGAACGCATAGAAAGCATCGCCAACCACCCCGACTTCCAGCACCTGGTGCAGCGCAAACGCCGCCTCAACGGCAGCCTGACCTTGGCCATGCTGGTGATCTACTACGGCTTCGTCCTGCTGGTGGCGTTTTCGCCCAGCACCCTTGGCCAGTCGCTCAGCGGCGGTGTGACCACCGTCGGCATGCTGGTGGGTGTGCTGATGGTGCTGCTGTCCTTTGCCCTGACCGGCATCTATGTGCACCGCGCCAACAATGTGCTCGACCCGCTCAATGAAAAGGTCAAGCAGGAGTGCGCACAATGAACTGGACAGCCATTTCGATGTTCATGGTGTTCGTCTGCTTCACCTTGCTGATCACCCGCTGGGCGGCTTTGCGCACCCGCTCGGCCAGCGACTTCTATACCGCCGGCGGGGGCCTGACTGGCATGCAGAACGGCCTGGCGATCGCAGGCGACATGATCAGCGCCGCCTCCTTCCTGGGCATCTCCGCGATGATGTTCCTGAACGGCTATGACGGCCTGTTGTACGCCCTGGGCGTGCTGGCCGGCTGGCCGATCATTCTGTTCCTGATCGCCGAACGGCTGCGCAACCTGGGCAAGTACACCTTTGCCGACGTGGTCAGCTACCGCCTGGCACAAACCCCGGTACGCCTGACCTCGGCGTTCGGCACCCTGGTCGTGGCACTGATGTACCTGGTGGCACAGATGGTCGGTGCCGGCAAGCTGATCGAGCTGCTGTTCGGCATCAGCTACCTGTATGCGGTGATGCTGGTCGGTGTGCTGATGGTCGCTTATGTAACGTTCGGCGGCATGCTCGCTACCACCTGGGTGCAGATTATCAAGGCAGTGATGCTGCTGTCGGGCACCAGCTTCATGGCGTTCATGGTGCTCAAGCACTTCGGCTTCAGCACCGAAGCCATGTTCGCCAGCGCGGTGGCCGTGCATGCCAAGGGCCAGGCGATCATGGCCCCGGGTGGCCTGCTGTCCAATCCGGTGGATGCCATTTCCCTGGGCTTGGGCATGATGTTCGGCACCGCCGGCCTGCCGCATATCCTGATGCGCTTCTTCACCGTCAGTGATGCCAAGGAAGCACGCAAGAGCGTGTTCTATGCCACCGGTTTCATCGGTTACTTCTACCTGCTGCTGATCGTCATCGGCTTTGGCGCCATCGTCATGGTCGGCACCGAGCCGTCCTACCGCGACGCCACCGGTGCAATCATTGGCGGCGGCAACATGATCGCCGTGCACCTGGCCCAGGCTGTCGGTGGCAATTTGTTCCTTGGCTTCATCTCTGCTGTGGCCTTCGCCACCATCCTTGCCGTGGTCGCCGGCCTTGCGCTGTCCGGCGCATCGGCGGTATCCCACGACCTGTATGCCTGCGTGATCCGCCAAGGCAAGGCCACCGAGCAGGAGGAAATGCGCGTATCGCGTGTCGCCACCCTGCTGATCGGCCTGCTGGCGGTCATGCTCGGCCTGATGTTCGAGTCGCAGAACATCGCCTTCCTCTCCGGCCTGGTGCTGGCGGTGGCTGCCTCCGTCAACTTCCCGGTGCTGCTGCTTTCGATGTTCTGGAAAGGCCTGACCACCCGCGGCGCAGTGTGCGGCAGCATGGCCGGCCTGGCCTCGGCGGTGCTGCTGGTGGTACTGGGCCCGGCAGTGTGGGTCAACGTGCTGCATCACGATAAAGCGCTGTTCCCTTACAGCAACCCGGCCTTGTTCTCCATGAGCCTGGCGTTCCTGAGTGCCTGGGCGTTCTCGGTCACCGACAGCTCCGAACGTGCCAGTGAGGAGCGTGGCCGCTACCTGGCCCAGTTCATCCGCTCCATGACCGGTATCGGCGCCGCTGGCGCCAGCAAGCACTGACTTCAAGGAAGAACCACCATGTCGGGTAAAACAACAACAATGAACCGCACGCACATCATGTCAGCTGCCTGGCTGGCCACGCTCGCCTTGCCATTGCCGGCGCTGGCAGACTTTATCGGCGACAGCCACGCACGCCTGGAGCTGCGCAACCATTACATCAACCGCGACTTCCGCCAAAGCAACGCACCACAGGCCAAGGCAGAAGAATGGGGCCAGGGCTTTACCGCCAAGCTGGAGTCCGGCTTCACCGAGGGCCCGGTCGGCTTTGGCGTTGACGCCATGGGCCAGCTGGGTATCAAGCTCGACTCCAGCCGCGACCGCCGCAATACCGGGCTGCTGCCCTTCGGCCCGAACAGCCACGAACCGGTTGATGATTACAGCGAACTGGGCCTGACCGGCAAAATCCGCGTGTCCAAAAGCACCCTGCGCCTGGGCACGCTGCAACCGATCCTGCCGGTGGTGGTATACAACGACACCCGCCTGCTGGCGTCCACCTTCCAGGGCGGCCTGCTGACCAGCCAGGATCTCGATGGCCTTACCGTCAACGCCGGCCGCCTGACCAAGGCCAACCTGCGTGACTCCTCGGGCCGCGACGACATCGGCTATGGCGCTGCCAGCAGTGACCACCTGGACTTTGGCGGTGGCAGCTACGCCATCACCCCGCAAACCAGCGTCAGCTACTACTACGCCAAGCTCGAGGACATCTACCGCCAGCAGTTCGTCGGCCTGATCGACACCCGCCCCTTGAGCGAAGGCGTGAGCCTGCGCAGCGACCTGCGCTACTTCGACAGCCGCAACGACGGCGCCGAACGTGCTGGCAACATCGACAACCGCAACTTCAACGCCATGTTCACCCTCGGCGTGCGGGCACACAAGTTCACGGCGACCTGGCAACAGATGTCCGGCGACAGTGCCTTCCCGTTCGTCAACGGCGGCGACCCGTTTACCGTCAACCTGGTGACCTACAACACCTTCACCCGCGCCGGGCTGGACTCCTGGCAAGTGCGCTATGACTACGACTTTGTAGCGATGGGCATCCCCGGCCTGAGTTTCATGACGCGCTACACCGACGGCCGCCACGCCGAAACCGCCACTGTCAGCAATGGCCGCGAGCGTGAACGCGACACCGACATCACCTACGTCATCCAGAGCGGCCCGTTCAAGGACGTCAGCCTGCGCTGGCGCAACGTCACCTTCCGGTCCGGCAATGGCCTGACCAACGCCGTGGACGAAAACCGCCTGATCATCGGCTACACCTTGGCGCTGTGGTAACAGCGCCCACTACATTCGAACAGTATGGAGAACAGCATGTCTGCCGCCCCTACCCTGCAAAGCTTCATCGCCGGCCGCTGGCTCGGCCAGCACGGCGCGCAAGCCCTGCGCAGCGCCCTTGATGGCCACGTACTTGCCTACAGCCACGAAGAGCGCCCGGACTTCGCCGAAGCCGTGGACTTCGCCCGTGCGCGTGGCCTGGCCAGCCTCATGGCCATGGACTTCCAGCAGCGTGCTGCACGCCTGAAAGCGCTGGCCCTGTACCTGGCCGAGCGCAAGGAACAGCTTTACGCCCTGTCGCACCATAGCGGCGCCACCCGCGCCGACAGCTGGATCGATATCGAAGGCGGCAACGCCACATTGTTCTCCTATGCCGGCATCGGCAGCCGCGAGCTGCCGTCGGGCAACCTGGTGCACGAGGGCCCGGCTATCGCGCTGGGCAAGCAAGGTCATTTCGCCGGCAGCCACATCCTGGTGCCGCGCGCAGGCGTGGCGGTGCACATCAACGCCTTCAACTTCCCTATCTGGGGCATGCTGGAGAAGTTCGCCCCGACGTTCCTGGCGGGCATGCCGTGCATCGTCAAACCGGCGACTTCCACCAGCTACCTGACCGAAGCCGTCGTCCGCCTGATGAACGCCTCCGGCCTGCTGCCGGAGGGCAGCTTGCAACTGGTGATTGGCAGCACCGGCGACCTGCTCGACCGCCTTCAAGGCCAGGACGTGGTGACCTTCACCGGGTCAGCCGATACCGCCGCAAAATTGCGCGTCACGCCGAACCTGGTGCGCAATTCGGTACCGTTCACCGCCGAAGCCGACTCGCTGAACTGCGCCATTCTTGGCCCGGATGTGACCCCGGACAGCGAAGAGTTTGACCTGTACATCAAGGAGGTGGTGCGTGAAATGACCACCAAGGCCGGGCAGAAGTGCACCGCCATCCGCCGCGCCATCGTGCCGGCCAAGCACATTGATGCGGTTGCCACGCGCTTGCGCGAGCGGCTGAGCAAGGTGGTTGTGGGTGACCCGTCGCTGGAGGGCGTACGCATGGGGGCTCTGGCTTCCCACGACCAGCAGCACGACGTGACCGAGCGGGTGCGCAGCCTGCTGCAAAGCTGTGACCAGCTGTTCGGCGCCAGCGACGGCTTCGCCCCGCGTGGCGATGGCGTGGCCGAGGGCGCATTCTTTGCCCCGACCCTGCTACAGGCCCGCGACCCGCACGCCGACGGCGGCGCCCACGATATCGAAGCGTTCGGCCCGGTCAACACACTGATGGCCTACCACGACCTTGACGAAGCCTTGATACTGGCCGCCCGAGGCAAAGGCAGCCTGGTGGCGACCTTGGTCACCGCCGACCGCAGTATTGCGGCCAAGGCCATACCGGTGGCGGCTGCCTGGCATGGCCGCCTGCTGGTGCTCGATAGCGAGGCCGCCAAGGAATCCACCGGCCACGGCTCGCCGTTGCCACAACTCAAGCACGGCGGGCCGGGCCGGGCCGGCGGCGGTGAAGAACTGGGTGGCTTGCGCGCGGTCAAGCACTACCTGCAACGCGCCGCAGTACAAGGTTCGCCGAGCATGCTCACGGCGGTCACCGGCGAATACGTGCGCGGTGGCGAAGTGATCGAGACCGAAGTGCACCCGTTCCGCCGATACTTCGAGCAGTTGCGCATCGGCGAGTCGTTGCTCACCCACCGCCGCACCGTGACCGAAGCCGACCTGGTCAACTTCGGCTGCCTGTCGGGGGACCATTTCTACATGCACTTCGACGAAATCGCGGCCAAAGAATCGCAGTTCGGTAAACGTATCGCCCACGGCTACTTCGTCCTCTCGGCGGCGGCCGGGCTGTTCGTGTCGCCCGGTGCCGGGCCGGTGTTGGCCAACTATGGCCTGGATACGCTGCGCTTCATCAACCCGGTGGGCATTGGCGATACCATCCAGGCACGGCTGACCTGCAAGCGCAAGATCGACCAGGGCAAAACCAGCCCGCTGGGCCAGCCGCAAGGGGTGGTGGCGTGGGATGTGGAGGTAACCAACCAGCTGGGTGAGCTGGTGGCCAGCTATGACATTCTGACCCTGGTGTTGAAACAGCCGGCGTGATGTGTTCACCTTGCGGGCCCCTTCGCGGGTAAACCTCGAAAGGGCCCGCACAAGTGTCCCGACACGGTGCCACCGTTGGTCAGCGACTGCCGCTATCCAGATGACTTTTAAGACAGGTCTTTCGCTCCTAACCATGAGGATCACAGACGAGGATTGCGCGATGGATTACTTACTGCGGATGGGTGGTGGCAATGTGCAGGATGACTGGCCGGAGCTTGAGCCGGATCGCCGCAATGACCAAGTGGATGACCCGGATGCCGACCCCAATGTGACTGACGACGAGGAAAATCGCCCCGGCGTACCGGCCAGTGACCCCGAGTCCGGCGCCTGACAAAGGGTTTATCCAGGCACCATGCTGCAGCCGGGGACCCCGTTGCAGCATGGTTATGTGTCAGGCTGAGGTGGTATTACACCATCGCCGCCGGGTCTCCCACCGACTGGCTCGGCTTGCTCCCCGAAATCCGCCAGCTTACGCCGGTAATCCCGTAACGCTCGGCCATCGGCCGGCTGATCTTCTTGATCTTCTCACGCCCGAACTTGGGAATAATGCCGATACCCGCATCGCAACTTGCCCAATGCCAGGCCTCGGCATTGTCCAGGCGTTCCAGGCGAATGATGAAACTGCGCGGTTGGCCATGCAGTTGGTAATCGATGATGTACAGCTGTGGGCTAGGCATCGCAGGGGCCTCCTCTTCTCCATGGATGACACCCTGATTGATCGGGCCATGGCCAGAAGATTCAAAATTTTGTCGAACATTCGGCACAAGCGGCCGTTTCAGCGCACTGCGGCACCCTGACCGCGTGGGTCCGGGGCCGCACCGGTCACCAGAATCACCTTGCGACACTGATCCTGCTGTCCATTGAACAGTTCGTAGGCACGCGGGGCATCTTCCAGCGCCATGCGGTGGGTGACGATGGCCTGCGGGTCCAGCCGGCCTGCTTCGATATGCGCCAGCAACTCAGGCAGGTAGCGTTGCACATGGGTCTGCCCCATGCGAAAGGTCAGGCCCTTGTCGAAGGCGTCGCCAAACAGAAAACCATGGATAAACCCCGCATACACCCCCGGCACACTGACCACCCCACCCCTGCGCACGGCCGCGATACTCTGGCGCAGGGCCTTGCCGCTACTGCCTTCGAGCTTAAGCGCGGTGAGCACCGTTTCCGTTGTGCTGCCCTTGGCTTCGAAACCCACCGCATCGATTACCGCATCCACACCACGCATGCCGGCGGTATGGCGCACGATGCTATCGGCTGGGTCATCATCATAGGCAAAATTGACAGGAATCACTCCGTAGGCCTGATGAGCATAATCCAGCCGGTAGGCACATTCATCGACCATGAAGATCTGCTCCACCCCCAGCATGCGTGCGCAAGCAGCAGACAGCAGCCCGACCGGGCCGGCGCCATAGATTGCCAGTGACGAACCCTGGCCAACTTCGGCATTGAGCACTGCCTGCCAGGCTGTAGGGAGAATGTCCGAGAGAAACAATACCTGATCGTCAGCCAGGTGCCCCGGTACCTTGAACGGCCCTACATTGCCCTTGGGCACCCGCACATAATCGGCCTGCCCGCCAGGTATGCCGCCATACAGGTGGCTGTAGCCGAACAGCGCTGCGCCAGACGGTATGGTCTTCTTGTTCAGCAGTGCGCCTCGCCCCGTGTTGGTCGTTTCGCAGGCGGCATACAAGTCGTGTTGGCAAAAAAAGCAGTCACCGCAGGCGATGACAAACGGGATCACTACCCGGTCACCCGGGCGCACAGCGGTTACCGCGCTGCCCACCTCTTCGACGATGCCCATGAATTCGTGGCCAAGAATATCGCCTTGCTCGACCATGGGGATCTTGCCCCGGTACAGGTGCAGGTCGGAGCCGCAAATGGCTGTGGCCGTTACCCGCAGCAGGATATCGTCGTCTTCCTGCAGACCGGGCTCTGCAACGGTGTCGACGCGGACATCCCCTGCGCCGTGATAGGTCAATGCGCGCATGCTCGTTTCTCCTGACGAAGTCATGGCGCGATTCCGGATTCGCAAACCCGAAATCGCTGCCGGGCACCACATGTGTTCCTGGGCATTCAGCGAGCGGTTCCCCTCACGGGTTGCGCCCCCCGCCGTGGCTGTTCTGGCCACCCTTGCGGCCAGCTTCCGATGCACGCTGTCGGTCGTTGGCGAAATTGCCGCCAGATGCCTGCCCCCCCTTGTGGCCCGCGCGCGAAGCACGCTCCCGGTCATTGGCGAAATTGCCCGGGTTGGTTTCCTTGGTGCCGCCGCGCTGGCTTGTCCGCTCTTGATCCTGCGCCATGTGGGTTCTCCTTGCGATGGATAGGCTGGTGACACGAATCTGTGCCATGCCTAGTTTCCGAGCCACTGTTGCCCGGCTCTGCTCAATGCTTTTGCTGGCAACTGACCAGTGGCACAAATCTTACGCCAGCAAAATGTTTGCGTGGCGGGCGAAAGCCCTGGTGGCACGTTACGTGCTTTGACCGTTCGTCGGGTTAAACGCAACGTTTATTGCCGCCAACGGCCATATCTTCATGCAATAAGCGCATCACCAAGGAGCATGAATGAAGCTGAACAAGGATCGCGCCACCATCATCTGCCGGCACGGCAAGCAAACACAAAAATGGTTATGGGTGCGAAAATCCAACGGTGCCTGGACCCTCCCCGGCGGCAAGATCGAGCCTGGCGAGACGCCAGCGCAAGCTGCAGAGCGTGAGTTGCTGGAAGAAACCGGGCTGCAGGCAGCGTCACTGACCTTGCTGATGCGTCACGAGGCCCCCGCGCGTATGCATTACGTGTTCGAAGCAGAGTTTGCCGACGCGCCGCAGCCCAAGGCGCAGCATGAAATTACCGACTGCCGCTTTGCCCATCTGGACCAGGCGCCTGGGCTCAAGGGTGAGATCAAGTTGCTGATCCGCTCGCTGCTGGCCTGTGACAGAGCCACCGCCGCGTCAGTTCGGTAAGCCCGGTTACTCGGTGCGTGCCTTCGCGCAACTGTGAAGAGGCACGCACAGCCACACCCTAGGCATGCACACTCCACTGAACCGACTGCGCCTCGATTGGCATTTCGTCGATGGCATGAATCATCCCGTTATCCAGCGCCTCACGTGGCCCCAGAATCCGCGGATAGGCCATCAGGTACCGCGGCACGTCCAGTACCTCCGTTGCCCCCTGGGTTCGTTCGGCGACAATCTGCGCATACAACTTCAAATCATAATCCAGGCTCATGGCGTACTCAGCCATGCGCGAATGATCCACCGAACCGTGCAAGGTCCAGTGAAACGGGTGGAACAGGAACTTGCTGAAACTGCACGCCGTGCGCCGTTCCCCTGCCAGGAACAGGATATTGCCCATGGACTCCACCGTGCCCAGGTTGTGGGTATGCACCTCGACCGGTAACGCCCGCAGGAAGTTGTACAGGGTGAAGCCATAACTGCACTCGCCGCCCATGGTAGCGATGTTCAGTTGCAGGATACCGGCGCCCTGTTGCAGCGCCCGCGAACAGGTGTTGATCAGGTTGCCACAGGTCGACGAGTTGATCGGCCCGGTGAAATGGATGATATGTCTGGCCATGCTTGCCTCGATTTTATCCTGACACCCTTCCACGAAGCGGGTATCCGGTGGAAACGCCAAGCGCCGCAAAGTTCAACCTGGTATGAGCCTTTCCCGTTGGTCAAACGTGCTGAACCCTGGCCTGTCTTTATCGGTCGCACTTTGGAGCGACCGAAATAGAACCGGCAATGAGGACGGCAGCGTGAGCGATATCCGCATCGGTATCTCCGGGTGGCGCTATGGCCCCTGGCGCAAGGACTTTTACCCCAAGGGGCTGAGGCAGGACGACGAACTGGCCTTCGCTTCGCGGGCGGTGAACAGCATCGAAATCAATGGCTCGTTCTACAGCCTGCAAACGCCTGAACGTTACCAGGGCTGGCGTGACGAGACGCCGGACGACTTCGTGTTCGCGGTGAAGGGGCCGCGGTATATCACGCACGTACGGCGGCTTAGGGACATCGAAGAACCGGTGGCGAACTTTTTCGCCTCAGGCCCACTGTTGCTGGGCAAGAAGCTTGGCCCGATCCTGTGGCAATTTCCACCGAACATGAAGTTCGATGAAGAGCGTTTTGCCCGGTTTCTCGAACTGCTGCCGCGTAACCATAAAGCGGCTCGTGAATGTGCCAAACACTGCGCGGCACGCTTGCAGGGCAACGGCAGCTTGGGCATACACGGCAATGCACGGTTGCGTCATGCCGTGGAGATCCGTAACGAGAGTTTCCTCTGTGAGACCTTCATCAAGCTGTTGCGCAAGCACCGGGTCGCTTTGGTAGTTGCCGACAGCGCCGGCAAATGGCCGTATGTGGAAGACGTTACCGCCGACTTTGTGTACATGCGCCTGCATGGCGATGTCGAGCTCTACAGCAGTGGGTATACGGCCAACGCACTGAGGCGCTGGAAGCAGCGCATCCAGCGCTGGAGCCAGGGTAGCCAGGCTGAGGATGCGCAATTGGTCGTCCAGGGCTCGCCGCCGCGTCGGGCGACCCGCGATGTCTACTGCTATTTCGACAACGACCAGAAGGTTCACGCCCCCTACGATGCGCGACGCCTGCTGCAGAAGCTGTCGCTGGACCATGAGCTCATGACCGAGCCTGGCGTCCTGCCGGAGGTGGCCTTGTGAACAAGACCCTGCCCGCCCCACGCAGCATCATCGACAAGGTCACTGCGGTACGCCGGCTCAATGTGCTGACACTGAACGTGCACAAGGGCTTCACCTTCTTCAATCGGCGCTTCATCCTGCCGGAATTGCGCGAGGCCGTGCGTGCCACGGGCGCCGACCTGGTGTTTCTCCAGGAGGTGCACGGCAGCCACCAGCAGCATGCCCTGCGCCATGCGGCCTGGCCAGAAATGCCGCAGTACGAGTTTCTTGCCGACAGCATGTGGCCGCAGTTCGCCTACGGGCGCAATGCCGTATACCCGCATGGCGATCACGGTAACGCGCTGCTGTCGAAATTCCCCATTACTCACTTCAACAACCTCGATGTGTCAGTACAGGGCAATGAGCAGCGCGGCCTGCTGCACTGCCAGCTGGACGTGCCAGGCCACGACCAGGTGCATGCGGTGTGCGTGCACCTGGGCCTGCGCGAAGCCCACCGGCAGCGCCAGGTGAAGCTGATGCTCGACCTGCTGGCCAGTCTGCCGCCTGAAGCGCCGGTCATTATCGCCGGCGATTTCAACGACTGGCGCCTGAAAGCAGATGCCGTGCTGTGCGAACACCTGATAGAGGCTTTCGGCGAGCACTTCGGCACCCCGGCGCGCAGTTTCCCCGCGCGCCTGCCGTTGTTGCGGCTGGACCGCATCTATTTGCGCAACGCCATGCCCGGCACTGCCCAAGTGCTCTCGACATACCCGTGGTCGCACCTGTCCGACCACGCCCCATTGGCTGCGGAGATCAACCTGTGAATCGACCTTGGGTGGACGGCAACAGCGTGCAGTTGCTGATCAATGGCGAGCAATACTATCCCCGCGTATTCGAGGCCATGGCCCAGGCGCGGGAAGAAATTCTGCTGGAAACCTTCATCATCTTCGACGACAAGGTCGGCCAGCAGTTACAACAGGTGCTGATCGACGCTGCCCAGCGCGGTGTGCGGGTGGAGGTAGCGGTGGATGGCTACGGCACTGCCGACCTGCCCACCGAATTCATTTCGGCCATGACCGATGCCGGCGTGAGCTTTCACGCTTTCGACCCACAGCCCCGGCTGGTGGGCATGCGCACCAACCTGTTCCGGCGCCTGCACCGCAAGATCGTGGTAGTCGACGGTGAGCGGGCATTTATCGGCGGTATCAACTACAGCGCCGATCATCTTGGCGACTTTGGTGCCATGGCCAAGCAGGATTATGCGGTGGAGGTCACCGGCCCGGTGGTAGCGCAGGTGCATGCTGCCAGCAAGCGCCTGATGTCGCCGGTGCTGCAGCCACCCAGCGCGGTACGCCCGGTAACCGAGCCGGCCGGGGCCAGCAGCGCCGTGCTGGTCGAACGCGACAACGGGCTGCGCAGTACCGATATCGAAACCCACTACCTGCAGGCTTTTCGTGGTGCAAAGCAGCGCATCGTGGTTGCCAACGCGTATTTCTTCCCGGGTTATCGATTGATGCGGGAGCTGCGCAACGCCGCCCGGCGTGGCGTGGATGTGCGCTTGATTCTGCAGGGCCAGCCTGACATGCGCTGGGTCCGTGCACTTTCGAGGCTGCTGTACAACTATCTGCTGCGCGACGGCGTGGCCATCCACGAATACTGCCAGCGGCCTCTGCACGGCAAGGTTGCACTGGTTGACGATGAGTGGTCCACCGTTGGCTCCAGCAACCTTGATCCGTTGAGCCTGTCATTCAACCTGGAGGCCAATCTTTTCATCCGTGATCGAGCCTTCAACCAGCAACTGAACCAGCATCTACAGGCCCTGGCCAGCGAGCAATGCAAGCCGGTCACCCTGGAGCGCATGATTCGCGGTTACTGGTGGCGGGCACCGCTGATCTTCGTGTGCTTCCACGTGATCCGCCATTTTCCGCGCATTGCTGGCTGGTTCCCGGCACACCGCCAGCGTTTGCGCTCGGTGCAGCCGGAAGTCGAGGCTCAGGGTAACCTGCACGAGGGCAATACCTGATGGCGCGCAAAGGCTGGCAAACCTGGGTGAAACGCCTGTTCACGCTGGCGTTCCTCATCCTCATACCTGTTCTGCTGTTTATGCTGGCACGCAATCTGGACTGGAACGAAGTGCGCCAGTCGTTGCTGGCCTACAAGCCCGGCACCCTGGCCATCGGCCTTGCGCTGGCGCTGTGCAGCTACCTGACATTTGCCAGTTACGACCTGCTGGCAAGGGCCTACACCGGCCACCAGTTGCCCGCCCGGCAGGTGCTGCCAGTCGCCTTCGTGTGCTACGCCTTCAATCTCAACTTCACTACCTGGGTAGGCGGCGTTGCATTGCGCTACCGGTTATATGGCCGCCTGGGCCTGGATACTCCGACCATTACGCGCATCCTCACCTTGGGCCTGTTGACCAACTGGATGGGCTACATGCTGCTGGCCGGTACCGTATTCGCCCTCGGCTTTGTGGAGCTGCCCAGCAGCTGGGCGGTGGGCGCTACAGGTCTGCGCCTGATCGGCTTGCTGCTGTTGGCGATCGCGGGTGGGTACCTGCTGGCCTGTGGTTTTGCAACCAAGCGCACGTGGTCCTGGCGCAACCACGAAGTGACGCTACCGTCGCTGCGTTTGGCACTGTGCCAGGTTGCGCTGGGTGCCAGCAACTGGGCGCTGATGGCGCTGCTGATCTTCTGGTTGCTGCCGGGCGAGGCTTTTTACCCGTCCATTCTCGGCATCCTGCTGATCAGTTGCGTGGCTGGCGTGGTTGCGCATATCCCTGCGGGGCTGGGCGTACTTGAGGCAGTGTTTCTGGCCTTGCTGCACGGGCAGATGGCCCAAGGCACGCTTGTGGCTGCCTTGCTCGGGTATCGCACACTGTACTACCTGATTCCACTGCTGCTGGCAGTGGTTACCTACCTGGTCCTGGAAAAACGCGCCAAGGCCATGCGCCAAGGCGACAAGCCCGCCCAGACCTGACGAGGGCCGCTGGCCCTGGAGGTGGCAAATGCGTGTATGGATCTTGACGCTGATGGTTGTCAGCCTGGTCTGCGGCCAGGCCGTGGCCGAGGGCTGCAACGTACTGACCCGCTCATCCAGCGATGCCGTAACACCCGTGGAGCGGCACACCTGCTACAGCTACAGCAACCTGCCCGCCGAAGCGATCAACTGGTCGTGTAGCAACGAGAGCAAGGACATGCTCAACAGCGAAAAGAGCAAGGTAGCGCGCTGTGCGGATGGCAGCGTGGGCAGCTGCATCGCGCCTTTGACTCAGGAAGCGCTGGCCAACCCCAAATCCGTAGGAGGGGACAAACCAGCGTTGCCCAAAGATGCGCGGGTGATCACCTATTATTACGACACCCCCAGCCTCGGCCAGGCCCGCACCGATTGCGAACGAAACAACGGCATCTGGCAAACCCACTAACCCGCCACGCCTACCGCCGCTTCCACAAAAAGGGGCTCTGTGGGAGCGGGCTCGTCCCGCGAACACCGGCACAGCCGGTGCCAGGCACCGCATGCCCCCAATTCGCGGGACAAGCCCGCTCCCACAGCCTAAGCCCGAAGGACTGAGCAATCGCCAGTTAGAACAGCTCACATACCGGCGTATCCAAGGTGCAGGCACAGTGCGCGCAGGTACAGCGGGGTTCGTTCACGGCTTGCCCTCCTCGTCTTCGATCACGTCATCAGTCCACGGTTTACCATCCAGCGGCGCTGATCGGGCCAGTTCGGCCTCATCCAGGCCTATGCCACCGCCGATCTCGTCGGCGTCCACGTGCCGCAGGCTCTGGTCTGCCGGGCCGCCACTACCACCCGGTTCGTGCGGGTCACGGGCACCGGTTTCATCCAGCAACGTGTCCGGGCTCAAGTCGTCATAGGTAACATTGTCCTCATGCAAGCTGTCGCTCAGGGCCTCGCCGCCGGTCATGCCGCTTTCGGCCACGCGCCGAGGCGGAAACTCCCGGGCGACTTCATCGGCCGGTCGCTCATCGCCCACACGCCCTTCACGTTCGTCAAGGCGGTCATCAAAGTCCAGCTCACGGACGCTGCCCATGCGGTCTTCGGTGTCGTCGATCTCTGGAGGGGTATACGGCTTTGGTTCATCTGTGCGTGCCATGTGCGTTCTCCGTCAGGTGGCTTCATTAAGTCGACTGCACCTGCGTGTGGAAGATTCAGAGTTTTTTGAACTACCACCCTACGCGGCGCCTCCCACCTTAGAGACTGCGAACTGCCCGGAAACCGCCATGGCCAAGCCCCTGCAGGAATATGCGCGCAAGCGCGACTTCAATGCCACGCCCGAGCCCAGCGGCAAGCGCAGCCGTGGCAAGCGGGTGCAGGCGCTGCAGTTCTGCATCCAGAAACATGACGCCAGCCACCTGCACTACGACTTCCGCCTGGAGCTGGATGGCACCCTGAAAAGCTGGGCGATCCCCAAAGGCCCGTCGCTCGACCCCAAAGTGCGCCGCCTGGCCGTGCACGTCGAGGACCACCCGCTGGATTACGCCGACTTCGAGGGGCATATCCCCGAAGGCCACTATGGTGCAGGTGATGTGATTGTCTGGGATCGCGGTGTATGGGAGCCCGAAGGCGATGCGCATGAAGCCTACGCCAAAGGCAAGCTGCGTTTCCGCCTGCAAGGCGAAAAGCTCAGCGGTGTGTGGAACCTGTTTCGCACCCGCCTGGATGGCAAGAAAGAGCAATGGATGCTGGTGAAATCACACGACGACCAGGCTCGCAGCGAGGCCGACTACAGCGTCGTGCAGGCTCAGCCCGATAGCGTGCTTAGCGACCGCACCCTGGTACCGCGCAAAGCCGCTGCGAAAAAAGCCGCCGCACCGCGCGCCAGCCGCAAGCGCACCGTCAAAGGCCCGAAGGTGCCCCTGCCTGCACAGCTGAGTCCGCAGCTGGCAACCTTGGTCGACTCGCCCCCCAGCGGGGACTGGCGCTACGAGGTCAAATTCGACGGTTACCGGATTCTGGCCCGTATCGAGGGTGATGACATCCGCCTGTTCACCCGCAACGGCCATGACTGGAGCAGCAAGATGCCCCGCCAGATCGCCGCACTGCGCGAGCTGGGCCTCGATGCAGCCTGGCTCGATGGTGAAATGGTGGTGGCTGACGAAAATGGCGCAGCCGATTTCCAGGCGTTGCAGAACGCCTTCGACACCGAGCACGATGAAGCCATTACCTACTACCTGTTCGACCTTCCGTTCCTCGGTGGCCAGGACCTGCGCCAGGTAGCGCTGCAGGGCCGGCGCGACACCTTGCGCCAACTGCTTGAGCGCGATGAGTCCGGTGTACTCAAGTTCTCTGCCGACTTCGACGAGCCCGTGCAATCTTTGCTCGACAGCGCCTGCCGGCTTGAGCTGGAGGGTTTGATCGGCAAGCGTGCCGACAGCCCGTACAGCGGCCGTCGCACCCCGGACTGGGTCAAGCTCAAGTGCAAGCAACGCCAGGAGTTCGTGGTCGTCGGTTATACCGACCCCAAAGGTAGCCGCAGCGGCTTCGGGGCCCTGTTGCTGGCCCTGCATGACGACGACAGCGGTCAGTTGCGCTACGCCGGCAAGGTTGGCACCGGCTTCAGCACGGCGACCCTGGCCAGCATCCATGCTCGGCTCAAACCCCTGCAAATCACCAAGCCAGCGTTGGCCAAACCGCCTACCGGTGCCGAAGCGCGCGGTGTGCACTGGCTGCAACCGCAATTGTTGGCCGAAGTCGCCTATGCCCAGATGACCCGAGACGGCATCGTGCGCCACTCGGTGTTCCATGGCCTGCGCGATGACAAGGCGGCCACCGCCATCGACCTGGAGCGCGCCATGCCCACCCAGACCGTGCCCAAACGCAACAAGCAGGCGAAGGCGCCTGAAAACCTGGGTGAACTGCGCCTGACCCACCCCGACCGGGTGATCGACGCCACCACCGGCGTGACCAAGCGCGAGGTCGCCGAGTATTACGCCAGCGTCAGCCAGTGGATCCTGCCCCAGCTCAAGCAACGCCCGGTCGCGCTGGTGCGCGCCCCGGACGGCCTGGCCGGGGAGCTGTTCTTCCAGAAAAACGCAGGCCAGCTGCACATACCTAACGTCATCAGCTATGAAAAGGCCGAGGCCGGCCAGGCGGCGATGGTCATCAACCGCCCGGACACCCTACTAGGTGCTGTGCAGATGAACATGCTCGAACTGCACACCTGGAACGCCACGGACAAGGACTTCGACAAACCGGACCGCTTCGTACTTGACCTGGACCCCGACCCCGCGCTGCCCTGGAAGGCCATGCTGGAGGCCACCCAGCTCACCCTCACCCTGCTCGACGAACTGGGCCTGAAGGTGTTCCTGAAAACCAGTGGCGGCAAGGGTATTCACCTGGTCGTGCCCTTGACCCGGCGGTCGGGCTGGGACGAGGTCAAGGACTTTAGCCACGCCATCGTCGATTACCTGGCCAAGCTGTTCCCGGATCGCCTCAGTGCAGTGTCGGGGCCGAAAAACCGCGTGGGGCGGATCTTCATCGACTATCTGCGCAACGGCAAGGGCGCCACCACAGCCTGTGCCTACTCCTTGCGTGCCCGTGAGGGGTTACCTGTGTCGGTACCGATCTGGCGCGAGGAACTGGCGCACATCAAGGCTGCCAACCAATGGAACATTGCCAACCTGCACGAGCGGCTGGCAGAAGTTGATGACCCATGGGCGGAGATGGGCAAGGTACGCCAGTCCATCACCGCACACATGCGCAAGCAACTGGGGCTGAAATGATGGGGCAACGGCGATTGGACATGAACCTGGAGACACAATGATGAGCATCGTTCAGGACTTCAACCTGACCACCCTCGACCGCCTGTTACGTACCTTTGGCGAGCGCCAGCAACCCCTTAACCTCGATACGCAACTGCCGCAGCTGATCCAGGCGCTGCACGCCGACCATCTCGACCTGTTGCCATTGCCGGGCCAAGGCAACACACTGCGCCGCTGGCAGACCCTGGCCCGTGTGGCCGGTTGCGACCTGGCGCTGGCCAAGCTCTATGAAGGCCACACCGATGCCCTGGCCATCCTTGCTGAATGCGGCGCCGCCCACCACGCCGTAGACGGCATCTGGGGCGTGTGGGCCGCTGAGCCGCCCGATGCACGTGCGCAGGTGACGGCGCGCGAAGGTGACCAGGTGCGCCTGCAAGGCCGCAAGGCCTGGTGTTCAGGGGCCTTGCAGATCGACCGGGCGCTGATCACTGCCTGGGATGAGGCGGACCAGCCGCAACTGGTGGCGATCGAGCTTTCACAGCCGAACCAGGGGCTGTGCATCGAACATTGGCAAGCAGTCGGCATGGCCACAACTGCCAGCGTCGAGGTGACATTCAACGACACCCCCGGCACGCTCATCGGCACGCCGGGCCAATACCTGGCACGCCCTGGCTTTTGGCATGGCGGTGCGGGCATCGCTGCCTGCTGGTACGGCGCGGCCGAGGCACTGGCAGACTACCTGCGCGAACATTGCCGCAAGCCCCGCCCCGACCCCCATGCCGATGCGCACCTGGGGGCAGTGGATGCTGCGTTGTACGGTGCCCGCGCGGCGCTGCGCGAATGTGCGGCCTGGATCGACCGGCAACCTGGCGCAGATGCCAGCTTCGAAGTGCGCCGCACGCGTGCCCAGGTGGAACACGCCGTGGAACGCGTGATCAGCCACGTTGGGCGAGCGCTGGGAGCCACGCCATTCTGCCGCAGCAGCCATTTTGCCCGGCTGTGCGCTGACCTACCGGTATTCATGCGCCAGAGCCATGCCGAGCGCGATCTGGCGGTGCTGGGCCATCAGCTCACCCAACTACCGGCCGGGGTGTGGCAGCTATGAGCCAGAACCTTATTCAGTCCGCCAACGGAACGCCTTGGGCAGCCTGGCAGCAAGGTGCGCATCTTGCCCGCGCTACATGGCTCGATCCAATGCAGCTGTGCCCACCTGGGCGCCGGCTGGTGTTGATCGCGCCGCATCCGGATGACGAAATCCTCATGGCAGGTGGTCTGCTGGCGGGTTTCAAGGGACGCGAGGATGAACTGGTGCTGATTTCCGCCACCGACGGTGAAGGCAGCCACCCCGGCTCCAGCCACTGGACCGAGCACCGTTTGCGTCGACAGCGGCCGCAAGAGAGCCGCCAGGCCCTGCTGCAGCTGGACCTGGACCTTACCCATCTGGACTGGCGCAGGCTGCACCTGAAGGACGGCCAGTTACCGCGCGAAGAGGCATTCCTGGTCAGTCACCTCACCCAGTTGCTGCGGCCAGATGACCTGTTGATGGCCACCTGGCGTAATGATGGGCACTGCGATCACGAGGCCGTAGGCCGAGCTGCGGCACACGCGGCGGCCGCCCGCGGGGTGCAATTGGCAGAGGTGCCGGTGTGGGCGTGGCACTGGGCCGAGCCCGATGACCCGCGCCTGCCATGGCCGCGTGCGCACCGCCTGCAGCTCGATGAAAGCCGCCTGGCCCGCAAGCGCAAGGCCTTGGCCGCCCACGTCAGCCAGCTGGAGCCGGACGCCGAGCAGCCGCCGGTGCTGCCAGCCTGCTTGATGGAATGTCTGCTGCAACCTTTCGAACTGGTGTTCCTGTGAATGGAGCTGTCATGAGCCTGGATCCGCAATATTTCGCCGAGCTGTACGCCACCAATGAAGACCCTTGGGCTTTTCGCACCCGCTGGTACGAGAAGCGCAAACGCGAGCTGGTAATGGCCAGCCTGCCCCGCCAGTGCTATCAGCGCGTATTCGAGCCAGCCTGTGCCAATGGTGAGCTCAGTGCGTTGCTGGCCGATCGCTGCGCCGACTTGCTGTGCCAGGACCTTGATCCAACGGCCGTAGGCCTGGCCCGCGAACGCCTCGTCGATGTGCCCAACGCCTCGGTGGAAATGGCCCGGCTACCAGCGGACTGGCCGGGCGGGCGCTTCGACCTGATCGTGCTCAGCGAAGTCGGTTACTACCTCGATCCTACAGACTGGCTGCAGGTCATCGAGCAATCGGTGGCCAGCCTGACCTACGACGGCGCCCTGCTCGCCTGTCACTGGAAACACCCCATCGTGGGTTGCCCACAGGATGGACGGGAAGTGCATCGCATGCTGGCCCAGCACCTGCCTCTGCATCACCAGTTCCGGCATGAAGAGGCAGACTTCGTACTGGAATACTGGTCCTGCCAGCCCAGCGTGGTTGACCTGGACGAGACCTGCCCATGATTGCCGTGGTCATTCCGGCGCACAACGAAGCCCGCCGCCTCGGGCGCTGCCTGCGGGCAGTGTTGGTCGCTGCCATGCAAGCGCAACAGGCGGGGCACCGGGTAGACGTGTTGGTGGTGCTGGACCGTTGCAGCGACGGTAGTGCCGCGGTGGCGCGGCGCTTCGGTGTGCGGGTTTTGGAGGTGGATGCCGGTAATGTCGGCATGGCGCGCCGGGTGGGCGCAGCGCACATGGTCGAGCGTGGTGCGCAGTGGCTGGCGTGCACCGATGCCGATAGCCAGGTGCCGTCGCACTGGCTGGTGTCGCAGCTGGCCTGCAGCGCCGAGGTGGTGTGCGGTACCGTGCATGTCGAGTATTGGCAGCCCTGGCAGAAAGCTGCCCTGCGCAAGCTGTACCAGAGCCGCTATGAAGCGCGCGAAGGCCATCGCCATGTGCACGGCGCGAACCTGGGTGTGTGCGCCGCTGCCTATCAACGCGTGGGTGGCTTCCAGCCCCTCGCGGCGCATGAAGATGTGCAGCTGGTCAGCGACCTTCAGGCCAGCGGCGCGCAGATTGTCTGGACCGCCAGGCACAGCGTGGCCACCAGCAGCCGCCTCGACAGCCGCGCCCGGGAAGGGTTTGGTGACTATCTGGCGGGTTTGCAGGCGCAGGTGTGATGAGGCTTGGTCACACCTGGCTGAACAGCACCCGCTTGAACGCCTCGGCCGCCAGGTGAACCTGCACCGCCCAATCCCCTGCTGCATCGCTGCCGGCATCATCGGAAATGTATTTCAGGCACACAAACGGAATGCCTTCACCGCGTGCGATCAACGCCAGCACATAGGCTTCCATGTCGACCACGTCATAAAGCGCGTCGCCATGGTTGATCTCGAAACTGTCACCGCTGCCACAGGTTTCCAACGGTAGCCCGGGGATTGCTGCGCCATGCTCCAGGACTACCGGGATATCCGACAAGGGTGTCTCGTATCGGGCAAAGCCCAGCGGTGTGACGTCCATGTCACGCTGTACGAAACGGTTGCAGCACACCACCTGGCCTTTGCCGTGGCGCTGGCTGCCAGCCGATCCAAGGTTGACGACAAGTCTGGGCCTGCGGGTTGCAATCGCCTTGGTCAGTGCAATCGCCGCATTGACTTTGCCAATGCCGGTGAACACGGTGTTCACCTCGGTGAAGACTTCTCCCGCCTCGGCCTCGAGGGCAAAGACGAACAGCGTGTCATCCAGGGAAATGTCGGGGAATTGCTTGATCAGCATCATGGAGCAGGTGTTTCCGCGTGGCTGCAAGGGGCGCGGCCATTGTCGGCCAACCTCGGCTAATTGCAAGTCCCGGCGGCCACCACCGCTTGCAGCGCCTGTGCCTTGCCGACCCCGCTCGCGATAGCCTGTGTCAGGCAGTGCAACTGCTGGTCGGCATGAGTGCCCTCGCGCAGCAGGTGCCGTGCATGATGGCAAGCACGCTCGGCATCCACGCTGTCGATCGGCACCAGCGCCTGCAACTGACCAAGCCAGCCCTCAGCCGTGACTGGCTGTTGTTCGTGCATACCAATGAACCGTGCATGACGCCCATAGCGCATGGCGCGCCAGTAGTTCTCCTGAGCGATCCAGCGAAGCTCACGGTTGCAGGGCAACAGGTCATGGCGACCGGTAACCTTGTGCTCTACCAAATGGCGAAACAGCGCGGCGATGCACAGGGTATCTTCCAGTCGCGGGCAACCATCGCAGATACGCAACTCCACCGTCGGGAAGCGCCGCGAAGGCCGAATGGCCCACCAGAAGTCGCCATCCACAGCCAATGCACCGGTCCGCTGCAACAAGGCGCGGTAGCGTTCATAGGCAGCCCAGTCCGGCAAGGCTTCGGGCAAACCCATGTGCGGCCATTCCCCGCAAATCACTCGGCGATAGCTCATGTAGCCGGTCTGCTGACCCGCCCACATAGGCGATGAGGTGCTCAGCACCAGTAATAACGGCAGCCAGACCAGCAAGCGGTTGATCAGTTGCATGCGGTCACAACCTGGCGGAACGCCAACGTGCACGTGCAGACCATTGAGCAGGCTTCGCTGGGCTACATGCCGGTAGTCATCGAACAGTTGCTGGTAATGTGCCGGGGCAGCGGCCTTCTGCCGCAGCCAGGCGGTGCTTGGGTGGCTCGCCGCGCCGTACAGCCCAATTCCCTCCTCTGCCAGCGCAAGACTCAGCCGCTGCCGCCGCAGTTGGAAGAACTCATGGGCTTCATGAAGGTGGGTGAACACCGGCGAGGCCAACTCAATCTGGCTGCGGAACATTTCCTGCACAAAATATTGGCCCAGCGCTTCGCGGCAACGCCCGATTACCGCAGACGATGGTGCTGCCGGGACCTGTCCCGAGCCCAGCCTTACCAGCAGGTATTCTTCCTCGATGCCGAATGTGCAGGCCCGGGCCATATTGCTTCAGCGATGACGGGTTACGGTGAGCGCCACGGCGGCGATCCGTTCGACTTGCTCATAGCCCGGCTCGGCCAGTTGCTCGCCAAACACGTCAGGGTCGATCTCCCGGTACACCCAGGCCCATTGTGGCCCTGCGAGGCGCAGGCGGATGGCTTCGAGCAACGCATCGCGGCCATCGACAATGGCTACGCCGGTGTAGAGCAGCAAGGTACCGTGGCGGCTCAGGCGTTCGCATCCTTGTTCAACGATGCGCAGCGACAGTTCGGCGCCCAGGGCGCCGCCGCCGTGGCGGTAGGTGCGGGCGCTACGGTCGAGCATGTACGGCGGGTTGGCGACAATCAGGTCGAACGTACCGGTAAGGGCGTCCAGCAGGTCGCTGGCCACTACGGACACATTGCTCACCCCCGCCAGCGCCGCGTTGATCGTAGCGTAGCGCAACGCCAAGGGGTTGATGTCGACGGCGCTGACCTGGGCATGCTGGGCCGCACGCGCGATCAGCAACGCGCCCACCCCGCTGCCACAGCCGATATCGACTGCGTGCTCCACCGGCATGGGGTTATGCTGCAGGTGCTCGTGAATGACCTGGGCAAAACGGTAGCTGTCCGGGCCGAAGAACACCGCATCGCTGCCATCGGTGGGGAACGCCGAATGCACCAGCAGCAGGTCGTCCAGGCTGGACCAGCGCACTGAGCTGCCGAGTAAGTCACCCTTCGGGACCAGCACCTGGGCGCGTTCGAGCAACTGCAATTCATCCGTTGATAGCAGGCCCGGGGCGAAGGGCCGACTCCAGCCGAACACGTCGCGCAGGTTGCTGGCCTGCCCGGAACCCTCACGGGCGTTGACGCGGGTGTGGGTCGCAGGTGTCACACTGGTAAATCGGTAGCCGTCGGCGCGTAGCCGCTGGCCCAGCTGCAGCAATGCCTGATCGGCTTCGAACTGTCTGGCGGTCAGCCTCATCAGCGGGGTTCCTCCTGAAGCAGCCCGGTGGTGCGAATGTATGCCCGGGTCGCCGCCAGGCCCTCGGGTGTGGCGTGGCGGTTGCCGGCCATGCGCTCGATCAACGTTGCGGGTCGGTCACCCGACATTTCGCTGTGTGCTTCGTCCGGGGATTCGGGCAGGCCCCAGCTACCGGGTGCTACACGGCGGATCGGGGGGCGCCAGGTGTCGGCAATCCAGTCGTGCCACAGTTGTTTCTCATAACTGTTGAATACGCCGAACATTGCCGCTGCAGGCCCTTCGATCAGCTTCCACCAGCGGCTCTGGGCCGGGTCCTGGCCTCGCTGAATCCAGCCTTGGGCCTGTAGCGCGGCAACGAACGCGGGCATGGCGCCAGGGGTGGCCAGCCATTGGTTGACGGTGCGCTGTTCAAGGCGGCAACGGTCGGCATGCATGAATTGGCCATAAACCCGTTTGCGCTCCAAGGCGGCGAACAATTCATCCTGCAGGTCGAACTGGCGGATAAGGTCAGCCGCAGCAGTACCTAGCTCGTTCAGGCGATAACCGTTGCGAACCCTCGCGTAGAACGACTTCTGGTCATGCTGAGGGCAGAGCTGGCGCAGCGCCTGCAGCGATAGTTGAGCGTGGCCACTGGCAGCATTGTCAATCGTCACATGCAACTGGAAGTAGTGGCCGTCGATGCCCAGTTCTGCCAGTTCGCTGGTGGTAATCAGCAAGTGCAGCGGCGGTTGTTCATAGCCGAGGTTGTAACCAATGACCTCAGGCAGGTGGGTGTCGCAACAGTGCCCCAAGGCCAGTTGCAGGCAACCCTGTAAGTAGCGTGCTTCGTCAAGCGGCATTGCCTCGACACACCCGAGGCGGCCCAGCAGGCGCTGATAGATCAACACATGGTTGCTACGCGGGTCGCCGTTGCCGAGCTCTTCCAGGTAAGTTCGGATCAACCCGTGAAAACGTGGGTCGCGCCAGTGGCACAGCGTGCCGTGCAGCCACGCACCGTCCACCGCTTTGGTCGGGGCGACCTGCTGCAGAAACCACAGCGCGTGAGCGCGATTGACAAAGAAACGGCGTGGAGCGCCTTGCCGGCGTTGTTCCAGGTAGTCGGCGTAGCCGGCGGCGACATCGGCAGCACACCTGGCGCTCCAGGCAGGCAAATCCGAAGGTGAGTCTGGCAGGTCATCCGGCAAGCGTTCAGCACGTGCAAGTTGCTCGTCGAGCCACAGGGCGCTGGCGTCATCTTCGCCGGCCAGCATTGCCTCATAGCGCTGTTGCAGGCTGGACCGCCCAGCGATCATTGACGAAGCTAAAGCGTTGTCGCGGTTCATCACCCTCATGCCGTGCTCCTTATTGCGCCTTACTGGCTCGGTTTCTGACCAGGCATCGGCTCAGGGTCGGGCGCGGGCTGCGGTGCCGGTTTACTGTCGGGTTGTTGCATCTGCAGCGATGGCTTGCTGAGGTCGCCATCCTTGCCAGGGTGATCGTTGTCGCGGTCGAAACAGCCGCCGAGCATCGTCAGCGAGCCCATCAGGATGATGAGTGGAGTCAGTCGCATGGGGCCTCCCCCTCTGGTTGATTGCAGTGCCAGGCAGTCCCGGCACTGCAAGTCGGTCATTTACGAACGGCCGCCCTTGCGGCCCGACTCGCGATCGCTGGGCGTGTGGCTGCCCGAGGACTGCCCGCCTTTGCGCCCGGCTTCAGACGCTTTTTCGCGGTCGTTGGCGAAGTTGCCTGGGTTTTTGTTACCGCCCTGGCTGCCTGTTTGATTGCCGGTACGGCTGTTGTCTTTAGTGGCCATGGTCTTCAAACCTCGTATGACTTCGAAATGCACGGCAGGCTGCCGTACACAAGTTCGGAGTTCGGCGATATGCGGGGATTCGTTTTATTGCGAAGGGTTCGGACCGGTGGCGTTAAATAAGCGGCAATGCCATATTTGGCGCCCCTGTCAGTCGTGCGGCGGGTTATCCATGCGGGCCTGCTGCCGACCCAGCCAGCCCCCCGTCACGGCCCAGCCCACGGCAATGATTGCGCCGATCAGCATCGCCAGCTGTGGGTGCTCGCCCATCACGTCCAGCGCGCGCTTGAGCCAGCCGCTCAGGGCATCGCCGCCACGGTAGATCACGGTATCGATAAAATTCTTGGCTTTGTACTTGTCCTCGGCGGACAGCACGGTGAACAGCATCTCCCGCCCTGGCCGCACCAACGCGTATTCGCCGGCGCGGCGCACTACCATTACCACCACGAATACCGCGAACACCGGTGCCAGTGCCAGCCACAGGAACCCTGCTGCCATCACCAGCGGTACAGCTACCAGCAACACCCCGACGCCCAAGCGCCGGGCCAGGCGCCCGGTCAGCAATACCTGGGTGAGGATTGCCAGGGCCTGCACCACGGTGTCGATCAGGCCGAATACCTGGGTTTGCCGGGTGCGGTCGGTGAAGGTTTCGCTGACGATGCGCGCCTGCTCGAAGTACAGGAAGGTGCTGACGCTGGCCAGCAACACCACGAACAGAGCAATGCCTAGCAGATAGGGCGAACGCAGCACGGCGGTAGCGCCGGTAAACGGGTTGCCACCCAAGGGGCGCGAGCCCGGGGACTCGGCCTGTTGCGGTAGTGGGTGGCGCACTCGCCAGCGTTGCAGGAACAGGGCCGCACCCATACTGCCTAGCAAAAGCGCTGCCGCCAGTATCAGCAGCCCGCAATGGCCCAACGGTGCGACAAGCAAGGTGCCGAGAATGGGGCCGCTTAGCCCGCCCAAGCTGGCCCCGGCTGCCAGCAGGCCGAACAGCCGCTTGCCTTGTGCGGTGGAAAACAGGTCAGCGAGCACGCTCCAGGCCAGCGAGATGGTCAGCAAATTGAACACCGATAACCAGACGTAAAAGGCCCTGGCTGTCCAAAGATTGTCCGAATTACCGGCAAACAGTGCCGCGAACATCAACAGGTTGCTGACAAAGAAACCGTAGGTCCAAGGCAGGATATGCCGGCGTTGCACCCTTGATGCCAGCCAGCCGAACAGCGGCAGGCACGCCAAGGTGGCGATGAAGGTGCCGGTGAACAGCCATTGCAGGTTGTCCACGCCGCCCGCAACACCCATAGTTTCGCGCACCGGCCGCAGCATGAAGTAACCGGTGAACAGCAGGTAGAACAGCAGCAAGCCGGCGATTACCGCCGGCCCCTCGCCGGGCTGCATGTTCAGCCCTTGGACAAGGCGCCGCCGCCAGGCTTGCATGATGTCAGGCAAACTGCTGGATCAGCGCCTGTTGCTGCGCCTGGGTGAGCATGGGTTCATGCCCGGCCTTGAGCTGGTCGAGCTGGCGATCAGGCCGGCCGGTGGCGGGGATGACCGTGGTCACTGCCGGGTGGCTGATGGCGAATTTGAGAAACAACTGCGCCCAACTGCCGATGCCCGCTTCGCTGGCCCAGCCCGGCAAGGCCTGGTCCTTGACCTTGGCAAACAGGCGGCCATCGTCGAAGGCACGGTTGATCAGCACCGCAACGCCCCTGTCCTGGCACAGCGGCAGCAGTTCGCGGGCGGCGTCGGGGGCATTGACGGAGTAGTTGATCTGGATGAAGTCCAGCGGCTCGCTGCGCACGATTCGGGCAACGTCGTCCTGGCCACTGTTCAGATAATGAGTGATGCCGACATAACGGGTCAGGCCTTGCTGCTTCAGTTCGCGCGCATAGGGCAGTTGGGTCTGCCAGTCACGCAGGTTGTGGATTTGCAGCAGATCGACTTTGTCGGTACGCAGGCTCCTCAGGCTGCCGGCCCATTGCGCTTCGGCGTCGGCCCGGCTGTCGGCGGCGATCTTGGTGGCAATAAAGCACTGCCGGTGCCAGCCGCCCTCTTCCAGCAACTGGCCAAGAATGCTGTCGGCACCGCCATAGTTGGGCGAGGTGTCGATTACCCGGCCGCCCCCTTCGAAAAACGCCTTGAGTACCGCTTTCAATTGCTGATACTGGGCCGAGCCGGTTTCTACTTCGAAACTGCCGGAGGTACCGGCACCAATCACCGGCAACGCTTCACCGGTGGACGGTATTTTGCGCGTCAGCAAGCCCGCCGGGGCGGCGGCGTGCAGCCAGGGGCTGGCGGCGGCCAGCAACCCCAGCGTGGCACCTGCGCGTAGGACGTCACGACGTGCGTACATGGAAAGCTCCCGTCATGAAGCGGAAACTTTCAAGGCTAGCCGCTCCATACCGGGCCGGCAGGTGTTTCTGTATCTGGATGTTAAGTGATCAGGCTCGTAGCAGCTGGCTCAGGTCCACACCCGTCTCGCCCATGGGCGGGCACCAGTAATAGCCGCCCGTCAGTGGCCGGCTGAAGCGGTACAGACCGTCGATGATACCGTCCTCCAGGCCGCTCATGCGCCGCAACTGCACTTCGAACGCATCGAAGCTGTGGCCCAGGGCAACGAAGGCCAAGCCGGCGCCACGCGGGTCAGCCCAGGCTACCGAGCGACGGACCATGAACGCCTCCGGCGCAAAGCTTTCCTGGGCGGTGCGCTTGACGTGTGCGGACTCGGGGGCATCGTCCAGCTCTTCGTTATCGCTCAGGCGGCGGCCCATGATGTTGTCCTGGTCAGCCTGGGGCAGCGACTTGAAGTACTCCAGGTCGTGTTTCCACAGCTGGAACGCGGCAAAGCTGGAACCATCGGCAGCAATGGCCGCCTGCACGGCGTCTTCGTCCACCGGGTTCTCGGTGCCGTCTTCGTAGCCTGTCAGGTCATGGCCGCCGCGGTGCAGGAAGCCATCGACACTGTCGGCCAGGCGCAGGGCCGGGGCCAATAGATGTTCCAGGGCCTGGGCCCGCAGCAGCAGGTCGCCGCGCTCGTTACCACGCAGCCACAGCCACAGGGCATGTTGGGTGCTCGGGTTCTCCACAGCAGCGTCCAGCACCGGAAAAGCACGCAGGCCTGGCACTGCACGGCCCAGGGCCTTGGCCAGCGGGGCGCCGACCCCCAGGATCAGTTGGTCGCCATCGACCTGTTGCAGCAAGGCATCCAGAGCGGCAGGCAACGCCTCGGGCGACTGCAGGGTGAAAAACAGGTGACGGGCATGGGCCGGCACCGGGGTGGCAAGCAGCCCTTTCTGGAACGGCATGACAGGCTAATCCTCGGACAAAAGCGGAATGCTACTGCGCCTGCAGGCCCGCTGCAATGCGGCATGGAGCCTCGCTGATCGCTGCGGTTGGTAACAAACGGTTACCAAGAGCTGGCCCTTTGCAATTAGCTATCAATCAACGCCAGCCTACACTCCTCGAGATCCTTCGCCCGAGAGACCGCTCATGACCGCCTCGCCCTTGTTAACCGCCTTTCTGCCGCTCGCGTTGGGCATCATCATGCTCGGCCTTGGGCTGTCGCTGACCCTGGCCGATTTCGCGCGCGTGGTGAAATACCCCAAACCGGTGGTGGTAGGCCTGGCCTGCCAGATCTTGCTGTTGCCACTGGTGTGCTTCCTGATCGCCAATGGCTTTGGCCTGGAGTCGGCCCTGGCGGTGGGGCTGATGCTGCTGGCAGCTTCGCCGGGCGGCACCACGGCCAACCTGTTCAGCCACCTGGCCCATGGCGATGTGGCGCTGAACATCACGCTCACGGCGGTGAACTCGCTGATCGCGATTCTGACCATGCCGTTGCTGGTGAACCTGTCGCTGAGCTGGTTCATGGCCTCGGACCAGGCCATTCCACTGCAATTTGCCAAGGTCTTGCAGGTATTTGCCATTGTCCTGTTGCCGGTCGCACTGGGTATGCTGATCCGCCGTTACGCCCCTGGTTTTGCCGCACGCATGCAGAAACCGATGAAACTGGTGGCGGCGCTGTTCCTGGCCTTTACCATTGTCCTGGCGCTGGCCAAGGATTGGCAGACCGTGGTCGAGTACGCGCCGGTGGTGGGCCTGGCTGCCCTGCTGTTCAACCTGCTTAGCCTGGCCGTGGGCTACTGGGTGCCGCGCCTGTTGAATATTCCCAAGCGGCAGGCAATTGCCATTGGCATGGAAATCGGCATTCACAACGGCACGCTGGCGATTGCCTTGGCGCTCAGCCCTTCATTGCTGAACAACGCAACCATGGCGGTGCCCGCGGCGCTGTACAGCCTGATCATGTTCTTCACGGCGGCAGGTTTTGGCTGGTGGGTCAGCCGCGGGCACGTGGCGGCAGCGCCCAAAGGGGAAACAGTGAATTGAAGCAGTGACTGGTATGGGAGCGGGCTTGTCCCGCGAAGCAGGCAACGCGGTGTATGGCACCGGCTTTGCCGGTGTTCGCGGGACAAGCCCGCCCCCACAAGAGGCAAAACCAGGTTGTCACTGCTGGCTGCGCTTGCTGCGCAATTGCTGCTTCAACACTTTCAAAGGCGGCGCATAAAAAAAACCGAACGACACACTCCCGGTGCGCCCTTTCACTGCATGGTGCAAACGGTGCGCACGATACAGTCGCTTGAGGTAGCGGTTGACCGGCCGTGGTTTGCGCGGCCAATGCCGGTGAAAGAACCCGTCATGGGCCAGGACATACAACATGCCGTACCCTGCCACGCCGCCGCCAACCCATTGCAAGGGTGCATAACCAGCCTTGCCCAAGGCGACCAACGCCGTGGCGATGAGCCCCAACGCCAGCAGGTACAGGTCGTTGGTCTCGAGCATGCCCAAGTGTGGCTCATGGTGCGAGCGGTGCAGCCACCAGCCCCAGCCATGCATGATGTACTTGTGAGCCAGCGTGCCAACGCCCTCCATGGCCACCAAGGTGCCGAACAATACGGCGAGATTGAACAGCATGAAACAGTCCGGGTGATGGCAACGGGAGGCGCAAGGGTACCGTCAACCCAGGTTTTTTTCCATGCAGGGATGACCGTTGCAAACCATTCACCCATGAAGCCATTGTCATGTTTTCGCCCTTGACCTGCTCTGCCACGCGGCGTATGGTCCGCAGCGCAATTTTGCTTTGCTCAACAGGAGACCTGCCTTGGACAGTAGCCCCAGTCGCTTGCGACAGGCCCACGTGGTGCGCTAGCCCGGCAGTGTCCTGCACTGTCTGGCCGCCCTGGCAAGACGGTGGTTTCCTTTAACCCCGCTTCTCCTCCTCTCCTCGTGGTCCTGCGCATTTTTCTGGTTTTTCAACCACGCCAACAGATGGCGTTCATGCGGGTGTTTGCCCGCGGAAGAGGTTTGCTATGGATTGGAAAGTTTTTTTGCTGCGCGTCAGCATTGCCCTGCTGCTGGGGGCACTGATCGGTGCCGAACGGCAATTGCGTCAACGCCTGACCGGGCTGCGCACCAATGCGCTGGTGAGTACGGGTGCCTGTCTGTTCGTGCTGATGACCCAGGCAGTGCCAGGCATGGCGCCTGCCGATGCCTCGCGCGTTGCCGCCTATGTAGTGTCGGGCATCGGCTTTCTCGGTGGTGGCGTGATCATGCGCGATGGCTTTAACGTGCGCGGCCTGAACACGGCGGCTACCTTGTGGTGCACGGCTGCGGTCGGTGTGCTGTGCAGCCTTGGGCTGGTGCTGGAGGCGGCACTGGGCAGCCTGGTGGTGCTGTGCGCCAATATCCTCTTGCGGGACATCGCCCAGCGCCTGGACCGTCAAGACGTAGTGCCTGCCAGCGAGGTGGAGCAACACTTCGAGGTGCGCATCGTCTGCCGCGCCGAGGACGAAATCCAGGTGCGCAGCCTGATGCTGCATAGCCTGGGTGATCCGCAGCTGCGGTTACAGTCGCTGCAAAGCGCAGACCTGGACAGCCCTGCACGCCTGGAAGTGCGCGCCGAGCTGCTGGGTACCGCACAGGCACCGGCTCAACTGGAGCGGCTGGTCAGCCGGGTCAGCCTGGAAAAAGGCGTCAGCTCGGTGCGCTGGCAATTACAGCCGCACGTGTTGGCGGCCGACTAGCACGACAGGAGTGCTTCATGCTTATCCGCCCTACCCTTGAGCACGATATCCAATACCTGCCGGACGTGGAGCGTTCGGCAGCCCAGGCTTTTGCTGGCTGGCCGGCGCTGGCCTGGCTGGCCCAAGCCGATGTGATGGACTGTGCTGCGCACAGGGCTTTCGCCGCGGGCGGTGGTAGCTGGGTTGCTGAAAACCCGATCGGGCAGATTGTAGGGTTTGCGTGCGTGCGGCGTGCGGGCCAGGCATTGCACCTTCATGAGATATCGGTGCGTCAGGATGCCCAAGGGCAAGGCGTCGGTAGCCGATTGCTGCAGCAGATCATCGATGTAGCGCGTTGCGCAGATGTCCGCGAGCTGACGTTGACCACCTTTGTCGATGTGCCCTGGAATGCGCCGTTTTATGCACGGTTCGGGTTTGAGGTGATCGATGAGGAGCGGCTGGGCGAACGACTCCTGCGTATGCTGGCCAGTGAGCACGCTCAGGGCCTGAAGGGGCGCTGTGCCATGCGTCTTTGCATGACCCATTGACCGTTGGGGTGCAGAGCGCACGGCCATACCGTGTTCGCCGGTTTTCCCTGCGTTGGCGCGTGGTGCGGTCGAAACCGGTGGCGAAAAAAATTAAACCTTTGCCTCACTCTCACCCTCAACCGTACGCGACACTGAGGTCGCCCCACGGTTTAAGGAGTGAAGCATGAGCAATCTCTTCATCAAGCGCGTTGGTTTCTCCATGGTGTTGGGCCTGGCATCGGCGCACGCACTGGCGGCGAGCTCCGATGACTTCGTCGATGCGGCCACCGAGGCCGGCATCGCCGAAGTGGTCACCGGCAACCTGGCTAAGGAAAAAAGCCAGAATGACGAGATAAAGACATTCGCCCAGCAAATGGTCACTGACCACACCCAGGCGAACCAGAAGCTCGGCGACATCGCCCGCAAGTTGGATATTTCCGTTCCGGATGACGCGGCCATGACCGACAAGGTCAAGAAGATGATCCTGGAATGGCGTGATGAATCATTCGACAAGTCGTACATCAACAACCAGGTTGATGCTCACGAAAAAGCGGTCGAACTGTTCAAGAAAGAGGCTGCATCGTCCGACAAGGCCGAGCTGAAGGCCTTCGCCAGCGAAACCCTGCCAAAACTCGAACAGCACCTGGAGCATGCCAAGGCGCTTCAGGCCAAGCACGCCAAGTGAGGCCCTCGATGAGCAACGATGCACTGAAAACAGAAGTCCTTACCCGCCTGCTGCATTCGCATCCGCAAGGGCTGGGCAAGGAAGTGCTGGACAACTACCGCGGTGAGAAGGCGGTGGCTGACGTACTGAAGACGCTGCAGGAGGCCGGCTTGATTCACGACGGCAGCGTGGTCGTGGGCAGTGACCAGCAGGTCAGCGTGCACTACCCGATCAAGCTGTCGGCAGCGGGTGTCGAAGCCGCGCGACAAGCCGAATCCTGAATACCGGCCGTCGGGCCAAAAGGCCGCTCTCATGGAGCCCCTGCTAGCTCATTGAGCTAGCAGGGGCTCTGTTTGAGTGGGCGGGCCAACACCCTCACGTGTTCTTTTCGATGTCTCCAGGCGCCTTGGCCGGCCCTTGCGGATCCACCTGCGGGTCGTCAAGATCCGGGGAATCAGGGTCGAAACCAAGATCGTCCGGTTTGTCGGCCTGCTCCGTCGAGTGAGGCCCTTCTTTGCGTTCTGGCTCAGATGGCTGCATGGCGTTTTCTCCCGTGAGTGTCAAAGGAAGAACGCGCCAGCCACAGAAAGTTTGATTAATCTGCGGCGGGAGCCAGTTGCGCGCGACAGTGCGCCAGCGCCTGATCACGCTCCTTCAGCTGCTCCTCATACCGCTGCAACTGCCGCGCCTGTTCAGCGCACACATCGCGCCTGTGCTCCAGGCTCTGCGCTTGCACATCCAGCTGCCGGCGCATTTCCTCACTGGCGCCCTGGGCCTGGGCCAGAATCGTGCGCAAGCCCTGAATCTGCGCATCGCGTTGTTCCAGCAACTCTTCCTGCGCCCGGCACTCACTGGCAGCCTGGCGGTGCTCACCCAGCAACCGCTCGTTGTCCCGGTGCAGGCGGGTGAGTTCGTCCTGTTTGACGATCATGCCCTGTTGCAGCTGCCGCACCTCCACCTGCATCTGCTGCAACTGCGCTTCGTGGCGGCGCTGTTCCTGCTCGCGCTGTTCACGGCTGGCATTGCGATAGTGTTCCAGCGCATCACGGGCATGGCGGTGCTTGTCTTCCAGCGACTTGACCTGTTCGTCCTTGTCAGCCAGGCGCACCTGCAATTCACCCAGCGACTGGTTGAGGCTGGCACTGCGTAGCTGTTCGGCCTGCAGCGTGCTTTGTGTGGACAGCAGTTTTTCTGTCTCGGCGGCCAAGGCCGCTGCATCGATCTTGTGTTGCTGATGCGCTGCAGCCAGGGCTTGCTGGGCAATTTCAAGCTGCGCCTCAAGTTTTTCCCGCTGTTGCGTGAACGTGCTCTCGGCCTGCTCGATCTTCAGGTCGGCCTCGTCCTGTAACTGCGTTGCCAATTGCCCGACCAGGCGGCTCAACACATCACTGAGCGCCACGCCACCTTCAGAAGCCACCGGCTGCTGGCCGTTCAACTCCTTCAGGTAACGGTGAATTGTGGTTTTGGAGCCGGTATTGCCCAGCTCGATACGTATGGCATCGATGCTGGGGTTCTCCCCCCGGGCAATCAGCGCCTGACGCGCCTGCTGCACTACCACCTTGTTGATACCGCCCCGGGCCATGCTTGCTCCTACGATTTTGTACTGTGTTATGTAACATGTAATTACGTACCAATTATGGCGATAACAGACCACGCCTGCAAACATTTCCTCAGGTGGAATAATCACGGCTTATCGCATGTGATAGGCAAAATATGGTGTTCGGGCGGTGTGGCGCCCTCAACCAAATGTTGCGTGCAGTCGCGGCGCGTCATCGACCGGCTGCTCGAGGCAGAACGCACAACCGACAATTGCGCCCGCTCGCAAGAACAAATGATGCACAACGCGCCGCAGTACGTTTGGCCCACAGCGGCTTGACTCTGCAGGTGCCAGCTGATCGCAGCGTCTCTGAAGTGCTGGAGGACGCCGGAGTGTGCGTGCCCCTTGCCTGTGAACAGGGTATCTGCGGCACCTGTTTTACCGGCGAGATAGATGGCGAGCTAGATGGCGAGCTAGATGGCGAGCCGGAACACCTGGAGAGTTTCCTGACTGCACAAGAGCGCGCACGCAACGATCAGTTCACGCCCTGCTGCTCTCGCTCGCGCAGCGCCTGCCTGGTGCTCGACCGTTGACCCATAGCGCCCTCTGCCATGAGCCTACACCGGCTTAGCAGAGGGCGCCTTTGTGAAGGCTTGTCAGGAAAACCGGTAGTGCGCTCCAAATGGGAAATACGTGATGGGTTTACACAGCTACCCGGCGATCTCCAGGTCTACCTGACCGAGGCGCTCACTGAACAGCCAATGGCCTTTGACCAGACGCAGTTTATCCCTGAAGGTGCCAATCAGATGGGGCGGGGATGCCATTGGGCCTCCGCTTGCGCTGCCGATGCATAAGCCAGGTTCTCGTAGTCCCCCGCATCGTTAAGTAATGCAAAACGTTTGATCAGGCGAGTGCAGGCATGCTCAATCCGCATCTCATTCATCAATTCGGCTTCGTTCATCCCAACTCTCTCAAGGGCGATATCGCCCTAAACAATATCGTTCGTTCGGACAGTAACCTGCCCCGAAGCACTTCGAAGCTAGTCTTGAAGCTAGTCTTGTAGCCAAACCCGCAAGGCCGCATTGACAGCCTCCGGTGCCTCAAAAGGGGCCATGTGGCCGCAGCGTTCAAAAATCACCAACCGCGCATGAGGTACTTGCTGGGCCATCACCTGATGCTGCGCAAGCGAACTCCAGGCATCCTCTCGACCCACCCCGATCAACACTGGACATTGAATCGTGCGCAAATGCTCGCCAGCATCCGGTCGCTCCAGCAACGCCTTGATCTGGCCTGACAGCGTATCGAAACTCATGCGTTCGACCATCGCCAGCAATGGGCTCATGATGCCCGGGTCATCGACATGCGCCGGGTGCAGCATCGGCGCGAGCCAGCGTTGCGCCACTGCCGCCATGCCATGCTCGCGAGCCAGGTCAATCAGCACCTGCCGTGACTTCGCTTCCCCCCTCGCGGGCCGGGTGAGTCCCCGTATCGAGCAACGCCAGGCGGTCGACCCGATGCGGCGCCAACCGATGGACCTCCAGCGCTACCCGCGCGCCCATGGAATGGCCAGCCAGCGCGAACCTGTCCGGCGCGTCATTCAGTACCCGCTGCGCCATCGCCGTAATACTGTGGTAACCCTTGAAGTCGAGGGCATGTACATCCGCCCGCTCTTGCAGCGCGTCGATCTGGGCACGCCAGACAACCTCGTCACACAACAGCCCGGATAACAAATACAGACTTTGCTTCATTTTCGGTTTCCCAATCAGAGGGCAATAAGCATCTCATTTGCCAGGCAGCGCCCATGGTGCGTCTTCGCCTTTCGAAGCCGCGGGCATCTCAATAATCAGCGGAGTGTTCGCTTTCCTGTTTCGCGGTCAGTCCGATACCGGGATCAGCGCATATCGGGAACGCGACGGGTGTTGAGAAAGTCCTCATAGGACTCGCCACGCATGATCGCGTAAACCTGCATATTGCTCATCTTGGCAACCCGGGCGAACTTTTCGACGACGAAAAAGTTTGCACCATACTGGACCAACCCCAGCCAGTCACGACGGCGTACCAAGTCTTTCTCACACGCGTCGAGACCGGCCTCAGTCATCAGGCTCTCGGCGTCCTGCAGATAACGCGCTCGCCACTCTGTGCCGATCATTTTCCAAAAGAAGCGATTCAACTTGAGCGCCTTGTTGCTGACCCGAAGATCAAACACATAGGTGCCACCAATCTCTTCCATGCCAACGACCTGTGGATTCATGTGATAGCTCCTAGTTGTCTTTAGCTGAAGGTTCCAGCGTTTCATAGAGCACCGCGGTCATGGCCGTGGTCGTTGCGAGATAGTAGTTCTGATGCACTTTACGAAGGGGCCCCTCAGCGGCACCTCGCATCGCCAGCCACATGATCTGTTCAACGCTTTCGGCCCCACCCAGTCGCACATATTCGGCATGCGTCATACGTGTCAGAACCTGCGGATCGTGCTCAAGCGTGGTGGACTGGCTGGAAACCCGCGCGGATGTCGATGCCAATCGTATCGGCATCTAAGGCGTTTCGTTGGGCGGGTACTACTGCCCGCGCGCCGTCGCTTTCGAGCCACGTTTCGCCTGTGGTGTGTCGTGGGGCGCCAACCACGACTGGCGCGACGTGCAGAAGCGTCGCCAGGAAAAAGAGGGCGACTTCCCTGTGCCGCATTATTGGGCGCATGTGCGTTGGGTCTGGGGCGCCAAGGACATGGACGAATTCATGATCATCGCCGAGAACGTCCATCTCGATGGCGTGCTGGACCGAATCAAGGTGCCTTTCCTGGTCACCCACGGCGAGAAGGACTCACAGATTCCGCTCAAGTGGGCGCACCGTACTTATGAGCAGCTGGTAAACAGTCCCAAGCGTGAGCTGAAAATCTTCACGGAGCGCGAAGGCGGCGTGCAGCACGCGAGCTTCGACAACAGCATGAATGCCGGCCAATACATTGCAGACTGGGTCGCTGAGACCCTCGGCGGCCGAGTAGCCTGAATGTCTCGGTAACGAGGTCGATCACGCCAACGGCAGGCACGTCAGCCTGCCGTTTTCAATACAGCATTCAGTTACTCCCGCTTGCCACCCAATCAAACGCAGCATCGTTGCTATGTCAGTCACTGCTCCAAGCTCCCTTCTCGCATTCCCAGTCGCAGAGAACATATGGAAAAATTGCATCACCGCTATGCACTATCAAGGCGCAACTTCAGAAATTTAGTGTCTGAGACCTTCCTGGCGGCCTACCCCCCTTCTGGATGAAAACTGAATCTGTGAAACGTTAAGCGCCAAAATTCCAAGCTCTTGTTTTTATTGAAAGTTTATGCCAACTGCTTTCAGGCTTTCAGTTTCGAGGGCTTTGTCAACGTACGCACGCTGCAATAGCGCCACCTTGTGCCGGTTACGCTTTGCCGCCACCATGGGCGTCCAGCACTGATCACCGACAAAAAATGACCCTGGAAAACTACAAAGCAATCGCCGACAGCATCGCCCTGCTGCTGTATCCGCACGCTGAAGTCATCGTCCATGAGCTGCGCAGCCAGACCGTCGTGCACATCGCCAACAACTTCTCCCAACGCAAGCTGGGCGATGATTCGGCGATTGATCACGAACTGGGCGATTTGCTCGAGGGCGCCAACCTGGGCCCCTACGAGAAGCTGAACTGGAACGGCCAGAAGGTCCGCTCCATCAGCACCGTGCTACGCAACGCACAAGGCGAAGCCGAGCACCTGATGTGCATCAATCTGAACGTGTCGGTATTGGAGCAAGCCCGGGTGGCGCTCGATGCGTTCTTCCAGATGAGCCGGCTGGTACCGCAACCTGACGCGTTGTTCCGCAACGACTGGCAGGAACGTATCAACACCTTTCTGCATGCGTGGCTACAAGCGCGCAACCTTTCGCTGCAGACACTGCAGATGAAAGACAAGCGCAGCCTGGTGCAGGCGCTGCATGCCGAAGGCGCATTCGAGGGGCGAAGTGGGGCTGACTATGTGGCCAACGTGCTGAGCATGGGCCGGGCCACCGTTTACAAGTACCTGAAAGAACTCAAGACCTAGCAGCACGCTCACACCGGCAAGAAGCTGCAAGTGGCTGCGCTCAGGGACTTGTCTACCGTGGATAATTATTCTACCGTGGACATATATTCCATAAGGAGCGCAGCATGCCAGCCTCTACTGCTTCACCGACTGCCGCCAATGCCGTTGACCTCGATGCACTGTACACGTCTATTGAGGAAGCCCACAGCGCACTGCGCCCCGCGGTCAGTATCACACCCCTCAGTCACAGCGCGCGGTTGTCGGCACTGACCGGCTGCGAAGTCCTGCTCAAATGCGAGCACCTGCAACACACCGGCTCGTTCAAGTTCCGCGGCGCCAGCAACAAGATCCGCCTGCTGCCGGTTGATGTGCGCAAGCATGGGGTTATCGCTGCCTCGTCCGGCAACCATGGGCAGGCGCTCGCACTAGCCGGCAAAACGGCAGGTGTGCCAGTGACTGTGTACACCGCCACTTCGGCTTCGCCATACAAAATCGAGGCGATGCGCACCCTAGGCGCCGAAGTGCTTTGCCTGCCTACGGACCCACTGGGTGCAGAGCTGGAAGCCGCCAGGCAAGCCAAGGCTCAGGGTGTACCGTTCGTGTCGCCCTACAACGACCTGCAAGTCATTGCCGGTCAAGGCACCATCGGCATGGAATTGTTCGAGCAGGCACCAGACCTGGACGCAGTGTTCGTCGCCGTAGGCGGTGGCGGGATGATTGCCGGCATAGGTGCCGCCCTGCGCAAGCTCAACCCGGGCACCGAGATCATTGGCTGCTGGCCGGCCAATGACCCTGCCCTGGCGCAGTCCATCAAGGCCGGTGAAATTGTCGAGGTCGACGCCCTGGAAACGCTGTCGGACGGCACGGCTGGCGGCGTCGAGCCGGGCGCCATCACCTTGCCGCTGTGCCAGGCGCTGGTCACCGATACCGTGCTGGTCAGCGAGGACGAAATCCGCGCCGCCATGCGCGATATCGCCAGCAGTGAACGCTGGATCATCGAAGGTGCTGCAGCCGTCGCGGTTGCCGGCATGCAAAAGCTCGCCAAGCGCTACCAGGGCAAGCGTGTCGCCGTGATCCTGTGCGGCCGTAACATCCTGCTGGAAAAGTTCCTGGAGGCCGTTCGATGAAGGTTTTCAGCAAGGCGCAGATCGTCGCCAGCTTCAACCCGGCGCTGGCGGTAAGCAGGCTGGAGGAAGGCTTTATCGCCTACTCCGAAGGCGCGGTACAGGTGCCGCCCGTGCAGGCCTTTGCATTTACAGGGGCGAACGGTGACTGCTGTGTGAAATCGGCCTATATCGAGGGCAGCCCGACCTTCACGGTCAAGCTTTCAACCGGTTTTTATGACAACCCTGCCAAAGGCCTGCCGAGCAACGATGGCCTGATGCTGGTGCTGTCTGCGCTCACTGGGCAACCGCTGGCGCTGCTGCAGGACCAAGGCTGGCTGACCGGCATGCGCACCGCCCTGGCCGGGCGTATTGCTGCCAGGCTGCTGGCGCCGGACCAGGTCAAGGCCATTGGCATCCTCGGTACCGGCATGCAGGCGCAGATGCAGCTTGAACAGCTGCGCGCCGTTACCGATTGCCGCCAGGTAGTTGTCTGGGGCCGTCATGAAAGCGGGCTTGCGGCCTATGCGACATTTGCCCGTGAACTGGGCTTCGAGGTTCGCAGCACGCAGGATGCGGCAGAAGTTGCGGGCGCTGCAAACCTGATTGTCTGCACCACCCCTTCCCGCCAGCCGCTGTTACACAGCGAGTGGGTCCAGCCGGGCACGCATATCACTGCCGTCGGCGCCGATGCACCTGGCAAGCAGGAACTGGACCCGGCACTGGTGGCCAGGGCGGACCGTATCATCGTCGACTCGGTCGCCCAGTGCAGCCAGTACGGCGAAGTGGCCCACGCGCTCGACAGTGGCCGGATAAAGGCGAACCAGCTGATCGAACTGGGGGCACTGCTGGCCGGGCGTGCCAAGGGGCGCGAGCACGACGGCCAGATCACCCTGGCAGACCTGACCGGCGTGGCAGTGCAGGACACGCAAGTCGCAAGCTGCGCCCTCGCTGCATTGGGCACCTGAAGCGACAGCGAAGTCAGAGCAGACGCTGCACCTGGGCCGGCGTACGCTGCATCAGCACCTTGCCATTGCGTACCGACACCAGGGCATGTCCCTGGGTGCGCACCATTTCGTAGTCGTCAGGCGCCGACAGCAGCAACAGGTTCGCCGGCCGCCCCACTTCGATGCCGTAGCGCTCGCCCAGGTTCAAGGTGCGGGCGCTGTTATCGGTGATCAGGTCAAGGCAACGCTGAAGGTCTTCGTAACCAAGCATGTGGCAGATGTGCAGGCCGGCCTCAAGAATGCGCAGGATGTTGCCGTTGCCCAGCGGGTACCACGGGTCGACGATGGAGTCCTGGCCAAAGCACACGTTCATGCCGGCACGGTCAAGTTCGGCAACACGGGTGACACCCCGGCGCTTGGGGTAGTTGTCAAAGCGTCCCTGCAGGTGAATGCTTTCGGTCGGGCACGACACGAAGTTGATACCCGACAACTTGAGCAGGCGGAACAGCTTGTAGCAGTAGGCATTGTCATACGAGCCCATGGCCACGGTATGGCTGGCCGTCACCCGGGCCCCCATGCCGCGCACCCGGGCCTCTTCGGCCAGCACTTCGAGGAAGCGTGACTGCGGGTCGTCGGTCTCATCGCAGTGCACGTCCACCAGGCAACCGGTGCGCTCGGCCAGGTCCATCAAAAACTTCACCGACGACACGCCCTGGTCGCGGGTGTTCTCGAAATGGGGAATGCCGCCGACCACATCGGCGCCAATCGCCACTGCTTCGGTCATCAGCGCCCGGCCGTTGGCGTAGGACTCGATGCCTTCCTGCGGGAAGGCGACAATCTGCAAGTCGACCAGCTCGCGTACTTCGTCACGCACCTCGACCATGGCCTTGAGTGCGGTAAGTTGCGGGTCGGTGACATCGACATGGGTGCGCACATGCTGGATACCGTGGTCCACCAGCATGCCGATGGTTTTTTTCGCACGGGTCTTGATGTCATCGTGGGTGGTGAGCTCCTTGCGCTCGGCCCAGCACTCGATGCCTTCGAACAGGGTGCCGCTCATGTTCCACCTGGGTTCGCCGGCCGTTAGGGTCGCGTCCAGGTGGATGTGCGGCTCGACAAAAGGCGCCACCACCAGATTTTGCCCAGCGTCCAGGTCATCGCCAGCGCCAGGTGCTTGCACCCCGCCCTGGGGCGTGATGGCGGCAATGCGCTCGCCGTTCAGTTCGATGCGGAACAGGCCAGGCTTGCCGCGCAGGCGTGCGTTGAGGATGTTCATGCTGTTACTCCTTGCCGTGGGCTTCGCTCATGCGCCATACCAGCATGGCGACCGAAGCATTCATGCGAAAAAGCGGGTCGTCGATGGACTGCCCGCTCAGTTGTTCGATGCGCTGGATGCGCTGATTAATGGTGTTGCGGTGCAGCCCCAGGCGCTGCGCGGCCTTGAGCCCGTTGCCGTTCTCCATGAGCAAGGCGTCGAGGGTGTGCACCAGGGCGTTGGCCTGCTTGCGCCCAGGGGCGATCAACGGGCCGAGCGTACGGCTGACGAAGTCGTCGATCAGCGAGCGGTCGACGATGCCTTGCAGCAGGCGCAGCACCCCCAGTTCGCTGAAGTTGCAATAGCCGTTGGCCGGGCGCAAGTGCTGCGCTACGTCCAAGGCCTGGCGCGCCTCATTGAGGGCCTGACGGTAGTGCGCACAGTCGTCGGCGAGGCTCGACAAGCCCATGTGCAGGCTCAGTTCACCCGTCACTGCCTGCAACTGCCGATAAAGCCCAGCCAAGGTCTCGGGCAAGTCGTGCGCATCGGCCAGCAGTACCACGAACAGATCACCCGGCAGCTGTGCCATCACGCTCCCTGCCCGTTGGCGGCACCAGGCTTGCAGCTGATCTTCCAATGCCTGGCGGGTAGCTTGCCAGGTCCGCTCGCCGTGGCTCAGCCCGTGGCGCTCGAACAAACCATCCACGCCCGCCAGGCGCAAAGCCAGCAAGCGCCGCGGCTCATCCAGTGCCAGTTGCAGATGCGTTGCCCGTTGCCGGGCAATGGCCAGGCTCGGGTAGTCGCCAGTCAGCAGCTGGCCGAGGATATCGTGACGCGAGCGACGTACTTGGCTCATCTGCACCAAGGCCGTGCCGATCAGGTGGGTGACCACGACCATCTTCAGCGCATAGGGCTGCTCGATCAGCGGCAGGCCAAGTTGTTCGGCACGCGCGATGACAGCCGCAGGGACGCACTGGATAAAGCTGCCGCCAGTGAGGATGACCATGCCGGCGATGCCCACTGCGGCACCATCTTCCACCAGGCTGAGGAGGTTGGCCTCGCCGCGCGGGTGGTTGATGCCAGTGACGAACACCAGCTCACCGCCCATTACCCATTCGGCGATACCTTCGTTTTCCGCCACATAGGGCCAGCGTACCCGCCGTTGCAGGTTGCGCGCCCCGGCCAGCACGCGCATATCGTGCAGGCCGGGCAAATGCAGAATCTCGTCCAGCGCCAGGCTCACGGCTCGACACCCGCCTGACCCGGAGCCCGGCGGCGTGCGCCAAGTTCGAGGATGACGATGTAGCACAGGGCCGAGGCGCCGATACCCACCAGTGGAGCGACCCACGGCGAGGCGTACGCCAGTACCGCGCCCACGGCATAGGCAAACAGCCCGGTGAGGTTGTAACGTGGCAGGCTTGCCATGCCCAGTGCCGGGTACTTGCCGCGGTGGCGATACCAGAAATCAGCCATGATCACCCCGCCCACCGGTGGAATGATCGAGCCCAGCAGCACCAGGAACGGGATCAGCATTTCGTACATGCCACCCATCGCCAGCACAATGCCAACCCCCGCCGCCACCAGCGTTGCCGTGCGCCGGCGCTCGCTGCGCAACAAATGGCAGGCGGCCGCGGACACGTTGTAGATGGTCGGCCCCTGGATGGTCCACAGGTTCAGGCATAGCATCACCACCGCTGCGAACGACAAACCCTGCAGCATCATTACCTCGACGATATCGGCCTGTTGGTAAACCATCGCGCACCAGGCACCGGCCACCACCATCAGGCCGTTGCCAAGGAGAAATGCCACCACGCTGGCGGTCACCGCCACCCGGCCGCTGCGCGACAGCCGTGTCCAGTTGGTGGCCTGGGTGGCACCACTGGCGAAGGTGCCGAAGACCATGGTCACCGCTGCCGAAAAGGTCATGGTTTCGTGCGGTACCACTGCGGCCAGGCCGGCAAAGCCGCCAACATCGCGGGTGGCAATGTACATCGACACCAGCAGCAGCACGAACATCAATGGCACCGATACTCGCGACAGCACGTCCAGCCCCTTGAAGCCGATGATGGCAGTAATGCTAAAGCCCAGGCCAAACAGCACCATCAACGGTACGCTGAAACCTTCCGCCAGCCCCAACAGTTTGACCAGCACGATGGCCACGGTGGCTGTGCCCCAGGCGTACCAGCCAAGTTCAGCGAAACCCAGCAGAAAGTCCGAAAGCCGACTGCCAGCTTCGCCAAAACAGAAACGCCCCATCAACACGGTGTTCAGCCCGCTGCGCGAGGCGATGAATGCCAACGCAGCGGCATACAAGGCCAGCAGGCTGTTGCCGAGGGCGGCTACCCACAACATGTCGACAAAATTGAAGGCCATGCCCAGCTTGCCGCCGGCGAACATCGTGCCGGTGAAAAAGGTAAAGCTGAACAGGACCATGGCAATCGGCAGCAGGCCTTTGCGGGCAGACTGCGGGGCTTCGCTGAGGGGGAATTCGCTGGGTGAGCTCATTGCACGGGGCTCCGGGTAGTAGTTGGGAGCTGGAAGAGCAATATGCGGGCCGCTTTTTCGAGCCCCGATACCCGTGATCAAATCGGGCAAGCAGCCCAGACATCAATGTGCACTGTGAACAGTAAAGTCGCTTTTATGCGCTGTGAAAGTGTGCCGGACGACTTATTTTGAGGCATTCATGCACCAAAGCGGGCTTGGGCTGGGTAGGATTCACCCAGTCGACCAAGCACTTTTGGGCTGCTGCGCAGCCCATCGCCGGCAAGCCAGGCTTCCACAGGTACGGTACAACCCTTCGAGCATTGCGCGGTCTCTGTGGGAGCCCGGCTTGCCGGCGATGGGGCGCAAAGCGGCCCCGGGGGGCTACGCCACCCCGTCCAGCCCCATCTGCCAGAAGTCCGCCTCCAGGCTGGACGCCTGGCCAAAAATTCCCACCAAATCGGCAAACCGCTGCTCGGTCATGCTCCGCGCCGCCAGCTCATCCAGGTGTTTGCGCGCTGCCGCCGCCACCCCCTGGTAGCCTTCCCCGGCATACTCGCCAATCCACTCGCGGTACGGGTGGTTGCTCAAATCACCAATCTGCTCGGCCAGGGTCCGGCCTATTTCGGCATAGCCAATCACGCAAGGTGCCAGTGCCACGTGCAGCTCCAGCAGGTCGCCGGCAGCGCCGCAGTCCAGCACGTAGCGGGTGTATGCCACCGTGGCCTGGTGTTCTGGCGCGGCCTCAATGTCGGCCTGGGTCAGCCCCCACCGGGCGCACAGACGCACGTGCAGTTCGGTTTCATCCAGAATTGCCGCCAACCCGGCCTGCGCGGCGCGGATGTCGTCCGGCCGGCGGCTCTTGTAGGCCGCCAGTGCCCAGGCGCGGGCGAACTGGATCAGGAACAGGTAATCCTGCACCAGGTACGTCCGGAACGCGGCCTCGCTCAGCGTGCCCTCTCCCATCTGCCGCACGAAATCATGGTCTACGTAACGGCGCCACTGTTGCGTGGCTGCGGCCTTGAGGCGATCGAAGATATCCATGCTCATTTGCTCTGCGGGTAGATGGCATCGAAGAAGGCCAGTTCCAACGCAACCGTGCGCTGGTAGAAGTCACTGGCCAGTGCGGCGTGCTGCGGGCCGACACGGTCCAGTTCGGCCTGCAGGAAGGCAACGAAGGCCTGGAATGCCGGGTTGTCGTGCAGGGTGATCCATTCGGCATGGACGAAGTTCTGCGGCATGGGTTTCGGCGCTTTCAGCGCCCAGTCCAGGTACAGGCCTTCGGCAACGTTGAGTACCGCCAGCGCTGCTGCATAGGAGCGGGTGGCTGCCGCTTCGCGCATGATGGCCTTGAACCCTGCGGTGGGCGCCGTATCGGCCGGCTCACTACGTTGCGCCGGGCTTACATCCAGCGCCTCGAAGGCCCGCAGGAAGTAGGTGTTTTCATCGCTGGAAATCATCCCGGCAAAGCGGCCGAAGCGCAGGCGCGCCTCGAATGTATCGGCGGTGGCGATGGCTGCGCCCAGCAGGGTCAGGAAGCTGTCGAGAAAGCGATGGTCCTGCACCAGATAGTCGACCATGATCGGGTCCGGCAGGCTGCCGTCGCACAATTGGGTCACGAAACGGTGGCCAACGGCCGCCGACCAGGTTGGTTCGCTCTGGCGGCGCAGTGACTGGCTGAAACGTTCGGTCATGATGCTGTCCTTGATGAAGGTGACAGCGAGACCTTGGCAGTTGACATGGACGGGCCTCGCAGTGAGGCCGGCAAAAAGGCAGGTTACAAGCCCCATCCCTTCGCCGGCATGATCCGGATCAGGTTCGAAGGGTCACCGCGCTGCAGCGTTCAGCGGTTTCTCAGCCCTTTGCCGGGCTCCCCTTGGTAGCCCACACATATACCGCAGCGCGCCGGGTGTGTCACGCCCCAATCCACCCATCCAGTGGGCATTGGGTCCCCGCCAGTGGGGACTTATACCCATTCTTGACGCCCCGTCATTTAGCGCACCTCAGGTGCCACAAGGATTTGTTTAACAAAGCATTACTGAAACAGTTGTTGGCACAGCCGTTGCTCAGGGCCTTTTATCGGGCAAAACGCCATTGATGGCTTAGAGCCATGCAGCCGCGAGCGAGGCACAAGGCAATGAAAACACATGCCGTGATCCACCCTGTTAGGTACGCATTCCAGCTTTCTTCAGTCACTGCGCTGATGGTCAGCCTCGGGCTGATCACGGTCATGGCCTCGCCCCTTGACGACAACAGTCAGCCGCCGCCGACCGATCCATCGGCCTACACCGAGCAACCGGCTGACCCGACTCCGGCCTTGCTCAACCTCAGTACCTTGCCCGAAGCCAACGAAGGCGCGCTGGAGCTGGTCGATGGCGCGCACGGCGACCGCGATACAGTGCGGATAGACAACGTGCTGCCGCCTGCACTGCAAACCTCGGACAGGTACCCCACCAACGGCAAACCCAGCCCACTGTTCGGAGCCCAACCCTTCACCCAGCAATTGTTGCTGTTCGAAGAATTCGGGCCAGAGAAGCTCGACCCGACCACGCCGGCGCCGGCGCCGGAGCTTACCTTTCCCGTCCCCACCCTCGGCGCGGCCCCGGCGCAGGACCCCAACGTCGTCGCGCGCAGCGGGCCAAGTGGTACGGCCCTGGAAGCGTTCCTCAAGCAGCCCGGCCTGTATCCGTACCCGAGCCAGTACGCCAATGTGCTGGACCGCAACCCCTGGAAGGCGCAGATCGAAATGTTCCTCAACCGCCAGCCGGTCGGCTCGCCTGCTGAAGGCCGGCCACCAGGAAAAGCCTGGTCGCACCAGCGTTGGAACGAGTTCTACCCGCAGGCGGCGTTCAAGACCGCCCAGGCCGGGGCGCGTATCAACCTCGGTCTGCGTGATCGCAAACAGCTGCATAACTATGCGTCTGGCGAGTTTGCACCCGGCGGCCTGTACTACCAGACCTCCGACATCCCCACTACGCTGGGCACCACCAAGGGCATTGACACGCGCTTTCACCCGAATATGCCCTTGCAGAACCACAAATCACTGTGGACATTCGACGGCACCTTCCCGCCCAAACTGCTGATGGTACGTTACGGCCAGCCGATCCTGATGCGCCATTACAACGCCTTGCCCATCGACCCCTCGGCCAACGGTGGCTTTGGCCTGCACACCATCTCGACGCACGAGCACAATGGCCACTCCCCGGCAGAGAGCGATGGCTTCGCCAACGCCTACTTCTTCCCGGGGCAGTACTACGACTACCGCTGGCCAGTGCAACTGGCCGGCTACGACACCATCAACACCCGTGCCCAGGATCCGCGGGCAGCCTTCCCCTGCTCACCGGGCGAAACCCTGTTCGTCAACGACGGCACGCCGGGCCTGAAAGCCTGCCAGAACGGCAGCATCAAGATTCGCGGCGACTGGCGTGAAACCATGAGCACCCACTGGTTCCACGACCACATGATGGATTTCACGGCACAGAACGTCTACAAGGGCAACGCCGTGATGATGAACTACTACAGCGCCCTGGACCGCGGTAACGAGGCGCTGCAGGATGGCGTCAACCTGCGCTTCCCCAGTGGCTCCGGCATGCCATGGGGTAACCGTGACTACGACGTCAACCTGGTGATTGCCGACAAGGCCTGGGATGCCAACGGCCAGCTGTGGTTCAACCCGTTCAACACCGATGGCTTCCTCGGTGACCAGATTCTGGTCAACTGGCAGTACCAGCCCAGGCTCAAGGTGCGGGCGCGCAGCTACCGCTTCCGCATCCTCAACGGCTCGGTGTCGCGCTATTTCAAGTTTGCCGTGGTGCGGGAAATTGCCGGTACCAGTGGGGAGTTCAAAGGCCCCTCCGGCTCCAACCTGTCGTATGCCCGGGTGCCGTTCCACATGATCGCCAACGACGGCAACATCATGGAACACGCCGTGCCCTTCGACGGGACCATGGACCTGAACGGCGACGGCAACCTGCAGGACAACCATGGCATCCTGCCGCTGCAAGGCATCGCCGAGCGCTACGACATCATCATCAACTTTGCCAAGAATGGCATCAAGGCAGGCGACAAGCTGTACTTCGTCAACCTGGAAGAGCATCGCACCGGCAAGGGCCCGGAAGGTACGATTTCGCTGGCCGACGTGCTGTCGGAAAAGTACAAAGCCGTGATCAAGCAGACCAACAAAGGCCCGCAGTGGGACAAAGGCGACCCAGCAGTCGGCAAGTTTCTGCAACTGCTGGTGCAGCCCTACACCGGCCAGGACCTGAGCATGGACCCGGTGGCCTACGAGCCCGCCAAGCCAGGTAAGGCCGCAGGCCTGAAAATGCTGCCACTGCCCATTGACCGCAACGCCGCGACCGACCAGGCCAGACTCAAGGATGCCCGCCACCGCGCGTTCATCTTTGGCCGCTCCGACGGTACCGACACCAGCCCGTGGACCATCAAGACCGATGGCGGCTTCGGTTACAGCATGGACCCACGACGCATCAGTGCGGCACCGCAACTGGCCAACCAGTCCACCGACGGTGGGTTCAGCGGCGACGGCACCCTGGAGGTGTGGAAAATCGTCAACGGCGGCAATGGCTGGAGCCACCCGGTGCACGTGCATTTCGAGGAAGGCGTGATTCTTAGCCGCGACGGCAAGGCGCCACCGGAATGGGAAAAATGGGCGCGCAAAGACGTGTACCGGATCGGGCCAGAAGCCGATTCTTCGGGAGAGGTGGAAATGGCCATCCGCTTCCGCGAGTTCGCCGGCACCTACATGGAGCACTGCCACAACACCCAGCATGAGGACTCGTCCATGCTACTGCGCTGGGACATTGAGCACCCGGGGCAGTTCCAGGTGATGCCAACCCCGCTGCCAGGCTGGGATGGCGTGCAATACATGGCTTCGGTCGGCCTGCCGACCTTCCGTACCAAAGGCCATGACGACACCGATGACCCGGCCAACAAGCCCCCCGTCGCAGCCAATGACAGTGCAGCGACTACCGCTGGCAAACCTATCACCCTGAACGTGCTCGCCAACGACTCCGACCCGGACGGCAACGTACCGCTGACCGTGACCGGTCTCACCCAGCCGGACTCCGGTCAGGGTACCGTCAGCACCGACGGCACCCTGGTGAATTACACCCCACCTGCCACGTTCGCCACACCGTTCACTGCCAGCTTCAACTACACGGCGCGCGATGCCAAGGGGGCCGAGTCGTTGACCCCGGCCACAGTCAGCATCGCTGTGACTGCGGCGGCGGCGGTCGACCAGATCCAGGTCAGCAGTGCCACGGTGCAGGTGCGCAGTGGCAACCGCTTCACCTGGGATGTGCAGGGGACGACCACGGTCGCCACGGGCAACAGCATCAGTGTGACTGCGGCAACCACCGGCGGCCCGGTAAGCCTGGGCAACGCCACGCTGACGGCCGCGACTACGGGCGCCCGCTGGCGGGTGTCTGTGACCACTACCGGCTTTGGCCCGGCCACACCCGCGACAGTTACCGTGAAATCGACGCTGGGGCAAACGGTGACAGCGCCAGTCAAATACCAGTGAGTGCAATGCAGGGGTCGCTGTGCGGCCCCTTTTACCCAACAACGAGGATCGCATCATGCCCGGCTCATGGCGTTTCCTGCTGGTGCTCGCGGTATTTGCCGCCAGCATTCCGTTATGGCCACTGCAGCCGCAACAACCGTTGGCCGAAGAAACCGCAAGCCCTTGGGGCGCCGGCTACTTACCGAATATCCCGCTGCTTACCCAGGACGGCGAGAAGGTGCATTTCTTCGACGACCTGATCAAGGACAAGGTAGTCGCCATCAACTTCATCTTCACCGGCTGCTCCGACTCCTGCCCGGTGGAAACTGCGCGCTTGCGCCAGGTGCAGAAGATTCTGGGGGACCGGGTCGGCAAGGACATTTACTTCTATTCCATCAGCATCGACCCCTACAACGACACCCCAGCTACCCTCAAGCGCTACGCCGAAAAATTCGGCATCGGCCCTGGCTGGACGCTGCTCACCGGCGAGCCCGACGACATCGAGCAATTGCGCCGTAGCCTGGGGCTGTGGATCGAAGGCCTGGAAAACGGCCGTTCCAGAGACCACAACCTGAGCCTTATCATCGGCAACCAGGCCACCGGCCGCTGGATGAAAGCCTCGCCCTTCGAAAGCCCGTACATTCTCGCGGACCGGCTGGGCAACAGCCTGCACAACTGGAAGCAGGCCAGCGCCATGAGCAATGACTACGCCCAGGCCCCCGAGATACGGCCACCCAGCAGTGGTGAGCAAATCTTCCGCACCCGCTGCTCCTCCTGCCATACCCTGGGCAACACCGAGCCAGGGCAGCCCGGTATTGGCCCGGACCTGCTGGGGGTGACCCGACAGCGTGACGCCAGCTGGCTGACCCGCTGGTTGAAGGCGCCCGACCAGATGCTCGCAGAGAAAGACCCCTTGGCCATGCTGCTGTACGAGCAGTACAACCGGCTGGCCATGCCCAACATGCGCCTGGGCGATGCCGAAATCAGCGCACTGATGAGCTACATCGAGGAAGAAACCGCACGCCTGCAGGCGCCCCTGGCACATACAGGAAACCCTTAAAGGCAATTAGCCATTAGTCATCAACCTGTCACCTCCTTGTCGTATTTTTGGAGCATCACCCAGGGTCGGGAACTATCAGCAGTGATACGCCGTTCGCTTTCCTCCGCCAGCCTCCTGCGACTGCTGATCTTGATGCTGTGTGCCGCCACCCTCGCCTTTCTGTGGGGGCTGCACATGACGCAGAAAGCCGCTGCCCGCCAGGACGCGTTGTCGGCCAAGGCCGCCGAGCACTTGAACCTGGCCAGTATCGTGGGCGAAAGCCTGCGCCAGTTGGTCGACCGCGCCCAGGCCGTTGGCCGGGTCACCCAGGACGACATGAAAGTGCTGCGCCAGGGCAATTTCAGCCTGGCGCGGATACTGGCCGAAGACCCGGTGTTCAAGCGCATGAGCCTTTACGACCGGCAAGGCCGGCTGTTGTCAGCCAGCCATACCGACGAAGCCACCGCGCTGCCCGAGGATTGGTTACGCCAGCTGCAAAGGCACGTAGCCCGTTATGGATTCAAGCCCTTTCTACCCAACGTGCAGCCGCCGGGCCAGCAGGCCGCCCTGCCCGACTGGCGGCTGCCCTTTCTGCTGCCGTTGACCGACCTGCCCGGCCGCGAAATCGAAAACATCCTGGTTGTCCAACTGGACATCGGCTACCTGGCGGTGCTGTTTCAGCATATCGATCTGGGTAGCAGCGGGCTGGTGCGCCTGCTGCAGGATGACGGCCTGGAGCGGCTGCGCATAGACACCAGCGGCGTGGTGGGCGCCGGCGATGTGTTGCTGCCAGAACTGCCAGATACCGGTAGCAACACTGGCCTGCTCACCCAATACGCGGCCGGCGGTGCGTACCAGAGCCTCTACCGACATGTGCCAGAGCGCGGGTTCAGCGTAGTGGTCAGCCAGCGCCAGGAGGACATCCTCGCACCTTCGGCCCTGGCCTATTTCCGACAATTCTGGTTGAACCTGAGCATGACGCTGATGATCATCGCCAGCCTGCTATGGACCTTGCGTCTTTTGCGCAAGCGCCAGGAGGCCTTCAGCGCACTGGAGCATGCCCAGCAGGTAAACCAGCAACTTATCGGCCGTCTTGAGGACGAACACCGGCGCAGCAGCCATGCCGCCGCCACCGACCACCTCAGCGGGCTGCACAACCGCCGCCAGTTCGTCGAGGTGGCCGGCCAGGCGCTGACCCGCCAGCGTGGCAAGCGCCAGTTGATGGCGATCCTGTTCATCGACATGGACCGCTTCAAGTCGATCAACGATTCGCTCGGGCACAAGATCGGCGACCTCCTGCTACAGGCCGTGGCCGGGCGCATCCAGCGTTTGCTGGAGCCCGGCGACGAGGCTTCGCGCTTTGGCGGCGACGAATTTGTGGTGTTGCTGGCGGGCGAACGCAGCGAAGACCAGATCAATGCCTGGGTCCGTGAGCTGGTCCAGCGGTTGTCGGCCACCTATGCCCTTGACGGCCAGGAGGTCAACACCAGCCCAAGCGTGGGCGTGAGCATCTGCCCGCGCGATGGCCAGGACATCGACAGCTTGATCCGCAGTGCCGACGCCGCGATGTATTCAGCCAAACAGGCCGGTCGGGCCCAGTACCGCTTCTTCGACGCCTCGCTGAACCTGGCCGACATCCAGGCCTTCACCCTCGAACAGGCGTTCGGCAGCGCCTTGGCCGAGCGCCGATTCGTGCTGCACTACCAGCCGCAAATCCGCCTCGACACCCAACAGGTACTGGGCTATGAAGCGCTGGTGCGTTGGGACCACCCCGAATTTGGCCTGCTGTACCCGGACCGCTTCATCGACCTGGCAGAGCGCAGCGGCTTTATTGTCGAGCTGGGCTGGGAGGTGTTGCGCCTGGCCTGTGAGGCTTTGGCGGGCTGGGACGCCCAAGGCCGGGGAACGCGACTGACCGTCAATGTATCCGCCCTGCAACTGCGCCAAGGCGATTTCGCTTCGCGGCTGCTGAGCGAACTGCAACGGTATGCCATTGCCCCGCAGCGGCTGGAGCTGGAAATTACCGAAACCACCATTCTCGACCCCGAAGGTACGGCCGTGGCGCACCTTCACAGACTGCGCGGCGCGGGCCTGGGCATCAGCCTGGATGACTTCGGCCGCGGCTACGCCGGCTTCGCCCATCTGCATTCGCTGCCATTGAGCAAGCTGAAGATCGATCGATCGCTGATCGCGCCACTGTCCAACAGCCCTGATGACAGCCCGATCGTGTCCTCCACCATCATCCTGGCCAAGCGCCTGGGCCTGGAAGTGGTCGCCGAAGGCGTAGAAACCCGCGAACAGGTGGTGTGCCTCAAGCTCGCCGGTTGTGATATCGCCCAGGGTTACCACTTCAGTCGGCCACTGTCGCCGGCGCAGTTGCACGAATATCCGCCTTTCAATGGCTTCGAGGAGAAAGCATGCGTGTAATGCGCACACCGGCGCTGACCCGCAGTGCTGGCCAGGCCGACTATGGTTGCCCCACTGACCCCAGCTGACGCGTTGCGCCTACAGAAACCGCGCTGGCATGCAATATCCCTTGATTCGGTTTATCGTGTACCCATCACCCACCGACACCCGCACCATGACCGATATCGAGCGCTACCTTCGCGCCGCCACCCGTGACAACACCCGGCGCAGCTACCAGGCTGCCATCGAACACTTTGAATCCCACTGGGGCGGTTTTCTGCCGGCCACCGCCGAGAGTATTGCCCGCTACCTGGTCGACCACGCCGACCAGCATGCTGTCAGCACCCTGCGCCAGCGCCTGGCTGCGCTCAGCCAATGGCACGTCGCCCAAGGCTTCCCCGACCCGACCAAGGCGCCGCTGGTGCGCCAGGTGCTCCGCGGTATCCGCACCCTGCACCCGACGCCGCCCAAGCAGGCAGCCCCGCTGTTGTTGCAGCACCTGCAAACTGCGGTGACCTGTTTCGAAGAGGAGGCCCGCCAGGCACGTGAACATCACGACCTGGCCGCCCTGCGCCGGGCCCGCCGTGACAGTGCGCTGCTGTTGCTGGGTTTCTGGCGTGGCTTTCGCGGTGATGAACTGGCGCGCCTGCGCATCGAGCATATCCAGGCTGAAGCCGGTGTCGGTATCACGTTGTTCCTGCCGCGCAGCAAGGGCGACCGAGAAGCCCTGGGCGTGCAACATCGCACCCCTGCCCTGAAAGCCTTGTGCCCGGTCACGGCCTACCTGCAATGGCTGGAGGTCGCCGGCATTGCCCATGGGCCGGTGTTCCGCAAGCTCGACCGCTGGGGCAACCTCGGTGACAGCGCGCTCAACAGCAACAGCCTGGTCGGCCTGCTGCGGCGCATGCTGGAGCGTGCCGGGGTTCCGGCGGCATTGTATACCGGCCACTCGTTACGGCGTGGCTTCGCCACCTGGGCAACCGCCAATGGCTGGGAACTGAAGTCGCTGATGAGCTATGTGGGTTGGAAAGACGCCAAGTCGGCCTTGCGCTATATCGACTCGGCCCAGCGCTTTGGCGAATTGGCCGTTTTACCGGCCAGCCAGACGCCACGGCTTATTCCTTGAAGCTGTGCCGGGCAACGCCGCCAGTTTCCGGGCGAATGGCATACAGGTCGCCCGCATCGGGATAATGGTGCAGTTCTTCGGGGTTCATGTCGAATCGCGCGGTACTGATGTACAAGGTGTTCAAACCGGGCCCGCCAAAGCAGCAACTGGTGGGGCATGGCACCGGCATCAACACCTGGTCGGTCAGGTGGCCGTGGCGGTCATAACGCAGCAGGCAGCTGCCATGGTACTGGCACACCCACAGCCCGCCTTCGCGGTCCAGGGCCAGACCATCCGGCCGCCCCAGTTCGGCCGGGGTTTCGGCAAACAGCGTGACCGCGCCAAGCCGGCCTTCGACGAGGTACTCGGCGCGGTAGATGGCACGCGCCGCCGAATCGACGAAGTACACCGTATGGCCGTCCTGCGACCAGGCCAGGCCAGTGGGCAACGCCATGTCGTCATGGATCACCTGGTCGCTCAACTGCCCGTCGAAGCGGAACAGTGCCCCGGTATTGCCGCTGGGTACTTCGTCCATCAGGCCAGTTACGAAGCGGCCTTGCGGGTCGCAAGCACCGTCGTTGAAACGGTAGGTCGAACGCGGATGGACTGATGCCGAATGCTGGCTCACCTTGCGCGCCGGCACGTCGAAGATAGCCACACTGGCGTCTTCGGTAAAAATCAGGTTACCCCGGTCGGTCAACGCCAGCGCGCCAATGCGCGCGGCTGACGCGTAAAGGGTGTGGACGTCGCCATCGGCTGTCAGGCAGTTGATGCGCCCGCCAGAAATATCGACGAAGTACAACGCGCCGGTGCGCTCATCCCAGACCAGGCTTTCGCCCAGGTCCGCGCACGTGTTGGCGACTTTGACCGGCACGTAGTTGCATTCCTTGATGCGGTTCCAGCGTTCGGCCACTTGCGCGAGGTCAGCGGCCTGCACACGGCCCAGGTCCCGGGGGTAGCTGACGCCGCTGTTTTCGTTAAAGCGGGTGGCGGTGAACTGGCCGTTGCTGGCGCGCAAGATGTAGCCGGTGTCATGGCACAGCGCACTGGCCAGGTACAGCACGCCGGGCGTGACCCACTCGGGTTTCAGTTCTTCTGGCGGTTGGCTGATGCCCCACATGCGGGTTTTCGCGACCGGTGAAATGGCATTGACCAGGATGCCGTGCTCCTGGCCCTCCATGCTCAGGGCGTTCATGATGCCGACCTGGGCCATCTTGCCGGCGGCATAGGCCACCAGGCCAGGCTGCGCATAGCGCTGGTACATGGCCCGGTCCGAGGTCGTCAGCACTACCCGCGGCGCTGCGGAGCGCTTGAGGTGCGGCCAGGCATGCTTGGCCAGCCACACGGGCGCCTGCACATTGATGCCCAGCGCTCGTTGCAGAAAGGCGGCTTCCTGATCCTCGATACGCTGGTAGTCGACCCAGCCGGCATTGTGAATGAGGATATCCAGCGCACCGAAATGCTCGATAGCCAGCTCGATCAGTTGCTTGCAGGTGCCCTCGTTCTCCAGTTGGCCGGCGTGTCCAACCACAGCAAAACCTTTGCCTCGCATGGCCGTCAGTGCATGTTCGAGCGCCGAGGCGTCCTGGCCTTGCCCGGATCTGTCGGTGCCCAAATCGCTGATGACTACACGCGCGCCGCGCTCGGCCAACGCCATGGCATAGGCAAGGCCAAGGCCTTGTGCGGCACCGGTGATGACCGCAACTTTGTTATGGAAAGGCTTTGTAACGGGCATTTCAGACCACCTTCAATTCTCCTTTTTACGATATCAACAATCAAATCTATGACTTAATATTAAAAGCATGCACGTTTGATATCTCCTGGATATCACCGCCAACTGGCCATGCTGCAGGAATGCTGAATGATCGAAACACGTTTGCTCAGGCAGTTCATCGCTGTGGCCGAAGAATTGCACTTTCACAAGGCCGCCGAGCGCCTGCACATGGCGCAGCCGCCGCTGAGCCAGGCCATCAACCGCCTTGAAGAAAAACTGGGTTTCAGCCTGCTGCTGCGTAACAAGCGCGGGGTGCGCCTGACCGCCGCGGGTGCAGCGTTTCTCGACGCGTCTTACCGCACGCTGGCTGAGCTGGAAAAGGGGATCGAGTACGCCCGTAATGTATCTGCAGGGGTCAGCGGCAAGCTGACCATCACGGCCATTTCCATCGCCTATTACGACTCGCTACTTGGCAGCTTGCGCCGTTTTCGCGAGACTTACCCGAACGTGCAGTTGACCATTCGCGAGATGCCATCCGCGTCGCAGGCCAAGGCTTTGCTGGCCGGTGAGGCGGATATCGGCTTCATGCGCAGGCTGCCGCTGCCGGCTGGCACCCTTGAAGCACGGTTGTTGCTTGATGAGCAGATCGTCATGGCCATGCCCGCCAGCCACGTCAAGGCGCAACAGCGGGAAGTCGACCTGCGCGAGTTTGCCGATGAGGATTTCGTATTCACCCCGCAAGCCTTGGGCGGTGGCTATCACGCGCAGTTGATCGCGCTGTGCGAGGCGGCGGGTTTTCATCCCAAGGTCGTGCAGGAGGCGGCGCAGATCCATACACTGCTGGGCCTGGTGGCATGCGGTTTTGGCGTGGCCCTTGTACCGGCCTCGTTCGTTGGCTCAACCCCGCGCGAACGCGTGCAGTTTTGCCCGATCCGCCCTATCGATGAGCAACCCGCCCCCGGGATCGGCCTGTACATGAAATGGAACGCCCAGAACGCTTCGCCAGCACTGGCCAACTTCATTGCCATGTTCGAGACGCAGGAGTGAAGCTTTTGCAGGAGCGGCCTAGTGTCGCTCCTACACGATGTTCATGTTCGCTTTGCAACGTGCCACAGCCGACCAATGTCACAAGCCCGCGCCTGCAGCAGCTGCGCAGCATCGGCACACGCCTGCTCCAGGCTCATCGGCCCGCTGGCCAACGCAAATGCAGCATCGACCCCATGGTCATACAACTGCTGATAACCCTCACCCAAAGTACCGGCCAGCACCACCACCGGCACGCCATGACGCTTGGCTACCCGGGCCACCCCCATCGGCGTCTTGCCTCGCAGTGTCTGGGCATCGAAACGGCCTTCACCAGTCACCACCAGATCTGCCCCCTGCACCAATGCATCGAGGCCGGCCAGCTCGGCCACTACCTCCACCCCAGGGCGGAACTGTGCGCCCATGAAGGCCCGCGCCGCGAAGCCCATGCCACCGGCGGCGCCACACCCTGGGTAATCGCGCACGTCCTCACCCAGTAGCTGTGCGCAATGGTCGGCAAAATGGCCCAGCGCCTGGTCCAGCGCCTGCACCTGCTGCGGGTTGGCCCCCTTCTGCGGGCCGAAGATCGCCGAAGCACCATTGGCGCCACACAGCGGGTTATCGACGTCGGCCGCCACTTCAAATTGCACTTCGGCGAGCCGTGGGTCGAGGTCGCTGGCGTCGATGCGGGCCAGCTTGGCCAGGGCCAGGCCGCCCTCGTCCAGCGCTTGCCCATCCGCGTCCAGCAGGCGCAGGCCGAGTGCACGCAACATACCGCTGCCGGCATCGTTGGTGGCACTGCCGCCGATGGCCAGCACTACCCGTTGCGCACCGGCGGCAAGGGCTGCGGCAATCAGCTCGCCGGTGCCCCAGGTGCTGCTGCGGCAAGCATCGCGCTGGCCGGTTGGTACCAGTTGCAGGCCACTGGCCTGGGCCATTTCAATGATTGCCGTGCGGCTTTCTGGCAACCATCCCCAGCCGGCCTCCACGGTTTGCCCCAGTGGCCCGCGCACGGCCTGGCGGCGCAGTTCGCCGTGGCTGGCGGCCAGGATTGCCTCCATGGTGCCCTCGCCGCCGTCAGCCATCGGGCACTCAACCAGTTCAGCGTCCGGCCATGCTGCACGCAGGCCTGCGGCGATGGCGCGGGCGACACCGGCAGCGTCGAGGCTGTCCTTGAACGAGTCGGGGGCGATGACGATCTTCATGGGGATTCTCCTGTCCTGATGAGCGGCATGCTGACAGCTGTTCGGCAAAGGGGCCTCGGTCAAATGCACAAAACGCCGGACGGGTTGTTTGGGCGGATGCCTTCGTAACTGCTTTCCCGCCTTGTAGGAGCAGCCTTGTGCTGCGAAGAGGCCCGCATGGTCGGAGCGGGTTTTTCGCCCTGAGCGGCCCTTTCGCAGCACAAGGCTGCGCCTACGGGAATCGCGTCAATCTGCTGGCAACAGCTGCAACCCCAGATACAAACTAAGCATCCCTTCCATGCGTAGCGGGTCGACCTCGCCCAGCTCGGCAATCCGCTCCAGGCGGTAGCGCAGGCTGTTGCGGTGGATACCCAGGGCATCGGCACAGGCCTGGCTCTGACCGTCGTGGGCACACCAGGCACGCAGGGTGGTGAGCAACTGCCCGCTGTTGTCCCTGGCGCGAATGCGCTGCAGCGGCTCCAGCAGCTCATCCAGCGCGTCATCATTGCGGTGGCGCCACAACAGCGCCGGCAGCCTGTAGCGCTGCAGGCTGAGCAAGCGCTCGGTGGGCAATACCTCGCGGCCATAGGCCAGCAAGTCACGTACCCGGCGGTAGCCCCGGCGCAGCTGCTCCAGGCTTTGCGCGGCACTGCCCAAGGCCAGCCGCTCCACGTCCCAGCCATGGCGTTGCAGGCGCTCCAGCAGGCGCGATTCATCCAGTGCCACACCGGCTGGCCGGCACCATAGCAATGACTGGCGGGCCGGGCTGACACACCAGCTGTCCGGGTACCGGCTCATCAACCACGCCGACAACGCCTCGGCAGGGGGACCCGAGGCCAGCTCGAACAGGCCCGGCACCCGTGGCAGTTGAGGCTTCAGGCCCAACTGCCGGGCTTCGTCGAGCAGCCGAGGTGAATCACCGCTACCACCCAGCAACAACGCCAGCAGATCATCGCAGCGCTGCCGTCGCCATTGCTGATCAGCCTGTAAGTGGCGCTGGGCCAACAGCATCTCGGCGGTCATGCGTACCAGCTCCCCATAGGTGCGCACCTGCTGCGGGTCACCGGTCAGGCCCAGTACGCCCATCAGCCGGCCATCGAGCATCAGTGGCAAGTTCACCCCGGGCTGCACGCCCTTCAGGCATTTGGCAGCGTCGGTATCCAGCTCGACAATTCGGCCGTTGGCCAAAACCAGTTGCGCCCCTTCGTGGCGGGTGTTGATGCGCTCCGGTTCGCCGCTGCCCAGGATCAAGCCCTGGCTGTCCATGACATTGACGTTGCACGGCAAGATGGCCATCGCCCGGTCAACGATATCCTGCGCCAGGTCATGGTCGAGTTCGAACATTGCGTGGTCCTTTAGGGGTTAGGCTTTTGGGCTCGGGCACAGCAGCCTGAACCAGGCACTGTGCAAAAGCACAAAGACAGGCTAGCCGCAGTCCCCGAGACTCGTCAGAGCGAGCGCCGGAACAGGCGACGCGGCAAAAACCATAACAACAGAGAACCCGATCATGGCACACAGCCCAGCCCCTGACCAAGGCACGGACATCACCCGCAACGCGCTGTACCGGCGCATCACCCTGCGGCTGATTCCGTTCATTTTCATCTGCTACCTGTTCAACTACCTGGACCGCGTCAACGTCGGCTTTGCCAAGCTGCAAATGCTCGACGCCCTGAAATTCAGCGAAACAGTGTACGGCCTTGGCGCCGGCATCTTCTTCATTGGTTATGTGCTCTGCGGCCTGCCAAGCAACCTGGCACTCAACCGCTTTGGCCCGCGGCGCTGGATTGCGCTGATGATGATTGCCTGGGGCAGCCTGTCTACCTGCCTGCTGTTCGTCACTACCCCGACCGAATTCTACGCCCTGCGGCTACTGACCGGCGCTGCCGAAGCAGGCTTCTTCCCGGGCGTGGTGCTGTACCTTTCGCGCTGGTTCCCGGCCGCCCGTCGCGGACGCATCATGGCCCTGTTCATGTCGGCGATCCCGGTGTCGGGCCTGCTCGGCGGGCCGTTTTCCGGCTGGATCCTCCAGCACTTCGCCGCCGGCCAGCATGGCTTGGCCGGCTGGCAATGGATGTTCCTGATCCAGGGCCTGCCCACTGTTGCCCTCGGGGTGCTGGCCGTGTTCCTGCTCAGCGATAGCTACCAGAAAGCTGCCTGGCTAAGCCCGGCCGAACGCCAGATGATCGCCACCGACCTGGAGGCCGACGCAGCAAGCAAGCCCGCCACCACCGGCGAGGGTGTGCTCGCGGTGCTGACCCACCCACTGATCTGGACCTTTGGTTTTATCTACTTCTGTATCCAGAGTGGTGTCTACGCGATCAACTTCTGGCTGCCGTCGATCATCAAGAGCATGGGCTTCGACAACCCGCTGCTGATCGGCTGGCTCAGCGCGATCCCGTACCTGTTGGCCGGTGTGTTCATGATCCTTTGCGGCCGCTCGGCGGACCTGCGCAACGAGCGCCGCTGGCACCTGGTGGTGCCGATGCTGATGGGTGCCGTTGGCCTGCTGATTGCGGTGAACTTCGCCGGCAACCCGGCCGTTGCCATTCTAGGCCTGTCCATCGCCACCATGGGCGCGCTGACCGGCCTGCCGATGTTCTGGCCCATGCCTACCACGCTGCTCAGCGCCGGCACAGCAGTCGCTGGCCTGGCGATCATCAACTCCGTGGGCCAGATGGCAGGCTTCCTCAGCCCGTACCTGGTGGGGTTTATCAAGGATCAGACCGGCTCCACCGACGCCGCACTGTACTCGCTGGCAGCGCTGATCGTGCTGGGTAGCCTGGTGGCCCTGCGTGTCACACGGGCAGGTGCGCTGAGTTCTGCACGGGCCAGTTGAACCTGCTCTCATAGAACAACGTAGTGATTTGGCGTCAACTTGTGGGAGCAACTGTCTTCTTGTGGAAGCTGGCCTTGCCGGCGATGGGGCGCGTAGCGCCCCAAGCCCGGCTCTGCCGGTCGTCAGATCAACGCATCCCCTCCCCAACCCAAGCGTCAAATGGTTCCAAAGGCCCCTTTGGAGAACTCCATGACCCAGCACGCCGTGGCCAGCCTGGCCCAACTCGACGAACACCGCCCCCTGCGCGTCCAGGCCGGCAATGAAGAGCTCATCCTCATCCGCCAGGGCAATCAGGTTCATGCCTACCAGGGCAACTGCCCCCACGCAGGTGCCCCGCTGGACGAAGGCGTGGTCTGCGGCGGCCTGCTGGTCTGCCCTTGGCACAAGGCTGCATTCGCCGTCGATGACGGGGTGGTCTGCGAACCCCCTGCGCTGGCTGACCTGCGCCGCTACAAGGCTTGGGTGAAGGACGATGCAGTCTGGGTCGATGACCAACCGCTGCCCATCATCGACCCACCCAGGCACAGCGACGCCCGCTGCTTCGTTGTGATAGGTGCCGGTGCCGCCGGCAGCGCCGCAGTTGCCACTCTGCTGGCCCATGGCTTCGCTGGCCGGTTGCTGTGGATCGATCAGGAACGCCAGCCGGCCTACGACCGTACCGCGCTGAGCAAATTCGTGATTGCCGGGCAGATGGCGCCCGATGAAGTGCCAGCGTTGCTCGAAGCTGACGCCCTGCGCAAGGGCCAGCTGGAGCGTAAGCACGGTAAGGTGCGCAGCTTGAACAGCCAGAAACGCCAACTGATGATGGCCGACGGCCAGCAAATCACTTACGACGCCTGCCTGCTGGCCAGCGGCGGCAAGGCACTGCGCCCCGACATCCCCGGCGTCGACTTGCCGGGCGTGTTTACCTTGCGCTCGCGGGAGGATGCCGCACAGGTGCTCGATGCAGCTGAGCCCGGCCAGCCGGCGGTGATCGTAGGGGATGGCTTCATCGGCCTGGAGGCGGCCTCGGCCCTGCACGAGTACGGCGTGCAGGTGCATGTAGTGACTCGCCACGAGGTCCCGCTTGCCAAGCAGCTAGGCGATCGCATCGGGCGCAGCATCCGCGAACTGCATGAGCGCAGAGGCGTCACCTTCCATGGCCCCACGCAGGTCCAGCGGTTCGAAGGCCGGGACAAAATCGAGGCGGTGCTGTTGGCCAACGGTGAACGCTTGCAAACGCCAGTGGTATTGCTTGGCACCGGCGTGCAACCGGCCACCGCCTTCCTTCAGGGCGTGCCGCTGAGCGAGGACAAGTCGTTGCGGGTCGATGCCGAACTGCGCGCCGCCGACGGTTTGTGGGCCGCCGGTGACATCGCCACGTTCCCGCTCTCGGGGCGCCCGGTGCGCATCGAACACTGGCGCCTGGCCCAGCAACACGGGGTGATCGCCGCCGCCAACATGCTCGGCGAGCAGCGCCGCTACGCCGATGTACCCTTCTTCTGGACCTACCAGCACGGTCGTACCTATGAAGTGCTCGGCCATGCGCGGGAGTGGAACCGGATCGAGTTCGTCGGTGGGCCGGAACAAGGCGATTTCATTGCCTTGCAGTGTGTGGATGACAGGGTCGAGGCGGTTATCGCCCAAGGGTATTCCGATGCCATGGCGACGCTTTCGCAGCGCCTGAAGCGCCCGTTGAGCCTGCAGGAGGCGTTAGCGCTGATCGGCTGAAGGCTGCCTTTCAATGCCCGGCGGATGTGTGTAAAACAGCGGGATCAGCCGACTGCAAAAGGACTCACGCGCATGATCTACCGCCCCCTCGGCCACAGTGGCCTGCAGGTTTCCGCCCTTACCCTGGGCAGCATGATGTTCGGCGAGCAGACCAGCACCGAAGACGCCCTGCGTATCATCGACAAGGCCTGGGGCCAGGGCATCAACTTCATCGACACCGCCGACGTGTACAACGCCGGGCGTTCGGAAGAGATCGTCGGTGAAGCAGTGGCGCGCCATCGCCATGACTGGATCGTCGCCAGCAAGGTCGGTTTCGGCCCGGCCGAGGGCCTGCCAAACCGCAGCGGCCTGTCACGCAAGCACATCTTCAACGCGCTGGAAGCCACGCTGACGCGCATGGGCATGGACTATCTGGACATCTACTACCTGCACCGCGAAGACCACAAGGTGCCACTGGAAGAGACCGTACAGGCGATGGGCGACCTGCTGCGCCAAGGCAAGATCCGCTACTGGGGAGTGTCCAACTTCCGTGGCTGGCGCATTGCCGAGGTCTGCCACATTGCCGAGCGACTGGGTGTGCCGAAGCCCGTGGTAAGCCAGCCGCTGTACAACATCGTCAACCGCCAGGCCGAGCCAGAGCAGCTGGCTGCAGCCGCCGCACACGGGCTGGGCGTGGTGCCATTCAGCCCCTTGGCCCGGGGCGTACTCAGTGGCAAGTATGCACCGGGTGCTGTGCCCGATGCCGGCAGCCGCGCCGGCCGCCAGGACAAACGTATCATGGAGGTGGAGTGGCGCCAGGAGTCGCTGGCCATCGCTCGGCAGCTTCAGGCCTATGTAGCGGCCAAGGGCGTGGGGATTGTCGAATTTGCCATCGCCTGGGTGCTGAACAACCAATCGGTGAGCTCGGCGATTGTCGGGCCGCGTACCGAGGAGCAGTGGGATACCTATGGTGGTGCGTTGGCGGTGAAGATCACGGCAGAGGACGAAGCGTTCATCGATTCGCTGGTGACGCCGGGGCATGCGTCCACGCCAGGGTTCAATGATGTGGCGCACTATGTAAGCGGGCGGCTGGCCCGTAGCTGATCGCCCGCTTGTACCCGCGAAGAGGCCGGTACTGACAACACCATTGGGGAGCCCTGCGCCGGGCTTCCGGTCCCCCCTTTCCCCAATCATCCCGGTATCGTGCGCACCATTGGTTTTCACCTCTGGAGCTGCAATGAGACTCTTCCAACCCCTGCAAGTCGGCCCGCTCACCTTGGCCAATCGTGTGTTCATGGCACCCCTCACCCGTTTGCGCAGCCTTGAGCCGGGTGATGTGCCAACCACCATGATGGCTGAGTATTATCGCCAGCGTGCCAGCGCCGGGCTGATCATCACCGAAGCCACCCAGATCTCTTTCCAGGCCAAAGGCTATTCCGGCTCGCCCGGCATTCACAGTGCCGAGCAGATCGCCGCCTGGAGGCACATCAACGCAGGCATTCACGCCGAAGGCGGGCACAGCGCCGTGCAGGTGTGGCACACCGGCCGGGTATCGCATACCTCGTTGCAACCCGGTGGCGAAGCGCCTGTCGCACCCTCGGCGCTACCGGCCGACGCCCGCACCACCCTGCGCGACGAGCAAGGCAACCTGGTACGCGTTGAAACCTCCGCACCGCGTGCACTGAGCGAGAACGAAATCGCTGGCATCGTGGCCGACTTCGGCCAGGCAGCGGTCAACGCCCGCGAAGCCGGCTTCGACTTCATCGAACTGCACGCTGCCCACGGCTACTTGCTACACCAGTTCCTTACCCCGAGCGCCAACCAGCGCGAGGACCGCTACGGCGGTAGCATCGAAAACAGGGCGCGCATCGTGCTTGAAGCGGTGGACGCGGCGATTGCCAACTGGAGCGCCGAGCGCGTGGGTATCCGCGTGTTCCCGCTGGGCGGGTTCAATGGCGTGGACAATGGCGAAGACCAAGAGGCCGCAGGGCTATACCTGATCCGGGAACTGGCCAAGCGCAACCTCGCCTACCTGCACCTCTCCGAGCCGGACTGGGCCGGTGGCAAGCCGCTGCGTGACGAGTTCCGCCAGGCGATCCGCGCTGCCTATCCGGGCGTTATCATTGCTGCGGGTGCCTACACCGCCGAGAAAGGCGAAGACTTGATTGGGCGTGGTTTGATCGATGCCGTAGCGTTCGGGCGCAGCTACATTGCCAACCCGGACCTGGTAGAGCGGCTGCGGGCGCAAGCGCCTCTGAACGAACATCGGGCACAGTTCGACTATGCCAATGGGCCCGAAGGCTATACAGATTATCCGTTTCTGCACCAGGCCATGGGCGCTGGCGAAGGTTGCGCTTACCGATAATACGAAAAACGGAGCCCTCCACGGGCTCCGTCTTCCTGCGGCCGGGCACGCCTGGGCGTACCGGACACTCGGGCAACTTACTCGGCGCGCACTTGCGCAGCCTGCATGCCCTTCTGTCCCTTCTCGGCAACAAAAGACACCTTCTGGCCCTCTTTCAGCGACTTGAAGCCCTCCGATTCAATGGCTTTGAAGTGGACGAAAAGGTCGTCGCCACCGCCCTCGGGAGTGATGAAGCCGAACCCCTTCTCATCGTTGAACCACTTGACCGTTCCGTTTTGTCTGTTGGACATACTCTAAACCCTCGAATGCTGGCTGGTGCGTTTACCGGGATGGTTGAGCCGCCAGTCGATCGACTGGCATCTTCACGCTCCATCTTGGGCGATCTGAAGCCAACTGGCCACTCACACTTTTATCAGTACGCAAAAATAGTCGCTGAAAACACACGCACACTACACCAGGTCAGTGCTCCCAGGGCCCGCCCGATTCCCAGCTGGCGACCAACAAGTCAATGAAACCGCGTACCCGAGGGGACAGGTGGCGCTTGCTCGGGTACACGATACGAATCGGGTCCGCCGGTGGCCGGTAGGCGTGCAGGACTTCGACCAGGGTGCCGGCGCGCAGGTCGTCACCGGTGATGTAGGTGGGCAGGTGAATCAGCCCGAAGCCGGCCCGGGCGCCGTCGAGCATCGCCTCCGAGCTGTCGATGTTCAACCGCCCAGGGTCTTCGCACAGGTGCAGGCCTGCTTCAGTGTCAAAGCGCCAAGGCATGGCTTTCTCGCCCGCGAGGAAGGCGATCTTGTCGTGGCCATAAAGGTCGGCAGGCACCAAGGGAACGCCTCGCGCTTCGAGGTACGCGGGCGAAGCGCAGGTGACGAACTGCTGCCAGGCCACCGTGCGGGTCAACAGCTGCGAGTCTTCCTTGGGTGCGCCAATGCGCACCGCAACGTCTACGCCCTCCTCGACCAGGTCGACGAAGCGGTCTGTGAAGCGGATGTCTGCGCGCAGTTCCGGCCATTGCTTGAGGTACTGGTCCAGCACCGGCAGCACATGGCGCTGGCCGAGCGACAGCGGCGCAGTCAGGCGCAAGGTGCCTGTAGGCTTACCGCGGCGCTGGGCCATGGCGCTTTCCACCTCGTCCAGGTCATCCAGTATCTGCCGCCAGCGTTCGAATGCCACCAGGCCCTCGTCGGTCAGGCTCAGCTTGCGCGTGGTGCGATTGAGCAAACGCACCGCCATGCGGGCCTCCAGGCGAGCAATGCTCTTGCCTACCGCCGACCGGGTCAGGCCCAGGCTGGCAGCGGCGGCAGTGAAGCTGCCGGCCTTCGCGGCGCTGACGAAGGCGGCAATATCGCCGAAGCGGTTGGGTTCCATGACAGGTTCCTGAGTGTGGTGCGGCCGGTTTAGATGGGTATGGATCTGGGAATTGCAAGCGGCGACGCTGCAGCGCTTGGCGAGCGGCCGCGCCCCAGGTACAGCGCAGGTGTTATCCGCCAGGAACGCTAAGCCTCAAGACAAGCTTTTGATCACCAGCAGGTGCACGGGATAGAACAGGTAGCCCCAACGCCCTACGGCAGGTATCCGCCAGGCATCATGACGCAACAACAGCCACCCGACAGGAACTGCCAGCGCAGCGGCAACCAGCGTCAGCAGGGTAATGGGCGCCAGAAGATGCTCGCGCAACCAGGTGTTGGTCAGGTTGCCGCCAATGGCCATCAGGCAAGGCAGCAACCAGGCTACCCCACCCTGCCTGCGTGCCATCAGCCAGGCGCCAGGTAGTAACACCCCCGGCAGCCCGTACATCAATTGCTCGCTGAACAACCACCCCGCCAGCAGGCCCGCAAGGCCAAGTACGCGCGCCGGCCACAGTGGGTACTGCACACCCCAGGCAACCAGCAACCCCAGTACCAGTGTCGGCATTACACTGAACGTCTGTGAACCACTGTCCAGCCAGCGATAGGCGGGCTCCGAGAGCACCGCGAACAGCAGCATCAGCGACAGGTAGCGTAGGTTGGCGCGGGTATGGAGCACCTTTGCCCTGGCACGCCCCACATTCACCGCAATGGCCAGGCAAAACAGCGGAAACGCCAGCCGGCCAATCACGAACAAGCCATCGGCCTCAGGCCATATGAAGCGCAGGTGGTCGGTGACCATGGTCAGCATCGCTGTCCATTTGACCAGGTCCAGCCCGGCCGAACGCATGCCTCAGCGCCCGCGTTCGACCGCACCTGCCCCCAGGTACCGGTCGGTCCAGGCCTCCAGCGGCAAAGGCGGCTGCTGGTCGACGATACGACGCCAGATCAGCGCCAGGTCGTGGCTGTTGAACATTGCCCCAGGCCCGGCACCCTCCCACACCGAAGGCACATCGGCAATCCAGTTGCCCTGGTTGTCGCGGTGGGCCATGTTGAAACGGAAGGTGTAGTTGCCCGGGATGCCCATGCGCAGGTCGGTGACCACCAACGCATTGCCTATCTGGTCGTACCGCAGCCAGTCGCCGGTGAACCAGCGCAAGCGTTGATGCAAAGGGTCGCCTGCCAGCGCTTTTGCCAGTTCCAGGTTGCGCGGCAAGCGCTGCATTTCTGGCGCTTGCCGGTCGAAGCTGCTGCTGATGCCTTCGTAGTAATCGCCATCCTGGGTCTTGGCCATTACGCGCCAGACCAGGCTGTTGAATGCGATGGGCACGGCGCGTACCTCGCTCACGACGATACCTTGCTGGTCCAGTGCCGCCTGGAAGCGTTGCTCGGCTGCCATGCGCCCGGCAAGGCCGAAGCCCAGGTAGGCGGTACTGAACACCAGTGACAGGGTCAGCAAGCGTGTAGCCCTGCCGGTAACGCCCTTGAAGCTTGCGTAGATGACCGCCGCCAGCAGCGGCAAGGTATAGACTGGATCGATGATGAACACAGCGGCCCAGCTTTGGGGGATAGGCTGCAGTGGCCAGAACAGTTGCGTGCCATATACCGTGAAGGCATCCAGCAACGGGTGGGTGACAAGTACCAGCCAGAAGGCGAGGAACAGCCTGGGTAACGTGTACCCCTTGCCGGGCCAGCATTTGTTGACTAACCAGGCCAGCAGCAGGGCCAGCCCGGTGAGCACGAACAACGAGTGCGAGAAGCCGCGATGGTAAGTCATCTGCGACACCGGATCGGCGTAGCGGATGATCACATCCAGGTCCGGCAGCGTACCCAGTGCTGCGCCATACAGCAGCGAGCGACGGCCCTGGATGCGCCCCAGGAGGGTACCTTGCAGCGCCGCGCCGAGTACAGCTTGGGTGATGGAGTCCAAGGGTAGCATCCCTGAAAAGTGGTTTCTGAAAGCTACCCTCAACCTATGCCGATACGCAATTCCCGTGTAGGAGCGGCCCTGTGTCGCGATGGGCTGCGCAGCAGCCGCGGCTGTCTCGAACCATAAGGGTTATGGGGCTGCTGTGCAGCCCATCGCGACACAAGGCCGCTCCTATAGCGATCTGCGAAATGCTCGACATTTTGTGTACGCCTGTCAGAACAGCTGCCAGGTGTACACCAGCGTCAAACGATTTTCATCGATATCACTGCGGTAGTTGGAGCGTGCCATGGCATTGCGCACCCGAATCCCCAGCCCCTTCAGCATCCCGCTCTGCACTGCATAACCGATATCCAGATCGCGCTCACGATCACGGCCTTCATAGCCCAGCCCGGTATCAACATTGTTACCGGTGATGTAGCGTACGGTCGCTGTCAGCCCCGGCACCCCCATGGCGGCGAAGTTGTAGTCGTAACGCACCTGGTACGAACGCTCGTCGGTGTAAGCGAATTCATAGGTCGGCACCTCGTTACCCAGCGGCGAAATGTTGGCGAACACCCGTGGGAACGCGCTGTCGCCATAGATGCCCTGGTAGCCTGCATGGAAACTGTGCCCACCATGTCGGGCGGTGAACATCGAGAAGAACGCCTGGTTGTCGATGTTGCCCAGCAAGGCATCGCCATCCTCACGCGCGGTGAAGTAGCCCAGATTGGCACTGAGCACCCAGTCGCCCACAGGCTTGCTGTGCTTGAGGCCGACAAAACCCTGTTCGTAGATGTCCTCCAATTGCCCGTACCACAGGCTGACGCTGCTCTGGTTGGCATTGAACGCATAATCCCCGCCCACATAGTTGAAGGCATCGCTCTGGGCCTGACGCATCGGCACATGGCCAAGCATCGCGTTCATCTTGCCGTCGCCACCTTCGTTGCGCAGGTGGGTGCTTTTCAGGTGCCCGGCCTGCACGGTCAGCCCGTCGATGTCCGACGAACTCAAGCTGGCGCCCTGATAGGTCGGCGGCAGCAGGCGGATGTCGCTGAAGGTCAGTACCGGAAGGTTGGGTTGCAGTTCGCCCACGCGCAGTTCGGTCTTCGACAGGCGGGCCTTGAAGGTGGGCGCCAGGCGGCTGTACTCGTCGGCAGCACGGCCGTCGCCATGCACCGGCAGCAGGCCGGTATTGGCGCGGTCCGGGCTGCTGTCCAGCTTGATGCCCAGCAGGCCCAGTGCATCGACGCCAAAGCCGACCGTACCCGGTGTGTAGCCACTTTTGAAGTCGAGGATGAAGCCCTGGGCCCACTCCTCGGCCTTGGACTGCTTGTTGGCCCCGACAATATCGGAGAAATCGCGGCTGAAGTAGTAGTTGCGGGCACTCAGGGTAGCCTTCGAATCTTCGAAGAAACCGCCGTCGGCGGCCAGCAATGGTTGGCTGAGCAAAGTCAGGCCCAAGGCAACGCAAGGGGTGTGTTTCATTCCGAAGCTCTCTTGATCTTGTTTTTATGGATAAAGCGTTGGGAACACGGCAGCTCATGGGGTGCGGCCCAGCACCTCCCGTGCACGTGGCTGGCGCAGCCTGAGCAGCGCGTGGGCCAGCAGGCCAAACAGCAGCCCCCAGAACGCCGCCGACAGGCCAAGGAATGCCACCCCCGAAGCCGTGACCAGGAAAGTGAACAATCCCGCATCCCGCTCGGCCGGCTCTGCCAGGCTGCGGGCCAGGGCTTCGCTGATGGCGCCATACAGGGCCAGCCCGGCCAGCGCAGCGATCAGCGCCGAGGGAAAGGCTGTGAACAGCGACATCAACGTGGCGCCGGCGATGCCCAGCAGCAGGTACAGGGTGCTGCCAGCAACAGCCGCCACATAGCGCCGCCGTGGGTTTTCATGGGCTTCATGGCCTGTGCACAGGCTGGCGGTAACCGCCGCCAGGTTCAGCCCGTGGCAGCCGAATGGCGCCAGCACGATACCGGCCAGGGCACTGGCACTGATCAACGGGCTGGCCGGTGTGGGGTAACCCGCATTGCGCAGCACCGCCATGCCCGGCATGAACTGCCCGGTCAGCGCCACCAGCACCATCGGCAACGCCAGGCTGAACACCGCCGGAAGGCTGAACTGCGGTGTGATCCACTGCGGTGAAGCCAACTCCAGCACCAGCGCCTCGCTGCGAAACGCACCGCTGGCCACCGTCACCAGGGTGCCCACGCACAGCACCGCAGCCACCGCATAACGGGGCTGTAGCCGGCGCATCAGCACATAAGTGACGAACATCGCCATTACCAGCAACGGCTGCACGGGCAAGGCGCGGAACACTTCGATACCGAAACTGAACAGGATGCCGGCCTGCATACCCGCCGCGATTGACCCCGGCAGGCGCGCGATGATGCGATCGAAGGTACCGCTGAGGCCGATCAGCAGCAGCACCAGGTTGGCCACCAGGTAGGCACCTACGGCCTGTTTCAGGCCGAGTTGCGGCAACGCGGTGACCAGCAGCGCTGAGCCCGGGATCGACCAGGCGATCACTACCGGCACGCGGTAGCGCAGGCTGAGCAGCGCACCGAGCACAGCACTGCCCATGGACACGGCCCAGACCCAGGATGACAACTGCTTGTGGGACAGCCCGGCAGCTTCGGCGGCGTGGAAAATGATCACCAGCGGGCCGGCGTAAGAGATCATCGTGGCGATGCAGCCCGCGACGATGGCGGACAGCGAACTGTCCTTGATCAGGGTTTTCATGAAGCATCTCGCAAGGCGTCGGCCGGCCTTTGTGGCTGGCTCTTGTTCTGGTGTTGGCTTCTTCGCGGGCTTGCCCGCTCCCACAGGTCCAGTGCACTGCCCCGGGTTCCCGCGCCCCCTGTGGGAGCGGGCAAGCCCGCGAAGAAGCCAACTCGGTGTATCAGGCCTCTTGCAAAGCCCGCGGCCGGCTGCTGCGCTGCTCATTCGCACTGCCCTGGGCCTGCTGCAACTGGAAGTCGAACTTCAGCTGCGCATGCCGCCCCGCCGGGCCATCGACGAACACCACCTCCCCCACCAGCCCATCCCGCGTGGCATAGGCAAAGTCATCCCACAGGTATTTGTCCCCGGAGAGGTTGATCTGCGTGGTCAGGTGGCGATGCCCAGCTGCCGAGATAAAGAAATGCACGTGCGCCGGGCGCTGGCCATGGCGGCCCAGCAGGTCCAGGCATTCCTGGGTTGGCCCCTGCGGGTCGCATCCGTACCCCGACGGCACGATGGAGCGAGCGCGGTAACGCCCTTCTGCGTCGGTGACAATGCGACGGCGCAGGTTGTAGGCGGACTGGCTCTGGTCGAAGAACGAATAGGTGCCACGGGTATTGGCATGCCACAGGTCGACGGTGGCACCCGCCAGCGGTTGCCCTTGGGGGTCGAATACCTGGCCTTGCAGATACATCACCGTGGCCACGCCGTCTTCACTGCCGTCGTCCATGCGCACTTCACCGTGAGCGATGGGCGCGCCTGCAACATACAGCGGACCTTCAATGGTGCGGGGTGTACCGCCGGTAAACCCTGCCTGTTCGTCCTTGGCATCCTGCAACAAGTCGAGAAAGTGCTCGATGCCCAGGCCCGCCACCAGCAGCCCGGCCTCGCCGCGCCCGCCCAGGCGGTTGAGGTAGTCGACGGCATGCCAGAACTCGTCTTCGCTGACTTCCAGGTCTTCGATCAACCGTGCGGTGTCTTGCAGCACGCGTTGCACGATACGTTTCAGGCGTGGGCTGCCTTCATCATTGCCAATGCCCGCGGCCTCCTCGAAGAACCGCTGCACTTCGGCAGTGTGGGCAATTTTCACGGTCATTTTGGGTTACCTCATCTTGTTATTTTCGGGTCATGCCTGCGCCACCACGGCCTGGGCTTGCCGACGGCCGCTGGCCAGGTGCACGGCCATGGCCAGCGCGGCAATGGCGCCAGGGATGGCGAAGGCGATGAAGTTGAGTTGCAGGGGCAGGTTGATGCCCATCAGTGCACCGCCCAGCAAGGGGCCGACGATGGCGCCATTGCGGCCGATACCCGAGGCCCAGCCAAGCCCCGTGGAACGCACCGACAGCCCATACATTTGCGCGGCACCGGCATACAGCAGGATCTGCGTTCCAATGGTGGTGGCGCCGGCAATGAAGATCAGCAGGTACAACACCGGCATCGGGCTGTTGACACCCAGCAGGCTGATCGACAGTGCGGCGGCAATGAAGAACGCCACCTTGACCTTGACCAGGTTGTAGCGGTCGCCCAGCCAGCCGCCGAGAATTGCCCCGGCCATGCCGCCGAAGTTCAACGCCAGCAGGAACGACAGGCTGGAACCCAGGCTGTAGCCAGCGTTGGCCATCAGTTTCGGCAACCAGGAGCTGAGTGCGTAAACCATCAACAGGCAGCAGAAGAACGCCAGCCACAACGCCAGGGTGCGCACGGCCAGGCCGTTGCGGAACAGCGCCAGTACCGAGGCCCCACTGCCTTTGCGGTCAGCCGCCTCCAACACGTCATCAGCCTGCACATCGCACCCTGGGTCCAACCGCTTGAGCAGCTTGCGCGCTTCATCGTTGCGGCCTTGGCGCACCAGGAAGCCGATGGATTCCGGCAGGTAGTAGAGGATCACCGGCAACAGCAACAGGGGTACTGCAGCCGCGAAGAACATCGACTCCCAACCGAAGCGCGGCAACATGAAGATGCCCACGCCCGCCGAAAGCATGCCGCCCAGCGAATAGCCACTGAACATGATTGCCACCAGCGTGCTGCGCAGCCGTTTGGGTGCGTACTCGTTCATCAATGCCACGGCGTTGGGCATCAGGCCGCCACAGCCCAAGCCGGCAATGAAGCGGTAGATGCCAAACTCGCTCGGGCTGCTGGCGAAGCCATTGAGGATGGTTGCCCCCGAGAACAAGGCGAAACAGATGGCAATGCCCTTCTTGCGCCCGATGCGGTCGGCCAGGCTGCCGAAAGCCAGGGCGCCGAACATCATGCCGAACAGCGCGTAGCTGCCCAGCGCACCAGCCTGCAACGGGGTCAGGCCCCACTCTTTCATGATCACCGGCAGTACCACGCCGTAGATGAACAAGTCATAGCCGTCGAAAATCAGCAGCAGGCCGCACCAGGCCATGACCATCCAGTGAAACGGGGTGAAACGCGCGTTGTCGATGATCGGGTGTACGTCAAGGGTTCGCATGGCATCTGTCGCTCTTGTTTTTGTTGTGGAGGAAAGCTGTTGCCTTGAGGTTGCTGCTTAGCCGAGGTCGCCGCCCCCTACCGGCAGGGTCACGCCGGTGATGTACGAGGCTTCGTCCGACGCCAGAAACAGGATCGCGCCCACTTGCTCGTCGATGCTGCCGTAACGGTGCATCAGGCTGCTGTCGAGGGTCTGGTCGACGATCTGCTGGTACCAGTGTTTTTCCTGCTCGCTCTGCTCTGCACTGTTGCGCGGTACCCGCCGCGGCGGTGCTTCGGTGCCGCCGGGTGCGGTGGCGTTGACACGAATGCCACGGCCAGCAGTTTCAAAGGCCAGGCACGCGGTCAGTGCATTGACGCCGCCTTTGGCCGCGCCATAGGGCACACGGTTGACACCACGGGTAGCGATGGACGAAACGTTGACGATGGCGCCGCTGCCGCGTTCAAGCATGTAGGGCAGCGCGGCATGGCAGCACCACAAGGTGGGGAACAGCGAACGGCGCACTTCGGCCTCGATCTGCTCGACCTCGTAGTGCTCGAAAGGCTTGGCCCAGATGGTGCCGCCGACGTTGTTGACCAGGATGTCGATGCGGCCAAAGGTTTCCACCGCGCTGGCCATGACCCGGGCGCAGTCGGTGTGTTGTTCCAGGTCGGCAGTGAGGGTGAGCACGCCCTCGCCAGCCAGCTCGTGGACCAGTTCGGAACGGTCTACCGCCACCACTTGCGCGCCTTCGGCCTTGAGCCGCCAGCACACGCCCCGGCCGATGCCTTGGGCGGCACCGGTGACCAGGGCGACCTTGCCTTGGAATCTGTTGTTCATATGTTTTTCCTGCATGACCCGGTTAATGGCAATTGGGAGGGCCGCAGCGCGGCCCCGGCGATCTGTCAGGCCGCCGCCGCGAACTTCTCGTAGTAGAAGTTGGCCGGGGTAATGCCCTGCTCGCGCACGTACTGGCTGACCGCCTCGACCATCGGCGGCGGCCCGCACAGGTACACATCCACGTCGCCGTCGTTGAGGTGGCGGGGCTCGATGTGCTGGGTCACGTAGCCCTTTTGCGGGTACTGGCTGTCCGGATTGGCCACGCAGGCGCTGTAGGTGAAGTTGGGGATGCGTGCCGCCAGCGCTTGCAGGCGGTCGAGTTCGACCAGGTCAAAGTCGTTGGTTACGCCATAGATCAGGTGCAGCAGGTGTTCACTGCCCTGCTCGGCGATCTTCTCCAGCATGGCGGTGAACGGTGCCAGGCCGGTACCGCCGGCCAACAGCAACAGCGGGCGCAGGATCGGGCGCAGGTAGAAGCTGCCCAGCGGCCCGGTCAGGCTCATGCTGTCGCCGGTTTTGGCCAGGCTGGTCAGGAAGCTGCTCATCAACCCGCCCGGTACATTGCGGATCAGGAAGCTGACTTCGCCGCCCTTTTGCAATGAACTGAACGAATAGGCGCGGCTCTGCTCGCTGCCCGGCACCTTGAGGTTGACGTACTGCCCCGGCAGGAAGGCCAGGCGGCTTAGCGCGTCACCCTTGATCGACAGGGCAATCGTGCTGGCCGACAGCTGGCGCACGTCGCTGATGGCAGCCTCGAAGCTGGCCTGCTCGGTCTTGCACAGCTGCGACGAGGCCGGGATGCGGATAACGCAGTCACTTTCGGCGCGCATCTGGCACGTCAGTACGTAGCCTTCGGCAATTTCGTCTTCGCTCAGGGCATCTTCGATGAAGTTGTCGCCCAGGTCGTAGCGGCCGGATTCGGCCTTGCACTTGCAGGTACCGCAGGCGCCGTCGCGGCAATCCAGCGGGATGTTGATGCCCTGGCGGTAGGCAGCGTCAGCCACGGTTTCATGGCCAGTAGCCTCGATAAAACGGGTTACGCCGTCTTCGAAATTCAATGCGATCTGGTAGCTCATGTTGCACCTCGCAGGCGAGCCAGCCCACGGCGCGTCGCATGACGCACCGGGCAGTGCTCGCAAAACCCTGTATCAGATGTGGTAGATGTCGAGGACCTGGCGCACGTAATCGTTCTTCAGCACCACCTTCTTGGCCTTGATCAACGGCTGTTCGCCGCGCAGGTCGAGGGTGTAGAAACTGGTGCCGAAGTAGCTGTCCGTGGTCTTGTAGCGGAAGCTCAGGGTGTGCCAGTTGAAACGCACCTGGCAGCTGCCCTCGCCCTGCTCGACGATCTCGATGTTGCTGATGTTGTGCGAAGTGCGGGTGTCGGGCACGGTCGCACTGGAGCGCTCGGTCTTGATGCGGAACACACGGTCTTCCAGGCCGCCACGGTTGCCGTACCAGATCAGCGAGATTTCGCTTTGTGGGTCTTCGGTGAGGGTGTCGTCATCGTCCCAACTCGGCATCCAGAAGCTGGCGTCGCTGGCGTACAGCTCCAGCCACTGGTCCCACTGGGCGTCGTCCAGGTAGCGCGCTTCGCGGTAGAGGAAGTCGCGCACAGTCTCATAAAGGCTCATTGCACGGCCTCCACGGGGATCAGCTGCTGGTCGTCCTTCAGGGCCTGGATCATGGTGTCCTGCCAGTACTTGTGCTGCAGCACGAACAGGCCTTCGTCTTCGGTGCGCACGCCGGACAACAGCGGCTTGAGGTCGATTTCCCTGGCCGCTTCATCGGCGCCGTCCACCCAGTGGGCTGCACCACGGGACATGTCGTTCCAGCCGGTACCACCGCCGTAGCCGGTCTGGCAGGAGCGGAACTCTTCCAGGTCGTCGGGGGTGGCCATGCCGCTGACGTTGAAGAAGTCTTCGTACTGGCGGATGCGCTTGGCGCGGGCATCGGCGCTCTCGCCTTTGGGCGCGATGCAGTAGATGGTGATTTCGGTCTTGTTCACCGAAATCGGCCGGGCAACGCGGATCTGCGAGCTGAACTGGTCCATCAGGTACACGTTCGGGTACAGGCACAGGTTGCGCGAGTTCTCGATCATCCAGTCGGCACGCGCCTGGCCGAAGTCAGCGGCCAGTTGGTCACGGCGCTCATAGGCTGGGCGGTCTTCCGGGTTGGCCCAGCGGGTCCACAGCAGCAGGTGGCCGTGGTCGAAGGAGTAGAAGCCGCCGCCCTGCTTGGCCCAGGCACCGGCGCTCATGGTCTTGATCTCGTCGCCCGCCTCGCGCTGCTTGCGCTGGTTCTGGGTAGCGGCGTAGTTCCAGTGCACGGAGCTGACGTGGTAGCCGTCGGCGCCGTTCTCGGCAGTGAGTTTCCAGTTGCCTTCGTAGATGTACGAGCTGGCACCGCGCAGCACTTCCAGGCCTTCCGGCGACTGGTCAACGATCATGTCGATGATCTTGGCCGATTCGCCCAGGTGCTCCACCAGCGGTTTCACATCGGCATTCAGGCTGCCGAACAAAAAGCCCCGGTATGACTCGAAGCGCGCCACCTTGGTCAGGTCGTGGGAGCCGTCGCAGTTGAAGCTGTCGGGGTAGCCGGCGTTGCTCGGGTCTTTCACCTTCAGCAGTTTGCCGCTGTTGTTGAACGTCCAGCCGTGGAACGGGCAGGTGTAGCTGGAGCGGTTACCGCGCTTGTGCCGGCACAGCATGGCGCCGCGGTGGCTGCAGGCGTTGAGGAAGGCATTGAGCTCACCGTCCTTGTTGCGCGCGATGAAAATCGGCTGGCGCCCCATGGTCAGGGTGAGGAAGTCGTTCTTCTCGGGGATCTGGCTTTCGTGGGCCAGATAAATCCAGTTGCCCTCGAAGATGTGTTTCATTTCCAGGTCGAACAGGCGTGGGTCAGTGAACATCTCGCGCTTGCAGCGGTAGATGCCCTTTTCACGGTCGTCCTCGAGCATGGCATTGAGGTAGTCGAATCCCAGGGACATGGCCAGGGTCTCCATTGTTATTGTTAAGACCTGGTCAGGTTAGGGAGACGACTGGCGGGGGACTATCCGGATTGTGCAGAGTGCTATCCAGCTTTGTCGGGATCTCTTACTTTTTGAGCCCACCCTTTGGGGCTATGGAGCCAACTGTCTAATCGAGGGACGTCCTTAGCGCCTTTCATACTACGAAGGAGCGGTTCAAGAACCATAAGTGCTTCCAGCCTCTGGCGCTGCTGCGCTTCAAGCCATCTGCGCACGAAGCTCCAGGCTCTTGGCAGTTCATCAATCCGCATCGCGTTTTTCCCGATACGATCAGACAGCGTTACGGCGCTGCCCTCCACCAGCAATTTCTGCCCATCAGACCATAGCGCTGAGTTCATGATGGGTTCTATTTGATTGCCATAACCATAACCCAAGGCATCAACCGCGTCTATAACGCGCTGGTTTACTACATCTGGGGCAGACGGGAGTCCTTTGAAATCAGGATTGATGCTATACCCACTTTTGATACTCGCCGCCTTAGGGCGGATGCTTGAGAGTTTTACTCTTGGAAGTTTCAAATGACCGCTGGGGTCAGTATTGTTCACGGGATCCCCACTGCAGTAGGCGTAACAATTTAATCCTCCAGCACCCATAGGGCTCATGCTGTCAGGGCTATGGAATCTCATCAAAACCGGATTGAACGCACGGTATCCATTCCCCAGCAAGTAGTGCCCTGTGGCCGACTCTTTTCTCTGACCGCTGTAGCGCAGCAGGGATGCGCTTTGCTCGCCCCCATCACGCCCATAAACGGTGTACTGGAGTGCACAAGATGAAATCTGCGATGTCGACATGGTTCCCACCCTTTACCCGAAATAAGGCAAATGGTGGGCTGTGCATGAAATGCCAACAACTGGCAGAACTATCAGGTGGCCTTGCTAGCGCGCCTCACCCCGGCACTTGAACGTCTGCGAAGGCAGCTCGCCAAATTGCTGCCGATACACTTCGGAAAACCGGCCTAGGTGAAGGAAGCCGTAATCCAGGGCAAGCTCGGTCACACTGCGCACACCGCAAGTCGGGTCGCTCAGGCACGCATGCACCCGTTCCAGTTTGCGCTGGCGCACGTAATGCTTGGGTGTGGTGCCCAGGTGCTGGTCGAACAACGCATACAGCGAACGCACACTCATGCAGGCCTGCTCTGCCAGCACTTCAGCCGACAGCTCCAGTTTCAGGTTGCGCTCGATGTAATCAAGAATGCGCTCAAGGCCCGCCTGCGGTGCGCTCAGGCATTCGCGGCGGATATTGGTGCTCATCAGGGTCAACAACTTGCTGGCGACAATCTGGCTGTAGTGCCCCTGCACCCTGGGCAGCGAATCGCTCACTTCTGCTTCATGGCAAACCATGGCCAGCAGGTTGACGAAGCCGTCCAGTTCATCCAGCCGATAATGGTTGCGCAAGAACCGCACGCCGCCATCGGGCCGCTGCCAACGCTGTTCGTCGCAGATTGAATCCAGCAGCCGGGTTGGCACTTTAAGGATGAACTTCTCGCAGTCTTCCGAGTAGGTCAGGTCAACCGGGTCATCCGGGTTGATCAGCAGCAGCTCGCCCGGCACCAGATGCTGCTCGCGCTTGTGCCCACGCCACAGGCAGTTGCCGTTGAGCAACACTTGCAGGTGATAAATGGTTTCCAGCGCTGGCGAAGTCACGCGAACGCTGCCCCCGTAGCTGATGCGGCACAGGTCGAGTTCGGCGAACTTGCGATGGCTGAGGCTGGCCTGGGGATGGGTGGTACGGGACAGACCGATGCAATGCTGGCCTACATGCTGGTTCACATAATCGGACACAGCATAAGGGTCGGCGTGGTGAAACACGCTACTGCGCTCGCTCAGCAGGCGGCTTTCCATAGGCAAGGCACTCGGTATCGTTATTCTTCTGGTCGCCGCTTCCTACGGCCTTGTGGGCGGTGGTTGCGGTCGTCACGGTCATTCTATCGGGCCGATTGCGGGTTGCGGGGGCAGGCGACAACCGGTGGATGGGCACACTACAGCAAAAAGGCGGGGGTTGGGCAATGCGGCGATGGGATTGGATGGGCGGATAGCGGACAAGCCAGATGCAGCTGGCGTTCGTTTACCGAACAGAGTGTTCCTGTCACGGCCGCTTCGGGAGTAAACCCGCGCGAGGCCGGTCATATTTCATTTCATCCAGAAACAGCTTGCAACCAAACCACCCTGCCATTCGGTCACTTTTTCAACATCCGGCGCAGTGCTTCTGCTAGAAATCGCACATGCCTACCCTCTTCCTTACCCACCTGCGCCGCCGCTGGCTCACCTGGCTGTGCGCCACCTTGCTGGTCATAGGCCTACCCTCTGGCTGCGCCATGCTGCAGCACAAGGAGCGTGAACTGGTGTTTCGCATAGAGCCTGGCCAGGCCAGCTGGTTTCGCGGTTTACCCAGCGACGTGCAGGAACTCGACCTACGCCCGCGCAGCTTCAGGGATAACCAGAGCCTGCATGCCTGGTGGTGGCCGGCCAAACGCGCCAATGCCCCGGCGGTTCTGTACCTGCACGGCGTGCGCTGGAACCTGACCGGCCAATTGTTCCGCATCGAGCAACTGCATGCCATGGGCTACTCGGTGCTGGCCGTGGATTATCGTGGCTTTGGCCAAAGCCGGGGCGATCTGCCATCCGAGGCCACGGTGTACGAAGATGCCCGGGTTGCCTGGGAGCGCTTTGTCCAGTTACAGCCCGATGCTGGCAAGCGCCTGATCTTCGGTCACTCGCTGGGCGGTGCGGTAGCGGTGGAACTGGCCAGTGAATTGGCACGTGAGGCGCAAAAAGACGGTGTCGGGGCGCCGGCACGCGGATTGATCCTTGAGTCGACCTTCACCTCCTTGGGCGATGTCGCGGCAGCGGTGGCCGATACCTCCCTGCCGGTACGCTGGTTGATGTCGCAGAAGTTCGACTCGCTGGACAAGATCGGCAACATCGGCCTGCCAGTGCTGCTGGTGCATGGCACGGATGACCGTTTTGTACCCCCGCGCTTCAGCCAGCAGCTGTTCGACGCAGCCCGGCAGCCCAAAACATTGCTGCTGGTGCCGGGCGCCACCCATAACAACAGCATGAGCCTGGCCGGGCAGCGTTACAGGCAGGCGATACAGGCGCTGCTCTGAACCGTCCAATGGCCTTTGGTAGCCGAAATCCTGGGGCCGTTGCGCGCCCCTTTCGCGACACAAGGCCGCTCCTGCAAGGGCCTGCGCAACGGCTGCGATTCACTGCACCGGCAAAAAGTTCATCAGCAGCAGGCTTTGGGCGTAATTCAAACCAATCCGGCGATAGCGCTCATCCAGCAACTCGGCTAACAGGTCCAGCCGCGCAACGATCTTGCCGAACTCCACGGCAAAACTCAGGTTACTGCCCTCTTCCGAAATCTCGTTGGAAAACAGCAGCAACACACCATTGGCGTCCTGCCGTTGGCTAAGCATCCAGGTGGCCTTTTCGATGTTGCGCGCCGCGTTGTTGATGAACAGCGGATCGAGTGTATCGGTCATGTAGAACTCGGTGCGCCCGCCGTGCGCGGTGATCAACATGCTGCCGATGGCGTAGATGAAAGCACCCACCCGATCTCCGCGAAACTCCGGGCTCAGGGCGTAGCTCAACGCAGCCAGGTCACGGCGGTTGCCCAGTTGCGGCAGTGGCTGGCGTTGTTCGATGGCCATACGGATCTGCCGCTCAGCGGTGGCGGCATCCACGTAGCCCGACATCTTCCACTGGTTGGGGTTGCGCAGGTACAGCTTGTTCATCAGCAGGTACAGGCTTTGCAGGTTGTCGCGCATCGACAGCGAGGCCAGGCGGTCGACGCTGGTCTGGAACAGTTCACTGGGCTTGCCGTTGCCGAACTGGCTGACAATATCGCGGCCTTGCTCCTGGGTGCAGGCGCACAGGCATGTGAGGGCGCCTGCCAGCAGCAGGCGTGGGAGGAAATTCGGGTAGCTTGCAACCATCGGCACCGGGTCGATATTCGGCGGCCGCACCGGGGGTCAGTGCAGCCTGGCCAAGCATAGAACCCGGAAATCGTAAAAAGTGCAGTGATCGGGGATAGGTGGCTCACATGGCGTGGCGCAACATCTCTACCATCTGCGCATGCAGCGCCGGGTCACCACAGGCCACTACGCACCCGCCATTCTGTGCGCTGCTGCCATCCCAGGCCGTGATCACCCCGCCCGCCCCTTCGATGATCGGCATCAGCGCCTGTACGTCATACGGCTGCAGGCTCGCCTCGACAATCACATCTACAAACCCCGATGCCAGCATGCAGTAGGCATAGCAATCGCCGCCGTAGCGCATCAAGCGCGCCTTGCCAGCAGCGGCCTCGAACGCAGCTTTACGCTCGGCGGTATCGAACATGTCCGGTGTGGTGCACATCAGCGTGGCTGAAGCCAGGTCGGCACAGGCACGGGTTTTCAGTGGCGTACCGCTGCACCACGCACCCTCCGGGGTGCCGACAAAACGTTCGCCAGTGAATGGCTGATTCATCACGCCTACCACCGGGCGCGTGCCATCGTTCAGGGCAATCAACGTGCCCCACAACGGCAGGCCGGTGATGAAGGCACGGGTACCGTCGATCGGGTCGAGCACCCAGGTCAACGGGCTGCTGCCAATGGCCACGCCTGCCTCTTCACCCAGAATACCGTGGTCAGGATAGCGTGCCTGAATCCGCTCGCGCATGGCGTCCTCGGCCGCCTTGTCAGCCACCGTGACAGGGTCGTAAAGGCGCCCGCCCTTGTCCTCGACATCCAGGCTGGCGCGGAAGTACGGCTTGATCGCCACTGCGGCAGCATCGGCCAACTGCTCGGCGAAGGCGCGATATTCGCCGATCTGTTCAGCACTCAGGGACATGGGACAGGCCTCGTGACAATGATGGGGCGCGCATCATACCCGACACGCGGCGCCAGCCACACCCGGCCATGCGCCTGGTGAAAAACGGGCATGGTTCTATCAGGTGCACACGGGTCTAGACTCAACAGAACCAGCTAACCGGGGGGGCTGCCACACGTGGAGGTGTGAGATGAGCCAATTCAAGCGCTTGTTTGTCATGCTCGGCCCGCAGATGCGCCATACGCCAGCGCTGCAACGCGCAGCGGCGCTGGCGGAGTCCAGCGGTGCACTGCTGGATATCAACGTATTCGTCGACGATGTCGACACCTTTGGCTTGATGGGCGATGGCCGCGAGCGTGAGCGGCTGCTCAGTGACAACCGCCAGTGGCTGGCAGATGAGGCCGATCAGTTGGGCAATGCGGGCCTGGACGTTTCAACCGAACTGTTGTTGACCCGCGACCCCCTGGGCAGTGTGCTGGAGCGGGTCGAACGGCAAGGCTGTGACCTGCTGGTCAAGGATGTGCAGCACGAACCGGTGCTCAAACGCCTGCTGGTCACGCCACTGGATTGGCAGTTGCTCAAGGACAGCCCGGTTGCCGTGCACCTGGTCAGCGACATCCGCCTGCCCCTGCCCCGGCAAATTGCCGCGGCCGTGGACCTCAACAGCCACGGTGCTGGCGAGCACCTGGATGAGCAGGTGATTCACTGCGCACGCGCCTTGGCCCTGCAGTGCAACGCCGAGCTGCACCTGCTGCATGTGTGCGATGCAGCCAAAACCCATATCGCCGACTTCGGTGCCGGCACCGTGACCATGCCCGGCTTCGATGGCAGCGTGCGGACTGCGCAGCGGGCTGCGTTCAACCGCCTGGGCGACCATCACCAGATCCCGCTGGAACGGCGGCACTTCCTGGAAGGCGCAGCGATCAGGGCCATTGCCCAGTTTGTCAGCCACAGCCGGGCGGATGTGATCGTGATGGGCAGCCACCGGCATGACGCCATGCAGACCTACCTGGGCGGAACCACGGCCCATGTGCTGGAACACCCGCTGTGCAACGTGTTGGCGATCAAGGCCGTTCGCTGAGTGCTGATATGCCCTGACCGGTCTCTTCGCGCTTTGACCCGCGAAGAGACCGGCACAGATTTCACGTGTTGGTATCTGGCACACCAGTGCCACTTAAAAAGAATGCATTTGATAATGATTCGTAGTAGTTTCTCGGCGCTTGCCCACCCTCCCTTCAGCGCCCTATTCCAGGATCGTATCGTCGATGCGTCGCACATTCGTTTCGCTTTGTGTGCTCCATGCTGTCTCCCCACTGGCGTTTGCCGAGCCTGAAACGCTCGGCGCCCCCGCCCAGATCGAACTCCAGGCCCTCAGCATCACCGGCACCGCCGACAGCGAACGCGCCGATGGTCCGGTCCAAGGCTACAAAGCCAGCCGCTCAGCCAGTGCCACCCGCACCGACACGGCGCTGCACGAAACGCCGCAATCGGTCAGCGTGGTGCCCAAGGATGTGCTGCAAGACACCGGCGCCACGCGCCTGCAGGACGGCCTGGACTACGCCGGCGGTGTCGGCCGCGCCAACAACTTCGGCGGCCAGGGCCTGACTACCTTTACCGTGCGTGGCTTCACTACCGGCGAGTTCTATCGCAATGGCTTCCCGATCAACCGCGGCTACCCCAACGCCCCGGACGCCAATACCGTCGAGCGGCTGGAAGTGATCCGTGGCCCGGCCACCAGCCTGTATGGCCGCGGCGACCCCGGCGGCACGTTCAACGTGGTCAGCAAACAGCCACTGCCGGAATCCAGGGTCACTCTGGGCAGTCAGTTCGATGACCAGGGCATGCACCGGGCAACCCTGGATGCGACCGGGCCTTTGAACCAGGACGGCTCGCTGGCTTACCGCCTGAACATGCTGGGTGAAGGAGGCGACAGCTTCCGCGATGATGTAGAAAGCGAACGGTATGATGTCGCACCGGTCATCAGCTGGCAGGTCAATGACGCCACGAAGCTCATCTTCGAAGGCGACTTCATGCGTAACAACCACCCGCTGGACCGCGGCCTGACACGGCTGCCCGGCCAGCTCGGCACAGCCTCGCGCGACACCAACATCTGGGAAAAAGGCAGCGACAACCTGCTGCACAACGACAACAACATGGCCCAGCTACGCTTCGAGCACCTGCTCAACGACAACTGGACCCTGGGCGGCGGCATGCAGTGGCTGGACGGCTCGCTCAAAGGCAATGCCGTGGAGGCTAATGGCTTGCAGCCCGACGGCCGCACCCTTGGGCGCAACTTCAACTACCGTAAGCTGGAGTGGACCGACCGCGATTACCAGCTCAACCTTACCGGCCACTTCGACACCGGCGGCTTCGCCCACACGCTGCTGACCGGTATCGAGTACGAAGACTACGACTACAACTCGATTATCCAGCGCTCCGCTGCAGGCGCCACCGCCTACCCGATCGATATCTTCGACCCGGTGCTGGGCCAGGCACGTCCGGCCCTGACCCGTACCACCACCCACGACAAGGAAAACCTCAAGACCTGGGCACTCTTCGTTCAGGACCAGGTAGCCCTTACAGAGCGGCTCAAGGCCTTGGCAGGTGTGCGTTTCGAGCGCTTTGAGCACGACTACGTCAACAAACTCAGCGCAGCGGGTGACTTCAACAAGGGCGAGAACGGCGTCACTCCACGTTTCGGCCTGCTCTATGAGCTGACCGACACCGTGGCGGTCTATGCCAACACCGCACGTTCGTTCAAACCCAACAGCGGTGCGCCTGCAGGTGCGACGGGGCGCGGTTTCGACCCCGAGAAAGGCAAATCCTACGAACTGGGCGTGAAATGGGAAGCGCTCGATCGCCAGCTGAGCGTCGACGCGGCGATTTACCACATCGTCAAGGAAAACGTGCTGACGCGCGACCCGGCAGACCCCAACTACAGCGTGGCCGCCGGCCAGGTGCGCAGCCGCGGCCTGGACATCAACATCGCGGGCAACATCACGCCGCAGTGGCGGGTGATCGGCGGCTACGCCTATGTCGACGCCGAAGTTACCAAGGACAACCGCTTGCCCACCGGCACCCGCCTGGCAAACATTCCACGTAACAGCTTCAGCCTGCTCAACACCTATGAATTCCAGGACGGCTTGGCCAAAGGTCTGGGCCTGGGGATCGGCGTGAAGTACGTGGATGACCGTAATGGTCAGACCGAGGCGGTCACCTACAATATGGGCCAGTACACCGTGGTTGACCTGCTGGGCTTCTACCAGCTCAATGAGCACGTACGCCTGAACCTGGACGTGAAAAACGTGTTCAACAAGGAATATGACGAAGGTGCATTCAACACCTACGCCTACCCGGGAGCACCTCGGACGGTGCAGGCTGGGGTCTCCTACACATTCTGAATGGCTGGGGCTGCGTTGCAGCCCCCTGCTTCAGAAACCTTTGCTGTAGAACAGCGAGTAGGACTCAATCCCGTCGTTAGGCTGCTTGATCCCCGCATTGGAATAATGCATCGCGCGGATCCCGACCTTCTGCTCCCCAGGCAGCTTCAGGCCGAAACCGATGCGGTCTTCGAAGTTGAACGCCGACCCCATGCGCTGGTCACCCACATCGGTCTTGGAAAATGCCGCCAGGCCAATACCGGCCTCGATGTACGGCGTGTAGGTAAAACCGCTGAATTCATAGGTGAACACCGGGCTGAAGGACAGCGAGTGCGCACCGCTGGCGTCACCACCCTCCCAGTAGGTGTAGGCGGCATCCCAGTAACCACTCACATAGCCGGTACTGCTTTCCAGCCATTTCTTGTCCCAGTCGAATGACAGGCCGATACGGTAGGTCATGTCACCTTGGCTAGTGGCGCCCACGGCACCGGACACCTGTGCGGCCTGGGCCAGGTTGGCCCCTGCAAAGGCCAGCACTGCAGCAGCCAGCGAAGCTGCAAGACGGGTTTTCATCAACGACTCTCCTGATGGTCTACACGGCAAGCGGGGGCTTTTGCCCCTCGATCTTTATGAGGTGACCGGCACATCCAGACGGTCACACGAAGTAATAGTTTTGTGATTATTGTCCAAATAATCAGAAAGTTGAAAGTGAATTGCCACTAATGGCGTAATGACTTCGTCAAGATGTGCCTTGCCGAGCAGCGTGTTTCTTCATGTATTCAGGCTCTGCGCTATGGCGGGAGCACATCTGTACTCCCGCCCCTTCTCCCATCAGCGCCAGTTCAGGTTCACGGTGGTGGGGGCCTTGCCGTTCACCGTCACCCATTGCTGCGTCGTCGCACCCTGGGCGGTGCCAGTGACCTTGTATTTGCCGGCTGGCAACTGCACATACAGCAACGGCCCGGCATCCATGACGCTGAGTACGGGCTGGCCCTGTGCATTCTGGATGTCGACTGTGGCACCGCTCTGGAACTTGCCTTGCGGCCCAGTCGAAAGCTCTACATGCAGGTCATAACCGGTGGTCTTGCGCAGCGCATTGGCTTCGTCCTGGCCAATTCCGCCTTGCACGTAGCGCACGCCGTTCTGTTCCTGCGGTTGCAACTGCACGGCCTGCATGTCGATGGGTGCATTGAGGTCGGCGGCGGCAGCCAAGGTCCATGGCATGGCCAGGGTAATCAGCAACGCTGCGCCGAGCGCATAGTGGTGGTTTCGCATGGTACGACCCTCCTTCAGAGGATGGCTTACCTAGTATCTGATCCTCGTGGGGTACGGGTGTTCTGGCTGATGCGTAGCCGTCACAGCAACAGGTGGCAATCAATCATCAATTCTTGTTATTTATTATTTATCTATCAATTAGTTGAGCGACCTTCTTCAAGTAGCTTCACGAACATGCTCAGGCTGCGCGATACGGTGCCACGTCGCCACACCAGCCAGGTTTTCAGGTAGCGGAAATCCTCCGACATCGGCCAGGCGCTGACCGTGCTGCAGCCGGGCATATTGTCCAGCATGCTGCGCGGCATCATGGCCAGGCCGGCGCCAGCGCTCACGCAGGCCAACATGCCGTGATAAGACTCCATCTCGTGGATCTTTCCTGGCACTGCCTGGTCCTTGACGAACCAGTTTTCAAAGTGATGGCGATACGAACAGTTGGCGCGGAAGGCGTAGATGCTTTCACCGTTCACATCCTGGGCGCGGGTGACGGGCGCGTGGTTGAGCGGTGCAATGACCATCATCTCTTCCTCGAACACCGGTATGCCTTCCAGTGTCGGGTGCAGCACCGGGCCGTCGACGAAAGCCGCCACCAGGCGGCCAGACAGCACGCCTTCGAGCATGGTCCCCGAAGGCCCGGTGGACAGGTCCAGGTCGACCTTGGGGTAGCGCTGGTTGTATGCCGCCAGCAAAGCCGGAATGCGCACCGCTGCCGTGCTTTCCAGCGAACCAAGCGCGAAGGTGCCCTGCGGGTCTTCGCCGGCCACGGTCAGCCGCGCCTCGTGCACCAGGTCGAGGATGCGCCGGGTGTATTCGAGAAAATTCCAGCCCGCAGGCGAGAGGCGCAGGCGGCTCTTCTCGCGAATGAACAGTTCCACGCCCAAGTCTTCTTCCAGTTGCTTGATGCGCGTGGTCAGGTTGGACGGCACCCGATGAATGTGCTGCGCGGCGGCACTGATGCTGCCCTGTTCTGCCACGGCCTTGAAGATCTCCAGTTGCACCAGGTCCACAGCCTTTCTCCAAACGTGAATGTTTCGCTCATTATTATTCAGTTTTCATTAAAGCCATAGCCCACTAGTCTGGCGTCACTGATTAACAACAACGAGAGTGTCCGCCATGAGCGCGATCAGCAGCCTGACCCACGCCATCTCCCTCGATCCGTACACCGGCGAGCAGATCGGCGCCTACCCGTTCGACACCGACGCCGCACTGGAAGCGGCGCTGCAACGTGCCAAGGTTGGTTACCGCCAGTGGCGCCACGTGTCGCTGGGTCAGCGCAGCGAGTACCTGTTGGCGCTGGCCAGCACCCTCGAAGCCAAGGCCGAAGCCTTTGCCCAGATGATCAGCCGCGAAATCGGCAAGCCGATTGCCCAGGCCCGTGGCGAGGTCAGCAAGTGCGTGGGCCTGTGCCGCTGGTACGCCGAACACGGCCCGGCCATGCTTGCGCCGGAACCGACCCAGGTTGAAAAAGCCCGAATCGAATACCGCCCACTCGGCCCGATCCTGGCTGTGATGCCGTGGAACTTCCCTGTCTGGCAGGTGCTGCGCGGCGCCGTGCCGGCGATCCTTGCAGGTAACACCTACGTGCTCAAGCATGCGCCGAACGTGATGGGCAGCGCGTACCTGCTGGGCGAGCTGTTCAAGGATGCCGGCCTGCCGGCGGGCGTGTTCGAAGTGCTGAACGTGACCCCGGACGGCGTCACCCGCGCCATCAATGATGCGCGTATCGCCGCCGTGACCCTGACCGGCAGCGTGCGTGCCGGCATGGCGATTGGTGCCCAGGCCGGTGCCGCGCTGAAGAAGTGTGTACTGGAGCTCGGTGGCTCCGACCCGTTCATCGTGCTGGCCGACGCCGACCTGGATGCCGCCGTCAAGGCTGCGGTCATTGGCCGTTACCAGAACACCGGCCAGGTTTGCGCTGCGGCCAAGCGCCTGATCGTGGAAGACAGCATCGCCGAGGCGTTTACCCGCAAGTTCGTTGAGGCTACTCGCGAGCTGAAAGTCGGCCACCCACTGGATGACAGTACCTATATCGGCCCGATGGCCCGTTACGACCTGCGCGACGAGCTGGATGGCCAGGTTCAGGCGACCCTCGCCGAAGGCGCTACCCTGCTGCTGGGCGGTCACAAGGTCGAAGGTGCAGCCAACTTCTACGCGCCGACCGTGTTCGCCAACGTCACCCCGCAAATGACCGCATTCAAGCAAGAGCTGTTCGGGCCGGTAGCCGCCATCATCACTGCACGTGATGCCGACCATGCCGTAGCGTTGGCCAACGACAGCGAGTTTGGCCTGGCCGCGACCATCTATACCGCCGACTATGCACTGGCCGAGCGCATGACTGCGGCACTGGATACCGGTGGCGTGTTCATCAACGGCTACTGCGCTTCCGACCCCCGTGTGGCGTTTGGCGGCGTGAAGAAAAGCGGGTTCGGGCGTGAGCTGTCGCACTTCGGTGTGCGCGAGTTCACCAATGCCCAGACAGTGTGGCTAGACCGTAACTGATCGGCAACGCTGGGGCTGCGTTGCAGCCCTTTCGCCACACAAGGCCGCTCCTACAGGAAATTGCGTGTTCCTGCGGGAACGGCTTCAATCGCGGACCTGGTCCTTGACCCAGTCCAGCATCCCCCCCGGCACGATCAGTTCATGCCGCGCCCGCGAACAGGCGGTATACAGCCCCGCCAGCATCCGCGCCCGCTCATTGCGGTTGCCCGCCACCTGCGGCGCCACCATCAGCTCCGGCGACACCATTACCCGGGCGAACTCCATGTTTTTCACATCCCGTACCCGCGCCAGGAACAACTTGGGCGCCTTGTCCCAGCGGTAACGGCTCTTGGCTTTGGCAAAGTGCTCGGGTGTATAGCCTTTGCGCAGCATGTTGGCCACGGCAATGAACGCCTTGTCATCGCCCTTGTCCTGCTCCAGGGCCTGCCAGCTGGCATAGCGGAACAACATCGGGTGACGCGGCCGAGTGTCGTAGCGGTACAGCTCGATGCAGTCCTCGACGAACAGTTCGAAGTCCTTGCGCGCGCTTTTCAGCAATACGAACGGCACCCCCTGGTGCGTCAGGCGCTGAAACCAGCCAAACAGGCCCCATTCGTCATCGACGATCAGCGCCGTAGGCTGCTCCGGCACCGTCACCTGATCGAAGAAACTGACCCGGGTGTAATGCTCGGCGCTGCCACTGAAGGCCCCCTGGATGGCCGCCGGGTGCGCCTGGATCAGCGGGTTGAGCACATTGTCCATCGCCGGCCCGGCACGTAACGAATGGTCGATGCAGCGTTGACGGATGAAGCTGCCATGGTGCGGGCTGAGGCCGTTGAGGTTCTGCAACTCGTCGCCCAGGGTAATGATCGACTGCGGGCTGCGATCGAGCACGGCAAGCATCGGTGCCGACAGCTCGTGGGCCTCATCGACGATCACGTGGGTGTAGCGGCTATCGATCACATAACCGGTCAACGACAGCAGCTTGACCCGGTGGTAGTCGCGCACCGGCAACTGGACGTCCCGCGCGGACGGGCGAATCAGCTCTTGCCAGTACAGGCGGGCTTTTTCCAACAGCACCTCCTGATCCAGCGGTGAAGTGCCAGGCCCGGCCCAGGGCAAGTGGTGCAGCTGAAGCTGGGTGTCGGCACTGTGGCAGAAGGTGCGCACGGCCCGGACGCACAAGGCAACCACATCGCGCGCGGTGAGCGGACCGATGTCAGGGATGGCCAACCAGCGCACCACCTGCGCGTCCTGCGGGCGCCATGACAGTTTGGTGCGATAAGGGTCACGCAGGCGCCAGCCGTTGCTGGTGAGGTCGCTGTTGAGGAGCTCGTCTGCCAGCTGGCCGAAGGTCAGCGCGGTGTAGGCGGCGGCGTCCTTTACCCGCGCCTGCAGGGCGCGCAACTGGCCTTCGGTCAAGGCCAGCAGCAACGTGCGCTGTGGTTCCAGCAGGCGGGCAAACTGTTGAATCAGGAAGGTCTTGCCGGTGCCAGCGAAGCCCTGCACCGCCACTGACTCATCGATACCACCAAGAAACTCGCGCAACAGGCGGTTCTGCTGGTCGCTGAGCATCAGGTCGCTGGCCAGGGACGGCAGGTACACCGGATGCAGCGGTGTGGCCCGCTGGCGGTAGGTGTCGGCAAACTGGAAATTCCACTGGCCTTCGGTATCCAGCAGTTCATCTGCGGTGTACTTCACCTCGGCGGACAGCAGCGCGATGCCATTTTCGCCCAGCATGCCCAGGCCCATCGCAAAGGCTTCGCGATCAAAATGTTGCGCTACCTGGCTTTGGAAGCGCCCCGGTGCGGCGCTTTCGACCTGGTTGGCGATGCGCACGATTTCGGCGAAGCGGCGTTCTTGCGCATCGGCCGAGGCGGTAGCCGGCTGGCGAGGCAGGTTTTGCACGAACAGCACAGCGGCAGCGTCCAGGACGCTGGCAGTAGTGAAGAAGTCGGTGTTGGGCTCGCTGGCGAGGCGGTCGGCCTGGTCGCTGGGCAAAGGCAGGTAGAACATCGGCACCTCGGGTTGGATCAGGGCGGCACGATAGCAACTTTCGGCGTGGGATGCTGAGTTCAGTGTCGCCTGCTGCACCAGAATCCAGATCAGGAAGTTACTTGATGAGGTTTCGGTAACTAAATGAAATTAAACAAAAAAACAGTGTGGATTCGAAGGTCACACCTTAACCCCTGCCCCGCCGCAAGGTCTCGCTCGGAAACTCCTTGAACAATTGACGGTAACTCTCTGAAAACCTTCCCAAATGCCAGAATGACCAGCGCATCGCGACCTCGGCCACGGTCGCCCTGCCATCGCGTAACAAATCGCGCCGTGCGCCGTTCAGCCGGCGCAAGCGCAGCCACTGCGCTGGCGGCATGCCGGTAAATGCCTTGAACGCTTGCTGCAGCTGGCGCAGCGATACCCCTGCAACATCCGCCAGCTCCACCAGGTTCAACGTCTCCTCGGGGCAATCAGCCGCCCACTCGCTGACCCGCCGCATGATCGCCCGCTCTTCGTCGCGGCGCCCCAAGGCTACGCCCTGAAGTCGCTGGCTGGCGTTATCAAGGATGAACAGGCAATCCTCCAGCAGTTGTTCCGCCAGTGCCTGCCCCTGCACTGGGCAGTCAGCCTGCCCGAGGCGGGTCAGCGTGGCGCTTAGCCAACTGCCAAACAACGCGTTCTGCCCACTGCCCAACGGCACCATGAACAACCCTTCGAGGCGTTGCGGGTCCAGCCCATGGCGGGCGAGGAAGGCCTGGTCGAACACCACTGCCACTTCCTGATAGTTCTCCGGGGTTATCCAGATATTGCGGCTTTGTTCGTTCAGCAAGTACAGGCTGTTTTCGCTGCGGTCAAAGCAAAACGCCAGTGAACCGCTCGGTGCGCGGAAAAACTGCTCCACCCGGGTATTCAGACGCTCCTCGTATACCTCCACGCCATCCATCCCCAGCCAGCGCAACTCTCCGCTGAAATTGCCCGGCGACATCTGCCGGTATTGCTGCTGCCAGCCGGGGGTCGTGCGCACTTGCTCAGAGACATCGGTGGTATGAAAGGCCTGAACTTGCAGCGCATTGGGCGTTGTCACGCGAGATCCTAGTTGCACTCTTTTGGTGCATTGCTTGCCGAAGAAAATGGATAGATCGGCCCCGGGGGCTGCGACCAAGATAGTCTCCAGTGCGTCACCTGGGAAGTGCACACCTTGCAAAGCCATACTGCGGCTTTCGTCAAAAGCGTCGCTCCCACACTAAAACCCAACCAAGAGGTCTGTATGAACGCCCCCTTCGATCAGCTGTACACCTGGCTGAAAGAACACCGCATCACCGAAGTCGAATGCGTGATCAGCGACCTGACCGGCATCGCCCGCGGTAAGATCGCGCCCACCGCCAAGTTCCTCCACGAGCGTGGCATGCGCCTGCCCGAAAGCGTGCTGCTGCAGACGGTCACCGGCGACTACGTTGACGATGACATCTACTACAACCTGCTCGATGCCGCCGACATCGACATGGTCTGCCGGCCCGACCCCTGCGCCGTGTACCAGATCCCGTGGGCGATCGAGCCAACTGCGATCGTGATCCACGACACCTTCGACAAGCAAGGCAACCCCATCGAACTGTCGCCGCGCAACGTGCTGAAGAAAGTGCTCAAGCTCTACGCCGACAAGGGCTGGCAGCCGATCGTCGCGCCCGAGATGGAGTTCTACCTCACCAAGCGCTGTGAAGACCCGGACTTGCCACTGCAGGTGCCGCTGGGGCGTTCTGGTCGTGCCGAAAGCGGTCGCCAGTCGTTCTCGATCGATGCCGCCAACGAATTCGACCCGCTGTTCGAGGACGTCTACGACTGGTGCGAGATCCAGGGCCTGGACCTGGATACGCTGATCCACGAAGACGGCCCGGCGCAGATGGAAATCAACTTCCGCCACGGCGACGCGCTGGACCTGGCCGACCAGATCACCGTGTTCAAGCGCACCATGCGCGAAGCGGCGCTCAAGCACAACGTGGCCGCCACTTTCATGGCCAAACCGATCACGGACGAGCCTGGCAGTGCCATGCACTTGCACCAGAGCGTGGTCGACATCGCCACCGGCAAGCCAATCTTTGCCAATGATGACGGCAGCATGAGCCAGCTGTTCCTGCACCACATCGGCGGTTTGCAAAAGTACATCCCCAAGCTGTTGCCGATGTTCGCGCCCAACGTCAACTCGTTCCGTCGCTTTTTGCCGGACACCTCGGCGCCGGTCAACGTCGAATGGGGTGAAGAAAACCGTACCGCCGGGCTGCGCGTACCCACCTCCAGCCCAGAGGCAATGCGCGTGGAAAACCGCCTGCCGGGCGCCGATGCCAACCCTTACCTGGCCATCGCTGCAAGCCTGCTGTGCGGCTATCTGGGCATGGTCGAACAGCTCGATCCAAGCGCACCTGTGCAGGGCCGCGCCTACGAACGGCGCAACCTGCGCCTGCCGATCACCATCGAAGACGCCCTGCAGCACATGGAAGACTGCGAAACCGTGCAGCAGTACCTGGGCAAGCAGTTTGTCCAGGGCTATGTGGCGGTCAAACGTGCCGAGCATGAGAACTACAAACGGGTCATCAGCTCCTGGGAGCGTGAGTTCCTGATGATGAGCGTCTGACCCACCCGGGGCGCTGTGCGCCCCCAGTACACCAAACTCAAAGAACAAGACCAACGAGGTGTCCCCATGCGTCATTTGCAAGCCCTGATCCCCGCTGCGTTCGCCCTGCTGTTCGCCACCACCACCCAGGCCACCCCCTCGGTCAGTGTGTACAACTGGACCGACTACATCGGTGACACCACCCTGGCTGACTTCCAGGCCAGCAGCGGGATCAAGGTGGTTTATGACGTGTTTGACTCCAACGAAACCCTCGAAGGCAAGCTGCTGGCCGGGCGCACCGGTTACGACGTGGTGGTGCCGTCCAACCACTTCCTCGCCCGCCAGGCCCAGGCCGGCGCCTTCCTGCCGCTGGACCGCAGCAAGCTGCCGAACTGGCAACACCTGGACCCCAAGCTGCTCAAGCAGCTTGAACAGAACGACCCCGGCAACCAGTACGCTGTGCCCTACCTGTGGGGCACCAACGGCATCGGCTACAACGTCGACAAGGTCAAGGCAGCCTTGGGCATCGACCATATCGACTCGTGGGCGGTGCTGTTCGAGCCCGAAAACCTGAAAAAGCTCAAGCAATGCGGCGTGGCCTTCATGGATTCGCCCGACGAACTGTTCCCGGCGATGCTCAACTACCTGGGCCTTGACCCACGCAGCGAAAAACCGGCCGACTACGCCAAGGCTGAAGCACGCTTGCTCGAACTGCGGCCCTACATCACTTACTTCCATTCATCCAAATACGTGTCCGACCTGGCCAATGGCGATGTCTGCGTGGCCTTCGGCTATTCCGGTGACGTGTTCCAGGCCGCCAACCGCGCCGTGGAGGCGAAGAACGGCGTAAAAGTCGCCTACAGCATCCCCAAGGAAGGCAGCAACCTGTGGTTCGACCTGCTGGCCATTCCCAAGGACGCCAGCAACCCCGAGCAGGCGCTGGCCTTCATCAATTACCTGCTCGACCCGAAAGTGATCGCCAACGTCAGTGCCACGGTCGGTTATGCCAACGCCAACCCCGACGCCAAGGCCTACATGGATGCATCGCTGGTGCACAACCCTGAGATCTATCCTCCCCAGGACGTGCTGGACAAGCTCTACATCTCCAGCACCCCGAGCCCGAAGATCATGCGCGTCATGACCCGCTCCTGGAGCAAGATCAAGTCCAACCGCTGAGCCGAGAACGCCCATGTCTTTCGATTCCCAACACACTGCTTCGTACTACGCTGCCACGGCACGCAACGCGGCGCCCTACCCAACCCTGGACGGCGAACTGACGGCTGATGTGTGCGTGGTCGGCGGCGGGCTGACCGGCGTCAACACCGCCCTGGAACTGGCTGAACGTGGCTTGTCGGTGGTGCTGCTGGAAGGCCGGCGCATTGGCTGGGGCGCCAGCGGGCGCAATGGCGGCCAGCTGATTCGCGGCATCGGCCATGACGTCAGCGGTTTCACCCGGCATGTCGGTCAGGATGGGGTGCGCTACCTCAAGCAGGCCGGCATCGATTCGGTGGCGCTGGTGGCCAGCCGCATCGCCCAGTACGGCATTGCCTGCGACCTGCGCTGGGGTTTCTGCGAACTGGCCAACACGCCTGAGCAGTTCGCTGCCTTCAAGGACGAGCAGGATGACCTGGCAGCGCTTGGCTATCGCCCTGAAACCCGCCTTGTAAGCCCTGGGCAGTTGCATGAAATTGTCGCCAGCGACCAGTACGCCGGCGGCCTGGTCGACATGGGTTCTGGCCACCTGCACCCGCTCGACCTGGTCCAGGGCGAAGCCCGTGCCGCCCATAGCCTGGGCGTGCGCATTTTCGAGCAAAGCCCCGTGCTGCGTATCGAGCACGGCCCGCGCGTGACCTTGCACACGGCCCGTGGCAAGGTGCGGGCAAGCAGCCTGGTGCTGGGCTGCAACGCTCACCTCGATGAACTGGAGCCGCGGCTGAGCGGCAAGGTGCTGCCAGCCGGCAGTTACGTGGTGGCCACCGAACCGTTGCCCGAACCGCTGGCGACCACACTGATCCCGCAGAACATGGCGCTGTGCGACCAGAAGGTCGGCCTGGACTACTACCGCCTCACGGCAGACCGCCGCCTGCTGTTCGGCGGGGCCTGCCACTACTCCGGCCGCGACCCCAAAGACATCGCCGCCTACATGCGGCCCAAAGTGCTGAAGGTGTTCCCGCAACTGGCCAACGTGCGCATTGACTACCAGTGGGGCGGCATGATCGGCATCACCGCCAACCGCTTCCCCCAGGTCGGGCGCCTGAGCCAGCACCCTAACGTGTATTACGCCCAGGGTTATTCCGGGCACGGGCTGAACGTGACGCACTGGACGGCAAAACTGCTGGCCGAAAGCATAGCCCTCGGCCACAGCCAGGGCCTGGATGTGTTCAGCGCCGTGCCCCACCTGACGTTCCCTGGCGGCAAGGCGCTGCGCTCGCCGCTACTGGCACTGGGCATGCTGTGGTACCGGTTGCGCGAAGCGCTGGGTTGAGTGCGCTGCAAAGGACGCGGTGCCCGAGAGAAGGGGCGCCGCCACTTTTTCCGCTTTCCACAGGGGATTGAACTCGCCCACTGGCCAACTGTCGCGCACCTGCTAGCGTTGTTCTGGCCGACCTCTCATGGATGCGCCTTCATCATGAAATCACTGCCTCGCATTACCCTGTTGTGCGCCGCACTGCTTGCCGTGGCCGCCTGCTCCAGCAATCGCGTGGACCCCAAGGATTATTCCGGCTTCCTCAAGGACTACAGCCGGTTGCAAGAAGCCAAGAGCCCGTCGGGTGACCCGGTGATGCGCTGGATCGACCCCAAGGTCAATATCAACCAGTACAGCCAGGTGTTCATCGAGCCCAGCCAGTTCTACCCCAAGCCGCAGCCGACAGCGGTTATCTCGCAGCAGACGCTGCAGGAAATCACCCGCTACTTCAATGAAGCGCTGCGCCGTGAACTCGGTAGCGTGATGCCCTTGGCCAAGGGGCCCGGCCCGGGTGTGATCGTGGTGCGCCCGGCAATCACGGCGGTGTCCACCAGCAATGAAGGCCTCAAGCCCTATGAAGTGATCCCCATTGCGCTCATTTCGGCAGGTGTGAACACCGCCATGGGTGGACGTGACCAGGACGTGGATGTCGGCGTGGAGGCGGCGTTCCTGGACGGTGCCAGCCAGAAAGTGCTGGCCCAGGTGGTACGCAAAGGCGCGGGTCAGGAACTGGAAAACGATACCCAGAAGCTGACCTTGAATGACGTCAAGCCGGTACTCGATGGCTGGGCCAAGGACATGCGGGCGAGCTTCATTGAAGCCAGGCAGAAAGCCCGCTAAGGGCCGCCCGCACACAATACTTGTGGGAGCGGCCTCGCGTCGCGAAAGGGCTGCGAGGCAGCCACAGGATTCAAGCCCTGATATACAAAGTGCTGGGGCCGCTTTGCGGCCCTTTCGCGACGCAAGGCCGCTCCCACAAAAGACTGCATCGGCCGGTGAGTTTTCCTAGCACTCGACAAAGGCGACTGCCAGGCCGCCGCGCGAGGTCTCCTTGTAGTTGGCATGCATGTCCGCCCCGGTATCACGCATGGTGCGGATGACCCGGTCGAGCGAAATAAAGTGCTCGCCATCGCCGCGCAACGCCATCTGCACCGCGTTGATCGCCTTCACCGCAGCAATCGCATTGCGCTCGATGCACGGCACCTGCACCAGGCCGCCAACCGGGTCGCACGTGAGCCCCAGGTTGTGTTCCAGGGCAATCTCGGCCGCGTTTTCCAGCTGCGGCGGCGTGGCACTCAACACCTGTGCAAGGCCGGCAGCGGCCATCGAACACGCCGAGCCCACCTCACCCTGGCAGCCGACCTCGGCACCGGAAATCGACGCGTTTTTCTTGCACAGTATGCCCACGGCCGCTGCCGCCAGCAGGAAGTCCACTACATCCGCATTGCAGGCGACCGGGTTGAATTTCATGTAATAGTGCAACACCGCCGGTATGATACCGGCCGCGCCGTTGGTGGGCGCGGTGACCATGCGACCGCCGGCGGCATTCTCTTCATTCACCGCCAGGGCGAACAGGTTCACCCACTCCATGGCGCTGAGCGTCGAACCAATCACGTTGGGCTTGCCCAGTTCCTGCAGGCTGCGGTGCAGCCGCGCGGCGCGGCGCTTGACGTGCAGCCCGCCAGGCAGGATGCCTTCGTTGCGCAGCCCGTTGTCAACGCACTCTTGCATCGCCGCCCAGATGCGCAGCAGGCCTTCACGTACTTGCGCCTCCGGGCGCCAGGCACATTCGTTGGCCATCATCAGCTGCGCCACGCTCAAGCCGTGGGCTTTGCACAAGGCCAGCAACTGGGCAGCACTGTCGAACTCATAAGGCAGCACAACAGTATGGGTTTCGCCTGCCGGGGCATCCAGTTCGCCCTGTTCAACAATGAAGCCGCCACCTACCGAATAGTAGGTCTGCAGCAGCAGGCTGCTCTCCCCGTCCAGTGCTTCCAGGCTCATGGCATTGGGGTGGTAAGGCAGGCTCTCGTCGAGCAGCAGCAGGTCGCGGCCATACTCGAAAGCCACCGGGTGGCTGCCATCCAACATCAGGCAATGCTCCTGCAACACCTGACCAACGCGCGACTCGATGGTGGCCGGGTCTATGCGGTCCGGCCACTGGCCCATCAGGCCAAGCAGGCAGGCGCGATCGGTAGCGTGGCCAACCCCGGTGGCCGACAGCGAGCCATACAACCGCACTTCGACGCGCGACACCTGTGCCAGCAGCCCCTGCTCACGCAGGGCCTGGGCAAACGTCGCCGCTGCCCGCATCGGGCCGACGGTGTGGGAACTGGACGGCCCGATGCCGATTTTGAAAAGGTCGAAAACACTGATAGCCATGCTAATGCCTGACCGTACCCTGATTTGAATCCACAGCACGGTTTAGTGAATGAAATTGAGCGGTATTGCGATTTTGCGCGATACTGACGCGCTGGCTCACGGATGACCAACGAATCTTTCTAAGCAAGCCTTTAGTGGTGCTAAACGATGCGACGACAACTCAATGGCCAGGTGTTTGTCTGGCTGCATGTATTCGCCTGTGCAGCCCGGCACCTGTCCTTTACCCGCTGCGCCGAAGAGCTGCACATCACCCCTGGCGCGGTCAGCCAGCAGATGCGCCAGCTGGAAGAACGCCTGGGTTACCGGCTGTTTCTGCGCCGCGCGCGCGGCGTGGAACTGAGTGCCGAAGGGCAACGCCTGGCCCAGACGGTGGCCGAGGCTTACGGCAGTATCGAAGCTGAACTGCTGCGCCTGGACGCCGGTGAAATACGCGGCACCTTGCGCGTGCGCTCGATTCCGTCATTTCTGGCCAAATGGCTTACCCCGCGCCTGCCACGCTTTCAGCAGCGGTATCCGGACATCGAGCTGCGCCTGGTGGCCGAAGACAGCGCCCAGGCATTGACACCAGGCGATTTCGACCTGGCTATCGACCTGAATGATGGCAGCTACCCGGGGATGCTCTCGACACCGCTGCTGGACGAACAGATTTTCCCGGTGTGCTCACCCACCCTGCTGCGCGGGCGCCCCCCCCTGCATGGGCCGGCGGACCTGGTGCACTACCCGCTGCTGCACGACATTACCGCCTGGCGGGGCAGCTCGGAGTATGCGGAGTGGGAGTTCTACCTGGACGGGATTGGCGCCGCCGGCCTGGATGTGCGGCGTGGACATACCTTCAACCGCAACCACCTCACCATCGAGGCGGCAATTGCCGGTATTGGTGTAGCGATCGCCCGGCGCACACTGCTCAATGACGAACTGGAGCGCGGCGCGCTGATCGTGCCGTTTGGCGTGCCGATCGCCAACCACAAACGCTACGTGGTGCATTACCCGCCAGGCGGGTTGAACCAGCCGGGCGCGCGGGCGGTGCATGACTGGCTGGTGGAGGAGGCGCGAGGGTTCAGGGAGTTGCATCCGCTGAACAAGGAATAGAGGCTCTGTGGGAGCGGGCTTGCCCCGCGAACACCGGCCAAGCCCGTGCCATGCACCGCGTGCCTGCTATTGCCGGGACAAGCCCGCGCCCACAACACTGCTGCCGGGATTGCACTTTAATTAATATGCCTGCTTACCGGTAAACGCATTCAACGTGCGTACCAGAATCACAAAATCCAGCCACAGCGACCAGTTGTTGATGTACTCGATGTCCGAGTCCACCCGCTGGATCATCTGCTCAATGTCCTTGGTCTCCCCCCTGAAACCGCGCACTTGCGCCAGGCCGGTCATGCCCGGCTTGATGTTGTGGCGGGCAAAGTAATCGACGATGTCCTGGGAATACAACGTGTCATGTTGCAACGCATGTGGCCGTGGCCCAACCAGCGACATTTCCCCGGTCAGCACGTTGAACAACTGTGGCAGTTCATCAAGGCTGGTACGGCGGATGAAGGCGCCAATTTTAGTCAGCCGCGGGTCATTCTTCTGCGCCTGTTTAACCACGCCATTGTCCGGCTGGTGAACGTGCATGCTTCTGAACTTCCAGATACGGAACGACTCGCCCGTCCAGCCCGTGCGTTCCTGGCGGAAGAACACCGGCCCGCGACTGGTGAGTTTGATGGCCAGCGCAACGCCCAGCAATACAGGCGATGCACACAACAGTATCAATGCCGCCAACACGCGGTCCTCGATATTTTTCAGGAACAGGCTCATGCCCGTCAACGGCGTTTCAGAAAGGGTCAGCACAGGAATGCCGGCAATTTCCCGCACGCTATGATTGATAAGGCGCAACGAAAAGATATCCGGTACCCAGTTCACAGCGATGCATTTGTCGAGCAACTTGAAGTACACATCGTTGATGACCTCTGAGCCCCCCAGCGGGGTCACCAGGTAGACGGTGCGAATGCCATGCCGGGCAACGATTTCATCCAGCTCTGCAATGTGCCCAAGCACGGGCAGGCGTTGCTTGCCCTCGGCACTTTCCTGCCCCTGTTCGCCGGCTTTGTCAGTCAGCACACACCCCAGCACCCGTTCGCCAAACCAGGGGTTGTTGCTGATCTTCTGGTAAAGAAAATTGGCCAGATCGCCGTTGCCGATAATCAGGGCGTTGTCCAGGCGCGCATGCGCGGTAAAGCGTTTTTGCAGTTCACGAACCGCAAAATGCAAGAACAACTGGGCAATATAACCAATGATAAACAACTGCACGACCAACAACCGGGAGTAGGTTTCACTCTGTTTGGTCAAAAACGCCATGACCACAAGAAAACAGAACGTCGCCGACCACGCCTTGAACAGGCGGAACGCCTTGATCGAAAGGCCAACGTTGGTACGGTAGATTGCATAATGGTCGTAGATGACCGCCAGTGCGCCAATCAGCAACAGCAGCATGATTACATAATCGGAGGTAATGTAACCAAACTGGTCATAGATGAGGTACCAGGCAATACCGGTGACTGCAATACCATCAAGCCCCGCCTGAATGGCGTTACTGACGCTGCTTCTTCTCTGGAGTAAGGAACGACTGCTTCTGGGTTCGAAAACCATTTCAGACCTCATCTATTTGAGCGTAGCAAGTGCCGTCCATCAAACATCAAGCCTTGAAAACAGCTTATTCAACGCCAGTGAAGCAGGATCGTGCAGCCCCCAAACCACTGATCTCACTGTAGCAGCCACCCGCCATCAGCGCGGATTTTGGCCGATTCATAGGGTTCCACTGGCCGAATCGGCTGTCTTGCGGCACAGCAGGGTGCGCAGCAAGAACAATGGGTTACCCACCACATAACGCATGAACAGGCGCTTCGGCTCGCGTAACAGCCGGTAGGCCCACTCGCCCCCCAAATGCCGCAGCCACTGCGGTGCCCGGCTGACCTTGCCACCCAGGAAATCCAGAATCGCCCCGCCGCACACAATCAGGCATGGCCCGCCGACAGCTGCCAACCTGGCCGCCACCGCTTCCTGTTTGGGCATGCCCATCCCCAGCACGATGAGCTCCGGTTGGCGTTCACGGGCCAGTTGCAGGTAGGTGTCGATGCTGGCAAAGCCATCGTGGACCGATACCGGCACCACGCCAAACAAAGCTTCGCTGCGTTGCACAGCCTGGTTCAGGTACGGTTGCTGCGTGCCCCAGAATGCTACCCGTCGTCCGCGGTATGCCTCCATGAGGCTGGGAATGAAGTCGGTGCCATTCATGTTGAGCCCAGGCTCCAGGCCCAACCGGCGATAAAGGATCGCCATGCCAGAGCCGTCGCGCAACAGCACATCGGCCGCCGACAACGCCTGGCAATACGCGCCGTCGCGCACCACCAGGTTCATTGCGTGGGCATTGACGAAGCCCAGTACGGTTGCAGAGTCCGGGGTGGCAAGCCTGTCGAGCAGGCGTTGCGCTGCGGCGCTGTCAGGCACCACCTCCAGCGTGTCGATAATACCCCGCCAGCGTTTCTGCCATTGCCACTGAGCCATCAGTCATCATCCCGTTTGGAGCGCACCCATTCGACCTGGCGCTTGATCAGGAACCCCAGGTACAGGGGGATTTTCCTTGCGGCGTAAAAAGGCGCGTACAGCAGCACGGAAAACGGGATCAGCTCACGGCAGAAGCGTGCCCACGCCAGCACAACGGCAAGGCCGAGCATGACCAGCGCAGCCAGTGCGATCCACGCAGGCGCCGCATGGCCTGACAGCAGGTAGGCCAGCCAGGTCACCAGGTTGAGCCCCAGCAACGCCAGCACCAGTAGCGCCAGCGGTGGCACCAGCAGGTCCAGGGTCATGGCCAGCAGGCTACCGTTGCGCTGGCGGATGGCGGCCAGCGCACGCTTGGGCGCATCCGCCAGCATCAAGCCCAGGTGGCCATGCTCCCAGCGGGTGCGCTGGCTGTTCATGCCTTGCTGGCTTGCAGGGAACTGGCTGGTGACCAACGCCTCGGGGCAGAACACCGGCGGCTTGCCCTGCTGGCACAGGTCCAGGCCCAGCTTTACATCCTCCACCAAGTGCCCATTGGCCAGGTTGATGAGGGCCAGGTCGTGCCAACCGAATGCCATGCCTGCCCCCATCAATTGGCACGGTAGCCCCAGCCGGGCCCAGCCACGCGGCCGTACCAGGTTCTTGACCCGCCAGGCAAACTCGGCCACCTGTACCTTCAGCCCGCTACCGGCGGGTGCGCGCATCAGGTAAAGCGCCTGCACCGGGCGTTGGGCCTGGTGATAACGACGCGCCAGGCAGTCAATCGCCCCCTCGCCTACCTGGCAGTCGGCGTCCACCACAATTACCACCTCGGGCGGCTGTTCGGCCAGGTGGCGTACGCCGAAGTCCAGCGCGTAGCCTTTGCCACGTAGCAACGTATCAAAGCGCTCGACCACCTCGGCGCCGGCCTCACGGGCCAGCCGCGCCGTGTCGTCCGTGCAGTTGTCGGCCACCACCAGCAAGCGGTCGCCTGGCAGCAACTGCGGGGTTACGCTCGCCAGCGTTGCACGAATGATCGCAGCCTCATCATGGGCCGGTACCAACACTGCCACCCGCGGACGCACGCTGACGCCCAAGGGCCGCGTGCGCGGCGGCAGGCAAGCCAGCAGCATCTGCAAGAAAAACACAGACACAGGCACAAAGGCGATCACCGCCAGCAGGCCCAGTAACCAACTCAATACACTCATCATGCGGATGCCTTGAAATAGCCGGCCAGCTTGGCCGCCTCGGTGTCGATATCATGCCGTTGCAGCACGCGCTGGTAAGCCGCCTCGCCCATGCGCTGCAGCGCTTCGGCGGGTTGCGCAAGGCACTCGGCCATGGCCTGGGCCAGTTCCTCCACGGCCCCAGCGGGGAACAGCCAGCCGTTTTCGCCGGGGCGCACCAGCTCCGGGATACCCGCTACATAGGTGGTCAATACGGGTCGGCGCAAGGCCATGGCCTCCATGATCACCACCGGCAGGCCCTCGGCGAAGCTGGGTAATACCAGCGCACGTGCGGCAAGAATTTCCTCGCGCACCTGTGCGCTGCTGATCCAGCCGGTGATGCGCACGTGCTGCTGCAAGCCATGACGGGTAATCAGAGCCTCGATTTGCTCGCGCATCTCGCCGTCACCCGCCAGGACCAGTTCGAAGGCAATCGACTGCTGCGCAAGCTGACGCGCCGCCTCAAGCAGCAACAGCTGGCCTTTCTGTTCACAGAGCCGGCCGACGCACACCAGCTGCGGCACCGCCGGCACGTTGACCGGCGCCACCTCATGGAAACCTCGCTCCAGGCCACAATGCACCACTTTCACTTTGGCCCAGTGCTCGTGCGCCACCCAGCGAAACAGCTGGCTGCGCCCGTAGGAACTTACCGCTGCCACAAAAGCAGCACGCCGCACCTTCTCGCCCATGTGCAAGAACTGCGGCTTGTCGAACTCCTCCGGCCCGTGCACGGTAAAGCTGTAGGCGGGACCGCCCAGCAGGTGGGCCAGCATGACCACCTCGGTAGAGTTGGTGCCAAAATGGGCATGCACGTGCCTGGCCTCATCGGCCTGCAGCCACTGCAACAGCTGGCAGGCCTCAGCCAGGTACACCAGGTGGTACGGCCACGGACGGTCAGCACGCCGGCCAAGGCGCATGGCCAGCCTCAAGGCCTGGAAAAAGCGCCGCGGTTGCGCGCGCAGCACCTGCAACGCAGGCGTCAGCAACCCTTTTATGCCGCCTTGCAACACATAACGGGTCCTGGCCCGCTCGGCCGTGTCCTCGGCATCGTGCAACTCGGCATCCCACCCCCGCAAGGCAAAGCGTCGTACCTCTACGCCCTGGCGCTCCAGCGCCAGTATCTCGCGGCGGATGAAACTGTGGCTGACCTTCGGGTACTGATTGATGAAGTAAGCGATGCGCATACGAATCCAGATCCAAACCCGCTTGATGACCTACCTTCCCTGCCAACCCTCACTTCAGGCTGTCGACTACGGGCGGTTTGTCCACTGCCGATGCACTCACAGCAAATGCATCCCCCTGTTTTCCTTGTAGTCCAAGGTTGTGACTGCTGCTCGGCAATGCTGCCTGCAAGCGTGAGAAAACATCGTCGAGCATCGCCTGACGGCGGCGGTACATCGCCCGCTTCTTTGCTGGAATGTCGCTTTCTGCCCGCTGCGCCGGGGCCAGCGGTACGGTGAAGAAGTCCGCCTGGTTCGAGGCGCTGGCGCCGTGTTCCTGCCAGATGACGTCATAGTTGGCCGCAAGGTCCTGGCCTTTGTCGCTGCCAAAATAAGCGTGCCGGTGGTGCCGGCAGGCATCGCTGACGGCATACAGGTGCGCGACACCCAACGCCCGGGCCAGGCACTTCAGCGCTTCGAGCACCAGGCTGCGCGGGCGCAGGCCCTCGAAGTCCTTGGTCAGGTCACGATAGATGGTCAGCGAGGTTTCACTGTCGATGCCCTTGTGGATGCCCTGCACGGCCCCGATGAACAGGTACAGCTCACCGTGGCTGCGGCTCAGGGTGAACGCCAGTGAAGCCACCCGCAGGTCGCCCTGAAACAGGTTCAGCACCAACTCGCCTTCTCGCTTGAACCAGATCGGCCGGTCCAGCACCAGGCTGCAGCCTGGCGAATGGCTGGACAGCTCGCACAGCGTCAGGCTTTCGTCCCGCCCCAGCAGTAACAGCGTCGGAAACTGACCGGCCATTACTTCAAAGTGCGAAGCGATCACCGCCAGGCGCTGCGGGGCTTCCCAGGATTTGCTGAGGTAAGGCCACTGCACCACACCGATGCAGTCCACGCCCAAGCGCTGTACACCTTGCTCACCCAACGCCGCCGTCATGCGCTGCATGAAGCCATGCAGCTCAGGCCATTGCCTGGCAATCTGCAGCATCAACTTGTACTTGTTGTTCAACGCCCGCAACGAGTAGCCCGGTTGCAAGGTAAACACGCTTTTCACGAGGGTGCCGAGCATCATGGTCATCTCTCACTTGTACTCGATCAAAGCCGATTTGCCGGCCGCGAAGCGGTGGCGCAAGAACTTCACCTGGCCGAGCATTTCCGGGAACTTGCCCAGCACCAGGAACACTGCCTGAAGCCAGTTTTCGCGCGCCGACTTACTACCACGGCGCGCCAGGCGCACGGCCTGCAGCGGGTAGATCAACAGCAAAAGCAGGCCCCAGCCACCCAGCAGCAGGCAGGCCAGCACGATTACCAAGGGTACGCCCAGGCCCCATAACCAGGCCCGCCGCGACTCGCGCAACCAGTGTTGCTCGGGCGGCTGACCATGCAGGTAGGCCCCTTCGGCATAGGCATGGCCAGCACGCAGGCTGCGCCGCCACCACTGGCTGAAACGGGTCATGGCGGCGTCGTGCAGGGTCATCTCGGCGGCCAGGCGCCAGACTTTCCAGCCCTTGGCCCGCAAACGCACGCACAGCTCAGGCTCCTCACCGGCGATCAGCTCGGCGCGAAAGCCCCCGACAGCAGCAAACGCGTCTGCCCGCATCAGCGCATCACCACCGCACGCCTTGGCCTCACCGATGGGGGTGTCCCACTCGAGGTCGCACAGCAGGTTGTACACCGAGCGTTCCGGGAAGCGCTCCCGCCGGCGACCACACACCACCGCCACCTCGGGATGCTGGTCGAGAAACAGCTGCGCCGTGGCCAGCCAGTGGGCATCCACCTCGCAATCGCCATCAACAAACTGCACCAGTTGCATCGACGGCAGCAGCCGCTGCAAGGCGCTGAAACCTTCATTGCGCGCGCGGGCGGCGGTGAACGGGATGGCCATGTCCAGCGCCAATACCTCCACACCCAGGCTGCGGGCCAGCTGCAGCGAACTGTCGGTGGAGCCCGAGTCGACATACATGACCTTCCCAGCACCGTTTACCAGCGAGCGCAGGCAGCGCTCCAGGCGCGGGCCCTCGTTGCGGCCGATGACCACCACACCCATTTCAGCCGCCATGGGCGTCACTCGACGGGCGCCGTGGCAACTGGCTGCCTGGCCTTGATGGTGGCCGGCACCCCTACCGCCAGGCAATTGTCCGGCACATCGGCCAGCACCACGGCATTGGCGCCGATGATCACGTTGTTGCCAATACGAATGCTGCCCAGCACCTTGGCCCCGGTACCAATATCGACGTTGTTGCCAAACACCGGGGCAATCGGTTCATCGACATTCTTCAAGCCCACTACCACGCCGTTGCGGATACGGCAGTCATCGCCAAACCGGGCATAACCACTGATGACGATGCCGCCAAAATGGTCGATGACGAAGTTGCGGCCAATCACCACTTCGCAGGGCAGTTCGATACCGGTGATGATCTGCACGAACTTGAACAGCACCTTGTAGATCAGCGAGAAGAGTTTGCGCAGCAGTGCCGGGCGCACGGTGTAGCGCCAGCGGCCGAAGCGATACACCAGCAGTACCCAGAAGCCCTGCGCCCCCCAATCCCCGCCATGGGCGCGCAGGTCGGCACGAATATTCTCGAACATGGCTTTACCTACCTTGTCGGTTGGCTGGCGTACCGGGTCTTGAACAACAGTGACCAGGTCGCCCGGCAATGACGCCAGCAGGCCTGAATCGCGCCCCAGCCGCGTCGCTTCAACAGCGCCTTGAGTGCCAGCACCAGGTCACCCAGGGTGACCAGCGCCATGTGCAGGGCAAGGCCCGCCACCCCGTGATGCTTGCGGAAATACAACAGCTCGCTTTCGATCTGGTAGGACGAGATCTGCCGGCTGGCCGCCTCCAGCTCTGCCACCGACTTGGAGCTTTCACCCCCGATGTGCACCACGGTGGTATGCGGGTAGAACACGACTTTCCAGCCGGCTGCCTTCACCCGCTTGCAGTGGTCCACCTCTTCGTAATAAAGAAAATAACGCGGGTCGAACAGGCCCACCTTGTCCAGCACTTCGCGGCGCACCAGATAGAAGCAACCCGGTAACCAGTCACACTCGCGCACCGAGGCGTGGTCCCAGGTCATTTCATCGACCATCTTCAGCCCCGGGAAGAACCGCCCCAGCCCGGTACGCCCGACAAACACGTTGAGCGGCGTAGGGAAGTAGCGGCAGCTGGGCTGCAGATCGCCGTCACGGCCTTCCAGGCGCACCCCTAGCACGCCGCACTCCGGGTGGGCGTCCATGTAGTCGAGGGTTTTTTGCAGGGAGTCGGCGGCAACGAAGGCATCGGTATTGAGCAGCAAGGCGTACTTGCCCTTCAGGTGCGCCAGCAACTGGTTATTGGCCCGGCCGAAGCCCACGTTCTGCTTGTTGCTCAGCAGCAGTGCCTCGGGGCACACCTGGGCCATGCGCTGCACCGAGTCATCGCGCGATGCGTTGTCTACTACCAGGTAACTGGCCAGCCGCTCGCTGTCGGCCCGGCGCAGCGCATCGAACATCGGCTGCAGCAGCCCGGCGGTATTGAAGTTGACCACCATGACATCCACTGGTTTGCTAGCCATTGTTGCCGTCCCCAAAGAAGTATTGCCGCCTTTGCGCCATCAACAGCGGTTCAACTTCCGGGTCGTAAGCGCCGTTGCGCTGTTTTACCAGTTCTATCCACGGGTAGCTTTCGCAACGCGCCTCGACCCGTTTGATCAGCTGCTCGGTGGTGCAGATGAACTGGGCCGGGTTGCCACCAAATACGGTGCCTGGCGGCACGTCCTTGGTCACCACCGCGCCGGCAGCCACGATCGATTCCGGGCCGATGGTCACGCGGGGCATGATGATCGCACCATGGCCGATGAAACAGTTGTCCTTGATATCAATGAAACCGACCGAATCCAGGTGCTTGCCAAAGCGATGTTCGATCAGCAAAACCACCCCGTCATGACCGATCAACGTACAGTCGGACAGGCCAACGCTGTTACCGATACGTACCAGCGAAGGGTCAAGGAATTTACAGCCTGTATTGACGAAGAAATTGCTGCCAACTGAGTGAAAGTTACCCCATCGGGCGAGATAGGCCCCCCATTCAAGACCAGAAGGGTTGCAGAACCTCCTGTAGAACTTGCCCCCGCGCCCGGTTGCATGGGCATAGTGCGCCACTGCCTTGCGTATCCATCCCTTCATACTGCCTGGCCTCGCGATCTGAACAATCTGGAGTGTCCTGAGGCGTTCCGGTCTCGTTCTTCTAGGTGCTGACCGCAGCGCACTCAACCCGTGTACAACCTGCTTCACGCAGCGGCGCCGCTGGCCGCTCTCATCTTGGTATCGAGGTGGTCGGCCAGCCGCACGGCAAACTGCAACAGGGGCATGGTCGGGTTTGAGGCGCCACCTTTAGCAAAGATACTGCTGCCGGCGACATAAAGATTCTCGGTACCGAACACCTTGCAATTGGCATCCACAACGCCGAACTGCGGCGAGGCAGCCATGCGTGTGGTGCCCATGTGGTGGGCGTGCGGTGCCATCTTCAGTGGTATCGAAGTGTCGTAGACAAAGTCGTTAAGCTTGACGAAGCCCAGGTCCATGTCGGCGAACTGCTTGGCCAGTTCGCTGCCAATGCACTTGATGGTGTGTCGGTCATCGGCGCTCAGCGCCCAGTTGACATTGACCTTGGCCACCCCCAGTGCGTCCTGCTCGTCAAGCAGCGAGATGCGACTGTGCAGGTTGGGGAACTGCTCGATCATGGTGCTGATCACGCCGTCGCCGGGGCAGCTGAACTTGGCGACGAAGGCGATCTTGCCGGCAACCCCCATGTCACAGGCCAGGTTCTCCAGAAAATGCTTGACCTCGGCAGTGCGGCCATACGTCTGCACATCGGCCAGCAACGCGGCAGTGACATTGCCTTTACCGGCCTTGTACTCGTCGACAAAGGCATCGGTGGTGTAGTACTGGCGCGGCTCCGGGTCCTGCCCGGACTTCAGGATGAACGTGCCCAGGTCGATGTTGAGGTGCTCCATGAAACACCCGCCAACCAGCCCTTCCTTGTTCACCACGCCTGCCGCCACCAGCGTGTGGCTGTTGAGCAACTGCCGGGCATTTTCGATGGCACCGGTGGCCAGAATGAAGTTTCTGGCCACCAGGCGCTGACGATTGCGCTCGTAGTCGGATAGCACCACCGCAGTCAGATGGCCAGAGCCTTTGTCGAATTCCAGGTCCACGCAGTTGCAGTTGATGAAAACGTCCAGACCTTTGGTCTGCTCCAGTGCCGTGGCGTACTTTTGCGCAAAGCGTGTGGGCGTGCTGAGCAGAAAGCGGTCCGCCTCGAAGTCACCGCCATCCAGGCCGGTGTTCATCGCACGAAAATCCGCGCCGGGTGGCAGGTCGACGATGTCCATGGCTGCCGGCAGGTAGCCCTCGATCTCCGAATAAGGAATAGGCCAACCCGGCAAGTCACCTGGCGGGCCGACGGTAAAGTCCGACGGGGTGAATGGCCGGCAACGGCCAGCCCAGTGGTTGGAGGTGCCCCCCAGATAACGCAGGCGGGTCTCCTCGGCATACAGCTCCAGGCCCGTGGACGCGCACGCGTACAACCCTTGCGAGTGCGGCGCATACTCGCGCCCCCCGCCTTCGGCGAGCAATACGTTCCAGCCGGCGACGGCCAGGCGCAAGCCCAACGTGATACCCGCCGGGCCGGCACCGATGATGCAAAAATCGTAGTCGTCGCGCAGCGCCTTCTGCTGCTGAAAGTCCTTGATCATGCTGGCTCGTTCCGGAAATAACGGGAAGGCAATACCCAACCGTTGATCACCACGAACCCAGGCTGCTCGACAGGTTTGCCTGCAACGGACGCCGAGACGCCAAACACCGCGCCACCCACACCGAGCAAGACACAACTCTGGAGAAAGCCTCTACGGCCCAACTGCGCAGTACAAAAAGTGAGCTTCCCCATGATCCCGTGACCTGTACCCATGAAAGTTCCACCCAGCACGCTGCTTCAAAGCCAGTTGAAAAAGGCCGTCAACAACGCTCCGCACAGCGCCCCGACCAGCAGCATCGGCAGCACCACCAGCTCACGCTTGAGGCTGAACATACCCAGTTTGCAGTTCACATACACGACCAGCACCAGTGTCGGCACGGCATGCAGGGCAACCCCCCAGATCGCCCACTCCACACCACCAATCGCCAGCAATAGCGGTAGCAGCCCCCACAGCGAGACCAGGCGGATGATGTTGTCCATGGCCTGGTACTTGGTCAGGCCAAGGGCAATCCACACCTGATGAGCCAATGTATAGCGCATTACGATGAACGACAGCGAAAGAATTGCCAGCATAGGGCCAGCTTCACGGTAGCGATCGTCGTACATCCAGCCAATCAGCAGCGGGCTGGCGGTCAGGAAACCACCACAGATGAACAGCACCAGCAGGTCGACCAGCAGGCGAAAGCGGTGATAAAGCGCTGTCAGGCGTTCCTTGTCGTCGGCCCGGGCTGCTTCACTGAAAGCGGGCAGCGCCACCGCCCCGACAATTTTCATCAGCGCGGTCTGCACCGCGCCAAGGATCAGCACGGCAATCGAATACACCCCCAGTTGCGCCGCCGACATGCTGGCGCCAAACCAGATGCGGTCGCCGTACATGGCCAGCACGCCGACCATCGACGACAACAGGATCCAGCGGCCAAACACGATCAACTCAGTCAGCGCCGTACGGTCCCAGCGCAGGTGATTGTTCGGCCCCTCCAGGGCGGTATGCCCCAGCACGGTCCAGGCTACGGCCGACACCAGGCCGGAGATCACCAGTGCCCAGATCGAATGGGTCAGCAAGCCCAGCACCAGCATCACCACCAGGCCGGCCACCTGCGAGGCCAGGTCGACCAGCACCACGCGCTTCTGTTGGAAAGTTCTTACAGCCACATCTATCTTGGTGGACTGGAAACCCCAGATGGCCGCCGACAGCCCGGTTACCGCCAGCACCATCGGCAGTACCGGGGCGGCGTAGGTAGAGTCCGCCGGCCACAGTTCCGCCAGTTGGGCCAACCAGGCGCCCAGGGCCAGCAGCAGGGTCAGGGCAAACAACAGGAAGCCGCGAATGATCTGCACGGTCCAGGCGGTGTTGAGAAAATCCGGATCGTCACCACGGTGACTCTGGATGATGTTCTGGCGCAGGCCGACATCGGAAAGCAGATGCAGGAGTACCGAAACGGTGGTGGCGATGACCATCACCCCGAACATTTCCGGCAGCAGCAAGCGGGCCATGATCAGATTGCCGCCCAGGCGCATCACCTGAGAAGCCACCTGCGAGACCAGGTTCCACGACCCGGCCCTCAGGGCCCGGTTGCGCAGGCTCGCAGCGGCTGACACATCAATCGACGGCATGACTTCAATCTCTGACTGATTGGCTAAAAGTCACTATAGTTTCAATTAGCCACGATGCTAGCCGTTGCCCACCAAGGGAAAGGTGTACATAGCCGATGCCTGAACATTTTCGTGCGTTGATCGTCATCCTGTTTTTGGCGAGCGTGGTCTTCCTGATGGCGCGGCGGCCTGCCACCGACCTCATTGCGCTCAGCGATTACAAGCGCAGGCGCAATCTTTGGTTTGTGCTGACGGTGCTGGCCTTTGTCTCGCACAGCTTCTGGCTGTATCTGGGGGCGGGCGCGGTCATCCTGTTGCTCGCCGGGCGCCGTGAGCACAACCCCATGGCGCTGTTCTACATGCTGCTGTTCCTGATTCCGCCGGCATCGGTGCAGGTGCCCGGGTTCGGCGTGGTCAACTATCTGGTTGACCTGAACCATATCCGCCTGCTCACCCTCTGCGTGCTGCTGCCGGCCGCGCTGCAACTGCGGCGGCAAGCTGACACGTTGCGGTTCGGCCGCACCTGGGCCGACAGGCTGCTGGCCGCCGGCCTGGTGTTGATGAGCGTGCTGTACCTTCGCGAAACCACCCTCACCGACACCCTGCGCCAGGCGCTGTACCTGTACGTCGACGTATTCCTGCCGTATTACGTGGCCAGCCGTGGGCTGCGCCAGATCAGCGACTTCAAGGACACCCTGTTGGCCTTCGTGCTAACCGCTTTCGTCATGGCGCTGATCGCCGTGGCCGAATATGTGCGCCACTGGCTGCTGTACAGCGCCCTGATCGACGCCATGGGCGTGCCATGGAGCATGTCCGGTTACCTCAGCCGCGGCGGCGCGCTGCGGGCCAGCGTCACCACCGGCCAGGCGATTGCCCTGGGTTATGTGATGAGCGTGGCCATCGGCCTGTTCCTGTTCGTGCAGGGTTATGTGCAACGCCCGCTGCACAAGGCCATGGGCGCCCTGCTGCTGGCCGCCGGGCTGTTCGCGCCGTTGTCACGTGGGCCGTGGATCGGGGTCGTGGTCATCGTGGTGGTGTTCATTGCCATGGGCAAAGGCGCGGTCAGGCGCCTGGCGCTGCTCGGCGCGGCTGGCATGCTGGCGCTGCCCTTGCTGACCGTCGTGCCGGGCGGCGACAAGGTGCTGGACCTGCTGCCTTACATCGGCAACATCGAAAAAGAGAACATCACTTACCGCGAGCGGCTGATGGACAACTCCTGGATCGTCATCCAGCGCAACCCGCTGTTCGGCTCGTTCGACTTCCGCAACACCCCGGAAATGCAGTCGATGATCCAGGGCGAAGGCATCATCGACATCGTCAACACCTACATCAACCTGGCGCTGCGGGTCGGGCTGGTCGGGCTCGGTCTGTTCGTCGCCTTCTTTGCCGTGGTGTTGAGGGGCATCCGCAGGGCCATGCTCAGTTTTCCCGACAAGGATGACGAACGACGACAGCTGGGGCGGGTGCTGCTGGCAACGCTGATCGGCATTCTGGTGATCATCTTCACCGTCAGCAGCATCACCTTCATCCCGGTGGTGTACTGGTCAATCGCAGGGCTGGGCGTGGCCTACATCCAGATGGTCCGCCGGCTGAACAGCAGCCCGGTCATGGAACTGGCCGAACCCGACCTACAACCCAGGTAATGTCAATGAACGTGCTCACCCTGCGTCATTTCGTGCGCCTTACGGCCATTTCCGGCCTGGCCCTGCTGCCGTTGACCGGCTGGGGGTCAGACTGGCAGGTCAGTGTCGATGAGCAAAATGGCTTGCCTACCGTGACACGCGGCGGCGGCCCGGTGATGAAAGCCAAGTTCGACTTCTGGGCGGCCAACTGGAGCTGGACCGGCTTTTACACCGACTTCAAGGTCAATGGCCCCTACCAGTACACACTGTTGGGCAAGAACAAGGAGCTGGACTTTGACCTGAAGGCGGATATCCGCAAGGAACAGGCACAAACCCTGAGCTGGGCATTCGACCTCAACGCCCACAGCCGCCAGGCCGGGGTGATGGGCGGCGGCATGGTGTTCCAGTTCGACCCGGCGCAGATTGCGGGCGACATGGGCGCCCCGCAACTGCTGCCCGACAACCGCGGCTGGTCGTGGGGCAAGGCCGACCAGGGCCGGCGTGTCGAGATGCGCTTCGATCCGCCACTGGCCAAGGTCTTTTTCGAGCGCGGCAACCCGTCCGAGCTGCGTGCGTTTCTCTACAAAGACCCGATAAGCGCCGGCCGCCAGCAGCTCAAGGCGGTGCTCAACGTTACCGGCGACATCGAACTGGGTCCTACGCCCACCGAGCGTTTCGGCCTGGCCGACCCCGCCACCTGGCCCGATGACCAGCTGGACTGGCGCACCTCGCCAGTGGACCTGTCGTTCCTCAATGCGGCAGAAAAGCCCGCCGGCAAGCGCGGCTTCGTCAAGGCAGTCGGCGAACAGTTGATGTTTGAAGACAACACCCCGGTGCGCTTCTGGGGTACCAACCTGTCTGCCTACTCGCTGTTCAAGAGCCCCGACGACGAAATTCGCCAACAGGCCAAGCGCCTGTCGGCATTGGGCTTCAACCTGGTGCGCCTGCACCACCACGATTCGCCGTGGGTGAGCCCGAACGTATTTGGCGACGGCACCCTGGTGCGCGATACCCAGCAACTTAGCGCCGAGTCGCTGCGCAAGCTCGACCTGTGGATCAAGGCACTCAAGGACGAAGGCATCTACATCTGGCTGGACATGCACGTGCAACGTGCGTTTACCGCCAACGACAACATTGATGACTTCGGTGAGCTGCCCGAGAAGGAAGGTCGCGTCGACCTGAAGGGTTACGCCTACGTGAACGACAGTATCCAGAAAGCGATGAAGCGGTTCGCCGAGCAGTACCTGACCCATGTGAATGAATACACCGGCCTGGCTTACAAAGACGACCCCGCCATCGCCGCCGTGCTGATCACCAACGAAAACGATCTCACCCAGCACTACGGTAACGCACTGATGCCGAACAAGGATGTACCGCGCCACAGCGAACGCTACATGGCCGCAGCCAAAGCGTTCGCCAGGCAGCATGACCTTCCCGCCGACCTTACCTGGCGCGCCTGGGAGCACGGCCCGTCGAAGCTGTTCCTGAACGACCTGGAGCAGCGCTTCAACGCCGACATGATCGCCCACCTGCGCGGCCTGGGCGTGAAAGTGCCGATCGCCACCACCAGCACCTGGGGCGGCAATGGCCTGAGTGCACTGCCGGCGCTGACCGCAGGCGATGTCGTCGATGCCCACAGCTACGGCGCCATTGGCCAGCTGGAGAAGAACCCGTTGACCAGCGACGGCATGATCGACTGGATCGCCGCCGCCCAGGTGGTCGGCAAACCGCTAACGGTCACCGAGTGGAACGCCGAACCGTTCCCGCTGCCCGACCGCCATTCTTTGCCGCTGTATGTAGCCGGCACCGCCAGCCATCAAGGCTGGGACGCCATGATGCAGTACGCGTACAGCCAGCAAGGGTTCAACCCGGGCTGGCGCACGGCGGACAACTGGCACGCGTACAACGACCCGGCGATGATCGCCACCCTGCCCGCTGCCGCCCTGCTCTACCGCCGTGCGGACGTCAAGCCGGCAACTACCCGCTACGTATTCGCACCAACGCCCGCCACCCTCTACAACCAGGAGATCACCCCGCGCAGTTCGGTACTGTTGCGCACAGCCATGGAAAAGGGCCAACTGCAGATTGCCCTGCCGCCAACACCAGAACTGCCGTGGCTGAAACCTGCCGCCATCCCCTCTGGCGCGCAAGTGCTTCAGGACCCGGGGCAATCGCTACTGGCCGCCGATGCCACTGAATCGGTCACCGACACCGGCGAGCTCAAGCGCAACTGGCAACAAGGCATCTACACCATCGATACGCCACTGACCCAGGCCGCCACCGGCTGGCTGGGTGGCCGCTCGATCAGCCTGGGGGCCGTTCAGCTACAGACAAAAACGCCTTACGCCAGCGTCGCGGTACAGAGCCTGGACGGCAAGCCCTTGGGCCAGTCGCGTGAGCTGCTGCTGTCACTGGGGACACGTGCCATGCCCAAGGCCGATGACAAGACGCCGTTCAACGTCGAACCGCTTGAAGGCAGCGTGATCATCAAGGCACCTGCCGGCCTCAAACTGTTCGCCCGCGATGCACAGGCGCAGCTGAAGACACTGCCGGTGGCGTACAAGGATGGGCATTACAGCATTACCTTCGACAGCAACTACATGTCCAACTGGCTGTTCTTGAAATAGGGCATAGGGCCATCTACGCTCAGGTCACCTGTAGCTGATCATCCCACCTGCACGTTTCAGGGACGGTTCACTGCGTCTGTAAACAGCAGATTCCAGGAGGTGCGGATGAAATTTCTGGTAGTGGGTGGCGCGGGCTACATTGGCTCGCACATGGTCAAGCACCTGCTCGGTGCCGGCCATGAGGTAGTGGTGGCGGACCTGGTTTGGCCTGGCCCCGGCATCCAGTGGGCCAAGCTCGATATCGCCGACGAAGCGGCCCTGGACGTGCTGTTCGGCGTTTGTCATTTCGACGCCGTGTTCCACTTCGCCTCGTTCATCCAGGTGGGCGAGTCGGTCAGCGCACCCGGCAAGTACTACCAGAACAACGTTGCAGCCACCCTGGCCTTGCTGCAGGCCATGGTGAATGCGGGTATCAGGCATCTGGTGTTTTCTTCCAGTGCCGCCGTTTACGGCAACCCGCAGTACGTGCCGATTGATGAAGCGCACGTCAAAGGGCCGATCAACCCCTACGGGCTGAGCAAATGGATGGTCGAGCAGATTCTCGAGGACTTCGACCGGGCGTATGGCTTGAAGTCGGTATGCCTGCGTTACTTCAATGCCGCCGGTGCCGACCCGGATGGCCAGCTGGGTGAACGCCACGAGCCGGAAACCCACCTGATCCCGCTGATCCTGCAGGCCGCCTCTGGCCGGCGTGAGGCGGTAACGGTATTTGGCCGGGATTACGATACCCCGGATGGCACCTGTATCCGCGACTACGTGCATGTGGCCGATCTGGCATCGGCGCATGCGTTGGCGGTGGACTATTTACTGGCGGGTGGCGAGCGCACTGCTTTCAACCTGGGCAATGGCCTGGGCTTTTCGGTGCAGCAGGTGATCGATACAGCCCGGGCGGTGACCGGGCGGCACATCAATGCCCTTGACGCGCCGCGCCGTGCCGGCGACCCGCCACGGCTGGTGGCGGATGCAAGCAAGGCGCTGCAAGTGCTGGGCTGGCGGCCGGAGTTTGCTTCGCTGGAGCAGATTGTGCGGCATGCGTGGCAGTGGGAGTTGCAGTATCCCTGGAGCCTGCATCAGGGCTGAGATCTATGGGGGCTGCAAAGCAGCCCCAAAATTTCGAACCTTAATAATAGGTTCGCGGCTGCTCGTCAGCCTTGTTCAGTACCGTCCCGATCAGGTTCACCGTGGCCAGGTGATGCAGGCAGTCCTCGATTTCCTTCTTGTTGTTCATCCCGTTGGCCACCACCAGCAGCACACAATCAAACTTGGGTATCACGGTGATCGCATCGTCAGAGCTGAGCAACGGCGGCAAATCGAAAATGCAGATGCGCGACTCGTAGCGGTTGCGCAAATCGCTGATCAGGTTGTTCACCTTGGGCGACGACAGCATCTCGGTCGACATCGGCACCGGCACCCGCGTCGGCAGCACCACGAAGCGTGGCAAAGTCGGGTTGACCAGGCACTCCTGCAGCTCGGCCTTGTCCGTCAGGAACTCGTTCAGCGCCTGCTCCATGGGCAGGCCCAGACAGCTGCCGACCTTGGGCCGGCGCAGGTCGAAATCCACCAGCAAGGCAGTTTTGGTGGTGTGGTGAGCGATACTCATGGCCAGGTTGATCGCCAGCACGGTCTTGCCGGCCTCAGGCGTTGGCGAGGTGATGGCCAGGGTCCGCCAGCCATTCTCCTCCATGGCCCTGAGCACCTGCGTGCGCAGCAGGTCGATGGGCCCGTTCATGTTGGAGTTCTTGTTGTACGCCACGATGCGGTGGCGCTCAAGGTGGTCAGCCCGCAGCGGCACGACTTTGGTATTCACATAGTCGAACTGCCCAGGCACCTCCGCCAGAGCCGTGCCGGGGGGAGGTGATAAAGCCTGAGGGGTACCCGGGGTAACCTGGTGAATATTGTTGCCAACAGCCGGCTTGGTCCTGTCCATCACTGCTTTCCCTATGCAAACCGAGATATGACCTTGAACAACAGCACATCCAGTGGCATGTAGAAGACGTGCACCAGCACTACCATGATAGCTACCAACGCCAGTGCCGCCAGGATCAGCCAGTTCCGCCAGCGTTTGCGCCTGGCCACGTCCGCTCTGGTATCGATGTAGGGCACTGCCACCAGTACCCGTTTGCCCAGCAAGTTTTCCAGCGCACCGACGCCGCGCACGCGCTGGTTGAGCATTTCCAGCAGCATCACCAAGGCACCACCGCCTGCCGGTGCCAGCACCAGGCCCAGCGCCGCGATCTTCTTGCGGTTAGGCTTGATCGGTTTTTCAGGCATCAGCGGTGGCTCCAGCAGTACAAAGCGCTCGGCCTTGTTCTCCTGCTCCAGGCTTTCGGTAATTTTAGCGCCCATTTCCTTGGCGCGGATTTCTTCGTATTTCTTGCGCGCGTTATCGTGGTCACGCATCAACGTCACCAAGCCACGCTCGACTTGCGGCGCCTCGAGGATCTCGGCCTCGTAGCCTTCCATCTTTCGAGTCAGCTCGCGCTTCTGATCGGCCAGCGAGCTGATACGTTCCTGGGCCGCGCTCATCTTGGCCCGGACGCGCGCCACGTCGAGGCTGACCGTGGACGTCGTGGCCGTACGCCCACCACTGGCTTCCAACGCCTGGATCTTGCGCTTGATCGCCACCACATCCGGGTGGGCATCCTTGTAGCGGGTCAGCAACCGGGCGTACTCGGCTTTAAGGCTCGGCAGGTCCTGAGCCTGGTCAGCACTGGCTGGCTTGCTGCCCTCGGTAACCTTGGTAGCAAGGCCAGCATTGGCCGCAGACAGTTCCAGCTCCAGGTAGCGCAGTTCTTCCTGGGCAGCCTTGTAGTCACGGTCAACTTCGCGGAACTCCAGCTCCGAACGCGAGAGCATGTTCATGCGCAGGGTCTGGTGCTCTGGCAAGGCATTGGCGTGGGCCTGCTTGAAGTCGGCCAGCTGGTTTTCCAGGCTGGCCAGTTCCGCGCCCAGCTTGTTAGCCTCCTGGGTAAGAAACTCGGTGGTTTCGTTGGCCCGCTCGGTGCGCTGCTTGAGGTTTTCGTTGAGGAACAGCGTGACCAGTTCGTCGGCCACTTCCTTGGCGACTTGCGCCTGCTTGTGTTCGAAGGACACATTGAACGCAACCGTCGCCTCGCCCCGCCCGCGCACGAACGTGGTGAGGGTTTCGACCACGATGGCATTGCGCATCTGGTCGATCTTGTCGGACTCGCTCAAGCGCTTGTCGGCGAACAGGTTGTACTTGTCGATGATGCGCAGCAGGTTCTCGCGCGTCATCACCCGCTGGCGAATCACCTCGATGCGCTCATCGGCAAAGCTGGTGGTGTTGGTCGATACCAGCTCAGGGGAAATCTGTTGCGATTCCACGAGAATGGTGCCGGTCGACTGGTAAATCGGCGGCACCATTAACGCGACAGCCACGGTCGCGGCAAGTATGACTACGGCACTCACCCCTAACACCAGGGCCCTGTCCTTGATAATGACGATGTAATCTCTGATGGAGAGTTCGTAGTCAGACTTCATTGGGCCACCTGCCTGAAGTTCAGATGTCGGGGTACCTGTACGTCAACGTCAAACCAACGATCGTCGCGGTTGCATCGGGCGCTCGGTCCTGTTGCCGTTCCTTGTACATGAGCGACAGGCGCAAGTCCCAGTACGGTGAAAACTGGCGGCTGGCCCAAACGCTGTAAGTCTGCAGTGTGTTAGGGCTCTGCCCTTTGCTGTCTTGCCAGGCCGCGTCAGCGCCCACCCGCGCCAGTTCGGTAACGGCATAACTCCACACGCCACGCACCTGGTCCAGCTCGGCGAAACCGCCTTCGGCACTGGCCACCGTGCTGCGCTCGGCGGTCAGGCTGGCGTCGGCGCGCGTGCCGGTGTACAGCAATGCCACCCCACCCTCCCCGCGTCGGCCGCCGCCGTCGCCAGACACCTGGTTGACGCCAATGTGGGCATCGGCACTCAGGCCTTCGGCAAGCTGGTACTTGATACCGACTGCCGGGGTGTAGCTGTTGGAGGCGGTCGCGGTAAGGTCCTGCTCGGGCTCATAGCGGCGGGCACCGAAACGGGAATACACATCGGCCCGTTCGCTCCAGGCGTAGGTCCAGGTGAATACGTTTGCCAGTTCGTCGTAGCCCGTCAGCGAGCTGATGTCATAACGGGCACGGTTGTACGTGGTTTCGTTGCTCAGGGTGCTACGCTCGGTCACCGCCTGGCTCCAGTTGCCGGTCAGGGTGTAGAGCTTTTGCGTACCGTCAGTGGTGATGACCCCGGTATCCAGCACCGTCCCCGACAGCGTCGAGCTTTCGTTGTAACGTGCCACCAGCCCGAAACGCCCACGCTCGGTGGTGCGCTGCCAGCCCAGGCTGATATCGGGGTCCTCACGGTCATCTACCACATCCGTGTCGGACGAGCGCAATACATGCATGCCCAGCCCCAACCTCAGTTCATCCTGATCGAAGGTACCGATCAGGGTGTAATCCGGCGCGATGATCGTGCGCGTTACACCCTTTTCCCCCGATGTCAGCAACAAAGGGTTGCTGTCATATTCAACGGATGTCGGTACCACCACCGTAGACTGCCAATTTGCCGCCAGTACCACGTCCGTAAACGGCAAGACAATGATTGCCGTTGCAATGCTTGTTGTTCTGAGAAGAGGCATTAAGTGTTCTTATTAAAGGCAAGATCAAGGAACGACCAGCGTGTCGCCAGCCTGAAGTTGGATGTTGGTGGACATGTCCCGCCCAGACACCAGGTCCTTATATCGCACGGGCAGGATCTTTTGGGAAGCGCCAGTACCGCGGACCACCTTGATATCGCTTTCGTCAGCAAACTTGTCCAGCCCGCCCGACATGCTCAGCGCCTGAAGCACTGCGGTAGGGCCCGCCATTTGCACGGGGCCCGGCTTGATCACTTTGCCTTGTACATAGACCAGGTTGCCGGCGATGCTCTTGACGACAACGCTGACGTTTGGGTCGGGGAGGAATTTGTCGAGTTTGGCAGCCACTTGCTTTTCAACTGCCGTTACATCCAGGCCGGCAACATTGATGCGCCCGGCCAAGGGGAAGGTGATGCTGCCATCGGGGAGTACGGTGGCTTCTTGACGCAGGCTGTCTTCCTGCCACACCGAAACCATTACCACATCACCAGGGCTGAGCAGGTAAGCCGTACCACTCTGATCGGCGTTGCCAGCACTGGACCACACGGCCAGCACGCAGAATGCGGCAATCAATGAACGCATCATGAGGGTCCCTCCGGCCAAATGGCCCGAAAAAGAGCACTGAATGAGAACAGCACACCAACTCTCGCTCCGCTTCGCGGCTTGAACCCACCGCGATGGCCTCGACCTTCCTGGAGGCCCCAACCTTGACGCCGTACATGTGGGCTGCAGTGCCCTGCAACCAAGGCCTTTGAAGGGCTACTGGGAATATAGCAACGGTTGGGAAATTCACAAGCCAGCCCCCGGCTTGCAACAACCTGCGCTCGCTTTGACAGGGAGCGGGTCAGGCTCAGATTTTTCTTCTGTTGGCGACCAGTACAAAGCCGACAACAGCGAAGGCCAACAACCAGCCGGCGGTTGAAACAGGAATGATACTGTTTTGGTTTACATACGAATCTGCCGCACGCGCAGCGCCACTCAGCAACACCAGCAAGAACATCGATTTGATAATCAGAGTCGTGCGCATACGCCCCTCCTGAAATGAGGAAAATCAATTAGTTATTTGCACAGTATGGCGGGAGTTGTTTCGCTGTTGACTTGAGCTTATGGGCACAATGACACTACGTCAATGATCCGACACCATAATAAAATTCAATGGGCGATGGCGGTATTCGTCAAAATACCGACATGCAAAAGATGCAAAGGCGGGCTGATGCGATGGCGGCTGCGTTTCACGGATGAGAACACAGGTAGGGCGTGCCCTGCCCCGTGGTTTTATTCGTCTGCGTGGTGAACCACGACCAGCAATTGCGCCGGCTGGGCACCTACCGAGCGCAGTCGATGCGGTGTCTGGGCGTTGAAATGCAAGGCATCACCCTGCTCCAGCAGCACCCGTTCGTTCATGAAATCCACCTCCACCTGGCCGGCGTGCACGAACAGGAATTCCTCGCCTTGGTGTTCCTTGAACGTGGGGTCGCTGAACTCGGACGGCGGCTGGATCAGGAACGGCAACAGGCTGCGCTGCCCGACCTGGCTGGTCAGGGCTGCATAGCCAGGCCCTTGCCCGTCGCCTACCAGGGCCTGGCGTTCGCCGTGGCGCACCAGGCTGTAGCGGCTCGGGCCAGCCTGCTCTTCGGCGAACAACTCTTCGACATTCACGTTCAACGCCCGGGCCAGCTTTAGCGCGGCAGCAATCGAGGGTGTATTCAGGCCGCGCTCGACCTTGGACAGATAGCTTTTGGTCATGCCGGTCTTTTCGGCCAGCATTTCCAGGGTCATTCCCAGTTTCTTACGCAGCAGTTTCAATCGGATAGACATGTGACGCGGATTTCCCAGGCTGAGTCAGCCTGACCATGATACGTGGACTGCCGGCGAAATGCTGGGGCTGCTTTGCAGCCCATCGCGGGCAAGCCAGGTTCCACACATACAGCGTCAGCCGGGCCTGTGGGAGCTGGCTTGCCGGCGATGGGCCGCACAGCGGCCCTGCCTTCATGGCATCACAGGCGGTACGTATTGCAGCGTCGTACCCAGCGCCCACAGCAACACCAGCACCAACGGCACATGCACCAGCAACTGCACGAACGAGAAGCCGATCAGGTCACGCGCCTTGAGCCCCAGTACGCCCAGCAGCGGCAGCATGTAGAACGGGTTGATCAGGTTCGGCAAGGCTTCGGCAGCGTTATAGATCTGCACCGCCCAGCCCAGGTGGTACTGCAGGTCGTTGGCCACCAGCATCACGTACGGTGCTTCGATGATCCACTTGCCACCGCCCGAAGGGATGAAGAAGCCCAAAACGGCCGAGTACACTCCCATCAGCACGGCATAGGTGTCGTGGGTGGCAATCTGGGTGAAAAACAGCGAAATATGGTGGGCCAGCGTCTGTTCATCGACGCCCTTCACCTGGGTGAGAATGGCAGCGATGGACCCGTACAACGGGAACTGGATCAGCACACCCGTGGTGGTCGGTACGGCGCGCGCCACAGCGTCCAGAAAGCTGCGTGGGCGCCAGTGCAGCAAGGCGCCGAGCATGATGAACAACAGGTTGTAGGTGTTCAGCCCGGAGATCGCGGTAATCGCCGGCTTGGTGGCGAACTCCTGGTAGAGCCAACCAGCGGCCAGGGCCACCAGCAGCAAGATCAGGATCGGGCTGTGCTCCAGCCACTCACCCGGGCGCGTGCGCTGCGGTGCAGGTGGCGCTGTGAAGCTGGGGTCGACGCCGCAGTCTTCGGCACTGCGCGCGCTGTTCGGGCCAGGGGCCGTGGCATAGGCGATTACCAGCGAGACCAGCACCAACGCCAACAGCATCACGCCGGACTGCCAGAGGAAGATGGTTTCAGTGAACGGGATTACCCCGGTAATCGACAGGATGGACGGTGGCAGGCTGGCCGGGTTGGCCTGCAGTTGCGCCGCCGACGATGACAAGCCCAGCGCCCACACTGCACCCAGGCCCAGGTAGGCGGCCGCGCCAGCGGCGCGGTAGTCCATCTTGAGTTCGGTGCGCCGCGCCAGGGCGCGTACCAGCAGGCCCCCGAACACCAGCGACAGGCCCCAGTTGAGCAAGGAGGCCAGCATCGAAATCAGGGCTACCCAGCACACTGCCGAGCGACCATTGCCGGGGATACGCGCCAGGCGATCAATCAGCCGCGCGGCCGGAGGCGAGCTGGCCACGACATAACCGCCAATGACCACGAAGGCCATCTGCATGGTAAACGGGATCAGGCTCCAGAAACCGTCACCAAAGGCCTTGGCAGTGTCGGTCGGTTTGGCGCCCATGGCCAGAGCACCGATACACACCAGCAGCACCGCCAGGGCGGCGAACACCCAGGAATCGGGGAACCAGCGTTCGGCCCAGTTGGAGCAGCGCAAGGCAAAGCGCGCAGAACGGCTGTCTTGGATTTCAGCGGCCACAGTTGAATTCCTTTTATTGGTTTTATCGGATAAATCAGCCAAAACACAAAACCCCTGTAGGAGCAGCCTTGTGCTGCGAAGCGGCCAGTACAGACAAACATTATATGAATGCCTGCACTGGCCCCTTCGCAGCCCAAGGCTGCTCCTACAGGGGAATGTATGAAGCCCGTTGAATCAGAAGGTCATTTCCTTCACGTCATCCGGCACGATCAACTTGCCGGCGGTTTTCGCGATGATCTCTTCAACGCTTACCCCCGGCGCGGTTTCGCGCAGGATGAAGGCGCCGTCTTCGATTTCCAGGTAGGCCAGGTCGGTCAGCACCTTGCGGATGCAGCCGGCGCCGGTCAGCGGCAGGCTGCAGTGTGGCAGCAGTTTGGACTCACCGTCCTTGGAGGCATGGGTCATGGTGACGATGATGTTCTCGGCGCCAGCCACCAGGTCCATTGCACCGCCCATGCCCTTCACCAGCTTGCCGGGGATCATCCACGAGGCGATGTTGCCTTGCACGTCGACCTCGAAGGCACCCAGCACGGTGAGGTCGACGTGGCCACCCCGGATCATGGCGAACGACTGTGCCGAATCGAAGATCGAGGCGCCGCGGCGGGCGGTGACGGTTTGCTTGCCGGCGTTGATCATGTCGGCATCGAGGGTGCTTTCGGTCGGGAATTCGCCCATGCCGAGCAGGCCGTTTTCTGATTGCAGCATCACATCCATATCGGCGGGTACGTAGTTCGCTACCAGGGTAGGAATGCCAATGCCCAGGTTGACGTAGTAGCCGTCCTTCAGTTCACGTGCGACGCGTTGCGCCATCTGTTCGCGGGTCAGTGCCATGGTCAGGGTCTCTTTGTTGTTCTGGTGGATGGCGCTCAGGCCTTGACGGTGCGCTTTTCGATGCGTTTTTCGAAGGTGCCGACGATGACACGGTCCACATAGATGCCCGGGGTGTGAATTTCGCTGGGCAACAGCACGCCGGGTTCGACGATCTCTTCCACTTCGACCACAGTGATCTTGCCGGCGGTGGCCGCCAGCGGATTGAAGTTTTGCGCAGTATTGCGGTACACCACATTGCCGTAGTGGTCAGCCTTCCAGCCCTTGACGATGGCGAAGTCACCGGTAATGGCTTCTTCGAGGATGTACTTGCGGCCCTTGAACTCGCGCACTTCCTTGCCCTCTGCAACCGGGGTGCCGTAGCCGGTGGCGGTGTAGAACGCCGGGATCCCGGCGCCGCCGGCACGCATCTTCTCAGCCAGGGTGCCCTGCGGGGTCAGCTCCACGTCCAGCTCACCACTGAGCAGCTGGCGTTCGAATTCGGCGTTCTCGCCCACATAGGAGGCAATCATCTTGCGAATCTGACGATCTTCCAGCAACACGCCCAGGCCAAAGCCGTCAACGCCGCAGTTGTTCGACACCACGGTCAAGCCTTTGACGCCGCGTCGCTTGATTTCGCTGATGAGGTTTTCCGGGATGCCGCACAGGCCAAAACCACCGGCCAGTACTGTCATGTTGTCGGTCAGGCCTTCAAGGGCCTGTTCATAGGTTGCAACGCGCTTGTCCAGTCCGGCCATGCTGATCCGCCTTTTGTAGTTGTAGAACCGACGAGGCTGTCGGTGAGCGTGTGCAGACATCTTCACCGCACGCGACTGATTTGTTAATTTTGTTTTCGTCATCGATTGATAACTTTTACAAAACAGACAATAGGCCTGTCATGAACGTCAAGCAACTGCGTGCCTTTGTCGCCGTGGCCAAGTACCAGAGCTTTGCCCAGGCCGGGGAACACCTGCATATCTCGCAACCCGCCCTGAGCCTGACCATCAAGGCCCTGGAAGAAAACCTCGGCGGCGCCCTGCTCAGCCGCACCACGCGCAGCGTCAGCCTGACCGCCGAGGGCGAAGTGTTGCTGCCGCTGGCACGGCGCCTGCTGGCAGACTGGGACGACACGGAAGAGATGCTGCGCCAACGCTTCACCTTGCAACTGGGCCGTGTGTCGGTGGCGGCCATGCCGGCCTTTGCCGGCAACCTGCTGCCCCACTCGCTCAAGGTATTTCGCCAGTGCTACCCCAAGGTCAATGTCACGGTGCATGACGTGATCAACGAACAGGTGCTGGAACTGGTACGCCATCGCCGCGTCGAATTGGGCATCGGCTTCGAGCCGGACAACATCGACGGGCTGGACTTCCACCCGTTGTACCTGGACCGCTTTGTCGCGGTGGTACCCGCAGACTCGCCTTTGGCGCTGCTGCCACAGGTCAGTTGGGCACAGCTGATGGCCGAGGACTTCGTGGCGCTGCAACGCCCTTCGGCGGTACGCCTGCTGATGGAGCAGAATGTGGCCGCCCACCACGGCAAACTGGCCGTGGCTTTCGAGAGCCACCAACTGGCAACCATCGGCCGAATGGTCGCCAGCGGCCTGGGGGTCAGTGCCGTACCGGCGCTGTGCATCAACCAGATGCAGGAACTCGGCGCCCGCTGCGTCACCCTGGTGGAGCCCACGGTCGAGCGGCGCATCGGCGTGATTGCCCTCAGCGAACACAAGCTTTCCACTGCAGCGCAAGCGCTGCTTGAGGTTGTGCTTTCCAATACCCGCATCCGGGAGGTGACATGCGTTACGTGAAACTGGCAGGTTCGAGCGTTCCGGCCATCGGCCAGGGCACTTGGTACATGGGCGAGGACCCTGGCCGCAAAGCCGCCGAGGTGGCGGCGTTGCAACAGGGCATTGAGTTGGGCCTGAGCCTGATCGACACCGCTGAGATGTACGCCGAAGGTGGGGCGGAAGACGTGGTTGGCCAAGCCATTGCCGGGCGCCGCGACCAAGTGTTTCTGGTCAGCAAGGTGTACCCGCACAATGCCGGCCGACGCAGTATGGCGGCCGCCTGCGAGCGCAGCCTCACACGCCTGGGTACCGACTGCATCGACCTGTACCTGCTGCACTGGCGTGGCCAGCACCCGCTGGAAGAAACCGTCGAAGCTTTCGAGCATTTGCGCGAACAAGGCAAGATCAAGCGCTGGGGCGTGTCCAACTTCGACCTCGACGACCTGCGCGAACTGCACAACCCTGACTGTGCCACCAACCAGGTGCTGTACAACCCGGCTCAGCGTGGCATCGAGTTCGACTTGCTGCCGTGGTGCGAAAAGCGCGCGTTGCCGACCATGGCCTACTGCCCGCTGGCCCAGGCCGGGCGCTTGCTGCAGCACCCGGTGCTGGCAGAAATCGCCGAGCGCCATGGCGCCACGCCAGCCCAGGTCAGCCTGGCCTGGGTGACCCGTAATGACGGAGTGATCGCCATCCCCAAGGCCGTGGCGCCCGAGCATGTGCGGCTGAATGCAGCCGCAGGTGCGCTGACCTTGAACAGCGAAGACCTTCGGGCAATCGACCGGGCGTTCCCGGCACCGACGCGCAAGCAGCGGTTGGCGATGGTGTAACTGGCGAGCCGTGAATCGTCTTTATCTTGCCAATCTGAAATCGTGAGCGGCCCCTGTGGGAGCGGGTTTACCCGCGAAGAAGGCAACACGGTGGATGGCACGGGCTTCGCCCGTGTTCGCGGGTGAACCCGCTCCCACAAGGAATACGCGAGCATCACGGCTTTTGGTAGGGCCGGGGGTTAGTGGAAATCCCGGCTGCGCACATCCAGCCCTTGCAGCAACGGGGTCACATCCTCCAGCCGCCGTGCTATCAGGTGCCGCACGCCGTTCTCCTGCTCCAGCCGCCCACTCACCTTGAGCAGCTGCGCCCCCACCAGCGCCCGCCGCTGCCGTTCGGCAATGTCCCGCCACACCACCACGTTGACCATCCCGTGCTCGTCTTCCAGGGTGACGAAGGTCACTCCGCTGGCTGTCTGGGGCCGTTGCCGCCCCACCACCAACCCGGCCACGGCAATGTTGTCGCCATGCTCGACACCCTGCAGCTCGCTGGAGCTGCGACACCCCAGCGCCCTCAGGCGTGAGCGCAACAGTGCCAGCGGATGCGGCCCCAGCGTTGTGCCCAGCGCCTGGTAATCGGCCATCAGGTCTTCGCCTACGGTGGGCACAGGCAAGTCCACTGGCGTTTCAGGCACCGCTTGCACATCAGTGAACAGCGGCAGCTGCGGCTGCACCGCCGCCACCTGCCAGCGTGCCTGGTGACGATCGCTGGCCAAGGCTCGCAGCGCCCCGCCATCGGCCAGCCGGGCTCGGGCCCGTGCGTCGAGCCCGGCACGCAGGCACAGGTCCTCGACATCGCGCCATGGCCGTTGAGCCCTCGCCTGCTCCAGCCGCCTGGCATCAGCCTCAGCCAACCCGCGCACCAGGCGCAAACCCATGCGAATGGCCAATGTGCCTTGAGCATCAGGCTCGAGGGTACAGTCCCATTCGCTGTGGCAGACATCTACCGGCCGCACCTCGATACCCTGGCGCCGGGCCTCTTGCAGCAACTGGTCAGGGCTATAGAAGCCCATGGGCCAGCTGTTGACCAGCGCGCAGGTGAAGATCGCCGGTTCATGGCACTTCAGCCAACTGCTGGCATAACACAGCAAGGCAAAGCTGGCCGCGTGCGACTCCGGGAAGCCATAGCTGCCAAAACCCTTGATCTGCTCGAAAATGCGTTCGGCAAACGCCAGTTCGTATCCATTGCGCAGCATGCCTCGCACCAGCCGCTCGCGGTGCGGGTCCAGGCCCCCGTGGCGTTTCCAGGCCGCCATGCTGCGCCGAAGCTGGTCGGCCTCGCCCGGTGTGTAGTCGGCGGCAACCATGGCCAGCTCCATTACCTGCTCCTGGAACAGCGGCACGCCCAAGGTCCGCTCAAAGACTTCCTTGAGCTGCGGTGAGGGATAAGTGACGGGCTCCTGCTTCAGCCGCCGGCGCAGGTACGGGTGCACCATGTCACCCTGGATCGGCCCAGGGCGCACAATCGCCACTTCGATGACCAGGTCATAGAAGGTCTTGGGCTGCAGCCGAGGCAGCATGGCCATTTGCGCACGCGACTCGATCTGGAACACCCCCATGGTCTCGGCACGGCTGATCATCGCGTAGGTGGCCGGGTCTTCGCTGGGGATGGTGGCAAGGGTCAGGTGCTGGCCCCGATGGCGCTGCAGCAAGTCGAAGCAGCGGCGCAAGGCACTGAGCATGCCCAGCGCCAGCACATCGACCTTGAGCAGGCCGACCATGTCCAGGTCGTCCTTGTCCCACTGGATGACCGTGCGCTCCGCCATCGCGGCATTCTCCACCGGCACCAGCTGGTCGAGCGGTTGCTGGGAGATGACAAAGCCGCCCGGGTGCTGCGACAGGTGCCGGGGGAAGCCGATCAGCTCGCCCGCCAGCACCAGTACCCGCCGCAGTGAAGGGCTGCTGGCCTCAAAGCCGGCTTCGGCCAAGCGCTGGTCATCGGGAATACGGTCGCTCCAGCGACCACAGCATTTTGCCAAGGCATCCACCTGGTCCACCGGCAAACCCAATACCCGCGCCACATCGCGCACAGCCCCGGCGGCGTGGTAGGTGTTGACCACCGCCGTCAGCGCCGCACGATGCCGGCCATAGCGTCGAAACACATACTGGATCACTTCTTCGCGCCGATCGTGCTCGAAGTCCACGTCAATATCCGGCGGCTCGTTGCGTTCACGCGACAGGAAGCGCTCGAACAGCAGGCGATGCTGCAGGGGGTCGAGCTCGGTAATGCCCAGCACGAAACACACCACCGAATTGGCCGCCGAGCCGCGGCCCTGACACAGAATGCCTTGGCTGCGGGCGAAGGCGACAATGTCATGCACGGTCAGAAAGTAGCTTTCGTAACCGAGTTCCTCGATCAGCGCCAACTCCGTGGCGAGCACTTCGCGCACCTTGTCACCCGGCCCGTCTGGCCAGCGTAACGGCAACCCCTGTTCGCACAGTTCACGCAACCAGCCTGCCGGGGTATGGCCCTGGGGCACCAGTTCGCGCGGGTACTGGTATTGCAGCTGGCTCAGGTCAAACTGGCAGCGCCCGGCAATGGCCAGGGTCTCGGCCAGCAGGTCGGCAGGATAGAGTTCGCCCAGCTGTGCCTGGCTGCGCAGGTGCCGCTCGCCATTGGCAAACAGAAAACGCCCGGCCTCGGCTACCTGGCAATGCTGGCGGATGGCAGTCATGCAATCCTGCAAGGCACGCCGACCGCGCACATGCATGTGCACATCGCCACAGGCCACGGCGCGGATACCCAGTTCAGCGGCCAGGCCACGCAAGTGCTGCAGACGCTGGGTATCGTCACTGCCTCGATGCAGGTGCACCGCCAGCCACAAGCGCTCGCTGAACACACTGCGTAACCACTCCCCGGTGGCCATATCGGCGCAGTCATCGGCCACCCATAGCGCCAGCAAGCCTTGATGGTGCTGCTGCAGGTCGTCGCGAAACAGCTGGTACTCGCCCTTTTGCGCCCGCCGCCGGGCCCGGGTGATCAACGCGCACAAGCTCTGGTAACCGGCCAGGTTCTCGACCAGCAGCACCAGCTTGGGGCCTTCTTGCAGCCGCACCTCACTGCCTACGATCAGCCGCAGCTGATGGGCCTTGGCGGCCTGCCAGGCCCTGACGATGCCGGCCAGGGTGCACTCGTCAGTGACCGCCAGGGCCTGGTAGCCTTGTTCGCGTGCACGCCTGAACAGCTCGTCAGCGCTCGACGCCCCGCGCTGGAAGCTGAAGTTGGACAAGCAATGCAACTCGGCATAACCCGGCGTGCTCATGCGAACCAGCCCTGCAGCCACAGCGGGCCGGCCTGGCCGAGGTCGCGGTAGGCCCAGCCGCGCAGGCCGTCACGGGTTTCGATGCGGTAGTAGTCCCGGCGCACGTCGCCGCCATCCCACCAGCCCGACTCGATGCGTTCGGCCTGGCCCTGTACCTGGTAGCTGCTGGCGTCCAGCGCCATCGGGGCTGGCAGCAGCCAGCCCGGGCGACTGCCCGGAGCCACCGTCATACTGCCTTGGGCGCCTTCCTCGGTCAGCTGCCAGGCGCACTCGGGGCGGTGATCGGCTGCCGCGCTCAGCCCCTTGACGGCCTCATCCCCCAGGCGAGCGCGCAGCCGCTCGCGCAATTGTTCCCAGGGTTGTGCCTGCTGCGCGCGTGGGTCGAACAACGCCTGATGCTGCGGTACAAAGGGCGGCAGGTCTTCGGCAACCAGCCGCAGGTTGCGTACAGGGGCGGGAATGCGCAGCGGCTCCAGGCGCCCACGGGCCAGTTCGAACAGCATGGCGGCATCGCGTTCGGCCGCCAGCAGGCCTACCTGCAGCAGGGTATCAGGCCCTTCGGCATGTTCCAGGTGCAGGCAAAAACGCTGCACGCCACAGTCGCGCCCGGCGAGGAAAGCGGCAAGGTCGTTGAGCATACGCCGCAGCGGAAACAACAACACCTGGTGCGACTCAACGTCGAAGTTCAGCTCCAGCCGGGTTTCGAAGCGGTCCGGTGGCTGGTAGAAGTCCAGCCCCGCATTGCGCAGGCCAAGCAACTGGTCGAGGTGCAACTGCACCTGGGCCGAAAAGCGCCGGGCCACTGTATCGCGCGGCAAGGCCAGTACTTGGCCCAACTGCCGCAGGCCCATGCGGGCAAACGCCTCGGCGGCATCTGCCGGCAGGCCGATACGGGTGATGGGCATGCCCAGCAGTGCCGCACGGGTGGCGTCGGCGTCGCTCAAGGCCAAGCCATCATGACCATTGGCAAGCATGCGCGCCGCTACCGGGTTACTGGCCAGGACGATGCGTTGACGCAGCCCCAAATCTGCCAGCTCCTGGCGCAGGCGTGCCTCGAACAACGGCCAGGGGCCGAACAGTTGCAGGCTGGACCCCACTTCCAGGAGCAAAGCCCGCGGGTAATGCAGGCTGACCTGGGCACTGAAGCGATAGGCCCAGGCTGCCAGCAATTGCTGAACCTGCTCGATGCGCCTGGGGTCGGCTTCGACGCAAGTAAAACCCTCTGCCAGGGCACGTGCCGCCGTAAGGGTCTGCCCTGCCCGCAACCCGAGTGCAGCCGCTGCGGGGCTGACCGCTTGCAATACCCGACGTTGGCTAGGCCCGCCAACCAGCACCAAGGGTGTGTCGGGGTCGTCACGCTCCCGCAGGACGGTGTCCAGCGCCAGCTGCGGGAGCAGGATGCAGGCCCAAAGCATGGGGCATCAGCCCCGCCCAGGGCAGGCGATGGGCAGCGCCGGTGGCATGCCGCCCCGGCTTTTCAGCACACGCCACTGTGCCGGACGGGTGTCGACGGCAACGCGCAGTGCTGCTGGCGAGGGGTTGTGTGCTGCCTGATGCGGCCGGCAGGCGAATGCCAGCGCCTGGCCGGTTTCTGCGGCCACCTGCAAACGCCGCAAGGCACGGTCATCGGCACGTTCAGGCCAGCACAGCACCGCCGCGCAACTGCCCGAGCGCAGGCACTGTTCGGCGGCCCACAGGGCATCGGCGGGGGCGGCGTCCACCTGCACCAGCCAGCGCAGGTCCACCCCCGCTGCCTGCCAGGCCGGTGCGTAAGGAATGAAGGGCGGCGCCACCAGCACCACCCGGCTGCCTTCGGCGCTAAGCCGCGCCAGTGTGGGCCATAGCAGTTGCAACTCGCCGCAACCGGGGTTGGCCAGCAGCAACTCGCTGAGTGCCGCCGCCGGCCAGCCACCTTCAGGCAGGCGCGCGTCGAGGGCAGCATGACCGGTCGGCTGCAACCCCAGTGGCCGTGCCTGGGCCTGCCGCCCGCGCCAGACACGGCGCTGGTCGAGCAGCCTGTCGAGGTCGACCACCGCGCCCATCAGTCACGCCTCAGCAAGCCGCAGAACACGCCTTCGATGAAAAACGCCTGGTCGGGTTTCACATCGATGGGTGCATAGGCCGGGTTGCGTGGCAACAGCCGGTACCCGCTGCCCAGGCGTTGCAGGCGCTTGATGGTGACTTCGCCGTCCAGGCGCGCCACCACGATCTGGCCATCGCGGGCGTCGGCCTGTTGAAGGATGCCGACCAGATCACCGTCGAAGATGCCGTCGTCGATCATCGAATCGCCACGCACTTTAAGCAGGTAGTCAGGGGTGCGACGGAACAGGCTGGGGTCGAGCAGGAGCTGTTCGTGGATATCCAGGTCCGGACCAATGGGGGCACCTGCCGCCACTTGGCCCAGTACCGGCACTTCCAGGATTTCCGGCCGGCGCAGCGGTTCGGCCAGGCGAATGCCCCGCGCCTGGTTGGGCGTGACATCAATGTAACCGGCCTGGCACAGGGCGGTAATGTGCTTGCGCGCGACGCTGCGCGAGGCAAAACCGAAGCGCGTGGCGATATCGGCCAGGCTCGGTGGCTGGCTGTGCTCGGCAATGCGCTCGCGGATGAATTCGAAAATGGCGCGGCGTTTGGGGGTAAGAGTGTCCATGGAGCACATTTGTACTCTTTTCGGAGCACGCTGAACAGCCCCCTTTGTCGCCAGCATTGGTTATGATCCCAAGGCTTGTGTTTTCTTGATCTGGATACCCCATGCTCACCGCCCTGTTGTTCGACCTCGACGGAACCCTCACCGACACCGATACCCTGCACCTGCAGGCCTTTCGCCAACTGCTGCGTGAGCATGACGGCCGCGAACTGAGCCAGGCGCAGTTCGATGCCCAGGTCAGTGGCCGCGCCAACGGCGAGTTGTTCGCCGAGCTGTTCAGCGGCGCGAGCGTCGAACAGTGCCGGGCACTGGCCGATCGCAAGGAGGCGCTGTTTCGCGACTTGTCGCCATGTCTTGACCCGATGCCAGGCCTTTTGCGCCTGCTTGCGCATGCCAAGGCCTATGACATCGGCATGTGCGTGGTGACCAACGCACCGCGGCTGAACGCCGAACACATGCTGAATGCCATGGGCCTTGGGCAGCATTTCGAGCATGTGCTGGTAGCCGAGGAGCTGGCGCGGCCCAAGCCAGACCCGCTGCCCTACCTCACCGGCCTGCAGCAACTGGGCGCCAAGGCCGGCCAGGCGCTGGCCTTCGAGGATTCATTGCCGGGGGTTGCGGCCGCCAGTGGCGCGGGGATATTTACCGTGGGCGTGGCGACGACACAGACGCCGCAGCGGTTGCTGGAGGCGGGTGCCAGGCTGGTCGTGAATGATTTCAATGACCCGGCATTGTGGGCGTTGATCGAGCGTATGGCTTGAGGTGTGGGGTGTGTTTGAGATCGAGCGCCGCCCGCGCGGCGCATCGCGAACTGCGCCCGCGCCTACGTTTGTTTCGGGCCAGTAACACCTGCGCCAACGCGCGCGACCGCCCTGTTCGTACGACACGATATCGAGCCATGCACCAACGCGTTCGCGCGCAAATCCCACAGGATTAATTGGCCCGGAACAAACGTAGGAGCGAGCGCAGCTCGCGATGCGCCGGGCGGGCGGCGCTCGATCTCAAACACCCCATAACTCTATCGCCATACTCACCCAGGCCCCCATGCTCATCGACGAAGAACTGACCCTCAAAAAGCTGGAAACCTTTCTTGCCTTCATGCGCACGGGCAACCTCGGCCGCGCGGCGGTTGAGTTGTCCACCAGCGCCGTGAGCGTGCACCGGGCCATCCACTCACTGGAAAGCGCCTTGCGCTGCCCGTTGTTCAAGCACGAAGGCCGCCAGCTGATCCCGCTGGAAAGCGCCTACGTGCTGGAAAAGAAAGCCCGGCAATTGATCCTGGACGCCGAGCAGATGGTCCGCCAGACCCGTGAAGCCGCCGGCTTCTACGCCGAGCGTTTCCGCCTGGGCGCACTCTACTCGCTGACGGTGAAGACCGTGCCCAAACTGGTCATGGGGCTGAAACTGCGCCGCAGCGAGCTGAACATCGACCTTACCCTGGGCTCCAACGTCGACCTGCTGCAGCGCCTGAAAAACCACGAGCTGGAAGCTATCCTTGTGTCGCTCGACGACAGCATCAGCGACCCGGCATGCGAGCAACTGCCGCTGTTCTCCGATGATATCTTCCTTGCTGTGCCAACCGACTCGCCTTTCGCCGGGCAGGCCGAGGTGGACCTGGCCGACCTCGCCGACTCCACCTTCATCACCCTGACCCAGGGCTTCGCCACCCACCGCGATGGCGCGCGGGTGTTCCAGCAGGCCGGCTTCGAGCCCAAGGTGGCCATGCAGGTGAACGACATCTTCACCCTGCTGAGCATGGTCAGCTCGGGCGTGGGCTTTGCCCTGCTGCCCGGGCGCATTGCGGCGGTGTACGAAAACCGCGTCAGGCTGATTGCCTTGAAGCCGCAATACCGCTTGCAGCAACATATAGGCGTGGTGTTCCTGAAGGCTAGGGAGCGGGAGCCGAACCTGCTGGCGCTGCTGGCGGAGTGCCGGATGTACAGCCTTGAGCGTTAAACCGTAGCGCAGCATTGCGCCCCTGCAGCCATACCGCCAATGCCGCCAGCCCGGCAGGGATCAGCAATGATGCAAACACTTGCGCAAAGCTCCAGCCCAATGCCAGCATCTGAGCCCCGGCGAAGGCGCTGAGCACGGCACCAATGCGCCCAATGCCGCTCATCCAGCTGGCCCCGGTTGCCCGTGCCTCAGTGGGGTAAAAAGCTGCGGCCAATGCATTCATGCCAACGCTTGCGCCATTCAGCCCAAAGCCCACGGCGCAGGCAATGGCGCACAGCCAGGCGAAATCCCCCACCACTTGGCCAATCGTGAAAATCACCGCACCACTGAACAGAAAAGTCAGCATCAATACGCGCTGAGGGTTACAGCGGTCCATGGCCCAGCCTACTGAAATCGCCCCTGCCGGGCCGCCAATCTGGAAGCAGGCCGTGACAATGGCTGCTTCGGACACCGAAAAACCACCGCCCTCCTTCACCAGCGTCGGCAGCCAGCCGCTGAACAGGTAGACCAGGAACAGCGCCAGCACATAGCCAGCCCAGAGCATGCAGGTACCAAAACGATAGCGCTGCGAGAGGATGGTGCCAATCGCACCGTCAGTGCCCTGGCGCTTGGCGGGCATGACGAACGTACTGTCGGCGTTGACATGGTCGGGGGCCAGGCGGCGGACAATGGCCAGAATGCGCTGGCGATCTGCGCCCTTGCTGACCAGGAAGGTGACCGACTCTGGCAGGCGCCAGTACAGCAGCGGCAAGACCAGCAGCGGCAACACCCCGCCCAGCACCAGCACACTGCGCCAACCCAGGTTGGGTATCATCCAGGCGCTGACGAAACCACCCATCGCTGCCCCCAGGGAGAACCCGCAGAACGCCAGTGTGATCAGCAGCGAGCGGCTGCGCGCCGGGGCGTACTCGCTGACCAGGGTGCTGGCATTGGGCATTGCAGCCCCCAGGCCCAGGCCAGTAAGAAAGCGCAGCACGACCAAGGTTTCCAGGTTCGGGGAAAAAGCCGAGGCCAGGGTCCAGATGCCGAACAGCAGCACGCTGTACAGCAATACTGCCTTGCGTCCGTAGCGGTCAGCCAAGGGGCCGGCGATCAAAGCGCCAAGGGCCAGGCCGATCAGCGCTGCGCTCAAAACCGGGCCCAGGCTTTGCGCGCCCAGGCCCCAGTCGCTTTTCAGTTGGGGGGCAATGAAGCCGATGATGGCCACATCCAGGCCGTCCAGGGCGATGATCAGAAAGCCGAGGAACACCACCCATTTCTGGTAACGGCCGATGGGTTGCTGGTCGATCAGTTGGCGCACGTCGAGTGTGTTGTTCATGGGTATCACCTGTTGTTGTTTTTATGACGGTGTTTCGGGGCCGCGTTGCGGCCCAATCGCCGGCACAGCCAACATCACTGCCTGTCGAGACTATGTAGAGAGACAGGCCTTAGGATCCGGGTTTCCTGCGCCACTACCAGGTCACGGGTGGCATGCAGATAAGCGGCAAAATCCGGGTCGGCATCCCGCGCCGCGCTGCGCTTTTCAAAGTCATCCAGGCTGTCATAACCCCACAGGTGCACCACCTGGTTCAGCGGCCCGATGCTGCTGGTGTAGAACGCCAGCGGTGCGCCGAGGTGGCGCAGCAAGATCGGCATCGCCAACTGGTCGAAGGCTTCGATAAAGGCCGCCATGCAGCGCGGGCGAATGGTGTAGATGCGGTGATCGACCACAGCCTTGTCCATCACGCTACCTCCCGCGCTTTGCTCGCTGCCGCCAGCCCCTGCTCGACACCTGCCAGGTGGCGCCCGGTGATGTAGCCAAAGGTCATGATCGGCCCCAAGGTAATGCCGGCACCGGGGTAGTTGCCGCCCATGATGCTGGCGCGGTCATTACCCACCGCATACAGCCCTTCGATGGCTTGCCCGTCGGCGGCCAGCACTTCGCCGACCACGCTGGTGCGCAGCCCGTCGAAGGTGCCCAGATCGCCCATGATGACCTTCACGGCAAAGTAAGGCCCCTCGCCCACCGGCGCCACGCACGGATTGGGCTGTTGCTGAGGGTCGGCCAGGTAGCGGTTGAAGCTGTTACTGCCGCGGCCGTATTGGCGGTCCTCGCCCTGCACTGCGCCTAGGTTGTAATCGCGCACGGTCCGCTCCAGCCCTTGCGCATCGATGCCGGCCTTGCCTGCCAGCTCGGCCAAGGTCTTGCCCTTGAGCAGGTAACCGTTACGCAGCAATGGCCCCAGTGGCATTGGTGCAGGTTTGGCAAAGCCCAGGCCGTACTTGGCCAGCGTACGGCGGTCGCACACCAGCCACATGGCGGTTTCTGCCTGGCCGGCGCAGGCTTCGATCAGCGCTGCGCCCACGTCGTGGTAGGAGTTGGACTCGTTGGTGAAACGCCGGCCAGAGCGCAATACACCGATCACGCCCGGCTTGTAGCGGTCCAGCAGATGCGGAAAGGCGATGTATCGCCCGCCACCCACCGGCACCTTCGACACCGGCATCCAGGCAGCTGGCGCTTGCAGGCGTATATCGACCTTGGCACCCAACGCCTCCGCCATGCGGGCACCATCGCCGGTATTACCCGCTGGCACCGGGGAAAAATGCTCACCGCCACGGCGCACATGCGGGTAGGCCTGGCGCAACCGCTGCAAGTCATGGGAGAACCCGCCACAGGCCAGCACCACCCCGCGGCGTGCCTGAATACGCTGTTCGCTGTCGCCTTGCCCGGCCAGTACCCCCACCACCCGCCCACCGTCGCGCAGCAGCTGCCGCGCCGGGGTGCCGGTGAGAATCGGGATGCCAAGGTCCAGCGCCGAGCGCACCAGGCGCGCCGCCAAGGCATTGCCGCTGGTCACCTGGGTACCGCGGCGATACAGGGCCAGCTCCTTCAGGTGGGTGAGCAGGCGCCTGGCCACGTACACGAACGAGGTCAACGAGCGGGTGACGTTGAAGAAGTGCTTGAGGTCGGCATTCGACGAGTTGAACATCATGCCGATGAAGGTGATGGTCTTCAGCGGCGGGCGCAGGCGTGCCATGTCCGGCCCCAGGCCACGGATGTCGTAAGGTGCGGCCAGTATCGAACGGCCCACATCGACGCCCCCTTCGACTTGTGGGTGATAGTCGGGGTACAGCGTGGGCACGAACTTCACGGCGGTTTCCCGCTCGAAAAAGTCCACCATCTGCGGCCCGTAGCGCAAGAACGCCTCGACCCCGGCCGCGTCAAAGCAGGCCCCGGTTTCGTTGCGCAGGTAGGTCATGGCCGCCTCGGGGCTGTCGTTGCCAGCGTGCCGGTTGCCAGGCACCCACAACACACCGCCGGAAAACGCCGTAGTACCGCCAAAGCAGTCGTCCTTTTCGATGACGATCACGTCAAGGCCCTGCTTCTTTGCAGTAATGGCGGTCGCCAGGCCACCCGCACCCGCCCCGACCACCAGCACATCGCAGTTACGTGTGGTCATGCGCGTACCCCCTCAAAGCCTGGCCGCGGGATCAGCGCCATGGGCATGCTCTCGAGCCCCCCATCCACGGTCAGCTCTGCACCATTGATGTAGTCGGCGCGCTGGCTGGCCAGGAACAGCACAGCGTCAGCGATATCCTGTGGTTCACCAATACGCTGGTTGGCCGTCATGGCGCTGCGCTGGCGTTCGATTTGCGGGTCGGCATAAAACGCGGCAGACAAGGGAGTGCGGATCAACCCTGGGCAGACTGCGTTGCTGCGCACACCTCGTGGCCCCCATTCCACGGCAATCTGGCGCGACAGCATGCTGACCCCGGCCTTGGCCGCACTGTAGGCACCGCTATTGGGTTGCGGGTAATGCGCGGCGATCGAGGCCACGTGCACCATACGGCCTCGGCCACGGGCCAGCATCGAACGGCCGAAGGCCTGGGCACACACCAGGTAGCCCGTGAGGTTGACCGCCAGCACCTGGTTCCATTGCTCCAGGCTCAGCACGTCCAGCGCGCCGGGGCGCAGCACGCTGGCATTGTTGACCAGTACATCGCAGCGCCCGTGCAGCGCCTGAACCTGGGCTGCGGCCTGCTCCACGCTGGCCGGGTCGGCGATGTCGCAGCCCAAGGCGCTGACCTCTCCGACACTGTGTTCGCCCAAGGTGGCGGCCAGTTCACGGCATTTGTCCAGGTCACGGTCCAGCAGCACCACATGGGCCTGCTGTGCGACCAGGGCGCCGGCCAGCGCCGCGCCAATACCACCGGCGGCACCGGTTACCACGCATACGGCCGAATCCAGGCCCAGCCATTGAGAGGGGATCTTGTTGTTGTGCATGCTGCTCTCCAGAGTGTCGCTTCATCTGGGCCACAGCCTAGGGCCGGCAGGCACACCGGCAGAATGGACAAAACCTGCAACCAGCCCCACATTCCCGACAAAATTCGTCCTGCCGCCTGAAGCCTGCAGGCAGCTGTGGCACAGTAACCAGGTACCGAACAGAACAATTACAACAACATGAACAAGATCCCCAACTACGCCCTGTATGGTGAAACCGCCCGACCGGTGTGGCACGAAGCCCTGCATGTGGAACAGATCTCCCAACGTTCTGGCGCACATAACTGGGAAATTGCCGCGCACCGTCATGAAGGCTTGCTGCAACTGCTGTACCTGCAGAGCGGCGGCGGTGAGGTGCTGTTCGACAGTGACCGGCTCCAGGTGCAGGCACCCTGCGTGGTGTATGTACCGGCGCAAGTGGTGCATGGTTTTCATTGGGCCGGCCAGGTCGAGGGCCTGGTGATCACCGCCGCCCAGCACCCACTGGAAAGCATTGCCCAGGTGCTGGCACCCAACCTGCTGGCGCAGGTGCGCAAACCCCAGGTGATCGCACTGCCTTCGTGGGCAGCCGACGAAGACCCGTTGCTGCCGCTGTGCATGGCCTTGCGCGAGGAGTACCACAACCGCGCCCGTGAGCATGTGGCCAGCAGCATGGCCCTGCTGTTGACGCTGCTGATCCAGGTGCTGCGCCATGAACCGCACATGCCCGAGGGTGGGCAGCGCCCAGTGTCAAGGCGCAGCCAGCAGCTGACCGCTTTGCGTGAATTGGTGGACATGCACTACCGCGCACACTGGCCACTGGCGGACTACGCTGCCGAGCTCGGCATGACCCTGGCGACACTGGGGCGGTTGTGTCAGGAGCACCTGGGCATGACGCCCATGAACGTGATCAATGCTCGGCTGGTACTGGAAGCCAAGCGCATGCTGGGGCATTCAAGCCTGAGCGTGAAAGAGATCGCCCATGAGCTGGGGTTTGCCGATGTGGGGTATTTCAGCCGGTTCTTTCGCAAGCATGCGGGGGTGAGCCCTAGCGGGTTTCGGGAGGGCCAGTGACATCTGCCGGCTTTTGCTGTGGCCTGCACTGGCCTCTTCGCAGCACAGGTCAGCACTAGCCCGCCAAGGCCCGCTGCACATCGTCTACCGTGGTCGCCAGGCTGCTCAGGTGCAAATTCATTACTCGTTCCACCGGTGCCTGATCCAGCGGCCAGTGCAAGGCAATGCTCCCGGCCAGGCGCCCTTCGGCGTGCACCGGCAGCGCAATGGCGCGGATCAGGAACGGCAAACGCACCGGGTACTCCCAGTACCCTTCGGTGCGCTGGCCAAAGCCCTTGTGCGCGTCTTCTTCGATGTTGCGCAGCACCGTGTCATCGCGCAGCCGCTCATGGGCCGCCAGGCGTTGCACTTCATCGACCGCCAGCTCACCCAGGCACGCCCGCCCCATCGCCGAGTGAAACAGGCTGGCATGGTGCCCGACGATCTGGCAGGTATGCGGGTACCGCTTGCGCAATACCTGAGGGATGGCGCTTTCCATCACCTCCAGCCGCTCGCCGTCGAAACACGACAGGTCCACCACCAGCCCGGTGCGCTCGCTCAGGTCCAGCAGCAGCGGTGCAGCACTTTCCACCAGCCGCCGCTTGAAGCGCATCTGCCGGTCACCGAACAGCCGCCGTGCGCACAGGCGATAACGCCGGTCGCTGAGGCCACGGTAGACCCAGCCCTGCTCCTGCAAGGTGGCGAGCATGCGCGAGGCCGTGGCCTTGGGCAGGCCGGTGAGGTAATGCAATTCTTCCAGGCCCAGTGCCTGATGCTCGCCCAGCAGGTCGACAATGGCCAGTGCGCGCTCCACCGAACGCACACCGCCACTGTCTGCCGTAATGCCCATGGGTATGACCTCCCTGTAGCTGGATGGTCAGCATAGCCAGCAAGAACCGCGCCTGCCCAGTGCTTTCATCAGGCCAGCAGGCACGGTGGCGGGCGCCGCTCAACCCACCGGGTCAGCTGTTCATGGGCGTACGCCAGTTGCAACACCGCATGGTCGGCCTGGGCCGGGCCTATGATTTGCAGGCCCATGGGCAAACCGTCGCTGTTGAAACCGACCGGTACGCTGATGCTGGGTAAACCGGCCAGGGTCGGCCCGATCACCACCTCCATCCAGCGATGGTAGGTGTCCATCGCCCGGCCCCCAACGGCCGTCGGCCACGCCAGTTTTGCATCGAAAGGGAACACCTGGGCGGACGGCAACAGCAGGTAGTCGTAACGTTCGAACAGGTGTGCCAAGGCGCGGTACCAGTCACTGCGGTCCAGCGACGCCTGGTACAGCGAGGCCGCGCTCAGTTGCAAGGCGCCCTCTACCTCCCACTGTGCTTCGGGTTTGAGCAAGGCGCGCCTGGCTGGGTCGGCATAGGCCGCGCCAAGGTTGCCGTGCACCAGGAAGTGGCGGTGGGTGAGCCAGCATTGCCACAAGCGCGCCGGGTCGAATGCCGGTTGGCAAGCCTCCACCCGGCAACCCAGTTCGGCGAAATCGGCCAACGCTGCTTCACACAGGCCCATCACCCCGTCATCCATCGGCAGGTAGCCGTTGTAGTCACCCAGCCAGCCAACCCGCACACCCCGAAAATCGCGCTGCAGCCCTGCAGCGAAATCGCGGCGGCCCTCGCTCAGCGACAGCGGCACCCGTGCATCAACGCCTGCCTGGGTCGACAACAGCCGCGCCACATCCACCACGCTGCGCCCCATCGGCCCTTCGGTAGCCAGCTGCTGCACGAACAGTTCGGGTGCCGGACCATGGGGCACACGGCCCTGCGAAGGGCGCAGGCCGAACACATTGTTGAACGCCGCCGGGTTGCGCAGCGAGCCCATCATGTCGCTGCCGTCAGCCACCGGCAGCAGGCGCATGGCCAGCGCCGCTGCCGCCCCGCCACTGCTGCCGCCGGCCACCCGCTGCGGGTCGTAGGCATTGGTGGTGGTACCGAACAGGGTGTTATAGGTTTGCGAACCGAGACCGAACTCTGGCACGTTGCTTTTGCCAACGATCAGCGCCCCGCTCGCCCGCACCCGCGCCACACTGATGGCGTCATGCTCAGGTATCTGTTCGGCGAATAAGGGCGAGCCCAGGGTGGTGCGCAGCCCGGCAGTGGCAGCCAGGTCCTTGATCGCTTGTGGCATGCCGTGCATCCAGCCGCGGGAATGGCCCCGCTTCAGCTCGCAGTCACGTTCATCGGCCTCAGCCAACACTGCCTCGGCCGGGCGCAGCGACACCAGTGCATTAACCTGCGGGTTGCAGCGCTCGATGTGCGCGAGATAAGCCTGCATCACCTCCCGGCACGATACCTGGCGGGCATGGATGGCCTGGGACAAGGCTTCGGCATCGAGGGCAACGATGGGGTCGATGGCTAACGGCTTCACGGTTTTACTCCAAGGTTGAAAGTGGCGGGCTTGCCTGCCCGGGGTGCTTCTTTCAGGCAATAGGTACTCAACAGCGTCAGCAGGCAGGCGAACAGCACGTAGAACGACGGTGCGACCGGGGTACCGAGTACCTTGGTAAGCCAGGTGACGATCAACGGGGCAAAGCCACCGAACACCATCACCGCCACGTTATAGGCCACCGATACCCCGGTGGAGCGCACCTCGACCGGGAACTGCTCGGCCAGGGCGGTCGGCGCCGGGCCAAAGAAGCCGCCGATGGCGGTGCACAACAGCAGCTGCATCACCAGCAGCCGCTCCACGGATGGCGCGGCAGCCACCCACACATACAGCGGGTAGACCATTATGAAGAACGCCAGGGTAAAGGCCATCAGCACGGGGCGGCGCCCCAGGCGGTCAGACAACGCGCCGGACAGCGGAATGACCACGGTCATCAGCCCCACGGCCAGCATCTGCACCAAAAGCACCTGGTCCAGTGGCAGCCCGAGGTTCTTGTGGGCGAAGGTCGGCATGTTCACCAGCACCACGTAGAACGACACCGTAGCGCCACAGGCCAGGCCCATCGATACCAACAGGCTGCGCCGATGCTCACGCAGTACTTGCCACAGGCTGGGGGACTGGCCCTTGGCCTGGCGGCGCGCCTCGACGAACTCCTCGGGCTCTTCCATATGCTTGCGAATCCACAGCCCCACCGGGCCGATCAGCAGGCCGAGCACGAACGGGATCCGCCAGCCCCAGCTGTCCAGCGCCTCAGGCGAACACCAGTGCGTCACCAGGGCCACCATCGCCGCCCCGGAAAACACCGCCAGGCACTGCCCCACCAGTTGCCACGACCCATACAGGCCCTTGCGGTGGGCCGGCGCGCTCTCCACCAGAAACGCCGTGGCGCTGGCGTACTCGCCACCGGTGGCAAACCCTTGCAGCATGCGCGCCACCACGATCAGCAGCGGCGCGGCCATGCCGATGGCCAGGTAGTCGGGGGCAAAGGCGATCATGGCAATCGACACGGTCATCAGGCGGATGATCATCTGCATTGCCGCCTTGCGGCCCTTGCGATCGGAATACATGCCCAGCAACACGCCGCCCACCGGGCGCATGAAAAAGCCCACGCCAAAGGTGGCCAGGGCCATCAGCAGCGAGGCGTACTCGTCGTCGGACGGGAAAAACTGCCGGGCAATGATGCTGGCCAGAAAGCCGTACACGATAAAGTCGTACCACTCCAGGGCGTTGCCGATAACGGCGGCCACCACTTGCCGGGTACGCGACACGCCAGTGCTCGAAGTCTGCATAGGAAACACTCCACACAATGATTGGGTGATCGCCCAGGCGCGATCGCACCCGGGTTCCAGCGGCAGTCGTCAAAAGGCAGTCAGGCGGGCGCGAGCCATCGCTCTGCCAGCGCGCCCCAGTAGGCGGCACCGGTCAGCAGGATCTCGTCGTTGAAGTCGTAGGCCGGGTTGTGCACCATCGGCCGCGATACACCATTGCCGATGAACAGGTAGGCACCTGGGCAGCGCTGCAGCATCCAGGCGAAGTCCTCGCTGCCCATGAGCTTGCGGGTGTTGCCATCCACCGCCTCGGCACCGAGCAACTCCACCCCCACCTGCGTGGCAAAGGCATTTTCTGCGGCATGGTTGACCAGCACCGGGTAGGCCGGGCGGTGTTCGATGCTGGCACGGCAGCCAAAGCTTTCGGCCTGACTGACGATGATCGCCCGCACCCGCTCCAGGGTCTGCGCCCGCACCTCGGCGTTCAGCGCACGCAGGCTAAGGCGTAGCAGCGCCTGTTGGGGAATCACGTTGGCCGCTTCGCCGGCCTGCAAGGCACCGACGGTGACCACCGCAGCCTCCTGCGCATCGATGTTGCGCGCCACCACGGTTTGCAGCGCCATTACCACACTGGCCGCTGCCACCAGCGGGTCTACGGTCAGGTGCGGCATCGAGCCATGGCCGCCCACCCCGTCGAGGGTCACCGTGAGCAGGTCTTGCGAGGCCATCATCGGCCCCTCGCGAAAACCAAGATGCCCGGCCGGCAGCCCGGGCATGTTGTGCATGCCGAACAGCGCATCGCAGGGGAAGCGTTCCAGCAGGCCGTCCGCCAGCATCGCCTCGGCACCGCCCTGGCCCTCCTCGGCCGGCTGGAAGATCAGCGTCAGCGTGCCGTCGAACTGCCGGGTTGCCGCCAGGTAGCGCGCCGCCCCCAGCAGCATGGTGGTGTGCCCGTCATGGCCACAGGCGTGCATGCAACCTTGGTGCTGGCTGCTGTAGGCCGCGCCCGTTGCTTCGTGTATGGGCAGCGCGTCCATGTCGGCGCGCAAGCCCAGCCGGCGTGGGCTGCTGCCATTGCGCAGCACACCGACCACACCGGTCTTGCCGATGCCGGTGTGCACTTCATAGCCCCACTGCGCCAGCAGACGGGCGACCAGCGCCGAGGTGCGGCTCTCTTCAAAACCCAGTTCCGGGTGGGCGTGGATATCGTGACGGATCGTGTGCAGGTCGCTGGCCACGTCGTCAAGCCAGGCCAGGATGTGCTGATGTCGGGACATGTAGAGTCTCCTCGCGCGGGTGGTTTCCCGTTCTTGTTGTTTGCCTTGAGGTCACGACGGCTAAGGCAGGTCGTGCTTGGCTGACAGATAAGCGCGAGGCGGGATGAAGCACAATCGAATCTGGTTTCACACCGTGGAACCGAAAGGGTCGAAATTGCTGTTACCTTGGGGCTCACTGCTCAGCCACAGCCAAGGACTGCGTCATGCCTTCACGCCCAACCTCCCCCAGCGGCTTCGTCCGCGTACGCGGTGCCCGCGAGCACAACCTGAAGAACATCGATGTGGATGTTCCACGCGATGCCTTGGTGGTATTCACTGGCGTCTCCGGCTCGGGCAAGTCCTCGCTGGCCTTTTCCACGCTTTATGCCGAAGCCCAGCGCCGCTACTTCGAGTCGGTGGCGCCCTATGCCCGGCGCCTTATCGATCAGGTTGGCGTGCCCGACGTCGATGCCATCGACGGCCTGCCGCCGGCGGTAGCCCTGCAGCAGCAACGCGGCACGCCAAGTGCACGTTCCTCGGTGGGCAGCGTAACCACCTTGTCCAGCTCGATCCGTATGCTGTACTCGCGCGCCGGCCACTACCCGGACGGGCAAGCGATGCTGTACGCCGAGGACTTTTCGCCGAATACGCCCCAGGGCGCCTGCCCAGAGTGCCATGGCTTGGGCCGGGTCTACGAGGTGACCGAAGCAACCATGGTCCCCGACCCGTCGCTGACCATCCGCGAGCGTGCGGTGGCGGCGTGGCCCATGGCCTGGCAAGGCCAGAACCAGCGCGACATCCTGGTGACGTTGGGTTATGACGTTGACATTCCCTGGCGCGACCTGCCGCAGGCGCAGCGCGACTGGATCCTGTTCACCGAGGACACGCCCACCGCCCCCGTTTATGCCGGCCTGACCCCGGCGCAAACCCGTGAAGCGCTAAAGCGCAAACAGGAGCCCAGCTACCAGGGCACGTTCATGGGCGCCCGACGGTACGTGCTGCATACCTTCATGCACTCGCAAAGCGCACAGATGCGCAAGCGCGTGGCTCAATACATGCGCCCCAGCCCCTGCCCGCTGTGCCAGGGCAAACGCCTGAAGCGCGAAGCGCTGGGCGTGACCTTTGCCGGGCTGGATATCGCCGAGCTGTCGCACCTGTCATTGCAAGCGCTGGCCGAGGTATTTCGCAAGGTGGCAGCAGCGGGCTACCTGACACACCAGCAAGACGAGCTGACCCTGGAAAAGCGCCTGGCAGCCCAACGCATCGCAAACGAGTTGCTCGAACGCATCGATACCCTGCTCGACCTTGGCCTCGGCTACCTGGCCCTGGAGCGCAGCACCCCGACCCTGTCTTCTGGTGAACTGCAACGCCTGCGCCTGGCCACCCAGCTGAATTCGCAGCTGTTCGGCGTGATCTACGTACTCGACGAGCCGTCGGCCGGCTTGCACCCTGCCGACAGCGAAGCGCTGTTCGAAGCCCTGCAGCGCCTGAAGCACGCGGGCAACTCGGTGTATGTGGTGGAGCACGACCTGGACACCATGCGCCGCGCCGACTGGCTGGTGGATGTAGGGCCAGCTGCCGGCGAGCATGGCGGCACCATCCTCTACAGCGGGCCACCCGCAGGCCTGGCCGAGGTCGAGCCGTCACGCACGCGCGCCTACCTGTTCAGTGCCCCGACCCACACCATGCGTGAACCCCGACCGGCCCGCGACTGGCTGCAGCTTGAAGGCATCACCCGCAACAACCTGAATGACCTCAGCGCGGCATTTCCGCTTGGCTGCTTTACCGCCGTCACCGGTATTTCCGGCTCGGGCAAGTCCAGCCTGGTCAGCCAGGCCCTGCTGGAACTGGTGGGCGCGCACCTGGGCCATGCCGAGCAGCGTAGCAAACCCGAAGAACAAAACCTGGAAGACGAACCTGAACAGGCCAGCAGCGGCCATGTAAGTGCGGGGCTTGGCAGTATCAAGCGCCTGGTGCAGGTCGACCAGAAGCCGATTGGCCGCACGCCGCGCTCCAACCTGGCTACCTACACGGGCCTGTTCGACCATGTGCGCAAGCTGTTCGCTGCCACAGACCAGGCCAAGGCCAAGGGCTTCGACGCCGGGCGCTTTTCCTTCAATGTTGCCAAGGGCCGTTGCGCCAACTGCGAGGGCGAAGGTTTCGTCAGCGTCGAGCTGCTGTTCATGCCCAGTGTCTACGCACCTTGCCCCACCTGTCATGGCGCCCGCTACAACCCCGAAACCCTGGCGGTGAGCTGGCAAGGCATGAACATCGCCCAAGTGCTGCAACTGACGGTCGACCAGGCCCTGCAGGTATTTGCCGAACAGCCCCCGGCGCGCCGGTGCTTGCAAGTGCTTCAGGATATCGGCTTGGGCTACCTGCGCCTGGGCCAACCGGCCACCGAACTGTCCGGTGGCGAAGCGCAGCGCATCAAGCTGGCCACCGAACTGCAGCGCACGGCCCGTGGGGCAACCCTGTACGTGCTGGATGAGCCCACCAATGGCTTGCACCCGCAAGACATCGACCGGCTGCTGGTGCAGTTGAACCGCCTGGTCGAAGCCGGGCACAGCGTGGTGGTGGTCGAACATGACATGCGCGTGGTGGCGCAGAGCGACTGGGTGATCGACATCGGGCCAGGGGCCGGAGACGCCGGGGGCAAAGTAGTGGTCAGCGGGCCGCCCAAGGTTGTGGCCGCGTGTGCCGACAGCCGCACAGCGGCGTTCTTGGCCAAAGCCTTGTAGCACCTGCGCATCGCCATCACAAAAACCAAAGGATGCACCTAGCAGCACCAACCGCCGCTCAAGTACAGTCTGTCCCATGGACAAATACGCCCCTCGCCAGTGGCTCCCCCACGAAAAACCCAGCCTGCCGGGCTCGCCCTCCACGCCTCTGCATTCGCCAGCCAAGCGCCTGGCCTACGGCGTGGTTGGCCTGCTGGTGGCAATTACCGGTGGCCTGGGCAACGCGCTGGTCACCGCCAACCTGGTGTTCCTGCAGGGCGCCCTGGGTGCGACCACGGCAGAAATGGCCTGGCTACCGGCCGCCTACGTCATGACCAACGTGTCCATGAACCTGCTGTTGGTGAAATTCCGCCAGCAGTTCGGCCTGCGCGCGTTCACCGAAGTGTTCCTGGTGCTGTATGCCTTGGTCACTTTCGCCCACCTGCTGGTCAACGATCTCAACTCGGCCATTGCCGTGCGTGCGGCCCACGGCATGGTCGGCGCAGCGCTCAGCTCGCTGGGGCTGTACTACATGATTCAGGCGTTCCCCGCCAAATGGCGGCTGAAGGCCATGGTACTGGGCCTGGGCGCCTCGCAGCTGGCGCTGCCGCTGGCGCGGATCTTTTCCGAAGACTTGCTGCAGATCGCCGAATGGCGTGGCCTGTACCTGTTCGAACTGGGCCTGGCGCTGACTGCGCTGGGGTGCGTACTGATGCTCAAGCTGCCGCCCGGTGACCGCTTCAAGACGTTCGAACCACTGGATTTTCTCACCTTTACACTGATGGCCAGCGGCACCGCCCTGCTCTGCGCGGCGCTGTCGCTGGGGCGCATAGACTGGTGGCTGGAGGCGCCGTGGATCGGCGTGGCACTGGCGGCATCGATCGCGCTGATCTTCACAGGCCTGGCCATCGAGCACAACCGCCGCAACCCGTTGCTGATGACCCACTGGCTGGGCAGCGGTGCAATCATTCGCCTGGCCCTGTGTGTGGTACTGATCCGCATGGTCACGTCCGAACAGTCCACCGGTGCGGTCGGTTTCCTGCAGGTACTCAACATGGGCAGCGAGCAGATGCGCACGCTGTACTGGATCATGCTGCTGGGTGCGGTGGCTGGCCTGGCCAGCAGTGCCCTGACCATCAACCCCAACCACTTGGTGATCCCGCTGTTCGTCTCGCTACTGGCCATGGCCACAGGCGCGTTCATGGACAGCAGCTCCAGCAACCTCACCCGCCCGGCACAAATGTACTTCAGCCAGTTCCTGCTGGCGTTCGGCAGCACCTTTTTCCTCGGCCCTTCGATGGCACTGGGCATCAGCCATGTGCGCGCCAACCCGCGCAATCTGGTGAGCTTTTCGGTGCTGTTTGGCATCTGCAACAACCTCGGCGGCCTGATTGGCGCGGCACTGCTGGGCACCTTCCAGACCTGGCGCGAAAAGTTTCATTCAAGCCACCTGATGGACCGCCTCAGCTACCTTGAACCGTTGGTGACCAGCCGCGTTCAAAGCGGTGGCGCCGGCTACGGCGGCTTGCTCGCCGACCCGGCCATGCGCAACGAAGCTGGCATGCGTGTGCTGGCCAATGCCGCCACCCGCGAGGCGAATGTCATGGCCTATAACGATGTGTTCGTGCTGATCGGCAGCATCGCTATCCTGACCATGGTCTGGATCTGCATCCGCAGCACCTGGCTCTGGTACGCAAGGCGCCAGACCACTTCCACCGACTCCACCCCCGGCACGCCCACCCGATGACCGACGACACCCGCACCACGACCACCAACGCCATCGCCGAAACCCCGGAAGGCACCACACCGCCCAGCGAGCCCACCAGCCCGACGCGTTCGCGGCGGGTGCGCATCCTGTCGACGATCAGCTTCGCCTGCGTGGCCTTGGCCGGCATCCTGCTGGTGCTGTATGCCTGGCGCCTGCCGCCGTTCGGCAGCGCCATCGAAAGTACCGAAAATGCCTTGGTGCGCGGCCAGGTGACCATCATTGGCCCGCAGCTCAGTGGTTACATCGTCGACGTGCCGGTGCACGACTTCCAGTTCGTCAAGACCGGTGACTTGCTGGTGCAACTGGACGACCGCATCTACACGCAGCGCCTGGCCCAGGCCATCGCCCAACTGCAGCAACAGCAGGCGGCCCTGGCCAACAACCTGCAGCAGCGTAACAGCGCCGAAGCCACCATCGCCCAGCGTCAGGCGGCCATCGGCGATGCGGCGGCCCAGGCAGCCAAGGCCAAAGCCGACCTTGGCCGCAACCAGGCGCTGGTCAATGACGGCTCTGTGTCGCGCCGTGACCTGGACCTGGCCCGTGCCAGCGAAGCCGCTGCCGTCGCCAGCCTGGCCCAGGCCAAGGCGGCGCTGGAAATCGCTCGCCAAGACCGGGAAACGGTGGTGGTCAACCGGGCCGCGTTACAAGCTTCGGTAGAGAATGCCAAGGCGGCGGTGGAGCTCGCGCGCATCGACCTCGACAACACCCGGGTCACCGCCCCGCGCGACGGCCAGCTGGGGCAGATCGGCACGCGCCTGGGGGCTTATGTGAATTCCGGCGCGCAGTTGATGGCCCTGGTACCCGACACCCTGTGGGTGATTGCCAACATGAAGGAAACCCAGATGGCCAATGTACGCATCGGCCAACCGGTGAGCTTCACCGTGGATGCGCTCAACCACCTGAAGCTACAGGGGCATGTACAGCAGATCTCGCCAGCAACCGGCTCGGAGTTCGCCTTGCTGCAAGCGGACAATGCCACCGGCAACTTCGTCAAGATTGCCCAGCGTATTCCGGTGCGCATTACCGTGGATGCCGACCAGCCGGAAGCCAGGCACCTGCGGCCGGGGATGTCAGTAGTGGTCAGTATCGATACCCGTAGCCAGGATTGATGTGTTCGCTGCCGGCCTCTTCGCGGGGCGAGCCCGCTCCCACAGAGACTGCACAGCTTTCAAAGGCTGCGCTGGACCTGTGGGAGCGGGCTTGCCCCGCGAAGAGGCCAGAACAGGCTTACATCCACCAGGCCAGCACCACCGGCAACCAGACAAACGAAAGCACCGTCGAACACATCACCAGGTTCGCCACCTGCTCCGGCTCACGATTGGCCCGCACCGCCATCAGGTAGTTGAACACAGCAACCGGCATCGCCGACTGTACCACCAGTACCGCGCGCTCAAGGTTGTCCATGCCTAGCGCCGCCCCCACTGCCCAGCCCATCGCAGCCCCCAGGCCAATGCGCAAGCCACCCAGCAACAGGCCGCTGCCCACGTGACGCAGGCGAATGCTGGCCAGCGACACCCCCAGGGTCAGCAACATCAGCGGAATGGTCATGCCGCCGAGCAAATCTGCAGTGTTTGCCAGCCAGCGCGGTAGCTCGAAATCGAGAAAGATGATGGGCATGGCGCCGGCCAGGCTGATGACAATAGGGTTGCGCAGCAGCGCCTTGAGCGAAGCCGCTGTGCCAGAGATGGCCATGCCGATGGTGAACTGCACGATCGACAAGGTCAGGAAAAACGCCACGGCCAGTGCCAGGCCGTGCTCACCGAAGGCATACAAGCTGATCGGCAGGCCCATATTGCCCGTATTAGGAAACATGAACGCCGGCAGCAGTACCCGCCAATGCATGCCCGAAGCACGACGCACCAGCAAGGCGACCAAGGCCATGCCCAGGGTGCACAGCAGGCAAGCCAAGGCCATGCTGGTGAAGGCGTCAGGGTTCAGCTCGGTGCGACTGAGGGTGGACAGCACCAGCGACGGGGTACCGACAGTCATCACGACCCGGGCGATGAAATCGGTGGGGTAGTCCAGGCCCTTGCGGGCCCAGGCAAAGCCGATGCCGGCGACGATGAAGACCGGGGCCAGGACTGCGAACAGCGACGCGAACATGATGGGCCTTCCTTGGGGTGGGTTCAGCATTATGCAGCAGTCCGTGAGATGGCCGGGGCTGCACAGCGGCGCCAAGATGTCTGCCCAAGACACGTTCATGTCGCCCTTGGACTGCGGCGTCTCGTCGCATACCCGTGCCCCTTGGGCAAAAGCTTCCAAGCCCGTAGAATCCCGCTTCCTTTTCGCCCGTCGCCTTGAACGGTGGCAACCCGCAGCAATGACAGAGTCCGTGCCTGAACACATGAACGCACATGTGAAATAGGCTCAACCCTCCCCGCCCGGCCCATTCCCAAAGGGTCCAGCGGTTGAGTCTTGCCCAGGTCGCATCCGTGTCGCCACTCGCCCCTTATCGGGTCGAGCCGGTGTGCGCGTCCGAGAAGGCGCTCATTCCGCTCATCCAACTAGAGGTTTGTATGTCTCCGCGTTTGCTGGCCATGGCGCTGGCGCCCCTGCTCGGGCTGTTCATCATTGCCTTGGGCAACGGCTTCATGTCTTCCCTGACTACCCTGCGCCTGGGCGCTGCCGGTGAGTCGGCCACCACCATCGGCGTCGTCTCGTCCACCTACTTCCTAGGCCTGACCCTGGGCGCCATCTTCAACGACCGGCTGATCTTGCGCATCGGCCATATCCGCGCCTACACAAGCTTCGCTTCGCTGATCGGCGCGACCATCCTGCTGCAGGGGCTGTTCTACGACGTCACCTGGTGGTCGGTGCTGCGCCTGATCAACGGGTGGGCGGCAGTCGGCGTGTTCCTGGTGATCGAAAGCTGGCTGCTGCTGGCCGGCGATGCAAAAATCCGCGGCCGCCTGCTGGCGCTGTACATGATCGCCTTCTACGGCGCCGGGGTGATTGCCCAGGCAGGCCTTGGCGAAATCACCCAGCTTGGCGACACCGCACCCTTCATGCTGGCTGGGGTACTGGCTGCCCTGTCGGTACTGCCCATCGTGATCCTCCCGCGGGTATCGCCACTGCTGGACCAGGTCGAACCCCTCAAACCCCGCCAATTGTTGGGTGTGGCACCGTCTGGCCTGGTTGGCTGCTTTGGTTCGGGGGTGGCGATTGCCGGCATTTATGCCCTGCTGCCGCTGTACCTGCAGCGCATCGGCCTGGCCGTGGGCGAGGTCGGCAACATGATGGCCTGGGTGATCCTCGGCGCCATGCTGCTGCAATACCCGGTGGGCCGCTGGTCCGACCGCAAGGATCGCCAGGATGTGCTGATTGCCCTGGCTGCACTGTGCGTGGTGTTGTCGCTGGTCACAGTATTCCTGCCGTCGGACTCGTTCCTGCTGCCGGCCATGCTGTTCCTGCTGGGTGGTGGCGTGTTCACGCTGTACCCGGTGGCGGTCAGCCATGCGGCCGACCGCGCGCCTTCCGACGCGCTGGTACCGATGATTCAAGGCTTGTTGTTGATCAACTCACTGGGTTCGGCCATGGCGCCGGTGGCCATTTCGCCCATGATGACCGAGTTTGGCGAGGCCGGGTTGTTCTGGGCCTTTGCCGTGGTCAACCTGGCCATGGTGTGCTTTTTCATGTGGCGACGCGGCAAGCGCCCGGCCGCAGAGCACCCGGCACCGTTCACCGCTTCGACCACCTTCTCGCCAACCGGCGCCGAGCTGCGGGTAACCGAAGACCTGATGCATGCGGCGCAGGAGCATCCGCCGCTGGATCCCGTGGAAAGCCCGGCGCAACGCTCAGAGCCTGTCTGAATCCGTTGCCGACTCCTTGTGGGAGGCCACTCATCCCTTATAGGTTGTGCTGTCACGCAGAGAACAGTGGCTGGTGTGGGGGCGGGCTTGTCCCGCGAAGCAGGCAACGCTGTGTATGGCACCGGCTTTGCCGGTGTTCCCGGGGCAAGCCCGCTCCCACAGAGTGACCACTCGTCGCCCGAAAGGCACACCTGCCCTGACGCGCAGCCAAACGAATGACAGATCATCCGCCAAGGAGACCCTCCATGATCCGCATTCGCTCTCTCTCCCTGTGCCTGGCGCTCGCGCTGGCCAGCCTCACCGGCACCACCTTTGCTGCCACCGACACCAACACCGACAGCCGTCCGCAAACCGACCAGTCTGGCGGCAAGACCGCCGGTGACGACAGCAGCGTCAACAGCCCCGGCAGTGGCCAGGACAACGACAGCAGCGACACCGGCAGCAACAGCGATGCCGCCGACGGGGCCAGCGGCGGTTCGAACAGCACGGGCGAGGCGACAGGCTCTGGCGCCGGGCACACCGGCGGCACCGCCGAGGACCAGGACAGCCACTGAGGCACGCCTCGGCTACACTGCGCCCAAAGCCCTGCCAAGGATTCGCCATGAACGTCAAACCCTGGCTGCTCGCCGCCCTGCTGCCCTTCACAGCCTTGGCAAGCAGTAGCAACCAAGGGGCGCTGTCGATCAGTTCCTCGTCATTCACTGATGGGGGCGTGATCGCCCTGCAGCAGGTCGGGCAGGACCCGGCCTGCGGCGCAGGCGAGGAGCGCACCCCGCAACTGAGTTGGAACAACCTGCCCGCAGGTACCCAGTCGCTCGCGCTGATCATGTTCGACCCGGACGGCGGCAAGGGTATCGGCGTGGTGCACTGGGTCGCGTACAACATTGACCCGGAGCACGATGGGCTCAAGGAAGGCATGGCCGGGCTCAGTGGGCAATACGTGACTGTGGGGCGCAACTCGCGGGGCACCCTCAGCTACCGAGGCCCCTGCCCACCCGCTGGCGACAACCCGCACCATTACGCACTGACGCTCATTGCCACAGACCTGCCCTTGGGCACGCTTCCCGAGGGACTGGACCGCAGCGGTCTGTTGCAGTTGCTGCAAGGCCACGCAGTAGGGGCGCAGAGCCTGATCGGGCGCTACGGCCATTGAACCATCCAGTACAAAAACAAATGATCGAGCTCATAGCATTTATCCATTGAATGGCCCGGTGAAACTGAAGTAAGCTCGGGCTCATTCACTGGAGAGCAACATGCCAAATCACACCCGCAACCACGCCAACCCAACCGGTCGCAAACTGCGCCCTGTTCTGGCCGTTGCCGGCTGCGTGGCACCTGCCAGCTATTACTTCGGGTATTGGTTTAGCCACTAGGCGCCGATACCCACACGGCGCCCACCTTCGAGGGGCCGCCGAACATGAGAATACTCAAACCCCCGGTCGGCTCCCCGACCGGGGGTTTTGCTTTTCAGGCCTTTGAACAACACCGATTCACATTGAGGACAGATTCATGAACTACGCCACTTATTACGACGCAAACACCTATGCCTGGCGATTTAGCCAATCCCGTTCGGGCCAGCCTGCCGCCTCCGATCGGTCCTCAACAGGTGGCAATGCAGCAGCCAATACGAATTCAACGATCTGTCGAACACCTCGATAGGGCCGACCGCGCGGGCCTGAACCCGCCGTCCGCCCAGGGAAAAACGCCATGCAAGCTTCCAACCTCGCCCTGCCCCTGACTCAGCCGCAAGCAGCCAACACCACGGTCAGCAAGCGCCTGCCCAGCCCGCACCTGCTCAAGCAACAGATGCCGCTGTCCAGTGAACTGGCCCAGCAAGTCCAGGCCCACCGCCAGGCCATCCGCAACATCCTCGAAGGCCGCGACGAGCGCCTGCTGGTAATCGTCGGCCCGTGCTCGATCCACGACCCACGCTCGGCGCTGGAATACGCCGACCGCCTGGCCGCCCTCAGCCGCGAAGTCGGTGACAAGCTGCTGCTGGTGATGCGCGCCTACGTCGAAAAACCGCGTACTACCGTCGGCTGGAAAGGCCTGGCCTACGACCCGCACCTGGATGGCAGCGACGACATGCACTCGGGTATTGCCTTGTCCCGCGGGCTGATGCTGAGCATGATCGAACGTGGCCTGCCGGTGGCCACCGAGCTGCTGCAACCGATGGCCGCCGGCTACTTCGACGACCTGCTGGCCTGGGCCGCAATTGGCGCACGCACTACCGAATCGCAAATTCACCGCGAAATGGTCAGTGGCCTGGAACTGCCGGTCGGGTTCAAGAACGGCACCGACGGCGGCATTTCCATCGCCACCGACGCCATGCGCAGCGCAGCCCACCCGCACCGCCACTTCGGCATGGATGCGCAGGGCCACCCGGCAATCATCGAAACCCTGGGCAACCCGGACACGCACTTGGTACTGCGCGGTGGCCACAAAGGGCCCAACTACGATGCCAACAGCATCGCCATGGCCCGTCAGGCATTGGCCAAGGTTGGCGTTCAGGCGCGCATCATGGTCGATTGCAGCCACGCCAACAGCGGCAAGGACCCGGCTCGTCAGCCGGCGGTGTTCAACGATGTGCTGGAGCAACGCCTGGCAGGCGATCGCTCGATCGTTGGCGTGATGATCGAGGGGCACCTGTTCGACGGCTGCCAGGCGCTGGGCAAGGGTGCACTGAAGTACGGCGTTTCGATCACCGACGGCTGCCTGGGCTGGGCCTCGACCGAAACCTTGTTGCGTGAGGCTGCACTAAAACTGTGAGCCGAAGGTTGCGAGCCTGGCGAGACATACCCCAAGCAAGTGCGCTAGGCTTGCGTTTTTACCCCAAGGAGCAGTACCCATGGCCCGTGCAACCGCCCGCCACATCCTGGTCAGCAGCGAAGAGAAATGCAACGAACTGAAAACCCAGATCGAAGCAGGCGCCGACTTCGCTGAAATCGCCAAAGCCAACTCGACCTGCCCGTCCAGCCGTCAGGGCGGTGACCTGGGCTCGTTCGGCCCAGGCCAGATGGTCAAGGAGTTCGACACCGTGGTGTTCAGCGCCCCGGTCAACACCGTGCAAGGCCCGGTGAAGACCCAGTTCGGCTACCACCTGCTGGAAGTGACCAGCCGCCAGGACTGATTCTCCCTCCCGGTGATCAGACCCCCTGTGGGAGCGGGTTTACCCGCGAAGAGGCCAGACCAGACAACCTCGTTGCCTGCTCCGACGCATTCGCGGGTAAACCCGCTCCCACAAGTATTGTGGGGGCTTGTGTTTTCGTGCATGGGCTTTACCGTCCATGCCGCTCCCAGCCACGCCCTCACCGTCTACGACGAAGCCCCCCGCTACGCCCCCAACTTCCAGCATTTCGACTACGTAAACCCCGACGCCCCCAAGGGCGGCATCCTGCGCCGCTCGGCCATCGAGATCGGCCAGTTCGACCATATTTTGCCGTACATCGACAAAGGCATCGGCGTCAGCGAGGTCGACGGCCTGCTGTACGCGCCACTGGCCGTACGCTCGTTCGATGAACCCTATACCGTCTATGGCCTGATTGCCCGCAGCATGGAGCGTGGCCCGGCGGATGCCTGGCTGCGTTTCGAGATAGACCCGCTTGCCACCTTCGCCGATGGCAAGCCGGTGCGCGCCGAGGACGTACGTTTCACCTTCGAGCTGTTGATGAGCAAGGGCAGCCTCAAGTACCGCACGCAGTTCGCCGATGTCACCGGCGTAACCGTGGAAGGCCCGCAGCACGTGCGCTTCGACTTCAAGCCCGACCACGGCCGGACCCTGGCGCTGGACCTCGCCAGCTTGCCGGTGCTACCCGAACATGACTGGCAGCAGCGCGATTTCGCCAATGGTGCGGGTTTCGACAAGCCAATTGGCAGCGGGCCATACCGCATCGGGCGCATCGACAACGGCCGCAGCATCACCTTCGAACGAGACCCGACCTGGTGGGCACGCAACCGGCCGGCCAGCCGGGGCCGCTACAATTTTGACCAGCTGCGCATCGAGTACTTCGGTGACACCGAGGTGGCGCGGCAGGTGCTCAAAGGCGGTGGCTACGACTATAACCGCGAGTTTTCCGCCACCGCCTACACCCTAGGCTACAACGGCGCACAACTGGACGATGGCCGCTTGCAACGCGCGCACCTGGGCCCGGCCAAACCGCAGGTTGCCCAGGGTTTCGTATTCAACCTCGACCAGCCGCAGTTCAAGGACCGCCGCGTGCGCCAGGCGCTGGGCATGCTGTGGGACTACGAGTGGAGCAACCGGCAGATGATGCGCAACCTGTACATCCGCCAGCAAAGCGTGTTCTCCAACACACCGCTGGCGGCTCGCAAGCTGCCGGATGCCGACGAACTGAAGCTGCTCGATCCGTTGCGCGGCAAAATACCGGACGAAGTCTTCACCACTGTGTTCACCGCTCCGGTAACCGATGGTTCGGGGATTGTCCGCAAGCAGCAGTTGCAGGCCCTGGACCTGCTTGAACAAGCCGGCTGGCACCCCGAAGGTGACCACCTGGTGAACAGCCAGGGCACACCGCTGGCATTCACCTTCCTCAACGGCCAGTCAGGCATGGAGCGCCTGCTGCTGCCATGGAAGCGTAACCTGGCACAGATCGGCGTCACCCTGAACATCCGCAATGTCGATTCGGCCCAGTACGTCAACCGCCTGATGGCACGGGACTACGACATGATCGTCACCGGCTACCCGGTCAGCCTGTCGCCCGGTGCCGAGCTGTACAACTACTTTGGCTCGGCAGCCGCGCACGACCCCGGCTCGAACAACCTGATGGTGCTGCAGGACCCGGCCGTGGACCACCTGATCGACGGTCTGGTGCGCGCCGGCACACAGGCCGACATGCTGCACCACGCCCATGCCCTGGACCGTGTGCTGCAATGGAACTACTACTGGATCCCCAACTACTACCCGCCGGGCAGCTCCACCGCCTGGTGGAACCGCTTTGGCCTGCCCAAGGTCCAGGCCACCTATGACGAAGGCCTGGACACCTGGTGGGAGGTAAGCCCCACCCCGTTGACCAACGCCCAAATGGCCGAACGCCGGAAGCTATCACCATGACCGCCTACATTCTGCGCCGTCTGCTGCTGATCCTCCCGACGCTACTGGCAATCCTGCTGGTCAACTTCGCCATCGTCCAGGCCGCGCCGGGTGGCCCGGTGGAGCAGGCCGTGGCGCGTCTGCAAGGCCTGGGCGGCGGTGCACCCGGCGCACGCGCCGAGGTGGTACATGGCGAGTCGCGTGCCACCCGCGGTCTGGACCCGAAACTGATCGAAGAAATCAAGCGCCAGTACGGCTTTGACAAGTCGGCCCCCGAACGGCTGTGGTTGATGCTCGGCCAGTATGCCCGGCTGGACTTTGGCAGCAGCTTCTTCCGCGGGGCCAAAGTCACTGAGCTGATCCTGGACAAGTTACCGGTGACCCTGTCGCTGGGCTTGTGGGCCACGCTGATCACCTACCTGGTGTCGATCCCGCTGGGCATCCGCAAGGCGGTACGCCACGGCAGCCGCTTCGATGCCTGGAGCAGCGCGCTGATTGTGGTCGGCTACGCACTGCCCTCGTTCCTGTTCGCGCTGCTGCTGATCGTGCTGTTCGCCGGTGGCACCTCGCTCAACTGGTTCCCGGTACGCGGGCTGGTCTCGGAAAACTTCGCCGAGCTCAGCCTGCTGGGCAAGGTCGCCGACTACTTCTGGCACCTGGTGCTGCCGGTCGGGGCCTTGGTGATCGGCGGTTTCGCAACCCTTACGTTGCTGACCAAGAACGCCTTCCTCGACGAGATTTCCCGCCAGTACGTGGTCACCGCCCGGGCCAAGGGCCTGAGTGAGCGCCGGGTGCTGTACGGCCATGTGCTGCGCAATGCCATGCTGCTGGTGGTGGCCGGGTTGCCGCAGGCACTGATCACGGTGTTTTTCGCCGGTTCGTTGCTGATCGAGGTGATCTTCTCCCTCGATGGCCTCGGCCGCCTGAGCTACGAGGCCGCCGTGTCGCGAGATTACCCGGTGGTGTTCGGCACCCTGTTCATCTTCACCCTGGCAGGCCTGTTGATCCGCCTGATCGGTGACCTGTCGTACACCCTGCTCGATCCGCGTATCGACTTCGACACGAGGGCGCACTGATGCTGTCCCCCGTCTCGCGCCGCCGCCTGCAACGCTTTCGCCGCAACCGCCTGGGCTGGGTCTCGCTGTGGCTGTTCGCCGGCCTGCTGCTGCTGTGCCTTGGCGCTGAGCTGGTGGCCAACGACAAGCCGCTGCTTCTAAGTTACAAGGGCGAGCTGTATGTGCCGGCGCTCAAGCGCTACAGCGAGCAGGAATTCGGCGGCCAGCTGCCATTTCAGCCCGACTATCGCAGTGCCTATGTACGGCAATTGATCGCAGACCAGGGCGGCTGGATGCTGTTCGCGCCCATCCCGTTCAGCGCCGATACGCCCAACTACGACCTGCTGGTACCCACCCCCAGCCCGCCCAGCACCAGCAACTGGCTAGGCACCGACGACCAGGGCCGCGACGTGCTGGCTCGGGTGCTGTATGGCACGCGGGTATCGCTGCTGTTCGCCTTCGCCCTGACTGTGGTCAGCGTGTTAATCGGCGTAGTGGCCGGCGCGCTGCAGGGCTACCATGGCGGTTGGGTCGACCTGATTGGCCAACGCCTGCTGGAGGTGTGGTCGGGGTTGCCTGTGCTCTACCTGCTGATCATCCTCAGCGGCTTTGTCGAGCCGGATTTCTGGTGGCTGCTGGGGATCATGGCGCTGTTTTCCTGGCTGACCCTGGTCGATGTGGTGCGCGCCGAGTTCCTGCGTGGGCGCAACCTGGAGTACGTGAAAGCCGCTCGCGCGCTGGGGTTGGCGGACAGCCAGGTGATGCTGCGGCATATCTTGCCCAATGCCATGAACGCCACGCTGACCTATGTACCGTTCATGCTGACCGGGGCAATCACCACCCTGACTGCGCTGGACTTTCTCGGCTTCGGCATGCCGGCCGGGAGTGCCTCGCTGGGTGAGCTGGTGACCCAGGGCAAGCAACATCTGGAAGCGCCGTGGCTGGGCTTTACGGCGTTTTTTGCGCTGGCGGTGATCTTGTCGCTGCTGGTGTTCATCGGCGATGCCTTGCGTGAAGCGTTCGACCCCAGAAAATGAGTCTTCACGCCCGGCCTTTACTTGATAAGGAGCTTTGCATGACCCTGACAGGCAAGACTGCACTCATTACCGGTTCCACCAGCGGCATCGGCTTGGGTATCGCCCAGGTGCTGGCACGCGCTGGCGCCAATATCGTGCTCAACGGCTTTGGCGACGCGGCACCGGCCATAGCCGAAATCGCCCGCCATGGAGTGAAGGTGGTTCACCATCCGGCCGATCTGTCGGACGTGGCCCAGATTGAAGCGTTGTTCGCCCTGGCCGAGCGCGAATTCAGCGGCGTCGACATCCTGGTCAACAACGCCGGCATCCAGCATGTCGCGCCGGTGGAGCAGTTTCCGCTGGAAAGCTGGGACAAGATCATTGCCCTGAACCTGTCAGCTGTGTTCCATGGCACGCGCCTGGCCCTGCCGGGCATGCGCACGCGCAACTGGGGGCGCATCATCAACATTGCCTCGGTGCATGGCCTGGTCGGCTCGACCGGCAAGGCGGCCTATGTGGCAGCCAAGCATGGTGTGGTCGGCTTGACCAAGGTGGTGGGCCTGGAAACCGCCACCAGCAATGTCACCTGCAACGCCATCTGCCCAGGCTGGGTACTGACCCCGCTTGTGCAAAAGCAGATCGACGATCGTGCTGCCAACGGTGGCGATCCGCTGCAAGCACAGCATGATCTGCTGGCCGAAAAGCAACCGTCGCTGGCGTTTGTCACCCCCGAGCACCTGGGTGAACTGGTACTATTCCTGTGCAGCGAGGCCGCAAGCCAGGTTCGCGGCGCCGCCTGGAACGTCGACGGTGGCTGGTTGGCCCAGTGACGGGCGGCCTGGGCCTGGCGGCGGGTTCGCATCCGTTTACCTGCAAGGAGGCCCTATGCGCCCTACCCCGATGACCGCAATTCTGGCCCTCACCCTGGCTGCCGCCACGCCTGCGATGGCGGCCAGCCTGAAGGACGTCGCGCCTTACCCCGAGGCGGAAAAAGGCTTTACCCGGCAGGTCATCCACCTGCCGGCACAGGCCGATGAATCGGCCTACAAACTGGAGATCCTCGCCGGCAAAACGTTGCAAGTCGACTGCAATCGCCAGCACTTGGGGGGTAGCCTTGAAGAACGCACCCTGGAAGGCTGGGGCTACAACTACTACCGCCTGGACAAAGTCAGCGGCCCGGCCAGCACCCTGATGGCCTGCCCGGATGGCAAGAAGACCAAGGCCTTCGTGCCAGTGATCGGTGACGGCTTCCTGCTGCGCTACAACAGCAAGCTGCCGGTGGTGGTGTATGTGCCCAAGGATGTCGAGGTGCGCTACCGCATCTGGTCGGCGTCGCAGGACGTGCAAAAGGCTAAAGTCGAATAACTACCGCGGCCCCTGCAGGAGCGGCCTTGTGCCGCTCCTGCAAGGCGAGTCTATCAGGCATAATGCGCCCCTTTTTTCGCCCCGAAGCACAGGTACCCCATGAAAGCCCAAGCCCGCCACATCCTGGTCAAAACCGCTGACGAAGCCGAGAAGCTTAAACAGCGCATCGCCAACGGCGAGGCTTTCGACGTGCTGGCCAAAAAGTTTTCGGTCTGCCCTTCTGGCAAGCGCGGCGGCGACCTGGGCGAAGTCCGCCCGGGCCAGATGGTCGGCGCCATCGACCAGGTGATTTTCAAGAAGCCTTTGCGTGTAGTGCACGGGCCGATCAAGAGCAAGTTCGGCTACCACCTGGTGCAAACGTTCTATCGCGATTGATGGCAGCGGGCCACCTGACATTTTTGCCAGTTGTCCCCTCGCCAAACATTACATACAACTCCGGCAGGGCCGAAGCCACCCCGTTGGCGTCGCTTCAGGTAGTGGACCCTTCAATGGACCCGGAGACCTGCCTATGCGATGCCCCCGCTTGCTGCTGCCCTTACCCCTGCTGGCACTGCCATTGCTGGCTCATTCCCAATCCCTGACGGTTACACCCGGTGAGACCCTCGGCGCCGTCGTGCAAACCGATGCCGCTGATGAGTTCACCCTCAGCGGCGGGACGGTGCAGTCATTGCAACAAGGCAATGGCGAGGACACCTTCACGATGTCTGGCGGCACGCTAGGGTCGTTGAACCAGGGCGGTGACATGGACACGTTCACCATGACCGGCGGCATCATCACGGGCGCTTTTGAAGACGGTGACACCGCATGGTTCAAAGGCGGCAGCATTGGCCGAATCGATCTCAAGCTCGCTGACAACTTCCTCGAAATTTCCCAGGGGCTCGGGGTCGAAACCGTTGTTGTTGGCAACGTTGTCAGTGGGCTTGGCAACGACACGATCATCATGGCAGGCGGCACCGTCGGCGGTGATATCAGTACCAGTAGCGGCGTTGACAAGATAACCATCAGCGGCGGCACGCTCAAAGGCGAAATACGCACTGGCAACGGCGCGGATGAATTTACCTGGACGGGCGGCCAGATCGGTAAGCGGGTCATTATGGAGAATGACGATGACACCGCCATCGTCCGCGCCCTCGACCTCGGTAACTCTGCCGTTATTCTGGACGGCGGTACCGGCACGGACACACTGACGTTCGAGCAGAGTCAGGTCGGCCAAGGGGCGTCGTACATCAACTGGGAGTCCATCAACCTCCAGCAAGGCAGCCAGCTCACCCTCAACGACACCCTCACGCTGGGAGACCTCGGCAGCGATCAGCCACGCGTGATCCCCGCCACTGGGACAGGCACCCTTCTGATCGATGCAAGCAGCTCGCTGATCAGCCGCCAGGGCAGCATCGTCAGCATCCAGAGTGACAGCAAGGTATCGTTAGTCAACGCCGGCACCCTCGACCTGAGTCGTGGCAACGACGCTCAGGGCCGCCTGACTGTTCAGGGCGATTACACCGGTAACAACGGCACACTGCGCCTGAATAGCGTACTGGCAGGCGATGGCGCTGCCTCCGACCGCCTGGTGGTCAGCCGCGGCGCCATCAGCGGCTCTACGCGATTGTTCGTCAACAACCTCAATGGCGCGGGTGCAACAACCGCACAAAACGGCATCCAGCTCGTCGAAGCCCGTGACGGCGCCACCAGCTCTGCCACTGCATTCGTGCAGACGCAAACGCTATCGGTAGGTGCCTATGACTACCGGTTGTTCAAGGGCGGTGTAACCGCTGGCAGCGAAAACAGCTGGTACCTGCGCTCGACGCTAGTCGCGCCACCCGCTCCAGCACCGGGCCCCGAGCCCGAACAAGCCACACAACCTTCACAGCCGGGCAGGCCGCCGGTAATAGCACCGGCCCAGACGCCACCTGTTGCCGCTCCGGCACCTGGCCAGGTCGACCTGCCCGCCCCCGTGCAAGGCGAAAGCCTGCCGCTGTATCGCCCGGAAGTCCCGGTTTACGCTGCCGCCCCAAGAGGCGCTGCGATCATCGCGCGCCAGGCCTTGGGTACCTTCCATCAACGCCAGGGCGACCAACAGTTGCTCAAAGGCGAAGGCGCCCTGCCTGCCAGTTGGGGACAGGCCTACGGCGGCACGCTTCGCCAGCAATGGAGCGGTACGGTCAGCCCGAGCCTGGAGGGCGACCTGTACGGTTTCAAGGTGGGCCAGGACTTGTATGCCAAGACGGGCGATGGCGGTTATCGCCACCATGTCGGCTTTTACGTCAGCCACAGCCGCCTGGATGCCGACGTCAAAGGTTTCGCCCTGGCCGCGCAAGACCGCAGCGTTGGCGACCTGAAACTTGATGGCGACAGCGTTGGCACTTACTGGGCGTTGGTCGGGCCGCACGGCGCGTACCTGGATGCCGTGTTGCAGTACACCCGTCTCGATGGGCGGGCCCGCTCGCAGCGCGGCGACAAGCTGGACATCGACGGCCATGCCTGGGCGGCGTCGCTCGAATCCGGCTACCCCATCGCCCTGTCCGAACGCTGGACGCTGGAGCCACAAGCCCAGCTGATTGCACAAAAAGTTTCGCTCGACAGCGCAAGCGATAGTGTCTCGCGCATCAGCCATGACGCCCAGGTAGAGCTGACCGGCCGCTTGGGTGTGCGCCTGGAAGGTGCGTTCACGGGGAGCAGCGGACGCCTGTTGCAACCCTATGCGCAGGTCAACCTGTGGCACGGCGACGGTGGCCGCGACACCCTGACCTTCGATGATGTCGACAAGATCAAGACCGACTACCGCTATACCTCGGTGCAACTGGAAAGCGGCGTGGTGGCGCAGGTCAGCGAAGCGCTGAGCCTGCATGGCGGCGTGCAGTACACCGCCAACCTGGACAGCCGCCAGCAGGAAGCCAGCGGCATCAACCTGGGGGTGCGCTGGCAGTTCTAGCGGCGCGCCGCCAACAAGCCGAGGCCGGCGCAGCCCAGCAGGGAGGCGCTGACCCGGTTGAACAAACGGCGCGGGCCGGGCTGGCTGAACCAGCGCTGCATGTAGGCGCCAAGGCCTGCGTAGAGGGCTATGGCCGCCCATTCCAGCAGCAGGAACAACAGCCCCAACCACAGGAACTGCTCGCTTACCGGGGTGGTGCTGCCGACCGAGACGAATTGCGGCAGGAAGGCGGTGAAGATCAGGATGGCCTTGGGGTTGCCAGCTGCCACCCAAAACTCCTGCCGCGTCAGGCGCCAGGTGCCACGCGGGTGATCGGCTGCCACCACGGCCTCGCCTACCGGTGCGCGCCACAGTTGCCAGGCGATGTAGAACAGGTACGCCGCCCCCACTACCTTGATGGCCAGGAACAGGTATTCACTGGTGTGCAGCACCACGGCCAGGCCCATGGCCGCCAAGGCGATCATGCCGCTGAAGGCGACGATGCGACCACCACCGGCCACGCAGGCCGTGCGCAGGCCGTAGCGGCTGGCGTTGTGCAGCGACAGCAGGTTGTTCGGCCCTGGCGCCATGTTCAGGGCGAAGCAGGCGGGGATGAAAAGCAGCAGGCTTGAAAGGTCCATTGTTGTTTTCCTTGGGCAACAGGCGTCTATTTCGGCGTGTGCCGGGCCTTGCGGTCAAGTTACAGCCAGCGATAAAAACTGTATGGGTACGCGGCACCTGTTACGCTGCGGGCGAAATAGAGGACCTTGTGATGCCCCGCTCCCACGCCGAGCTGTGGCGCGACCCGGCACTCCCGCATGTGGAAAGCCGACGCGCCTGTCATAGCCGCGCCTGTTACAAGGCCCACAGCCACCCGACGTTCTCCATCGGTGCGGTGGATGCTGGCCACAGCCATTTCAGCGGCGCCGCACATGGGCAGGAACGGCTGACACCCGGCACGCTGGTATTGGTGCCAGCCCACCGCGTACATGCCTGCAACCCCCAACCCGGGCAAGCCTGGAGCTACCAGATGCTGCATGTGGATGCCGACTGGCTGACCCAGGTGCGGCTGGAGTCGGGGCTGGGCGGCGCCGGGCCCGGTGAGCCGGCGCGTATCTGCCGGGTGGCAGCGGTGTATGGGCAGTTCTGCGAGCTGAACAGGTTGCTGTTCTCCAGCGCCAGCAACAGTGAGAAGGATGCGGCGCTGATTGCCTTTGTGGGTGACCTGGACTTTTCCGCCCAAGCCCCGCTGGCAGCAGCCCCCGCCTTGGGGGCAACTGCGTTGAGCGGTTTGATCGCACGCCTCGAAGGCCAGGACCCCGCGCAACTGAGCCTGGAGGTGCTGGCCCGCGAGGCCGGCCTTGGGCGCTACCAGTTGATCCGCGCATTCCGCACGGCCACAGGGTTGACGCCGCATGCCTATCTGCTCAATGCCCGGGTCAATCGCGGGCGGCAGTTGCTGGGCGAAGGGCTGGCGTTGGCGGAGGTGGCCTACCGCCTCGGGTTTGCCGATCAAAGCCATTTCCAACGGGTATTCAAAGCCCATGTGGGTGTGACGCCGGGGCAGTATCGGGGCGATTAGAGGCCTGTGCGCTCCTGCACAGGGACAGTGCCCCGCTTTGTTTGCAATATTGTTCAATACGCTGGGGCAGGCCCGGCAGCAGACTGCGGTTTTTCCCGCAGAGCCGCGCCGCCCATGCAACCGTTCCTGATCATTGCCCTCGCCCACTTCCTCGCCCTGCTCTCACCCGGCCCGGACTTCTTCCTGGTCGCACGCAGTTCGATCAACAGCGGCTGGCGCATCGCCAGCGGCGCCTGCCTGGGCATTGCCCTGGCCAATGGCGCGTTCATCGCCATGGCCTTCACCGGCCTGTCTGTGCTGCAGGAAGGCAGCCTGCTGTTCACTGCACTGCAACTGGCCGGCGCCAGCTACCTGCTTTACATCGGCATTCTGTTCCTGCGCCACGCCGGGCAAACCCGCCTGGGCGCAGTCGCAGGCAACCCGAGGGTTCAAGGCTGGTGGCGCAATCTGGGCATGGGCTTGTTGTCCGGTATCCTCAACCCCAAGAACGCGCTGTTCTATGCCAGCCTCGCCAGCATGGTCGCCAGCGCCAGCGCCGGCTGGAAATCGGCCTACGCGCTGTGGATGTTCAGCATCGTCCTGCTCTGGGACCTGCTGGTCGCCGTGGCCATCGGCAACCAACGAGTACTGCGGCATTTCGCTCGCAGCCTGCCGTGGCTTGAGCGGGCCTCAGGGATCATGCTGGTGATCCTGGCCGCCGCGCTGTTGATGCATCTGGCGCAGGGCTGACCAGTTGCAGGGTACGCATGTCCATCAAGGTGAAATGGCCGCTAGCCCACCCCCCTGTATCCAGGTGCCAGACATTGCCCAGCAGCTTTGCCTCCAGCACCGGTGTGTGGCCGACCAGCAATGCACGCAGGCCCTGCACCTGCTGCGTATCACCTTGTTTCAGGCGCCGCCGCGACCACTGGCATACCTGGCGTACTTCAGGGTCGTCATCCAGCTGCAGACAGGAACGTAGCGCTGCCCAATCTGCAAACGGGCTGTCTGCATGCAGCAGCCCGACCAGGCCGGCCGCGCTTTCCACTTCGATGGCAATCGGCAATTGCTCGAAGCGTTCCACGAAACGCAATTGCGCCTTGCGCGGCAGGTCCAGGAACCAGCTTCCACCCGCTGCGCGGTACATCTCCAGGTCAAGCCGCCCCCCTCGCACGCGGGTAATTGCCAGCGCCTCATGGTTACCTTGCACCGCATGGAACCAGGGCCGCGCGAGCCACTCCAGCGCGGCCTCGCTGTGCGGCCCACGGTCGACCAGGTCACCCACACTGAACAGGCGGTCTATGGCCGGATCAAAACCCACCGCATCCAGGCACTGCTCCAGGCGCTGGAAGTGGCCATGGATATCACCCACTGCCAAGTCACGTCCCCGGATATTGGCGAGTAACCGCCGAAACCGTCCCATTGCAATCTCCCTCTGCAGGCGCTGCCATGGCGGGCGTAAAATGCAGGCTGCCCCCGGTGTGTGCCGGGCCCATGGCGCTTCACTGGATAGCATGGCACACGGCGCGCCAGCCGCGCACGCCGACGTGCTCGGCAACCTGAATAACCCTTCACTGGCACTGCCATTGATGCCAATAGTATGCTCGACCCTTCAACCTGAACCAGGGAAGGGTTTTTCATGAAACTGTGCGCCGTGCAACTGGCGTCGCTCAAGGGCGATTTGCCAGGCAACCTCCAGCGTCATCTGGCCTGCATCGAGCAAGCTGCGGCCTTTGGCGCCGAGCTGGTGGTTTTCCCCGAACTGTCGCTGACCGGCTATGAGCCAAGCCTTGCGCGCCAGGCCGCCTTGCCGGTCAGCTCTGAACGGCTGGGCCCGCTGCAGGCAGCCAGTGACCGCTTGGGTCTCACCGTTGCCGTAGGCCTGCCGTTGCCGACACCCGACGGCATTCGCATCGGCATGCCGATCTTCAGCCCCGGGGCACCGCGCCAGGCCTATGCCAAACGGCGCCTGCATGATGACGAGCTGCCCTACTTCACCCCAGGCGATCAGGCACTGCTGCTGCAGGCTGGCAACCATCGGGTGGCACCGGCGATCTGCTACGAATCGATGTTCATGGCGCATGCGGCCGCCGCCCGCGAGCACGGCGCCGACCTGTATCTGGTCAGTGTGGCGAAAACCGCCAAGGGCATCCGCGAGGGCTACGCGCATTACCCCGAGGTGGCACGTGAACTGTCAATGCCGGTGTTGATGGCCAACTGCGTGGGGCCGGCCGATACCTTCATCGGTGCCGGCGGGTCGGCAGCGTGGGACAGCCAGGGGCGCTTGCTGGCCAGCCTGGATGATCACAGTGAGGGGCTGATCATGCTGGACACTGGCAATGCCAGCGCAATGGCCCTGCCTTTGCACCTGCACGCGCCATGATTTACCTGTTTCTGGCGTTGCTGAGTTACGCCTGCACCTACTATCTGGTCGGTTTGCTGATCCGGGGCCAGCTTGCCGACGTGGCCGAGGGTTTGCGCCATCGGCCCGATGCACCCACTCCCGGCGAGTACCTGCGTACGGTAAAAGCCCATGCCCGCCGGGCCCATCGGCAGTACACCCTGATGGCAGGCTCGGTGCTTGCGATATTGGTTTGCCTGCTCGCCAGTTGGTTCAGGTGACGCCTACAAGTCCAATGCCAGGCTTTGCCGACCTTCCAGCGCCAGCAGATACTGCTTGGCCGCCAGGCCACCGGCAAAGCCTGTCAGGCTGCCCGAGGCACCGATCACACGGTGGCACGGGGCGATGATCGAGATCGGGTTGCGGCCGTTGGCAGCGCCTACCGCTCGCACCGCGCTGGGGTTGCCGATCTGCCGGGCGATGTCGCCGTAGCTGCGGGTTTCACCAAAGGGTATTGCCAGCAGCGCGGCCCACACCTGGCGCTGAAACTCGGTACCGGCAAAATCCAGCGCCAGCTCGAAGCGCTGGCGCTTGCCGGCAAAATACTCGCCAAGCTGCCGCGCGGTGTCCAGTAGCACCGGGCACTGGTCGTCACGGTGCAAAGCACCGAGCCGCACGCGGTTTTCCCGTTCCTCTTCCCACAGTACGGCTGCCAGGCACTCGCCGCGGGCCACCAGGGTCAGGGTGCCGACGGGCGATTGCATGAACGTGAAAGCGCTGGACATAGCGGGCTCCGCAGATGGCGATCAACCTACTGTACGCATCCACAGTTCCTCATGCACCCGCTTTCTTGCTCAGGTAATTGCACAGCCGGCAATGTGCCGCGCCTGGCTGAGGTTGACCTTGGGGATCAGTTCGGCAGGAATGCGCGACCTCGCCGACAGGTTGTAGACATGGAAATGCTCGTTGAGCACTTCCCTTGCCATCAGCGCCAACGACGGCAGGATACGGCTCTCCCAATGCTGGTCGAGCCCGCACGGCGAACACTGCCCCTGGCCGTTCTCGTAGAAGCGCCCAACGCGCTGATCGAGATCTACCCCGACCAGCAACACTTCTTCAAAGCCAAGGTGATAAGCCAGCTGCAACGCCACATACGCCACTGTGCGGGCATCGAAAAAACCATGGCCCAGGTCTTTGCTGAAGGCAATCGAGCGGCTGCGTTTGCTCCACAGTGCGCGGTTGCAAACGCAGCTGTCACCATGGCCACGCAAACCGTCCAGCAGGCCCGGCGTGTCGGCTTTGCGCAAGGCGTAACACTCGGTGTCGGCGGGCACATCGGCCCCGGCATACTGCTCGGGCCAGAGCGCCAGGCGCTCGCTGTCGCGCAACGCCGTGGCGAACAAGCCCGGCTGTTGCTTGGGGAAGCTTTTGTCGGTACATACATAGAAAAAAGGCCGGATACCGTGCTCGGCGGTCATCGAAACTGAACCGTTCATGGCAATGATGGGCAGATGTGCGAATTCGCCCAGCGGAAAATGCTTGGCAGAAGCGCCGGAGGCAAGGATCACCACGGGGCCCTGCCGGGAGTTGCGACACGCCTCAAAACTGGAGAACGCCCCGCGTTCAGCACTTGGCTGCGACGGAAGTGTGTTCATCAATGTCATCTTTAACTGGACAGTACAAACCACAATACTGGTCCGTGTATAGGCCGTGGCCGCATTTACCCAACTTTACCTAACTGAACCTAATCGGCCGCCACGTCCCTGTGTCGCGGTTGCGAGCGGCTACACAGTGCCCGGACAGTAACGGCTTAATGGCGCCGGGTCCCGCTGCAGCCTTCACAGCAGACCACCTTGGCCCGGTGATTGTTCCCCCACGGTGAATCAGCAAACCCGATGGGGCCGCCCAGCGGCCCCCGATAGTGGTGTGGGTCAGCCGTCAGCCCAGGAACAGCTTGTACGCCGGGTTGTCAGTCTCATCCCAATACCGATACCCCATCTCATTCAGCGCCAACGGCAAGCCCGCCAACTCATCGCCCGGCACCTCCAGCGCAGCAAATACCCGGGCCTCCGCCGCCCCGTGGTTGCGGTAATGGAACAGGCTGATGTTCCAGCGCTTGCCCAACCGTTCCAGAAAGCCCAGCAGCGCCCCTGGCCGCTCGGGAAACTCGAAGCGCAGCACCCGCTCATCAGCACCTGGCGCTGCGTGGCCACCCACGGTATGACGCACATGCAGTTTGGCCAGCTCGTTGTCGGTCAGGTCCAGCACGCTGTAACCCTGCTCGCGCAGGTTGGCCAGCAGCTGGTCACGCGGGTCGTGCACAGGGTGGGTCTGTACCCCGACGAACAGCCGCGCTTCCTTGCCGGGGTAATAGCGGTAGTTGAATTCGGTGATTTGCCGCTTGCCCAGTGCCTGGCAGAAGGCGCGGAAGCTGCCTGGCTGCTCAGGGATGGTGACCGCAATGATCGCCTCGCGCTGCTCGCCCAATTCAGCCCGCTCGGCCACGTGGCGCAGGCGGTCGAAATTCACATTCGCCCCGGAGTCAATGGCCACCAGTGTCTGCCCCTGCACTCCATCACGTGCCACGTACTTCTTGATCCCGGCCACGGCCAGGGCACCGGACGGCTCAGTGATAGAGCGGGTATCGTCGTAGATGTCCTTGATTGCCGCGCACAGCTCGTCACTGCTGACGGTCACCACTTCGTCGACAAAATGCCGGCACAGCTCGAAGCAGTGGGCGCCGATCTGCGCCACCGCTACACCGTCGGCAAAGGTGCCGACCTGCGGCAGGATCACCCGTTCCCCGGCGGCCAGGGCGGCCTGCAGGCAGTTGGAGTCCTCCGGCTCGACGCCGATCACCTTCACCTCTGGGCGCAGGTACTTCACGTAGGCGGCGATACCAGCGATCAGCCCACCACCGCCCACCGGTACAAAAATGGCGTCCAGCGCGCCCGGGTGCTGACGCAGGATTTCCATGGCCACGGTGCCTTGCCCGGCGATCACGTCCGGGTCATCGAAGGGCGGCACAAAAGTAGCGCCTTCGCTATCGGCCAGCTTCAGCGCGTGGGCCAAAGCGTGTGGGAAGCTCTCACCGTGCAGCACCACATGCCCGCCGCGCGAACGCACCCCCTCCACCTTCAGTGACGGCGTGGTGGTCGGCATGACGATGGTCGCCTTCATGCCAAGGTGCGACGCTGCCAGGGCCACGCCCTGGGCATGGTTGCCCGCCGAGGCGGTGATTACCCCACGCTCACGCTGCACAGCACTGAGGCGCGACAGGCGGGTATAGGCGCCGCGGATCTTGAACGAGAAGGTAGGCTGCAGGTCTTCGCGCTTGAGCAACACTTGGTTACCCAGGCTGGCAGATAGCGCAGGCGCCGCTTGCAGGGGCGTTTCGATGGCCAGGTCGTACACCGGCGCGGCCAGAATGCGCCGCACCTGCTCCGACAGCAGTTGCTGGGGGGTGACGGTAGTACGAGGGACGCTGAAACTGGTCATCAATGACTCCTTGGCTGTTTTCACGTTGCCCAGGAGTCAGAGAGAAAAAACCCGCCTCCAGGGCGGGTCAGGTGCACGTACGCGCTAGCCCGCCAAGCTGATAATGGCGGTAATAATAATGGCGTTCACATGCGGGAAGGTATTCATGGGGTAGGAACTTAGCCGGTAGTGCGGCACAAAGTCAACACTTGGCCTGCTGCGCCGAAAGCGGCACATCGAACACCTTGTCGAAGCCCCACTGGAAGGCAAAGGCATAAACGAAGAAGAACACGAACAGCGCCAGGTTGGTCAGCAGTGCCGCCCACAGGCTCACATCCAGCCAGTACGCCACCAGTGGCAGCAGGATCACCACCAACCCGCCCTCGAAGCCCAAGGCGTGCAGCAAGCGCCGCATGAAGGTGCGCTCACGCTGGCGCTGGCGCGCTTCCCAGCGTTCGAATACCCAGTTGTAGCCCATGTTCCAGCTCATCGCGATGCCTGACATCAGCACCGACAGTACCGCCGACTGCGCCATGCCGGCGCCAAACGCCAGCTCCAGCGCAGGCGCCACGCAGGCGACGGCGATGGCTTCGTAAAGAATGGCCTGGACGATCTTGCGGGCCTTGCCTTGCATGTTCAGCTCCCTGGGTAAACGACCTGTAAAACTACAAGATGTGGCCCACAAGAAAAAGCCCGAAATTTGGACAACAGCGCGTTCGGCTGCTTGTATTTACCCCGTACAAATAGCGTCATTTTGTACAACTTCGTCGAGGGAACCGAGCGAGGATAAGGACGATGGCCCACTCTGCCGTGCCGGTGACTGCCCCATGAGCCTGGCATTCATCGATTTTCTCACCTATGTGCTATTCGGTCTGAAGATCCTGGCGATCATGCTTGCCTCGTTGATGTTCCTGCTCGGCCTGGACGACCTGTTCATCGACCTGTGCTACTGGGGGCGCAAGTTGATACGGCGTTTTCGCATCTACGACAAGCATCAAAGGGCCGACGAGAAGCGCTTGTTCGAAGTCCCGGAAAAACCTTTGGCCATCATGGTCCCGGCCTGGAACGAAGTCGGCGTAGTGGGTGAAATGGCTCGCCTGGCAGCCTCGACCATCGACTACGAGAACTACCAGATCTTCGTCGGCACCTACCCCAACGACCCACAAACCCAGGCCGATGTGGACGCGGTGTGCCTGCATTACCCCAACGTGCACAAAGTGGTGTGCGCACGCCCTGGCCCCACCAGCAAGGCTGACTGCCTGAACAACATCATCGACGCCTTGCTGCGCTTCCAGCAGGACGCTGGCATCGAGTTTGCCGGTTTCATCCTGCATGACGCCGAAGACGTGATCTCGCCCATGGAGCTGCGGCTGTTCAACTACCTGCTGCCGAACAAAGACATGATCCAGATCCCGGTCTATCCCTACGCACCGGAATGGAAAGGCTTTACCGCCGGCCACTATGTCGACGAATTTGCCGAAAACCACGGCAAGGACGTCATCGTCCGCGAAGCACTGACCGGTCAGGTGCCCAGCGCCGGCGTCGGCACCTGCTTCAGCCGCCGGGCCATCGGCGCGCTGCTGGAGGACGGCGACGGCATTGCCTTCGACGTCCAGAGCCTTACTGAAGACTACGACATTGGCTTTCGGCTGAAGCAAAAGGGCATGAAGTGCATTTTTGCCCGCTATTCCATCACCGACCCGGCACTGACCCTAAAGCAGGCATGGCGTCCGGGCATGAGCCGGGCGTTTTCGCAGGTGATCTGCGTGCGCGAGCACTTCCCGCGTGACTGGCAGCATGCCATCCGGCAGAAGTCGCGCTGGATCGTGGGTATCGTGTTCCAAGGCACCAGCAACCTCGGCTGGAGCCGCACAGGGGCGCTCAACTACTTCCTCTGGCGCGACCGCCGTGGGCTGTTCGCCTATCTGCTGAGCTTTTTGGTCAACTTGTTGTTGCTGGTGTTGCTGGCCATGTGGCTGGTGACGGTGATTGCGCCGGATGCATGGCGCTTCATGTCAATCCTCAGCGACAGCTGGCTGCTGTCCACCTTGCTGTGGCTGAACGGGCTGCTGCTGTTGAACCGCCTGTTCCAGCGGGGCTGGTTCGTCACCCGTTTCTACGGCATCGGCGAAGGTTTGCTGTCGGCACCGCGGATGATGTGGAGCAACTTCGTCAACTTCTTCGCCAACCTGCGGGCCCTGCGCCAGGTGATGGAAATGGGTGACTCGCGCCGCGTGGCCTGGGACAAGACCACCCATGAATTTCCCGCCATCGCCGCCCCTGCGCGCACGCCGCTGGGCCAGCGTCTGGTGGCCAAGGGGCTGATCAATGACGAACAGCTGCAACAGGCACTCACCAGCCCGGTACGCCGGCGCCTGGGACGCGAACTGCTGCTGCGTGGCTGGGTAACCAGCGAGCAACTGGTGGCCACCCTGGCCGAGCAGCTGGACTTGCCCTGGGCGCCCTTGAACCCGTTCAAGCTCGACCCGCAATTGATCGCCAAACTGCCGCGCAAGCTGGCCACCCACTATGCGGTGCTGCCGGTAGACGAAGACGGTGACACGCTGATCCTGGCCAGCGAGAGCCCTGTCAGCCAAGTCTCGCTGGGGGTGATCAGCCGCCACCTTAAACGCCCGGTCACAGCACGCCTGGCGCCTCAGGGCCGTGTGACACTGGGCCTGCGCTATCACTACCCCAGTCCCTGGCAGAAGCCAGAAACCCGCGCCATGCTGGCCGTGCTTGAACGCCACCAGGACAATGAGGCGCTGCTGGAACGGGTTAGCCATCACCAGGTCATGCTCGGCGCGCTGCTGCAGGTGCGCGGCATGGTCCCTGTGACCCTGTTCAACCAGGCTTTGATCGACTTTGACCCCGAACACCAAAGCCTCGGCGAGCACCTGATTGCCCGCGGCATCATCACCGAGCAGGTGCTGGAACAGGCCCTGATCGAACAGGCCAGTGAACAGCAGGCCGCCATTGATCTGACCCGGGAGGTGGCATGAAGCCGCGCGTTTCCCTCACCTTTACTGGCCTGTTGCTGTGCGCCGCCGCCCTGCCTGTTGCGGCTTCGACGCCGATGACCGACTTCCAGCGGTTCACCAGTTTCCCGTTCATGGACCGCAGCTATCGCGAAGCCAGGAAAGACAACTGGGCCGAGGTGGAGCGCCTGACCCGCCACGTGCTGGGGCGAGTGCCCAACAACGACGAGGCCCGCGCACTGCTGGTAGAGGCCCTGGCCCATCAACGCCGCTACAAGGAAGCCCAAGCGCAGGCCGAACAGCTGGGCGGCAGCCCCGAATACGCGGACGCCCTGCTGGAACTGCGCCTGACCTGGATCGAACAGGACCCACCGCCCGCCAGCCAGGTGGAACAATGGCTGGCGGCCAGTGAGGGTAATCAGCGCGTGCGCCTGTGGCAGGCCTACAGCCTGAGCCTGGCCAAATTCGGCGGTGCGGGTAAGGCGCTGGACTGGCTCAGCCAGTTGCCCCCCAGGGGTGACGGCCAGGTATTGCGCCTGGCTCGGGCCAACTTCGCCGAACAACTACGCAACTGGCAGGAAACCATCGAGCAACTGCAGCCGCTCGCCGACAAGGGCCAGTTGCCCGCCGAAGACTGGCAACGCCTGGCCAATGCCTATGTCCAGCAGGTGAACGAAAAAGGGCTGAACAAGCTGCTGGCCAGCGCGCCCTCCCCTCAAGCGGCGGATCAGGCGCGCCTGGCCATGGCCAACCGCGCTATCGCCGTGGGTCACAACCAGCAAGCCCAGCGCTGGTTGCAGTCGCTGTCGCCCGATCAGCTGAATCAGCCCGACCAGCGTCAACAGCTGTGGGAGCTGGCCCGCGAAGGTGATGATGCGGCACTGGTGCGCCGCCTGAGCAACGACCTGCAGCGCCCCTGCCTGGACACCGTCGACTGGCTGTCACGCCATGACCCGAACCTGGCCCGCGAACAGTTCAAAGGCTGCACACCCACTACCGACACACGCGCCTACGCCGTGCTCAAGCAACGCCTGTATGGCGACCCGCCGCAACCCCCACAACCGCGCACAGCCAGCGAATGGGAAAACCGCTACCGGCAAAGTGGCGACCTGGCCGCACTGGAGCAAGCTACGTTTCTGCTGGTGGAACAGGGCCAGGCCGGACACGCCCGGCAACTGCTGGAACAGGCCTACGATCGCCGTCAGGGCCGCCTCAGCCCATCGCTGTTGCAGCGTTTGGGCAACCTGTTTGCCCGCAACGATGGGCCGCTGGACAGCCACCGCATGCTCGGCCTGATCCCCCGGGTCGATGCCAGTACCCGTGCCCAGTTGCTCGGCCGTCTGGCCGAGGCCGGCCAGTGCGACGCCGTTCGCCAGGCGGTGCCGGCCACCCCCCGCGAGCCCGGCCAGTACCGCGCCCTGGGCCGCTGCGCCATGCCCGACCAACCCGGTGAAGCGGTGGTCTACTACCAGGCCGCCGAACGCCTGGGCGACGCCGGCAACCGCCTGGCGTTGGCCTATGCACTTGAAGCGGCCGGCGATTCCGAAGCCGCGCTGCCTATCTGGCGCAGCCTGCCGGACAGCGCCTGGACCGACAACGCCCGCCTCACGGCCGCCGGTGGCGCGCTAGACACAGGCGACGCTGACGCGGCCCGCCGCTATTGGGACGCTGCCGCACACCACAGCGCCGATGACTGGGCACTGGGCGCAGCCATTGCCCAGCGCCAAGGCGATTACCAGGCTGCCTTGGGGTTTCAGCGCCAGGCACTGGCAAGCAGCCCACGAGCCGACCACTACTACGCCGCGGCCAGCACCGCGCAGCTGGCCGGCGACAGCGCCCAGAGCATGGCCTGGCTCGCCGAAGCCGTGCGCCTGGCCCCCGATCAGCCGCGTTACCGCGCCGACTACGGCATGCGCCTGGCCGGCTCGACAGACAAGGCCCAGCGCCGCCAGTCGATCCCCTACCTGACGCGTGCCACCCACGACTTCCCCGAGGATTATCGCCTCGGCGAAACCCTGGCCTTGCGCTACGACGAAGCTGAAGACAGCGCCTCAGCCCGCAGCGAACTGCGCCGCATCCTCGATGTGGAGCAGAACCTGGTCGCCGGTGACGATGAATACGGCAGCCTGGAAGCCCGCAAATACCGCCAGCGCCGTGCCCACGAAAGCCTGTCACGGCGTGACACCATCACCCTGGCCAGCACCTGGTCACCCGCCGGCACCTCGACCAACGACAAGTTTCTCGACAACGGCCAGCGCAGCGGCAGCTCACGCCGTGCCCAATCGCAGAACGTGCAGTTAGCCATGTGGGACCATGCCCTGGGCGAAGAACCCAGCCGCAACGGCAGCACGCTGTCGGTGTATGGCCGGGTACTGTTCGGTGGCCAGAGCCGCACCGACTATGCGCAAAGCATGGGTACCGGGGTCGGCCTGCGTTACAAGCCGCTCGGCCAGGCCAACCTCAACCTATACGCCGAGCTGTACCACCAGCGGCAGATCGACGAAGCGCACTACCGCGGCCTGAGCCTTGGCCAGTTGCTGAGCCCGGCCAAGGTCGGCGGCAACTGGGGCGATCTGCGCCACAATGCCGAATCGAGCAACGACCTGCTGCTACGCGCCACCGCCTCGTTCCTCGACCAGGGCAACTGGCGCAATGACTGGCGTGTGGATGAAGACGACTGGAACGAGCGCTTCCTCTACCTCGACGCGGCCTGGTGGACCCGCGCCGGGGACCACGCCTGGCTGTCACGCTACCAGCAAGGCCACGCCTGGAAGCTGCCCGGCAGCTCCCCGCAAACCCTCATGCCCTATGGCTTTGTCGAGTTTTCCAGCCAGGACCCGAGCAACGACTGGCGTCAGGACGCCCGGGCCGGGGTTGGCGTGCGCTGGCAATGGTGGTTTGATGACGATCGCTATAACGCCTACCGTGGCTCACTGAAAGTGCGTGCCGAGTACCAGCAGTCGCTGGGCGGCAACCTTTACCAGCGCGCCAACGGCGTGCTGGTCGGTGCGGAGATGACCTTCTGATGCGTACGCTCCTCGCCATCTGCCTGTTTGCCGTGTGCCTGCCTGCCACCGCCGATCAGCGCCTGTTCTACCAACCGCTCAACCGCGATGCCACTGTCACCCCCGCCCAGTGGCAACAACTGTGGCATGCCACCGTGGCCCAGGGCGGCAACACCCTGATCGTGCAATGGAGCGCCTATGGCGACAGCGACTTCGGCGGCGCCCAAGGCTGGCTGGCCAGCAGCCTGCGCAGCGCCCGTGTACAAGGCTTGCGGTTGGTGCTGGGCCTCTACATGGACCCCGCCTACTACAAACGCCTGGACGAGCTGGACGGCGAGGGCCTGAACAGCTATTGGAAAGCGCAGCTGGGGCGCTCACTCAGCCAGTACCAGCAACTGCGTCAGGCCTGGCAATTGCCGGTGGAGGGCTGGTACCTGCCCATGGAACTGGACGACCAGCATTTTCGCGACCCCGCGCGTCGCGAAGCGCTGTACAGCCAGTTACAGGCCTTCAACCGCCAACTGGACAAGCCTCTGCACATCAGTGCCTTCAGCGCAGGCAAGCTGTCGCCCCGGGTCAATGGCGCCTGGCTGGATCAACTGGCAGGCCTGGGCTTGACTGTGTGGTGGCAGGATGGCGCCGGCACCGGGCGATTACCGCCGTTGGTGCGCCAGGGTTACGAACAGGCCTTGCCGTGCCGAATAGGTGTAGTGCGCGAGGCGTTTCGCCAGGTGAGTGTGCCAGGTCAGGCATTCAGGGCTGAGCCTGCCGAGCCGACGCTGGTTGGCGGGTGCCATCTCGAGGCGGTGTTTGACTTGCGCTACCGGCCCTGGGCCCGGGGTGTTTTGCCACAGAATTGAGTCGCCAGGGCCAGCCCTGGCAAAGCAGTACCCCCAGGAGCTCCTCCATGCTCAAGACCATCGAGGAACACGTACGCAAACAGGTCGCCCCCGCCGCCCTGCGCGCCGAGTTCCGCCAGCACGAATTCGAGTCCATGCGCCCGTTCTGCCTGTTGGTGTTCTGCATCAGTCTCCTGATCTGGCTGGTCTTCGACCTTATCGTCAGCTTCCTCGGTGGCCAAGGTTTTACCTGGCTGTCATGCGTGTTCATTGCCTTGCTCGGCAGCCTGACCGTGGTGCTGCGTTTCACACACCGCAGCCACCACTTTGATGTACTTAACCTGCTGTTCATCACCGTCATCACCCTGGGCATGCGCCTGGTGATCGAAGGCCTCCCGGTGGCCCTGCGCCCGGTGTGGCTGATCCTCGGGGTCTCCACCGTGTTGTATGCCATGTCGGTGCTGCCGGTGCGGCGCTGGTCATTTTTCTGCGCCATGGCCATCACCTGGGTGATGCTCAGCCCGTTCTACCACACCCGCATGGAGCCGGACGCGGTCGAAGGCGCCATGTTGATCAGCTACGCAGTGTTTCTCAGCGGCCTGGTCAGCTACAGCTACCTGCAAATCCGCAAAGCCAAGCTGCACAACTTCTACCTGTCCAAGGTGCTGCTGGAGCAGGCCTACATAGACGCCCTGACCGACATTCCCAACCGCCGGTCGTTCATGGCCCAGGCCGACCGTCAGCTGCGCATGGCCTCGTCCGGGCAATACCTGGCGATGATCGATATCGACAACTTCAAGCGGGTCAATGACCTCTTCGGTCATGACGTCGGCGACGAGGTACTCAAGCGCGTGGCCCTGCATATCAAGGCGAGCATGGCCGGTCATGCATTTGCCCGACTGGGCGGTGAAGAGTTCGCGATCTTCCTGCAAGGGCTGGACCAGCAGGGTGCCGAGCAGCAGGTGGCGGCGCTGTGCCAACGGGTGCGCGAGGACAGGGGCGAGCATCCGGTAACCATCAGCATAGGCCTGGCTCGGGTGGACCGGAGCGACAGCCTGACCACAGCGCTGGTCCGCGCCGACCAGGCATTGTATGAAGCCAAGCACAGCGGCAAAGACCGAGTCGTGCTGTGGACTACACAGTTGGCGGAACAGGGCTAGCAGGCCCGGCCTCTTCGCGGGTGAACCCGCTCCCACAGGGACCGCACAGATTTTGAACGCTGTGGCGTACCTGTGGGAGCGGGTTTACCCGCGAAGAGGCCGGTACAGCCACCCATCACCCCGCAGGCAAGCGAATCCTGAACTGCGCCCCGCCCAGCGCCGACTGCGCTACCGTCAAGGTGCCGCCCTGGCCTTCGATCGCTCGCCGGCTGATCGCCAGCCCCAGGCCAAACCCGCCGGTGTTGCGGTCGCGGCTGCGGTCCAGCCGGTAGAACGGCTGGAAAATCCGCTCCCGCTCCTCTACCGGTATGCCGATCCCGTCATCTTCAACCGTGAGCAAACAGGCGCCATCGTCCTCCAGCCGCAAGCGCAACAAAAGGCTTTCGTCGCAATAGCGCATGGCATTGCGCACCAGGTTCTGCACCGCCCGCGCCGTCAGCCGTGGGTCCAGCACAAACCGGGGCAAATTGCCCTCGGCCCTTACTTCCCACTGGATACCTCGGCCATCAAGCTCTTCGGCAAAACCGCCGAGTACGCTGTCGACCAGTTCCAGCAACGACACTTCGACCCGCTCGCGGGCCTGGTCGGCGTTATACAGGCGGCTGTAGGACAGCAGCTCCAGCACCAGCTCATCCAGCTCACGCACATGCCCCACCAGTTCCAGCAGGCGCTTGCGGCTGGCCGGCGGCACTTCGTCGAACAGCAGCACCAGGCCGAAGTCCAGGCGGGTCAGCGGCGTGCGCAGCTCATGGGACACCGCATTGAGCAACTCGCGCTGCTGGTTGACATGGCGCTCCAGGTCACTGGCCATGGTGTCGAACACCCCGGCCAACTCACCAATGTTGGAATGCGGCGAAATGTGTGTGCGCTCGGCCATCTGCCCCTGGCCCAGGCGCCGGGCGGTTTCCTTCAGGCGCTCAAGGTCGCGCCAGTGCGGCCACACCCATAACAGCAGGCAGCCCAGCATGGCCGCACCGATCAGCACGGTCACGCCCCACGACAACACATTGATGTCCAGCGGGTCTGGCGGTGCATGCAGGCGCACCAGCCACTGCTTGTCCAGCGGTGCCAGCACCGTTTCGTAGTAGCCCCACTCGGCAATGCGCACGGCGTACTGGCCGTGTTCCAGGCGCGCCTGCTCATCCGCGCTCAGTTCGGCCTGGTCCATGCGCAGCAGCTTCACTTCCAGCGGGGCGAACGCACGGGCCAGGTCCTGCTCCACGGCCGGCCACTGCTCGCGCGGGGCCTGGTGGAACTGGCGCACGATCAACGATTGCACGCCTTTGGCCTGGTCCAGGTTGTAGGCCATGAAGCGCTCCTGGAACAGGCCGACGATGGTGTCAGGAATGAGCAGCAGCGCACCGGCGTAGGCGACAATGATCACCAGGTACAACCGCACCAGGATCTTGAGCATGGCCGGTCAGCACTCCCACTCGACGCGGCTGAACAGGTAGCCCTTGCCCCACACAGTCTTGATCTTGCGCGCTTCGCCGGCGTTATCGTCAAACTTGCGCCGCAGCTTGGAAATGGCCACGTCTACCGAACGGTCAGTGCCGTTGAACTCGATACCGCGCAGCTGCTGCAAGATGCGGTCGCGATTCAGCACTTCTCCGGCATTGCGCGCCAGTACCACCAGCAGGTTGTATTCGCCGCTGGACAACTCCACCTCTTCGCCCCGCCAGCTGACCGTGCGCTCGGCCAGGTCGATGCGCAGGCCTCCAATCAGGATCAGGTCGTTATCCAGCCGCGGCTCGTTGACGCTGCTGCGCCGCAGCAGCGTGCGCACGCGGGCCAGCAGCACGCGCGGCTCGCAGGGTTTGGTCACATAGTCGTCGGCGCCCATTTCCAGGCCCAGTACCTGATCATGGCTGTCGTCGCGGGCGGTGAGCATCAGGATCGGCAGGTTCTGCGACTCCTGGCGCAGCAGGCGGCACAGTTGCAAACCATCGATACCCGGCAGCATCAGGTCGAGGATGACCAGGTCGGGCTTTTGCCGACGATATTCGTCCAGCACATGGTCGCCCCGGGCGATCACCTGGACATGGAAGTCGTTGCGTTGCAGGTAGCTGGCGATCAGCTCGGACAGGGCGCTGTCGTCTTCGACCAGGAAAATATTCGGCATAGGTGCTTGGGATCTAGGTTGTGGTAGACCTCACTGGTCTCTTCGCGGGCTTGCCCGCTCCCACAGGGGCCGCACAGGGTCTGAAACCTGTGCAATACCTGTGGGAGCGGGCAAGCCCGCGAAGAGGCCAGTACAGGTATGCGCAGAATATAGAACCCAACCGCTCGAAAGGATTGTTCTTCACACTTTTTCACACTCGCCCTACAGGTATTAACAGCCGCACGGGCTACACCTGCCGTACCATTGGCCCGGTCATCATCGGAAGATCCGTATGCCTACTACCCTCCCCCCACGCCTGCGCCCTGTGGCGCTCATGGCGTTTCTGAGCCTGTCCCTGGCCGGCTGTGGCGACAGCGCCGAGCAAGACGAGCAAGCCCCCACCCCGCAAGTGCGGGTAGAAACCCTGCAACTGCAGCCACTGGCCATCAGCAGCGAACTCAGCGGCCGCATCCTGGCGCCGCGCACCGCCGAAGTGCGCGCGCGTGTCGCGGGTGTGGTACTCAAGCGGGTGTATCGTGAAGGCAGTGACGTCAAGCAGGGCGATGTACTGTTCCTGATCGACCCGGCGCCGTTCAAGGCCGACCATGACAGCGCCCGCGCCACCCTGGCCAAGGCCAAGGCCACCCTGTACCAGGCACGTCTGCAGGAGCAGCGCTACCGCGAGCTGGTCGACGACAAGGCCGTCAGCCGCCAGGAATACGACAACGCCCAGGCCAGCTTCCTGCAAGCCGACGCCGAAGTGGCCGCCGCCAAGGCGGCCCTGGAGCGAGCCCGCCTGAACCTTGGCTACGCCACCGTGACAGCGCCCATTTCTGGCCGCATCGGCCGTGCCCAGGTCACTGAAGGCGCACTGGTCGGCCAGAACGAGACCACCCCGCTGGCGACCATCCAGCAGTTGGACCCGATCCACGCCGACGTCACCCAGTCTACCCGCGAGCTCAATGCCCTGCGCCGCGCCTTGCGCGCAGGCGAATTGCAGCAGGTGGGCGACGGCCAGGCCCGCGCCACGCTGATCCAGGACGACGGCAGCGCCTATCCGCTGCCAGGCAAGCTGCTGTTCTCCGACATCAGCGTCGATCCCACGACCAACCAGATCACCCTGCGCAGCGAGTTCCCCAACCCGGACCTCGACCTGTTGCCCGGCAGCTACGTGCGTGTGCGCCTGGAACAGGCCGTGCAACCCAAGGGCCTGAGCGTGCCGCAGCGCGCCATCCTGCGCGACAGCGCCGGTGTCCCCAAAGTGCTGGTGGTCGACCAGCAGGCCCGCGTCAGCGACCGCCAGGTAGTGCTCGGCAGCGCCCAAGGCGACCGCTGGATTGTCAGCGAGGGCCTGGCCGCTGGCGAGCGGGTGGTGGTCGAGGGCCTGCAGCATGTCAAGGCCGGTGACCACGTGCAGGTTGAAACACCCCCCGGCGTAGCACCCATCGCTCAGCATACCGGCCAGTGAGGGCCTGATTCATGCCGCAATTCTTCATCGACCGCCCGGTATTCGCCTGGGTGGTCGCGCTGTTCATTCTGCTGGCCGGGGCGCTGGCCATTCCGCAGCTGCCCGTGGCCCAGTACCCCAACGTGGCGCCGCCGCAGGTGGAAATCTACGCCGTGTACCCGGGCGCTTCTGCGGCGACCATGGACGAAAGCGTGGTGAGCCTGATCGAGCAGGAACTCAACGGCGCCGACAACCTGCTGTACTTCGAATCGCAGAGCAGCCTGGGCAGCGCCACCATCACCGCCACCTTCGCCCCGGGTACCCACCCGGACCTGGCCCAGGTCGACGTGCAGAACCGCCTGAAGGTGGTCGAGTCGCGCCTGCCGCGGCCGGTCACCCAACAGGGCCTGCAGGTGGAAAAAGTGTCCACCGGTTTCCTGCTGCTGGGCACCCTCACCTCCGAAGACGGCAAGCTCGACGAGACTGCACTGTCGGATATTCTGGCGCGCAACGTGATGGACGAAATCCGCCGCCTCAAGGGCGTGGGCAAAGCCCAGCTGTACGGCTCGGAGCGCGCCATGCGCATCTGGATCGACCCCGGCAAGCTGATCGGCTTCAACCTCACGCCCAACGACGTGGCCGAGGCCATCGCGGCGCAGAACGCCCAGGTGGCGCCTGGCAGTATCGGCGACCTGCCCAGCCGCGACACCCAGGAAATCACCGCCAACGTGGTGGTCAAGGGCCAGCTGAGCACCCCCGAAGAATTTGCCGCCATTGTCCTGCGCGCCAACCTGGATGGCTCCACGGTCACCGTCGGTGATGTCGCCCGGGTCGAGATCGGCGCTCAGGAATACCAGTACGGCACACGGCTGAACGGCAAGCCGGCCACTGCGTTCAGCGTGCAGCTCTCGCCGGGTGCCAACGCCATGGAAACCGCCACCCTGGTGCGGGCGAAAATGCAGGACCTGGCGCGTTACTTCCCGGAAGGCGTCAAGTACGACATCCCTTATGACACCTCGCCGTTCGTCAAGGTGTCGATCGAGCAGGTCATTACCACCCTGTTCGAGGCCATGTTGCTGGTGTTCGCGGTGATGTTCCTGTTCCTGCAGAACCTGCGCTACACCCTGATCCCCACCCTGGTGGTGCCGGTGGCGCTGATGGGCACCTTCGCGGTCATGCTGGCCATGGGCTTCTCGGTCAACGTGCTGACCCTGTTCGGCATGGTGCTGGCCATCGGCATTCTGGTCGACGATGCCATCGTGGTGGTGGAAAACGTCGAGCGCATCATGGCCGAGGAAGGCCTGCCGCCCAAAGAAGCCACCCGCAAGGCCATGGGCCAGATCAGCGGAGCGATCGTCGGCATCACCCTGGTGCTGGTGGCGGTGTTCCTGCCAATGGCCTTCATGCAAGGCTCGGTGGGGGTGATCTACCAGCAGTTCTCGCTGTCGATGGCGGTGTCGATCCTGTTCTCGGCATTCCTGGCCCTCAGCCTCACCCCGGCATTGTGCGCCACGCTGCTTAAACCGGTGGCCAAGGGTGAGCACCATGAACGCAAGGGCTTCTTCGGCTGGTTCAACCGCCGTTTTGAAAACCTGAGCAACGGCTATCAGCGATGGGTGGTACAGGCGCTCAAGCGCAGCGGCCGCTACCTGCTGCTGTACGCGGTACTACTGGCGGTGCTGGGCTATGGCTTCAGCCAGTTGCCCACGGCGTTCTTGCCCACCGAAGACCAGGGCTACACCATCACCGACATCCAGCTGCCACCAGGGGCCAGCCGCATGCGCACTGAACAGGTGGCTGCGCAAATCGAGGCACACAACGCCGAAGAACCCGGCGTAGGCAACACCACCGTGATCCTCGGCTTCAGCTTCTCCGGTAGCGGGCAAAACGCGGCACTGACCTTCACAACCCTCAAAGACTGGTCCGAGCGCGGTGCCGACGACAGCGCCCAGTCGATTGCCGACCGTGCCAGCGCGGCCTTCTCCCAGCTCAAGGACGCCGTGGCGTTTTCGGTCCTGCCGCCGCCTATCGACGGCCTGGGCGAGTCGACCGGCTTCGAGTTCCGCCTGCAGGACCGTGGCGGTATGGGCCACGCTGCGCTGATGGCTGCCCGCGACACGCTGCTGGCCAATGCGGGCAACAGCAAGGTACTGACCAACGTGCGCGAAGCGTCGCTGGCCGAAAGCCCGCAAGTGCAGCTGGAAATCGACCGCCGCCAGGCCAATGCCCTGGGGGTGTCGTTTGCCGATATCGGCTCGGTGCTGGACGTGGCGGTGGGCTCCAGCTACGTCAACGACTTCCCCAACCAAGGCCGCATGCAGCGGGTGGTGGTGCAGGCCGAGGGCGACCAGCGCAGCCAGGTCGAAGACTTGCTGAAAATCCACGTGCGCAACAACAGCGGCAAGATGGTGCCACTGGGCGCATTCGTGCAGGCCAGGTGGGTCAGCGGCCCGGTGCAGTTGACCCGTTACAACGGCTACCCGGCGGTGTCGATCTCCGGTGAGCCGGCAGCCGGCCACAGTTCGGGCGAAGCCATGGCCGAAATCGAACGCCTGGTGGCTCAGCTGCCGCCCGGCGCCGGCCTGGAGTGGACCGGCCTGTCGCTGCAAGAGCGCTTGTCCGGCAGCCAGGCACCGATGCTGATGGCATTGTCGTTACTGATCGTGTTCCTGTGCCTGGCAGCGCTGTACGAAAGCTGGTCGATCCCGACTGCCGTGCTACTGGTGGTACCGCTCGGCATGCTCGGTGCAGTGCTGGCCGTGACCCTGCGCGGCATGCCCAACGACGTGTTCTTCAAGGTTGGCCTGATTACCCTGATCGGCCTGTCGGCAAAGAACGCCATCTTGATCATCGAGTTCGCCAAGCACCTGGTCGACCAGGGCATGGACGCCGCAGACGCCGCCGTGCAGGCCGCCCGCCTGCGCCTGCGGCCGATCGTGATGACCTCGCTGGCGTTCATCCTCGGGGTGGTACCCCTGGCCATCGCCAGCGGCGCCAGTTCGGCCAGCCAGCAAGCTATTGGTACCGGGGTGATTGGCGGCATGCTGAGCGCCACGTTGGCGGTGGTGTTCGTGCCGGTGTTCTTCGTGGTGGTGATGCGCCTTGCGGGACGGCGTCAGGCGCGTGACGCCAACGCACAAGGCGGGGTCAGCGAAAGCTGACTGGACAAGCCCCGTGTGAAATGGGAGGGTTCCCGGCAGTGACTGCCCGGAGCCCTTTTTCATGCCTGATGCACTGCCCCCCTGCTCCATCCTCATTCTCGCCGGCGGCCGTGGCCAACGCATGGGCGGCCGTGACAAAGGCCTGGTCGCGTGGCAGGGCGAACCGCTTGTTGCGCATGTACAGCGGGTGGTGCGACCGCTAAGCGATGACCTGGTGATTTCCTGCAACCGTAACCAGGAGGCTTACCGTATGTACGCTGACCAGCTAGTGGGCGATGCCGAAGCGGACTTCCCCGGGCCGTTGGCGGGGGTGATTGCCGGGCTCAAGGTGGCTCGGCATGAGTGGGTGGTGCTGCTGGCCTGCGATGCACCGCGGGTTGACCGCGAACTGATCGAGGACCTGCTAAGGCTGGCGGTGGCCAGTGACAGTGCGGCAATGGTGCGCCAGGGCGGGTATTGGCAGCCGATGTTCAGCGTGCTGCCACGGCGAATACTGCCAATGCTGGAGCAGGCCTGGGCGACGGGAGAGCGGAGTTTGCAGAAGGCCTTGCTGCGCGAGGCGGTGCAGGGGTTGGAGTGTGCCGATGATGATCGCCGGTTGAGCAACTTCAACAGCCCGGAACTATTGCAAGGCTAAGCACATGGCGCGGTCATTGAGCGGCCTTGTGCCGCGAAAGGGCTGCGAAGCGGCCCCGGGATTTCAGCTGTGATGCATAAATTGCTGGGGCCGCTGTGCGGCCCTTTCGCGGCACAAGGCCGCTCCTACAAAGGTCCGCGTAGCTGAGGGGTGATGGTTATCGGGAGGACAACTCCGCGACACTGATCTCGCGCATCCTGAACTTCTGCACCTTGCCGGTCACCGTCATCGGGAACTCGTCGACAAAGCGGAAGTACCGAGGCACCTTGAAGTGCGCAATCCGCGCCCTCGCCCACTCACGCAGCGCGTCTTCACTGGCGGTATGCCCCGGGTGCAGGCGCACCCAGGCCACGATCTCTTCGCCGTACTTGCTGCACGGCACGCCAATCACTTGCACATCCGCCACCGCCGGGTGGGTGAAGAAGAACTCCTCCAGCTCGCGCGGGTAGATGTTCTCACCGCCGCGAATGATCATGTCCTTGCTGCGCCCCACGATACGCACATAGCCCTGTTCATCCATTACCGCCAGGTCGCCGGTGTGCATCCAGCCGTCTTCATCGATGCTCTCGGCCGTGGCCTTGGGGTTGTTCCAGTAGCCAAGCATTACGCTGTAGCCGCGGGTGCACAGTTCGCCTATCTCCCCACGCGGTACGGTATTGCCGTCGGCGTCCAGCACTTTGTTCTCCAGCCGTGGCTGCGTACGGCCGACACTGGTCACCCGGCGTTCCAGGTCATCGTCGGGCCCGGTCTGCAGCGACACCGGGCTGGTCTCGGTCATGCCATAAGCAATCTGCACCTCGGCCATGTGCATTTCGCCGATCACCCGGCGCATCACCTCGATCGGGCAGGTGGCGCCGGCCATGATCCCGGTGCGCAGGCTCGACAGGTCGAACTCCCTGCGTTGCGGGTGGTCCAGCTCGGCAATGAACATGGTCGGCACGCCATACAACGCGGTAGCCTTTTCCTCGGCCACCGCACGCAGCGTGGCCAGCGGGTCGAAGGCATCGCTGGGGTAGATCAGGGTGCTGCCGTGGGTCATGCAGCCAAGGTTGGCCATGACCATGCCGAAACAGTGATACAGCGGCACCGGCACCACCAGCCTGTCGTGCTCGGTCAGGCCCAGGCTTTCACCAACCATGTAGCCGTTGTTGAGGATATTGCTGTGGCTGAGGGTGGCGCCCTTGGGAAAACCGGTTGTGCCGGAGGTGTACTGGATGTTGATCGGGTCGTCGCAGCGCAGCTGCGCCTGGCGTTCGACCAAGGCCTGGCAGCTGACGGACTCGGCACGCGCCTGCAAGGCGTGCCAAGCCAGAAAGCCCGGTGGTGGCGAGGCAGCCAGGCTGACCACGCCGCGTAACTCGGGGAAGCGCTCGCAGGTCAGCGCGCCCGGTTGGCTGCTGGCCAGGCCAGGGACCAGGCCCTGCAGCATCGCATGGTAATCGGAAGTCTTGAACGCGTCGGCACAGATCACCCAGCGGCAGCCGGCCTGGCCGAGGGCGTAGTCCAGTTCGCTGGAGCGATAGGCCGGGTTGATGTTGACCAGGATCGCGCCGACCTTGGCGCTGGCGAACTGGGTGATGCACCACTCGGCGCAGTTGGGTGCCCAGATACCCAGCCGGTCACCGGGTTGCACGCCCAGTGCCATCAGCGCGCGGGCGTGCTGGTCGACGGCCTCGGCCAGTTGCTGCCAGGTGTAGCGCAGGGCCTGGTGGCGCACCACCAGCGCCTCGCGGTCGGGAAAGCGGGCGACGGTGGCGTCGAAGGCATCGCCAATGCATTGGGTAAGCAGGGCTTTGTCTGGATTGCCCTGGGAGTAGCTTGGCTGGGGCATGGGCACTCTCTTGTTGTTTTTGTGGGGGCTGGGCCGGCCTCTTCACAGCACAAGGCTGCTCCTACACGGGAACACGGTGTCCTGTAGGAGCAGCCTTGTGCTGCGAAGCGGCCAGTAAATCCACCCTGGCTCTAGCGGATGAACACCTGTGGCGTAGTGGTGGACATGTCGCCACCCGGCAATTTGATGTTCTTCACCTTTTCCAGCGTATCCGGGTTGAACACCGCCAGGTCATTGAAGGTGCCGCCCAGGTACAGCTTCTCGCCCTTCTTGTCGAAGGTGACGCAGTAGTAAGTGTGCTCAAGGTTAGCCGCCTTGATCAGCTTGCGCTGCTTGATGTCGTACTTGGCCAGGCGGTTGAGCACGCCGTAGATCTGGTTCGGGTCCTTGGGCGAACGCAGGCCGGTGAAGTACAGCTCGGTCAGGTCGGCGAATTCCTGGGTGTGGCTCTTGCCGGTCTTCAGGTCGACACTCAGGTAGCCATACAGCGGCTCGGCCGTGGCCGGGTCCTGCTTGTCATCCTTGAACCTGGCAATGGTGTACAGCATGGTGAACTCGTGACGCGGGCTCTGGTGCGGCCAGAAGTACAGCACGTCCGGGGCGCTGTAGCCTTTGCGGTTCCAGTTGCGCAGCGGCAAGGCCACCGTGTACTTGCCGGTTTTCACATCCATCTTGTAGATGTCCGGCCCTGCGACAAACAGGCTGCCATCATCGGCGGCACGCATCAGGTACACCTGGCGCGGCATCGGGAAGGTGCGCACCGGCTTGGCCTGCAGCCCATCAGTGGTGCTGAACACCTCCAGCCGCGGCGGCTTGACCACGTAGTGGTCATTCAGCATCTGGGTCGGGTTGACCGTGGCGTACACCTCCTTGCCATCAGGGCTGATGGCAAACGAGTACATCGACCGGCCCACTTCTCCCGCCACGCTGGACAGGTTGGCCCGGAAGGTATTCTTGCAGGTGTCCAGGTCGATGCCGTAGATGTCGCCGTAATGGTTGTTGAGCACGTAGGCGGTTCGGTTGTCCGGCGCCATCATCGCGGTGCCAGGGCCGAACTTGTCGGGCATCTGGCAGCTTTTGTACACCGTGTCACTGGCCACATCGACCACATGCAGGTTGTTCGGGTAGTTGGTCACGATCATGTATTCGTGGCCAGCCTTCAGCGCAGGCCCGGTGTCGTCAGCCTGAGCCAGCCCGGCGCAGGCCGTGGCGGCGAGGGTGAGCGCGAGTTGCGCGCAGCGTCCAGCTTTCATGCGGTTTCCCCTTGTCATTCTTGTTGGGCCGGTCACTTGTCTTTCGGGAACACAGTGCCGAGGTTGCGCCAGTCTTCCGCCGAGTTGGTCGCCTGGGCGTTCCAGTCCTGGTAGGTGCTCATCATGTCCGGCACCTGGGCCGGCCACCAGCAAGGGTCGGAGCAACCATACAGGTCGGCCTCCATCGGTTGGCACAGCGAGCTCACGCCACCAAAGGCATCCACTTCCCAACCCGGGTCGGTGGTGGCCGTGCAGCCGGCCACCGCACTCATGGCCATGACTTCTTCGATGCGGTCTTCGGCAGCGGCCTGTTCAAGGATGCGCGCCTTGTTGTTCAGGGGCTTCAAGTGCTTCATGTCAGTGCGCCTTCCGCGGGGTGATGTAGCGGTCGATGAAGGCCGGGTTGGCGGCCATGATGCGGCTGTAGACTTCGATGCCGAAGTCGACCCAGTCGCGCATCAGTTCGCAGTAGTGGTAAGTCGGGTGCTGCGGGTCGCCGTAGCGGGCGTAGCTTTCGTGGTAGCAGCCGCCAGAGCACAGGTTGCGGATGCGGCAGCTTTCGCAGCCGGTGTTGCTGCGGTCCAGACGCTGCGACAGGAAGTCGTTCAGCTCCACTTGCTTGACGCCCTGGTGCACGTTGCCGAAGGTCGGCAGGCTGGAACCGGTGAAGCGGTGGCACAGGTTCAGCTCGCCTTCATGGTCCACTGCCAGCATTTTCAGCCCGGCACCGCATGGCAGGGCCTTCTTGTGGCCCTCGTGGATGTCGGTGATCAGCTGGTGCAGGTTGGAAAAACCGATATTGCGGTGTTCCAGCGCGGCGTCCAGGTAGCGGCGCCCCAGCGCCTTCATGTTGGCGAAGACCTCAACCAGTTCTTCGCCGGTAAGGTTGAAGTCCGCCATGTCGCCGGAAGTGACCGGGGCAAAGCCGACTTCGGCAAAGCCCATTTCGTTGAACAGATGGTTCCAGATCGTCTCGATATCGGTGATGCCGCGGGTCAAGGTCACCCGTGCCCCCACCGGCCGACTGTTGTAACGCGACAGCAGCATGTCGGCCTTGCGCCGCACGACGTCATAGGTGCCCTGCCCGCCCACAGTGATGCGGTTGCGGTCGTGCACGGTCTTGGGGCCGTCGATGCTGATCGACAGGCCGAACCGATGGGCGTTGAGCCAATCGACGATCTCTTCGGTCAGCAACGTGGCATTGGTGGTCATGATGAATTCCACCTGCTTGCCCGCCTCGGCGAAACGCCGCTCGCAGTAGCCCACCATGTGTTCGATCAGTGGCCGGTTGGACAAGGGCTCGCCACCGAAGAACACCACGCTGTAGCGCTCCTCGTCGGGCGATTCCTTGAGCAGCATTTCCACCGAAGCTTCGGCGGTGGCGGTGCTCATCTTCTTGCCGGCAGATGGCTTGTCCAGGTCTTCCTTGTAGCAATAAGTGCAGCTGAGGTTGCAGCCAGTGTTGACGTTGAGCACCACGGTATTCAGCGCGGTGCGCTCGACCCGCTTGACGCCGATTTCCGCGGTCAGCGGCGAGCCGTCGCTGACCAGCTCCAGGGCGATCAGCTCGCGCAGGGTGTCCTGGATATCGTTGCCGGCAAACTGCTGGCCCAGGCGCTGCATCAGCTCCTCGGCCGAACAGCCTTGCTGGCGCAAGGTGTCGATGATGCCCCCGGTCACCGCGTCGGCGGTGAACAGCGAACTGCTGGGGATGTGGAACAGCATGCGGTCGGCATCTACCTGCACTTCATGCAGGTTGCGTTCGACCAGGTTCAGTAGTGCGCCCATGGCGACCTCCCGGTAATCGATCCGTTGGAAAACCGTTGCACCCTGCCGTTACGGCAGCGGTGGGTTGTTCCAGCGCTGAACGGTGACGATCATGTGCCCTTCGCCCGTCTGGCCACCGTCGGCCAGCGTGGCGATGACCTTCAGGTTGCCCGCGTTGTTGGTCATCATCTTGCGTTCAGGGTTAGGGCCAGCGCCGCCTGGCACGAACACGCCATCGGCCTGCATCTGCCCGGCGAACTTGACGTCTTCGTCCTCGACCGCACGTTCATTGAATGGCTCGACCTTCCAGGTGGCCGGCAGATAGCCGATGCGCAGCGGCTGGCCACTGGCGTCCTTGCCCCAGGCTTCGGCCTCGAAGCGGCCCTGCACCTTGGGCACCGAAGCGCCGTTTTCACCGATGCGGGCAATGGAGAACGCCGGCACGACTTTCACTTCCTCGACCTTGTCGTACACCGCCAGGCTCACGCCCTTGAGCGCCCCCACCGCAACCTCGCGCTGGCCAGGCTTGGCGCCGGCTGCAGCGCGGGCCTTGACCCGTACCAGGGTCGGGGTCTGCTCCAGTACTTCGGTCACTTCCACCCCGGCACCCAGGTCAGGCTTGCCCTCCAGGCCGCTGCCCACCAGGGTGATCTCGCTTTCGCCACCCGCCTTGATGAAGGCCGGTTGCACCGCCAGCAGCCGCGCCTTGCCTTCCTTGGCAGCCGTGAAGTCCAGGCCACGCTCGTCGTGTTCGGCCTCGAACATGCGGCCTTTCATTTCGCCATCCAGCGCCGCGAATACCTGACGCAGGTGGGTGTCGCCAACCTTGACGTTGCCGCGCCATTCATAGCCGTTGTACAGGATCGCCGAGCCGCTACCGTTAAAAGGTGTACCGTCGGCATAGGCGCCCTTGACCTCGACCTTGAAGGTGTCGCCCTCCCCGGCCGAAACGCTCATCACACCGCGCACATCGCCCTTGGCCAGCATATGGCCGCTGAACGCCCACTGCCCCGGCAGCACGTCGGCCTTCGGTTTTGCCAGCTGCCATTCAGCCCAGGCCGGGTTGTCCAGCGGGTAGCGCTTGGCAAGTTCCGGCACCACCTGTTGCAGGGCAATCGGCAGCCAGTCGCGGTCCCGGGCCTGGGCCTGGTATTCGAGGGACGGCCACTGGCCAAGGTGGAAGTTGACCAAGTGCTCCCACTCCTTGGCCGGGCGGCGCTGCAAGGCGACGCGAGCCCCAGAGTGGCAACGGCCACAGGTTTCGCTGAGCTGGGTGTCGAAATGCTCGACCGTGTTCAGCCGGCGCTCCATGGCGTAGCGCACGCCATCGGTTTCGCTGGGCGCCAGGCCCTGCTTGTCGGCCAGGTACTTGACCAGCGTGCGACGGTCGTCGTCGCTGATCTGCAGGCCGTGCATCACCTGCATGCGGGCGATACTCATCAGCCAGCCTTCTGGCGTTTTACGCTGGTGGCTGATGCGGCTGTAGGTATCGTTGCCTTCGGGGATATGGCACCCCATGCACTTGTTCTGCAACAGGCTCGGGCCCTGCTCGGCCGCCATGGCCTGGGTGCTCAGCAGCGCGGCGGCGACCAGCGCCAGTTTGCCCGCATGCCGCCGGAGTCGAGTCGTCTTCAAGGTCAGACCTCCACGGTTGTTGTTCTTATCGTTTTTCGCACGCTTTGGTACAGCAGGTGTGCATGTGACAGAGGTGATACAGGAACTGTGCCAGTTGCAGTAAACGCGTGGCCTTTCAACCCCTTAGGCAGTTTGCTGGGGTTGGCCAGCAGCAAGGATGGCCAATTGCAGCGTGCCATTTCGCGACAGGGTGTTTCATCCTGAGACAGGGGCCTGCCATGCAGGCCTTCGCGGGCATGCCCGCTCCCACAGGTTAACCATTGCCTTGAAGACCTGCGCTGTACCTGCAGGCGCTGGCTTGCCGGCGATTGGCCCTTGAAACCACTGTTTCACCACGGTCTCACACCGTCTCAATGTGCAACAGCGCACGCCTGCAATCCGAACCTTGCATCACGGCAAAACCCAGTCAACTCAATGCCTTGCTGGCATCTGCCCACCTTGGCACGCCCATTGCGCCAGTGCCCTTCACACCCAATGACAAGAGGCACAGCCCCATGCTTTGTGAACTGCCCATCCTGCCCGCCACCCGCGCTTTTCTCGAACGCAAACTGAAGATGCGCATCGGCGCCGACTGGCAGGATGCCGCCAGCGGTCGCACCCTGTCGTTCCGCAACCCGGCCACCGGCGAAGTGCTGGGTGAAGTGCCCGCCGCCGACGCCGAGGATGTCGACCGCGCCGTGCGCGCGGCACGCCAGGCCTTCGACGATTCGCCGTGGAGCCGCCTGCGCCCACGCGAGCGTCAGAACCTGCTGTGGCGCCTGGCCGACCTGATGGAGCGCGACGCTCGCCAGCTGGCCGAACTGGAATGCCTGAACAACGGCAAGAGCGCCGCGGTAGCGCAGGTGATGGACGTGCAACTGGCCATCGACTTTCTGCGCTACATGGCCGGCTGGGCTACCAAGATCGAGGGTAGCACCGTCGAAGCCTCCATGCCGCTGATGCCTAACGACCAGTTCCACGGCTTCGTGCGCCGTGAGGCGGTCGGCGTGGTCGGTGCCATCGTCGCCTGGAACTTCCCGCTGCTGCTGGCCTGCTGGAAGCTTGGTCCGGCCCTGGCCACCGGCTGTACCCTCGTGCTAAAGCCCGCAGACGAAACCCCACTGAGTGTGCTGAAGCTGGCGGAACTGGTAGACGAAGCCGGCTACCCGGCAGGCGTATTCAACGTGGTCACCGGCACCGGCCTGAATGCCGGCGCAGCCCTCAGCCGCCATCCCGGCGTAGACAAGCTGACCTTCACCGGCTCTACCGAGGTCGGCAAGCTGATCGGCAAGGCGGCCATGGACAACATGACCCGCGTCACCCTGGAGCTGGGCGGCAAGTCGCCGACCATCGTGATGCCGGACGCCAACCTGCAGGAAGCCGCTGCCGGCGCTGCCACGGCGATCTTCTTCAACCAGGGCCAGGTGTGCTGCGCGGGTTCGCGGCTGTACGTGCACCGCAAGCACTTTGACAACGTGGTGGCCGACATCGCCGGCATCGCCAACGGCATGAAGCTGGGCAACGGGCTGGACCCGGCCGTGCAGATGGGGCCGTTGATTTCGGCCAAGCAACAGGACCGCGTCACCGGCTATATCGAACTTGGTCGCGAGCTGGGTGCGACCATTGCCTGTGGCGGCGAAGGCTTTGGGCCGGGCTACTTCGTCAAACCAACAGTGATCGTCGATGTCGACCAGCGCCACCGCCTGGTGCAGGAAGAAATCTTCGGGCCTGTGCTGGTAGCGATGCCATTCGACGATATCGACCAAGTGATCAGCATGGCCAACGACAACCCCTACGGCCTGGGTGCGAGCATCTGGTCCAACGACCTGGCTGCTGTGCACCGCATGATCCCGCGTATCAAGTCGGGGTCAGTGTGGGTCAACTGCCACAGCGCGCTGGACCCGGCGCTGCCGTTTGGTGGCTACAAGATGTCTGGCGTGGGTCGTGAGATGGGCGCAGCGGCCATCGAGCACTACACCGAGCTGAAGTCGGTGTTGATCAAGCTCTGATCTTCTGCCTGGGGTGGCCTCTTCGCAGCACAAGGCTGCGCCTACAAGCGCACCCGGTCCCTGTAGGCGCAGCCTTGTGCTGCGAAGAGGCCACCCCAGGCAACCCAAAACAACAACAAAAAACCATGGAGCACCCCATGAGGCACTCACTCGCCTGCACGTTGGCCCTGCTGCTCGCCGCACCCGCCAGCCAGGCCCACGCGCTGTACAACCAGAACGGCACCACCCTCAACGCCGACCTCGAAGCCCTGTTCGGCGCCTTCCACAGCGACGAAAGCTTCAATCAGGCCGGCAACCGCCAACCAGGCAGCACCGCCTGGCAAGAGGGTTACGTCAAGTACGGCCTCAGCGCCAGCCAGGCTTTGGCCGATAGCGGCACCCTCTACGGCGCCTTCAACCTGCTCAGTTCCGCCACCTGGGGCGATGGCGACGCCGCCGGCCTGACCTTGGGCGATGAGCGCCGCACCGCCATCGAAGACCTGTACCTGGGCTGGCGCTCGGCCAACCTGTTCCCGGCCCTGGGCGAAGACGGGGTAGACATCTCCGGTGGCCGCCAGGTGGTGACATTGGGTGACGGCTTCCTGATCCAGGGCGACCCGGTGAACCTGGGCAAGGCCGACCTGGGCGCCAACTTCGACCGCGGTGGTGCCTACTACCTGGCCGCACGCAAAGCCTTCGACCGCACCGCCGTGCTGCGCCTGGGCGGCAAACAGGGTTGGCGCGGTGACCTGATGTGGCTGAAGTCCGATAACCATTACCAGGCCGACACCTCCCTTGCGGTAGCCAACCTGGAACACGTCACCGATGCCGGCACGGTGGGTTTGAGCTGGATCCGCGGCCTGGACGTGGACCAGCGTTACGCACAGATCATGGGCCTGCAACACCGCGACGGCATGGACACCGCCAGCCTGCGCGGGCGGGGCAACCTAGGCGTGAAAGACCTGGAGCTGGCGGGCGAATACGTCACCCAGGACAAGACCGGCGGGCGCGAGAATGCCTGGTACCTGGAGGGCAACTGGACCTTCTCCGAGCTACCATGGACCCCCACCGCCACCTACCGCTACAGCCGCTTCTCGGAAGGCTTCGACCCACTGTTCTACGGCCTGAGCCGGGGCTATGGCACCTGGTTCCAGGGTGAGGTGGCAGCCAACTATGCCGGGCCGTTCAACAAGAACAGCCAGGTGCACCACGTGGCGCTGAAAGGCAAGCCACGGGACAACCTGACCGTCGGCGCGCTGTACTTCGACTTCGATACGCTGGACACCGACCAGGGCAACCTCGGCGGACGGGAGCTGGACCTGTATGTCGAATGGATGGTCAACGACCATCTGCTGATCAGCCCGCTGGTGGGGTTCTACAAGCCTGAGCGCAGTGCGGCCAATGGCGGTACGCAGCTGGGTGGGACGGACACCGGGACCTATATGCAACTGGTGGTCGGGACCTTCTTCTGATTCAAGATTCTGGGGCTGCTTTGCAGCCCCGGCAATCTCAAGCCAAGCCCTGCTCCATCAGCCACCGCCGCACCATCCTCTGCTGTGCACCCGCAAGCCCCGACAACACTGTCTCAACAGGCCGGCCACTACGTATTTCCCGCAGTACAGGCGCCAACTCCACGCCCTGCAAATGCCACACCCCCAACGGCTGATCCGGCGTTACCACCACCTCGGCCGCCTCCACCAGACCGTCCCGCAGCACCGGCCGCCGCTCAACCCGTACGGCCTGCCGGTCAGCCGCCTGATGCAGTGGCTGCGCATCCGGCCAGCTTTGGCGCCTGGCCCAGAACGAGTGCCCCGCCCGCTCCTGCTCCTGCCCGTAGAAATCCCGCCCGATACGGGCAAAGCGCAAGAACAGCTGCTCGACCCGCTGCTGGTGAAACTGGCACGCCAACTCGGCCCGTTCAGGCCTGCGCAGCAACGTATTGATTACCACCGGTGCTTGTAACGCCGAAGACAGCGACTGGAAGATCCCATTGCCCGACAGCGGGTCAACCGCCATCGCCGCATCACCCACCCGTATCCAGTCCTGCCCGACACATTCGCCCGCCAAAATCGCCGTACTGCTGCGCGCATGCACCTGTACTGGCACCCGCGCCCTCTCATCGAACAGCTCGGCCACCAGCGTGCTGCTGGCACGCCGCGCCGCGCAGTAATCTGCCAATCCGAGCTTGCCCGGCAGCCCACCGGCGTCCAGGGTGGCTTGCCAGTAGCAGCGGCCATCTTCCAGGCGGGCCATCCAGGCCCAGCCATCCTCCAGGCTTTCCACTGCCGACGCAGGCGCCCCAGGGCTACCCTGCCAGACGTTGAGCAGGCTGACCGTTTCCGGCCCGCGCAGGCGGTCCAGAGCCAGCGGTGCCTGACGCCCTCGAGCCTCGACGAGAAAATCAGCGATCAGGACTTGCCCATCATCCAGACGGACTTGATGATTGCCCTCATGCGTGACCTCGCGCACCCGCCCCTCAACCACGCTTACACCGGCACGCTGAAGGTCGTCGCGCAGCGCCCGGTCAAACCGTTGCCGATCCAGCAAAAATTCCTGGTTCATTTGCAGGTGCTGGCCGTTCCAGTGCACCTGCCGGGTGGCCGGCATGGCTGCCTGGCTCAAGGCGCCGCCCAGGCCTGCGTGGCGCAAGCCCTCCAATACCCGCACAGAAACACCTTCGACCGCGGCGAACCGGCGCCACTGCGACACCACAGTGACCGCATAGCCCAGGCGCCGCAAGCCGATGGCCGTGGCGGCCCCCGCAGGGCCGGCGCCCAGTACCACAATGCGCGATTCAGTCATGGCTGGCACCTCGTCGCTCCGGGCCGGTGAATGCGGCATTGCTGCGCAACCAGTCGTGCACCCGCTGACAGTTCATACCCGGCTCCTCACGCATCAGCGCCGCGATCCTGCCGCTCAAGGCTGCACAGCCCAAACTCGCGCCTGCCCTGCTACCAGCCCCGACGTAACCGCCAAAGTCCGCCTGCCGGGTGCCAAGCCAGGACCACTGGCCGGGCGCGCAACGGGCATCACCGGTAACCCGGAGCACCCCGGGGTAGCTGGCCGGGTACACCGGCCCACCCTGTGCCGGGCTGGATGCACACAACAGCACACCCGCAGCCAAGGCCTCAGCGCAAGCCTGGTGCAGTACAGGCCGGTCCTGCTGCAAGCCGAGGCTGAGGTTGACCAGCGTTGCCCCCGACTCCACCAGCCACAGCAGTGCGGCCGCCACCTGCAAGGCACTGGTGCTGGCCTGATCGCTGAACACCTGCGCCACCAGCAACGGCACGGGGCCAGCTTCGCGTCGCAGGCCTGCAAGTACTGCACTGCCATGCCCTAGCAGGTCGGGCAGCCTCTCGCCTTCACGCAGCTGGCCGTCTTCCAGCCAGAAACGCCGGGAGCCAAGCAAACCGCTGGCCTGCTCCGGCGAGCAGCCACTGTCGATGATGCCAACGCGCACGTCAGTGGCCATGTTTGACCGCCTCCTGCGCCAGCGCCTGTAGCTGGCCATCATGCAGTTGCAAGTGCAGGTCGGCATCGGCCAGTGTCGACGCACGGTGGCTGATCAGGATCCGGGTGCGGCCGGCGAACAATTGGTCAATGGCCGCGATCACCTCGCGCTCGGTGGCTTCGTCCACCGCCGAGGTGGCCTCGTCCAGCACCAGAATCGCCGGGGCCTGCAGCACTGCGCGGGCAATGGCAATGCGTTGCTTTTGCCCACCAGACAACTGCTGGCCACGCTCGCCCAACAGGCCGTCCAGGCCCAACGGCAGGCTTTCGACCAGGCTATCCAGTCGCGCCAGGCGCACTACGCGCTCCAGTTCTGCACGGCTGGCTTCGGGCACACCGTAGGCCAGGTTTTGCGCCAGGGTGCCACGGAACAGCACGATGTCCTGGCTGACCACCGCGATGCGTCGACGCAGCGCAGCCAGGTCCAGGTCGCGCAAGTCGATGCCATCCAGCAGGATACGCCCGGCGTCCGGGTCATAAAAACGTTGCAGCAGGTCGATCAGGGTCGACTTACCCACCCCCGAAGCCCCCCTGATGGCCACCTTGAGCCCGCCCGGCACGCACACCTGCACATTGCTCAGCACGGCGCCCTGGCGCCCTTCATGGGCAAAGCTCAGCGCCTCCAGGCGCAATTCGCCAGGCCCGTCGGGCATGGGCTGCGGGTGGGCGGCCGGGCGCACGGCCACGGCCTCGCGCTTGAGCTCCATCACCCGCCCCAGGCTCACCGCCATGCGCTGCACCGCCACGTACAGGCCAAGCAGGCTCTGCACCGGGCCGACTGCCATGCCCATGTAGGTGGAAAAGGCGATCAGCGCGCCCAATTGCCAGGTCCCCTGAATCACCCACCAGCCGCCAACCAGAAACGCGCAAGCGCGGCACCAGGAGGTAAGCGTGCCGGGGATGGCCTGGGTGAAGAACTCGGTCACCTGCACTTTCAGCAGCTGACGCATGTAGCCCTGGCCAAGCGCGTCCAGGCGCCCTGCCTCGCGGCTTTGCTGGCCGGCCGCCTGGATGAACTTCATCGCCGGCAAGGTCTCGACCAAAAACGACGACACATCCGCCGAACGCTCGCGCAGGCTGCGCACCTCGCGCTCAACCTTGCGCCGCATCCAGCGCAGCCACAGCACCTCGATCGGCACCAGCAGCGCCAGCAACAGCGACAGCTGCCATGACAGCATCAGCATCAACGCCACCGCGCCCACCAGGCCAATGACGGCGGATACAGCCGAGAACAGCGAATCCACGGCAAAGCGCTGGATCTCTGCCACATCGCCATCCAGCCGCGAAAGAATGTCGCCCATGCGCCGCCGCCCATAGAACGTCGGCGACAACTGCTGCAGGTGCCGGTACAGGTCATCACGCAGGGCAAACAGGATGCGCCCGGACAGCCGCGTGTGCAGGTAGCGGTTGACCCCGGCCAGCACCGTGCCCAACAGCCCCGCGCCGATCATGATCGCCGCCATGTGCCAGAGGGTCTGGTAATCCTTGGCCAGCAGCCCCTCGTCAATCAGCGTCTTGACCAGCCAGGGCTGCGCCAGCGCCAGCAGCGAGGCGCCCAGCGACAAGCCGAGCAACAGGCCGATGGCACGTTGATGCGGGCGCACGAAACCATACAGCCAGGCCAGCGCCTGGCGCATGAGTGCAGGGTCACTGGAGTCCACCAGCCTTGCGAACAAGGGGCCCATGGTCAGCCGCGCAACTGTTTGAGCTTGCGGTACAGCGTCGCCCGGCTGATCCCCAGTGCCTCGGCCGCGGCAGAAACGTTCCCCTGGTGGCGCGCCAAGGCGCCGCGAATCAATTCCAGTTCGTTGTCCTTCAGGCTACCGGAGGGCGCCGTGCCGCTGGCCAGTTCGTCCAGCAGGCAATCGGTGAGGTGGTCCAGGGTCAGCACCTGCTCGCCGTCCTCGCGCATGGCCAGCGCCGTGCGCACTACCATTTCCAGCTGGCGAATGTTACCCGGCCAGTCGAAGCCTTCGAGCAACGCGGCCAGTGCCGGGTCCAGGGTTACGCCACGGGCATCGGCCTTGTCCAGCAGGCCCTGGATGATCTGCGCCAGGTCATCACGCTCGCGCAGCGCCGGCAAGCGCAGTGATACGCCGTTGACCCGGTAGTACAGGTCTTCGCGGAAGTGCTGCTCCTGTACCAGGCGTTTGAGGTCGCGGTGGGTGGCGCAGATGAGCGCCACATCAATGTCCTGCTCGTCGCCGGCACCCAGCGGCGCCACCCGGCGTTCCTGCAATACCCGCAGCAGGCGCGCCTGCAAGGCCAGCGGCATGTCGCCGATTTCGTCAAGGAACAGCGTGCCACCATGAGCCTGCATCAACCGCCCGACCATGCCGCCCCGCCGGGAGCCTGTGAAGGCGCCCTCGCGGTAGCCGAACAGCTCGGACTCGATCAACCCTTCGGGGATGGCGGCGCAATTCACGGCCACAAACGGTTTGTCAGCGCGCGGGCTGGCCTGGTGCAGGGCCCGGGCGACCACTTCCTTGCCGGTACCGGTCTCGCCCAGCAGCAACACCGGCAGGCCATTGCCCAGCCCCTGGCGAGCCATGCGCAGGTTGCGCGCCAACCGTGGGTCACCACCGGCCAGGGCGTCGAGTGCCGGCGACTGCTTGCCCAGCGTCGGCTTGCTGGCCGGCGTGCTGCCATTGACCCGGCCATGGCGCGGCAACTGCAGGGCACGGAAGTAGAACTCGCCCTTGGCCGTTTGCACACTGCTCACCCCGCCCTGCCACAGGCGCGCAATAAACGCGGGTGAGCGTTCGCCGAGCAGGTCCGTACTGCGCCGGCCAATCAGCTCGGGGCGCGGCACCTGCAACAACTGGCAGGCACTGTCGTTGGCAGCCAGCACCTCGCCATCAAGGCTCAGTGCCAGCAGGCCATGCCAGGCACTGTTGAGGTATTGCGGGCGGCTGTGGAAGGCCAGCACCAGTTGCTCTGGGTAGCACAAACCGAACAGGCGGCTCTCGATATTGCCGGCGGCCAGCATCAGTGTCGACAGGCTGTCCTGCGGTTGCGCCATTACCCCTTCGCGCGTGATGTCGAGCACGCCGATCACCTCACCACGCGGGTCACGCAGGGGGACCGAGGTGCAGGAAAACGGGCTGAGGCGGTCAAGGTAGTGTTCGCCGCAGTTGATCAGCGTCGGGCGGCCTTCTACAACAGCCGTGCCGATGGCATTGGTGCCGCGCAGCGACTCGCTCCAGCAACTGCCCGGGTGCAAGTCGCGCAGGCCCTCGCGTTGCAGCACATGCTTCTGCCCTTCGATGGCCAGCACATTGGCCTGGGCGTCGCCGAGGATGACGATACCGGCCTTGCCCTGACGCGCGACCAGGTAGTCCAGTTCCGGGGTAACGGCGTCGACCAGCAAGCGGTTGCGCTCCAGCAGCATGCGCAGGTCGTGGCCCTGCGCCAAGCCCAGGCCGACCTGTTCACCCTGCAGGCAATCCAGGCCATGGCCCAGGCTGCGGCGCCACGACGCGTCGATCTCGTCGCGCAGCATGCCCAGCGGCAGCTCGCCTTCGCTGGCCAGCTTCAGCCGGGCCTGGCGGGATTCATGCAGCGGGTCGTGGGCGTTTGTTATTAGTTGTCGCGCCATTTTCTTCTCCGGCTGTGCCCTGCAAGGTGGCGGGGTACGGGCTTGGGAATTTTCCGCAGTGTGCGGGAGAAAAAGCTGGGCGTCATCTGGTTGATGGGTTGAGGGGGGGTGCCCTTGTGTCGCAATCGGGCTGCAAAGCAGCCCCGGAATGTCTGCCATGATGCACATATCGCCGGGGCTGCTCTGCAGCCCGTTCGCGACACGAGGCCGCTCAGAGACCGCGTGATCTTAAGATCGGCGCTTTACCGCTTAAAGTGGGCTTGCCCTCAACCCCTTCACGGTCAACTGTTGCCCCTCTACCCCATCCAGCAGCGCCTCCACCACCGCCTTGGCCGAATCCAGCCCATGGTCGTTGCTCAACAGCAGATCACGACAGGTCCCCTTGGCCAATTCCAACGCCTTGAGGTTTGTCGCAAACGCCCCTTTCAGCAGCGTGGACAGGTGCACTAGCGCATCTTCGTAGTCCACTCCAGAACGCACCGCAAACAGCGGCGGATGGCTGCATTCGCAAGTCGAGAAACTGGACGATGCCGTGGTGGCGCGGGCGGGAGGATCAGGTAAACCTTTTGTCATTGTGTCGCTCCTTGATTCACTGGAGCCGCCACACAACGTGACCAAACGAATGGGTGGCGACTGTACGCGGGTTGGTCAACCGGGAATCAAGGAAACCGGCGCGCACGGAGGCGCCCCACGCACAGCCGCCATAAAACGAAGCAGACGGACACAAAAAAGCGCCAACTGTATCGCAGAGCGGGCGCTTGTGCGCCTTGATGATTGCGGGTGACCAAACCCGGCTGCTGGATTGACAGCAGCGGGCAAAGACTACCGGGGTCAGGGAAGGGTTTCAAGCTTAGGGCATGTGTAGTAACACTTCTGTTGGCCGCACCGGCCGCTTCGCGGTCTTTCCCACGGTGCGACCAACATAAAGGCTGTTATCGCGCTTGCGCCTGCGTGACTTTCAGGTTGTCTATGACCATTCTCGGGTTCTCGCCATCTTCAACCATATAAAGGTGCAGGATTTCAGGGCCGTCGACCGTAAGTTCATCCGATCCATAATGCATACCTTCACGGTCATTCAGCAGCCTGTGGTTGTCGGTAAACGAGAGATCTCTTGTGCATACATCACTGCAGCCCCAGTCGTAACTGACGCGGCGACGCCCGTTACCAGGCAGTAAAATCTCGGTTGAACCTTCAAACTTGAGATGTTTTGCGCTTATCGAGCTTCCACCGCCCCCGTGCGAGTCATCGCTGACTTCCCCCGTGCCATGCAATATGAATGTCGATCCGTCAACTTTGAATTCTTTTCGCTCACCGATCTGCTCGGATTCAAAATCAACGTCAGAGGTGACGATGGGTCTTCCCACCGCCTGGTCTTCCTCATCGTAGGTAAACTGCATGACCTGGTCCTTTGCCGTAGGAAGCTTGATTCGGATGACAGGAACCGCCTGGCCATAAGCTGCGTGATAACGGACCTGGTCAAATTGCGCCAGCAATCCCGCTTGCGTTTGCCCCTCCACATAGAAAAATGCATACAAAGGCAAGTCTGCGCCCACGCCAACTTTCCATACGGGGAGCAAAATCTCGTTGTAGCCCATCCATGCGTCTGCGCTCAACCCCGCCCTGACTTTTATCGGCATCTCGAACCACTGCGCCTTCATGTTAGCGGGGGCTTCGCGCAGGTCCCATCCGCAGACTCTGGACTTCACAATGTCATCGTCGCTGTACGTTGCCAGCCACGCATCGGCATCCGTTACACCGACTTTCTGGCACGCATCGGTGGTGGCTTCAAACCCGTCTTGCGGTCCGCACCCGTTCGCCGTATCGCGGTTGTCCGTTCCGCCATCTATTGGGAACGTGCACAACACCTCAAGATCGCGAATCTTGTTGTGCGGGATGGCCTGCAGTGGCGGAAATAAAAAACCATTGAAGCGTTCCGCCGCCCTGCCAAAGTTGGTATCGCGGCGCGCCCAGGAAAACGCGATGGCGCCTTTGTCCAGGTGCTTCTGGCTCGGGTCCCAAGGTAGAAAGTCTGGGCTGAAGCCCGTGGCACGCATTTCGATACCGCTGCACAGGTAACTCGGTTTATCAGGGCCGCCGCAGTCTTCGGTAACGGAGTCATACCAAACCTTGAGTTGCGCGATTACCTGCTCCCCGCGCTTGTTCAGCGCGGTCAACTGCTGAGACTTGGCTGTTTCACTTATCAATAACTGGGTCTGTGCGACTGGGCGGGGAGCCTGCACAAAGGGCGTGTGCGCCCCGCAACCGACCAAACTACCAATGATTAAAAACAGCAGCCACATTCGAGTCAGCATCACCAAGCACCTTTTCCAAATAGTCTCAGCCTGCACATTCAGACAGGTCACAGGCGTTGGTGCTATTTGCTCACACGAAAAAAGTGATGCCTACTGGCACTTCTATCAGGTGCCGCAGGGGCTGTCAGGCCAGTCAAGGCTGCTGATTCTGGCTCAGAAACTTGTCCACCGTAGCGTTGCCCTGCCCCGCATCCCCCGCCACCTGCCACAGCCGCCGTTCAATCCCTTGCGCCAGCAAGTGCCCCACCGCCGATTCAATCGCCGACAGCACGCACAGCTGTGCCGGTTCGTTGGTGGTATAGCCCACCTCAGCTTCCAGCAGCTTCTTGAACTCGATGAACTTGAACACCCCGGCGCTGCGGCCGACCGAATAGATGGTCTTGCTGGTCATCACGTTGGCCAGCACCTGCCCGGTGCGCACATCCACCGCGCGCAGGTTCACGGTCACCTGGTCCACCCGGTACTCGCGGGAAATGTCTATCCCCAGGTAGCGGGCGCCTTCGCCGCCGCTGCGCACGTTGGTGTCGTAGGCGATGATGCCGCCCTCCAGCATCAGGTTGGCGGCCTGCAGCGGTGGCAGTTCGCCCATGATGTTTTCCGCTACATCCGGCTTTTTCTGCGAAGCACGGATGATCTTGCGCTCGGTCAGCAGGTTCTGCAGCCCTTCACGCTCCAGCACCACGAACCAGCCACTGGCACTCAAGGCATCCATCAGCATGCTGGCTGCACCCTGGGTGACACTGGTGGAGAACGAACTGGCCGGGGTGGGTTTGTACTGCCCGGTCTGGTCACGGAAGCCATACACCACTGCCATCAGCCGGCCTTTGGGCCGTGGCATGTTGATCAGGTCGTAGTAAGTCGAGGCGCGTGGGGTCAGGGTCGGGGTTTCCGAGTCCTGTTCGGCCGACATGGGTTCGCGCAGGCTGCAACCACTTTGCAGGCCCAGGGCGGTGAGGATCAGCAGCGTGCTCAGCAGACGTTTCATGGTGTTCTCTCCCCAACATAAAAGCCCTTCCCTCTCAGGGGTTCAGGCCGCTGACCTCAATGATCGAAATCTCGCCTGTGGCACGATCGGTGACCTTGATGCTCAAGGCCCCGGAATCGTCGATGACGTCGATGAGAAACGCGTCGGTCGCCATGCTGCCGGTGCTGCCGTTACTGATGTTGTCCAGCAACTGCGACAACATCCGCGACTCCAGCTGGTTGCTGAAGCGCTCCAGGGCCGTGGTGCCGGTAAAGGCCGAGGCACGGTCCTTGAGGTCGGGGTCGTCGTAGTCGTTCTGCGCCTGGGCGTTGTTCAGCAGCCAGGTGCCGTTCAACGGGTTGCCGCCAAAGGCCGGGTTGACCGGGGTGTACACCAGCTCGGTGGCCTGGGCAGCGCAAGCGCTGGCCAGCAGGCAGGCGGCAATGCAACGTGGAATGCGGTGGTTCATAGCTCGTCCCTCTCCAAGTCGGTGGTGTCCTGTAGCAGGCGTTGCAGCTTGCGTTGAATGATTTGCTGCTTGACCAGGTCGGCGGCTGCCACGGCCTCGTCTTTGAGCTCGGTGGTGTTCGGTGGCAGAAAGCGGCGGTACATCACCTCACGCTCGAACTCCACGGTGACCAGGCTGCCCCAGCGGGCATCCGGGCGTTCGCGTACCACCAGGTTGAAGTCCAGGCGGCTGGTGGCACGCAGGCGGTCGGCGAAGTAGTAGTAAAAGTCGTGGCCGATGTGCGAGATGGTGTTGTCGACGATAAAACCCTGCATCTCGTCTTCAACACCCGCCTTGGCCGAGGTGGCCAGCCCCGCCATCAGCAGCAGGCTCAGGCATAACGCAGCCAGGCGGCTCATGGCGTATCTCCCGGGCCTGCATGGGTCTGCACGCCGCCTGCACTGTCGGTAAACGCCTGCTCGGCAACGAACTGCCAGTCGCTGTAGTGCTCCAGCCCTTCAAAACCACTCCATTCGGCGCTGAAGCCACTGCGCTTGAACGGGGTAGCGTCCGAGCGGCTGTGCACCCCGGTGATGCGGCCGTCGATCGAGCGCAGCAGGCCCCACTCGTCGCTGTTGGTGATGGGGTCGGGGTACAGCCGACGAATGTGCCGCTGGGCCTGCGGAAAGCGGTTGTCCTGCAGCAGGTCGGCCAGCGCCTGCGGGTACTGGGCCAGGCCCGGCGAGGCACGGTAGTAGCTGCGCAAGGCCTGGGCGTACTGGCTGCCCACCCACAGCAGCTGGCGCTCGCGATCACGCTGGGCGGCGCTGGCCCAGATCGTGCCAGTGGCGGCCAGGGCCACGCTGCTGACCGCAATCAGCAGCAGCACACCCAGGTAGGTGAAGCCGCGATCGGCCTTACCATTCAGCGAAGAGGCTGCCATCACGCGCCCTCCCTGTGGCACCGCTCTTGATATCCGCCACGCCGCCGGCCACGCCTTCGGGCGGTGGCACCAGTTGCCAGGCATCGCTGCGCTCGGTGATCGGGTCGACCGGGGTGTTGCGCAGGTAACGTTGCTCCACCAACTGCTCCAGCGAGTCTGGGTAGTGGCCGGTGTCGCCGTAGTAGTGGTCAAGTGACTCGCGCAGCACCGCCAGGCTTTGTCGCAGGGTGGCTTCGCGGGAGCTTTCCAGGCTGTTGAAGTAGCGCGGCATGGCAATGGTCAGCAGCGTGGCGATGATCGCCATGACCACCAGCAGTTCGATCAGGGTGAAGCCTTTGCTGCGTTTCATGGCTGTCACCATTGCCCGTAGGGAATGTTGTTGAGGCCTTTGCCGCGGGCCCTGGAATACACGTCGAACACGTCTTCGCCTTCACGCGGGCTGTCGGGGCTGCTGTCGTAGGCGCGCAGGCCCCAGCCGCCTTGGTCTTCATCCTTGGCCGCCAGCAGCGGGTCATGCGGGATGCGCCGCAGGAAGTAGAACTTGGCGCCCTTGGCACTGCGCACATCGCGCACACCGTCCACCAGTACCTGCAGGTTCGGCGGATAGCCACTGGCGTCCAGGCGCTTTTCGATGTAGCCAGCATCGAACGCCCGCTTGTAGGCATCGATGGCATCGCGTATCTGGTACAGCGCCTCGCGCAGTTGCTGCTCCTTGCCACGGCGGACCACGGTTTCGGTCAACGGCGCGGCCATGCTGGCCAGCAGCCCGAGCAGTGCCAGGGTCAGCACTACTTCGATCAGGCTGAAACCCTGCAGGTGGCGGCGCGCTTTCATGGCCGTGGGCTGCCGTTGACCGGGGCGACCGCCATCTGGCTGTCGACCACGGGCGCGTCGGTGGCCGGCGCATTGCCGGGCACCTCCATCGGCGGTAGCGGTGCCATCTGGCGCACCTGCATGGCCGACTCGGTACCGGTGGAAAACTCCATGTCCGACGGGCTCTGGTACGGCAGGTTGCGCACGATGCGCGGGGTGATCGCCAGCACCAGCTCAGACTTGCTCATGTCGTCCTTGTTGCTGCCGAACAGCCGGCCCAGGCCGGGGATATCTCCCAGCCCCGGGATCTTGTTGCCGCTGGCGTTGTGGTCGTTGCGCACGAGGCCGGCCAATACCTGGGTTTCGCCATCGTGCAGGCGCAGGGTGGTCTGGGCGTTGCGGGTATCGACCTGGACCGGGATGGTGCCCTGGCGGGTAGCCTCCAGCGGGGTGGCGTTGCTGACTTCCAGGGCCACCTTGATCGCCACTTCGTTGTTCAGGTGCACGGTGGGCTGCACTTCAAGCTTCAGGCCCACGTCCAGGTAGGTGACACTTTCGGTAATCACCGGGCCCTGGGTGGACGGCACCGACGTGGCGCTGATGATCGGCACGCGCTGGCCGATGTGAATGCGTGCCTGCTCACGGTTGCTGACGCGGATCACCGGGCTGGCCAGGGTATTGATGTCCTTGTCCTGGGCGTTGATCTTGGCCTGTGGTGCCGGCGAGATGCTGATGCGGCTGGAATCGATGCCGCGCAGCTGGTCGAGCACGCTCACCGACTTGCCGTCGGACGTCAGCACGCCGAAGGTGTTGGGCCACTGCAGGCCAAGGTCGAGGATGCGCGAGGTAGCCACTTCCATCACCTCCACCTCCAGTACCACCTCGGGGTTGGACTGGTCCTGCGACTGCAGCAGCTTCTCGGCCATGCGCACGGCATCGGGGGTGTCGCGCATGGTCAGGGTGTTGAGGCGCTCGTCCACGAACACGTCGCGGGTCTTGAGCATGGTCTTGACCATGTTCAGCGCGGTGTTGGCGTCGATGCTGGTCAGGTAGAAGGTGCGCATGACCAGTTCCTGGTAGTCCTTGGTCTTCTGCGGCGAGTCGGGGTAGACCATCAGGGTGTTGTCATTGACGATCTTCTGGCGCAACTGGTTTTGCTCCAGCAGCAGCGCCACCGCGTCCTCGATACGCACTTCACGCACGAAGATGGTGGCCTTCATGTCCGGGCGCAGGTCTTTGTCGAAGATGAAATTGATGCCGGCAACCTGGGACAGCACTTCGAAAATGGTCTTCAGGTTGGCATCGCGAAATTCCAGGGTAACCGGCCGATCCAGCTTGCTGCGCAGCTGCGGAAAGGGCTGCGCGGTGCGCGCCTGGACGTTCTCGATGTCGCTGCGCAGGGCAATGCCCTTCTGGTTTTGCGGGTCCAGGCGCAGCACTTCGCGCATGTAGCGCTCGGCGCCGAACAGGTCGCCCTGGCGCAATGCTGCCTGGCCCAGGGCCACGCGCTCGTCCAGGGTTCGGATCAGCTCCAGCTGGCGCGTACCTTCCTGGGCACGGCGGTTGTTCGGCTCCAGGGTCAGCACCCGGCCATAGCCCATGCGGGCGTTGGCAAAGTCATGGCGGATGCGGTCGGCATCGGCCTGGGTCAGCAGTGCCTCCACGGCGGCCTGGCGGCTGTGGGCCAGGGCGATGTTCAGCTCGGTGTCACGCGGGTCATCGCGCAGGGCCTCTTCCAGCCGGGCAATGCCAGCTTCGTACTGGCCCTCCTTCATCAACTGGTCGCTGTCATTGCGTACCGCGCTGGAGCTGCAGCCGGCAATGGCCACGCACAACGCCAAAAGCAGGAACGGAGCAGGCTTGCACAGCTTTGACGACTTCATGGTGCGCTCCCGACAGACAAGGTCTGTGACTGGTGCAAAGGCAGGTAGACCAGGTTCAGCTCACTGGCCGATACCCGATCGAGGCGATAGGTGTCTTCGATGACGTCGCCCTGGCGCACGACGTAGAGTTTTTCGCCGCTCTGCAGAAAGATCTGCAGATCGTCGTTGTTACCCATGCGGCCGATGAACTGGAACGGTAGCGCCGGCGCGGTCGGCGCTGCGGCCACGATGGGCGCGACAGCCACGGGTTGTTCAGTGACGGTGGCCAGGGCTTGGGGTTTGCTCCATTGCTGGGTTGGGAACAGATCTCTGGAGGCCTGTTCCGGCCCTTTCGCGGCTAAAGCCGCTGCCACAGGTTCGGCGTTGCCCACAACGCCTGTGGGAGCGGCGGTGGGGCGATTCGACTTGCCCGCGAAGGCCGCAACGCTGTCTTCCTGGCCGAACCAGTGCCCGGGTGCCCAGGCGATGGCTGCGCTCACGCCAAGAAAGCTGGCCCAGATCACTGCACGTTGTGTGTTCATCATGACCTCGACAGGTAAAGGGTCATGCGCAGGCGGGCATTCAGCTCGCTGTCGCCGATGCGTTTGCGTTGCAGCTCAAGGTCTTCCAGCACCAGGGTCGGCAGCTGCTTCAGCAGGCCTTTGAGAAAGCCGCGAATCTGCGGGTAGCTGCCGCGCACCGGCAGCACGATCTGGTAGCGCGCCAGCTGGGTCTTGGGATCAATGCCCAGGGCGTACTCACCGCGCGCCAGGCTGATATGCTCGGCGCTGGCCAGGTGGTACAGGCGCTCGATCAGCTCGCTGGCCTGGGGCTGCCCCGGCAGTTGCTGGCGAAGGCTGTCGAGGGCTTGCTGCTCGGGCTTGACGGCGATCTTCACCTCGCCACGCTTGACCCGCTCGACCTGGACGCTGGCGTCCGCTTCGGTGGCGCGCAGTTCGCGCACGCTTTGCCACTGCGGCAGCACCCCGGCGCACACCACGCCCACCACCAGCAGGCCCACGGCGGCGGCAGCCAGGCCAACCGGGCCGATGCGGTGGAGGCGTTCCTGAAGGATAAGGCTGTTCAGTGATTCAAGGGCGGGCATGGCCGGTCTCCCAGGTCGCAGTGAGGGTGAAGCGCACCGGGTGCTCAGGCTGCGCGGCCAACACCTCGTGGTTCAGCAGCGATACATCGCTGAGCTCGTCGCTGGCTTCCAGCCGCTGGTGGTACTGCAGCATCGCCTCGAGGTTGCGTGCTTCAGCGGCGATGCGAACCTGGCCTTTACGCGCGTCCGGGGTCAGGCCAAGCAGCGCGACATCGTCTTGCGGCAAGGCTTCGAGCATGGCGAACAGCTGCTGCCATGGGCGTTGCAGTTGTTGCGACACACTGCGCATCTGTGCCAATCGCTCGGTCTGCTCACGGCTGGCAGCGGTACTTAGCGGGGCAGTGGTAGCCGGGCGGCGGCCCAGTTGCAGCTCCAGGCTGTGCACGCTGGCCTCAAGGTCTGCCTGCTCGGCCTGCAATTGCTGTTGCAGCAGCACCAGGCCGGCGACCATGGCGCCGCCCAGGGCCAGCAGCGACCAGGCCAGCGGGCCGCTGCGCCGGGGCTGGAAGTCCAGTTCAAGGCGGCGCATGTCAGGCCACCGCCCGCCACATGGCGCACAGGGGGTCGGCTTCGCTGGCCGGCTGGCACAGCTGCACCGCCGCCAGTTGCGGCACGTCGCCCCGGCCCGGGGCATGCAGGTACACCCGCGGCAGGTGCTCGCCATACAGCTCGCAGGTGCGCTCGATCAGTGCTTGCAGGGCCTGGTCGCTGTCGGCGCAACCTTGCGTCAGCACTTGCTGCCAGGCGCCGCCGGCAGCCAGCAACAGCACGCTGCGGCGCGGCTCGGCCAGCACGAACAGGAAGTCGCCCTGCTGCAGCTGTGGCGAGCAGCGGTTGTAGGCGGCCATCAGGTAAGGTTGCACCGAGCGCAGGCTCAGGCGGCTTTCCCGGCCCAGCGCCTGCAACCGTTGCAGCAGTGCGTCGGGCAGCGCTGTAGCGATGCGGGCGGCGCCGGCAGGCTCGGGCGACAGCACGATGCGCCAGTCGTCCAGCGGCTGGCCGTAGAGGTTTTCGAAGCAGGCCCGGGCGTAGGCGTCCAGCTCGCGCGGGTGGCCGATGGCATCACTCCATGGCACCAGGCAGAAGCGGCTGTAGCGGGCCGACAGCAGCACCCGCAACTGGGCGCCACGTACGGCGTGCTCGGCCAACAGACCGGCCAGCGCGTCGACGGCGGGTTCCCAGGCGGGCTGGGCGCCATCGCAACTGAACCCGCGGGTGCCCAGCCACTGGTGTTGGTGTTTGTGCCAGCAACCCAAGCCGACACCCTCGGCGCCCAAAACAGCGCAGAAACGATCAGATGAATGTGACACGGTTGATCTCCTCAAGGGTGGTGCGGCCGTCGCGGACCAGGTCCAGGGCCGAGGCCCGCAGCAGGCGCAGGCCGCGCTGGCAGGCGAGTGTCTTGATTTGCGACAGGGGACGGCGCTCGACAATCATTTGCCGCAGGTCGTCATCCAGGTGCAGCAGCTCCGCGATCGCGCTGCGGCCGCGAAAGCCACTGCCACGGCACTGGCCGCAACCCTGCACGCGAACGAACCTCCAGCCGGCCACGCCCTCACGGCTCAGGCCCGAGCCATACAGGGTGTCGTCATCCACTTCGCAGGGGCTGGAGCAATGCGGGCAAGCCAGGCGGATCAGGCGCTGGGCCAACACTGCGTTCAATGCGGAGACGAAGCTGTAGGGGTCGACCTGCATCTGGCTGAAGCGGCCAATCACGTCGAACACGTTGTTGGCGTGGATGGTGGTGAACACCAGGTGGCCGGTCAGCGCCGACTGCACAGCAATTTGCGCGGTGTCCGGGTCGCGGATCTCACCGACCAGGATCTTGTCCGGGTCGTGACGCAAGATCGAGCGCAGGCCGCGGGCGAAGGTCAGGCCCTTCTTCTCGTTGACCGGGATCTGCAACACGCCGGGCAGCTGGTACTCGACCGGGTCTTCGATGGTGATGATCTTGTCTACGCCATGGTTGATCTCGCTGATCATGGCGTACAGGGTGGTGGTCTTGCCGCTGCCGGTGGGGCCGGTCACCAGGATCATGCCGTAAGGTTCAGCGGCCAGCCGGCGCAGGGCGCGCAGGGTTTCGTCGGCAAAGCCCAGGGCTTGCAACTGCACGCCACTGACCCGGTCGGACAAGTCCTGCTTGTCGAGCACCCGCAGTACGGCATCTTCACCAAAGATGCTAGGCATGATCGATACACGGAAGTCGATCTGCCGGTCGCCCACGGCAACCTTGAAGCGGCCGTCCTGGGGCACGCGTTTTTCGCCGATGTCCAGTTCGGCCATGACCTTGATGCGCGAGATGACCTGGTCGGCAAAGGCACTGCCACTGGCTTTGCCAGCGCCGTTTAGCACACCGTCGATGCGGTACTTGATGGTCAGGCCCTGGCCGGTCATGCCCAGGTGGATATCGCTGGCGTGCAGCTTGAGGGCGTCGTACAGGGTGGCGTTGACCAGCTTGACCACGCGGCTCTGGTCTTCGCTGATGCTGGCCAGCGACAGGCGCTGCAGCGGGTCGCCTTCGCTGCTGGCCTCGGCGTCATGGTCAAGGGCGTCCACGGCGTGGAAGCTTTCTTCATGGCGGGCCAGGAACGTGGCCAGTTCGGCGGGGTGCGCCAGGTATAACGGCGCACCTTGCAGCACATCGTCGATCCAGGCCAGGCGGGCGGGGTCGAAGGGGTCGGCGAAAACGCCCAACAGCTGGCCGCCCTGCTCGATCAACACGAATTCGCGCTTCAGGCACGCGGCGAGGCTGACCTTGTCAAAGCGCGGGCTGCTGGCCAGCAGGGTGTGGCTGGCCAGTACCGGGTAGTGCAGGGTCAGGCCCAGGCGCTGGATGAAGGTGTCGGGGCTGTCGCAGGCAAGGCGCTCGAGGCAGCTGAGCAAGCGCTCGTCGCTGGCTTGCAGGCGGGCCTGGGCCAGCAGGTCGCGGGGGTAGGCTGAGACTGTTGCATCGAATGCTTCTGGCATGGCCTGCGACTCCGCTCAGGGGGCGCGTCGCAGGCTGGCTCAGCCAGGGATGCGGGCGCCGCTATTCCCCTGTGAGCAGTTGATCGTCGTCGGGCCTCGGGGGCTTGCCGCCATTACACCGGCGCTCAGCCAACACCCAGCTTCCATCGTACAACTGCAGGGGGAACGATTCGTTCCTGTTCTGGCGTCGTTCGACGAACCCGTCAGCCGGGTTGTCCGTGGCCCTGCGCCGGCGCTCGATGCCCGTCAGGTCGAAGATCGCACGGGCCAGTTCCACCAGTGGAAACGGCTTGAACAGGACATGGCTCACACCCAGCTCGGCGGCTCGCTCACGCACCTCGACGGTGGGGTGGGCGGTAATCAGCATGAAGTGGCACTGCCTGTTCTTGCGTACAGCCTCCAGAACCTGAAAACCTTCCATGTCGGGCAAGCGGTAATCCAGCACGATGACTTGTGGGACCAGGCGTTCAGCCTGCTCGATACCACTGGCACCGTCGTGGGCAACATGAACTTCCAGGCCTTGCGCCTGCAGGTACGCTTGCAGGTTCTGCGCAAGAGTCTGTTCGTCATCGACTACCAATACTCTGTTCACCAAGGTCGACTCCCAAGAACTGCCCGGTTACCCGGTCTGCGAAGTGCGCCCTTGTAAAGGCTTGAGCAGGCTTCGTGCCAGGCGTGAAAAGTCATGTTGCGCCGTTGTAACTCATTGATTCGCTGAGGGTGCTGGCCAGCATCTGATACGCAGCAGGTAGCCGCACCCGCCCAGTTCCCCACAAGCGGGGAAAATGATGGCACATTGCCAAACCGTAAATCCCCAGCATTGGGGGAAACGCTATAAGGGGCCTCAGTCCGCGATCTCAACTGTAGCCGAAGCACGCAAACGTTGGCGCACAGACTGGCGCGCTTGCGCCTGCCGCTGATCGACAAGCGCAGCCCTGGCCAAGGCCAGGCCCTGTTCACGTATGACTGAAGGCTTATCATTTTGGTTCTGCGCTCCTTGCAGTCTTTCCTGGTTGGCATCATAGAACGCCTGCACTTCAGCCTGGCTCGGTGCTTCGACTGCGCTGAGCTGGGCATACACCTGCTGGGCCGCCATGTCTCGCCGGGTGTATTCACTGTACTGTGCCCTATCGAAGCCCGCCTGCGCCAGACGCCGTTCGAAAATGGCCGGGCTGCCGAACGCGGCTTCTACCTCGCCGACATGCGCCGACACCTGCTCGTCGCTGATGACGATGCCTTGGCGCCGCGCCTCCTGCCACAGCAGCTCCTTGTCGATCAGTTCGTCCAGGGCCTGATCGCGCAGGCGCTTGTACAGGCCCGGGTTGCGGATGCTGGTCACCGCGCGGCCCTGGGCGTCCAGGTACTCACTGAAATAGCGTTCCAGGCGCGTCAACCCGATCTCCACGCCATTGACCCGAGCCGCCGGTACATCGGCCCAGCTCGGCCCGGCCATTACCAGCAACAGGCACAGCAGCACACTACGCATGGCAACCTCCGCTCAAGGGCTGTCCGGCACCGGCCGGTACGGGGTGACTGCGGTGAAGTGCGGCCCGGGCAGGGCCACCGCCACCACATGGGCACCGGCCATGCCCTGGCGGCGACCGGGGCCAAAGCCCAGCGCCGGGGTCAGGCCGGTAGACACATCGTGCAGGCCTTCCAGTGCGCCAATCAGTTGCTCGCGGCTGGCATCACGGCCGATCTGCTTGAGCGCTTCGCTCAGCAGGCGCAACGCGCACAGGGTATTGACCTGCAACGACGCCTGGCGTGGGTCCAGACCTTGGCGCTGCTGTAGCCCGGCGAGGGTAGCCAGGCCTTGCTCGGTCCAGTCTTCGGGTACATAGGGATAGGCCAGAAACACCCGTTGCGACCATTGTTCGGGCAAGCGCGCCACGGCGCTGGCCACTTGGCTGGACGCGGCGAACAGGTACGGCTTGCGGCCTGCTGCCTGCAATGCCGTCGCCAGTTCGGCAAATGCCTGGGCGCGGCCCAGGAATACAATTCCCTGCCCCTCCACGGCCTTGCCATCGAAGGCCTCAATGGTGGGGGGCGCCCAGCCTTGCTGCAACAGCCGCTCGCGTACCTGCTCGGCCGCGGCTGCCTGCTCGTTGCCGGCGTACACCACGCGCAAATCGCCCGGTGCCAGGCCCAAGGCTGCTCGGGCGTGGCCAGCCAGGCTCAGCAGTTGCGTAGGCAGGCCAGGCAGTGGGTCGAATATCTGTGCGCTGCCACCACTGCGCGGGGTGCTGCCGATCAGGGGCACATTCTGCGGTGCCAGCAAGGAGGCCAAACGCAGGTCGAGCATCGGTGCCAAGGGCGAAATCAGGGCGAACACGCGCTCGCGCTCCAGCAACTGCTGCAAGGCTTGCTCGGCGCTGGCCGGGTCTTCACCCGGGTCCAGCACGACCAGTTGCAGACGCCGCCCGTGAATGCCGCCTTGCTGATTGAGTTGCGCCAGCCCGTCTTCCAGCACCGCGCGTACCACCAGCCCGACCTCGGCCAGCGGCCCGGAGGCAGGCAGCAAGGTGCCCAGGCGCAGTACGCCCTCCTCTATGCCGGGGTCGCGCTCCTCGGCCAGGCGCTTGAGGTAGGCGGTAAGGTTGCGCTGGTCGGCCATGGTCAGTTCGAAGCGTGGCATGGCCGGGTCCAGGCGGTTGCCAGCCGGGTCTACACCCTGCTGGATGGCCCTGGCCAGGCTGCGGTCGGTATAAGCCGGGTAGCTGCGGCCGTTGGCTTCGCGTGCGCCCTGGCCTTGTGCCAGGCGTTGCCAGTCCAGGTTGGGTGGGCGCACGCCGCCTTCGGCGCGGCCACGGCCGTCGTTGCCGTGGCAGCTGGCGCAGGGCAGCACGCTGGCGGGCACACTGATGTCGCTGGCGCCGACCCGAGCCTGCAATTGTGCATCGCTGCTGGAGACCCCTTCGCGGTAGAGGCGTTTGCCGGCTTGTTCGTTGGCAGTGAGATCAAAGGCCAGGGCTGAACTGCAGAGGCTGACACTGACGAGCAACACCATAAATTTTGCAGTGTTCATGCCGGCCTCTTCGCGGGGCAAGCCCGCTCCCACAGGATCAGCACAAGCCTGAGGGCTATGAAAAAACTGTGGGCGCTAACTTTTGCAGTGTTCATGCCGGCCTCTTCGCGGGGCAAGCCCGCTCCCACAGGATCAGTACACGCCTGAGGTCTATGAAAAAACTGTGGGAGCGGGCTTGCCCCGCGAAGAGGCCGGCACGGCGAGCCCAGGCGCGCATGGCAATCACCGCCCTGCCAGAGGCTGGGTCAGTAACTGCATGCGCTGGGCAATCGCTGCCGGTGGTGCATCCGGGCGGATCTTGCTCCAGCGTTTGCCCGCCACATCACCGGCAATCAGCTGCGTGGAATGCTGCTCTGGGCTGGGCAGGAACTGGCCGATGCGGCCGAGCACCAGGTCGACATTGGCTTTGTCGCCGGTCAGGAACAACCAGTTCGGCCCATCCACCCCCTGTTTCTCGGCAAACGCCTTGAGTGCTTGCGGGGTATCGTTGAGCGGGTCGCTGCTGATCGACACGAAGGTCACCTGGCTGGCCAGTTGCGGCCCCATGGCCTGGCGCACTTCGCGCAGCTTGCGGGTGATCAACGGGCAGGCGTCGGTGCAGTGGGTGAAGATCACGTTGAGCATCACCACCTTGTCTTTGAGCACATCACTGTAGAAACGCAGCTCGCGGCCGTTCTGGTCCTTCAGTACGGTATCGGTGAACCAGGTCTGGGCATCGCGGGTGCCGCCGCCACTGGTCATCGCCTGGGGGGCTGGTTGCGGCTCGGGGGCCTGCTCCACGTGGCCTTCGTGGGCGAACGCCACCGAAGCGAGAATCCACAGGCAGCCGCCCAGCACCAGCCAGTCGAAACCGCGCATGCCGCCGCGGGAGGTTACAGAGCTCATGGTTGCACCTCATGGTGGTCGGCAATGGCCGTGCTTTTGGCGTGCGCCCGACGGGCGCTGAGACGGTTTATTTCTTCGATCAGTACCGTTGGGTCGGTGAAGCCGTAGTAGCGCGTCCAGTGCCCGCTTCGCCCGTCACCCACCAGGATCAGCGGCGGGTGCTGGCTGAGGTCGGCGCTGAAGCTGCCCAGGCCCTTGAGGGTTTCGGTGATGGCGTAGGGAGTGCCGGTCAGCCAGCTCCAGCCCGGCCCCTTCTGGAAAGCCTTGGCGTAATCCTGCAGGCGCTTGGCATCGTCACGCTGCGGGTCGACGCTGATCGAGACCATGCTGATCTCCTCACCTACCCGGCCACCCAGCTGTTGCTGGACCTTGCCCATGATCGACGACACCACCGGGCACACTGTGGTGCAGCTGGTATAGATAAAGCCCATGACCACCAGGTGGTCACTGACCAGGTCCTGCTCCAGGCGTACCGGCATGCCATCCTGGTTCAGCAGGGAAACGTCGGCAAAGCGCACACTGGTCTTTTCCTGGCGAGCCGCCGGTGGCGGCTCGGCGTGGCCTTTGTGATCGTGCCCGGCGTGGGCCATGGCCAGGTTGCTGGCAAGGGCCAGGCTCAGGGCCAGCAGTTGGAAAGAATGCTTGGCGTTCATCGCACACTCCTCATGTCAGTCCGGGAAGCGTTGGTCGCTGCGGCCGGCAGGACGCGCAGGCTGGTGTAATTCTCTTCGGCAAACTTGCGTCCCAACGATGGCGACTGCACATGCAGGTACCAGGCGCCGGCTTCGGGCAGTGTCAGGGCCGCCTGATAGACACCCTGCCCCACCTCCAGCAACGGCAGGTTGCGTGGCATGGACGACGGCGCCAGGAAGTAGCGCAGGCTCAGGTCAGTGAGGCCCAGCCGCGGTTGGCCGTCATCACCGACGATGCGTACCCGAGCGGTAATGGCGCTGTGCTGCGGCAGCGGTTGGTCCAGGCCGATGAACTCTGCGTGCGCGCCCTTGCGCTTGCCGGCATTGGGCGCTTCGGCGACATCGGCGCTGAAGCAGTGGATGATCTGCGGCTGGTTGAGCAGAAAAGCCACGTCAAATTTGCCGGCAGCGGGCAGTTTTACCGTTGAGCCGTACACCCCGGGTGCCACCTCGCGCAGGCTGCGGTCGATGACGATGGCGGCGCGGGCCTGATGACCACGGTTGTTGTAACCGGACATCGGCGCATTCATGCCCTCGGCGTAAAAGTAGGTGGTGTTGTCCACCGGGTTGACCACGAACACCGAGTTGTCATCACGTGACACCGACAACCCCTGGGCCAATGGCAGGTCACCCGCCTGGCGCGGCGCTGCAGGGCCGGCCTCGAAGCCCTGAACGATCGGCGAGCGCCCTTCGCCCAGGCTGGACAGGTTGATCATGGTCACTTTCGGGGACGCCAGGCCGCGCACATAGGCATAGGCCTTGGTGAAGGTCAGTTGGTAGGGTTCGGCCGCCACCGGAATCTGGTGGATCAGCTTGTCGGTACTGGCATCGATCACCAGGGCCTGGTTCTCAAGGGTGTTGAGCACCACGCCGTAGCGGCCATCGCTGCTGAAACGCATCGGCCCGAGGCCCTGCTCGGCCTTGACCGTGTGGCGCAGCTGGTGGCTGCGCGCATCGAACACCCGCACGCTGCCTTCCTCGCCATCGACCACGTAAACGGCCTGGGATAGCGCCGAGTAGCTGACCGACAGCGGGTGCGGGCCAACCTTGATGGTTTTGGCAAGGCGCATTTGCGGGATATCGATGACGCTGAGGGTACCGCTGTCGCGGTTGCTGACGTAGGCAAAGCGCGAGTCGGCGCTGAAGGCAATTTCGTGATGCCCGGTGCCGGTGTTGAAGCTTTTAAGAGGCGTGCGCCCCGGCACGTCGATGACCGTCACCCCACCTTTGGCCGGGTCACTGGTGTTGTTGCCGACCCACAGCCGGTGCTGATCGGGTTGCAAGGCCACGCGCAGCGGCTGCTCGCCGGCGTCCAGGTCGGCCACGCGGGTGAAGGTTTCGGTATCGATGACCGCCACCTTGCCGCGCTCGGGGATCGACACGAACACCTGCTTGTCGTCGGCAGTGGCCACCCAGTCCATTGGCCGCCCGGGCAGGTCGATGCGGGCCATGGTGCTGGTCACGCCGCCCACCGAAACGGTCGGATCGATCACCGTCAGGCTGGCGTCGTTGTTCAGCATCAACAGGAAGTAGCTGTTCAGGTCGAGCAGCGGTCGGGCGCCGATGCTGCTCTTGAGAAACAGCGCGACCCGCGCCTTGCAGCTTTGGCTGCGGTCGCCTGTCGGGGCCGACTGCGCCGGGTCGATCCACGCCCCCGGCGCCATGCCCGACAGCGGCTGGCCGCTGGTCTGGTCGCTGACCTTGAAGCGGATGTTGGCGAAGGCGCCTTCCTTCAACTCGCCCCCGGCCAGCGGCCGGGCCTCGAACTCCACGGTCACGCCGTCCCGGCTGAGCCGGTGCAGGGCCTGCGGGTCGGCAGGTTCCTGCAACAGCTCGCGCGGATCGCACCAGAGCTTTTCATACGCCACGCCCAGGCCGATCAGCGCCACTCCCAGCAATACCCCCAAGTAAGCAGGGCGAGTCTTTTTGTTCATGCTCGCGCTCCCCTTCTGTCACTGCGCCGGGGCCGTTGCCGGCGGCGCTTCGTTGGTCACCCGCAAAATCCCCCACAACCCGGACAGGTTGCCGTAGGCGGCGTAGTCGCGGAACAGGTAGTCACCCGCCACCGCGTTGGCACCGCCGGCACTGGGCAGCATGAAGCTGAAGTGCGCCGCCGGCAGTACGCTCTCCTGGGCGCCGATGTACATGGCCATCGGGTTGTAGCCGAAACGCACCGAACCAATGCCTGGCAGGCTCATCGGGTAGCCGTCCAGGTCACTTTTCTCGGCCTGGTAGTTGTGCAATGGCCACAGGTGCCCGTCCAGCTGGTAGACCATGCCGCGGCTGCCGCCACTGGGCATCACGATATGGTTGCGCACCGGTTGCCCAGGCTTGGCGTACAGCACCGGGGTCTGCGGGTCGCCACCCACCAGGGCGTTGGCGTAGGCCATATGGGCGTTGGGTACATCACCAAAACCCAGGCCATTGGCACGGCCGAACGGCGAATCGGGCGCCATGCCGAAGCGCAGCCACAAGGGTTCGGTCTTGTAGTTGACCGCCATGTTGCCGTTGTCTTGCGGGTCACCGGCAGCACCGTTGCCTTCGGTATTGATGCCTTCTACCGGACGACCATCGGCCCAGCGCATGTTCAGTGCGCGCTGCCACACGGTGACGAAGTCGCGGTAGTCCGGCTGGCCGCTGACCTTCACCGTGGCCTGGGCACGTGAAGCGGCGTCCTCGGTCCAGGTGGCGGTTTGCGGCAGAATGCTCATGGCACCCACCAGGCCTTTCTGCGGCTGTTTGATGAAGTCTGACGGGGTCAGGTTGAGGCCGCCGAACTCGATGGCAGTCGTGTTGATGTTGTCCACTGTGCGGCCTAGCTGCGACACCGGTTTGCCTTCACGCTCCAGGTGGCCGGCGTAGTACTGGTACACCTTGGTCGGGTAGGCGCCACTGGTGCCAGCACGTGGCGGTACGGTCTGCACCGGGTTCAGGCCTACGTTGGCGCCGTCGGACTTGGTGATGTCGTAAGCCAGCAACTGCGCATGCAGGCCCACGTGGCTCGACGGCCGCATCAGGTTGTTGGCAAAGGCTGTGGCACCTTCGCTGTCGAAGCGGTCACGCTTGACCACGTTGTGCATCACTGCCGTGCTCGGCAGGTCTGGCATCACCAGCGGCAGGCGGTTCTCCAGGGTGATGCTGATGCAGTCGCCGGCGTTGGCGCGCAGCACCAGAGGCTCTACCGGCACACCCGCCTTGAGCTTGCCGGTGGTGGCGTCGAGGTCAGCCTTGCGCACGTACAGGATCGCGGTCGGGTCATGCAGCGGTGCACTGTGACCACCGATGGTGAAGGGCTCCCCATCTTCGGGGTCTATACCACTCACCAGCGGGATGGCGGTTCTACGGCTATTGAACACCAAGGTGCCGCCGTTGGCCTTGAGCGCGCCACCGACATGTTGGCCGATACCCTCCACGTCATTGATGCTGACGCCATTACGGTTTTCGAGAATGTCATTGGCCAGCGCCGCAACGATCTCGTAGTTGCGCTTGACCGTGGTGCGAGTGCCGATGCCGTTGGGGTTGGCCGTGGTTTTCGGGCAGATGCCGTCAAAGTTCACGGTGTTGCGCATGGCCACCGGTTGCGGGTTGTTGGGCAGCGGGAACAGGTCGGGACGCTGCGCGGTGTAGTTGCGCATGATGCCCCAGATACCGTTCCAGTAGCCTTCCAGGGCGGCGTCCAGCGAGTACAGATAGTCGCCGTTGGTGGCGGCGGAACTGGAGATCATCGACACCGGTGCCATAAAGCCCATCTGCTCGGAGATACCAATCATCTGCGACGACTTCCAGCCCGAGTTTGAGCTATTACCGAAACCTGTGCCGTTCTGCAGCCACTTCACGCCATGCAGGGTGACGTTGTGCTCCTCCTCATGGCCACCGGCGTGCATCCGCAGGCGCACGTTGTCACCGGAGTAGGTGCGCAGCAGCGGGGTGAAAGGGTCGCCCGGCTCGGCGCCAGCCTTGTTGATGTGCGGCGGGAACAGCGTGGTGCCGCCGGTAGGACCCACGGCCGAAGTTATCGCCGAGGGTGACAGGTTCATCGCCGGGATGGCGCGGTCGGTGCGGGTTTGCATGGCATAGCTGAGGTCGCCGGCCAGGCCGTCGGCCTGCATGCCACGCTTGCCGTCCGGGCCAACCTTGTTCGGGTCGAACACGCGCAGGGCCAGCGGCTCGTTGCGATAGTTGACGACGAACATGCCAGGGTCATCCACCGAGATCGCCTGCGGACATGGCCGGCTTGGGCAGCCAGGGTTGATACCGCCACGTTCTTCGACAATGGCCTCCAGCAGGTTCGATGCCTTGCCGCGCACTGGCGGGTTGATTGCGTAGCGGAAGCTGTCGGCGGTGGCCGGGTACGACTGGGCACTGGGCACGCCGTCCGGCCCTGCGCCTACGTAAACCCCGGCTTCATAGGCATGCTGGAAGTCGCTGTATTCCAGGAAGAACTCTCGGTAGCTGTCGTTCTTGCCATCGCCATCGTGGTCGCCAGTCTGGATTACCGCCTGCCATGACGTCGGGCCTCCGTCCTGGCGGGTGGCAGGGTTGTACAGCTGCTCGCCGGTTTCGGCGTGATACCAGGTGGACCCGGCCGGTTCGGCCAGCACGGTGGCATACAGGCCCAGTTGCTGGTGGGTCGATGGGCCAAGGTGGTCGTGGGTGAAGATGGTGCCCAGGCCACGGTCGATGTTATGCACGTTCACCAGCGGGTCTGCGAACCAGCGCTGCATGGCCGTGCGTGCGCCCAGCCAGTCAGCCCGGCCGAAGCGGCCGAAGTACGGATGCTGTCTGGCTTTCGGACAGGCAGCGGTATCGTCGCGGCTATCGCCCTCGGTGCAGCCGTTGTATGCACGAATAGCCTGCACCCGCTCGACCACGCTGCCGGGCGAAAGAATGCCGTCTTCATAGTTCCAGCCATTGGCCGAGCCGTCGGCAGCGGTCAGGTCCCACTTCGGCAAGTGGATGTGCTGGCCGATCACATCGGTCGGGGTGCGCACCTGGTAGTCGTCCATCTCGTAGATGTTCGGGATCAGGTTGGTGTGCTGGTACATGGTGCAGTCGAAGGTGTTCATGCGCATCACCAGTGGCTCTGGCGGGCGCTGCTTGGTGATCACTGGCCAGGCGTCTTCCCACAAGGCGATGATGCGAGCCTGGGGGAAGTGGTAGCCGACCTTGTTGTACACCGCATCGAACTGGATGTTGGCACCTTTGTAGATACGTGGACGGTCGGCGGTAAAGGCGGAAGCGCCACGGAAGTTGACGCCGGTCAGGCTCTCGCCGCTAACGAACTCACCCGCACCGGAGGATTGAGTGAGGCGCTTGCCGCGGTCATCCATGCACGGTTCGTAGAACGGCGCGCCGGCAGTCGGCAAGGCGCCATTGGTGCGAAACGCCTTGGGCACCGGCTGGCTACCAGGGATCAGGGCATAGCTGGGGTGCTCGGCCATGGCGTGGAATTGCATGGCCGCCTGTTCGACATCGGTGCCCTCTTCTGGCAGATAGATGGCTTTGGCCTTGTGCACGACCTTGGTGAAGTCCAGCTTGGTGGTGGTGGTTTGCGCTTCGCCACCGGCGGATACACCGTCCAGTGCATGGCGGCCAAGGCCGCCGTTCCAGCCATCGACCTGGTTCGCATCCAGGTTGGCCCACAGGGCTTTGCCGCTGTCTTTCAACTGCCGGGCCAGGGCTGGGTCGAGCATGTCCAGCGGCGGGGTCGGCGGGCGGTTGCCGACGCTGCTTTCAATGCCGCCGATCCAGAACGGGTAGCCTGGGTTTTTCAGGGTGCCGTCGGCGTTGCGGTTGGCCTCGGTGCGGTCGACCAGCGCCAGCGAGCCCACGGCCTTGCGTACAGCCCCCTGGCTGGCGTGGTCGTCATCGCCCTCTTCTTCGGTGTCGTCATCCTCGGTGGCGGCAACCAGCGCTTCAGAGAGCTTCGGCACGACCACGACCTTGCCGGGCATCGGTGCCATGGCCTTGCCGGGCAACGGTACGATGGCCGGAATCGGCGTGCCGGCGATGATCTCGCCGTCTGGCAGCGCACGGGCCCCCACGGCCGGCTTGCCGCTGCGCAGGGCGAACGGCGTGCTGTGGAAGCCGTTCTCGCCCTGCCCGCTCACCTCAAGGCGGGTGCCTTCTTCGAACACGTCGTGTACGCGCCACATGGCCCACATGCCTTGGGCGAAGTGCGGGTAGAAGTGGCAATGGTAGATGGCATCACCGGCCACCCGGTTGCGGTTCCCCGATCCGCCATTGGCGATTTCGTAGGTGTAGCCGACGCCAGCGCCGATACCCTGGGCATCGATATAGTCGGAATTGTCGTCATTGGGGTTGAATAGCCACTGGTGGCCATGCAAGTGGAAGATGTGCTGTTCGTGGCCGTTGTGGGTGTTGCGGAACTTGGTGAAGTCACCGATATAGCTATGGTGCACGTTGGCCGGCTCTGAGGGATAAAGGGCCATGCTGGCCTTGACCCCGACAGCGCTGGCCGGGGGGACTTCACCCGGGCGGATGTGCTCCAGGCCGACGTTGGCCGGCACATCCACCAGGGTGCCGATGTCACCGACGGTGTGAGCGCTCAGGAAGAACTCTTCGTAAGCGCACGACAGGCAGTCGTGCATCGGGCCTACCCCCAGGCGGTTGGCAACCACTTCGGCACCCATGCCACCGGAACCGTAGTTGATCATGAATGAATCGCGTGTCGGCTCCAGCACATGGCCCATCACCGGGTCAGCCCAGTAGCCGGGGAACGCCTGGGTACCGGCGACCTCGTCGGCGAACTGCGAGGCGAAATCACGGAACGCCTCCAGCCGGTTGGGCAACGCCGGGTTGCGCTTGCCGATGCTTTCCAGTGGGTAGGTCGACTTGGGGAAGCTGCCGTCAGGGTTGGGGCCCATGACGATGGCATCGGTTTCGCTGTTGATGATCTCGTTGCCATTAACCATGGCAATGATCGGTTTGCCAGCCTTGCCCTCGGTGATCCAAGGCTCTGCCTGGGGGTAGCGGGCTTCATAGTCGATCACTGGCTGGCCGGTGGCAGTGCGGCCGGTCGTGGCCAGGCGCATTTCTTCTTCGGTGAGGGTGTTGCGGTAGGTGCGGCCCAACTTGGGTACCACCACCACCTGACCGAACAGGCCATTGGCAACATTGCCTGCCGTGCCTTCGCCGCCGAACGTGGCCGCCTTGCTGGTAGCGGCAAATGCCCCTTCGCGCTCGGCATACAAGGTATAGCTGCGGGTGCTGCCGGGGCTGGCGAAGAAATTGCCGTTGCGCCCGGTATAGGCGGAGATGTCGGCGATACTGTTGACCGCCTGCATGCCGTTGACCTGGAAGCCGACCATGCGCTCGGCGACCTGTTCGTCGGCTACAACGCCTTCACCGCCTTGGTTTTCAACCTCCGGCCCCTCCTCCTCACCCTCGGGCTCTTCGGCCTCGATGCCGTGCTTGTTGGGGTTGGCCTGGTAAGCCAGCAGGTTGGTCAGGTTGACTGTGAGGCAGTCACCGGCTGCTACCCGCAGCACAATCGGCCGCGGGCGCTTGTCGGGGCGCAGGGTGACCTTGCCCGGCACTGCGGCGCCACCCTTGCTGAGGGGGACCTGTTTGTCGTCCACCACATCTTCGCGCAGGGCGAACATCATGCCGTTGGCGTTTTGTGCGCCAAGGCGGTTGAACATCAGTGGCTGGTCCAGTGCCACCACGTTGGCGACCAAGGTGCGCTGGCACTGCACGGCCGCCTCGCTGGTCGCTTCCCAGCCTAACAGGGCCAGAACGAGTGATGACAGAAGGGGGCCTTTGCGTGGCGTCGACATGCTACACCTCCGGGGCACGGGAACTCTGTGGAGGGGTGGAGCAAGGTGTATGCCAGAAGGATATTTTTATTATTTATCAGGGGTTTGCACGATCAATCGAAACAAGTTGGGGAGGATCCCCCGGCGGTTTTCCCCGATTTGGGGGCAACGGGTTGCATGACTTGAAGGCGATGCAATCACTGTGGGAGCGGACGTGGCCACGAACACCGGCGAAGCCGGTGCCATGCACCGAGTCGCCTGCTTTGCGGGCACGCCCGCTCCCACAGAAAGGAGGGTACGACGTCAGCCGACCAGACCACGTACGCAGAAATACAGAATCGACGGCCCCATCAGGCACCCCAACCCGGTATGGAAGGTGGCGGTCAATGCGCCATACGGCACCAGCCGCCGGTCCGTCGCCGCCAGCCCGGCGGTCACCCCCGACACCGTTCCGGCCAACCCGCCGAACACCATCGCCGAGCGCGGGTTGTCGAGCGCCAGCAGGCGCGCCGACACCGGGGTGAACACCATCACCAGGATCGCCTTGATCAGCCCGGTGGCAATCGACAAAGCCATCACGTCCGAGCTGGCACCCAGCGCCGCCCCGGTCACCGGGCCGACGATATAGGTCACGGCACCTGCGCCGATGGTGGTCATGCTCACCGCATCGCGGTAGCCGAAGGCGTAGGCGACTGCCGCGCCAACAATGAATGGCAGCACCGTGCCCAGCAGCAGCGCCACCAAGCCAATCATCCCGGCTTTGCGCGCTTCGGTGGCCTGCACCTCGAAGGCCGTCGCAACAATGGCGAAGTCACGCAGCATGGCCCCGCCCATCAGGCCGATGCCGGAGAACAGCGCCATGTCGGCCAGGCCTTTTTGCCCGCCCGTCACGGTGCCACCGACCCAGGCCAGCACCAGGCCGATGACGATGGCGATAGCCGAGCCGTGCACCCGGCCGAAGGTGAGGTATTTCGACAGCACAACCGACAACCACATGATTGCGCCCACCGCAGCAAAGGCGGTGACCAGGCCGTTGTGCTCCAAGGCATTTTCAATAATCGGCCACATGTTCAACGACCTCCTGCAGGGGTAACCTGCGCGCGGGTTTCAGGGGCGGGTTCAAGCGCGGGCAAAGGCTCGCCGCGGTGGCTGCGGCTGATCAGGGCGATGGTCGCGCCGCACACCAGCACCGCGCCCACTGCCGCCAGCAGCGCCACCGGCCCGCCGTGCAGGGCGGTGACCACGTTCTGCTGGGCCGCCATGGCCACCACTACCGGGATGTACATGGCACCCCAGAAGCCGACACCGAACTCGCATTCCTTGCTCATGCCGCCATTGCGGTGCATGTACAGCCGTGCGCAGATCAGCAGGATCATGGCGATGCCAACCCCGCCCACATTGGATTTGACGCCCAGCAGCACGCCCAGGAAGTCGCCGACGATAACGCCAGCAAGCGTGCAGACCGCCAGCAGAGCCACACCATAGATGATCATTGTTGTTGTCCTCAGGTTGTGTCGAAGTTGCTTGTTGTTGTTCTTCGTAAACACACACTTATGCGGCGTTCGCGGTCTTTGTGGGAGCGGCCTTGTGTCGCGACAGGGGTGCGCAGCGCCCCCAGGGATCTTCGCTTCACTTCAGAATTGCCGGGGCCGCTCTGCGGCCCAATCGCGACGCAAGGCCGCTCCCACAGGGATTGCGTTAGCCAGCCATCATCGCCGGTCAGCCACCTCCTGGCGCAGCAGCGCATCCACCGTGTCCCAACGGGTGCCTTCCACGGCCACTACCCTGCCCTGTTCGAACACGGCCCGGGCCAGCCCGCTGAGCACGCTGCCGGGCGGTATTTCCAGGTGCAGTCGCACGCCACGCTCAAAGGCGTTGCGCAACGTGGCACGCCAGTCGACCACCCTTGCCATGTTGCCCGCCAGGTCGTCGCGCAGGCGCTGCGGGTCGAACACCGGGCGCGCGCTGCTGCCGCTGAGGTAGGTGATGCGTGGGCGGTGCAACTCGACCGAGGCGAAGGCACTGGCCAGTTCCGCTGCCGGGCCATCAAGCAGCGGGCAATGCGAAGGCACGCTGACCGCAAGGCGCCGGGCGACGCCTTGGCCAAGACGACGCGCACGGGCTGCGACCGCAGCCATCGCCGAATCGCTACCGGCGATGACAATCTGGTTTTCACTGTTGAGGTTTGCGACATGCACCTCACCGCCGGCATCCACCAGCAAACGCTCGACAGTGGCCAAGTCCATGCCATTGAGTGCAGTCATGCCGTAGCCTTGCGGATAGGCACACTGCATCAACCGGCCACGCAGGGCGACCAGGCGCACGGCATCGGCAAAACCCAGGGCGCCCGCCGTGACAGCTGCGGGATAAGCGCCAATCGACAAGCCCGCCACATAATCCGGCGCAGGGCTGCGCTGCATCAGCCAACGTGCCCAGGCCACGCCACTCAGCAGCAGGCACAGCTGAACCGCCCGGGTAGACTGCAGCGCTTGCGGGCTGTCCAGCGCCTGCGCAGCTTCGCCCAGGGTATCGCTGGCCTCCTCCAGCAGCTGCCCGGCGCCCTCTGGCAGATGCTGCAGCATCCCCACCTGCTGAGCCCCCTGGCCAGGGAAGGCGAACAGGCTGCTCATGCGGCACGCTCCATCACTGCCCAAGGCTCGCTGACCAAGCGCGGGCCATGCGGCGACTTGAGCAGCACGCGGCGGGCAAAACCGGCCCATTCGCGCAAGGCAATGGCGCCTGCCGGGGTTTCCAGTTGCACATCGATACGGCACGGCGCGCAGTCGAGGATATCCTGCAGCTCCCGCGCCTGAGCGCGGGCCAGTGGTTGCGGGGTACGCAGCAGCAGGTCCAGGTCACTGTCGGCGTGTACCACTTCAACGCCGGTCGCAATCTGATACCCCACCCCGCCCGTCGGCCCCCATTCCAGGCCGCTGGCCTGCAATACCGGGGCGACCGAGGCCAGTGCCTGTAGCGCAGGCCATGGGCTTTGTACGTTCACACGCAGCACTTCGGGGCCTTGCCGACGCTGGATATCGGCCAGGCGCATCAACACACCCAACCGCTGTGCCCGGCCCACACCACGCACCCCAACCGCCACCCAGCCATCCTCACAGGTGGCGCGGCGCACCACCACCGGCCGGCCGCTTGCCAGCACGTCCTGCGCCCACTGCGGCGCATCGGCGGGCAAGCCCGACACGGGCATCCCCCACAGCAGGTCGTGCGGCCTTGGCGCGCTCATCTCAAGCGCCCTGCCACTGGCGGCGCAGCTGTTCGCGTACCAGGCGCGAAGCGCTGCGGTTTTCCCCCGCCAGCCGTGACGACAGGTCGGTCGAGCTGCCAATATCGTGCACCGCTTCTGCCAGGCAGGCACGCACCTGGGCAATGTCGGCGCGGCTCGGTGCCTCGGCGTTGTCCACTGTCAGGCGGCGCCACAGCAGGCCCAGCGAGGCGTAGCTGGCCAGGTCGTAGGCCATGGGGGGCACTTCGGCGGCCAGAGCCTCAAGTTGCTCGACGCTTCGCAGGGTAATCCGCGCCGCAGCCGCCTTGCCCATGGCATGCACCATGACCCCGGCATCGTCCAGGGCGATCAGGCGCTGGGCCTGGTAACCGTGGGCAAGAAAGGCACCGGACATGGCCTTGCCGACCAGCAGACCGATTACCGGGTGCCCGGCCAACCGCGCCTGGGCGTAGGCCTGCACGGCACCGGCCAGTGCCTGGTGAATGCCCAACGCCTCCTCGCGGCGGCCGTAGGCCTGGCTGGGCACGTCGACCACCGCGACAATGGCCCGCTTCTGGCCATCGCGGTCAGCTTCCACCGCCTCGCTCACCGCCTTGGCCAGGCCCCAACCTTCCAGCAGGCCGACCTCGCCCGAGCGGGCACGGGGGAATGGGTTGTCGGCATCGGGTACCACGGCGATGAAGCGCGCCAGGCGGTTGTCCAGTTCGCCGTCGATCACCCGCAGCGACGCGGGGTAGCCCGGCAAGGCTTGCCCGCCGGCCAGGCCCGGCAGCCAGTTCAAGGCACGGTTCATTGGGCTTCTCCTTGATAAAGGGCGCGCACGGCGGCGGCATCCAGTTGTGGGCAGTTTTCGCCCAGCCGGGCCAGCCGGTCGAGGAACCAGGCGTGCTGGCTGGCGCGGTCTTTGGAGGGTGCATCGAGCAGTTGCAACAAGCGATCGCGCAGTGCATCGATATCATCGGCCACATAGCCGTCCACCAACCCGCTGGCGTAGCGTTGCTCGCCACCCGTCAGGCTCCAGATGAAGGGGCGGTCCTTGGCATCGTATTCGCCGATGCCGGCTTCCTGCTCGATCACCTGCGGGCCGTTGAGGCCCAGGCGCGCTTCGCGGGTCACCAGCAGGTGGCTGCACAGGCCTGCGGCGATGGACATGCCGCCAAAGCAACCTACCGAACCTGCAATCAGGCCGATCACCGGCTGCAAGGCCCGCAGCTCGACAATCGCCGCCTGGATCTCGGCAATCGCCGCCAGGCCCAGGTTGGCCTCTTGCAGGCGAACGCCACCGGTTTCCAGCAGCAACACAGCGCAGGTGGGAGTACCGTTGCGAGTGTCTTCGATGGCCAGCTCCAAGGCGCCGGCGATTTTTGCACCACCCACCTCGCCCATGCTGCCCCCCTGGAAGCCACCTTCAATGGCAGCGACTACGGCATGGCGCCCGTTCAGCCGGCCTTTGGCGATAACCACGCCATCATCGGCCTGAGGCACGATGCCCTGTCGCGGCAGCCACGGCGACATCAGCCGATCGAACGGGCCCAGCAGTTCGCGGAAGCTGCCCGGGTCGAGCACGGCGCGGGCGCGCTGTCGGGCGCCCAGTTCGACAAAGCTGCGGCTGCGCAGCAAGCGTTCGGTGTCAGTCATGGGCAATCTCCTCGAAGCCTTGCTCAAGGCGCAAGCGCACCACGCCTGGCGTGGCGCCGAAATCGTGGATGTCGATGTTCACGGCCGGCCAGGCACGGCCCTCGAACAGGCGCTGGAACAGTTGCGCCCAGCGGGCACCGCTGCCATTGACCGAGGTCATCACCTGGATGTGCAGGCTGCCGGCAGTGCCGGGCTCGATCAGCACCTCGAGGTCGCCGGAGCTGACGCAGCCCACCAGCGTGCGGCCACGGCCAGGTTCGGCGGCGGGGAATTGAAAATTCAGGGTTTCCATTTCACAGGCTCCCGGCTTTGTCGAGGAACAGGCAGGCGGCCAGCAAATCGGCGGCGCCGCCCGGTGAGGCGTTCAGGTGCAGCAGTTGCTGGTCCAGCCCGCGCAGGTGCCGGCGCCCTGCCAAGGTGGCGCTGCCGCCCTCGGCAAGTACGGCGCGGGCACCTTGCTGGACGGCAGCCAGCCCGGCCGGGCCGCTGCGCCAGAGCACACAGGTGTCGCTGAGCACGGCCATGATTGCCAGTAACGCATCAAGCCGGGCATGCGACTCGCTGGCCCCGGCAGCGCGGCTACGTTGCAGTTGTGGCAGGCCGTACCCGACCACGGCGGGGAAGCCTTGCTGTGCCTGTTCGCGGGCACCGCCGGTGCCGTAGCGGTGGCGTACCTGCGAGCCGTGGCTGTCCTGGTGCGGCATGGCCGGGTCGTCGAACAGCGCGATGCGCCCGGCACGGGCGGCCAGCGTGCAGGCGTCTGCCTGGGTATCGAGGGCCGTGGACGCCACCAGCAGGCCCAGTGCCCAGATGGCGCCGCGGTGGGTGTTTACCCCGTGGGTGGCGGCAAGCATCGCGGCCTCGCCTTCGCGGCCGAGCTGGCCCAGTGCGGCGCGCAGAGGTTGACCAACCTGGCCGATGGACTGGGCGGCTTCGGCCATGTTGCGCAGGCATGGCCACAAGGCCAGGGCCGAAGCGTGCATCAAGGTCAGGGTCATGTCTTTGTGGGCGCCGTTGCTGCGGCGGTCGACCAGCCCGGGTTTGGGGGACAGGTCGGCTTCGTCGATCAGGGCTTCAACGGCCAGGTCGGCGAGGTGGTCGGCCAGGGGAATTTCGGATGCCTGGGCTGGCCTCTTCGCCGGTGAACCCGCTCCCACAGGAACCTGGGGGAGTGCGAGAATGAGTGCTTTCATCACCAGCTCCTGAACCGTGCAGGCGGGTTGTAGAGGCCGCCGGACCACTCGACCAGCTCGGCAATGCTGCGGGCGGCCAGCAGCTCGCGGCTGGCGTCGGTGCGGCGAATGCCCAAGTCTTCGGGCAAGGCGATCAGGCCTTGCTGGCGCATGCGCAGGGTGTCTTTCGGATCGTGGCGCAGGCCGATGGCGGTAACCCCTGCCACCGCGGCGATCATCTGCTGGCGTTCTTCCAGGCTGCGGGCCTTGTACAGGTAGGCAATGCCCTCCTCGGTCAGCAGGTGGGTGACGTCATCGCCGTAGATCATCACCGGCGCCAACGGCATGCCGGCCTTCTTGGCGACTTCCACGGCATCGAGGGTTTCCACGAAGGTGGGCTTGCCGCCTTCCTGGTAGGTTTCGACCATTTGCACCACCAGCTTGCGGCCGCGCTCCAGCAGGGTTTCCGGCACGGTCATGTCGAGCCAGGCCGGGGTCGCGTGGCGCCGGCCACGCGGGTCGTGGCCCATATTCGGCGCACCGCCAAAACCGGCCAGGCGGCCGCGGGTCACGGTCGAGGAATGGCCATCGCCATCCACTTGCAAAGTGGCGCCGATGAACAGGTCGACAGCGTATTGCCCCGCCAGCTGGCACATCATGCGGTTGGAACGCAGCGAACCATCGCGGCCGGTGAAGAACACGTCCGGGCGCTGGGCGATGTAATCCTCCATGCCCAGCTCGGTGCCGAAGCAGTGCACGCTTTGCACCCAACCGGTCTCGATGGCCGGGATCAGGGTCGGGTGAGGGTTGAGCGTCCAGTTGCGGCAGATCTTGCCCTTCAGGCCCAGAGACTCGCCGTAGGTGGGCAAGATCAGCTCGATGGCGGCGGTATTGAAGCCGATGCCGTGGTTCAGCGACTGCACCTGGTGTTTTTCGTAGATGCCGCGTATGGCCATCATCGCCATGAGCACATGCACCGGCTTGATGTGGCGCGGGTCTCGGGTAAACAGCGGCTCGATGTAGAAAGGCTGGTCGGCCACCACCACAAAGTCGACCCAGGACGCCGGTATGTCGACCCGTGGCAAGTCATCGACGCGGTCCACCAGCTGGTTGACCTGGGCGATGACAATGCCGTCGCTGAAGGCAGCAGGCTCTACCAGTGCGGGGGTATCTTCGGTGCTGGGGCCGGTGTACAGGTTGCCGTCACGGTCGGCCATGAAACCGGCCACCAGGGTGACATTGGGGATCAGGTCGACCAGCAGCCGCGAGTACAGCTCGATATAGGTGTGGATGGCACCGACTTCGAGCAGGCCATCTTCCAGCAACTGGCCGATGCGCAGGCTCTGCGGGCCGGCGAAGGAAAAGTCGAGCTTGCGGGCAATGCCGCGTTCGAACAGGTCAAGGTGCTCGGCGCGGCTGACGCTGGGCATGATCATGTGCAGGTCGTGCAGGCGCCCGGGGTCGACTTTGGCCAGCGAGCGCGACAGGAAGTCGGCCTGCTTCTGATTGTTGCCTTCCAGCACCACCCGGTCGCCGGGGGCCAGCAACAGTTCGAGGGCTTCGACGATACGTTCGGTGGGCAGCACCACGCCGTCGGCAAGGTGGCGGACCCGATCGAGGCGGCGCTGCTTTTCGGCGCGCCGCCGCGACCATTGCGGCGGTGGATTCTGAGTTATTGTCATGGTGACTCCACAGGTTCGCTGTCGTGGACATCACCTTAGGGCTGTGCTGCCCGGCGGATCAATCAAGCTGCCGGCGTGTTCATTACGGTAAGGTTAATGAATTGCCCTGCTAGAGGACTCACCCACGGCAAAAATGCACGATACCCCTGCATAATTGTCGATTGTGCAGGGCAAATTCGCATGACAGGATCCTGCGATCCTCCAGCGAACTCCAGACTTCACTTGGAAAATCAATAACAAAGCAGGGAGAACGCAATGACTGCGCACGCTCAAACCTTGGCAACCGAGCCTGTACTGGCCGAAGTCCGCAACCAGGTTGGCCACCTGACCCTGAACCGCCCCGCCGGCTTGAATGCCCTCACCCTGAACATGGTTCGTAGCCTGCGCCAGCACCTGGACCAGTGGGCCGAAGACCCGCACGTGCGCGCCGTGGTGCTGCGCGGCGAGGGGCCCAAAGGCTTCTGTGCCGGTGGTGACATCCGCTCGCTGCACGACAGTTTCAAAGCGGGCGACACGCTGCATGAAACCTTCTTTGTCGAGGAATACGCCCTCGACCTGCTCATCCACCGCTACCGCAAGCCCGTGTTGGTACTGATGGACGGCTTCACCCTCGGCGGCGGCATGGGCCTGGCCCAGGGCTGCGACCTGCGCGTGGTCACCGAGCGCAGCCGGCTGGGCATGCCCGAAGTGGGCATCGGCTACTTCCCCGATGTCGGCGGCAGCTACTTCCTGTCGCGCATCCCCGGCGAGCTGGGGATTTACCTGGGCGTCAGCGGCACCCAGATCCAGGCGGCCGACGCCCTTTACTGCGGCCTGGCCGACTGGTACCTGGCCAGTGACCAGCTTGCCGCCCTCGACCAGGGCCTGGACCAACTGAGCTTTGGCGACAACCCGCTCAAGGACCTGCAGAACCTGCTGGCCAGGCTCGGCACCCAGGTTTTGAGTGATGCCCCCCTGGAAAAACTGCGTCCGGTCATCGATCACTTCTTCTCCCTGCCCACCCTGCAAGCCATCGTCGAGCAACTGCGTGCGGTCAGCATCGGCGACAGCCATGCCTGGGCAGTGGCCGCCGCCGACCAGCTGGAAAGCCGCTCACCGCTGGCCATGGCGGTTACTCTGGAGATGTTGCGCCGCGGTCGCCAGCTAGGGCTGGAAGACTGCTTTGCCATGGAGCTGCACCTGGACCGCCAGTGGTTCCAGCATGGCGACATCATCGAAGGCGTGCGCGCCCTGATCATCGACAAGGACAAACAGCCTCGCTGGAACCCGCCGACCCTGGCCGCGCTGCAGCAGCAGCGGGTGGACCAATTCTTCGAAGGCCTGTGAGCCCGGGAGTACACAGATGCAAGACCTTGAACTGAGCGAAGAACAGATCATGATCCGCGACATGGCCCGGGATTTTGCCCGCGGCGAGATCGCCCCACACGCCCAGGCCTGGGAAAAGGCCGGCTGGATCGATGACGGCGTGGTGCGCAAGATGGGCGACCTGGGCCTGCTGGGCATGGTGGTACCAGAGGACTTCGGCGGCAGCTACACCGACTACGTCGCCTACGCCCTGGCCGTGGAAGAAATCGCCGCAGGCTGCGGCGCCACCGGGGCGATGATGAGCATTCACAACTCGGTAGGCTGCGGCCCTCTGCTGGCCTACGGTACTGCCGAGCAACAACAGCAATGGCTGCCACGCCTGGCCAGCGGCGAGGTGATTGGCTGCTTCTGCCTGACAGAGCCCCAGGCCGGCTCCGAGGCGCACAACCTGCGCACCCGCGCCGAACGGGTCGATGGCGAGTGGGTAATCAATGGTGCCAAACAATTCGTCAGCAATGCACGCCGCGCCGGCTTGGCCATCGTCTTCGCGGTGACCGACCCGGAGCTGGGCAAGAAGGGCCTCTCGGCGTTCCTGGTGCCCACCGACAACCCGGGCTTCAAGGTCGACCGCAGCGAGCACAAGATGGGCATCCGCGCCTCCGACACCTGCGCGGTCACCTTCGACAATTGCCGCATCCCCGCAGCCAACATCCTTGGCGAGCGTGGCAAGGGCCTGGCCATCGCCCTGTCCAACCTTGAAGGCGGCCGTATCGGCATCGCCGCCCAGGCGTTAGGCATTGCCCGTGCAGCCTTCGAGGCGGCGCTGGTCTACTCGCGCGACCGGGTGCAATTTGGCAAACCGATCAACGAACACCAAAGCATCGCCAACCTGCTGGCCGACATGCAGGTACAGGTAAACGCCGCACGTTTGCTGATCCTGCATGCCGCCCGCCTGCGCAGCGCCGGCAAACCGTGCCTGTCGGAGGCATCACAGGCCAAGCTGTTCGCTTCGGAAATGGCCGAGCGGGTGTGTTCGATGGCGATCCAGGTGCATGGCGGGTATGGCTACCTGGAAGATTACCCGGTGGAACGCTATTACCGCGATGCGCGGATTACCCAGATCTATGAAGGGTCGAGCGAGATCCAGCGCATGCTGATTGCACGCGAGCTGAAGCACTACCCCCTGTAGTACGGCGGTCCCCATCTGTGGGAGCGGCCTTGCGGCCCAATCGCGGCACAAGGCCGCTCCCACAAGTAAGCGGATCTGCGTTTCAACGCCAGTACCGCGAATCATCCACCACCTGCGCATGCCCCTCGAACAACGCTGGCAACTGCTCCTTGAGGTAATCGATCCAGGTCCGCACCTTGGCATCCAGATAATGCCGTGACGGGTACATCGCATACAGCGCGCTCTCGCGCAGGCGGTACGGCGCCAGCAGCCTGCACAACCGCCCTTGCTCGATCGCCTGGCTGGCCGTATAGAACGGTAGCAGGCCAATGCCCATGCCCAACTCACTGGCCACCAGCATGGCATCGGCAACGTTGGTGGAGAAGTTGTCACTCGGTGTGATCACACACTGGTCCACACCCTGGGGGAATACCCAGTCACCTTCATACATGGGATACGCCATGCGCAGGCAGCGGTGCCCATGCAGGTCCTCGGGGCGCTCAGGCACCCCATGCCGCTCCAGATAGCTGGGTGCTGCACAGGGAATACTGAAAATATTGCCGAGCGGGACGGCAATCAGCTGTGAGTCCGGCAGCGCGCCGTCCACGGTGATGACCACGTCATGCCCTTCGGCCAGCGGGTCAGGGTTGCGCTGCGACAGCGTCAGCTCGATCACCACCTCCGGGCACAGTGCGTTGTAGCCGGCCACCAGCGGCATCAGCAGCAGCCCCAGGCCGTGCGGGCAATGCAAACGCAAATGGCCGCGAGGCGTGAGGTGCGCACCGCGGGCCTCACCCACCGCCTCTTCGGTCAGCAGCATGATTTGCCGCGCGCGCTCCAGAAACCGCTCGCCCGCCTCGCTCATGCGCAGCCGCCGGGTGGTGCGGTGCAACAGGCGGGTCTGCAGCTGGTTTTCCAGCTCGGCGACGATACGCGAAACCTGCGCTGCTGAAATATCCAACGCATTGGCGGCTGCAGCGAAGCTGCCACATTCCACCACCCTGGCGAAGGTACGCATGGCATGCAGCATGTCCATGAAAGTGTGCTCCTTGTTCAGTCTTATTCTTGCGTTACAGGCAGGAATCTATCACGGAACAGCCCATTTATTGTGAATGACCAATGAATACATCATTAGTCATACATTCAAGAAAAGGAACCTGTCATGAAACGTTCGATCGCTGTCCTTGCTGTTGCTGCTGCCTTCGCCTCGTTTGGTGCCCTTGCTGATGCAGGCAGTACAAAGGCAGCCAGCAGCACGTATGAGTACGGCATGCCGCTGGACGTGGCCAAGGTCATCTCCATCACCCCCGCCAGCAACGCCGCCGACTGCCAGGTCGGCACTGCGCACATGGTGTATGTCGACCACCAGGGCCAGAAGCGCGAAATCGACTACCGCGAAATGGGCAACTGCTCGCAGCAGTGAGTCAGGCCAGGACCTGGGTGATCCAGCCCACCTGCTGATTGAAGTCGTCGATTTTCGCCTGAGGCACCGCATCGCGAGCCCGCTGGAAATTGGCCAGGGTCTGCTGCTTTTGCCGCAGCATGCGCCGCCACTTGACCAGAAACGCCTCGCTTTTCTCCTGCATCAACACTGGGCCGAAGTACAGCTGTTCAGGGCTATATTCCACCCTGCCCGGCTCGGCGACGATGATCTCGTAATCGAAGCGGTTTTCCCGCAGCAGCTCTTCGTTGACGATGTGGTAACCGTTATCCGCCAGCCACTGGCGCAGCTCACGCTCACCGCCATTGGGCTGCAGTACCAGCCGCGTGATGCCACCAAGGCGCTGCTTGCCGGCCTCGAGGATCTCGCACATGGTGTCGCCGCCCATGCCGCAGATGCTGACCACCGAGATGTGGTCTTGCGGCTCGACCGCTGCCAGCCCATCCGCCAGGCGCACGGTGACCCGGTCTTGCAGGCCGTTTCTGCGCACGTTGCGTTGGGCCGAGGCGAACGGCGTCTGCGCCACCTCACCCGCTACAGCGGCCTCGAGTACGCCGCGCAGCATCAATGCCACCGGCAGGTAACCGTGGTCCGAGCCGATATCGGCCAGGCGCGCGCCCTGCGGCACATGTGCGGCCACGCGCTCCAGGCGCCTGGACAAAGTCTGTTCGTTCAAAGTGTGCCCCTGGCTTTGCAATGGGCGCGATTCTGACGGCGAACGTCGCGCATTTCAAACACCGGGGTGCCCTCGACCGGGTGCGCCTGCTCGCGTAGGCTTGCCGTTTTCCTTCCGTAGCAAGGCAAAACACACCATGGCACATGCAGACATCATCTACACCCCGGACCCGGACGCCGAGTCGATTTCGTCCGACGTCGCCGAATTCAACGGCGTACTGGTCACCACCCAGATCCCGACCCACGCCGACGGCAGCCTGGAACTGGGCGGCATCGTCGAGCAAAGCGAATGCACCCTGCAGGCGTTGAAAGTGGCGCTGGAAAAGGCTGGCAGCGGCATGGACCGCGTGCTGCACCTGACCATCTACCTGACCGACATGGCCGACCGTGCCGCGTTCAACGAGGTGTACCAGCGCTTCTTCAGCAAGCCATGGCCGGTACGTGCGGCCGTGGGTGTGGCGTCGCTGGCATTTGACGGCATGCGCGTAGAAGTCACGGCGATGGCTGCCAAGCGCTGAGCTACCTGCAAGGGCCCTATCGCCGGCAAGCCAGCGCCCACCTCGACCGCATTGGCCTCAAGCCCTATGCAACTCCTGTGGGCGCTGGCTTGCCGGCGATAGGGCCGGTAACAGCAATACACCTCTCGGCACCCCGATGATGCCGCCAGCCCGTTTCACCGCTACAATGCCCGCCTAAACCGTGGCAGCCCGAAAATATAACGATATGTCCCTTCCAAAGAATCACCTGGAACTGCTCAGCCCTGCCCGTGATGTGGCCATCGCCCGTGAAGCGATCCTGCACGGCGCTGACGCCATCTACATCGGCGGCCCAAGCTTTGGCGCGCGCCATAACGCCTGCAACGAGGTCAGCGAGATCGCCGAACTGGTCGAGTTCGCCCGTCGCTACCATGCGCGCGTGTTCACCACCATCAACACCATCCTCCACGACAATGAGCTGGAACCTGCGCGCAAGCTGATCCATCAGCTGTACGACGCCGGCGTCGACGCGCTGATCGTGCAGGACTTGGGTGTAATGGAGCTGGACATCCCGCCGATCGAGCTCCACGCCAGTACCCAGACCGACATCCGTACCCTGGAACGGGCCAAGTTCCTCGACCAGGCCGGTTTCTCCCAGCTGGTACTGGCCCGTGAGCTGAACCTGCAGCAAATCCGCGCCATCGCCGCCGAAACCGACGCTGCCATCGAGTTCTTCATCCACGGTGCGCTGTGCGTGGCATTCTCCGGCCAGTGCAACATCTCCCACGCGCAGACTGGCCGAAGCGCCAACCGTGGCGACTGTTCGCAAGCCTGCCGCCTCCCCTACACCCTGAAGGATGACCAGGGTCGCGTGGTTGCGTTCGAGAAGCACCTGCTGTCGATGAAGGACAACAACCAGACCGCCAACCTGGCCGACCTGGTAGATGCCGGCGTGCGCTCGTTCAAGATCGAGGGCCGCTACAAGGACATGGGCTATGTGAAGAACATCACCGCCCACTACCGCAAAGAGCTCGACGCCATTCTCGAAGGCCGCCCGGAATATGCCCGTGCGTCCAGCGGCCGGACCGAGCACTTCTTCGTGCCCGACCCGGACAAGACCTTCCACCGCGGCAGCACCGACTATTTCGTGACCGACCGCAAAGTGGATATCGGCGCCTTCGACTCCCCCACCTTCACCGGCCTGCCGGTGGGTGTGGTGGAAAAGGTCGGCAAGCGTGACATGCAAGTGGTCACCGAGGTGCCGCTGACCAACGGCGACGGCCTGAACGTGCTGGTCAAACGTGAAGTGGTGGGTTTCCGCGCCAACATCGCTGAACCACGTGGCGAATTCGAGGAAGACGGCCAGAAGCGCTACCGCTACCGCGTTGAGCCAAACGAAATGCCCGAAGGCCTGCACAAGCTGCGGCCCAACCACCCGCTGTCGCGCAACCTTGACCACAACTGGCAGCAGGCCCTGCAACGCACCTCTTCCGAGCGCCGGGTTAGCGTGCAATGGCATGCTGTGCTGCGCGAGCAGCGCTTGATACTCACCCTCAGCAGCGAGGAAGGCGTCCGCGTGCAGGTGGCCCTGGACGGGCCGTTCGGCACGGCCAACAAGCCGCAGCAGGCACTGGACCAGTTGCACGACCTGCTCGGCCAGCTGGGGACCACGATGTACCACGCCAGCAGCATCGAGCTGGACGCGCCGCAGGCCTACTTCATCCCCAACTCGCAGCTCAAGGCCCTGCGCCGTGAAGCCATCGAGGCGCTGACCGAAGCGCGTATCAAGGCGCACCCGCGTGGCGGGCGCAAGGCCGAGACCTCGCCGCCACCGGTGTACCCCGAGTCGCACCTGTCGTTCCTGGCCAACGTGTACAACCAGAAGGCGCGCGACTTCTACCACCGCCACGGCGTGCAGCTGATCGACGCTGCCTACGAGGCCCACGAAGAACACGGTGAAGTGCCGGTGATGATCACCAAGCACTGCCTGCGCTTCTCCTTCAACCTGTGCCCCAAGCAGGCCAAGGGCGTGACCGGTGTGCGCACCAAGGTAGCGCCGATGCAGCTGATTCAGGGTGACGAAGTGCTGACCCTGAAGTTCGACTGCAAACCGTGCGAAATGCATGTGGTCGGCAAGATGAAAAGCCACATCATCGACCTGCCAACCCCGGGCAGTGCGGTGGCTCAGGTAGTGGGGCACATCAGCCCGGAAGACCTGCTGAAGACCATCGTGCGCGCGCCACACTGATTTTCAGGCAGTGGTCAGTGTGGGAGCGGGCTTGTCCCGCGAAGCCAGCGACGCGGTTCATGGCACCGGCGTTGCCGGTGTTCGCGGGGCAAGTCCGCTCCCACAGCGGTGTGTCGCAGACCATTGTTTCGTGGCTCATTCAGCGTATCTGATGCTTGTGCAGCAGGCGGTAAAAGGTCGGCCGGGAGATTCCCAGCACCTTGGCCGCTACGCTCATGTTATCGCTGTGCCGGTTAAGCACATCGCACAAGGCCTGGCGCTCGGCGCGCTGCTTGTATTCCTCTAGCGTGCCCAGCGGCTGCTGCCCTTGGTCCAACGTCTGCAGGCCCAGGTCCTGCGCCTCGATCTGCCGGCCTTCGGCCAGGACCAGGCCGCGTCGCACCCGGTTGGCCAACTCGCGTACATTGCCCGGCCAGTCATGCCGGCCCATGGCCGCCAGGGCATGGTCGCTGAATGAACGCGGCCGGCGCCCGGTTTCCAGGCTGTAGAAATGGGCAAAATGGCTGGCTAGCATCGACAAGTCACCATGCCGGTCACGCAGCGGCGCCGTCACCACCTGTAGCACGTTCAAGCGGTAATACAGGTCTTCGCGAAAACGCCCCTGCTCGATGGCTCTTTCAAGGTCTACGTGGGTGGCGGCCAAGACCCGTGCATCCACCGGAATCGGCTGGCTGCCGCCCACACGCTCGATGTGCTTTTCTTGCAGAAAACGCAGCAGATTGGCCTGCAACTCCAGCGGCAAGTCACCAATCTCATCCAGGAACAACGTGCCACCGTGGGCTGCTTCAATGCGCCCGGTCTTGCGCTGATGGGCACCCGTGAAAGCGCCCTTCTCATGACCGAACAATTCTGACTGGATGAGGTGCTCGGGGATTGCCCCGCAGTTGATGGCGACGAACGGTTGGTCGCTGCGCTGCGACTGCCGATGCAGGGTGCGCGCCACCAGTTCCTTGCCCGTGCCGCTTTCACCACGGATAAGCACGGGCGACTCGGTGGGCGCCAGCTTGCCCAACAGCTTGCGCAACTCGCGGATCGGCCGGCTTTCGCCGAGCAGTTCGTGGGTCGCCTCGTCCACCCTGGCAGCCCCTTTGCCACGTAGCCGCGCCATGCCGAATGCCCTGCCCAGGGTGACCTGAACCCGGGACTCATCGAATGGCAAGGTATGAAAGTCGAAAAACCATTCGCAAACAAAATCGCCGACGGCCGGCATGCGTAATTGTTCGGCACTGAGCACCGCGATCCACTCGGTGTTACTGCGCTTGATCATGTCCTTGACCGCGTCCGGGTGCCGCAGGTGCGAAGCCTGCAATCGCAATAACCCTACATCACAAGGATGATCCAGCGCGGCAGCGAGCATGCAACTGTCCACATCCCAGCCTGCGTTACGCAGCCCTGGCAACAGCTGGTGGCAGTCGGCGCACGGGTCGACGATGAGCAAACGACGTTGAGCGGCAAGCTGTTGCATAACCGATCCTTGGCGCCAGTTTTTGGTTTTATGAAGTAAAACAGCAAGTTGTGGCGCTCGCTTAACAGTAGCAACGAAGTTGACGGTGCCCACTACCGTCTGTCTGTTGACGCATTTTTTTACAATGTCCCACGGGAATTTTCGCACTTTAACGACATCCCATGGCGGCGCAGGCAATAACGGATTCAAGCCTGACAAAAAATTTTACACCTAATGTGTGACTTGCCCCCAGAGGACGAGCATCAGTACACATAACCCCGCGCTGCAATTCGCAACCCTTGAGGCGACCTTGAAGCAACGCGGACTCACTTCGATGTTTGGGACCATAGAGAGACCGAACCATGAATGCCCCGCTCCGTGTCAACGAAGCACTGCTGATTGCCGACCACGCCTTCGAACCTTTCCAGTGCGTAGCCTGGGATGCACCCAATGGTACTGGTGAGCTGAGCCTGGCAGTGATCGACCGGACCAGCACCCGCATTGGCAGCAAGCAAGTGTCGTCGCGTATCTACTCCGACCCTGCCCAGTGGGCCAGCCTGATCGAAGAAGTGCGCGCCGAACTGTGCGAAAAAGGTTACGACCTGCAACCGTGGTCGATGCCAAAGTAACAGTGCCCGGCAAACCAAGTGCGTGCAGCGCCACGCACTTGGTCAAATACAAAGTTGCTGTTCTGGCAACTTTCACAGTTGCGACACAGTGTCGCAACCCTGCTGTTCAGTCCACGACTTTGAACTGTTGCAAGTGCTGATAATCGGCCTGCAGTTGTTCGGCCAGGCGTTGCGCGCGCCCAATACGCACCGGCGCCAACTCCATGTCCACCACCAACGTTGTACAGGGCATGGGTTGTACGGCGTTCCAGTGCTGAAGGCGACCATCGGTAAACACCAGGCAGCGTACTGCTTCATCCGGGTGGGCGCGCTGGCGCGCCTGTAGCCAATGCCGGGCCTGTTCCAGCGCAGCGATCAGCGGCGTGCCGCCACCGGCGCCCAAAGCCTGCAGCCATGGCTGCAAGGCTGCCGAGGCCTTCAGGCCGTGGCGCTGCCACTGCGGTGTGCGCCCGCTGGCGGTCAGCAAGGCCAGGCGGGCGCGCTGGCGGTAGGCCTGGTCGAACAGTGCCACCAGCAGCCCTTTGGTGTGTGCCAACGCCTGATGGCGGCGGGTCGAGGCCGACGCGTCGACGATCACCAGCCACAACTCTGCCGGTTTAGCCTGGCGTTGTTGCCAGCACAGGTCGTGGCGTAGCCGTGGCCGCCCTTTGAGCAAGGTCGGCAGCCAGGCCACCCGGCCGCTTGCTGCACTGCGCGGGCGGCCACGGCTGGCGCCGTTCTGCTTGCCTGCGCCCGCTTTGGCATCCGCCCCTTTTGCAGGTGACTGGGGGATGCTCAGGGCTTTTTTGCCCAGTTCGGCACCTCGCGACGTGCGCCGCTGGCCACAGGTTGCGCCGGCAATGCCCCCCAGTCGCCCTGCCCGCCCTGTTCACCCGCGTTGCCAGCGCTTTGCTGGCCTGGCTGCTGGTCAGGCGGCTGCGGCGCCGACGGCGGGTTGGCCTGGGGCGTAACGCGGCGGCGATGGCGCAAGGCGAACTCGGCCACCGCTTCGACATCCACTGCTTCGATGGCCGCACTGCCGCGCCAGGCGCAGTGGGCGCGTGCCGCACGCAACCACACCAGGTCGGCGCGCAACCCGTCGACGCCGGCGGCGTAGCAACGCTCGGTAATCCAGGCCAGCGCCTGGTCATCCAGGGCAATACCGGCCAGGGCATGGCGCGCCGCCTGGCAGCGCTCGCGTAACTGCGCCTGGGCCGCAGCCCATTGTGTGCAGAAAGCCTGCGGGTCACTGTCGAAGGCCAGGCGTCGGCGAATGATCTGCTGACGGGCCTCCGGCGCAGGCAGGCCCTCCAGTACCACGTTCAGGCCAAAACGGTCGAGCAACTGCGGGCGTAGCTCGCCCTCTTCCGGGTTCATGGTACCGATCAGCACGAAGCGGGCGCTGTGCCGGTGCGAGATACCGTCGCGCTCGATGCGGTTGGTGCCACTGGCAGCCACATCGAGCAACAGGTCGACCAGTGTGTCGGGCAGCAGGTTGACCTCATCGACATACAGCACGCCACCGTCGGCCTGAGCCAGCACGCCCGGGGAAAACTGCGCCCGGCCCTGCCCCAGCGCAGCATCCAGGTCGAGGGTCCCGACCAGACGTTCTTCACTGGCGCCCAGTGGCAGGGTGACAAACGGGCCCTCGCCGAGCAGGTCGGCCAGGCCACGGGCCAGCGTGCTCTTGGCCATGCCACGCGGCCCTTCGATCAGCACGCCGCCGATTTTCGGGTCGATGGCGGTCAGGCACAGCGCCAGCTTCAGGTCGTCGGCACCGACCACGGCGGCCAGCGGAAATTGCACGGGTTCACTCATTTCAAGCCTGTTCCTCGCCGTCGAGCAGTTGTTCCTCAAGGGCCTCGCGGTACTCGCCCGGCGCCTGCCACAGCCCGCGCTGCTGGGCCTCCAGCAGGCGCTCGGTAAGGTCGCGCAGGGCCTCGGGGTTGTGCTCGCGCATAAAATCACGGGTCGCCGGGTCGAGCACGTACGCATCGGCCAGCCCCTGGTAATGATGGTCGTCGATCAGGTGCGTTGTGGCATCGAAGGCGAACAGGTTGTCGACCGTCGCCGCCATCTCGAAAGCCCCCTTGTAGCCGTGGCGCTTGACCCCGTCGATCCACTTGGGGTTGAGCGCGCGGGCGCGTATTACCCGGTTCAGCTCTTCCTTCAGGGTACGGATGCGGGGACGGTCTGCCTGGCTGTGGTCGCCGTGGTAGCTGGCCACCGGCGCCCCGGACAAGGTTTCCGACGCTGCCAGCATGCCGCCCTGGAACTGGTAGTAGTCGTTTGAGTCGAGCAGGTCGTGCTCGTGGTTGTCCTGGTTCTGCAGCACCGCCTGCACCTTGGCCAGGCGCTGGGCGAACTGGGCGCGGGCCGGGGTGCCGTCGTCGCTGCCGCCGTAGGCGTAGCCGCCGTGGTTCAGGTAGACCTCGGCCAGGTCGTCGCGGCTGTGCCACAGGCGCCCGTCGATGGCGTTCTGCACCCCGGCGCCATACGCACCAGGTTTGGCGCCGAACACCCGCCAGCCCGCCTGCCGCACGGCCTGCTCGGCGTCCAGCCCTTGCGCCAGCAGCGCGGCACGCTCGCTGCGTACCCGGGCGGCCAAGGGGTTGAGGTCGTCAGGCTCGTCCAGCGCGGCCACCGCTTGCACGGCGGCATCGAACAGACGGATAAGGTTGCCGAAGGCGTCGCGGAAAAAGCCGGAAACGCGCAAGGTCACATCCACCCGCGGGCGGTCGAGCAGGCTCAGCGGCAGTATTTCAAAATCGTCAACGCGCTGGCTGCCGGTGGCCCATACCGGCCGCACGCCCATCAGCGCCATGGCCTGGGCGATGTCGTCGCCGCCAGTGCGCATGGTGGCCGTACCCCACACCGAGAGGCCAAGCTGGCGCAGGTGATCGCCGTGGTCCTGCAGGTGGCGTTCAAGGATCAGGCTGGCCGAGGCGAAACCCAGGCGCCAGGCCGTGGTGGTGGGCAGGTTGCGCACGTCCACGGTATAGAAGTTGCGGCCGGTGGGCAGCACGTCGAGGCGGCCACGGCTGGGCGCACCGCTGGGGCCGGCAGGCACGAATCGCCCGGCCAGCGCCGCCAGCAGGCCGTTCATTTCAGCGGCGCCGCAGGCATCCAGGCTGGGCGCCACCGCTTCGCACAAGGCGTGCACCACGTCACGCACCGGCTGCCATTCGCTCGGTTCAGGCAACTGCAGGGTGCCGCCCAGCGCTTGCTCGATCACCTGCTGCGCCAAAAGCTCCAGGCGCTCGCGGGTATCGCCACAGGTGCGCCAGGGTTCACTGCTCATGGCCAGAAGCTGCTCAGGGCGTTCGCCCTGCCAGGGCAGCCCAAGCTCACAATCGAGCGGGTCAAAGCCTGGCACCAAGGCCTTGGCCAAGGCGCGCAGCAGGCTGGCATTACCACCACGACCGTCGCCCCGCTCAACCCGCAGCAGGGCCAGCAGCGTATCCAGCCGCAGCCGCCCCTCTGGTGACTGGCCAAACACATGCAGGCCATCGCGAATCTGCGATTCCTTCAGATCGCACAGGTAAGTGTCCAGGCGCGGCAGCCAGACAGCGGCATCATCCAGCTGCCCTTCCAACTGCAGCTCGCGGTCGATGTGGTTGACCTTGACCAGTTCGAGGATGTCGCGCTGCAACTCGCGGGCACGCCGCGGATCGAGTAGCTGCGCTTCGTAGAACTCGTCGGCCAGCTGCTCCAGGTGGCGCAACGGGCCGTAGGTTTCGGCACGGGTCAGCGGCGGCATCAAGTGGTCGATGATCACCGCCTGGGTACGGCGCTTGGCCTGGGCGCCCTCGCCCGGGTCGTTGACAATGAACGGGTAGATGTTCGGCAGCGGGCCAAGCAGCGCGTCCGGCCAGCACTGCGCCGACAAGCCGACGCCTTTGCCGGGCAGCCATTCGAGGTTGCCGTGCTTGCCGACATGGATCACCGCGTCGGCGGCGAACGCGTGGCGCAGCCAGAAGTGGAACGCCAGGTAGCCGTGCGGCGGCACCAGGTCGGGGTCGTGATACACCGCGCTGGGGTCTACCTGGTAGCCCCGGGCGGGCTGGATGCCGACGAAGGTCAGCCCAAAGCGCAAGCCGGCCACCATCAGCCGGCCGCTGCGGTACATCGGGTCCTGCTCGGGCGGCCCCCAGCGCTCCAGCACTGCCTGGCGATTGGCCTCGGGCAAGCGCTCGAAGGCGGCCTGGTAGTCGGCCAGGCTCAGGCTCTGGGCGCAAGGGCGCTGGTCCAGGTGGTCAAGGTCGTTGGTCACGCCGCCGAGCAGCTGGTGGATCAGTTGCGTGCCGCTGCCCGGCAAATCGGCCAGCGGATAGCCTTCGGCCTGCAGCGCTTTGAGAATGTTGAGTGCAGCAGCGGGCGTATCCAGGCCGACGCCATTACCGATGCGGCCATCCCGGGTCGGGTAGTTGGCCATCACCAGGGCCACGCGCTTCTCGGCATTGGGCAGGCGCGCCAGCTCGACCCAGCGCCGGGCCAGCTCGGCGACAAAGTCCATACGCTCGGGGTGGGCGCGGTAGCACACCACGTCGGACTGGCTGCGCTCGCTGCGCCAGGCCATGTCCTTGAAACTGACCGGGCGGGTAATGATGCGCCCGTCCAGTTCGGGCAAGGCGATGTGCATGGCCAGGTCGCGTGCACCCAGCCCCTGTTCGCTGGCTTCCCAGCCGGGCTGGTTGTCCTGCGCGCAGATGGCCTGCAGCACCGGAATGTCACGGCGGAACGGGCGCAGGTTGGGCCGTTCGGGGCTGGACAGGGCAAAACCGGTGGTATTGACCAGCACTTCGGCACCGACTTCGTCCAGCCAGGCTTCGACCTGGTCCAGGCAGGCGCTTTCCTTTAGGCTGGCCACGGCAATCGGCAACGGGTTCAAGCCAGCGGCTTGCAGGCGCTGGCAGAACACGTCGATGAACGCGGTGTTGGCCGCCTGCAAATGGGAGCGGTAGAACAGCAGCGGCGCCACCGGGCAATCCGGGTGCCAGTGCGGGTACCAGTCTTCCAGTGCCACACTGCCCTTGGCCGGGTGATACACAGCGGTGCGCGGCAAGGGCTGCGGCTCGTCCCAGGCATAATCGCGGCCCAGCCACTGGTTGGCCAGGCAGTTGTAAAGGTTGATGGCATTGGCCTTGCCACCCTGGCGCAAGTAGTGCCAGAGGCGCTCGGCCTGGTCGCCCGTGACGGTGCCCAAGCGGGTCAGCTCCGGGTCAGGGCGATCATCGCCTGGTACCAGAATCAGTTGCACGCCCCGGGCAGCCAGCTCGACCAGTTGCTCGACGCCATAGCGCCAGTAACCGACGCCGCCGTGCAGCGACACCAGGATGACCTTGGCGTGGCGCAGCACCTGGTCGACATACAGGTCGACCGAAGCGTGGTTCTGCACCTGCATCGGGTTGGCCAGGCGCAGGCTGGGGAAATCCTCAGGCAGTTGCTCGGCCGTATCGGCGAGCAACGCCAGGTGCGAATCGCCGCTGCAGAGAATCACCAGTTCGGCGGGTGTCTGGCCAAGGTCGGCAATACTGTCGTCCGGCACGAAGCCGCCGGGCTGGGTCCGCAGCAGGTGCACGGGTCAGGCGCCCAAGGCCTGGCGCAGGCGCGCTTCCAGCTGGGCAGCGTCGAGTTCCTGGCCGATCAACACCAGGCGGGTGATGCGCGGCTCGTCGGCACGCCAGGCGCGGTCGAAGTGTTTGTCGAAACGGGTCCCCACGCCTTGCACCAGCAGGCGCATCGGTTTGCCCGGGATGGCAGCGAAGCCTTTGGCGCGCAGGATGCCGAACTCCACCACCAGCTGGGTCAAGGCGTCGAGCAACAGGCTTTCGTCAGCCTCCGGCAGGTCGATGGAAATGGAGTCGAAGGCGTCGTGGTCGTGGTCGTCATGATCGTCGCCATCGTGGTGCGAATCGTGGTGGGTACGGCGGCCATCGATGTGCGCCTCGGACTCGGCGCCCACACCCAGCAGCACCTCCAGCGGCAGCTTGCCACTGCTGGCCTCTACCACCTTGACTGCCGGCGGCAGTTCTTCGGCCACTTCGGCGCGCACCTTGGCCAGGCCTTCGGCGTCGATCAGGTCGGCCTTGTTCAATACCACCAGGTCGGCGCTAGCCAGCTGATCGGCGAACAGTTCGTGCAGCGGCGATTCGTGGTCCAGGTTAGGGTCGAGCTTGCGCTGGGCATCGACCTGGTCCGGGTAGGCGGCGAAAGTGCCGGCAGCCACGGCCGGGCTATCGACCACGGTGATGACCGCGTCGACGGTGCAGGCGTTGCGGATTTCCGGCCACTGGAAGGCTTGCACCAGCGGTTTGGGCAGGGCCAGGCCACTGGTTTCGATCAGGATGTGGTCCAGGTCGCCACGGCGTGCCACCAGCTCGCGCATGACCGGGAAGAACTCCTCCTGTACGGTGCAGCACAGGCAGCCGTTGGCCAGTTCATAGACGCGGCCGCTGGCTTCTTCTTCGGTGCAGCCGATGCTGCACTGCTTGAGGATTTCGCCGTCGATACCCAGTTCGCCGAATTCGTTGACGATGACCGCAATGCGACGGCCCTGGGCGTTGTCGAGCATGTGGCGCAGCAAGGTGGTCTTGCCCGAGCCGAGGAAGCCGGTGACGATGGTAACGGGGAGCTTGGCCAGTGTTTTCATGTCGCATTGCCCTTGGCAGAATGGCGCGGGCATGCAGGACGACAGCCGCGGACCAGGCCGGCCGGGCTTGTTCGCCACCGGATCACCCCGCCCGGTTGAAAGTCGAAAACGTTGCGAGGCAGGTCTCCTGGCTTGCACCGTTCCAGCTCCCCGTTCAGTTGAACGGCGGGCTGGCGGGATGACGCCTTCCCGCGCATTGGCGCAGTGGCTGTGTCGATCCGTTGTCAGTGCTTACAGTTGCGGGGGCAGCCGCGGCTTGTACCGCGTTCCCGTCTTAGCTTCGGCCTGGCCGAAGAACCTCGAAGTGGCAAGGCTACGCAGTGGCTGGCGGGTGGTCAACCATTGCTGCGGGGCTTGCCGACAACTCTTGGCGGCACTGCGGTACAGTGGCGACTTTGCCCACTGTCAAGGACGCCCCATGCTCCTCGCCCCCGCCATCCCGGTACTGCGCATCTTCTCGGTCGACAAGGCCAGGGAGTTCTACATGGATTTTCTCGGTTTCAGCCTGGACTGGGAGCACCGCTTCAGCCCGAACCTGCCGTTGTACATGCAGATTCACCGCGATGGCCTGATCCTGCACCTTACCGAGCACCATGGCGATGCCTGCCCCGGCTCTACAGTGTTTGCCCGCCTCGACGACCTGCGGGCGCTGGAGCATGAACTGCAAGGCAAACAGTACGGTTACGCCCGGCCCGAAGCCGAGCGCCTGGACTGGGGCCTGCAGATGCAGGTGTGCGACCCGTTCGGCAACCGCCTGCGCTTCTGCCAGCAGATCGATGACGAGGCCAACCTGTGAAGGCGCTGGGCAAACGCGAAATGGCCCGCCTGGAGCGGGAGCTGGTAGCGTGCCTGACGGACGCCTGTGAAACCGCCAAGGCAGAAATCGTCGGGTTCACCTGGCTCACCCATCGCCTGGACCCTGAGAACTTTCCGGCCAGCCTGCGTATTACTTGGGTGTTTGAACAAGAGGCCGAGAAAGTCGCTGCAGTGGCGGGTGAAGCAAAGGCACGCATGCTGGCGCTGACCCGTCAGGCGTTGGACCACGCCGGCATACAACTGGATCACCCGGCGTGGCATGTACGGTTTGACAGCGAAGAGGCCTGCAAACAGAGCCACGGAGGCGACTGGGCCAAGCGCTTGACGGGGCGCTGAGCCCAGGGCCAGACAAGATCGGGCGCCGCTCGCGCGGCGCATCGCCAGTGCAGGAAACCCATACACGGCGGGCGGTACTTTACCCGCCCCCAACGGGCCGTTAGGCTACGCACTCCCCCAGTACGAGGTATTCGTCCAATGCGCCATTAATGCCGCCGTCCATTCGACGGCCAGTCTTCAGCCTCCGGTTTGCTCCGGAGATGTCGCGGCATTTGTGGAGTTGTGCATGACGAACACGTCGATCCTGACGCTGGACAGCGTCTCTTTGGCCTTGCCTGATGGCCGGCTACTGTTTACCGACCTCAACGAAACCTTCGACCAACGGCGTACCGGCCTGGTCGGGCGCAATGGCGTGGGCAAGAGCCTGCTAGGGCAGGTTCTGGCCGGCCAGCGTGCACCGAGCAGCGGCCAGTGCCGGCGCCTTGGGCCTGTCCATCTGCTGAATCAGCAGGTAATCGAGCGCAGCACCACGCTTGCCGACCTGGCCCAGGTGGGGTCGGTGGTTGCGGCGCTGGAGCGCATCGAGCAAGGCAGCATCAACCCCCAGGATTTCGACACCGTCGGCGAGCGCTGGGATATCCGCGAGCAACTGCAGATGCACCTGCAACGCAACGGCCTGAGTCACCTTGACTGGCGCCAGCACGCACGCAGCCTGAGCGGCGGCCAGGCTATGCGCGTGGCGCTGGCAGGCGCATGGCTCAGCGGTGCCGACTACCTGATACTCGACGAACCGAGCAACCACCTGGACAGCGACGCCCGTGCCCAATTGCTGAGCATGATCGAGGCCTGGGACCGAGGTTTGCTGGTGATCAGCCACGACCGCAGCCTGCTGGCGCACATGGCGCGCATTGTCGAACTGTCGAGCCTGGGGTTACAGGCCTATGGCGGCAACTACGGCTTCTATGCAGCACAAAAAGCCAGCCAGGTGGCGCAGGCCCAGCAGCAACTTGCCCGGCTCAAGCAGCAGCAACAACGCCAAGCCCGTGAACTGCAGCGCCAGCGCGAAGACCTGGAACGCCATCAGGCCCGGGCCGGGCGTCAAGCCAGGCATGCCAACCAGGCCAAGATCCTGGTCGACCGCCAGCAGGAGCGCAGCCAGGCCACGGCGGGCAAGCAGCACCGCGACCATCGCGACGCGCGGCAAGCATTGCTGGGCAAAGTGCATGACGCCGCCCGCGAGGTCGAGCAAGCCACTGCGATTACCTTGCATGCTCCCACGCCCCCGCGTCATGCGGGCCGCGAAGTGTTGGCGTTGCAGGCACTTCGCTTGCCCCATGGCACCCGCAAACCGCTTGACCTGCGCTTGTGCCTGGGCCAGCGGATGGGCCTGGTCGGCGCCAACGGCAGTGGCAAGTCCACGCTGCTAAGGCTGCTGAACGGGCAATTACCGGCATCACCACACACTTTGCGCCGCCGTGGCGAAACCGCCCTGCTCGACCAGCACTGCAGTACCTTGGCAGGCCACAGCAGCGTGCTCGAACACCTGCGCAGGGCCAACCCGGTGCTGGCCCAGGGCGAGTTGCGCAGCCGCCTGGCACAACTGGGCCTGAATGCGGCCCGCGTCGAGTTGCCCAGCAGCCTGCTCAGCGGCGGCGAGCGGATGAAGGCAGCACTTGCTGCCGTGCTGTACCGCGAGCGGCCACTCGACCTGCTGTTGCTGGACGAGCCCGGCAACCACCTGGACTTGCCGTCACTGGCAGCCCTGGAGCGCATGCTCGGGCAGTTTCGCGGGGCGCTGATGGTGGCGTCCCATGATGCGGTTTTGCTGGAAAACCTGGCACTGGATGAGTACCTGCGGTTGTAGAAACCGAAAAAAAAGCATCGCAGGCTATCAATTCGTGACTGGCCGTTCCCGATCCGCGACGGATGTATTATGGTGACGTGGTGCGCATATAACAGCAGCCCGAGCGATCGGGCACTTGCAAGACAATGAGGGTGTCATGAGCAACGAAAGCATTAACTGGGACAAGCTGGGTTTCGACTACATCAAAACCGACAAACGCTACCTGTCCGTATGGCGCAATGGCGAGTGGGACAAAGGCACCCTGACCGACGACAACGTGCTGCACATCAGTGAAGGCTCCACGGCCCTGCACTACGGCCAGCAATGCTTCGAAGGCCTGAAGGCCTACCGTTGCAAGGACGGCTCGATCAACCTGTTCCGCCCGGACCAGAACGCCGCCCGCATGCAGCGCAGCTGCGCCCGCCTGCTGATGCCGCATGTGCCGACCGATGTGTTCATCGAAGCGTGCAAGCAAGTGGTCAAGGCCAACGAAAAGTTCGTACCACCGCACGGCAAAGGCGCCCTGTACCTGCGCCCGTTCGTGATCGGCACCGGTGACAACATTGGCGTGCGCACCGCCCCCGAGTTCATCTTCTCGGTCTTCGCCATTCCGGTTGGCTCGTACTTCAAGGGCGGCATGAAGCCGCACAACTTCCAGATTTCCAGCTTTGACCGCGCCGCCCCACAAGGCACCGGCGCCGCCAAGGTCGGTGGCAACTACGCTGCCAGCCTGCAGCCGGGCGCTGAGGCCAAGAAGGCCAACTTCGCCGACGCCATCTACCTCGATCCGTTGACCCATACCAAGATCGAGGAAGTGGGTTCGGCCAACTTCTTCGGCATTACCGCCAACAACGAGTTCGTTACCCCGAAATCGGCCTCGGTACTGCCAGGCATCACCCGCCTGTCGCTGATGGAACTGGCGCAATCGCGTCTGGGCCTGACCGTGATTGAAGGCGACGTCGAAATCAGCAAGCTGGACCGCTTCATCGAAGCCGGCGCTTGCGGTACCGCTGCGGTGATCACCCCGATCGGCGGTATCGAGTACAACGGCAAGCTGCACGTGTTCCACGACCTGGAAAAAGTCGGCCCGGTTACCCAGAAGCTCTACAACGAGCTGACCGGCATCCAGAGCGGCGATGTTGAAGCGCCGGCAGGCTGGATCGTCAAGGTGGCCTGAGCTGTATCAGCTGTATAAGAACGGGGCATGCCAGCAAAGGCATGCCCCGTTTTTGTTGGATGACTCACGGTCCCTGTGGGAGCGGGTTTACCCGCGAAGCAAGCACCGCGGTGGTTGGCACCGGCTATGCCGGTGTTCGCGGCTAAAAGCCGCTCCTACAGGGTCTACAGGGAACGCGCGAGGCGGCGCTGCATCAGCAGGTGCCGGGCTTTATCGAACGCCCAGTTGTACAACACGGTGTAGGGCAGAATAATCACCAAAAAGCCCAGCTCTACCATGAACGCCTGCAGCAGCGAGATATCCAGCATCCATGCCGCCACCGGCAGGCACCACACCACCAGCCCAGCCTCGAAGCCCAGGCCGTGCACGAAGCGCCCACTGGCCTTCCAGTTGATGCGTTCGGTCTGCACCCAGCGGTCGATCAGCGCGTTGTAGACCATGTTCCAGAGCATGGCGATAACCGACAGGGTTACCGCCAAGGCACCCGCAGTCGCCAGCGACTTGCCCATCACCCAGGACAACAGTGGTGCACACAGCAGCACCGCGAATGCTTCGTAGCCCACGGCGTGCACCAGGCGTTCGGTAAAGGAGACCGTTTTCATTGCAAATTCCATCCATTGCGTGATTCGTGGTTCCCATGTTCTTTGATATAACTGATACTCGCGACATAGCTACCATCGGTTTTATCAATACCATGCGCTACTCGCCCGAAGCTCTGGTCGCCTTTGTCCTTCATTTTCACGATAGTTTGAATTTTTTTCAGGTTATCTGAAATGGTTTGAGTCATGGCACCGTGGCCTCATGCGTGAAATCAAACCCATTCATCAAGTTTGATTGACACGCGTTTCACCTTCTTTAGCCTTATGCTCGAGGGCTGCAACTGCGCATTCGTCGGGACTGGGTACCAGCAAGATCCCCCCCGCAATTTTGGCAGCAGAGAAAGCTGGTTTCTCTGAAGTAATGACGGCGGGCATCGCCTGCCGGATTCTGAACCCAAGGTCGCAAGGCTGGGAGCTAAAGGATCGCTGCGACTACTCCTCAAATCATCCCAAAAGGCACCTTTGGGTGCCTTTTAACTTGATGCATAGCTGCGGCTGCATCGTCCAAAGGCTTCGTGGCTACGCTCAAGCGTGCTCAGTTGCAAAGCTTAGGCAGAGCATACCCCAGCTACGGGTGATCAGAGAGTCGAAGCGCGAGGCTTCAATGTGCGCTCAGCGCTGTAGGATTCAGCATATCGACGTGGCTGGAGGCCTTACACTTCTTGGCTTACAGCGCCGGATGAGCTGTGTGTTCCGATCTCCATGTAAACCACTTTTTTTCACTGTAAACCACAGTGGTTTACAGTGAAAAAAAGTGGTTTACAGCTGAGCTAGTAATCGGTGGAGAAAAATCTTTCCATCCCTAGATCGCGGCCGTCATGGACTGCTGGAAGTGCGAAGAGCTGATTACCGTCAAAAAGGCGGTTCGCAATGATCCTGAGCTATCGATTTCCGGGGGGCGGGTGGGTGTTTTCCGGAATCAGTTCCTTGAACATGGCGTCTGTCTTGTCGGTTTCTTCGGCGTCGCGGGACAACGCCGCCCCGTGGTACGGCACGATGCCGCGGCAAAAAATCGAGCGGATGGAGGCCGGAATAAAGCCTGGCAAGTCGAGCGGGGCAAGGTTATCTGCCGCCTGCCCGCGAAGGCGTACCCTTCCAGAGCGCACCTCGATCACTGCTGCCGGCGATCTCACTGCTGTGCGTGCCAATCACCAATATCGCCCAGTTCTGGCTGGGGGCCCGCACCAGCCAGCGGCGTTCGACAACACCCAGCGAAATTGTATGATGGCCATGTGACTGTGAGCCTGGCGATCTAAATGATTGCGCTGCAGGCCGTACAGATGTCATGCGATTATTAGCATTTCTCTCGAACTTGGCTGGCTGAGGTTAATATTTGATATGGATGCAGAAAAACTACAGAAAGATATCGATGCGCTGCTAACTTATGTAAATGACGACATGGAAGGTCTTGGTGAAACCATCAACACCGTCTGTTTTTCGTTCGCAGAAGGGGCATCTGATCGCAAAGCGGTGGACGAGCGATTCAATTGGTCGGAAGAATACCTTTTCCGGGTTATCAATATTTGTAACTCGCGCTCGCTGCTGAAGAAAGGCATCCAGGGTTTCAAGCATGTGGCCCTGACTGAAGAAGGACAGAGCCGAGCCATATCGGTAAAACACGGGAAAAACCGAGCGTATGAACTGGGAGCAAGTATGCAGATCGCAACCTTGAATGTTCACGGGCCGGCCCAGGTCGGTAATTACAACGTACAAAATATTCATAACGTCTTCAATCAACTTCTGCAGAAGATTGATGAGTCCGAGGCAACGGAAGAAGAAAAAGCTGAAGCCAAAGGCCGCTTGTCATCCTTCCTTGAGCATCCGCTCGTCGGCGCAATCGTGGGTGGTCTGGCGGGCTCTCTGCCCGGACTGATGTAGCGATGGAGACCTTCAAAAAGTCGATTGGATTGCGCTGTGCATTTTGCCGGTCCTACGAATTCGCCCTGCCTCATGCGGGCTATTCGCCCGCCCCTGGTGGATTTGTGGTTTGTGCGCGATGCGGGAGGGAAAACGACGTGACGTCGTTGTTGCTGGTAGCTAAGAGTGCTGGAGTAGTGCTTGTGAAGCAGCATGCTCAGCAACTGGTGGATGGGCTGGCAAAGGACTTGCGCAAATCATTTAGAAATCACAAGTTCATTAAATTCACATGAGGGTCTGAAGCAGCTGAGTCGTGCCCCAACCTGGCGTCGCTTTTCACTTTGCCCAAGATTCTTTTCATCCAGATTGGACTGACGCACCAAAACCGAGCGCAGAGAGCACAGCTATATAGAGGCAAACCCTAATAAGCACACCAGCCATAAAGCGTCTTAAGCTTACGGCGTAATGGAACATCAGAGATTGATCTGAGCATCAGCAGGTAAACCGCAGCCCTGATCGAATCTGGGCAGGGGAGACGTGGAGGGAATTGAAAGGAAAAACCCCGCTAGTGCGGGGTTTAGGGTCAGACACGCCGGTTGGCGGCCTCATACACTTCGTCATCGCGTCGAGCCCCTATGCGTCACAAATCCGCTCCCAATACTGCTATTTGCTCGATTCAAACTGCTAGCATCTCAGGGAGTACATCCACGCTCCTGAGGCAGGTTTACAATTCGAAGGCTGATAGTCTCGTCACTAGCCCGCAGCAACGCTTGTACTCAGCTGTGCAACTGGCTTTTCCCTCACCGCCCAGTTCACTGCAGCAGCGATCAGACTCAGGACAGCTGCACCCTTCCAGACCAGGTCATAGCTTCACGTGATGTCATAAGCCGCCCCACTGACCCAACCGCCCAGGAATGCGCCAACTTGATGGAACAGGTAGACGAGCCCGCCAAGCATTGAAAGGTTACGAACACCGAATACCGAGGCGACGACTCCATTTGTCAGTGGAACGGTTGAAAGCCAGAGGAAGCCCATTGCCATGCCAAACAGGTAAGCCGTGACGTTACTCACCGGGACAGAAACAAAGGCGACAATGACCGCCGCTCGAAGCAAGTAGAGAGCCGTAAGCAGCTTAGGTTTGGACAGGTGCCCGCCGAGCCAGCCAGCTGTGTAGGTGCCAAAAATATTGAATAGCCCAATGAGTGCCAGAACAGTGGTACCCGTTTGAGCAGTCAGTCCCTTGTCCATTAAATAGGCCGGCAAATGGACGCCAATAAAGACGACCTGGAACCCACAAACGAAGAAGCCAAACGTGAGGAGCCAGAAATCAGGGCTGGAGCTCGCAGCTCGAAGGGCCTGTGTCATGGTCTGGTCACCTGGCTGACGCTCGATTGGTTTGTCTTTCAACAGACCGACCAGCGGAATAATCAGAGAGGCGAACAGTGCCAGAACCAACAGAGCTTTCTCCCAGCAATCCCTTGGATCAGCCCCAGAGAGCCTGGGAGCATGGCGAACTGGCCAAAGGATCCTGCCGCACTTGCAAGGCCCATTCCCGTACTGCGCTTCTCAGGCGGCAGTGCCCGAGCCACCACACCCAAGATCACCGAAAATGACGTGCCTGATAGGCCAATACCGATCAGTACGCCTGCGCTCATCATCAACGTTGAGGGTGAGTCGGAAAAACTCATGCAGACTAGGCCCACAACATACAATACGCCGCCAGCCCCAACGACTTTGCCAGCACCATACCTGTCAGCAAGAGCACCTGCGAAAGGCTGTGCGAGCCCCCACACCAGGTTTTGGATAGCAATCGAGAACGAAAATACCTCACGCCCCCAACCGAACTGTGCGCTCATTGGCGACAAAAAAAGCCCAAACCCGTGTCGTATCCCTAGTGATAATGTGAGTATCACAGCACTACCTAGCAACACCCACCTGAAATCCCGCCAAACCTGAGCCATATAAAACCTTCCTTATCGCTTCTTATTTCTTAGCTCCATAACTTCCGACCACACCCGCCTGAGCGAGTAAGCCGACAGAACAATATCTCGCGAGCTCTAACTACCAGTTGGCTACCCGCGACACACCAGAAACTTTCGCGACATGAAATTTCAAGCTTCAATTCAAAAAAGCCAAAATTATAAACTCTTAAAACACAACCTAAAACCAATAAAAATCATACCTTAGGAGTGGTTTTTCTAATGGCTGCGCCAGGATGGCATTCAAATAAAAAGCGCCCTCAGATAGAGGGCGCTCTTCCTAATGATGATCAAGCAACTGCTTTGTCTGGCCTCTTCTCAGCCTTGAGCAACAACGATAGCTCTGAGCGCTCAGAGCACATCAATTCAATCTCATGGGCAGGAGAGTCTCCATAGTCGGCTTTCATCCAGCGTAGGAGGCCGTACATTTTGACTATGAGCACGGCTAGGAACGGGATCGCCGCTACCGTCACAACAGTCTTGAGTGCGTGCAGCGGAGCCCCGATGTAGAGCATTGCCAGGGGGATTGCTGCCAGCATTAGGCACCAGAAGAGCCTCAGCGTGGTCGAAGGCTCATCACCTTCTTTCAGGTTCCTGGTGCTGGTAGCCGCGACTGCAAACGAAACGGCGTCTAGGTGCGAGGCAAGGAAAACCAGCATCAATAAGTAATACCCAACCGCAAGGATCTTGCCGAAAGGCAAGCTGAAGAGCAGTAGCGAGACCACCTCCTCTCCTCCGACGCTGGTGATGAGGGAAGGCGCATCCACTACGCCAGAGATGAACTGATGTATCGCAAAGCTCTGCAGACTACCAAAGAAGAACCAGCAACCCCCGCAGCCACCCAGAATCATAGCGGCAACAACCTCTTTGATCTTGCGCCCACGCGACACGCGGGTCACGAAGAGCGCTACCCCTGGGGTGTAGGTGATCCAGTACAACCAGTAGAACACCGTCCAGCCTCGTGCGAACTCACCATTTCCGACAGGATCAGTGGAAAGGCTCATGCGCACGAAGTTCTGCAGCATGAGGCCAACGCCATTTGCAATATTGTTGAGCGTGAAACCTGTAGGCCCTAGTACCAGGACAATGACGGCGTAGATAACGGTCAAGCCGCAGGCTGCATGCGCAAGTTTTTGCATGCCTTTGCCAATGCCAATGTAAGAGCTAAGCGAGAATACCAAGGTAACAGCCAACACCAGAGCCGCTTTCAGCGCATACCCATCATCGATGCCGAACAGCATGGATATTCCCTTACCAACAGTTGATGCCGAAAGTGTTATGGTGAGCACAAGCCCACCAAATGTCGACATCAAGAACACCACATCTACAAAACGCCCAACAACACCTGTTGCCTTCAATCCGGTGATGGCCTCGACCGCAGAGGATAGACTAAGGCCTGTATTTTTCCGCACATGGAAGTGGTACGCCATTGCCAGCGACGCTATACCATAGATCGCCCAGGGCGTGATGCCCCAGTGAAAGAATGAATAAGCAATACTGTATTCGAGTGCTTCTTTACTGAGCGGCGCAATGCCTACGCCTGGTGCTGAATAATAATACACCCACTCCATGAATGCCCAGTACATGGTTGCAGACCCAAGCCCTGCACAGATAAACATAAAAACCCAGCTAGCATTTCCATATTTGGGCTTACCTTCACCCAACTTGATGCTCCCGTATTTGCTCAGCGCAATCCACAAAACGAAAACCACACATACAAACCCAATGATTTGCACGCCCGCGCCAAATAACTTCGTCGCCCCTTCAAATACGACATCCGAGAGCTTCAAAGACTGACTGGGGTAAAGTGTCAATCCTGTCACACTGAGACCAATGGCAACAAGACTTATAAAAATCAGGGGCAGATCAATCTTAGTCTTGAGATTTCTTGAGGAGGAATCATTGGAGTTCATCATCGCAGCCTTACATTTTTTGTTATCGGGCGATTTTTGACAGACAAGCAAAAGCCGAGGTGGGATGTCCCACCTCGGCTCTGTTACTTACTTCATCGTTGGCATGGAGAACTCAACGCCTTCTCGAATGCCTGAGGAAGGCCAGCGCTGGGTCACCGTTTTCCGGCGAGTGTAGAAACGAACGCCATCTGGCCCGTAGGCATGAAGGTCGCCGAACAAAGAGCGCTTCCAACCGCCGAAGCTGTGATAAGCGACAGGTACTGGCAAAGGAACGTTGATCCCCACCATGCCCACCTTGATGTTGTCGGAGAAGTAGCGTGCTGCTTCCCCATCACGGGTGAAGATGCAGGTGCCGTTACCGTACTCGTGCTTGTCAATCAGCGCCATGGCTTCCTTCATGCTGTTGACGCGAACGACCTGAAGAACGGGGCCGAAAATTTCTTCCTTGTAGCTCTGCATCTCCGGGGTGACATGATCAATCAGGGTGCCGCCGACGAAGAAACCTTCCTCGTAACCAGCAACGTTAGGCTGACGCCCGTCCACAACCACCGTAGCGCCCTGCTCCTCAGCGCTGTTGATATACCCAACGACCTTTTCCTGGTGCAGGCGAGTAATCACCGGGCCGAAGTCATTCTTGCTGTCGGTATAAGCACCCACCTTCAGGTTCTTCATGGCTTCTTTCATTTTGGCGATCAACGCATCGGCTGCCGCGTCACCCACCGCAACGGCTACCGACAGCGCCATGCAACGCTCACCAGAAGAGCCAAAGGCAGCGCCCAGGAGTTGGTTCACCGCATTGTCGATATCGGCGTCAGGCATGACGATGGCATGGTTCTTCGCTCCACCCAGTGCCTGGCAGCGTTTGCCGTGAGCAGTGGCAGTGGCGTAGATGTACTCGGCAACTGGCGTCGAGCCTACGAAGCTGACTGCCTGGACGCGCGCGTCACGCAGCAGGATATCGACCGCTTCCTTGTCGCCGTTCACCACGTTCAGCACACCGTTGGGCAGACCTGCTTCCTGCAGCAGTTGGGCAATGAACAGCGTGGAGCTTGGGTCGCGCTCAGACGGTTTGAGAATAAAGCAGTTGCCCGCCGCAATGGCCACTGGAATCATCCACAGCGGAACCATCACGGGGAAGTTAAACGGCGTGATGCCTGCCACCACACCCAGCGGCTGGAACTCGCTCCAGGCATCGATGTTCGGGCCAACATTCTTGCTGTGCTCACCTTTGAGAAGCTCGGCGATCCCACAGGCATACTCGACGTTCTCAATACCACGCTGCAGTTCGCCTGCCGCGTCATGGGAGATTTTCCCGTGCTCTTCGCCGATCAGTTTGCAGATCCCATCAGCGTTCTGCTCCAGGAGTTCTTTGAAGCGGAACATGACGCGGGCCCGCTTGATCGGCGGAGTATCACGCCAGGCCGGGAAAGCAGCCTCAGCAGCGGCAATGGCGTGCTCCACTGTCTGGCTCGACGCCAAGGCAACTTGGCGAGCCACCTGGCCAGTAGCTGGGTTGAAGACATCTTGGGTGCGCTCGGATTCGAGAACGACTTCGCCGTTAATCAGATGGCCGACAGGATTCATGTGAAACTCCACTTTTGTTATTCAAATATTGGTTGGGTGTTCGATTACCAAAGGCTGCGGTAAAGCTCGACCATCTCTGCCTCAGTAGGCACACGAGGGTTATTGCCAGGCGAGCCGGAAGCCAGCGCTTGAGCGGCCATGGTTGGCATCATCTCGAAGAATTTTTCACGGTCGATCCCGAACTGTGCTGGCGTGGGAACATTCAGCTCATCGTTGATTGCCACCAACTCTTCCAAGAGCTTTTCCACTGCTGACTGATCTGTGGCGCTTTCAGTAGCGACACCCATTGCACGTGCGCAATCTGCGTACCGATCACGTGCAGCCGGGATGGAAAACGCCGTCACTTCGGGCAGCAGCATTGCGTTAGAGAGCCCATGAGGCACGTGGAATGCGGCGCCAATCGGGCGGCTCATGCCATGCACTAGGGCAACCGATGATGCCGAGAACGCTAGGCCAGCCAGGGTCGATCCAAGCATGACGGCCTCCCGAGCAACGCGGTCAGAGCCATCGCGATAGACCTTGCGAAGGTTTGGGCCGATCAAGCGCATGGCAGCGAGCGCCTGGGCATCGCTGAAGAGGTTTGCTTTCTTGCTGACGTAAGCCTCGATGGCGTGAGTCAGCGCGTCGATACCGGTATCCGCCGTCACACGGGCCGGCAACGAGAGCGTCAGTTCATAATCGACCAGCGCGGCAACGGACATGAAGCCTGCACCGACGCAGAGCATTTTCTCGTCAGTCGACTCATCGGTGATGATGGTGAACCGGGTCACCTCGGAGCCAGTGCCAGCAGTTGTTGGAATGGCAATGATCGGCAAGCCCATCTCGGTGACGTTGCGCGGGAACTTGTAATCGCGCATTACGCCGCCGAACTTGGCAAGGATGCCAATCGCTTTAGCACTGTCGATTGGGCTTCCGCCGCCCAGGGCGATGATGCTGTCATAACCCCCTTCCCTAGCGGTCGACACGCCGGCTTGAATCGAAGCCACTGTGGGCTCCGGCACGGTATCGGAGAACACGTCAACTTCAATGCCGTGCTCAGCCAGTACGGTGCTGATACGACCTGCGTAACCCAGCTCGACCATCATTCGGTCGGTGATGATGAGTGGTTTATTGCAGCCGAGGCTGGCCAGAACTTGGTGAATTTGCTGGCTAGCACCGGCACCGGTTTGCAGGATGCGTGGGAGAATGCTGTTGTAAGTCATGGCTCTATCTCATTTCCTAGGCATGAACGCGCCCGCGAGCTGCCTTGGGCTCGTGTTCGCTTGATCGGTGAATCGAAGTGCAAGGGGTGACGCTGATAAGGTCTCCCCTTGACGTACCCTCAGCAGTTAGCTCGGCAGGTATTCCTCACTCCAGGACTCGCCGATTGCGCCGGCATCCAGGAGCGATTGAATTTGCACGTCGGTATACCCGTAGCGCCCCAGTACCTTGCGAGTCGAAGCGCCAAACTTCTCAGCGGGTGGCAACGCTCGAATTCGCGCTACACGTGGGCGAATTGCGTAGGGATCCAGCTGCGTCACACGATGGCCACTCGGATGGTCGCTGTAGATGCTGAAGGAGTAGCTTCCATTCTCAGTGCCTGGCAGGCCATCAGCGGATCGGCTGTATTGACTGCGCAGATGATCAATGTTGTCCGGCACCGCTGCCGCAATGTTGGCAGCTTGGCAACGCTCTTGAAGAACCGAGCTGCTCATGCGGCCAATGGCAGTGTTCAGATAAGCAGCGCGATCACTTGCAGACGCCAATTCGGATAGCTCAGAAATAGCCGCGAACTTGTGCAGCTCCGACTCGGAGGCATCCAGGTAGATCCAACCATCCGCCGTCTTGTAGAACCGAGAAAGGTCGCTGTAGCCAACGACGTCACGCCCGGACGGCTCGTTGAACGGCGCTCGGCCCGAGTAGTCGTAGCAGAACGGGATCTGTACCAAATTCCCTAGTGATGCGAGCGAGGTGCGGGCCCGGAGAGCCTCGCCGGAGTGATGCTTGCGATACAGGGCAGTAGCCACACCCAGAGCGGCAGCAAACCCGCACATCACATCAATAGTGCCGACGTGAGCATGTTCTTCTGGGGTATCCATCCCGCCGCCAAAGCGCAGCATGATCCCGGTGGTGGCCTGGATAAGATCGTCATACCCCAGATAGTCAGTACGAGGGCCGCGACGTGGCCCGCCGAAGCAGTCCAGCTGGCAGAAGATCACACCAGGATTCACAGCCTGGAGACTCGCCTCATCCAGGCCCAGCGGTGCCAGCTGGCGATCAGGTGCGTTCATGACGATCACGTCGACCTCACGCACCAGACGATTGAATACGTCTCGGCCTTCGGACTTGTTCAGATCAACCAGAACACTTTCCTTGCCGCGTGCCGACGACATGCCGAAGACCACGGTATTCCATGGATCATAATTGGGCATCACCGGGTCAAGCTTGATGACGTCAGCACCGAAGCGACCCAAGAACGATGTCGAGTGCGGCCCTGCGATAACGTTGGTCAGATCGAGGATCTTGACACCCTCCAGCCAACCGGCTGGCTTATCGAGTTTGGCAGAAGGCAATGCACGAGCAGGGCTCTCAGACAGCGTTGCCAACGCTTCTTCGAAGCTCACATCACGACGCGAAAGCGGCTTCAACATTGGCTCGGAACAGCCCTCCAACCATGCGATTGGGCCAGGCTGCTTCATGAGTCCAAACTCACGATCATTGACCTCAACGATCAACCCAGCAGTATTCGAGTGCTCATCATGGAGCCACTCTTGGGTAGACCTGTGTGGCGCGCCAGGAAAGCGCCCCTCACCAAAGATGACTTCCCACTCGGCGGCAGTTTTGGTCAGGAATACTTCTTTCATCCTGGCAGAGATACGCGCCGCCCAATCAGCAGGTAACGGGTAAACGCCCAGGGATGCATTTCCTTCCCACTGGCCAATCGGCAAGTAGGGGTCATCTACTTTCGGCAAGCCGGCTGCAACCATTTCTTCGTAGATGCCCATTGCCTGCAGGCAGCGCTTGGCATGCTCACGGTGCGAGGGGCACACGGCATAGAACTTACGGCCATCAGCACATTCATAGGTGCGGTAGAACGGATCGAGGAACTCCTGCAGATCCTGGTAGCTCAGGTTCATCGGCAGGTTTTCGGCCCGACGACGCTCGCTCTCCTTTTCACGCAGAGTTTTATAGCGCAGCGGATAGCTGTCGATCTTGATCGAGTTGTACGAGAGTCCTTCCATGACCGCTGATGCCAACGGGACTTCGATCTGATCACCAACGCCATTCTTTTCACGTGCCTGCAGCGCGAGCACCACGGAAGACACAGCCAGCATGGTTCCATACGCAGACGCCAAAGGAAGCGGCGAGAAGCTGGGGTTGATGCCCATCAAAACGCGATTCTGACCCATGTCGGTGAACACACCGGAGGCCGAAGCGATAACGGCTTCGGTAGCCCGCCATTGCGCACGCAGTTCGTCATCGCTGGCAAACCCTGGGATCGACACCGTGACTAGCTCAGGACGTGCACGCCGAAGCTCTCCTAGATCGAGGCCCAGCCTGGACATGACGCCAGGTCGGAAGTTCTCGATGACGATATCGGCACGGGTGATGAGCTGGCGAGCTTGCTGCAGCCCCTCAGGAGTTTTCAGATCCAGGCGCATGCACAGCTTGTTGCGGTTCAGTGTGGCATTCGCTGGGCTATCCCACAGAGGCCCACCCAGCGGGTCGATGTGAACAACCGTCGCGCCCAGATCGGCGAGAATCATCGCGACTGCAGGGCCTGCGATGTACTGTCCGAAATCGATGACATTGACGCCTTGCAAAGGCAATTGCTTGGAATGTCCCATGACGAAAATCCTACGTAGCCTGGGGCCAGCATGGTTTGCCGGCGCGGTTATTGTTGTTGTTTAGACTTTGCACAAACCGGTCTCCTGGATGACTGCACCATCCAAGGGCCTTGCGATCTGGCTGCTACTTTCAGAAATTTAAGGCTTCCGTAAAAGCAATAAAAAATGGCCCTAAGGGGTCATTTTTTTTATTGCTTAAATTGCCTTCTTATCACTGCATAGCCTTTCCCATACCTTCCCAGGACAGCCCCCTGAATGATTTCGTCCCGCGTATTGAGAGGCTGTCAAAAACGAACAAGAGCACTAGCGACAGGTGCCTTGATGGGATTGGCACATTCGCGATCAGCCTCCGGGTACTCCGCTGTACCACCTAATCTGCTTTCTGCGCACCAGGGTTAGCCTGGGGCAACCTTCAGCATCGTAGTCACCCACTCCACCTTGCCAAGGCGAGCACACCACCCCCTCCCACAGACAATTTTTGTGTAGGAGCCATAAAAAAAATCGCCTCAATGGGCTCTATTTTATTGCTTTAACCTTCGATTTTTTTTGCCGAGAGTAGGCCCTGATCGTCCCATGGCCGCTTAACGCTTTCGCTGTGCAACGACCTCGCGACGATTACCCACAAAAACAAAAATTAGGGGTATCAGGCATGAAAAGCGCAACACTGCTTCTACTCTCAAGCATCGTTTCCTGCAGCGCGTTCGCCCAAGAATCTCTTACCGTTGTGTCATATGGCGGTAACCTGACCAACGCCCAAATCCAATCCGCGCACAAGCCGTTCACCGCCGCCACTGGCACTCAGGTGATTTCCGAGGATTACTCTGGTGGTATCGCCCAAATCAAGACCCAAGTTGACAGTAAGAAGGTCACTTGGGATGTGGTCGACGCTGAGATACCGAATGTAATTCGGGCCTGCAACAATGGTTTACTTGAACGTATCGATCCCGCAACGCTAGCTCCTGCACCTGACGGGACACCCGCAGTGAAAGATTTTCTGCCGGGAGCCCTGACGGAGTGCGGTGTGGCCAGTTACATCTGGTCGACGGTCGTCGCCTACAACACCAAAGCATTCAAGGGTGACCAGCCCCGTACTCTCCAAGACTTCTTCGACACTCAGCGCTTCCCAGGCAAGCGGGCGCTGCGCAAGGCACCTCAAGTCAATCTTGAATGGGCATTGATGGCTGATGGTGTACCCCGCGAGGAAGTGTATGACCTGCTGGGGACTGAAGAAGGTCTGGAGCGCGCCTTTGCAAAGCTCGACACGATCAAGAAAGACACCATTTGGTGGGAAGCCGGGGCACAGGCTCCACAGCTGCTGGCGGACGGTGAGGTCAGCATGATCTCAGCTTACAGCGGGCGAATCGTGATCGCCCAACAGAAAGAACAACAGCCCTTCAAGATCCTCTGGGATGGCCAGATGTACGACATGGAGGCCTGGGTAGTTCCTGCCGGCAACCCAAAGAAAGAGCAAGCCCTGGCCTTCCTGAAGTTCGCCACTCAAAGCCCGGTTCTTGCCGATCAGAGCAATTACATCGCCTATGGGCCGACCCGCCGTTCGGCACAGGCACTGGTCGATCCAAAAGTCAGACCAGACCTACCCACCAGCCCGGAAAACTTTGCTACCGCGTTGCAAGTTGACTCTGAATGGTGGAGTGATCATTCCGATGAGTTGAATGAGCGCTTCAACGCCTGGCTCTCCAGGTAAAGCACACACGCCTTTCCGACGCTGCCAGCAACACACCTGATGTATCACTTGAAGGGCGCGGGCGACTTTTCGTGTCCGGCCCTGCTACGCCCCATAACAAGAGAGATCCCCCATGCGTACTGAATCTTTTGTAAGTTTTCGAAATGTGCAGAAGAGTTATGACGGCGAACATCTCGTCGTCAAGAACTTCAACCTCGAAATCGAACAGGGAGAGTTCGTCACCATGCTTGGCCCTTCGGGCTCAGGCAAAACCACCTGCCTGATGATGCTGGCAGGGTTCGAAACGGTGACGCATGGGCAGATCTGCATTGACGGACAGCCGGTCAACGATATCTCCCCACAAAAACGCGGTATTGGCATGGTGTTCCAGAACTACGCCCTGTTCCCCCACATGACCATTGAAGAAAATCTCGCCTTCCCACTCAGGGTACGCAAGATGTCACGGCAGGACATTGAAACCCGCGTGAGGAAATCGCTGGATTTGGTGGCCCTGGGGCCTTTTGCCAAGCGAATGCCTGCTCAGTTATCGGGTGGCCAGAAACAGCGAGTAGCGCTGGCCCGTGCGTTGATTTTCGAGCCGCGTCTGGTGCTGATGGACGAGCCATTGGGCGCTCTGGACAAACAACTGCGTGAACAAATGCAGTACGAGATCAAACGCCTGTCGAAGCAGCTCGGAATCACGGTGGTGTACGTCACTCACGATCAAACCGAGGCGCTGACAATGTCGGATCGCATCGCCGTGTTCAACGACGGGATTGTCCAACAACTGGCCAACCCTTCCGATCTTTACGAGAAACCCCAGACAGCTTTTGTCGCGAGCTTTATCGGTGAAAACAATCGTCTGAAGGGGCAGATTGTCGAGCGTCAACAAGACTACTGCCAGGTTCAGGTTGGTAAGCACATGATCAAGGCACTTGCCGTCAACGTCGCCTCAGCCAGCTCAGACACCACATTATCGATTCGCCCTGAGCGTGTGCAAATTGGCGCACGTGCAGGTGAGTATGACAACCATATGCCGGCCCGCATCGAGGAAATTATTTACCATGGTGATCATTTACGAGCGCGGCTAAAGCTGGCAGATAACGACGAGTTCATTGTCAAGGTAGTCAATACAGCGGGACACGCTGCCCCTCAAGCCGGTACTTGCATTGATGTGGGTTGGTCGGCTGATGACTGTCGAGCGCTGGATGCTTGAAGCCCTTAAACGACTTTACCGCTGTTCCGGAGTACGCCGATGAACTCATATACCGAAAGCCCACTGCTCGACAGTGCCCAGCCTCAAGATGACCTCAAGGGAAAACTTGATCGAGCGGAGCGCCTGAACAAGACCAAGTCACTGTCATTGGTCATGCCGTTACTGGCATTTATCACGGTATTTTTTTTAATGCCGATTGGCTCCATGTTGCTGCGGAGTGTGCAAACCCCAGCCCTTTCTACAGGAATGCCACTGACGGCTGCCGCCTTACTCAACTGGGAGGGGGTAGAGCTGCCAGACGAGCAAATTTTCGCTGTAGTTGGACACGAGCTTCTGACCCTACAGGAACATCGACAGCTGGACAGTTTCGGATCTGATCTCAATCGAGTCATGAGCGATGCAAAGAGCCTGGTCGCTCGTACAGCTCGCGGATTGGCTAGCGAAACTATCGAGCCGGGATCGTTCAAAGCCAGGATGATCAGTAGCGATAAACGATGGGGACAGGTTGGTATCTGGATGCAGCTAAAGAGGCTGGCACCCGCCCATTCCGTCTCAAACTACGTTGCGGCGCTTGACTTGCGCTACGACGATCAAGGCAACGTGGTCAAACAACCTGAAAGCCGGCGTATCTACGTCAGCATTCTCGTCAAGACGTTGCTAGTCGCATTGGGTATAACGGGGCTGTGCATGCTCTTGGGGTATCCGCTGGCATACATGCTGGCAACCCTTCCCGCGAAAACCAGCAACCTGCTGATGGTCATGGTGCTATTGCCGTTCTGGACATCATTATTGGTACGTACCAGCGCTTGGATGGTAATCCTACAGTCCAACGGCGTGCTCAACAGCACATTGACCAGCATGGGGCTGATTAACCAGCCGCTTGAGCTGATGTACAATATGTTCGGAACAGTGATTGCCATGACCCACATCCTGTTGCCATTCATGGTGTTGCCGATGTACAGCGTCATGAAAAGTATCGATGCCACCTACGCCCGCGCGGCACACTCCATGGGGGCCAGTTCGTTCCACACCTTCGTGCAGATCTATTTTCCACTGTCCCTACCAGGCTTGAGTGCGGGAGGCATTTTGGTCTTCATTCTGGCTACTGGTTATTACATCACTCCAGCACTGGTGGGAGGTCGCACAGGCCAAGTCATCAGCAACTTTATTGCCTATCACATGCAAACCTCCCTTAACTGGGGACTGGCTGCAGCCATCGCCTCTATCCTGCTGCTGATTGTCCTGGTGCTGTACTGGATATATGACCGAGTCGTTGGCATCAACAACATCAAACTGGGGTAATCGAGATGAGTCTTCCAAGCTATACAAGCCCACTGGGCAGAGTCTGGTTCTTCAGTGTTCGTGGCTTTGGTGTTTTGGTATTGTTGTTTTTAATCCTGCCAATATTGGTAGTTGTGCCGTTGTCGTTCAATGTGGAGCCCTACTTTAGCTTTACCAGCGGAATGCTCAGCCTTGACCCTGCGGCCTTCTCAATGCGCTGGTACCACATGCTTCTTGAAGACCCTCTGTGGCTGTTGTCGTTCAAGAACAGCATGGTGATTGCATTTTGCGCCACTGTCATCGCAACAACACTAGGAACTTTAGCAGCACTAGGTCTATGCCGTGCCAATCTTCCATGCAAAGGACTACTGACGGTTACGCTGATATCGCCAATGATTGTCCCAGTTATAATCTCCTCGGCGGGCATGTACTTTTTTTACAGCACGCTAGGAATAGCGCAAAACCATATAGGAATTATTTTGGGTCACGCCGTACTAGGCACCCCATTTGTCATTATTACCGTGACAGCGACACTGGTAGGTTTCGATCATTCATTGACACGAGCAGCGTCGAGCCTGGGGGCTTCATCAACGTATACCTTTTTCCGAGTAACCTTCCCTATCATTCGCCCTGGGATCATGTCTGGCGCACTCTTCGCGATGGTTACCTCATTTGACGAAGCTGTATTGGTACAGTTTCTTGGAGGTGTCGAACAACGCACCATACCGCGACAAATGTGGTCAGGCATGCGTGAACAGACAAGCCCAACAATCCTCGCTGCAGCCACACTACTCATACTCGGCTCGGTGGCATTGTTGGTTGCGGTTGAGCTTATGCGTCGACGTTCGCTTCGTTTACGCGGCATCAAAGAGTGACCACCTTTGAAGTCAACGACTCACGAGCCAAAATCAATTGGAGTAATCTGAGGCACCCCTAAAAACAATGAGATGGCCCTGACGGGCCATTTTCAATGTTTGAGTTATTAGCTCATCACTGCTAGCTCTCGCCGGCATGGTCACTGGACAGAACCCTGAATGATTTCGCCTCGTCACAGAGCCACTGCGCGAATGCGGCGGCAACAGGGTTAACCATGCTGTGGGCCGAGTAAGTCAGGTAGAACGCCTCTTTGGTTGGAACGCAGCCCCCGAAGGGGGCTATAAGCCTACCCGCATCCAACAAATGCTTGACCAGTGAAGACCTAGCCAACGCGATGCCCTGCCCCAACTCGGCAATCGCCAAGGCCGAAATGAGGGTGTCAAATTGCAGCCCCTGTGAGGAGTCGACGGCTTCAGCGTTATTTTTCTGTAGCCAATATCCCCACCCTTCTTCGTATCCCAGGACGTGGAGTAGCTGGTGTTTCGCAAGGTCTTGAGGGCTGTTCAGCGGACGCTCATCCGTGATCAGTGCAGGAGAGCAAACCGGTACCAATGTATCCCACGTCAAGCGCTCGGACTTCATACCAGGCCATCGCCCTTGCCCATACCTAATCTCCAGGTCGGCATCGAACTCTGAATCGTCTACCCAGATGTTGCTCGCGACCCGCAGATTGACGTCGGGGTAAAGGGCCTGAAAGCGAGGCAGCCGAGGCGCAATCCAGTGGGTGAAAAAGACCAGACTACTGCGGATGATCAATACGCTGCGGTGACCTTGCCCAAAAATTTCATCCGTGGAGGCTGCTAGGCGTTCGACCGACTCTCTAACCACAGGGAAGTATGATTTCCCTGCCTCGGTGAGCTCTAGCCCTCGTGCAAGGCGCTTGAAAAGAGCAACCCCCAACTGAGACTCCAGACCCTTCACCTGTTGACTGATCGCCGCCTGCGTGAGGTTGAGCTCTTCAGCGGCATGCGTGAAATTCAGCAGCCGTGCAGAAGCCTCGAAAGCCCGTAGCCAGTTCAAGGGAGGTAAACGCTTCTTCATACCGTATCCAGCGCTAGGCTCATTGGGGTCAAATCTCTCAGTGGTTGACATTAAAGACGATTGGTCTAAATTACAACGGATGAATGACTCTATATCTGTCCCTCGAAGAGGCCGGCCCCCAAAAGTCCCGCGTGAGCATGGCGAGACGCTGGAGCTGCTCCTGCGCTGCGGCATGGAAATCCTCACTGAACAAGGCTTTGCTGCCACCGGCATCGACACCGTTCTCAAGCGCGTCCAAGTACCCAAAGGCTCGTTCTATCACTATTTTGAAAGCAAAGAAGCTTTCGGCCAAGCCGTGCTGGAGCGCTATGCAGACTACTTTGCTCGAAAGCTGGATCGCTGTTTCAGCGACCTAAGCGTGCCGCCACTACGAAGGCTGTCCAACTTCGTTGAAGAGGCAAAACTCGGGATGGCCAGGTACCAATTCCGAAAGGGCTGCCTTGTGGGCAATCTTGGGCAGGAGGTACTGGTGCTGCCAGACAGCTTCCGTGAACAGCTGGAGCTGACTCTGCAGGATTGGGAGCAGCGCTTATCTATCTGCCTGGCGGAGGCGGTCAAGGTGGGAGAGCTATCTTCCGAGCATGACTGCAGAGACCTCGCAGCCTTCTTCTGGGTTGGGTGGGAAGGCGCCGTCCTTCGAGCGCGTCTTGTGCAAGACGTCCGTCCCCTCGACATTTTTTTTCAAGGATTTCTGGCGGGAATCACCAGGTGATTCGTTACGACGATTTAAAGACAGTCGGTCTAAATGAGGATTGGTAATGTTCAAAGGCATTCTGATTGAGAAGCAGGAAGACAAGTATTCGGCCCGGCTCACTGAGCTGAACGATGACCAGTTGCCAGACGGGAAAGTGACGGTGAAGGTCGCCTACAGCACCTTGAACTACAAGGACGCTCTGGCTATCACCGGCAGAGGGCCGGTTGTTCGCAGCTTCCCTATGGTGCCGGGCATCGACCTTGCTGGCACCGTCGAGTCAAGCGATGATCCGCGCTATAAGCCAGGCGACTGCGTACTTCTGAACGGATGGGGCGTAGGTGAAAGCCATTGGGGCGGGCTGGCACAGAAAGCCAGGTTGAACGGCGACTGGCTCATTCCCCACCCCGAGCGCCTGAGCGAACGTCAAACCATGGCCGTCGGCACTGCCGGGTACACCGCCATGCTTTGCTTGATGGCGTTGGAACGCCATGGACTGAAACCGGCCAATGGCCCCGTGCTGGTGACAGGCGCCACAGGTGGTGTCGGTAGCTTCGCAATCAGCCTTCTGGCAGGTGCTGGGTACACTGTCACTGCCGCTACAGGAAAATCCAGCGAAGAAGCGTATCTGAAGAGCCTGGGGGCGACGACGATCATTGATCGTGCCGAGCTGTCTGCTCCTGGGCGCCCTTTGACAAAAGAGAAATGGGCTGCAGTAATCGACTCAGTCGGTAGCCACACCTTGGCTAATGCCTGCGCAAGCACGATGTCTGAAGGCTTGGTGGCCGCATGTGGATTGGCTCAGGGAATGGATTTCCCTGCAACCGTTGCCCCCTTCATTCTGCGAGGGGTAAGCCTGCTTGGCATCAACAGCGTTACTCAGCCATTTGAGCGACGAGTCGAAGCTTGGGAACGGTTGGCGAACCAACTTAACCTAGATGCCTTATCTTTGATGACTCAGGACATTGGCCTTGAGTGCGTTCTTCCTGCCGCCGTCGACTTGATGGACGGAACTATCCGTGGCCGATTGATTGTCGACGTAAACCGCTAGATCGGTCGCCTCACACTCGCCAAGCTCACATGCTTTTAGTTGGTTGAGGGCAGCCTGGCGAAATCGCCTTCACATCATAGCCTGGAGTCCGACCTACCCAGAGGCTTCGATGGATGCCCACCAAGGACTCTTGGAGCAGATGATCACTTCCTTGCTCGCAAATGATGCAAGAGAGGGGCCACTGCATAGCTAAAAACGGCCGTACAAGAAACTAATCAGTCCGCTGGCGAATTAACACTTCGTAATGCGAAACACCATGAAGCGTGAATAATCAGCCACATGTCATGTGTCATGATAGACCGCTCAATTTGTTTAGGATTGCAATGGCTGCAGCCTCTGCGAACTCGTGAGTACCGCTGAAGGAGGAATGGATAATGGATTTACCCCAACACATATTGTCTTTTGCAAAGACCATTGTGGAAGCTGACAAGAGTCATACCCCAATCACAGAGGTGGATACCTCCCTAGTCCCTACTGACGTTACGGAAGCCTACCAAGTTCAACAAGAAATCCTGAGCATGCGCCAGGTTACAGCCGCAGGGTGGAAAGTAGGCGCACGATCCCCTACCGCAGTAATCCAGGGCTCTCCGTTACCTCACGATCGTATTTACCCCTCGGGAAGCAGTCTCGCAATAAGTGACTATCCGATTATTGGCATTGAACTGGAAATTGCGTTTCGCCTAAAAGATTCATTCTCACCCAGGGACGAGCCTTACAGCGATACCGAAGTACTTTCCGCCATTGGGGAAATGGGAGCAACGATCGAAATTATATCAAGCCGTTTCGCCACGTGGCCAGACACTCCCGCCCTAGCCAAACTAGCAGACCTGATGAATCATGGAGCATTAGTAATCGGCCAGTTCGTGCCGTACTCAAGTGAAATTGATTTCATCAATCCGCTGCTCAACTTCACATTTAACGGGGTCAACATCAGTTCGCCGACTGGCGGGAATCCCGCTGGCGACCCACGCCGATTACTGACTTGGCTGGTAAATCACCATACTTCCCGAGGCGTAACCTTACAGCAGGGCATTGTAATAACTACGGGCTCATACACAGATCTTCACATGGTGAACGAAGCTGGCAGCTTAGTGGGTGAAATCAAGGGCTTGCCCGCCCTCTGTGTTTCGTTCAAATAATGCGAGCCAAGAGTTCCACCCACAATCACTAAGGACCCGACATGAAAAAACTCACGTACTCCCTTGCTGTTTCCAGATATATCCTCAATATAGGGCTGTTTGCGGCCTGCCTTACTGCAAGTACGGCCTATGCCGAAAAGTTCACTATCCAAAGTGACTCGTTCAAAGACGGTCAGAAAATTCCAGTTCTCTATGCGGGAACCGAACAGCAATGTGGAAGTGGGTCAGGCGTATCGCCGCACGTCCGCTGGAGCCACCTTCCTACGGGAACTGCCTCGCTCGCCATCTTCCTGACTGACCCTGATGGCCAAAAGGGTACGGGTACTTCTCATTGGGTTGTCTACAACATCCCCGCTACCACCAATCAGGTTAACGAAGGCCTGAAAGGTCAGACGCAAGACTCTTTTACGGTGGGCGTCAATACCATGGGTCAAACAGCCTATCGCGGGCTGTGCGCACAGCCACAAGAGAATCCTCACCATTACACCCTGACCGTCGTCGCGACGACGATCCCGCCAGGGGATCTGCCACCTGGACTTAACCGAGAAGCCCTACTGGAAAAGCTCAAAGGACGAAGTCTGCTAGGTCAGTCAATCGTGGGGCTTTATCGTTAGCAGCCGTGATTCACCGAGAGTGCAGAGAGGGGTTTGGCTCACGCCTGCCGGAGGCGAGCCAAACCCACAATTCACTGTGAGGTGAGACCACTCCAGAAGGTTTCTGCAGATCGATTCATTGGTGCCGCGGTGCGCGTCAGATTTATATCCAACGGGATGTCCCAACTATCGTCCAGTGCTCTGACTAAGCGACCATCAACGACTTCTTGCTCCGTCAGACTGCGAGGAAGCCAAGCGATGCCTTTACCTTCCAATGCCATGGACATCAGCACAGCGGCCAGGTGACTGCTAAACAACGGATTAAGGTGCAAAAATTTTTCCTTCCCCTGCAAACGGTGCCTAATGATACGACCTAAACCTGATTCGTCTGTATTAGCCAAATAAGGGATGGAACCCTGTTCGCCGTCAAAAGCTAACGCAGGGCTGGCGAGAGGAATAAGAATATCATCGCCAATTTTTTTACTGACATACTGATTATGTGGGAGTTGCGGCGGAACTTCCGAGTGTCGATGGCAGAGCAAAAACTGAACATGCCCATGCACCAACATTTGTTCGCAGCTTGCCATGCTATCGGAATATAACCGCACTGCCTCAATTGGTGCGCCTCGTTCCGCACATCTTATCCACCGAGGGAAGAAAGTAAATGAAAGGGAGTGAGTCGCGGCAAACTGCAGCACTTTTGCGGCTTTACCAGCAAACTCTTGAACTTCCGAGCGTATTCGGTAAATTCTGCTGACCTCATCCAATACATTTGGCAGGATTAGTTTACCAGCATCCGTAAGGGACGCGCCTTGGGGTGTACGTGTGAAAAGTTCCACCCCTATCCAACTTTCAAAGGACCGTATTCGGCGACTAAATGCAGGTTGGGTAACATTGCGCGCTTCTGCTGCTCGAACAAAGCTGCCGTTCTCCGCCAATGCGACAAAATCTTCTAGCCAAACCAGTTCCATGGGCAATGCCGTTTCAGCATGGGGGGCTGCATTAATAGCATTGGGCGTCATTGAAGACCAGGCTTAATTTGGAGTCTCCAACAACAAGAGGAGCGCATCATGCGTATCGTCGACATCCGCGAAAAGACCGTTTCCATTGCCTCGCCAATCGCCAACGCCTACATCGATTTTTCCAAAATGACCTGCTCGGTTGTAGCAGTGATCACCGATGTGATGCGCGACGGTAAACCCGTGATCGGCTACGGCTTCAACTCCAACGGTCGCTACGGTCAAGGCGCGCTGATGCGTGATCGCTTCTTGGCTCGCATCACCGAAGCCGACCCAGAGTCGCTGATCGACAAGGAACACAACAACCTGGACCCTTTCGCCATCTGGAAAACCCTGATGACCAACGAAAAACCGGGGGGTCACGGCGAGCGTTCGGTTGCAGTGGGCACAATTGACATGGCCGTCTGGGACGCTGTGGCGAAAATCGAAGGTAAGCCTCTGTATCGTCTGTTGGCTGACCGCTACCGTGGAGGCAAGGCTGACGACAAAGTCTGGGTTTATGCCGCCGGTGGTTACTACTACCCTGGCAAAGACGACACCAAACTACAGGATGAGATGCGTGGTTACCTAGACCGCGGATATGACGTGGTCAAGATGAAGATCGGCGCAGCTCCGCTAGCTGACGACATCCGCCGCATCGAAGCTGTGATCAAAGTGGTAGGTGACGGTAGCCGCCTGGCAGTTGACGCTAACGGCCGCTTCGATCAGCAAACCGCTATCGCCTACGCTGAAGCCCTGAAACCTTACAACCTCTTCTGGTATGAAGAAGCAGGCGATCCACTGGACTATGCCCTGCAAGCAGAACTGGCCAATCACTACGAGCTGCCGATGGCCACGGGTGAAAACCTGTTCTCCCACCAAGACGCTCGCAACCTGCTGCGCCATGGCGGCATGCGCTCCGACCGTGACTATGTCCAGTTTGACTGCGCCCTGTCCTACGGCCTGGTCGAATACATGCGCACGTTGAAAGTAATGGAAGAAATGGGCTGGTCATCCCGCCGCGTGGTGCCACACGGCGGCCATCAGATGTCGCTAAACATCGCAGCCGGCCTACACCTCGGCGGTAACGAATCTTATCCGGATGTGTTCCAGCCGTTCGGTGGTTTCGCCGATGGCATTCGTGTTGAAAATGGTTACGTAGGGCTGCCAGATATCCCTGGTGTGGGCTTCGAGGCCAAGTCGGAGCTCTACAAAGTCATGCGCGAGCTGGGCGAAAGCTGATCACTGACAACGGCAGTCTTGCCCATGCAAGACTGCCGGATCACAAGCGCCCTCTTAGTGGCGCTTTACCACACAGCCGATCACAAAAATAAAATGAGGTGCGCTCGTGGAAACGTCCAAATCCCGCTGGTACAGCCAGCTATATGTCCAGGTACTGATTGGCATCGTGATCGGTGGTCTGATCGGGTATCTGGAACCCGACATCGGCGCGAAGCTGCAGCCCTTTGCCGATGGCTTCATCAAACTCATCAAAATGCTGCTCGCACCCATAATTTTCGGTACCGTCGTAGTCGGTATTGCAAAAATGGGCGACATCAAAGAAGTCGGACGCATTGGCGTCAAAGCGTTAATCTACTTTGAAATACTCTCCACGATTGCCTTGGTCATCGGCCTAGTGGTCGTCAACGTCGTCAAGCCAGGCGTCGGCATGAACATCAATGCCGGCACACTTGATGGAAGTGCCATTGGCAAATACAGCCAGGCGGCGACAGAGCAAGGCGGCACCGTCGACTTCTTGCTCAACATCATCCCCAGCACCTTCATCGATGCCTTTGCCAAGGGCTCCATGCTTCAAGTAATCCTGCTCTCGGTGTTGATGGGTGTAGCGCTTGTGCAAATGGGTCCAACCAGCAAGCCATTGATCAACATGATCGATCTCTTCCTGCATGGGTTATTCAAGATCGTCGCTCTGGTCATGCGCCTCGCGCCCCTGGGTGCCGGTGCAGGTATGGCGTTCACGATTGGCAAGTACGGCGTGGGCACCCTCCTCTCCCTCGGGCAACTACTCATCGCCCTGTACATCACTACCTTGGTTTTTATTGTCGTCATTCTGGGCGCGGTAGCGCGCTGGTCAGGTCTGCCGCTAATGCAGTTCCTGCGCTACTTCAAAGACGAAATCCTCGTTACCTTAGGCACCTGCTCCACTGAAACCGTGCTGCCGAGAATGATGGCCAAACTCGAGAAATTGGGTTGCAAGAAATCTGTGGTAGGTATGGTGTTGCCGACGGGCTACACCTTTAATGCCGACGGTACATGCATCTATCTGACGATGGCCGCCAGTTTCGTTGCACAAGCAACCAATACACCGCTGTCACTCATGGATCAGATGGTCCTGCTTGGCGTACTGCTACTTACGTCCAAGGGCTCGGCCGGTGTTGCGGGTGCTGGCTTCATCACTTTGGCAGCCACGCTCACCACTATTCACACTATTCCGCTGGTTGGACTGGTTCTGCTCCTGGGCATTGACCGCTTCCTTAACGAAGCTCGCGCGGTGACCAACCTGATTGGTAACGGCATAGGCACCATCGCCATTGCCAAATGGGACAACGCGTTCGACGTCGAGACAGCCAAGAGTGAAATCGCCGCACTGAAGAGTGACAAATCGGAGCAAAAGTCGGAATCCTACGCCATTCAAAAATAAGCAACATCGAATGCCAGCTTCGCGCTTACCACGCGAGCTGGCATTTTGCTTTGGGAGATACATCATGAACGAACGGTCTCATTCAGAACTTCGCATCGCCTTTCGCGCCCTTTTGCAGGGGACGTCGTGTAAGTTTGCTGCCTCAGTCTTCGACCCCCTCTCCGTGCGTATGGCCGCCGATATTGGTTTTGAAACAGCCATTCTGGGTGGCTCCGTCGCTTCCCTTCAGGTTCTAGGCGCACCGGACATCACTCTGATTACTCTGGATGAATTCACCGAACAAGCATCTAGACTGGGCCGAGCCAGCCAAATTCCGATTATTGCCGATGCGGATCATGGTTACGGGAATGCACTGAACGTAATGAGGACCGTCACCGAACTGCAAAAAGCCGGGGTAGCCGCTCTCACGCTTGAAGATACCCATCTGCCAGCGAGTTACAATCAGGCCCCCATGCGACTTATCAGTCTCGATGAAGCTTCATGCAAGATCTACGCGGCGAGAGTAGCCCGCTCCGATGAGACGCTGAGCATCATTGCCAGAACCCATGTCGGCGTCACGACACTCAGTGACTCAGTCGCCCGGACGACGGCCTATCAAACAGCCGGCGCGGACGCCATTTGCCTAGTGGGCGTGAATGATTTCAAACATCTCGCCCAACTAACTGCGCATCTAAGCGTGCCGATTATGCTCATTAATTATGCTAACCCTGAGCTGGCCGACACTGATAAATTAGCTGCGACAAATGTTCGAATAGTTGTCAACGGGCATAAGCCCTATTTCTCTGCAGTACAGGCGACCTACGAAGCGCTATGCGCCGAGCGCCAAGGCGAACATCCAAAATTGACAGCTTCGCAATTAGTTGCAAAATACTCTCAATCCGATACTTACCAACGATTGGCCGAAACCTATCTTCAGGCCGGCAGCAGCTTTAACTAACCTCAAGGTCATGTTTGATGAAAAAAATAATAGTCGCATTTAGCCGCATTCATCCGAGCCTGCTTACCCCCTACGCTGACCGTTACAATGTTGTAATACTTGATGCAAAAAACGGTGACCTTGACGCTCAATTCAGGGCTGCACTCCCGAGCGCGCACGGGTTGATTGGCGGCAACCGGAAGCTGGGCGAGCGTGAACTGGAAGCCGCAGATCATCTGGAGATAATTTCCAGCATTTCGGTGGGCTACGATAATTATGACGTGGGGTATCTTAACCGTCGCGGAATCATGCTCACCAATACTCCAGATGTCTTGAATGAGACTACGGCCGACCTCGCCTTCGCGTTGATTTTCGCAACGGCCCGGCGCATCCCCGAGCTCGACGCCTGGACCAAATCAGGAGCCTGGCAAAAAACTATCGATGAGCCGGCTTTTGGTTGTGATGTTCACGGCAAGACACTCGGCATCATCGGACTGGGCAAAATCGGCGCCGCGATCGCGCGCAGAGGGCATTTGGGTTTTGGCATGACCATTCTTTACTCCGGGGCAAGCCGCAAACCCGCTCTGGAAGCAGAACTCGGTGCACAGTGGGTTCCCCAGGATCAGTTATTAAGAGAAGCTGACTTCGTTTGCCCTGTTGTTCCATTGACCCCCGAAACGCGAAATCTCATAAGTCACCAAGAGCTTTATTTGATGAAACCTGAGGCCATTTTGATCAACGTATCACGCGGCCCTATCGTCGACGAAATCGCATTGGTCGATGCTCTGAAAAGTCGGCGCATACGCGCCGCAGGCCTGGATGTGTATGTAAAAGAGCCGCTTTCCGAGTCGCCACTTTTCAATCTCGACAATGCAGTGACAGTTCCTCATATCGGCTCTGCCACTGTTCAGACTCGATTGGCTATGGCGCAGCGCGCACTACAAAATTTGTTAGCTGGGCTTAACGGCCAGACGCCGAAGGACCTGGTTAACCCCGAAGCCTTGCAACAAAGATTTTGACCGGTATCAAAAATCCTCGGAAATACCCCATTTGCCATTGATCACTGACTGGCCTTCGCGCGTTTAATCCCACAAAGGGCTGAGTATTAACTCAGCCCTTTAGTTTTACATCATCCCATTGCTTTGCCTCTCGCCGCCTCTCTTTCGCTACCAACCAATGCAGTCCCCACCCTAAATTGACAATCAGTCTCAAGACCTACAGTTCAGTAGCGCTATCTACGGGCAACTGAAAGCTTCAAACCGGGTTTAACCGCAGATCAATCCGCCGTGATAACGTATAGCCGCAGCCCCTAGGCAACAAATCGCCTAGATTTTGAGGATAATGATAAGCGGTTCGAGGTGGTCACATTATTTTTGCGACCACTGAAGTTAACGCTGGATGAAAATGGCTTGGGACAAGACGTCAATTTCTTGCGAGCGGCGGTTAAGGCAAGTGGCATTCATAGCATCTGAAGTAAGCGCAATCTTCCAGCTCTGTATGCTAGGTCGCGCACTGGATACTCAGCGCCCTGGCACTGCAAATTAGAACAAAAAAACCCCCATTTTGCATTCCCCCAAGAGCGTGGCAAAAGGGAATACAACAGGGGGTCAAGGTACACCTAACCTATGCCGGCGACCAACCAGCTAGACTAATGCCAGATTCCCAGCAAAACGGTCGCGGCGATTACAGTCGCCGCCCCGCCGATCCGCGTAGAAATCTGCGCAAACGGCATCAATGCCATACGGTTGCAAGCAGAAAGAATCGCGACATCACCTGTACCGCCCAAGCCGCTGTGGCAGCATGTAACAATGGCGGATTCGATAGGGTACATTTTCAACATGTTACCAACCAGGAATCCAGCCAGCGCCATCGCCACCACTACTGCGACACATACCATTACATAACCAAGAGAGAACACACTTGCCACACTCTCCAGAGGAACATAAAGCATACCCAAACCGATCATGGTGGGCCAGATAAATACCGTCGAAACAAGCTTATAGAAACGCTTACTACCTTTTTCAAGCCGATCCGGCAGAACGCGCAGGTATTTGAAAAGCACGGCAACGACAATCATCATCACTGGACCTGGAATATGTACCAGCTTTTCCAGCAGACCACCCAGGACGAAGAACGTACAGATAAGAAGTACCCCTGCCCCCATGTAGCGGAAGTCGATTTCTTTGTCTTCCGTCTCTTCAACCTTGAATTTATCATTTTCTTCTTTAGCGCGAATCAGCATACCGTCGCCATTGAGGTGCGGCTTTCGAACCGCCAGCCGTGCCAGCACCCCAGCACAGATAATAGCGACTATATTCCCAACAACTGCAGCGGGAACCAGCTGCGCTACAAACTGTTCGGGCGAGCCCCCGAGAATATGTGCATAAGCTAAAGACAGCGGCAAAATACCTTCACCGATACCCCCACCAATAATGGGGACGATGATGTAAAAGAGGGTGTGGTGCACTGAGTAGCCAAAACTCACACCGACCAAAATCCCTGCCGCGATTGCAGCAACAGTTCCCGCCACCAAGGGCACGAACATCCGAATCATCCCCTGGACCAGGATAGTCCGATTCATTCCCAGAATGCTACCCACCACCAGACTTGCGATGACGAAGTACAGGAAATTTGCATCTTTCATCAGCATCTTGGTAGCGTCAATTGTCGCACTACCGAAGAAGCCATGAAATACTAGCACAGACGGTAGTAACAGGCATAAGATGGCGCCACCGCCTATATCTCTCAAGATCGGCAAGCGTTGACCAACTTGACCCAAAAACATGCCAAGCGTCATGATGACAGCCAAACCGCCAATCATGGTCTTGGGCAACAGGCCAAAATGCGCGGAACAGAAAACAATAAGGGATATACCAAGAAAGTATGGAAATGGGATCACTCCAATTTCATACTCCATGATCGCATTGAAGCGACTTTTTTTCGATGAGGCAAGGGCAAGCGAAGTCATAGTCTGGTCCTCAATTATTTTTGTGTGAGGAAAATTAAAATCTGCCTGAATCACGGAAGCTCGAGGCTAGGTACATGCTATCCTTTACCCACCTGTAGAAAAACACGTCATCTATGCACGCTATGAACACGAATCATGAAGAAGCGCCGCTTCCTGATGACCTCAGGGTATTCCTTACGGTCGTTCGCAAAATGAGCTTCGCTGCAGCGGCGGTGGAGCTTCAGCAATCGCCTGCCTACGTCAGCAAACGCATCAAAATTCTTGAGCAGACGCTGGGTACAAAGCTGATCCATCGTTCAACCCGGCGTATAGCCCTTACCGATACCGGTATCAGGGCTCAGCACTGGGCAGCGAGAATCCTCAACGACATTGATGATTTTATGGGCGACCTCAGCCAGGTGCGCAAAGCGCCACGTGGCCTCCTGCACATCTGCAGCAGCTTCGGATTTGGGCGGAATTATGTCGCGCCCGCGATTGCCGAACTGGCTGTTGAATATCCTGATCTTGAAGTACGAGTGGATGTTTTTGATCGAGTGGTAGATATAGTCGCAGAAGGTTTCGACTTGGAAATTCGCGTTGGAGACGATATTCCGGGCCAGCACATCAGCCGTCAGTTAGTGGCCAACCGAAGAGTTATCTGCGCAACGCCTGAATATTTGGAAAAACGCGGCACACCCAAGACACTAGAAGATCTTGCGCACCATGACTGCCTGGTTTTGAAAGAAAGGAATAATAGCTTTGGGGTTTGGCAGCTGCGAAATGGCAGCAAAGAAGTGACTGTCCGGGTCAACGGGCGGTTGTCTTCCAACAATGGTGAAATTGTGTTGCAGTGGGCTCTCAAGCATCGGGGATTGTTGCTGCGATCGATGTGGGACGTTAAACCGCTGTTAGAACAAGGCCGATTAGTGCAAGTGCTGCACGACTACAGCCAGAGCGCGAATGTGTGGGCGGTTTATCCGACGAGGCTGGGGGAGTCAGGAAAGCTTCGAGCTTGTGTCGAGTTCCTCGAGGACTGGTTCAGCCGTTTGCAAGCGGACTGAACCGGTCCTTTGCACCGAACTAAACGGGGCAACCTTTGCTTCTCAGGATTTCGTCGAATCGCGCAGGATCAAGCGCACCCGAAGCTACTGCACTGAGGATTCCCGCCTCACGATCCAGTAGCTCGGTGCAGCGCGCATAAACTTTAGATAGCTCATCCGTTCGCACTGCGACAACACCATCTGCATCGCCTACGATAAGGTCACCCTGATTTACCAGCATACCCGCAGAAGCGATAGGGACGTTGATCTCGCCCCCACCGTCAGTACTTGGGCCACGATGAACAAAACCCACAGCAAAAACAGGCAGCTCACCGTCTAGCCATTCTTCACGATCCCGGATGGCGCCATTGATCACTACACCGGCAATACCCGCCTTGATGGCCATGGCGCGCATGATGCCACCAATCACAGCCCGGCTCAGATCTGCACTACCATCGATTACTAGAACATCGCCCGGCCGCGCCATTTGGATAGCCTTTAGCACCAGCAGGTTATCACCAGGGCGCACCCGCACGGTGAGCGCTGTACCACATAGATGACGAAGACCATGATAGGGTTTCAGGCCAAGGCCACCGGTGTTGCGCCCCAGGCTGTCACTAACAATAGCTGAGGGCATCCCTTCGAACGCTTCATGCCACAGACCGGACAAGGACGGAGCACAAGGATTAATCAGGTAGCCTGCAGGCCAATCGCCATGGTTGGACACATTTAACATCGCAATACTCCTGGGCGAGAGGCGTGCACCCGCCCATCAATCCGCTATCGATCAAACCAGCCAGGGGTGGCTTGCAAGGTGGCGCGCTTCGAATGCGCGAATTTCATCACTGCGCTGAAGCGTTGTGCCAATGGCGTCGAGCCCCAACATCAGCGCCTGCTTACGCAGCGCGTCGATCTTGAACTCAATTGCCCTGCCGTCGACCAGAAGAATGTGCTGTGCCTCCAGGTCAATCGCGATGCAAGAGCTACCACATTCTCTCACTACCTGACCCAACTCCTTCAGCTCGGCGGGCGACAGTTGAATGGTGAGCACGCCATTGCGCTGGCAGTTGTCATAAAAAATCCCGGCAAATGTGGTGCCGATCAGCGCCCGGATACCCAGTTGCTTCAGCCCCCAGACCGCGTGCTCACGGCTGGAGCCACAGCCAAAATTGGGACCGACCACCAGGAAAGTCGACGTATTCCATGGATCCTGATTGAGTACAAATTCCGGATTTGGCGTACCGTCGAGAAGAAAGCGTAGGTCGAAAAATACTCCGCGATCCAGGCCGCTTCGATCGATCCCCTTGAGGAACTGCTTAGGCATTATCACATCGGTATCGACATTGGCTGCCAGCATTGGAGCTGCGTAGCCCTCTACATACTTGAAAGGTTCCATGCTTATGCCTCCAACGCCAAAGAACGTACATCGACCAAATGACCGGTAACCGCTGCAGCGGCAACCATTGCAGGGCTCATCAAGTGGGTGCGTGCCCCGGCCCCCTGGCGACCTTCGAAGTTGCGGTTAGTACTCGAAGCACATCGATCCCCTGGACTCAGGACATCATCGTTCATGGCCAGGCACATCGAGCAACCAGACTGACGCCATTCAAAGCCCGCATCGCGGAAAATCTGCGCGAGCCCTTCGGATTCGGCTTGATCCCGTACCATCGTTGAACCAGGAACAATCATTGCCCGTACACCAGCAGCGACTTTGCGGCCAGTAACCACACGCGCGGCGTCCCGTAGGTCTTCGATTCGAGCATTGGTGCACGAACCAATAAAGGCGTGGCTGATGCGAATACCTTCCAAAGCAGTGCCAGGCTGCAGATCCATGTAGCGCAAAGCGCGCTCCAGATCCTGGCGAAGGATGAGATCTTTCTCCTGAATCGGATCAGGCACAGTACCTGTAATGGAGGCTGCTTGATCAGGACTGGTGCCCCAGGTGACCATGGGCTGCAGATCCGCAACATGCATGAGCACCTCTTTATCAAAGCTCGCGCCCGGATCGGTGAACAAAGTTTTCCATTGTTCAACTGCCGCCTGCCATTGTGCTCCCTTCGGCGCGCGTGGCTTGTCCTGGAGGTAGGCGTATACCTTGTCATCGGGCGCCATGAAGGCACCACGCGCGCCAGCCTCAACAGCCATATTGCAGATGGTCATGCGTGCTTCGACACTCAAAGCACTGATTGCAGGACCTGTGAATTCGATCGCGTAACCAGTGGCGCCCGCCGCGCCGATCTGGCGGATCAGTTCCATGATAATGTCCTTCGACACCAATCCAGGACCCGGTTCGCCCTCTACAGTGACACGCATGGTTTTCAGTCGTTTGTAGACCAACGTTTGCGTGGCCAGCAGGTGCTCGATTTCTGAAGTACCAATACCGAAACCGAACGCACCCAACGCACCATAGGTAGTGGTGTGGCTATCACCCGCAGCCACCGCCATACCCGGCAGGATAAAACCCTGCTCAGGAGCAACAACGTGCTCAATCCCCTGACGCTTGTCCAACACATCGAATAGCTCGATGCCGAAGTCACGGCAGTTTTGCTCAAAGTAGTTGACCTGCAGCGCACCGCCGGCATCTGGCATGTCGGCGATACGCTCCGGAGCAGTCGGATTGACATGGTCCACCACGCAAAGAGTTGCTGACGGGCGCCAGACGTTGCGACCCGCTTCGCGCAAACCGCTGAAAGCTTGGGGGCTGGTGTATTCATTAGCTACTTGACGATCGATGTACAGCAGAACATGGCCTTGATCATCGAGCTCGCAGACACAGTGTGAATCGATATGCTTCTGATACAGCGTTCTTGGGGTGCTCATCGCAAGTTCTTACCCTTTGTTGTTGTCAGGCCCTACGGCATCACGGTCACTGCGTGACAGTGTTAACAACTACAGGATATCGATACGGCAAAGCACATCAACGCGCATTCAGTGGAGCATGGATTCACGGTTCGTGAATTAATTCAATGTCGGAAAAACAAGAGCACGGCACTTGCCGTCAAGAAGCAAGAGAACAGGCCGCACAGCAGCTTTTCCGGCGCGCGATAGGCCCAATTGACGCCCCAACTCACGCTGAGTAAACCGCCCAGCGCCATGGCAAACCCCATTTGCCAGTCCACATGGCCTTGTGTGCCATAGGTGATCAGAGTAATGAGCGAACTGGGCAGCGCCAGCGATAACGCCATGCCCTGAGCTGCAACTTGGCTGAGGCCAAAAACACTGGTCAGAATCGGCACTGCAACCACAGACGCACCGACCCCAAAAAATCCACCTAATGCTCCGCACCCACCTCCGAGCGCTGCAAGACGGCAGGACGTAGCATGGGCAATGGCCTTAGGGCTGGCAATGAGACGGGCTCGGATAATATTCATGGCCGCTAGCAAAAGCATCAAGAGAGCGAACCCTATCTGGATAGTGCGCGCGTCCATCGTGATAGCGGCCCTGGCGCCGATTCCGGCGCTTATGAGAGCCGCCAACCCAAGGGGTATCGTCAAACTCCAGTTCAAAGGGGTTCGCTGCTGATACCGCCAGAAAGCGAGAACGACATTTGGCACCATCATGATCAAGGCCGTGCCCTGGGCCAATGTTTGAGACTGATCAAACCATAAGGTCATCACAGGGATGGCTATGAGCCCTCCACCGATACCGAAGAAGCCGCCCAAAGCGCCCATGGCGATGCCGAAACAAAAATCCAATAAGAGGGCTAGCATACGGAGTTCCGGTGGCACTTCTAGTTAATCGCGGCGACGATACTCCTCCAACATCAACCTCTCAACGCTTTGCTGTGCAGGCTAAGTCCACGAATCGTGAACATTTATTCGTCATTTGTTCCATGCATCCGGAAGTGCGCGTGAAAATCAGTCGCTCGGGGCTCGCAGAAACGGTTGAACGAAAGCGCAACAAACCAAGCGTCAAAACTTGTCGTGATGAATTCGAATTTGCAGAACCAACCTACTTCTAAATTGTCCCCAACATTGGATCCGAAAATGATTTCCGGACCCCGGCTCGCTCGACATAGGCCCTGAACTGAAGCCCTCGCCAGCGATTCTAGGAGGAACGCAGCTGGAGGCTGTGTGCCATGACTTCGATCACCAGCTCTTACCACCCTATTGATGCCGCGATTTTGGGGTGTGACCTTGCTGCCTACCAAGACTATATCTTGCGGGTCGAGTTCGTAGATTTCCCGGCCATCAAGCTGCCGGTGAGGTCGTTCACTGATCCACAACAAATCGCCAGTGCAGGTATCGAGGAAGCAGCCGATGAATGTCGGGAGCTCTGGGGCCTAGGGCGCCGGGCAATTCCAGACCTTGCACTTGCAGTTGAAGGCGCCGGCGTCATCCTGGTTCGGGAGGAAACGGGAATTGCGCCGATTGAAGGGCTATCGGCATGGAGCCACGCACTTCAGCGCCCACTGATCTTGCTTTCAGCCGATAAGGCCAACGGCTTTCGAAGCCGTTTCGACCTCGCGCATGAGCTTGGTCATCTGATTCTCCATAAAGGCATTGATCGTTCTACTGACCCTGAGCGCTATAAGCTGATGGAATCACAAGCTCACCGGTTTGCTGGCGCGTTCCTACTGCCGGCAGAGACTTTTGCGGCCGACGTGAAAACACCGGTCACGCTCGATAGCTTACTGCTGCTTAAGCAACGTTGGGGCGTTTCGGTCGCGGCCATGATCATGCGACTTGAAGCGCTCAAGATCATCGACGCCGACGAAAAGCTTGTACTTTTTAAACGGCGCTCTGCCAGGTGGGGAGCCAAGTCGGAACCAGGTGACGACGCCCGTGTGCCTGAGCAACCTCGTTTGCTCAAACGCACATTTGAGCTCCTGTCATCCTCTGGCGTGATGCCGCTCGAATCCGTCAGCGGGTACATCGGATTAGCCGCAAACGATGTTGAAAAGCTAGCTGGATTACCCGAGCACTACCTTTCAGGCAAAGCGTCAGTGTTCCATCTGGCGAAGCTGAAAAGCATGGTTTCAGGTAATCCGTCGATCAAGACTGGTGAGGCAATCGTAATTCCCTTTAATCGACGCGGGTGAACTGCACCTGGCTTCATTCGTAGCGGGCCTCCCGGCCCGCTCAGTCACTTGAAGGATGCTCTTCGAAATCTTTCAAAAGCTCCAACGCTTCTTGATCCGAAACTCCTCGCATAAACAGCTCGTAGCTTTTCACCTCGTCTGCTGTCTGGACAGTGAGGTCAGGAATCGATCGAATTCCATCAGCAATATCTCTTCGCCTGATCTCCGCAGTACTGACCGTTCCGGCGTTCATATCATAGGAAAGTGAACCGCATTCCTGATTCATGTGCCCGACCAATCCTCCATCGATCATTGCTCCTCCCCGCTTTCTGACCTCATGTTTAGTGAGAGCAGCCCGAATGGTCTCGACCTGGATGAACAGTAGAGAAGTCTTCAGGATTAACGGATAGTCTAACAGGGCCTGAATCTCATTGGTTTCCTGCAACGCTGTGAAATTCGTGTAACCGGTTCCATACCAAGCTCCGCGAACGGCTATCGGCGCTGAGTGGCGTTCTACAGGACAGCGGCTTTGATACGCAGGCCAAATAGTCCGCAAATAAAAAGCAGCTCTCACGAGCTGCTTTTGTATTACTCCCCCTTTTTATGCTTGTGGGGTTTCAGGTCCGGGGGGTCTTTTTGCTTTTCAGGCGTGACTCTCTGCCTTTTGTCCGATGTGCCATCTTCGTTGGATTGTTTCGGGCCTGGCTTGATGCTCATGCGAAATTTCCTTTATCGCGTGCGGCTATTTACATAATACAGCTTCGTAAAGCTGTCAAAGCGAAGCATCACAGAAGCGTTGTCCGTAGGAGCTCGATGCAGGAGACAACCCCCCGATCAAGATTCTGATAGAAACTCAACGCGCCCACTCGCCGAACGGTGCGTTGGACTCAATGTAGCGGGCGGCCGATTGCACGTCACACCACCCGACATACGCCATCAATGCCTCTGTGCTCCACTGATTACGGCTGGCCCAGGTCGCGAAGCCACGACGCAGCGAATGCGCCGAATAGCCCTCGGCCTCGATCCCGCTGCGCAATAGCGCACGGCGCAACAGACGCGACACGCTGTTGGCATTAAGTGGCTGCGCGTTGAGATGCCCCCAGCGATCAATCCTGCGGAACAGCGGCCCCTGCTGAATACCACTGAGCAGCAGCCACTGTTCAGTGGCTTGGACCGGACACAGGCGCTTCAGCGCCGGCATGGTCAGATTGCGTCCACGGTTGTCCCGGTCGGTCTTGCTGCTGGGCAGGAACAGCTGCATCCCCTCACCCGCCTCGATCCGCACGTGTTCCGCCTGCAGCCGGCACAGTTCATCGCCACGAAAGGCCCGCCAGAAGCCGAGCAGGATCAGGGCCTGGTCACGGGCGGCACGCAGTCGAAGTGCGGGTAGTGCACTGTGCACGTCGGCGCTCAAGCCCTCGATGCTGGCCTCCAGCACCTTGAGCTGCAACGCCGGCGCCTGTTTCACCGGCTGCGGGTGCAGCGCCTGGATGCCGCGCAGGGTGTCGCGCACCTGCGCCGCCTTGGTCGGATCGACAAAGCCGCGCTGCTGGTGCCATTGGGCGAGTGCCGCCAGGTTCGTGCGCAACGTGCTGGCCGACAGCCGTGCACTGTAGGCCGCCAGGTAGTGCATCACGCTGACGCTCGACGCCGGCAGCAGCCCGCCCCACTCCCCTTCGAAATGTTCAATGGCCTGAGCATAACGGCGCGCGGTGCTGGCCCGGCGTGCCGCCTGCTGATAGCGCTCCGCGTCGCTCACCTGACCTCCCGTGTACCGCGTTCAAGCGCGAAATCCGCTCAAACCTCCTCTCACGTTCGAGAATTCAGCATTCTCGAACGTCAGTTCGTCAGTCGGCATCACCCCACCGATAGGCCAAACGTACCTGTACGCGCATACTGCTTGTACGGTATGAAATCGTCGGAGTCCGCAGATGGCGCGTGCCGGTATTAACAAGGCTTTGGTGCAACGGGCGCGGGATGCCCTGCTCGCCCGCGGTGAACACCCGAGCATCGAAGCAGTGCGGGTGGAACTGGGCAACACCGGCTCGAAAAGCACGATCGTCCGCTATCTGCAGGAGCTGCAGGCAGCCGAGCCACATCCACCGGTGGTCAGCGTGGATGACGAGCTACAAACCTTTATTAGCAGTCTAGCCCAGCGCCTTGCCGCCGATGCCCACGCATCTGTAGCAGCAGATCGCGCACGCCTACAGCGGCAGCAAGCCGGCTACGAGCAACAGCGGGCGATCGATCAAGCTCGCTTCGAGCAGCTGCAACTCGCCCATGGCGCACTCTCCACAGAGCGGCGGGAAGCTCAGCAACGGGAAAACGCATTGCAGCGACAGGTCCAGCAGCTTGAAGGTGAACGCCAACGCCTGCTTGCGGGTGAACAGCATGCCGCGCAACTGCTAAAAGAACGCGCGCAATAATATTCGCGTGTGGTCAATGACTGTTCGATACTTTTTCGATACTGGCAGAATCGTCCAAAGGGCAGAGATAATGTGTAGACAATCTCAGATCACAGGTCTTCTGGTCTGCGTTGTTACTCATACGCTGGCACAGATTTGGGCCTGCAGTCATAGCAGCCAGGCGTTTGTACGGCAGGTAAGGGCGCGTCTTGTCGAACGATATCCGTGGCTCGATTTCAGCGAAAAAAGCAGTGATTCATGGCGAAAGATGTGGGCTGGCCATCCTGTCAGAGCATGGCGAATGCAGAAGCTAGCGGAAATTGAGCCAGGGCTACTCCGCATCTTGAATGATCCTCTATGGCAAGTGCTGCATGTCCTCTGGGAGGAGCGTCGTCCTTGCAATGCTCTGGCGCACACTCTCTATCAAGCTTGCTTCGATGGCAGACCGTTACGCTGTGAGACGGCCATGCGGCGACTGTTCGACTGCCCTGCTTGGTGCCATCTCTGTATCGCACTTGCCCTGCTGGGCAGTGAATCGGACAGGATGATAGCGATGCGGAAATGGTTACAGCGGGATTTTCTCAGCTATCTGCTTTTGATATGCATGCTGGAGCCAGGCTGCTACGTAAGGGCGCGGTTATATGAATTGCTTGATGGGTTGATCCTGCGGCAGATGATTCCACCGATCGATGGTTGGCCTGCGGACGTGGCTGGCTTTCTTGAAGAGTGCCAAGCCCTGGAGGATTTCGGCTAGTGGCTTAAGGATCTGGCGGTCAGTGATGGCTGGAATCCACTGACATGCGCTTGGGTTCACCTCAAGTGGCCCGATAGGGCGCAGCGCGATCTTGCCCGGGGGAATGGCATCGATGATTTTCGGGCAACAATTACATGCCAGGATAAGCGGCGCGTCGCCGCCGCTTGGGCACGCCATCAGGCGTTGGCACCCTATTGGCTAGGCCGTGACTCGCCATCATTCACAGCGTTTAATCTGCTGTGAGGAAAGAAGCTGCGTCGGGGTGTCGACCATCAGAGGACGTATTGGAATTGCCCTTCAACCGAGGGGGATCGGGAGCGTTAAGTTCGTCACCCTGGGTTCCCATCAGGTTGAAGCGGGAGCTGAGCGGGCCGTAGCAGGTCACGCAGTTGGGCCACCAACTTGGCTTGGGCCCTCAAGGCGCGCGGAAGCAAGCCTTCAAACACACGCAGTTGAAGCGGCCCACCTCACTAACCTGGCTCCATCGATTCGAACCTGGCGAATCCCCTGCATCCCGGAGCTGCTCGATGACTACCTAGGCCCGCTTCTTCCTCGCTATCCTGGCCACAACCTGCATGGCTGTACTGGCTGGCTGTGCCAACCACCCTGAGCTGCGCGCGTACAGCGCCGAAGAAACCCGCCAACTGCAACTGGAAGCGTTGCAGCGCCGCGGTCTGTCCCTGGACGATTACGAGCAGCAACGGCGGGTGGTCCAGCGTGCCGGCAACCTGCCAGTGGTGACCGAAGTTGCCGATGCAGACCGTTCGACCAAAGGCTGAGTCGGCCACGCTACGGTTCCCTCCTTGAACCTGCGCAGGTATGCTCTACCGCTCAACCGCAAGCCTTCCAGGACGGAGACCATGACCAGGCCCTTTCTGTTGCTGAGTGCTGCATTGCTATTCAGCCCAGTGCTGCTGGCCCAGCAGATAAAACGCGAACTGGGCGACTTCGACTTCACCCTCGGCACCACACCCTCGCGCAGCATGGCCCAAGGCCTTATCTCACCCAGTGCCGTCGGTGCATTCCACGGTGGGCTCGACTTCAACCATGCCAGTGGCTGGTACCTGGGCCAGTACGCCCCCAGCATGGGTGTTACCCCCAACTCGACCCTGCGCCTGGACAGCTACCTGGGCTACAAGCACCATTTCGACAGCAGCCTGGGTTATGAAGTGGGGTTGATCCATTACAGCCAGCCGACAATCGCAGGCCCCGACAGTTATGCCCTGTACGGCGGCATCTCGGTGCTGGGCAACCGCTTCGGCGGCGCGTTGCGCGACAACCCCGGCAACCGCACCGGGACCTTGTTCGCCGACTTTGGCCAACTGCCGCTGTTCGATGTCGACCTCACCGTCAAGCTCGCCCATCATCGCCTGGGCACGCCGTTCACCATTGGCGACGGCAGCCAGGTAAATGGCTTTTCTGACTGGTCGCTTGAGCTGTCGCGGCCTTGGCTTGGTATCGACCTTAACCTTATCTACAGCAACTCCAGCCTCAGTGGCGGCAGTTGCGATGCGTATTCGGGCATCAATACCTATTGCGACAGCGTGGTCACGCTCAAGGCGCAGCGCAGTTTCTTCTAGCGCCTCAATGTCCTGACCACAGCATCCGGCGCTAAAGCGCTGCCACAGCTTCGATTTCCACCAACATGCCATCCAGCGCCAGGCGCGGTACCGGGATCAGTGTGCAGGTCGGTTTCATGTGTGGGCCCCACGCCCTGTCGGCTTCGGCCACCCATTGGCACAAACGCGCTTCGGAGTGCTCGACAATGAGCAGGGTCAGCTTGAATACCTGGGCCAGGCTGGCGCCTCTGGACGCCAGGGCCAGCTCAACGTTCGCCAGCGCCTGACGGGCCTGTTCGGCAAACAATGGCGATAACCGGCCGTTGCTGTCCTCCCCGCCCTGGCCGGCGATGAACAGCAGGCGGCTGCCAGCGCGCACTTCGGCGACATGGGAATAGGCATTGCCACTGGGGTCGTACAGGCCCTCAGGGTTGCCAAGCTGGAATGCGGTTGTTTGGGTCATGACAAGGCCTCACTCGGTTGAAAGAGCGGAGCAGTATCGGACCTTGAGTTAACTTGAGGTCAAGGGCGCAGAGCGCGCCCTGCGCCTGACGCTGGCGCGGTCATTTTTCCTGCAGCACTGCCCTGCCCTTCACCGCCCGCGGCCCACGCCAGGCCCAGAACAACAACCCAGGGAAGGGTGCGTAGACCACGAATACGACCCACAGCATCTTGCGCTCGGCGCGCCGATCACTGCCGATGATGTGCCAGATGGCCCAGATTTCCAGCAGGATGACCAAGGCTGCGATGATGATCCAGATCGTTCCTGTTTCCATAACCACTCTCCCGTTTGGCATGTAATGCGTTGGGTTGCTAGTCGCGCTGAGGGTTCAGATTGATTTGATCACGGGCTCTGTGGGCGCGAGCGCTTCCTGCGAAGCAGGCTGCACAGTGGATGGCACGGGCTTCGCCCGTTTTCGCGGTCCCACAATGACCACGATAGCCTATAGATTTACGAGGTGAATGCCCTCAATGCTGCGCAGCCTTCTCCAGCGCCGCCTTCAACGCTGCGGCATCGGCAAAAGACTGCTGGCTCACCAGCACGCCCTGCTGCAGTTGCAACCACTGCACCTGGCCATCCTGCCCGGAATAACGGCTGGCCACGCGCCCGTCCCGGTCGAGCAGCACCCGGTAGGTGTAATCGCGCATGGCGGGGATGGCGAACAGCTTGCTGATCAGCGCCGGCATGCGCTGGATATCGGCAACAAATACGGCATCGCGCGCCTCGAGGTAGCCCTTGGGCTGCTGGGCCAGCGCCGCCTTGACCAACTTGGCACCGTCCATGTCGCGGGCCACCAGCAGAATGTGCGTGCTGTTATCGAGGCTGTAGGCTTGATCATGCTGGTCGAGCAGCGTCCATGGGGCCAGCTTCTCGCCCGGCTCCAGGGCATTGGCCAGCAGTGGAAGCAGGCTGAACAACAGGGCAATGGCGTACTTCATCTAGGGCGTCCTCAGTGGCAGTGGGCAGCATGGCGGCAATGGGCCAAGGCAGACAGGTTGCCTGAACACGACCTGAAATACGACACGCCCACCCGGGACATTGTCTTTCCCCCGGCCACCGGCCACACTCTGGGACCAGCCAGGAAGCGGAGTCCAGAGTGCCCACGCCACGACAGTTCAGCAAGAAGACCAGCACCAGCAACATGCTGCGGCTCAAAACCAGCAGCGCCAATGCCCAGGCGCCTTACCGGGTCGACTTCGTCCTGCTCGAACACTTCTCGATGGCCAGCTTCACCGTTGCCATGGACGTGCTGGTCACGGCTAACCTGCTACGCGCCGACAGTTTTCAATTCACCCCACTGTCGATGGAGGGCGACCGGGTAACCAGCGACCTGGGGTTGGAGCTGGTCGCCACCGAGCTGTCCGCCGGGGCGCTGAAGGCGCTGGACCTGCTGGTGATCTGTGGCGGCTTGCGCACGCCTCTGAAGTACCCTGAACTCGACCGCCTGCTGGACGACTGCGCCGCCCACGGCATGGCCCTGGGCGGCCTGTGGAACGGTGCCTGGTTTCTTGGCCGCGCCGGGGTGCTGGACGACTATGGCTGCAGTATCCACCCCGAGCAGCGCGCCAGCCTGTCGGAGCGCAGCCCGCAAACACGCATCACGCCGGCCAGTTTCACCCTCGACCGCGACCGCCTCAGCGCCGCCAGCCCCAATGGCGCCATGGAGCTGATGCTGGGCCTGGTGCGCCGGCTGTATGGTGACGGGCTGGCCGAAGGCGTGGAGGAAATCCTGTCGTTCTCCGGGGCTCGCTACCGCCAGGTTGGCCCGGGGGCGAAGAAATCCATGAGCCTGCACCTGCGCACCATCGTCGAGCTGATGGAAAACAACCTGGAAGAAACCCTCAGCCTGGATCAGCTGGCCGCCTACAGCGGGCGCTCGCGCCGGCAGATCGACCGCCTGTTCCAGGCTCAGTTGGGCACCTCGCCACGGCGCTACTACATGGAGTTGCGCATCACCAAAAGCCGCCGGCTGCTGCAGTATTCGGACCTGTCGGTGATGGACGTTGCAGTGGCCTGCGGGTTTGTTTCCGTGTCGCACTTCAGCAAGTGCTATGCGGCATATTTCGGCTACCCGCCGTCGCGCGAGCAACGGCTGGGCGAGTAAACGGCGTTCAGGCGCGGATATAGCGCAATACTGCGTCACAAATCATGGCTTTGTGGCGCAGCTTGACCTGGTCATCAGACAGGTCAATCTGGAAGATCTCGCCAAAGGTGTGGCGGTTGGACACCCGGTAGAAACAGAACGAGCTCATCAGCATGTGCAGGTCGATAACCTCGATGCCGGTGCGGAACACACCTTCCTGCACGCCACGGTGCAGTGTGTTGCCCAGGGCCTCGAGCACCAGGCTGCTCATTTCACGGATCGCCGGCGACTGCTTGACGTACTCGCCGTAATGGATGTTTTCGGTGCAGATGATCCGCACGAAATCGACGTTGCGGTCATGGTGATCGAAGGTGAACTCCACCAGCCGGCGGATCGCCTGCTCAGCCGGCAACGACTCCAGGTCCAGGCTCTGCTCAGTCTTGCGGATATCGCCGTACAGCTTCACCAGGCACTCGCAGTACAGCTGCTCCTTGCTGCCGAAGTAGTAGTAGATCATGCGCTTGGAGGTAGCGGTACGCTCGGCGATGGCGTCGACACGTGCGCCGGCCAGCCCTTGCTGGACAAACTCGTTGATGGCCGCCTGGAGGATGTCCTCGCGCGTTTTCTCGGGGTTGTTCTTGCGCGTTTTGCGCGCCCCCCCGGTTTCAGGCTGGCCAAGGCTCACTACGGAATCACTCATACCCACTCACAGGCTACTTATTGGAATAGCGGGGATTATCCGTGAGCGCGGCCATGCAGGGAAGCACGCTGTTGGTCGAGTAGCCATAATGCATCGCGGCTGGCCGGCCTTGATATTGCGCCCTGCAACCCGCTAGCCTGCCTGCCCCTGCCATGGATGGACCCTGCCTCATGCAACCACGCGATCTCGCCGCCTACCTGTTCCTGGCCATAGCCTGGGGCTTTTCGTTCCTGGTGTTGCTCAAGGTGGTGCATGCCTTTGGCTGGGTGGGCGCGGTCAGCCTGCGGGCACTGATTGCCAGCGGCACCCTGGCGCTCCTGGCAGCCCTGCTAGGCCGCCCAATGCGCCTGCGCCCGCTGCTGGTACCCTTGCTGGTGGTGGGAGCGACCACGGTGGCCGGGCAACTGATCGGCATGTCGTACGCCACCCCACGCATCGGCACCGCGATGGCAGCTATTTTTGTCGCCACCATTCCGCTGTTCTCGATGCTGATCGGGCGGGTCTGGGGCCTGGAGAAAATCACCCTGCAAGGCCTGGCCGGGCTGCTGCTGGGCATTGCCGGCATCGCCATCCTGGTCGGTTTTCCGGCCCGGCCGATTGATGACGACTTCATCCACGGCTGCATAGCGTCGCTGCTGGGCGCCATCAGCGCCGCCTACGGCAGCAATTACGCCAGCCTGCACCTGCGCGGCCAGGACCCGTGGACGGTCACCGGCGGCGCGTTCCTGGCTGGCGGGTTGATGACCCTGCCGCTGTTGCTGGTAGTTCCCGTGCCCAGTGTGCCACAGGCAAGCGACTGGCTTTACCTGTTGATTAGCGGCGCAGTGATGAGCGCGACCACCTACGTACTGTACTTTGGCCTGGTGGCACGTATCGGTGCCACCCGCGCCATCAGCGTGGAGTTCGTGGTCACCCTCGTGGCAGTGCTGGTCGGCGCGGTGTTCCTCAATGAAGCCCTGAGCCTGTTGCAGGCAGTGGGAGGCCTGGTAATTCTGCTTGGTTGCATGCTGGTGCTGGGCCTGCTGCCAGGGCGCGTGCGGCGCCTGCCCAGCTAGCGCCGGCTCAGTCGCGCTGGGCGGTGTCGTGCGTCGGTGGCGGCGTCAGGTGCAGCACGCGGTTACGCCCGCCTTCGGCCAACAGGTAGCCGCCCTTGCCGTCCGCCACGATCGACTGCGGCGCCTTGAGGAAGGTCAGCATGGTGTGCTGGACGCCGTCAGCGTCGATGAGCAACAAGCGTGCGCGGTGGGTGTTGTCTTCGCTGACCCACAGGCCACGCGGGTCACAGAACAGAAAGGTAGGGTTGCGCAACCCCTCGGCCACAACCGGGTCCTGGCCATCGTCGGACAGGGCGCGAACCTTGCCATTGGCTTTTTCGGTGTACAGCAAGCGGCCGTCGTTACAGCGGGCAAGGCCTTCGGTTTCGGTCAGGCCGGAACGCAACACCTCAAGCTGGCCGCTGGCCCAGTCATAACGCATCAAGCGGCCATTGCCCTTGCGGTCTTCGATGGCATACAGGTGGTCGCCGTCGTTCCACAGCCCCTGCACGCTTTCACCGTCGAACAGGTGGGTAACCTGACCATCGCGGGCCAGGCTCACCGGCGCCTGACCGCCTTCCTGGCTGAACACCCAACCGCCTTGTGCCGCGACCATGCCGTCGGGCTTCGACAGGCTGTCGATAACCACTACGCGGTCGCCTGTCGCGGTGATCTTGAGGATGCTGCCTCGGCCATCATCCAGTTCGCGGCTGACCAGCAGGCTGCCATCCGCTTGCGGCAACAACGATGCGGCCTTGGCCACATCACGATGCAGCACCTGGACATCCCAACCAGCGGCAGCCTGGACCGGGTAGAAACTCTGCCAGGCGAAAAAACCCAAGGTGGCGGCGAGCAAACCGGTAGTGGCAGTCAGGGCGATGCGGGCGCTGCGTTGGCGCAGGAATTGCGGCATGTAGGGCTCCTCGGAATGCCGGGGATGCTAGCAAGCGAATGTGAAAAAAATGTCGAAAGCATGCAAATCGTTACAAAACAAAAGGATATAAAAATAACAAAAAAATCTAACGAAACGGAATATAAAAATTGAAAGCCAAACGCCATCTCCTTAGGCTGGGCCCATCGTTTACCACCCGGTCTGAAGGAGCATCCCCATGCCAATCCGTGCCTTTTCCCCCCTGCGCCGCCTGTTGATTGGCGGCCTGCTGGCCAGTGTCGCCAGTGCCCTGCTGCCGTGGTCCGAAGCCCTGGCCGACGACGCCAAGACCCTTCGCATCGGTTACCAAAAGTTCAACAGCATCAACATTCTCAAAGGCAGCGGCGCCCTGGAAAAGGCCCTGGCCCCGCAAGGCGTGAAGGTGAGCTGGCACGAGTTTGCCGCCGGCCCACAGCTGCTCGAGGCCCTGAGCACGGGCGCCATCGACCTCGGCCACGCCGCCGACGCACCGTCGGTGTTCGCCCAGGCCGCCGGCAAACCGGTGGTGTACCTGGCCGCCGAACAGCCCTACCCACGCGGCATCGGCCTGGTGGTACGCGAGCAGGACCACCTGACTGGCGTGCAGGACCTGAAAGGCAAACGCGTGGCCACCGGCCGTGGCTGGAATGCCCAGTACCTGCTGGCTGTCGCCCTGCAACAGGCTGGCCTGAGTTACCAGGACATCACCCCCGCCTACGTCAACAATGCCGCCGATGCCGTGGCCGCCTTGCAGTCGGGAAGCGTGCAGGCCGTGACCCTGTGGGACCCGTTCCTCGCCGCTGCAGAAAGCCAGCCAGGCCTGAAGAACCTGCGTGACGGCAGCGGCCTGTCCAACAACCGCACCTTCTACCTGTCCACCGCCAGCTACGCCGACCAGCACCGTGCGCTGCTGAAAACCTTCTTTACCGAACTGGGCAAAGTCAGCCAGTGGGCCAACGCCAAACCCGCAGAGGTTGCCGCACTGCTGGCCCCGCAGCTGGGCATCAACGCCAACGTGCTTGAAGTGGCCAGCGAGCGCCGTAACTACAACGCCGTGGCCATCACCCCGCAGATCGTCGCCGAGCAACAGAAACTCGCTGACACCTTCCAGGGCCTGGGCCTGATTCCACACAAGCTGCAGGTGGCCGACGCGGTCTACCCGGCTTCCGTATTGCCTTGAGTGGAGCGCAACTGACATGCCCCGCCCGATCCGCTTCAATGCGTTCAGCATGAACGCCGCCAGCCACCAGTCCCCCGGCCTGTGGCGCCACCCACGCAACACCAGCGTCGCCTTCAACCGCCTGAGCTACTGGACCGACCTGGCCCGCCTGCTGGAGCGCGGCCTGTTCGACGCCCTGTTCATTGCCGATGTGCTGGGTATTTACGACGTGTACCAAGGCGGCCCTGAGGCCGCCCTGCGCGGTGGCGTGCAAGTGCCGGTCAACGACCCGCTGCTGCTGGTGCCGGCCATGGCCGGGGTCACCGAGCACCTGGGGTTTGGCGTGACCTTCTCGCTCACCTACGAGCACCCCTACCCGTTCGCCCGGCGCATGTCCACACTTGACCACCTGAGTAACGGCCGGGTCGGCTGGAACATCGTCACCGGCTACCTCGACAGCGCTGCACGCAACCTCGGCCTGGCGCGCCAGCTGGGCCACGATCAGCGCTACGACCTGGCCGAGGAGTACCTGCAGGTGCTCTACAAGCTGTGGGAAAAGAGCTGGGACGATGACGCGGTGCTGCTGGAGCGCGACAGCGGGCGCTACATCGAGCCAACCCGGGTGCACCCGATCAACCACGTGGGCGAGCACTTCCAGGTGCCCGGCATGCACCTGTGTCAGCCGTCACCGCAACGCACGCCGGTACTGTTCCAGGCCGGCGCTTCGGCACGCGGCCAGCAGTTTGCCGCGCGCCACGCCGAATGCGTGTTCATCAGCGGCCCAACCCCTACAGTGTTGCGCCGCTACGCCGATGGCATTCGCCAGGCCAGCGAAGCCGCCGGGCGAGGTCGTGATGAAGTGCTGATCTATGCCCAGGCATTGCTGATTGTCGCCCCTACCCGGGAAGAAGCCGAGGCGCGGTTCGCCGAATACCGTCGCTATGTCGACCTAGACGCGGCCTTGGCGCTGCTGTCGGGCTGGACCGGCATCGACTTTGCCGGCCTCGACCCTGATGCGCCGATCGAATACGTCGAAAATGACGCCGGGCGCGCTGCCCTGGCGGCGTTTACCGCCGCTGACCCGAACCGCCGCTGGACCGTGCGCGAGGCTGCCGAGTTCGTTGGCCTGGGTGGTCGCGGCCCGGTACTGGCAGGTTCTGCCAGCGAGGTGGCCGACCAGCTGGAAAGCTGGCTGGACCAGACCGGCATCGACGGTTTCAACCTGACCTACGCCGTGCAGCCGGATGACCTGGCCAACGTGGTCGAGTTGCTGGTGCCCGAGCTGCAACGCCGCGGCCGCTACCCTTCGAGTTACACCGAAGGGACCTTGCGCCAAAAATTGTTCGGTCAAGGCGATCGACTGCCGGAAGCCCACGCCGGGCGCCAGGTCGACATTCAGCGATCAAATACCGGGTATTCCAACATTTAATTTGTGGATGGCACGCGCTCGACCCTATTCTGTGGCCACATCCCCTGCGCCGCACCGGCCGGTGCGGTTCACGGCATGGGGAGAGAACAACAAGTCGAGATTGTCCATGTCGAACCATTCGTACTTCGCCCCCCACGGTGGGCACCCGGCTCAAACCGAGCTGCTGACTGACCGTGCCATGTTCACCGAAGCCTATGCCGTCATCCCCAAGGGCGTGATGCGTGACATCGTCACCAGCCACCTGCCGTTCTGGGACAAGATGCGCATGTGGGTCATCGCCCGCCCGCTGACCGGTTTTGCCGAAACCTTCTCGCAGTACATCGTCGAGCTGGCCCCGGAAGGCGGCAGCGAGCGCCCCGAGCTGGACGCTAACGCCGAAGCCGTGGTGTTCATCGTCGAAGGCGAACTGGACATCACCGTGGAAGGCAAGCACCACACCTTGGTACCCGGCGGCTATGCCTTCCTGGCGCCAGGCGCCGAGTGGAGCCTGCGCAACAACAGCAAGTCCAACGTCACCTTCCACTGGCTGCGCAAGCACTACCAGAAAGTCGAGGGCCTGGACGTACCGGAATCGTTCGTCACCCACCGCGACAACGCCACCGTCATCGAGATGCCGGGTACCGAAGGCCGCTGGAAAACCACCCGTTTTGTCGACATGGCCGACATGCGCCACGACATGCACGTGAACATCGTCACCTTCCAGCCGGGCGGCGTTATTCCGTTCGCTGAAACCCACGTGATGGAACATGGCCTGTACGTGCTGGAAGGCAAGGCGGTGTACCGCCTGAACCAGGACTGGGTTGAAGTGGAAGCCGGCGACTTCATGTGGCTGCGCGCCTTCTGCCCGCAAGCCTGCTACGCCGGCGGACCTGGCAACTTCAGCTACCTGCTGTACAAGGACGTTAACCGTCACGTGCACCTGACGCTGAACCCTAAGCGCTAAGCCCAGGCTGATGCCCGCAAGCCCGCCAACCTGGCGGGCTTTCTGTTTGCCGCGCATACTCAAACACCCATCCCCCGCGCGGTGCCGGCCATGAACCGCTGCCTGCTGCTCACTGCCCTGCTGCTGTGTACCCCTGCCCCGGCCGCCGATGAGTGGAACCTGGCCTATGACCGCGAAGGCATTCGCGTGTACCTGAGCAGCGCGCATGACACGCCCTACCAGCAATTTCGTGGTGTAAGTACCATGAAAGCCAGCGTGCGCACCCTCACCGACCTGCAAGAGAACCTGCGGGTAGCCTGCAAATGGCTATACGCCTGTGACCAGATGCGTTTGCTGGAAGTGGATGGCGCCAATACCTGGGTGTACCTGACCACCAACCTGCCGTGGCCGACGATGCCGCGGGACATTGTGCTGAAAGTCACCAGCGAACGCCTGGACGACGGCACCCTGCTGCGGCACCTGAGCGCCGAGCCTGACAGGATTCCCAAGGTTGACGGCCTGATCCGGGTGCAGCATCTGCGCGGTGAGTGGCGCATGAAACCCCTGGGCGAGCGCGAGACGGAGGTGACCTACCAGTTGCAGGCCGACCCTGCCGGCGATGTGCCCGGCTGGCTGGCCAACCGGTTTGTGGTGGATGCGCCGGTGGTAACGTTGCGTACGTTGCGGGCGGTTGCTGAACGCCAGCCCTGAAGAATGCTGGAACTACCTGTCCTGGCCGCTGTAGCAGATCGCCAGCCCTTTTGGACTGCTGTGGGAGCGGGCTTGTCCCGCGAAGGCAACCCTGCGGTGCCTGGCACCGGCTTTGCCGGTGTTCGCGGGGCCAGCCCGCTCCCACAGAGCACCCGCTAAATCAACGAATCAGCAGTAGCGCTCTGCGGTTGGGCAGAGGCCTTGGTCCTGCGCCGATAGGCCAGCAACAGGCCCGCATACCACAGCGGCATCACGTACAACGCCGTGCGGGTGTCCGGTTCCAGCACCAGCAGGCACAGCACGAAAATCAGGAATAGCTGCGCCAGCGCGGCGGTGACCTTGCCGCCCGGCAGCTTGAACCTGGACTGCTCATGGGCCTGCGGGTTCTGTCGGCGGTAAGCAAAGTAGGACAGCAGGATCAGCGACCAGGTAACGATGATCATTACCGCAGAAATGGTCGACACCAGGGTGAACACGGTCATCACTTCCGGGATCACGAACAGCAGCGTCAACGCAATCGCCATGCACACCCCGGAGAATACCAGCGCCCGCACTGGCGTACCCGACCCGGACAGGCGCCCGAACGCCTTCGGGGCCTGTTGTTGATGCGACAGGCCATAGAGCATGCGCGAGCCCGAGTAAACGCCACTGTTGGCCGACGATGCCGCGGAGGTCAGCACTACGAAGTTGATGATGCCAGCAGCAGCGGGCAACCCGCCAAGCAGGAACAATTCAACGAAGGGGCTGCGGTTGGCTGGCACATTGGCCCAGGACACCACACTGATGATGCACACCAGCGAACAGATGTAGAAAAGCAGGATACGCACGGGGATGGTGTTGATCGCCTTGGGCAGGGTCTTTTCGGGGTCTTTGGCCTCTGCCGCTGCGGTGCCGATCAGCTCGGTGCCGACGAAGGAGAAAATGGCGATCTGGAACCCGGCGAGGAAGCCAAGGATGCCATGCGGCATGACCACGCCGGGGGCCACCAGGTGGCTGAACGATGCCGTCACCCCGCCCGGCGAGGTATAGGAGGTGGCGACCATCACCAGGCCGGTTACCACCAGCAGCACGATGGCGACGATCTTGATCAGGCCGAACCAGAACTCCACTTCACCAAAGGCCTTCACCGCCAGCATGTTCAGGCCCAGCAACAGGAACATGGTGCCGAAAGCCGGTAGCCAGGTAGGCACATCGGGGTACCAGTACTGCACGAACCCTGCGACCACCACCACGTCGCCCACCGCCGCCACCACCCAGCTGAGCCAGTACGACCAGCTGAGAATGTAACCGGCCCGCGGCCCCAGGTAGTTGTGCACCAGGTCAGCGAACGATTCCATCTGCAGGTTGGCCAGCAGCATCTCGCCCATGGCGCGCATGATGCAGAACACAAAAAAACCGATGATGGCGTAGACGAGGATGATCGAAGTGCCAGACAGCGCAATGATCTTGCCCGAGCCCATAAACAACCCGGTACCAATGGCACCACTGATCGAAATAAGCTGTATGTGTCGGTTTTCCAGCCGTCGCTTGAGCACTCGGCCCTCTTGCGGAGCAGCGCTTTGCGCATTGCACGTTTGATGCATAGTCGACCTCTTATTCTTTTTTGGTAAAACTTCAGCGCCCCGCGCCGCACCATGTAAGTGGCACTAAGGTGCAGGTTCCCTGTCATTGAAAATGATAAAAGCGCAGGTAATAACGAAAACGGACACTCACGCCCGGTGCAACTTAGCTGCGGGCTTTTTTATTGTTTGAAACGCACCCTGGTTGGTGCGCCTTGTACCGTTGCACGAAAACAGTTTCATTCTGCCAGTGGCCCGGGCCAAGCGGAACGCTACAGAATGCGCACAGCCAAAGGGATTTTTTGCACTGTGGAAAGCCTGGGTGACAGTTTGCGCAATGCGCCTTTCAAAAGGCCTGACCCCGCGGTCACATCTTGTAGGTGGAGAGCAGGATGCTGGTCTCGGTATTCTCGATGTGCGGAATGGAGCGAATGGTATTCAGCGCCCGGTCGAACGCTTCAAGGGTGTCTGCGCGCAGCTCTGCCATCAGGTCCCAACGGCCATTGGTGGTGTGGATGGCGACCACGTTGGGGTGCCCACGCAGCGCGTGCTTGACCTCTGCAGCGTGGTGGCCGCTGATGCCTATGCTGGTAATTGCCCGCACGCCCTGGTCCAGCGCATCGGAGCGCAAACGTACCGTGTAGCCAATGATCACGCCCTGCTCTTCGAGCCGGGTGATGCGGTTTTGCACCGTTGCCCTGGCCACCTTGAGTTTTTTTGCCAAGGTCAGCACGGGAGTGCGTGCATTGTCCCGCAACAGCGCAATCAGTTCCCGATCGATAGTGTCCATATGCCTGCCAAATAATCAGATTGCTACTTTGGGGTGGCAGATTGTCTAGAAAGTTGGCGAAACTGGCAACCTGCATTCTTCCTGTTGACGCCACCTTTCATCAAAATGTTCGAGCCGGCGACACTTCGATAATCCTAAGCGCTCACCCTGCAATATCCAGGGCGCAGCGCACAATAACAAGGTGCAAGAGCATGACGTATTTCATTGATGTTCCAACCATGTCGGACTTGGTGCACGACATCGGCGTAGCGCCGTTCATAGGTGAACTGGCTGCGGCCATGCGTGAAGACTTCAAACGCTGGCAGGAGTTTGATAAATCCGCACGGGTTGCCAGCCACTCGGAAGTGGGTGTGATCGAACTGATGCCGGTCGCCGACAACAGCCGCTACGCCTTCAAATACGTCAACGGCCACCCGGCCAACACCGCACGTGACCTGCATACGGTGATGGCCTTCGGCGTACTGGCCGATGTCGACACCGGCTACCCGGTGCTGCTGTCCGAACTGACCATTGCCACCGCCCTGCGCACTGCGGCCACCTCGCTGATGGCAGCCCAGGCACTGGCCCGACCGAACTCGCGCAAGATGGCGCTGATCGGCAACGGCGCGCAAAGCGAATTCCAGGCGCTGGCGTTCCACAAGCACTTGGGCATCGAAGAAATCGTCGCCTATGACACCGACCCGCTGGCCACCGCCAAGCTGATTGCCAACCTCAAGGAATACAGCGGCCTCACCATTCGCCGGGCCGGCTCGGTGGCCGAAGCGGTAAAAGGCGTGGACATCATCACCACGGTCACTGCCGACAAGGCCTACGCCACCATCATCACCCCGGACATGCTCGAACCTGGCATGCACCTGAATGCCGTGGGGGGCGACTGCCCGGGCAAGACCGAACTGCACGCCGATGTGCTGCGCAACGCCCGGGTGTTCGTCGAGTACGAGCCGCAAACCCGTATCGAAGGTGACATTCAGCAGCTGCCCGCTGACTTCCCGGTGGTTGACCTGTGGCGTGTGCTGCGCGGCGAAACCGAGGGGCGCCAGAGCGACCGCCAGGTCACCGTATTCGACTCGGTGGGCTTCGCCCTGGAGGATTACACCGTACTACGTTACGTACTACAGCAGGCCGAAAAGCGCGGCATGGGCACGAAGATCGACCTGGTGCCATGGGTGGAAGACGACCCGAAAGACCTGTTCAGCCACACCCGCGGCCGTGCTGCCAAAAGCCGTATCCGACGCGTTGCTTAACCCTGCTCTCAACCCGGTATTTCTCATGGCATTTCCAACGCGTTCGATTCAAGCACCTGCAGCAGTGGTCATGGTCAGGCCACATGCGTTCACCCCCAACCCGGAAACCGCAGCCGACAACTCGTTCCAGCGCAGCAGCCCCGGCCTCGCCGCACAGGCGCTCGCCGAGGTTGCCCGCGATGAAGTCACGCAGGCCGCCGGTCGCCTTGAGGCCGAAGGCGTGCGGGTACACCTGTTCGATGATTTCGGCGAACACAACACCCCGGACTCGGTGTTCCCCAATAACTGGTTCTCTACCCACCCCGGTGGACACATCGCAATCTACTCGATGTATTCGCGCAACCGCCGCCGCGAGCGGCGCGCGGATGTGATCGAGATGCTCAAACATGAGTACCGCGTGCAAGATGTCATCGATTATTCAGGGCTGGAGCAAGACGAACTGTTTCTTGAAGGGACCGGCGCCATGGTCTTCGACCACCTGTCGCGGGTGGCTTACACCGCACGTTCCAACCGCGCCGACCCGATCGCCCTCGAGCGCTTCAGCACGCACTTCAACTTCGAGCCGATGGTGTTCGACACGGCCGACGAGCAAGGCACGCCGATCTACCACACCAACGTACTGATGTGCGTGGCGACCGAATTTGCACTGGTGGGTTTTGGCACGTTCACCAACAAGGCGCGGGCCGAGGAAGTGCGCATGCGGCTGATCGAATCGGGCCGCGACGTGATTGACCTGAGTAACCAGCAGATCAGCCAGTTTGCCGGCAATGCCATCGAGCTGTCCGGGCGTGACGGGCGAATCCTGGCACTGTCACGCAAGGCCTTCGACAGCCTGACCGGTGAGCAACGCCAGCGCATCGAGCGCTCGGCGCGGCTGGTGCCGCTGGACGTGCCGACCATTGAGATGGCCGGCGGCTCAGTGCGCTGCATGATCGCCGGCATTCATCTGTCGCCACGCCTCGCTGCGGCTTGCGCCTGACCCATCAACCGTCGGCCGACTCGATCTTCTGTGGGAGCGGCCCTGCCGGGGCGCCCCACAAAGACCGCGTCAGTTCGTCAGGCCGGCTCAGATCCCACCGCCCGCCAGCAGTTGTGTCATGACCTCGGCCAACGCCTTGACCATCACATCCGCCGTCGGCCGGTGGACGATGACGATTTCATAGCTGTCGACCTCCGGTAGCCCCTGCCCTGCCCCCAGCACCCGGTGCTCGCCCGTAGCCGCCCTTGGTGGCAGCAGGCTGATGCCCATGCCATCGGCAACTGCCGCCTGGATACCGCTGAGGCTGGAACTGGTGAAACTGATGCGCCAGCGCCGGCCCATGCTTTCGATCGCGTTGATCATGTCTTCGCGGTACAGGCCGCGCGGCGGGAAGGTCACCAGCGGGATCGGGTCCAGCTCAAAGGCGGGGGTGCGCGCACTGTCGATCCATTGCAGGCGCTCGGGCCAGCAAGCCACGCCCTCCCGGGTGTTGCGCCGCTGCTTGAGCAGCACCAGGTCCAGTTCACCGTTGTCGTAGGCCTGGCTGAGGTCGCGGCACAGGCCGCTGGTCACTTCCAGTTTCACTTGCGGGTGCAGCCGGCTGAACGCCGACAGCGCATTGGTGGTGCGCCCGCCAACGAAGTCCTCGGGCACGCCCAGGCGTACGGTGGTGCCCACCATCGCCCCGGCCAGGGCTTCGAGCATCTGGTCATTCAGCGCCAGCATGTGCCGGGCGTAGCCGAGCAAGGTCTGCCCGGCGTCGGTCGGTAGCACATCGCGGTTACCCCGCACCAACAGGCGATGGCCGACCATGTCCTCCAGGCGGCGCACCTTTTGGCTGATGGTCGACTGGGTCGAGTGCAGGCGCGCCGCCGCCGTGGTGAAGCTGCCGCAATCGGCCACCACCACGATGGCGCGTAGCAGGTCGAGGTCGAACAGGGCTCTATTCGATTTCACGCTGATAGACATGTTGGTATTCAACTGCTGAATGGCAAGACTGCGTTCTATCACGGCTAGTCGCCAAGGGCCACACCTTCACGCCGAGGATCGGCGCCACCGGACCAGCCATCGCCGCTGCGCTGGATGATCTGCATGCCACTGGTCATGGTCATCGGCGTGACCTCATGGCCCCAGGCTGCCAATTGGCGGATCAGCGATGGGCTGGCGAGCCCGGCTTCCACTTCGGTGCCGGCATTGCGGCTGCCGAAGTTGGGCAAGCCGGCCGCCTGCTGCGGGTCGAGCTGCCAATCCAGCAAGCCGATCAGCGCCTTGTTCACGTAGCCGATGATCTGCGAGCCCCCTGGCGAACCAAGGCTGGCCACAAGCTCGCCAGAGGCCCGCGAAAACACCAGCGTGGGCGCCATCGCCGACAGTGGCCGCTTGCCCGGCTGCACCCGGTTGGCCACAGGCTTGCCGTGCTCCTGAGGGATGAACGAGAAGTCCGTCAGGTGGTTGTTGAGCAGGAAGCCCTTGACCATCAGGTGCGAACCGAACGCGGCCTCCACCGAGGTGGTCATGGCCAGTGCCTGGCCGCTGTCATCCACTGCGCTGAGGTGCGAAGTGGAAATGCGCAAAGGCGAGCGATCAGGCGCCAGGGCCAGGTCGGCGCCTGGCGGTTGGCCCGGGCGAGCGCGCTTCATGCTGTATGCCCCAATCTGTGCTGCCCGGCGGGCCAGGTAGGTGGCGTCGGTCAGGGCCTTGACCGGGACCGGCACATAATCGCTGTCGGCCAGGTACTGAGCGCGGTCAGCATAGGCCAGGCGCTCGGCTTCGGCGATCAGGTGCACGGCCAGCGGCGATGCCTCCAGGCCTGCCGGGGACGCGTTCGCCAGCGGCCGCAACGCCGCCAGATCGCGTTGTGGCGTGGTGCGCTGCACGGCTTCAAGCATGCCCAGCGTCTGCAACACCGTCACCCCGCCCGACGACGGCGGCGGCATGCCGCAGATGCGCCAGGCCTTGTAAGGGCCACACACCGGCTCGCGCTCCTTGGCACCGTACCGCTCGAGGTCTTGCAACGACAAATAACCGGCATTGGCATGGCTGCGCACCTTGGCCACGATGGCCGCGGCGATTTCACCGGTGTAGAACGCCTGGGGACCGTGCGCGGCAATTTGCTCGAGCGTTTGCGCAAGTTCGGGGTTGCGCAACGTTGTACCCACTGGCAGCGGCTTGCCTTTTTTATCCAGGAAGTAGCGAGCCATGGCCGGTGAATGGGCAATATACGGGTCACCGGCCACCAGGGTGTGAAGGCGCTCGGATACCGGGAAACCGCTACGTGCCAACGCAATGGCCGGGGCAAAGAGTTGCTGCCAAGGCAGCTTGCCGTGCTGCTCGTGAGCCAGCTTCAGCGCGCGCAAAACCCCGGGCACCCCCACTGAACGCCCGCCGATCTGTGCCGACCTGAAGGGCATCGGTGAACCATCGGCTTGCAAGAACAGCTTTTCCGTTACCTGCGACGGGGCTGCCTCGCGGCCGTCGAAAGCCTGCACGCGCTTCCCGTCCCAGTAGAGGATAAAGGCCCCACCCCCAATGCCACTGGATTGCGGCTCGACCAAGGTCAGCACCATCTGCATGGCGATGGCGGCGTCAATGGCACTGCCACCGGCACGTAACATCGCCCGCCCCGCTTCACTGGCCAGCGGGTTGGCGGCGGCGGCCATATGCCGGTTGGCGTGCACCGGCTGCAGGCCAGTGCGGTAGCCGGAGGCCCGTTCGGGTGGCGCGGGCAACACGTGATCGGCACAGGCCCACCCACTGGCGATCGCCAGGCACAGCGCGCTCATCACCGGTGCGGAGAACTTCATCGTTTTGCTTCCTGCCTTGTCTATTCAGCAGACCACTGTCGGTCATGCGCAAACTTAACTTCAAGACTTGGTGCGATTTTTCTAGGATGCAGGCAGGCCAATCCGGAGCACACCCCATGCGTAGACCCGTCGCAGCCATGCTGTTTGCCCTGTTCACCAGCCTTGCCGCCCACGCCGAGAACACCACCATGGACTACCGCCTGCACACCGCCGCCCGCCACAACGACGTGCACACCCTGCAACAGTTGCTGGCGCAAGGTGCCCAACTGGAAAGCCGTGATGAGCAAGGGCGCACTGCCCTGCTGGTGGCCACCCACGCCAACCAGGTGGCGGCGGCGCAAGCGCTGATCCAGGCCGGTGCCGATGTGAACGCCGAGGACAATATTGCTGACAGCCCTTACCTGTATGCTGGCGCCCGGGGCCTGAACGATATACTGCGGCTGACCCTGAGCCACGGTGCCGACCTCAAGAGCACCAACCGATACGGGGGAACTGCGTTGATACCGGCGGCCGAGCGTGGGCATGTAGAAACAGTGCAGATGCTGATCGATGCCGGGGTGGACGTGAACCACTTGAACCGGCTGCACTGGACCGCGCTCATGGAGGCAGTGATTCTGGGGGATGGCGGACCGCGGCATGTGGAGATTGTGCGCCGGCTGCTGGCGGCAGGTGCGGACCGGCAGATTGCCGACCAGGAGGGGGTCACCGCGCTGGAGCATGCGCGCCAGCGAGGGTATCGGGAGATGGAGGCGCTGCTGGCCCAGTAGGCAAGGTTTGCAGGGCACGGGCTTCGCCCGTGATCGCCGGCAAGCCAGCACCCACATTGGCCGCATCGTATTCAAGTCATGTGCAGTACCTGTGGGAGCTGGCTTGCCGGCGATGGGGCCAGGACAGGCAGCACAGAAACTCAGACGACTTCTTCGTACGGCAGCCCCACATAGTTCTCGGCAATGTTCAGCAAGCCCGCCGCGGAGTTCAGGAAGTACTCGCGGTCAGCCTCCTGCATCTTCTGGTCCCAGGCATCCTTTTGGCTGCCGAAGTCATGCAGCAGCTGGGTCATGAACCAGCTGAAACGCTCGCCCTTCCACACCCGGCGCAAGGCCAGCGGCGAATACTGTTGAAGCAGGTCGATACGCCCTTCGCGGTACACCTTGACCAGAATGCGGTAGAGGTAGTTGACGTCCGAAGCTGCCAGGTTCAGGCCTTTGGCACCGGTGGGTGGGACGATGTGCGCAGCGTCTCCCACCAGGAACAGGTGGCCGTACTGCATGGGTTCGACCACCAGGCTGCGCAGCGGCGCAATACTTTTTTCCAGGGCTGGGCCGGTCACCAGATCCGCCGCTACGTCAGCGGGCAGGCGGGCTTTCAGTTCGTCCCAGAAACGCTCGTCAGACCACGCCTCGACACGGTCCTGCAGAGGTACCTGAAGGTAGTAGCGGCTGCGTGTTTGCGAGCGTTGGCTGCACAACGCGAAGCCACGCGCATGGTGGGCATAGATCAACTCGTGATTGACCGGCGGTGTGTCCGACAGCAGGCCCAGCCAGCCAAACGGGTAAACGCGTTCGTATTGCTTCAGCACGCCCTCGGGGATGCTTTGCCGGGAGACACCATGGAAGCCGTCACAGCCGGCGATATAGTCGCAGTCCACCCGGTGCACGCGGCCATCTTTTTCGTAGGTCAGATACGGCTTCTCGCCCTTCAACTCATGCGGCTGGACATTGCTGGCAGCATAGATGATCGGCGCGCCGCTGGCTTCGCGGGCCTGCATCAGGTCACGGGTGACTTCGGTCTGGCCATACACCATCACCGTCTTGCCACCGGTCAAGGCCTTGAGGTCCAGGCGTTGACGGCGCCCGCCAACCAATAGCTCGACCCCTTCGTGCACCAGGCCTTCACGGTCCATGCGTTCGGCCACACCGGCTTCGCGCAGCAGGTCGACAGTGCCTTGCTCCAGCACACCGGCGCGGATGCGGCCAAGGACGTACTCGGGCGTCTGGCGTTCGACGATGACGTTATCGATACCGGCCTTGTGCAGCAGTTGGCCCAGCAGCAGGCCAGACGGACCTGCACCAATAATTGCAACCTGAGTTTTCATTGTTGTTGTCTCTTTTCGGACGATGCCGGCCCTGGACTGGCAGTGGGGCGGCATCTGCTGTTAGGGTTTGCCTTTGCATTTTTACTGGCAAAAACTGCCAACTAACTGTGCTATTCCATGAATAACCTGCACTTTTACAAAAATCGTTCGATTAACGGACAGGCCAGCCTGCATGAAATCCACCCTCCCCGGCGTCCCCTTGTTCAAGCTCTATGGCGAAAACCAGGCCTGGCCCGGCACCGACTTGCTGCACTGCGAGTCGATCCCGGCGCGTAGCCGCCTGCACCACTGGGAAATCAAGCCGCACCAGCATGCCGAGCTGTTCCAGCTGCTGTACGTACAGCGCGGTCAGGCCCTGGTGGAGATCGAAGGCGTGCGCAGCGCCATCGGTGAGCCAGCGATCCAGGTGGTGCCGCCAATGACCGTGCATGGCTTTCGCTTCAGTGCCGATATCCAGGGGTATGTGCTGACCTTTGGCACCGCACTGGTGGCAAACCTGGAACAACGCCTGGGCATGCCGCTGACGGTGCTGGCAAAACCTGGGTGTTACCCGCTCGGCCAGGACCGCGTGCACCTGCGCAGCCTGATCGGCACCTTGCAGCAGGAGTACCAGGGCAATGCCCCGGCACGGGCAGCCTTGCTGGAGGCGCTGGTAACCACGTTGATGGTGTGGATCAGCCGCCGCCCGCAACCTGGGCAGGCGCCCCGCAATCGGGATGAGCGTGACCGCCAGTTGCTGGGGCAGTACTTGCGACTGGTGGAGGCGCATTACCGCGAGCACCTGTCGATGGAGGACTTCGCCGCGCGACTGAATATTCCGAGCCTGCAACTGAACCAGTTGTGCCGGGCGCTGAGTGGGCAGACTGCGCTGCAGGTGCTGCACCAGCGTTTGTTGCTGGAGGCGCGTCGCAACCTGATTTACACGCGGATGAGTATCGGGCAGCTGTCGGACAGCCTGGGGTTCACCGACCCGACATACTTTGCCCGCTGGTTCAAGCGCTTGAGTGGGCAGACGCCCAATGGATATCGTCGGTCGGTGCAGCCGGAATGAAATGGGGTTACCTGCATCGGCCTCTTCGCGGGCTTGCACGCTCCCACAGAAGTGCGCGGCTTGCGAGCCTGACGCAATCCCTGTGGGAGCGGGCAAGCCCGCGAAGCGGCCGGTGCAGGCCACACACATTTTCAGCCCTTGCTTGACGTATACGTAAACCTGCAGTCAGGATAAACGCATACCCCACGCCGAGCCCCAGCATGAGCACCCAGACCTACAGCATCTCCGACCTGTCCCGCGAGCTGGACATCACCACCCGCGCCATCCGCTTCTACGAGGAGCAGGGCCTGCTGAGCCCCGAGCGCCGAGGCCTGGAACGTATCTACACGGCCCGCGACAAGGTCAGCCTGAAGCTCATCCTGCGCGGCAAGCGCATCGGCTTTTCGCTGGCCGAGTGCCGCGAGCTGATCGAACTGTACGACCCCACCAGCGGCAACCTCAAGCAGCTCAACAGCATGCTGGCGAAAATCGCCGAACGGCGCGCACAGCTGGAACAGCAGATGCTCGACATTCACCAGATGCAACTGGAGCTGGACACCGCCCAGGAGCGCTGTGAGCAAGCCCTGGCCGCCACCCTGAACAACAAAGACAACCGCTGAACACCACAGGAAACCCGCCATGCCCTTGCCCAAAGAAGTCCGTCTGGTCGAAGTAGGCCCCCGCGACGGTTTGCAGAACGAAGCCCAGCCCATCAGCGTTGCCGACAAGGTGCGCCTGGTGGACGACCTCACCGAGGCGGGCCTGGCCTATATCGAGGTGGGCAGTTTCGTCTCGCCCAAGTGGGTGCCACAGATGGCCGGCTCTGCCGAGGTGTTCGCCGGTATTCAGCAACGCCCCGGCGTTACCTATGCGGCACTGGCGCCAAACCTGCGCGGCTTCGAGGACGCCCTGGCGGCCGGGGTGAAGGAAGTGGCGGTGTTCGCAGCCGCCTCCGAGGCGTTCTCGCAGCGCAACATCAATTGCTCGATCGGCGACAGCCTCAAGCGCTTCGAACCGATCATGGAGGCCGCGCACAACCACGGTGTGCGCGTGCGCGGCTATGTGTCGTGCGTACTCGGTTGCCCCTATGAGGGCAAGGTCAGCGCCGAACAGGTGGCCCCGGTAGCCCGCGCCCTGCATGACATGGGCTGTTACGAGGTCTCGCTGGGCGACACCATTGGCACCGGTACCGCCGGCGATACCCGCCGCCTGTTCGAGGTGGTATCCGCCCAGGTGCCGCGCGAGCAACTTGCCGGGCACTTTCATGATACCTATGGCCAGGCGTTGGCCAACGTCTATGCCAGCCTGCTCGAAGGTATCAGCGTGTTCGACAGCTCGGTGGCCGGGCTGGGTGGGTGCCCGTACGCCAAAGGCGCTACCGGCAACATCGCCACGGAAGATGTGGTGTACCTGCTCCAGGGGTTGGGCATTGCCACCGGTATCGACCTGGACCGGTTGATCGCCGCCGGTCAGCGCATCAGCAGTGTGCTTGGCCGTGGCAATGGGTCGCGGGTAGCGCGGGCGCGCAGCGCGCATTGAGTCACACGGGTGTCACATACGTGTGGGTGAAGTGTTACCGCCCCCACGTTTCACAGCAAAAAATCGGGTAACAGGGAAACAAATCGACAAAATTTCAGGCAGACTGATTTTGCCAAAAGTAGCCAACCGCTTGATTTTAAAGGATTTAAAAAAGTTGGCACGCACCCTGCTATATCTTTCGTACAAGAACAAAAAAAATGTGACACCCAATAAAAACAACAGGTAACGGCTCTGACATAACAAGAACAACACGGCAGAGGCGTAGCAAGCAGATCTTTTTGGAGTCGACACGCTTTTCAGGGGTACGCCCCGCGGTCTGGCACAGAACAATAAAACTACCTCGAGGTAGCTACAGCCAGGTTCGGATCAGCCATGATGAAAGCAGGTCAGCGCTCAAAAAAATACGTTTGCTCTTGACCCCGCATGGGGGTCGCACGCAACACCAAGGCAGGCTTACAAAAACAACAAAAAGCCAGCCTCAATAATAAAAAGAGCAAGCAGCAACGCTTTGGGGGGAGCTTCGGCTCCCCTTAGTGCTTCCCACCCTACTCCTCCTCCTTTTGCTTTTCCTCCCCCTGTCCTTCTACCTTTTCTACCAGCATTGGCATCGTGCCCAATACCAGCAGGGCCAGTACCGTGCTGATCAACGCCGTGGCTTCGCGCCCCATGCCGGCAGCGGTACCAATGGCTGCAGTCATCCATAGCCCTGCGGCAGTAGTCAGGCCTTTCACATGGCTGGTGTCCTGGCCGTTTCCTTTGAGAATGGTACCCGCACCCAGAAAACCGATACCGGCGACGATACCCTGGATCACCCTGCTCAGCGCCTGCTCATCAGCCCCGGCCATGCTGGGCGCCAGCACGAACAGGGCCGCGCCCAGCGAAACCAGCATGTGGGTGCGCACGCCGGCAGACTTGCCTTTGTGTTCACGTTCAAATCCCAGCACAGCGCCAAGCACTGCCGCCATAAGCAGCCGCACGAGGATTCGCGTCACTTCACGCTCATCGGTGACATCGGCGAACTCGGCCTGGATTGCTTGCCAGATGACGTCCATCACAGTTGTCCCCATGCTGACCATTGTATGGCCAGGTCCGGCCTTTTCGGGGGCGTGCCCGCGAAAAGGCCGGCCTGCCGTATGCAAGGGTTGACCTCAGCACACAGGGCAAAGTGCCGCTCAGCCTGTTGATGCAGCAACCAGCACCTCATTGCGGTCCACCCTGTACAACCCGAGGAGGACTGCACCATGCCCGTTGAAATCGATGAAACCAGTCGCCGCTGCACGCTGATCGGCGAAAACGTGCGTATCGAGGGTGATGGCCCTGATGTCGAAATCTTCACCGACGAAAATCTGCGCATGTCAGTGGCCCTGCTCGCAGGCCAACGCGTGCCCATTACCGAATCCGAAGCCGATGCACTGACTGTGGCAGGTGCGGTGGATAGCCGCAGGCATCTGAAGACCAGTGTGCCAGGCTCTGTGATCTAGGGCCTGGCGGGGCCTACCGGATAATCTGATACGGTTTTTATCGCAAAATCTGAGCCTGTGCTGATAACAGCCTCAGGGCCATAGTGCTCATGCCTGATCGAGGCCTGATGAGCACCGAGCCATGAACACTAGAATCCCTTTTGCAGAGATCGCCGACGCCCCAGCCAGCTCACGACAGCGAAGCGCCGACAAGGGTATCCACACCCGCAGCTTCACCGGGCTTTACCGCACCCTGCGCATCGGCTTTGCCGGCGCACTGTTCGTGCTGTTTTTCGGGACGGCCTGGCTGAACTGGAATGGCCGCCAAGCCGTCCTGTGGGATTTGGCCGAGAGCAAATTCCACATTTTTGGCGCCACATTCTGGCCACAGGACTTCATCCTGTTGTCAGCGCTGCTGATTATCTGCGCCTTCGGCCTGTTCGCCATCACGGTGTATGCCGGCCGCGTGTGGTGCGGCTACAGCTGCCCGCAGAGCACCTGGACCTGGCTGTTCATGTGGTGCGAAAAGGTTACTGAGGGCGACCGCAACCAGCGCATAAAGCTTGCCGCCGCGCCCTGGAGCCTGAACAAACTGGCGCGCCGCACGCTGAAGCACAGCCTGTGGCTGGCTATCGGTGTAGCCACCGGGCTGACCTTCGTCGGCTACTTCACGCCAATCCGCCCATTGGCCGCAGAACTGTTCACTTTGCAACTGGGCGGCGTGGCACTGTTCTGGGTGCTGTTCTTTACCGCAGCGACCTACATCAACGCAGGCCTGCTGCGCGAAGCGGTGTGCCTGCACATGTGCCCATATGCGCGCTTCCAGGCCGTGATGTTCGACAAGGACACCCTGGCGGTCGCCTACGACCCGCGCCGTGGTGAAGCCCGTGGGCCGCGCAAGAAAGGCAGTGACGTAGGCGCCCAAGGCCTGGGTGACTGCGTCGACTGCACGCTGTGCGTGCAAGTGTGCCCCACCGGCATCGATATTCGCGATGGCTTGCAAATGGCCTGCATCGGATGCGCAGCGTGCATAGACGCCTGCGACGGTGTGATGGACAAGATGGGTTACGCCCGCGGCTTGATCGGTTACAAGTCCGAACACGGTCTGCAGGGCGGCACCACCCACTGGCTGCGCCCGCGCCTGCTGGGCTACGTCGCAGCGCTCGCGGTGATGATCGCAGCGCTGGTGGTGGCCTTGCAGATGCGCCCGATGGTTTCGCTGGACGTCATCAAGGACCGTGGCCTGTTCCGTGAAAATGCCCAGGGCCAGATCGAGAACATCTACCTGCTCAAGGTCATCAACAAGACCGGGCGCACCCAGCACTATGCGCTGCGCCTGCTGGACGCTGACGGTTTCACCTTGCAGGGCAATACCACATTGGTGATCCCGGCTGGCGAAATGAGCGAGCTGCCGGTATCCGTGGCGATGCTGGCCGAGCGCCCGGCCAGCAGCTCGCAAACATTGAGCTTCGAAATCAGCGAGCGCGACGACCCCGCCATCCGCAGTGTGGCGCAAAGCCGCTTCGTCGCACCGATGAACCGTTGATCCCTTACACTGACGCCACCTTGCCTGCCAGGCTTCGACAGAAGGCCAGAATGAAACGCTACGAACGCTTTGCCGACGACATTGCCGAACTGATCCGCTCCGGGGTACTGGGCCCGGGCCAACGCGTGCCTTCGGTACGCTACGCCAGCCAGACCCACGGGGTCAGCCCGTCCACGGTGTTCCAGGCTTATTACCTGCTGGAGCGGCGCGGGCTGATCCGTGCCCGGCCGCGCTCAGGCTATTTCGTCAACGCCCACGCACCGCGCCAGTTCAGCGAGCCGCAAGCGTTGCAGCCGGTCAGCGAGTCCACTGACGTTGACGTCAGCGCACTGGTGTTCTCGATACTCGACTCGATCAAGGACCCCAACACCATACCGTTCGGCTCAGCCTTCCCCAGCCCCGAACTGTTCCCGCTGCAGCGCCTGTCGCGCTCACTGGCCAGCGCCAGCCGCAGCATGGACCCGCGCATGGTGGTGACCGACCTGTCGCCCGGTAACCCGCAGCTGCGCCGGCAAATTGCCCTGCGCTACATGGTCGGTGGGCTGATGCTGCCAATGGAAGAGCTGCTGATCACCAACGGTGCACTGGAAGCCTTGAACCTGTGCCTGCAGGCCGTTACCCAGCCGGGCGACCTGGTAGCCATCGAGGCCCCCGCCTTCTATGCCTGCCTGCAAGTGCTGGAGCGGCTCAAACTCAAGGCTGTGGAAATCCCCGTGCACCCGCGCGAAGGCATGGACCTGGGGGCACTGGCGCAGACGCTGGAAAAGCACCCGGTAAAAGCCGTCTGGTGCATGACCAACTTCCAGAACCCGGTAGGCGCGAGCATGCCGGAGGCGAAAAAGCAGGCGCTGGTGGAACTGCTGGCGCGGCACCAGGTGCCGTTGATCGAAGACGACGTCTACGCCGAGCTGTACTACTCGCAGCAGGCGCCCAAGCCGGCCAAGGCCTTCGACACCCAGGGCCTGGTGATGCATTGCGGCTCGTTCGCCAAAAGCCTGGCCCCCGGTTACCGCATCGGCTGGGTGGCGGCCGGTCGCTTCGCGCAGAAGATCGAACGGCTGAAACTGATGACCTCGCTGTGCGCCTCGATGCCGGCCCAGGCAGCGATAGCCGACTACCTGCAGCACGGCGGCTACGACCGCCACCTGCGCAAACTGCGCTACGCCCTGGAAGGCCAGCAGGCCAACATGCTGGCGGCCATCTCCCGCCACTTCCCGGCGCAGACGCGGGTCAGCCAGCCCTCAGGAGGCTACTTCCTGTGGCTGGAACTGCCCGAGCAGATGGACGCCCTCAAGCTGTTCCACATGGCCCTGGCACAAGGCATCAGCATCGCCCCGGGGCCGATCTTTTCGCCCACCCGCCGCTTCGGCAACTGCATCCGTCTTAACTATGGCAGCCCCTGGCATGACGGTGCCGAACGGGCCATGGAAACGCTCGGGCGGATCATTCGCTCGTTCTGAAGGAAAGCTGTCGAAGGCCAGCTATAGTTGTCGGACTCGCAGGCAGGATAGCCAGCATGCCCCAAGACAACACCCCAGCTTGCATAGAGCAACTACAAGAAAAACTACTCGAACTGGAGACGCAGAATGCCGAGCTGCGCCTCAAGGCGGCCTGTTATGAGGTCATGACTGGCCACATGCATCAAGGTTTCTGCGTGCTCGAAATGCTCGAGAACAGTGACGGAGAGCTGTACGACTACCGTTACATCCTTGCCAACGACGCCTCTATGCAGCACACCGCCCACCCCAAGCAGTTGGGCCAGACGGCACGTGAAACGATCCCGGACGAAATTGGAACCTGGCTTCCGCGGTTTGCCGAAGTGGCGCGCTCAGGGCAGCCCCTGCAGTTCGAAGCGCGGCTGGCGGTGACCGACCGCTGGCTAAAGCTGTCGGTGTATCCCCTGGAGCCCGCCAGCCAGAAACGAGTAGCGGTAGTCTTTACCGGGGTGCCGGCCGAACAGGTAACCCTCGATAACCTGCAAGCACTTAACCAGGAACTGTGGAACAGGGTCGACAAGGAGCAAGCCAACAGCAAGCTGCTTGGCGAGCTGGTCGACCACAGCCTGGCCAATGTGTTTGCTGCGGACCGCAGCTTCAGGCTGCTGGCGATCAACCGCACCGCACAGGAAACGTTCAAGCGCCTGCGCGGTTTCGTACCCAAGGTCGGCGACTACATTCCGCAATTCCTGTCAGGCCAGCAGGACATCAAGCGTCAGCTTGACCCCTTATGGCCACGCGTACTGGCGGGCGAGGCATTCGTCCAGACAATCGCCCTTGGGAACTCACAAGCATTGCGCCACTACGAAATCCGCTACAACCCCTTGCGTGATGCTCAGCAGCAAATCCAGGGGGGGTACCTGTTTGCATACGACATCACAGAACGCGTCGCAGAGCACGAGCGGCTGCGAGAGATCGAAAACGCTTTGCGCCAATCCCAGAAGATGGAAGCCATCGGCCAGCTGACCGGGGGGATAGCGCATGATTTCAACAATCTGCTGGGTAGCATCCTCGCCGCCCTGGAAGTGGCCACCGAACGCCAGGCACAACAGCGCTACCCGGAAGCTACACGGCTACTTGCCATCGCCCGACAGGACTCCAAGCGTGCTGCCTCTATGGTTCAACGCCTGCTGGCATTCGCACGCCAGCAAATCCTGATTCCGCAAACTACAGATGTGCATCAACTGGTGGCCGGTATGCACGATCTGATCAAGCGCTCGCTGCATGAAGACATCCACTTCGTTGACCAGACACTGGCCGGCCAATGGCTGATAGCGATCGACCCTCCGCAACTGGAAAGTGCTTTGCTCAACCTGTGCATCAACGCCCGCGATGCCATGCCGCTGGGTGGCGAATTAGCTATCTGTTGCGCGAACACCCCATTGAATCAGGCACAGGCCCGGGTACTGGACCTCCCTGCGGGTGACTACTTGCAGATTCGTATCAGCGATAATGGCATTGGCATGACCGACGACACGGCTCAACGCGCGCTGGAGCCATTCTTCACTACCAAACCATTGGGTCAGGGCTCAGGCCTTGGGTTGTCGATCGTCTACGGCTTCATCCGCCAGTCCGGCGGGCAGTTGCAGATCAATAGTGCGCCTGGGCATGGCACGCGTATTGACCTTTATCTCCCCAGGAAAAGCGCGGCAATAGTAACTCCGCCTGAGCCCCATCAACCCACGCCTGCCAAAACGGAATGCACACCTCGCCTGATCATGCTCATGGAGGACCAGGTAAACCTGCGCCTGGTGATCGAAGAAGTGCTGCAAGAACTCGGGCACGATGTGCGCACGTTCGTCGATGGACGCAGCGCACTGGCTGCCTGCCAAGAGGGCTTGCGGCCTGACCTGCTGGTGACCGATATCGAGCTGCCAGGCGACATCGACGGCCGGCAATTGGCCGCAGCGCTTCCCGAGGAGGTGCCAGTGCTCTACATCACCGGCTACAGCGAAGACCAGGCAGATGTCAAACCATCAAAGCACTCTAGCGTGCTGTGCAAGCCATTCAGCCTGGCGCTGCTCAGCGAGCAAATCGAAAACCTGCTGGCAAACCTGCATCCGCCGCGATGAACAGCTGTACGTTCAAGGGCCAGCCACAGTACAGTCTGTCTGATACTTTTCTGGAATGTCGCCATGCACCACCGCGACCTGTCCGGCCTGCGCCGGGAAATCGAGGCCTTGCGTCAGCATAACGCGCAGCTGGAAGCACAGCTTCGGCAACAGCAGGATCAAGACCACAGCGTCTACCGCTTTCTGTTCGACACGATGGACGAGGGGTTCTGCATCATCGAATTCTTCGATGGCCCGCATGGGCCTCTGAGTGACTATATACACGTCATGGCCAACGCGGCCTACGCCAAGCACGCCGGCATCCCCGACGTGGTCGGGCAGAAACTGCGCGAGATGGTGCCCGATGAGGCCGATGACTGGGTGGCCCGCTATGGCGCTGTACTTCGCACGGGCGAACCGCTGCACTTCGAGCAGGAACTGGTCGCCACCGGCCATGTGCTGTCAGTGACTACTTTCCGCGTAGAGCCTGCTGAGAAACGCCAGGTAGCGGTGTTGTTCAAGGATGTCACCGAACGCCGGCGTGCAGAGCAGGCCCTGCAGCGCCTTAACGAACAGCTGGAACAGCGGGTGAATGCCGCACTGGCCGAACGACGCTTGTTTGCCGAATTGGTCGATCACAGCGTGGTCAATGTGCATGTGATAGACAAGAATCTGCGCTGGCTGGCTGTCAACCGCCAGGCCAGGCATGACTTCCACCTGCTGTACGGGAGAACACCGGAAATCGGCGACTACCTGCCCGGGTTGTTCGAAGATGGAAGCGCTGGCCAGACGCCTATCCTGCCAATGTGGCAGCGCGCCCTGGCAGGCGAGCAGTTCATCGAGATTGGCATCTTCGGCAAGCCCCCCATGCTGCGCCACTACGAATTGCGCTTCAACGCGTTGCACGACCAAAAAGGCGAGATTCTAGGCGCGTTTCTGTTCGCTTATGACATCAGTGACCGGGTACAAGAGCAGGAACGCCTGGCCAAGGCCGAAGAAGCACTGCGCCAGGCACAGAAGATGGAAGCCGTAGGCCAGCTCAGTGGCGGCATCGCCCATGACTTCAACAATTTGCTGGGCAGCATCCTTGGCGCCCAGGAGCTGATGCGCCAACGCCTGGACCAGTCACGCTTCGACGCCCTGGAGCCCTTGCTGAAGCTGTCCAGCGGCTCGGCGCAGCGGGCCTCTTCACTGGTGCACCGGCTGCTGGCATTCTCTCGCCAGCAGACCCTGCAACCCTGCTCCACGCAGGTGACCACGTTGGTGGCCGGTATGGAAGAGCTTCTGCGCCGCACCATCGGCCCGGCCATTACCCTGAGCAGCCGCTTCGCCAGCCCGCTGTGGCCTACCTTCATTGATCCGCCCCAACTGGAAAGCGCCCTGCTCAACATCTGCATCAACGCTCGCGATGCCATGCCCGCAGGTGGGGTGATCGACATCATTGGCGACAACCTGCTACTTGACGACGAGCAGGCCCTGGCTTTGCAACTGCCAGCCGGCGAGTATGTGCGGCTGAGCATCGTCGACAACGGTAAAGGCATGTCGGCTGAAGTGGCGGAGCGCGCAGTCGACCCGTTCTTCACCACCAAGCCGATGGGCCAGGGCAGCGGCCTGGGTCTGTCCATGACCTACGGCTTCGTGCGTCAGTCGGGTGGGCAATTACGCGTGCTGTCGGTGCTTGGCGAGGGCACCCGCATCGAGCTGCTGCTACCCCGACACCCCGAGCAGCCCCAGGCGCCAGCCGAAAAACTGCAGCACCCGCCTTTGCAAGCAAGCAGCGCGGCTGCACGGCGCATTCTGTTGATTGAAGACCAGACCGCCTTGCGCTTGGTGGTCGGCGAAGTGCTGGAAGAGCTGGGCTATCTGGTGGACGCCTTCGAGAATGGTCCGACCGCCCTCGCCCACCTGCAAAGCGGCGAACGGCCAGACCTGCTGCTGAGCGATATCGGACTGCCGGGTGGCCTGAATGGCCGCCAGGTGGCCGAACGCTGCCGTGAGCGCTACCCAGACCTCAAGGTGCTGTTCATCACCGGCTACGATGAGAGCGCCGCGCTCAGCGACGGCCAGCTGTTGCACGGTACGTTGGTGCTGACCAAGCCGTTCGAGCTCGAAGTACTCGCCGAGCGGGTACGCGAGCTGCTGGAGGATTGACGGGCGCGTTCAGCGCCCGCCGCTCAGGTCGATGAAACTGCCGGTGGAGTAGGAGGCTTTGTCCGAGAGCAGCCAGAGGATGGCTTCGGCCACTTCCTCGGGGCGTCCGCCGCGCCCCATGGGCAAACCCGGCTCAAGCTTGCTGACCCGGTCGGGGTCGCCGGACAAGGCATGGAACCCTGTGTGGATGTAACCTGGGCGTACGCCATTGACCCGCACGCCCTCGCCTGCCACTTCTTTAGCCAGGCCGATGGTGAAGGTGTCGAGCGCGCCCTTGGAGGCGGCATAGTCGACATATTCGTTGGGCGAGCCCAGGCGCGCAGCCATCGATGACACGTTGACAATGGCCCCGCCCTGCCCGCCATGCCGGTGTGCCATGCGCAGCAAAGCGTGCTTGGCGCAGAGCATGGGGCCGACGACGTTGGTTTTCATGATCTTCAGCAGGCGGAACTCAGACATGGCCTCGACGCGGCTCTGCTGGCCGATGGTGCCGGCGTTGTTGACCAGTGCGGTGACCGGGCCGAGCTCTTCGTCGACGCGCTGAAACAGGTGGATGATCTCATCCTCGACGCTGACGTCGGCCCGCACGGCGATAGCCTCGGCGCCCAGGGCGCGGACCTGGCCGAGGAGGGTTTCGGCGGCCTGGTCGTCGGCGTGGTAGTTGATGCAGATGCGGTAGCCCTGGCGGGCCGCCAACAGCGCCGTGGCGGCACCGATACCGCGGCTGCCGCCGGTGATGACGATGACGTTCTCCATGATTTTGCCAATCGCTTGGGGAAGGGAGGATCGACAATAGGCGAAACGGAGCAGTATGTGAATAGAGGGGCCACCCAGTGCCTGACTTGAGAGATTGGGCGTGGCGGCGCTCGATATCCGCCCCACCCTACATCCCGAGCCATTCACCTCGTCGCCTTAATGCCCCGCCGATGCCGGCCCGGCCTTGGCAGTGAAGGGTGGTTTGGCGAACCACACCAGCAGGATCAACCCGGCAAACACCCAGGTCATCAAGGTGAAGTAGTCCACCGTCGACATCATGTAAGCCTGCCCATTCAGTATCTGCTCCAGCTGCGCATAACTCTGCGGGCTGGCCCCACCCAACTGCTCAAGCGTATGCCGCGTCGCCGGGTCGAACTGGCTGATGTTCTCGCTCAGATAAGCATGATGCTGGTCCGCCCGGCGAATCCAGATCCAGGTCGTCAACGACGCGGCAAAGCTCCCGCCCAAGGTCCGCAGGAAGGTCGCCAGCCCCGAACCGTCGGCAATCTGGTGCGGCGGCAGGTCGGACAGCAGAATGCTCAAGGTCGGCATGAAGAACAACGCCACACCAATGCCCATGAACAGCTGCACCAAGGCCACATGCTGGAAGTCCACCTCGCTGGTGAAGCCGGCACGCATGTAGCAACTGGTGCCGATCGCCAGGAACGCCAGCCCAGCCAGTACACGCAGGTCGAAGCGGTGCGCATATTTGCCCACGAACGGCGACATGATCACCGGCAGCAAGCCGATCGGTGCCACCGCCAGGCCCGCCCACGTCGCGGTATAACCCATTTGCGTCTGCAACCATTGCGGCAGGATCAGGTTGATACCGAAGAACCCTGCATAGCCCCCGACCAGCACGATGGTGCCGACGCGGAAGTTGCGGTGCACGAACAGGCGCAGGTTGACTACCGGGTGGCGGTCGGTCAGTTCCCAAATCACGAAGACTGCGAGGAACACCACCGAAATCAAGCTGCCGATAATGATGAACGACGATTCGAACCAGTCCAGGTCGTTGCCTTTGTCGAGTACCACCTGCAAAGCCCCGACACCGATAATCAGCGTCAGCAAGCCGATGTAGTCCATCGGCTGGCGGCTGGTGACCACCGGCCGGGTGCGCATCTGCTGGCGCACGACGGCGGCGGCGAACAGGCCGATGGGCACGTTGATGAAAAAGATCCACGGCCAGCTGTAACTGTCGGTGATCCAGCCCCCCAGGATCGGCCCGGCAATCGGCGCCACCACCGTGACCATCGCCAGCAGTGCCAGGGCCATGCCCCGTTTTGCAGGGGGGTAGACGGCAATCAGCAAGGTCTGGGTCATCGGGTACAGCGGCCCGGCGACCACGCCCTGCAATATCCGGAAACCGACCAGCTCCGGCATCGACTGGGCGATACCGCACAGGAACGAGGCCAGCACGAACAACAGCGTGGCCCAGATGAACAGTTTCACCTCGCCAAACCGTCGGCTGAGCCAGCCCGTCAATGGCAAGGCGATGGCGTTGCTCACCGCGAACGAGGTAATCACCCAGGTGCCCTGCTCGTAACTCACCCCCAGGTTGCCGGATATGGTCGGCAGCGCCACGTTGGCAATGGTGGTGTCGAGCACCTGCATGAACGTCGCCAGCGACAACCCGATGGTGGTCAACAGCAGGCTGGGCGGCGTGAACTGGGCAGCGGCGTTGTTGCTCATCGCTGGGCCGTCTTGCCGGGTGCGCTGTTTTCGTGGATCAACCGGGCGATCAGGTTGTCAGCCTCGACCAGCTGACGGTCATACACCTGGGTGGTGTAGCTGGCCTGCTGTGGGGGCTGCTGGGCCAGGGCCGGCCCGCTCTGGTCATGCAAGTCGACTTCCACCACGGTGGACAGGCCAATACGCAGTGGGTGGTCCTTGAGCTGATCGGGGCTCAGGTGAATACGCACGGGCACGCGCTGGACGATCTTGATCCAGTTGCCAGTGGCGTTCTGTGCCGGCAGCAGCGCGAAGGCACTGCCGGTACCGGCGCCAAGGCTATCGACCGTGCCGCTGTACTTGACCTCGCTGCCGTACAGGTCGGCGGTGATCTGCACCGGCTGGCCAATACGCATCTCACGCAGCTGGGTTTCCTTGAAATTGGCGTCGATCCACACCTGGTCCAGCGGGATTACCGCCATGGTCGCAGTGCCAGGCTGCAGGCGCTGGCCCAGCTGCACGGTACGTTTGGCGACGTAGCCAGTGACCGGTGCTACCAAGGTGGTACGGGCGTGGTCGAGGTAGGCCTGGCGCAGATCGGCGGCGGCTGCCATGACCTCCGGGTGCGAGGACACCACCGTGTCGTCGACCAGCGCGCTGCTGGTGCTGAGCTGCTGACGTGCGCTGTTTACAGCGGCCAGGGCCACACTCAGGTCATCGCGAGCATGGGACAGTTCTTCCGCAGCAATTGCACCGCTGTCGGCCAGCACCTTGCGCCGGTTGAAGTCCTGCTGGGCTTTGCGCAGTTCGGCCTGGCGGGTTTCCAGCTGGGCCTTGAGCGAGTCGACATTGCTGTACAGCCCGCGCACCTGGCGCACGCTGCGTGCCAACTTGGCTTCGGCAGACTGCAGGGCCACCTCGCTGTCGGCGGGGTCGAATTGCAGCAATACCTGGCCGGCATGAACCAGGTCGCCGTCATCGGCACCAATGCTGGTGACGGTGCCGGTGACCAGCGGGGTGATCTCCACCACGTTGCCGTTGACGTAGGCATCGTCGGTGCTTTCGTGCCAGCGCCCGACCAGGCTGTACCAAGCCCAGGTGCCGGCACCGGCAAGCATCAGCAAGAGCAGCAGGCCCAGCAGCCAGGCCTTGCGCTTGCGCGACTGCTCGGGCGCTGCGGGGGAAGTCGGGGTGTCTGCGGGAGTGGCCATGACAGTACCTTGGAGAATTCGTTACAGGGTTCAACGTTCGCCGAAACGGCGGATCGTCAACGGGTCGCCAGCAGCGAGCAGGACCTTGGCCAGCAAGCCTTCCAGGTTCTTCAGCTCTTCTGGGGCCAGCGCGCCGCACAATTCGTTCATGGCGGCAGCGCCGATTTCTGGCAAGCGGTCCGCCAGGCGCTGGCCATCAGTGGTGAGCGCCAGGCGCACCAGCCGGCGGTCCTCGGCGCAGCGGTTGCGCACAATCAGCTCCTTCTGCTCGAGCCGGTCGAGCATGCGGGTCATCGAACCGCTGTCCAGGCCCAGGTAGCGGCACAGCTCGGCCGGGGTATCCACCTGGTACTGGGTGACGATGATCAGCACCTTGAACTGCGCGGCAGTGACGCCCTCTGACTCGAGGTGCCAGTCGAGAATGCGGTCCTTCAGGATTGCCGCGCGGCCCAGCAGCATGCCGATGGCGCAGGTCTGGAAATTTTCGGGGGAGAAATGGGCCATCGAGGCTGCTCTGACAATTGTGTAGAAATATTACTGCCTAGGCAGTGAATGTCAAAGCTTTGATTAGCCAGCTATGTAAAATTTCATATTTTCGGGCTGTCACACTGCCCCCTGTAGGAGCGGCCTTGTGCCGCGATGGGCCGCAAAGCGGCCCCAAAAATCTCTGCCCTGGCACAAAACTGGGGGCCGCTTCGCGCCCCATCGCGGCACAAGGCCGCTCCCACAAGTGCTTAACGCGCCCGCAGGCCCAGCGCCTCCACGGCCCCGCAGGCAACCGCCATGCCAACCAGCTCCGCCAGGCTGGCCGCCTGCAAGCGCTTCATCACCCGCCCGCGGTACAGGTCCACGGTCTTCACGCTAACCCCCAGCCGCTCGGCAATTTCACGGTTGCTCAAGCCCTGGGCCAACGGCACGAACACGTCACGCTCACGTGGCGTCAGGCCGTCGATCCGCGCCTGCACCATGGCCAGCGCCTGGTCGCCCTGCCGCGCCCGCCCGGCGTGCTCCAGCGCAGCTTGCACGCTGTCGAGCAGCAGCTGGTCGTTATAGGGCTTTTCGATGAAATCACAGGCGCCGGCCTTGAATGCCCGCACCACAATCGGCACATCGGCATGGCCGCTGACGAAGATCACCGGCAGCGCCAGGCCGCGCTCGCGCATCGCCTGCTGCACCGCCAACCCGCCCAGCCCCGGCATACGCACATCCAGCAGCACACAGGCGGGCCCATCGTCGACACAGGCATCGAGAAACGCTTGCCCACTGGCGAACGGCAGGGCTTGCAGGCCCACCGACTGCAACAGCCAGACGGTCGAGTCGCGCATTCCCTGGTCGTCATCGACCACATACACTTTCGCTTGCACCACGCCTCCCCTTATCCCCTGCTGACTGCCAGCCGACAGCACAGTACCAGACCACCATTGTCACCCGCCCGCGCCCACAGGCTGCCGCCAAAGCCTTCGATCAGGCTGCGGCTCATGCTCAAACCCAGGCCCAAACCGTCAGCCTTGCTGGTAGTGAACGGCGTGAAGATGTCATCCAGGCGCTCGGGCGCCACACCTGCGCCCTGGTCCGACACTTCGACCAGCACACCGTCGCCGTCGCGCACTGCGCCGAGCAGGATACGTGACGGCTGTTCGCCGTGCAGTTCGCGGTTGGCATCGATGGCATTGCGCAACAGGTTGAGCAGCACTTGCTCCAGCAACACCTGGTCGGCATACACCGAGGGCATTTGCGCGCTCATGCGCAGTTCCACCAGCACCTGGTCACGCGCGGCTTCCCACGCACACAGCCGCATGGCTTCCCCAGCCACTTCTGCCACGTCCACCGCCTGCAGCCGCCGTGGTCCTTTGCGCAGGAAGGCGCGCAGGCGGCGAATCACTTCGGCGGCATGGGTGGCCTGCTCGCGGATGCGCTGCAGGCCCTGCCCTACCCGCTCGCGGGCCTGTGGATCACGCTCCAGGCCTTGCAGGTAACGTTGACTGGCGTTGGCATAGTTGACCACCGCAGCCAGTGGCTGATTGATCTCGTGGGCAATGCCTGAAGCCAGCTCGCCGAGGGTGGCCAACCGTGCACTGTGCGCCAGGCTTTCCTGGGCTTCAATGCGCAAGGTGATGTCGCGGGACACACTGACCACCTCCACCACCGAGCCGGTGTAGGTTTCGCGGATGGCCCGGCTGGCAATTTCAAACCAGCGATAGCCGCCAGAGGCCTGGCGCACCCGGCAGGTCATGGTGTGATAGCCATCCTGGTCCAGGGCAGCGGCCGCCTGGCGCAGCACCTGGCGGCGCTCACGCGGGTGCAACAGGGTATGCACGGCGATGCCACGCAATTGCTCGGGCCACAGGCCGAGCAGGCGAAACGCTGCCGGCGAGGCATCCAGAAAACGGCCATCCGGGCTGTGCCGGGAGATCAGGTCGGTGGTGTTTTCAATGATCAGCCGGTACAAGCGCCGGGCGCGGCTGGCTTCCCGTGCGCCTTGGCGCTCTTCGCTGGCGTCGCGACAGCGCCCGAGCACCTGCTGGCCCTGGTCATCCGGAATGAATGACCACAGCACGGTGCGCGCCCCCACTTGCACCTCGACGTCGGCAATCGCCCGATGCTGGCGCAGGCACGCACGCACCAGGGCGGCACAGTTGGCCGGCAGCCAACTGGCCAGCGCCGGGCCTTCGTCAACCCATGCTTGCAGCGCCGCATTGAGTGCCAGTGGCTTGGCGTCGGCTGCCAGCAAAAGGCTGGGTTGTGGGTCCTTGGCAAGCAAGGGGTAAGCAGTCTGGTCCATGGTAGGCGGTTCGTTGTTATAGTAGTTTTACTATATTGCTATAGTCGATATTCCTATTACCATAGCGACTCGCGTAAAACTGCGACAGAAGGAGCGGCCCACCGTCCGCCTCCCTGCACCCTGAACAGAGCTAACAATCAGCCATCGGGGGGCCAAGCGCACAAGCAGCGCCTGCCTCCCTTACAGGATTACCGCATGTCGATCTATGCCCAGGGCCTGATGCCCGCTGCCGTCAACCATGTCGCCCTCACCCCGCTCAGTTTCATCGAACGCACCGCTGCCGTGTACGGCAATTACCCCGCGGTGATCCACGGTGCCATCCGCCGCAACTGGCAAGAAACCTACCAACGCTGCAGGCGCCTGGCCAGCGCCCTTGCGGGCCGTGGCATAGGCCGTGGCGACACGGTGGCGGTGATGCTGCCCAACACCCCGGCGATGCTCGAAGCGCACTTCGGTGTGCCCATGACCGGCGCCGTGCTCAACACCCTGAACGTGCGCCTGGACGCCGAGGCCATCGCCTTCATGCTGCAGCATGGTGAAGCCAAGGTGCTGATTACCGACCGCGAGTTCCATGCGGTGATCGAAGCCGCCCTGGCGTTGCTCGAACACCCGCCCCTGGTGGTGGATGTGGATGACCCGGAGTACGGCGAAGGCCGTGCGGTCAGCGCGCTGGACTATGAAGCCCTGCTCGCCGAAGGCGACCCGCAATTCGCCTGGGAATGGCCGGATGACGAGTGGCAGGCCATTTCGCTCAACTACACCTCCGGCACCACCGGCAACCCCAAGGGCGTGGTCTACCACCACCGCGGCGCCTACCTGAACGCGCTGGGCAACCAGATGACCTGGGCCATGGGCCACCGCCCGGTGTACCTGTGGACCTTGCCCATGTTCCACTGCAACGGCTGGTGCTACCCCTGGACCATCACCGCCCTGGCCGGCACCCACGTGTTCCTGCGCCGGGTCGACCCGCAGAAGATCCTGAACCTGATCCGCGAACACCGGGTCACCCACCTGTGCGGCGCCCCGATTGTGCTCAACGCCCTGGTCAACATGCCCGAGGCCGCCAAAGCCGCCATCGAGCACCCGGTACAGGCCATGGTCGCCGGCGCCGCGCCACCGGCCAAGGTCATTGGCGCCGTGGAAGAGATGGGCATCCACGTCACCCACACCTACGGCCTGACCGAAGTCTACGGCCCGGTGACCGTGTGTGCCTGGCATGATGAGTGGAACGAACTGGCGCTGGAAGAGCGTGCGCGGATCAAGTCACGTCAGGGCGTGCGCTACCCGACCCTGGACGGGTTGATGGTGGCCGACCCGCAGACACTCGAGCCGGTGGCACGCGATGGCAATACGCTTGGCGAGATCTTCATGCGCGGCAACACCGTGATGAAGGGTTACCTGAAAAACCCCGAAGCCACCGCCGAAGCGTTCCGTGGTGGCTGGTTCCACACCGGTGACCTGGCCGTGTGGCATGCCGACGGCTATGTCGAGATCAAGGACCGCCTCAAGGACATCATCATTTCCGGTGGCGAGAACATCTCCACCATTGAAGTCGAGGACGCCCTGTACAAACACCCGGCGGTGCTTGAAGCCGCCGTGGTGGCGCGCCCGGATGAAAAGTGGGGAGAAACCCCGTGCGCGTTCATTGCCCTGAAGCCAGGCCGGGAGGACACCCGCGAAGCCGACATCACCGGCTGGTGCCGCGAGCACCTGGCCGGTTTCAAGGTGCCGAAGACCGTGGTGTTTGGCGAGTTGCCCAAGACCTCCACCGGCAAGATCCAGAAGTACGTACTGCGCGACCGGGCCAAAGCCCTCTGAAGCCGTAACGGCCTCGACGTTTCCCTGCAGGAGCAGCCTTGTGCTGCGAAGAGGCCCTCACCGGCGAAGACTACCTTCAGCCATGCCGGCCCTTTCGCAGCACAAGGCTGCTCCTGCACGGGTACGGCGCAATTTTCACAGATATCGTCTTCACTTCAAGAGCCCCTGATGACTACTTACTCCGCCCCGCTGCGCGACATGCGCTTCGTCCTGCATGACGTGTTCAACGCCCCGGCCCTGTGGGCCCGCCTGCCCGCCCTGGCCGAGCGCATCGATGCCGACACCGCCGATGCGATCCTGGAAGAAGCCGCCAAAGTCACTGGCCAGCTGATCGCCCCGCTCAGCCGTAACGGCGACGAGCAAGGTGTGCGCTTCGCCGCCGGCCAGGTCACCACGCCAGACGGTTTTCGCCAAGCCTGGCAAACCTACCGCGAAGGCGGCTGGGTCGGCCTGGGCGGCAACCCGGCATTTGGCGGCATGGGCATGCCGAAAATGCTAGGGGTGCTGTTCGAAGAAATGCTCTATGCCGCCGACTGCAGCTTCAGCCTGTATTCGGCGTTGAGCGCTGGTAGCTGCCTGGCCATCGATGCCCACGCCAGCGAGACGCTCAAGGCCATTTACCTGCCGCCACTTTACGAAGGCCGCTGGGCCGGCACCATGTGCCTGACCGAGCCCCACGCGGGCACCGACCTGGGGCTGATCCGCAGCCGGGCCGAACCCCAGGCCGACGGCAGCTATCGCATCAGCGGCAACAAGATTTTCATCACCGGTGGCGAGCAGGACCTGACCGAGAACATCATCCACCTGGTACTGGCCAAGTTGCCGGATGCGCCCGCCGGCGCCAAAGGCATCTCGCTGTTCCTTGTACCGAAATACCTGATCGAGGCCGATGGCAGCCTGGGCGCGCGCAACGCCGCACACTGCGGTTCGATCGAGCACAAGATGGGCATCAAGGCTTCATCCACCTGCGTGATGAACTTCGACGATGCCAAGGGTTACCTGGTGGGCGAACCGCACAAAGGCCTGGCGGCGATGTTCACCATGATGAACTACGAGCGCCTGTCCATCGGCATCCAGGGCCTCGGTTGCGCCGAAGCGTCTTACCAGAGCGCCGCCCGTTATGCCAACGAACGCCTGCAAAGCCGTGCCGCCACCGGCCCTAAAGCGCAGGACAAGGCTGCCGACCCGATCATCCACCATGGCGATGTACGGCGCATGCTGCTGACCATGCGCACCCTCACCGAAGGTGGCCGGGCGTTTGCCGCCTACGTCGGCCAGCAACTGGACCTGGCGCGTTACGCCGAAGACGCCGGTGAACGTGAGCACGCCCAGCGCCTGGTGGCGCTGTTGACGCCAGTGGCCAAGGCCTTCTTCACCGACAACGGCCTGGAAAGCTGCGTGCTCGGCCAGCAGGTATACGGTGGCCATGGCTACATCCGCGAATGGGGGCAGGAGCAACGGGTGCGTGATGTGCGCATTGCGCAAATCTATGAAGGCACCAACGGTATCCAGGCACTCGACCTGCTGGGGCGCAAGGTGCTGGGCGACGGTGGCCAGGCGCTGGCCAGCTTTGCCGCCGAAGTACGTGCGTTCAGTGTTGATGCACCGCTGCACCGCGAGGCTTTGCAAGCGAGCCTGGCGCGACTGGAGGCCACCAGCGCCTGGCTGCAGGCGCGAGCAGGCGATGATGCCAACCTGGTCAGCGCGGTAGCGGTTGAATACCTGCAACTGTTCGGGCTGACGGCGTATGCCTATATGTGGGCGCGGATGGCGGCGGTGGCCTTGGCCAAACGTGACGAGGATGACGCGTTTCATGGTGCCAAGCTTGCGTGTGCGGCGTTCTTCTTCCAGCGCGTGCTGCCGCGTGGTCTGGGGCTGGAAGCCAGTATCAGGGCGGGCAGCAGCAGCCTTTATGGGCTGGAGCCGGCGCAGTTCTGAAGCCTGCGCATTACCCGTGGGAGCGGGCATGCCCGCGAAGCAGGCCACGCGGTGCATGGCACGGGCTTCGCCCGTGTTCGCGGGGCAAGCCCGCTCCCACAGTGATCGCGCAAGCTTTGTGATTTCGTACAACACAGTTGCCCCACAAGAGGTGCGCGATTACTTGTGGGAGCGGCCTTTTGTCGCGATGGGCTGCAAGGCAGCCCCATGGATTTCCGCCTCCCTGGCGGCACGCGAAGGGTTCTCAAACGCTGAAAAACCGTTGCAAATCCGATGAAAAACCGTCACAACTGATAGTCATTCGCCATTACGTTGGTTCTCGGGAGCCCTCTAGCAAGGGTAGAATATGCAAAATCCGGAGCCGCAATGAACCACGACCGCCTCAACACCAGCCCTGACGATGCCATCACCGACGCCGCCGCGCACTGGTGCATGCGCCTGCACGCTGAAGACTGCACGGCGGGCGAGCGCGAGGCGTTTGCCCGCTGGCTGGCGGCGGACCCGCGGCATGCCGAGGAATACCAGGCAATGCTGGAAATCTGGCAAACCGCCGACCTGTTGCCACGCAACGCCACCGTCGTCGACTTCAACCCGGCCACCCGTCTACCCGCACGCCCGCGCAATTGGCGTCCGCTGGCATCTGCTGCCGCCATCGCCCTGGCCGTGCTGCCGCTGGCCGGCTGGGTGGGCTGGGAACAAGGCTGGCTGCCCAACCACTACCAGCACTTCGAAGCCGGCGACCGCATGCAGACCATAGAGTTGAGCGACGGCAGCACGGTACAGCTCAACCTCCACACCGAGCTTACCTACCTCAACTACAAGGACCAGCGCCAGGTCACGCTCAAGCGCGGCGAGGCGTTCTTCAAGGTGCAGCACGACAGCAACCACCCGTTCATCGTGCATGCCGGCAATGGCCAGACCCGCGTCACTGGCACCCAGTTCAACGTGTGGAAGTACCAGGACCAGGTCAAGGTCACCCTGGTGGAAGGCTCGGTACTGGTATCCAGCGACGGCAACGCCGGTGGCTACCGCCTGGGCCCGGGGATGCAGGCCAGCTACCACAAGGGCGATTTCGAGCCGCAGCTGGAGCAGAGCAATGACTACACCAACAGCCTTGCCTGGCGCAGTGGCAAGCTGGTGCTCGACAACCTGAGCCTGGAGCAAGCGCTGCCAGTGATCAACCGCTACCTCGACGCGCCGCTGCAGCTGGCCGATGCCAGCACCGGCCGCATCCGCATCAGCGGTATCTACAACACCCGCGAGGTCGCCCGCCTGGTCAACAACCTGCCCAAGGTGCTGCCGATTTACCTGACCCGCAGCAAGGACGGCAGCACCGTGCTCAACCGCATCTCACCGCCGCCCAACAAGGGCTGACACCCTCCCCTTACAGCGTCATCGCTGCCAACCACCCAAACGCCAGCAATGGCAGGTTGTAGTGGATGAAGGTCGGTACCACGGTGTCCCAGATATGGTGGTGCTGACCATCTACGTTCAGGCCCGAGGTCGGCCCCAAAGTCGAGTCAGAGGCCGGCGAGCCTGCGTCCCCCAAGGCACCGGCAGTACCGACGATGCACACGGTGGCCAGCGGGTCGAAGCCCAGTTGCACGCACAGCGGCACAAAGATCGCGGCCAGGATTGGCACCGTGGAGAACGACGAGCCGATGCCCATGGTCACCAGCAGCCCGACCAGCAACATCATCAGGGCACCGATGCCCTTGCTGTGGTCGATCCACCGGGCGGAGGTTTCCACCAGGCTCTGCACCTCACCGGTGGCCTTCATGACGTCAGCAAAACCCGAGGCGGCAATCATGATGAAGCCGATCATGGCCATCATCTTCATGCCTTCGGTAAACAGGCCGTCAGTGTCCTTCCATTTGACGATGCCTGACAGCGAGAAAATCAGAAAACCGACCATGGCGCCGATGATCATCGAGTCCAGCAGCAACTGGACGATGAACGCGGCGGCGATTGCCAGCCCGGCCACCAGCAGTGTCAGCGGGTTGTACTGCACGCTCACCTGCTCCACCTGCTCAATGCGCGCCAGGTCGTAGTCACGCTTCTTGCGGTAGCTGATAAACACCGCCAGGAGCAGGCCGACCAGCATGCCAGCAGCGGGGATGGCCATGGCGTGGGTGACGTTGACACCGCTCACGTCGACACCGGCGCGCGCGACGTTGGCCAGCAGGATTTCATTGAGGAATATGTTGCCGAAGCCCACTGGCAAGAACATGTACGGGGTAATCAGGCCGAAGGTGATCACGCAGGCGATCAGCCGGCGGTCGATGCGCAGGCGGGTCAGTACATACAACAACGGCGGCACCAGCAGCGGAATGAACGCAATGTGGATGGGCAGGATGTTCTGCGACGACACCGCCACCACCAGCATCAGGCCGATCATCAGCCATTTGACCTTGCCGCCATTGGTGTGCCCCTGGCGATCGATCATGGCCAGTGCACGGTCAGCCAAGGCATGGGCCAGGCCCGACTTGGCAATGGCCACGGCAAAAGCGCCCAGCAGAGCGTAGGACAAGGCAACCGTGGCACCACCGCCCAAGCCACCGTTGAACGCCTTTAACGTGCCCTCGATGCCCAGGCCGCCCACCAGCCCACCGACCAGGGCACCGATGATCAGGGCGATGACCACGTGCACGCGGGACAGGCTGAGTATCAGCATGATGCCGACCGCGGCGATCACTGCATTCATGGTTGGCTTACCTCATTACGACAGAAAAAAGCGCGCACTCTGAAGCAGTAGGCTGCAGATGTCAAAAGCGCCATGTTGCGGCACATTACGCAGCGGGGCTGGATTTAAATTGAATGTTTGAATAAAGAAAAAACGCGGTGGGCCGATAACGTGTTGCGCTGGGGGTGCCTGACCCAGCCTGAAAGCCAAAACCCTTAGAGCCCGGAAAAGGGATCCGCCCCATGCCTTTGCGCCAACTTTCCATCCAGTGGAAGATCACCCTGCTCGCCGGCCTCTGCCTGGCCGGCATCGTCACCTTGCTCGTCGGCCTGTCGTTATATCGCATGGACCACAGCTCGGACCTGGTCAAGGCCAGCAGCATGCAGATGCTGACCGAAGCGGCGCAATCGCGCATCGAGTCACAGGGTGAGGTGCAGGCGCTGAACATCCGTCGTCAGTTCATGGACGCCTACCAGTACGGCGCCGGCTTCGCCCGCCAGGTGCTGTTCCTGCGCGAACAGGCAGAAAAGCGCTACCTTGACGCCTTTGACCTGCGCGAAGACATGACACGCCAAGTGCGCACCGCCCTGCAGGCCAACCCCGACCTGCTCGGCCTGTCGCTGGTGTTCGAGCCCAACGCGCTGGACAACAAAGACAGCCTGTTCGCCGGCAAGGCGGAGCTTGGCAGCAACGAAACCGGGCGCTTTGCCCTGTACTGGTCGCAGCCGCGCCCCGGCCAGCTGACCGCCATGGCGCTGCCTGAACAGGACATGGCCAACACCGAGATCGGCCCCAGCGGCCAGCCCGCCAACACCTGGTGGGTCTGCCCGCGTACCACTGGCAAGGTGTGCGTGGTAGAGCCCTACTTCTATGACATCAATGGCCAGCAAGTGCTGATGACCAGCATCGTCTTCCCGCTGGTGGTCAACGGCAAGACCCTTGCCACGCTGTCCATCGACATCAACCTCAACAGCCTGCAGGCCCTGAGCCAGGAGGCCAGCCGCAGCCTGTACGAGGGCCGCACCACGGTCGGTATCCTCAGCCCGGTCGGCCTGCTGGCAGGCTATAGCGCCGATGCCAGCAAGCTGGCCCAGCGCTTCGACCAGGTAGACAAGGCCAAGGGCGCCGAGCTGGTACGCAAGCTGGCCGATGGCAAGATGACCATCCTGCACGACCAGCAGCGCCTGAAGGTGATGGCCGCGTTCCGGCCGATCCCCGACGCGCAACCCTGGGGCGTGCTGCTGGATGTGCCGGAAAACGCACTGACCGGGCCTGCCGAAAAACTGAAGCAGGAACTGGACGCGCTCAACACCAGCGGTACCCTGCTGGAGCTGGGCCTGGGGCTGGCGGCAGCCATTGCCGGCCTGCTGATGGTGTGGTTGATGGCCCGCGGCGTTACCCGGCCGATCCTCGGCGTAGCCGCAATGCTCAAGGACATTGCCAGCGGCGAAGGCGACCTGACCCGCCGCCTGACTTATCAGAAGCAGGACGAACTGGGCGAACTGGCCGGCTGGTTCAACCGGTTCCTCGACAAGCTGCAGCCAACCATCGCCGAGGTCAAACGCTCGGTGCAGGCTGCCCGTGGCACCGCCGACCAGTCTTCGGCAATTGCCACGCAAACCAGCGCCGGCATGGAGCAGCAATACCGCCAGGTTGACCAGGTGGCCACGGCCTCGCACGAAATGAGCGCTACCGCCCAGGACGTGGCACGCAGCGCTTCCCAGGCCGCCCAGGCCGCCCGCGATGCCGACCAGGCCACCCGCGAAGGCCTGGCAGTCATCGACCGCACCACCCAACGCATCGATGCCCTGGCCGCCGACATGAGCAACGCCATGGCCGAAGTCGAAGGCCTGGCGCAGAACAGCGAGAAGATCGGTTCGGTGCTGGAAGTGATCCGCTCGATTGCCGAACAGACCAACCTGCTGGCGCTGAACGCCGCCATCGAGGCCGCCCGCGCGGGTGAAGCCGGCCGTGGCTTTGCCGTGGTTGCCGATGAAGTACGCAACCTGGCCCGACGCACCCAGGAGTCGGTGGAAGAAACCCGCCAGGTGATCGAGGCCTTGCAGGACGGCACCCGCGAAGTGGTCGGTGCCATGGACAACAGCCACCGTCAGGCCCAGGTCGGGGTCGAACAGGTTAGCCAGGCCGTGACTGCGTTGCAGCGTATCGGCCAGGCGGTGACGGTCATTACCGACATGAACCTGCAAATAGCCTCGGCCGCCGAGGAGCAAAGCGCGGTGGCCGAAGAGATCAACAGCAACGTGGCAACGATCCGCGATGTCACCGAATCGCTGTCGGGGCAGGCCAACGAGTCGGCGCGTGTCAGCCAGTCCTTGAACAGCCTCGCCAACCAGCAGCAGGCGCTGATGGACCAGTTCCGCGTTTGAGTAAACGGGGCCGCCCCAAGCAGCCCTGCCCTGCGCCAACACCTCGTCGTCTACACTTGCCCCCACCCCCAAGGCGCGGTAAACGACGAGGTCTGGATGAACAAGTTTTCAACGCTGCTGGCCGGCATGCTGCTGGCCGTAGGCCTGGCCAGCACCGACAGTGCTGTATCGGCAGAGCAACCCTCCCCCATCCACTTTGGTGCCATAAGCTGGGAAAGCGGCGCCCTCACCACCGAAATTTTGCGGCTGATTGCGGAACGCGGCTATGGCTACGCCACCGACACCCTGCCCGGCAGCACCGTCAGCATGGAAGTGGCCTTGGCCCGCAACGACCTCCAGGTGATCGCCGAAGAGTGGGCCGGGCGCAGCCCTGCGTGGGTCAAGGCGGAACAGGAAGGCCAGGTTTTCGCACTGGGCAACACGGTCAAAAATGCAGAAGAAGGCTGGTGGGTACCCGCGTACGTGATCGAGGGCGACGCTGTTCGCAAGCTGAAGCCTTTGGCGCCCGAACTGCGCAGCGTCGATGACCTCAAGCGCTACCCACAGGTATTTCGTGACCCCGAGTCACCCGACAAGGGCCGTTTTTTGAACAGCCCCAGCGGCTGGACATCGGAAACGGTCAACAGCCAGAAACTCAAGGCGTATGGCCTGGATGAGCTGTACACGAACTTTCGCAGTGGCTCCGGTGCGGCGATGGACGCCGAAATCGCCTCCGCCATCCGCCGTGGCCAGCCGGTGCTGTTCTACTACTGGAACCCGACCCCGCTGATGGGGCGATACAAACTCATCCGCTTGCAAGAACCACCGTTCGATGCCCAGGCCTGGGCCACCCTGACAGATGCCGGCAACCCTAACCCAAAGGGCAGCCGCTCACTGCCGGCGAAACTGTCCATCGGCGTATCCAAGGCCTTCCGTGATGGCTACCCGGACCTGGTGACGGTGTTCGAGCAGGTCGACCTGCCGATCGATCGGCTCAACAAGGCGCTGGCCGTCATGAGTGAAAAGCGCCCGCCACCGCGCGAGGCCGCACTCGCCTTCCTGCGTGACAATCGCGATGTGTGGAAAGCCTGGCTGCCCGCAGACGTCGCCGACAAGGTCGAGGGCAGCCTGTGAGCAACGGCTTTCCCCAAGCGCTGCAGTTTTCTTTCGCTGAAAGCGTAAACAGGCTGGTCGACTGGCTGGTACTCAATTACGGCGATCAGTTGCGCGCGGTTTCAGACCAGCTGCTGCAACTGCTGGTCGGCCTGGAGAACCTGCTGCGCCTGCTGCCCTGGTGGCTGTTGTTGCTGCTGGTTGGCCTGCTTGCCTGGCACGCCAGCCGCAGCCTGCTGCGCAGCGCGGTACTGGTGGCGCTGCTGGCGCTGATTGGCATGCTCGGGCTGTGGGACAAGCTGCTGCAAACCTTGGCCTTGGTACTGGTGAGCACCGGTTTGTGCGTGCTGGTGGGCGTGCCGCTGGGCATACTGCTCGCGTCCCGGCCACTGGCCAGGCGGCTACTGTTACCCGTGCTGGATGTGATGCAGACGCTGCCGGCCTTCGTTTACCTGATCCCGGTGCTGATGCTGTTCGGCCTGGGCAAGGTCCCTGCCGTGTTCGCCACGCTGATCTACGCCCTGCCGCCACTGGTGCGGCTGACCGAACTGGGCCTGAGCCAGATCGACCCTTCGCTGCTGCAGGCCGCACACGGCCTGGGGGCCAGCCGCTGGCAGCGGTTACGGCGCATTGCGCTGCCACTGGCGCTGCCAAGCATCATGGCTGGGCTCAACCAGTCGGTAATGATGGCCTTGTCGATGGTGGTGGTGGCATCGATGATCGGTGCCCGCGGTTTGGGTGAGGATGTGCTGGCGGGAATCCAGACCCTGAACGTCGGCCAGGGTGTGGAGGCCGGCCTGGCGATCGTCGCCTTGGCCATGGTGATCGACCGGATCAGCCAAGCGTATGGGCGTATTGCGCGCTGAACAAGGTTGCCTGTCGCGGCCCTGGCTTGCCGGCGACAGGGCCGGGCCTGACAATACTGCCCTGTCAGCTTGTAACCGGACCGCTTCCGCATGTCTCTCAAAGCCCTGCGCACCCTGGTAACCATCGCCCGCCACGGCACCTTTGCCCGCGCAGCCGACTTGCTCAGCCTTACCCCTTCGGCGGTGAGCCTGCACATCAAAACCCTTGAAGACGAGTTAAAGGTCCCCCTGTTCGACCGCAGCCGCAGGCAGGTGGTGCTGACCGAAGCAGGCCAACTGGCAGTCGCCCGCGCCGAGAGCATTCTGGCTGCCTACGACGAACTGGCCGACGCCCTGGCCAGCGGCCCGAGCCTGCGCGGCCGCCTGCGCCTGGGCGCGATCCACACCGTACTGGCGCGGCGCCTGCCCAAGGCGCTGGTGTGGATCAAGGCCCACTACCCGCAGCTGCATATCAGCGTGGCCTCGGGCATGTCGGCGGAGCTGGCACGTCGGGTGGAGGACGGTGAACTGGACGCGGCCATCACCACTGAGCCCGTCAGCCCGTACCCACAGAGCCTGGATTTCACACCACTGTTCGAGGACCGCTTCTGGGCCATCGCCAGCCCCGAACTGGCCGGCCGTAGCGTACGAGAACTGCTTGCCAGTCAACCCTTCCTGCGCTTCGACAAGCGCGCCTGGGCCGGGCGACAGATCGAGCAGGAGCTCCGTCGCCAGCATTTGCAGGTGAGCGAGCAGATGGAACTGGACAGCCAGGAGGCCCTGGCCAGCATGGCCGTCATGGGCCTGGGTGTGGCGATCATTCCCATGGCAGACGACGACCTGAACCGCTTGCCGCCAGCCACCTGCCTGCCGTTTGGCGAACCGCAACTGACCCGGCGGGTGGTGTTGCTGGAGCATGAGAAAAGCCAACGGCGGCATTTGAGTGCGGTGTTGAAGACTGCGCTTGAAGCTTGAGAATGCAGGGGCTGCTTTGCAGCCCAATCGCGACGCAAGGCCGCTCCCACAGGGTCCGTGCTGCACTCAACCCTGTGGGAGCGGCCTTGCGTCGCGATTGGGGCGCAAAGCGCCCCCCTGCGAAACATGCATTTATTCTCAACAGTCAGTGCAGAAAACAACGGTTTTACAAACCATTTCGCACCCGTAGTCTGTGCCCGTACCCGACCACGGAACGTCGACCATGCTTCAATTGCTGCTGACCACCCTGCTACCCATCATCCTGCTGATTACCCTGGGTACCTTCCTGCGCCTGCGCGGCTTTCTGGCCGAAAGCTTCTGGCCCGGCGCTGAGCGCCTGAGCTACTACGTACTGCTACCTTCGCTGTTCCTGCACGGCCTGGCCACCGCCAACCTCGACGGCGTACCGGTGATGGGCATGGTCGGTGTGCTGATGCTCTCGACCTTGGCCGGCGCCGTGCTGCTGGTGCTGTACCAAGGCGCGATCAACCACGATGGCGCTGACTTTACCTCGGTCTTCCAGGGCGGTATCCGCTTCAACAACTACATCGGTGCCACCCTGGCCGCCGGCCTCTACGGCAGCGCCGGCATCGCCCTTGCAGCGGTGGCCAATGCCGCCATCGTGCCCTTGGTCAACCTGCTCTGCGTGCTGGTGTTCGCCCGTTTCAGCGCCCGCCACAGTTCACCGACCACGGTGCTACGGGCAATCTTCGCCAACCCGTTGATCGTCGGCTGTGCCGGCGGCCTGCTGCTGCGGGTGACGGGCCTGGGCTTGCCGCCAGGCATCGAACCCACCGTCAAGGCGCTGGGCCAGGCGGCGCTACCGATGGGGCTGTTGTGTGTGGGCGCAGCGCTGGGTGGGGCCAGCCTGGGCCAGCAGGTGCGCCCGCTGATGGCAGCGTCGGCGTTCAAATTCCTGGTCATGCCCTTGACCACCTGGGGGCTGTGCCGCGTGCTGGGCCTGAGTGGCCAGGCCGCGGTGGTGGCGGTGCTGTTCCAGGCCCTACCCACTGCCTCGTCCTCCTATGTAATGGCCAGGCAGATGGGTGGCAACGCCCCCCTGATGGCCACCATCATTGCCCTGCAGACCGTAGCTGCCGCGGCCACCCTGCCTTTGGTATTAATGCTTACGCTTGGCTAGACTGGCAATCAGCCCCCCTTTCGGAAGCACTGCCATGCGCGCTACCTGGATAGTGATTGGCTTGACCTTGGCCCTGATCGCAGGCCCCTTGCATGCGGCCGACACGGCAAAGGCCGCAGTGGCCGAAGGCAAGGCCGAAGTGCTGGAAGAAAAGGTGGCCAACGATGCACCACCTCCGAAAAAAACGGAAAAACTGACCTCAAGCGAAGCCCAGGCAGTCGACCCGGCCGGCCAGGCGCCGCTGGACGACAGCCTCACCTGCCTGGCACGCACCATCTACTGGGAAGCCAAGGGCGCCGATGCGCAAGACATGTCAGCCGTGGCCAGTGTTGTGATCAATCGCCTGGGCCATGATGGCTTCCCCGATACCATCTGCGGCGTGGTCAAGCAGGGCGTGGAAACCAAGGCCTGCCAGTTTTCCTGGTGGTGCGACGGGCGCCCTGACCAGGTCGAGGAAGCGCAACGCTACGCTGTGGCCAAAGAAATTGCACGCAAGGCGCTCAACCAGCAATTGAAAGACCCTACCGGCGGTGCGCTGTACTTCCACGACCGCACGGTGCACCCCGACTGGGCCAAGGCTTACCGCAAGACTGCGCAGACCACGCACTTCCTGTTCTACAGGCCGAACCAGGCGTTGGCCCGGTGATGCGTACACAGCCGAACGCGCTAGCTCGATACGAATGATTAGCAACTCATCGCACTTTTCCGGCGACCATTGGTCTACTCCCTCTTATGCCGCCAGCAGCGATTGCCGGCGCCGTCATTGCTTTACACCCGCTAGGGCCAAAAGCCCCAGGCTTGTGTAGGATGAGCAGCGCATACCACGACGCTGCCAGTCATAGGGAGATCCACATGCGCGTCCTGTCATCCGTTGCCGCCTTGTCGCTGGGCTTGGTCATGTCGACCGGGGCACTGGCTGTCACCGGCGAAGAGGCGCAACTGATCGAGTCGATCAATGTCTACCGCAGCAAGGCCCAGCCCTGCGGTGGTGAGGCGTCGCTGGAGCTGCCCCCGCTCAACAGCGACACCCGCCTGGCGTTGTCGCCAGAGGGCACCCGCGACCTGCAGCAGGCCATGACCCGCGCCGCCTACCCCATGGTCAATGTCCAGGCCATCAGCCTGTCGGGGCCACGCGATGCACGTGCGGCCATGCGTGCCATCGAAGAAAGCTTCTGCCAAGTGGTGCTCGACCCGCAGTTCGTCGATATCGGCGTCAGCCAGGAGGGCCGCGACTGGCGCATCGTGCTGGCCCGGCCGCTGCTCAGTGGCCGCCTGGGCGACTGGCAGGCCGAGGGGCAGAAGGTATTGCAAGAAATCAACGCGGCGCGCAAGGTACCGCGCCAATGCGGCGGCCAGCCGTTCGCCGCAGCCCCCGCGTTGAGCTGGAGCACAGTGCTGGCCGGGGTGGCTGCCAACCACACGCGGGCCATGGCCAACCAGAACTTCTTCGACCACATCGACAAGGATGGCCGCACGCCCGGTGACCGGGCCGAGCTGGCAGGCTACCTTTACCAGCAAGTCGGGGAAAATATCGCAGCCGGGCGTGACACCGCGCACAAGGTGGTTGATGGCTGGCTGGAGAGCCCGGGGCATTGCGCCACGCTGATGAACCCGGAATTCCGTGAGCTGGGTGCCGCCTATGCCGTGGACCCGAAAAGCGATGCCGGGATCTACTGGACCGGCTTGTTCGGCACACCGCAGTGAATGCTGCGCCGGGTTTCAGCCTGGATGATTGGCTGTCCGCAACGCCACGGCCGTGCAGCCAAACCGCCGCCGGACGCATTTACCCAGGTAACTGGCATCGCCCAGCCCCACCTCATCGGCAATCTGCGCCAGGCTGTGGCTGGAGTTGAGCAAGCGCCAGCGCGCCTGCTGCAGGCGCATTTCCAGCCACCAGGCCTTGGCGCTCATGCCGTGGCTGGCCTGGAACTGCCGGTCCAGCTGGCGCCGGCTGATACCCAGTTCAGCAGCCAGTTGCTCCACCGCCAGTGGGTTGCCCAAATGGTGGCGCATCAGGGCTTGTGCCCGCTGTACCTGGCGCCCCTGGCCCACGCCCGGCTCCAGCGAGCGCAAGGCATGACGGCTGTCGCGGGTTTCGTCCACCAGCATGTCGGCCAGCCCTTTAAGCGCCCGGGTTCGCCCACAGGACAGTGACAACAGTGCCACTGCCAGGTCAATGGCCGCCGTGCCGCCAGCGCAGGTGATACGGCCTGCATCTATGCAATACAGTTGATCGCGCAGCACCTGCACCTGTGGGAACGCTGCTCGGAACTCGGCTTCGTGACGCCAGTGCACGACCACCTTGTGCCCCCTGAGCAAACCGCACGCAGCCAACAGGAAGGCGCCATTGTCGACCCCCACCAACTTGACCCCGGCTTTGCCGGCTTGCCTTAGCAAGGCTTGGTAGTGCGGCGCCAATGCAGCCGTTGCCATGGCGTTGCGCCCGCCGAACACCACCAGATAGTCGAAACTGGCCAGATCGAGCTGGTCGGCCCTCGCCTCGACCTGCACCACCGCACCGCTGCTCGACGGCACCGGGTCGAGGGTGAGCCCTGCCACGCTCCAGCTGCAATAGCGCTGCTGGCTGTAGTCTTCGTCGTCGGCGCTGAAACGCAATTTGTCGAGAAAACCACCGAATGGCAGCAGGGCAAAATCCGGTAACGGCAGGATTAGCAGGCGGATATCAGGCAGCATGGCATTGCGTCCAGAAACGACTATTCAATGTCCAGATCATACCCTTGCTGATGGGGCTGTGCGCCTTAGACTGCCAGCCTCCCAGTCACCAAGGTTACAAGCATCATGGCACTCGACACCTGGCTCATCTACCTGCTGGCCAGCATCGGCCTGTCACTGACACCCGGCCCGAACAGCCTGCTGGCCCTGACCCATGGCGCCCTGTATGGTGCCCGCCGCACGTTGTTTACCATTGTTGGCGGCGTGTTCGGTTTCAGCGCGCTGATCGCCTTGGCCATGTTTGGCCTGAGCGCCTTGCTGCAGACGTCGGCCGCCGTGTTGAGCGTGCTCAAATGGGTGGGCGGCGCCTACCTGGTCTGGCTGGGTATCCAGCTGTGGCGTAGCCCTGGTTTGCACCTGGAGTTGACCGACCGCAGTGCACGCCTTGGCAATGCAGGTTTGTTCCGCCAAGGCTTGTTGTCGGCCATGGCCAACCCCAAGGTGCTGCTGTTCTATGGCGCCTTCCTGCCGCAGTTCATCGACCCGCAGCGCGGGCTGATGCTGCAGTTCGTGGTGATGGCGGCGACCTTTGCCAGCGTCGAGTTTCTGGTCGAGTACCTGCTGGCGCGCCTGGCGTTTCGCATCCGGCCGTGGCTGGCCAAGGGGGGTAAAGGTTTCAACCGCTGCTGCGGCAGCCTGTTTGCCGTGATTGGCGTGGCGCTGCCGCTTGCTCGATAGCCCCTGAACATGGCGGCTGCCCTTTCATCGAGCAGAACATGACTCATTGACTTTGCAGGCGCGCTGTGGGAGCGGGCTTGCCCCGCGAACACCGGCAAAGCCGGTGCCATGCACCGCGGGGCCCCCTTCGCGGGACAAGCCCGCTCCCACAAAGTGGACTGCCCCCCACAAGGACCGCACACCGTTCATGCCCGGGGCGCCTTGGCCAGAAAGGTGATCAATGCCACACCCGGCAATCCCGCCCCCACCAGCGCGATGCCCTGCCAACCAAACTGGGAAAACAGCGCACTGGCCACTGCCGACCCCAGCGCCCCGCCCACGAAGATGCTGGTCATGTACACCGCATTCAGCCGCCCGCGGCTCGCCGGGTCCAGTGCATACACTTCGCGCTGGCCGATGACCATGTTCATCTGCACCGCAAAGTCCAGCAGCACGCCAGTCAGGCCCAGGCCGATCACGCTGTAGCCCGGCACCGTCAACCCGAGCAACAACGCCGCCGGCGCCAGCAGCAGCGCAAGCAGCGAGCCGGCCCGCGCATGCCCGGCGTCTGCCAGGCGGCCAGCCAAGGGGGCGGCAACGGCACCCACCGCGCCCACGAGGGCGAACACGGCAATCTGGGTCTGCGACAGGCCATGCTCACCCGCCAGCGCCATTGGCACCGCGGTCCAGTAAAGGCTGAATGCCGCGAACATCAGTGCCTGGTACAACGAGCGCTGACGCAGCAGCGGATAGCGGCGCAACAATGTGAGCAACGACAGCATCAATCCGGCATAGCTGGCTTTGTGCTCGGGTCGCCGCTGCGGCAGGGTCAGGGCCAGCAGCAAAATGATCGCCAGCATCACCCCGGCTGCGCCAATGAACACCGCGCGCCAGCCGAAATGGTCGGCCACCAGGCTGGACAACGGCCGCGCCAGCAGGATACCCAGCAACAACCCGCCCATGATGTTACCGACTACCCGACCACGCTGCTGCTCCGGCGCCAGGTGCGCCGCCAGCGGAATGAGCATTTGCACCGCCACCGAACTGAAGCCGATCAACAAGGCATAGCCCAGAAACAGCAGGCCCTGGCCGCTGCTGCTGGTCCCCGCCAGCAGCAGGCTGACACAGGCCAGCACAGCAGTGGCGACCATCAGGCGGCGGTTTTCCAGCAGGTCAGCCAGCGGGACCAGCAACAGCAGGCCCAAGGCATAACCCAGCTGGGTCAGTGAAACGATCAGGCTGGCATGCTCGGTGGACAGCCCCAGGTCCGGAGCGATCAGACCGACGATGGGCTGGGCGTAGTAGATGTTGGCGACGATCGCGCCGCAGCAGAACGCCAGCAGCACTACCAGCGCACGGCTGAGGCCGGTGGTTGCGGGCTGCCCGGCGGCAAGGGAGGGATTCATGCGAGGTTCCTGGACAAGGGATGGAATATGCCGGCTACCTTAACCAGCCATGCCAGTGCCGAGAATCCGGTTGTAGCGCAACGCGCTTTTGCGCACCGCGCAACGCTAGTTATGCTGACCTGACAAACTTTCGCAAAAATCGATGAATGCTTTCACCCGCCGCGAACCACGGTGGTTGGGCAAGTAAAGGGCATTGATGTTGTCATTGGCCGTGCCAGGGCTGGCTCGCCAGTCAGGGAACAGCCGCAGCAGGCGCCCGGCCAGCACATCCTCGCGCACCAGCCAGTCGGCCAGCAGCGCGATGCCACTGCCCGCCAGTGCGGTTTCGCGCAACATGTCGGCGTTGGCGCTGCGCAACGGCCCGGTAACGTCCAGTTCCAGGCTGTCCTGACCTCTCACCAGGCGCCAGGGCCGCGCTTTTTGCCCGTAACGAAAGCGCAGGCAGGCATGCTCAAGCAGCTGCCGGGGGTGCTGCAGGGTGTCGCGCCCGGCCAGGTAAGCCGGGCTGGCCACCAACCAACGCTCGAAGCGCCCGAGCTGGCGACAGACCAGTTCGTCGTTGGGCGAGGGGTCGCCCAGGCGAATCGACAAGTCGTAACGCCCGTCCAGCAGGTCATCCAGGCGGTCGCTGAGATCGATGTCCAGCTCAAGCGCAGGGTGTCGCGCCAGAAACGCCCCCAGGTGCGGCGCGATCACCCGCCTGCCGAACTCCACCGGCAGGCACAGGCGCAATACGCCGACAGGCTGCTCGCCACGGTCGGCAACACTGGCATCGGCCTCGTCCAAGGCTTCGAAAATACCCCGCGCACGCTCATAGTAGCGGGCGCCAGCTTCGGTCAGGCTGACCTGGCGAGTCGAGCGGTTGAGCAACGTGGCGCCCAGCGCCGTTTCCAGGGCGTCGACCAGCCGCGTTACCGACGAAGTGGCCAGCCCAAGCCTGCGCGCAGCGGCAGAAAAGCCCTGTGCATCAACGGTGGCCACGAACATCTTCATCGCCAGGAATTTGTCCATTTGCTGCCTGTTTTCCAAATCTCAGCAAGTTCTTACAAACAGCCGAGCGGGTCAAGACGCATGATGGCTGGCCACTTTTGTACTCGACCAAAGTATGAATGCAGATTGCATAGCCAGCTTTAACCACCTGTTTAATGCTTTTTTCGTCACCTGATCTAAACTTTTAACGACATCATCGCACGTTCAGCCCTGCGACAATCAGCCTCATTAAATTATGTACCAACTTGTTAATTAGCAAGCTAAGGGCTTAGACTGCGCGCATTCCACCTGCTGAGATCCCTGGCATGAACGAAACTCCGCGCGCTTCTGGCGCCACAAACATTATCCTGATCGGCCTGGGCGTGATCATCGCCCTGCTCGGCCTCCTCCTGGCTGCTGGCGGCATCAAGCTGGCCGGCCTGGGCGGTTCGTTGTACTTCCTGATCGGCGGACTGGCCATGGCCATCGCCGGTGTCCTTATCGCCTGCCGCAAGAAGACCGGCGCCTGGCTGTACGCGGCGTTCCTGATCGGTACCGCGATCTGGGCGCTGATCGACACTGGCCTGGTGTTCTGGCCACTGTTCTCGCGCCTGTTCATGTTTGCCGCGATCGGCATGGTGGTAGCACTGGTCTACCCGCTGCTGGCCCGTGCCAACGGCGCCAGTGCCGGCCGTGGTGCCTACGGCATTGCCGGGGTGATGGCCGTGGCACTGGTGATTGCCGCCGGCAACATGTTCGTTGCCCACCCAAGCGTCGCCCCAACCGGCAAAGGGCCGGGCATGACCCCGGTCGAAGCTGGCAAAGAGCAGAAGGACTGGGCCCACTACGGCAACACCGAAGGTGGCAGCCGCTTCGCCGCGCTGGACCAGATCAACCGCGACAACGTGAACAAGCTGAAGGTGGCCTGGACCTACCACACCGGTGACGTAGCCATCAGCGATGGCAACGGTGCCGAAGACCAGCTGACCCCGTTGCAGATCGGCAACAAGGTGTTCATCTGCACCCCGCACAACAACTTGATCGCCCTTGATGCCGACACCGGCAAAGAGCTGTGGAAGAACGAAATCAACGCCCAGTCCAAGGTGTGGCAGCGTTGCCGTGGCATGGCCTACTTCGACGCCACTGCCGCCATCGCCCAGCCGACCCAGCCGAACAGCTCGCCGGTCGCCGGCGGGAGCGTGCCGGCCGGTGCCAACTGCCAGCGTCGCCTGCTGACCAACACCATCGATGGCCGCCTGATTGCCGTCGACGCCGACAACGGCGAGTTCTGCCAGGGCTTCGGCAACAACGGCCAGGTCAATCTGATGACCGGCCTGGGCAATGTGCCGGATTCCTATTACCAACTGTCCTCCGCACCGCTGATGGCCGGTACCACCGTGGTGGTCGGCGGCCGTGTTGCCGACAACGTCCAGACCGACATGCCAGGCGGCGTGATCCGTGGTTTCGACGTGATCACCGGTGAAATGCGCTGGGCCTTCGACCCGGGCAACCCGGAAGACCGCCAGGCACCGCAGGGCGACAGTACCTACGTGCGCAGCACCCCGAACAGCTGGGCACCGATGTCCTACGACCCGGCGATGAACACCGTGTTCCTGCCAATGGGTTCGTCGTCCACCGACATCTACGGTGTAGAGCGCAGCAAGCTGGACCACACCTACGGCGCTTCGGTGCTGGCCCTGGACGCCACCACCGGCAACCAGAAATGGGTGTTCCAGACCGTGCACAACGACCTGTGGGACTTTGACCTGCCGATGCAGCCAAGCCTGATCGACTTCACCAAGGACGACGGCCAGTCGGTACCTGCGGTGGTGATCGGCACCAAGGCCGGGCAGATCTACGTGCTTGATCGCGCCACCGGCAAGCCGCTGACCCAGGTCGACGAAGTACCGGTCAAGCCAAGCAACATCCCGAACGAACCTTACTCCCCAACCCAGCCGAAGTCTGTGGGCATGCCGCAGATCGGCGCGCAAACCCTGACCGAGTCGGACATGTGGGGCGCCACCCCGTATGACCAGCTGCTGTGCCGCATCGACTTCAAGAAAATGCGCTACGACGGCCTGTACACCGCACCGGGCACCGACCTGTCGCTGAGCTTCCCGGGTTCGCTGGGTGGCATGAACTGGGGCAGCATTTCTACCGACCCGGTACACGGCTTCATCTTCGTCAACGACATGCGCCTGGGCCTGTGGATCCAAATGATTCCGTCGCAGAACAAAGGCGGTGCGGCGTCCGGTGGCGAAGCGCTGAACACCGGCATGGGCGCAGTACCGCTCAAGGGCACCCCGTATGCGGTGAACAAGAACCGCTTCCTGTCGGTAGCCGGCATTCCGTGCCAGGCGCCACCGTTCGGCACCCTGACCGCCATCGACATGAAGACCCGCCAGGTGGCCTGGCAAGTACCGGTTGGCACCGTTGAAGACACCGGCCCGCTCGGTATCCGCATGCACCTGCCGATCAAGATCGGCCTGCCAACCCTGGGCGGTACCTTGTCGACCCAAGGCGGCCTGGTGTTCATCGCCGGCACCCAGGACTTCTACCTGCGCGCCTACGACAGCAGCAACGGTAACGAAATCTGGAAGGCTCGCCTGCCAGTGGGCAGCCAGGGCGGCCCGATGACCTACGTTTCGCCGAAAACCGGCAAGCAGTATGTGGTAATCACTGCTGGCGGTGCGCGCCAGTCGACTGACCGCGGCGACTACGTGATTTCTTACGCCTTGCCGTAAACCCGCGTCGCCCCCTTCGCGGTGAACCCGCTCCCACGAGGTCAGCACTGGCCACGCGGGAGCGGGTTCATCTGTGAATGGCCCCTGAATAACAACCGAGACACAGCAATGCCATCCGCAATTCGCATGACCCCTACCCTGCTGCTGGCCTTGGCGAGCACCACTGCCCTGGCCGACGGCGACCTGATGACCCGCAGCACCCTGACCGGTGACTGGGGTGGCCTGCGTCACCAGCTTGAAGACGACGGCGTCAAGTTCACCGGCGACTACAGTGGCGAAACCGCCTACAACGCCCACGGCGGCCTGCACCGCTCGGCGCGCTATTCGCAGAACCTGAAGCTGGGCGTGCAGTTCGACCTGTCGAAACTGTACGGCCTGGACAACGGTGGCAAGGTCCAGCTGACCATCAACGACCGCCGCGGTAACAGTGCCTCGGAAGACCTGGTAGGCAACCGCCTGCCGATCCAGGAAAACTTCGGTGGCCTGTACACCCGCCTGACCGAGCTGAGCTACGAGCGCACCCTGTTCACCCCGGCGCTCAACGTCAAGCTGGGCTACATGGCCATGGGTAACGACCTGGGCGGCCTGGACAGCGGCATCCTGTGCAACTTCATGAACGCCGGCTTCTGCGGCCACCCGCTGAACATGTCCGGCGGCAGTGGCTGGACCAACTACCCCAACGCACACCTGGGCGTGCGGGTGAAATACGACCTGTCGCCGGCCTGGCAACTGCGCGTGGCGGCGTTCAACGTCGACCCTGAGAGCAACGGCAACTCGAGCCGGGCCTGGCATCTGGGCCCCAAGCACACCACCGGCACCGTAGTACCGGTGGAGCTGGTGTACAAGCTGCAGGGTGAACTGCCCGGCGAATACAAGCTGGGCTACTACTACGACAGCTCCGATGTGAAACGCATCGGCAGCGATGACGAAGTAGCCGGCCGTGGCGGCCACTACCTGTTGATCGACCAGGCGGTGTGGAACGACCAACGCTCGCCAGGCCGCAGCCTGCACGCCTTCGGCCAGTACTCGGCATCCAGCAAGGCCGCCTCGCCGTTCACCAAGTGGTATGGCGCCGGCGTGGTGCTGTACAAGCCGTTCGAAGGCCGCCCGAAGGATACCGTGGCGCTGGGTTACGGCCGTGCCGTGCCCAACCCGCGTAGCCGCGATGTGCTGGAAGATGCCGCCTTTGACGCGGGCCAGCAGTTCCCCGACATCGACAGCGCCGAGCAGTTGATCGAACTGAGCTATGGCTACCAGGCAACGCCGTGGCTGAACTTGCGCCCGGATGTGCAGTACATCATCGAGCCGGGGGCGTTCTCGGGGAAGAAGATCGACAACGCGTTGGTGGTTGGCCTGCAGGTCAAGGCCAGCTTCTAACCTGAAGCAGACACCGATCCCTGCAGGAGCGGCCTTGCGTCGCGATGGGCCGCTCCTGCATACGTTCTTACCCTGTCAGACGGCAGCCTGCCGAAGGTAATCCACCAACCTCAGCAGCATGGCATCACACCCGCGCAACTGCTCGACACTGACGAATTCGTCCGGTTTGTGACCTTGGTCCATGCTGCCTGGGCCACACACGACGGTGGGGATACCCGCCTGGTCGAATAACCCGCCCTCGGTGCCAAACGCCACGGTACCGAAATCTTCCGAGCCACTGAGCAACGCCACCAACCGTGCCGCTTCGCTATCAGCCGAGGTCGCCAGCCCGGGATACGCGCTCAACGGTTGCAGGCGAATGTCACTGGCCGCATTGACCTTGCGCATGCGCGGCAGCAGCTCGGCCTCTGCATAGGTCTGCAACTGGTCAGCCACTGCCTGCGCCTCGAACCCCGGTAGCGCGCGCACTTCGAAATCGAACTCACACTCTGCCGGCACGATATTCAGCGCCCTGCCCCCTTTGATCACCCCGGTCTGCACCGTGGAGAACGGTGGGTCGAAGCGCGCGTCGTGATGCGCGGGCAATGCCAGCGCCTCACCGATGTCACCCAACTTGCCGATCAGCTTCGCCGCAAACTCGATGGCATTCACCCCATACGGGGCATACGCCGAGTGGCAGGCCGCACCTTGCACCTGGCAGCGCATCGCCAGTTTGCCTTTGTGCCCCAGCACCGGCTTCAGCTCGGTAGGCTCGCCAATCAGGCACAGGCGTGGCTTGTGCGGGCGCTGCTCAAGCGCGGCCAGCATCGAGCGCACCCCCAGGCAACCCACCTCCTCGTCATAGGAAAATGCCAGGTGTACCGGCAGGTGCAACGGCTGGGCAAGAAACGCGGGCACGGCTGCCAGCACCGAGGCGATGAAGCCTTTCATGTCGGCCGTACCGCGGCCATACAGGCGCCCGCCACGTTCGCTCAGGACAAACGGCTCGACGGTCCAGGCCTGGCCGTCAACCGGCACCACATCGGTGTGCCCTGACAGCACCACGCCGCCAGCATTCAGAGGGCCGATGGTGGCAAACAGGTTGGCTTTGGTGCCCTCGGGGTTATGGAACAGTTCGCTTTCCACCCCCAGCTCGGCCAGGTAATCACGTATAAAGCCGATCAGCTCAAGGTTGGAGTCGCGGCTGACCGTGGCAAAGCCGACCAGCCGGGCCAACAGCGCGCGGCTGGCAAAATCACTCATCGCCAGGCACCCCATAGGAGGGTGCGGCTGTCGGGTTCAACGCACGGGTAACGTAATCCTGCATCTGCGGGCGGTACGCTTGCCACAGGCCATCGAGCACACCGATCGGGTCGGTATCGGCCCAGTCCACGCGCAGGTCCACCAATGGCCAGGTGAGCTCGCCAGCGACCTTCAACGCCGCCGAGTGCACCGGGCCGGCTTCGCCACCAGCGGCCATCGCCGCATGCATGGCAGCCAGCAAGCGGTCGGCCAGGTGCCCGCCGGCCTGCTCGAAGGCCACTACCATCGTTTCAATCACCTGGGTCGAGGACAACAGGTTACCCGCCGCCGCGCATTGCTCACCGGCCACGGCATGGTGCGTGCCCAAAGCCTCACGCCCGGTGAACAGCGCCACCTGACCATGGCTGTCGATCACCGTGACCTGGCGGTATTCGCTCCAGCCATTGGCGCTCAGTACCCGGTCCAGCGCAGCGCCGGGCGGCAACTGACCCTGCTCCAGGGCATCGAGAATCTGCGGGCCCAGCGCCGGCAAGGTGATGTTCTGGGTGGAAACAGCGCCAACACCCGCACGTACCCAGGGGCAACGGGCGCCCACAGCGATGCTCGACGAACTGATGGCGATGCCGACCTGGCCGGTTTCCTGGCAGCGGCCGATGATGGAGAAGGTCATGGTATAGCTCCTGTTGTCCTGTGCGATGCAGGGCATTCTGGGCGCAACCTTCTAGACCACGAAACCAACATTTTCCGAGGGGTTAGGCAGGAAAAAACTGTGCTGTGGCTGAGGTCGCGCGGCGCTCGATTCCTGCACCCCCCATAAACCAGGACATGCACTGGGCCAACACACACTACACGCCACAAAATCCAAGGCCTTCGCCGTTTTATCGGCAAGCACCAGCTAAATACTATTTTCGCCATTCGTGCAGCATCCCTAGTCTGGCTCCAGGCAACGGCGGTCCTCCAAACCGACCTTACAAAAACCGCCTGAACAAGGGCTCGGACATGACACTGAACAACCTCGAAATCGATACGCTCGTCGTCGGCGCCGGTCAGGCCGGCGTGGCCATGAGCGAACACCTGAACAAGCTTGGCGTGCCGCACCTGGTGCTGGAGCGCAACCGCATCGCCGAGGCCTGGCGTACAGGCCGCTGGGACTCGCTGGTGGCCAACGGCCCGGTCTGGCACGACCGCTTCCCGGGCCTGGAATTCAACCTCGACGCCGACGCTTTCGCAGGCAAGGACCAGGTGGCCGACTACTTCGAGCAGTACGTACGCAAGTACAACCTGCCAGTGCGCACCGGCATCGAAGTGAAGCGCGTGGTGCGCAACAGCGACTGCCCAGGCTTCACCATCGAAACCAATGAAGGGGTGATTCGCGCCAACCGTGTGGTCGCCGCCACGGGTCCGTTCCAGAAACCGGTGATCCCGGCCATCGCACCGAAAGACAGCAACCTGCACCAGATCCACTCCGCCGCCTACTTCAACCCCGAGCAGTTGCCTGAGGGCGCTGTGCTGGTGGTCGGTGCCGGCTCCTCCGGCGTGCAGATTGCCGAAGAACTGATGCGCGCAGGCCGCCAGGTGTATTTGTCGGTCGGTGCCCACGACCGCCCGCCACGGGCCTACCGCAACCGCGATTTCTGCTGGTGGCTGGGTGTGCTGGGTGAGTGGGACGCAGAAATCGCCAAGCCCGGTCGCGAGCACGTGACCATCGCCGTCAGCGGCGCCCGCGGCGGCCACACCGTGGACTTCCGCGCCCTCGCCCATCAAGGCATGACCCTGGTCGGCCTTACCCAGTCGTTCGAAAACGGCGTGGCGCGCTTCCAGGACAACCTGGTCGAGAACATCAACCGCGGCGATGAAAACTACCTGGCCCTGCTGGATGCCGCCGATGCCTACATCGAAAGCAACGGCCTGGACCTGCCTGAAGAACCCGAAGCCCGCACACGCCTGGCCGACCCAGCCTGCATGAGCAACCCGCTGCGCGAACTGGACCTGGCCAACGCCGGCGTTACCAGCATCATCTGGGCCACTGGTTACGGCGTGGACTTCAGCTGGCTGCAGGTGGACACCTTCGATGCCAACGGCAAGCCCCAGCATCAGCGCGGCGTGGGCCGCGAACCTGGTGTGTACTTCCTGGGCCTGCCGTGGTTGTCGCGCCGTGGCTCTTCGTTCATCTGGGGCGTGTGGCACGACGCCAAGCACGTCGCCGGCCACATTGCCACGCAACGCACCTACCTGGCCTACCGCGACCGCGAACAGCGCGAGGCGGATGAGCAGCAAGCCAACACGATCAGCAACGTCAGCACCTTCGGAGCCCACTGATGCCTACCCATACTCGCATCCGCATGTTCAACACCAAGGAAACTTACCCCAACCAGACCCTGGACAACGACCTGTGCCAGGCCGTGCGGGCCGGCAATACCATCTACGTGCGCGGTCAGGTCGGTACCGACTTCGAAGGCAAACTGGTGGGCCTGGGTAACCCTCAGGCACAGACCGAGCAAGCCATGAAGAACGTCAAGCAATTGCTTGAAGAAGCAGGCTCCGACCTGTCACACATCGTCAAGACCACCACCTATATCACCGACCCACGTTTCCGCGAGCCGGTGTACAAGGAAGTGGGCAAGTGGCTGAAGGGCGTATTCCCGATCTCCACCGGGCTGGTGGTTGCCGGGTTGGCCCAGGCCGAGTGGCTGATGGAGATCGACGTGATTGCCGTGGTACCGGATCAGGAGTGACCAGCAACCTGCACAGCGGGTGACAGTTGTCGCCTGCCGTGCAGCCAGGCGTGGGTTACCTGTGCTGCCGCTTGCAGCCGATGCTCGGGGGGCAAGCCGGCGCACGGTACCTCCACACTGATGTCCACGTCCCCCGGCAACGCCGCCAGCAACGCTGCCAGCGGCAGTTGCCCTTGGCCCGGCAGCAAACGGCCTTCGCGCGCCTCGGGGATGATCAGCGCTTCTGCGGGCGCCAGCATCGGTGCATCGCACAGTTGCACCGCACGCAGCAAACGCGGGTCGACTGCGGCGATGTCGGCCACCTGGCCACCGGAGCGGAACAGGTGCAACGCATCCACCAGCACGCCACTGTTGGCCTGCCCCGCCCCCGTCACCACCGCACAAGCCTGCTGCACGGTCGCCACCGGGCGCCAGCGCATGAACTCAAGGTCCACACGCAGGCCATGGTCCCGCGCCATTTCACACAGCGCTGCAAAGTTCCCGGTCAGCCGCGCAACATCCTCGTCGTCGCCGGACACTGTCAGGCTCAACGCGCCCAGTTCGGCACCGGCGGCCAACAGCGCCTGGTAATCGGCAACCCGGGTTTGCGCTGTCAACGACACGAACTCGATGTCCCTCACACGTACGCCTTCCCCTGCCAGCACCGCCCGCAGCTCACGCATTGCCTGGCTACCGGCGGCAACCGGGTAGGTCAACGCACCCGCCATTACCGGGTGCAGGCGCAGCCCCACCGCACTGAATCCGGCGTGGCGCGCCTCGCGTACCAGCCGCGCCGGCGCCAGCTCCAGCGCCGTCAGGTGCGCCACGCCCAGGCCAGTCAATAGGTCGCCCTCCCACCACTGAGGTCGAATACAAAACCGGTGGTAAAGCTGCACTCGGGCCCGGCAATCCAGCTGACCATGTTGGCGATCTCCTCGGCCTTGAGGAAGCGCCCCATGGGGATCTTGGCCTTGCTCGCGGCGATGTGTTCCGCCGTCATCTCGGCCATCAGCGGCGTCTCGACCATGGCCGGTGCCACGCAGTTGAGCAGTACACCGTCCTGGGCCAGTTCCTTGGCCGCTGCCTTGGTGAAGGCGATGACACCGGCTTTGGCGGCCGAATAGGCCGAGATGTACTGCACGCCATCCTTGCCGGCCATGGAGGCGATGTTGACGATGCGCCCGTAACCGCGCTCACGCATGTGCGGGATGGCGGTGCGGCAGCAATAGAACACACCGTTCAGGTCGATGGCGATGACCTTGTCCCAGGCCTCTGGCGGGTACTCCCACGACGCCACCACCGGGCCGTTGATGCCGGCATTGTTGACCAGGATCTGCACTTGCCCCAAGCGTGCCAGCGTCTCGGCGAAAGCCGCCTCCACCGAGGCCAGCGACGACACATCGACCGGCTGGCGCAGCACCGGCTCAAAGCCGTTTTCGACGCTGTCCCAGCCATCGACCGCGAGGTCCCATATCACCACCTGCGCGCCGGCGGCATGCAGGCGCTGCGCGATCGCCAGGCCGATGCCACGCATGCCACCGGTCACGATTGCGGTCTGGCCTTGCAGGTACTGGCTCATTGTTTAGCTCCATTTTCTTCAGAAGGAATTTCCGGCAAGCGACGCAGGTCGCTGACCATGAACAGGTAGCACAGCGCCCCCAGCACGGTGATCGACGACACGAACGCCAGGGCCCACACGAACGAGCCGGTCAGCGAAACGATGATGCCGATGGTCAGGGGTGTCACAATGCCCGCCGCGTTGGCAAACAGGTTGAACAGCCCACCACTGAGGCCCAGCAAACCTTTGGGGGCGATATCGGACACGATCATCCAGGCCAGCGCCGACATGCCCTGGGCGAAATAGGCGATGCACAGGATGGTGATGACCAGCGCGTCGGACTCGACGTAGTTGGCCAGCACGATCACCGAGGCGGTAAGCAACCCGGCGATGACTGGCAGCTTGCGCGCTACGTTCAGCGAGTAGCCACGGCGTAGCAAGGCATCCGACAGCCATCCGCCGACCAGTGTGCCCAGCGAAGCGGCAATGAACGGCAGCACCGCCACCCAGCCGACCTTGAGCCAGGGCATGTGCCGCTCGGTCACCAGATAGGTGGGGAACCAGGTCAGGAAGAACACGTTGGTGGAGTTGCAGGCGAACTGCCCCAGGCAGATGCCCAGCATGTTGCGGTGCTTGAGCAGCGCCGGGATCTGCGACCAGCGGAACGAGGTGGCTTTCTGCCCGCCATCGACCACCCCGCCACCGGCGGCGATGTAGTCAAGTTCGGCCTGGTTGGCGGTGGTCGACTCGTGTGGTTCATGGTACTTGCGCCACCACACCAGGCCATAGAGGATGCCCACCAGGCCCACGGCCAGCAGCAGAAAGCGCCAGCCATAGGCGTGCAGCACCCAGAACAGCAGCGGCGTCAGGAACGCCAGCCCGGTGTATTCGGCAAAGGTGTAGATACCCGTCGCCCGGGCCCGCTCACTCTGCGGGAACCAGGTAGCCACCACCCGGCTGTTGGTAGGGAAGCACGGTGCTTCGGTCATGCCCACCAGAAAGCGCATGCCCAGCAACGACATAAAGCCCTGCGCCAGCCCTTGCAGGCCGGTGAACAGCGACCACAGCGTCAGCGCCAGCCAATAGGTGAGCTTGGTGCCCAGCCGGTCGATGAGGATGCCACCCGGGATCTGCGCGGCGGCGTAGGTCCACGAGAAGGCAGAAAAGATCACCCCCATCATTGCCGCGTTCAGGCCCAGGTCGGCACTGATGCTGGGCGCGGCAATGCCCATCACGCTGCGGTCGAGGTAGTTGATCATGGTGCCGCCCGAAATCAGCGCCAGAATCATGAAGCGGGTGCGGGTGCGTTGCTGCGCGCGTGCCGGGGTGTCAAACACCCCAAGGCTGGCGTTCTGTTCAGTGTTCATGACGGTTGCTCTCTTGTTATTGGAATGGCAAAAACCAGGTTCTAGGCGAACCCGAACAAGCGTCGGGGGGTGTCCCACATCACCGTGCGGCGCAGCCGGGCATCCGGCATCAGGCGCTCGGCCAGTTTCAGCAGCGGGCCGTAGTCCACCCGCGAGCGTTGGCGGATGAACGGCCAGTCCGAGCCCCATACGCAGGCATGCGCACCAAAGGCTTCGAGCAGGGCGTGCACGTAGGCGCTGCTTTGCTCCAGCAACGCATCACTTGCAGCGAACTTCTGCATGCCTGACAGCTTGACACTGGCGCGGCCACTGTCAGCCAGTTGCAACAAAGCCTGAAAGCCCGGTTGCTGCACGCCGGCCGCCACGTCCGGCCGACCGCAGTGGTCGATCAGCAAGCGTGCACGTGAGCCCTCGAGCAGGCGGCGCAGTTCAAGCAGCTGGTCATCGCATACCTGCACCTGGGCGAACAGACCGAGCTCGGCAAGCTTGCCGAACAGCCCGTCAACGTCCTTGAGGCTGGCTACCCCGTAAAGCGCGGGGTTGAAGGCGATGCCGACCACGCCCTGCGCCTGCAGCGCAGCCAGGGCATCGAGGTGGATACCCGCCTCGACCACGGCCACGCCTTTGAACCGCCCCTGCCCGGTGGCCAAGGCATGCAACAGGCAGCGGTTGTCGGTGTGGTAGCCACTGTTGGGGCCTACCAGCAAGGCATGTTGCACGCCGTAGGCATCCATCACCTGGGTGAACTGTTCCTGGGTGGCGACTTCCTGCCCGGAGGGCGCATAGGGTGCGTCGGGGTGGTAAGGGAAACGGGCGGGATCAAACAAATGGTTATGGCAATCGATCTTCGGTTCGTCAAAGATGTTCACGCAACACTCCCGGCAAGCGCCACTGCACTGGCCTTCAGATCTTGTAATTGTGCGCCGCAAGGCGATTTGGCTGGGCTCAAGATACTGCGTGGCCGGGTTTGACGCTCATACCCAGATGGCCAATACCATAACCGAAGGTAATACATATGCTGCTTGGCAACGAAGGCGCAGACACGAGCCCCATGGTGTTCAAACTGCGGCACATGGAAGTGTTCCGTGCGGTGATGCTGACCGGCTCGATCAGCGCGGCGGCCAAGCTGCTGTACGTATCGCAGCCCGCTGTCAGCAAGCTGATCCAGTACATAGAGGGGCGTTTGACCTACCGCCTGTTCGAGCGCATCAACAACCGCCTGGTGCCCACGGCCGAGGCGCAGGTGCTGTTCCGCGAAGTCGAGCGGGTGTACCAGGCGGCGCTGGAGGTTAACGAATGCGCCCTGTCACTGGGCGCAGGCGGCCACCGCAAGCTGCGCATCTCGTGCAGCGCTTCGCTGTCCACAGTGGTGATCCCGATTGCCCTGGCCCAACTCAAACGGGAGGCACCTTCGCTGAACATCGAGTGGCAAACCTCGCTGATGGGCGAGATGCCCAACCAGATCCTGTCGAAAAAGGTCGACCTGTCGATTGCCGCCCTGCCCGTGGTACACGATCACCTGCATTCGCAGGCCTTCATGCGCGGGCGTATGGTGGTGGTGATGCCACCCGATCACGCTTTGGCCAGGCATACCTCGCTGACCTTGCAGCAACTGGAAGGCCATGCGCTGCTGCTGTTCAGGCCCGACATGCCCTTTGGCAAACTGCTGGCCGGGCACATCGAGCGGCACGGCGTGCAGTTGCCGTCGCTGTTGTCGTTTACCAATGCCAACGAGGCGGTGGCGCTGGTCAAGCAAGGCATGGGCATCAGCGTGATCGACGAATTCGTGGCGCAGGACAGCGGCCTGGCGGTGGTGCCGCTGGCGGACGAAATTCACTTCGACATCAGCTTTGTCTATTCGCGCTTCGAGCCGCCGTCGCATGCGGCGATGCACCTGATGCGCGTGTTGCAGGGCCAGGCGCAAAAGCTTGGGCGGGCGATGTAGGCTGATCAGTCCATTGGGGCTGCTGTGCAGCCCCGGCTGTTTGAGCTAGAAACCTACGGTTGCCGATAGCAGGTAGGTCCGCGGCGTGGAAAGGGTCAGCCCCGGTTCACTGTCATCCGAGGCCCCGGCCGAGCTCCAGTAGCGATCATCCAGCACGTTCTCGACACTGGCCCGCAAGGTAACCTCGGTAGCGTCCACGTTGAAGGCATAACGCGCCCCCAGGTCGTAACGCTCCCAGCCATCGATCTGCTTGCTGTTGTTCTGGTCCAGGTATTGCGAGCTGGAGTGAATGCCCCGCGCCGTCAGGGTCAGGCCGTGCACCCCCGGCACATCCCATTCGGCGCCGAGGTTGACGTTGTACTCGGGGGTGGCCGGCGCGCGGTTGCCATCAACGGCGCCACCCACGGTATCGGTCAGCTCGCTGTCGATGTACATCACCCCGCCCAGCACCCGCACCCCTTGCATGGGTTCACCGAACACGCTCAACTCGATACCGCGGTTGTCACGCTTGCCATTGGGGCCGAACACCCGCGAAGTGGCGTTGGTTTCGTACGCCGGCTGGCGGATGCGGAAGGCACTGGCGGTAAAGGCGACCTGGCCCAGGTCGTACTTGGCCCCTACCTCGACCTGGCGGCTGGTGAAAGGCGGGAAGATCTGGTCTTCGTTGATCGAGGTCGACGGTGCGATCTTGCCTTGGCTCAGGCCTTCCATGTAGTTGGCGTACAGCGACAGCTGATCGGTGACTTTGAGCAACACGCCCCCAGAAGGCGAGACCTTTTCTTCATCGTAGGCGGTGTCGCCTTTGACGCCGTCGCTCCAGTCATCCACTTGCACCCGCTGCCAGCGCGCCCCCAGGGTCAGCAGCAGGCGGTCATCGAAAAACCCGAGGGTGTCGGCCAGCGCCACGCCGGAGAAGCGGTTCTCGGTGTAGACCTCTGGATCGATGCGCGTCGGCGTACCCGGTGTCGGCGTCGCTATCGGGTTGTAGAGGTTACTGGGCGCCGAAGCATAGCGGGCGCCGCCGTTGGTGAAGTCCATGTAGAAGTAGGTGGCGGCCAGGTTCAGCTCGTGGCTGACAGGCCCGGTGTGGAACCAGTTGCGCACACCCGCCATGGCGGTGCGCACCGTTTCATCGCGGGTAAAATCCCGAGGCTGCACGCTGAAGTCGCCGGCATCGTTGGTGATGGACACGTTGTGCCGCAGGAAGTCATGGTTGCTTTTGCGCGCGCCGACTGCACCATACGCCAGCAGCGACTCGCTGACGTCGTACTCGGCATGCAGTGCGCCAAAGGCGTCGTTGGTGCGCGCCTTGCTCCAGGCCTGGGCATAGTTGCGCCGTACATCGTTGGCATCCGGCACTCTGGCGTTGGCACCGACCAGCACACGCTCTTGCGGCGCATCGGTGTCACGCTGGGTGTGGCCGAGGTCTGCCGACAACCGCAGGCGCTCGCCACGAAAATCCAGGCCCAGCACCGCCATCTCGCGCTCGACGCGCTGGTGGTCCCATTCGGTATCACCCGACTGCTTCACACCGTTGAAGCGCACGCCAAACTGCTGGCCTTCGCCAAAGCGCCGACCAACGTCCACCGCGCCGCCTGCCTGACCAGCCGACGCGTAGCTGCCGGTGAACTCGGTGATCGGCTTGTCGCCGGCCCGCTTGGGCTGCACGTTGATACCGCCGCCCACGCTGCCACGCGGCGAAATGCCGTTGATCAACTGGCTGGGGCCTTTGATGATATCGACCCGGTCGGCCATTTCCATGTCGATCGAGTAGGTCGGCAAGATGCCGTACAGGCCGTTGTACGCCACGTCACTGTTGAACAGGCTGAAGCCGCGAATGGTGAACTGCTCGAAACGCCCACCCGCCGGGTTGGTGGCCCGCACCGAGGGGTCGCTGGCGATGAGCTCGCCCAAGGTGCGCGCTTGCTGGTTCTTCACCAGCTCGTGGGTGTAACTGGTGATGCTGAACGGGGTTTCCATGAAGTCGCGCGCGCCAAGCAGCCCCTGGGCGCCCTGGCGTGCCACCTGGCCACCGGCATAAGGCTGAACATCGCCACCCGCCGCCAGGCCGCCAACAATGCTGGTTGGGGCAATTTCCAGCGCCCCACCCGCCTGAGGCGCCGGCGCCAGCGTGAATGCGCCCTCACCCACTGGCAGCAACTGCAGGCCGCTGCCACGCAGCAGCTGCAGGAAGCCTTCTTCAACACTGTAGCTACCAGACAGGCCGTTACTCTGCCGGCCCTGGACCAGTGCCGGGTCCAGCGATAGGCTGACGCCGGCCTGGTCGGCAAACCGGGTAAGCGCGGCGCCCAGACTGGCGGCCGGTACCTGATAGGCACGTCGCTCCGCCTGATCAGCCCAGGTGGGTGCAGACAACAACAGGCTCATGGCAAACAACGGACGCACTGCGCGCACCAGTGGGCGCAAGCGGCAAGACATTACTGCAGGCATTGACAAGGCTCCCCTTTAGTTTCTCCTACCGGTAATGACCGGCAAGTGAAAAAAAGGGGACAGCCTCAAGCACGATGCTCTCGCGCAGCCAGGGTCACCCAGTAGCGCGTGCGTGCCTGCACTTGCAACGCAAGGCTGGCGGCAAGCAAGTCCAGCACCCGATCGGTATCGTTGAGACGGAAAGTACCGGTCACCCGGAGCTGTTCCAGTTCTGGCGCCCAGCGCAGCACACCAGGCCGGTACCGTCGCAGTTCATGCAACAGCTCGCCCAAGGGTCGGTCATCCAGGCGCAGCACGCCTTCGCGCCAGCCCAGCGGCCAGTCGTTCAGGGCTGTAACGGGGCCGATGCCAGCCTTCTGCAAGCTGGCCTGTTGCCCGGCGTGCAGCACCCCGGCCGCGCCACGCAGTGGCTGCAGGCTGGCCAGCCCGTTGACGACTGAAACCCGGCAGCCTTCATCGACCAGGCGCAAACACACTTCACCTGCATTGAGGGCAATCTGACCGTAGGGCACCTGCACGGCCAGGCTCGCGCTGTCGGGTACCCTGAGTGCCATTTCGCCGCGCAACAGCGTCAGCCGGCGCGCGCCCAGGTCGATATCCACCGCACTGTCAGTGTTCAACTGTAAAAAAGTGCCATCGCTCAGCAGCACCTGCCGGCGCTCACCTACCCCTGTGCGCATGTCCGCCGTCCAGGCCTCGAGCGGCAGCTCCCGGCTTGCCAGCCAGGCGGCCGGTAGCAGCGCCGCGACACCCAAGGCTTGCTTGAGCAGCGCGCGGCGGCCGGCGTCCGGGCGGTCAAGGGTGGCCATGGCCAACGCCCCGGGCAACCCGGAAAAACGCTCGCGCAGCAGTGATGCCTTTTGCCAGGCGTGTTCGTGCAGGCTGTTGCTGGCCCGCCACTGTGCCAGGCGCAGCAAATCAGTCTCGCTGGCGTCGCCAGAATCCAGCAACGCCAGCCAGCGGGCGGCAGCACGCACCGCTTCACGGGTTTCGGGGGAGTGGGTGGTCATTGCAACTCGGCCAGCAGGCAATGTTCGTAAGCCTGCGCCATGTAGCGTTTGACGGAGCGCTCGCACACGCCCAGGCGCGTGCCGATCTCGGCATAGCCCAGGCCTTCGAGCTGGCTCCAGAGAAAAGCCTTGCGGACCGGCGCCTTCAGGCCATCAAGCAGCTCATCCAGGGCTTGCAGGGTTTCCAGTAACAGCCAGCGCTGCTCGGGCGAGGGCACGTGCTGCTCGGGCAGATGCGCCAAGGCATCAAGGTAGGCCCGCTCCAGGCTGCGCCGCTGGTGGAAGTTGCTCAGCAGCCGCTTGCCCACCGTGAGCAGGTAGGCGCGTGGCTCACGAATGTCTGCCAGTGGCTGTGCACTGGCCAGCACCCGCAGGAAGGTATCCTGGCTGAGGTCGGCGGCATCCCAGGCATTGCCCAGGCGCCGGCGTAGCCAGGTTTCAAGCCAGCTGCGGTGCTCCCGGTACAGGGCAGGCAGGCTAGGCTCCGGTGGCGGCGCGACGTCGATCATGGGGATGGCCCTGCGGCGGCGTAAATAGTATTAATTCTAATTTACGTTACGCCGCAGCACCAAGCGGTTTGTTACCTGTCAGGCAATCGCCGCATCCACCAGCACCTGCGCTTCCTGCACCAGGCGCTGCAGGTGCGCCTCGTCGATGAAGCTTTCGGCGTAGATCTTGTAGATATCCTCGGTGCCCGACGGCCGCGCGGCGAACCAGCCATTGGCGGTCATCACCTTCAGGCCGCCAATCGCCTGGCCATTGCCCGGTGCGTGGCTGAGGATCTGCACGATCGGCTCACCGGCCAGTTCGGTCGATTTGACCTGCTCCGGCGCCAGCTTGCTCAGCAACGCCTTCTGCCGCGCATCGGCCTTGGCCTCAACGCGGGTGGCGAACGGCTTGCCCAGCGCCTCGGTCAGGTCGGCGTAGGCCTGGCTCGGGTTGCGCCCGGTGCGGGCGGTCATCTCGGCGGCCAGCAAGGCCGGGATCAGCCCGTCCTTGTCGGTCGCCCAGACCGAACCATCACGGCGCAGGAACGACGCACCGGCACTCTCTTCGCCGCCAAAGCCCAGCGAGCCGTCGAACAACCCTTGGGCAAAGTACTTGAAGCCCACCGGCACTTCGTACAGCTCACGGCCCAGGCGCTGGGTAACGCGGTCGATCAGGCCGCTCGATACCACGGTCTTGCCCACGGCAGCGTCGGTGCGCCATTGCGGGCGGTGGCGGAACAGGTAGTCGATGGCCACGGCCAGGTAGTTGTTGGGCTGCAGCAGGCCGTCCGAGGTGACAATGCCGTGGCGGTCGTGGTCCGGATCGCAGGCAAACGCCACGTCGAAGCGCTCGCGCAGGCCGATCAGGCCCTGCATGGCGTACGGCGAGGAAGGGTCCATGCGGATCTGGCCGTCCCAGTCCACGGTCATGAAGCGGAAGGTGGGGTCCACTTCGGTGTTCACCACTTCCAGGTCCAGCTTGTAATGCTCGGCAATGGCCGACCAGTAGCGCACCCCTGCCCCGCCCAACGGGTCGACGCCCAGGCGCAGCTTGGCGCTGCGGATGACGTCGAAGTCGATGACGTTTTCCAGGTCCGCCACATAGCTGCTCACGTAGTCGTGGCGCTGGGTAGTCGGCGCCTTCAGCGCCTGGGCATGGTCCATACGCTTGACGCCGGCCAGGTTCGCTGCCAGCAACTCGTTGGCCTTGGCCTCGACCCATTTGGTCACGTCGCTGTCGGCAGGGCCACCATTGGGCGGGTTGTACTTGAAGCCACCGCTTTGCGGCGGGTTGTGCGACGGGGTGATGACGATGCCGTCGGCCAGGCCCTGCTGGCGGCCACGGTTGTAGCAAAGAATGGCGTGGGATACGGCCGGGGTGGGCGTGTATTCGTCGTCCTTGGACAGCATCACCTGCACACCATTGGCTGCCAGCACTTCCAGCGCACTGGCAGTGGCCGGCGCCGACAGTGCGTGGGTGTCGGCGCCGATGAACAGCGGCCCATCGATGCCCTTTTCCTGGCGGTACAGGCAGATGGCCTGGGTGATGGCCAGCACGTGGTATTCGTTGAAACTCAATTCAAGCGAAGTGCCCCGGTGCCCTGAGGTGCCGAAGGCCACTCGCTGGGCCGCCACGGCAGCGTCGGGGCGGCCGGTATAGTAGGCGGTGAGCAGTCGGGGAATATCGACCAGCACACTTGCCGGAGCCGGCTTGCCTGCCAAAGGACTGAGCGTCATGCAAAAACCTCGAGTTCAACGGATGTTGGTGTTGGAGCATGCAGTGTACTGAGAGTTGCAATGCCGCGCGACGGGCGACATCAAAGAATCAGCATGTGCACCGTGCCCTTGTAGGCGCGTGAAGCAGAGACAGCGCGTAAACGGTCTAGAGTAGTAGCCACCCCCCCAGTAAATGAGGCCCCATGGCTTTTCACCGCCTGACCCGAACCCACCCCCGCCTGAGCATCGCCGCCGCAGTCGGCCTTGTCGGCGCCTGGCTGATCCCCGCCGGTGACACCGTCCAGCACATCCTCGCCGGCTGGAACCTCGGCGTATGGCTGTACCTGCTGCTGGTGCTGTACCTCACCTGGGGCGCCAGCCCGGAAAAAGTCCGCAGGGTGGCCCGTGTCGAAGACGAAAACGCTGGCATGGTGCTGCTCACGGTGTGCATCGCTGCCATCGCCAGCCTCGCCGCGGTCACCCTGCAACTGGTGTCCAGCAAAGGCTTGCAGGGCACGGCACTGGCCCTGCACTACCTCTACACCGGCCTGACCGTGGCCGGCTCCTGGCTGCTGATCGGCTGTATTTTCAGCCTGCATTACGCCCGCCTGTTCTATACCGGACGCAACCATGAACCACCGTTACGTTTCGCCGACGGCGAGCGCAACCCGGATTATTGGGACTTTCACTACTTCTCCTTCACCATCAGCGTGGCCGTGCAAACCTCCGACGTAGGCGTTGCCGGCAGGCAACTGCGGAGGGTGGTGCTGGCACATTCGCTGGTGGGTTTCGTGTTCAATACGGCGATCCTAGGGTTCACCATCAACATCGCGGCCGGGCTGCTGGGGTGAGCCTGCCGCTCGTCCGAAAAGTGTTTCGCCGATACCCCGTGAAAACGTACGGCTTGACGCGGATAACCGCTGCTATCGCGCGATGTAAACGTTTGCCTGAACGCAGCTGGCTTATGGGCATGCTCCCACGGATGTGAGCCAAGTCATGGATTGCTACATTTGTCATGTTTGCAGCCGAGAATCACCCGTAGCAACTGCTATGTTTACATTCCCGGCAGCCACATGGGTGTGGCTGGCTGCTCACCACGTCCAGGCACGGACAAGGAGGCTGGCATGAACAAGATGACGTTCCCCAACGCCTGCCAGGTGATGCGCTGGCACTTTCATCCATTGGGCTTCGAAGCCAACATGGATGCGCCCCGCAGCATGGTCGCGCGGCTGTTCGACCGCACCACCGGCGAAACCCTGATGGCCATCGCCGGCATCCCGTGTGCCGCAATCATGGCCGCAGCCGATGTGGAGCGCATCATCGAAGCCGTCGAAGCGGAAATGGACGCGTTCATACCCGCCCTCTCCTTGCGCAGCGCTGGCTAACCTGCGGCGCTCTTGTCCTGGTGCAACGCCTGCAACTTGGCCATGAACTGCTCGGCCGGTACCGGCTGCCCTAGCAGATAACCTTGCAGCGAATCACAACCCAGACGGGTCAGGAAGTCCTGCTGCCTGTCGGTTTCCACCCCTTCGGCAACGATGCGCAGGCCCAGCGCCTGGCCCAACGCGACGATTGCCGAGACAATCGCTGCATCGTCACTGTCCTGCTCCAGGTCTCGCACAAAGCCACGGTCGATCTTCAACTCGTTGGCCGGCAGGCGCTTGAGGTACATCAGGCTGGAGTAGCCGGTGCCAAAATCATCGATGGACAGGTCCACGCCCATGTCAGACAGGCGTTGCAGCACGGTCAGGCTGGCATCGGCATCGTGCATGGCGGTGGTCTCGGTAATTTCCAGGGTCAGGCAATTGGCCGGCAGGCCGTTTTCCCGCAGGGCCCGGGCCACACTCTCGACCAACCCTGCATGGCAGAACTGGATGGCCGACAGGTTCACCGCCATGCGCCAGCCCGCGTGCCCCTGGTCCAGCCAATGGCGCATCTGCCGGCAGGCTTCGTCAAGCACCCATTCACCGATCGGGATGATCAGGCCGGTCTTTTCTGCCAAGCCGATGAAGCGGTCGGGCAGCAACAGACCGTGCTGCGGGTGTTCCCAGCGCAACAAAGCCTCGGCACCAATCGGCAGGCAGGCCTGGGCGTCGAACTTGGGCTGGTAATGCAACCGGAACTGGCGTTGTTCAAGCGCCTGACGCAGGTCCTGCAGCAGTTGAAGTTGCTGACGTGCATTGCTGTTCATCGACGCGTCAAAGAAGCTGTAGCCGTTCTTGCCGGCGCTTTTGGCGTGGTACATGGCGGCATCGGCATTGCGCAACAGTTCGTGTTGGTCCTGGCCATTACCGGGGTACAGGACGATGCCCAGGCTCGCCGACAGTTGCAGGTCGTGCTCGGCCACGCGAAATGGCCGCGACACCAGATTCACCTGCTTGACCGCCACGTCCATGGCATCGTCAGGCTCGTGCAGCTCTACCAGCAGCACGAATTCGTCCCCGCCGATGCGCGCCAGGGTGTCCTGGCTGTGCAGGTGGCCGCGCAGGCGTGCCGCTACGGCCTTGAGCAGCAGGTCACCTATATGGTGGCCAAAGGCATCGTTGACCGGCTTGAAGCCGTCCAGGTCGATGAACATCAGGGCAAAACAGCCGCCCTGCTCCGCCACCTTGGCGATGGCTTGCTCGATGCGGTCGGCCAGCAGGGTACGGTTGGGCAGATCTGTAAGGGTGTCGTGCAGGGCCAGCTGGGTCAGTTCCTGGTTGGCCAGTGTCAGCGAACGGGCCAACTCGGCTGTGCGCGCCTCCAGGCGGGCATCCAGCACCGAGGTCAGCAAGGCCACCGCCAGCACCGCCAGGGTAGTGATCAGCACCAGATAGACGAGGCCGTCGCCCTGCAGCCCGCCGCCCAGCGCACCACAGAAGCTGCCTACGGGGAAATTCGCCGCCGCCATGCCGGTGTAATGCATGCCCACGATCGCAATGCCCATCACCACCGCCGCCAGGCCACGGATCTGCCGCACATAAGGGGTGTGCCTGCGCAGACGGAAGGCGATCCACAACGCCGCCGCCGAGGCCCCCACGGCAATCAGCAGCGAGGCGCCGAACAATGTGGGGTCGTAATCGATGCCCGGTAGCATGCGCATCGCCGCCATGCCGGTGTAGTGCATGCAAGCGATACCGGCCCCCATGATCAGTGCGCCGAACCCCAGTTGCAGCCCCGGCAGGCTCGGTTGGCTCACCAGCCACAAGGCAAACCCCGAGGACAGCACGGCGATCAACAGCGAGAACGCGGTCAAGGCAAGGTCGTAACCCAGATCGATGGGCAGGCTGAACGCAAGCATGCCAATGAAGTGCATCGACCACACGCCGATGCCCATGGCCAGCCCGCCGCCGCCCATCCAAAGGTAGGCAGCCCGGCCCTTGGCGGTGGCGATGCGGCCAGTCAGGTCAAGGGCGGTATAGGACGCCAGAATCGCCACGCACAGCGAAATCAACACCAGTGAAGAGGAGTAGCTACCGGTCAGCATTGGGAATTCCAGCGACGGGACAGGGGGCCCGGCAAAAGCTGACGATTGTACTCAAGCTTAAGCGAAACGCACGGGGTTTTTGCGAATGGGAATGGATCCAATAAGGCCCATGGCCATTGTGGGAGCGGGCTTGTCCCGCGAAGGGGTTTACGCGGTGCATGGCACCGGCTGTGCCGGTGTTCGCGGGGCAAGCCCGCTACCACAGAGGTTGCAAAACCAGGTGCGCACACAGAGATCGCCGGGGCCGCCTTGCGGCCCGATCCCGACACAAGGCCGCTCCTCCAAGGGCCTGTACGTGCCGGTCAGTCCTGCTCGGCGAACGCCTGCTCGGCATCCCAGCCGCCACCCAATGCGGCCACTAATTGCACACTGGCCACCAGGCGCCCTTGCAGCAGGTTCAACACGCTGCGCTCGTTGCTCAGTGCCGTGGTCTGCACGTTGACTACGTCCAGGTAGCCGATCAACCCGGCGCGGTACTGGTTCTCGGTCAGGCGCAGCGACTCGCGTGCGGCATCCAGCGCCTCTTGACGCACCCCCGCTTCATCGCCGTACACCTTCAACTGCACCAGCAGGTTTTCCACTTCCTTGAAGCCGTCCAGCACCGTCTGACGATACTGGGCCACGGTCTGGTCATACACCGCCACCGTGCGGTCCACCTCGGCGCTGCGCTTGCCGGCGTCGAACAGGGTCAGCGCCAGCTGCGGGCCTACCGACCAGTACCGGTTGGGCAACTCGATCCAGTTGCTGAAACTGCTGCTGGAATAGCCACCACTCATGCTCAGGCTGAGGTCCGGGAAGTACGCCGCCCGCGACACCCCGATATTGGCGTTGGCCGCCATTACGTTGCGTTCGGCAGCAGCGATGTCCGGGCGACGCTCCAGCAGTTGCGACGGCAGCGAAACCGGAATTTGCGGCAATGCCGGAATGGCCTTGCTGTCGGCCAGAGCGAAGTCGGCCGGGGTCTTGCCCAGCAGCACAGCGATGGCGTTCTCGAACTGCGCACGCTGCCAGATCAGGTCGATCAGGTCAGCCTGGGTGCTTTTGAGCTGGGTGCGGGCCTGGGCCACGGCATCCGGCCCGGAGACACCAGCCCGGTACTGGTTTTCGGTCATTCGAAGCGAGCGCTCATAGGCTGCCACGGTGGCTTCCAGCAAGCGTTTCTGCTCATCGATAACCCGCAATTGCAGGTAGTTCTGCACCAGCTCTGATTGCTGGCTCAAGCGGATCGAGGCGAGGTCGGCAAAGCTGGCTTCGGCACTGGCCTCGTTGGCATTCATGGTTTCGCGCAGCTTGCCCCACAGGTCGATTTCCCAGCTGACACCGAGCTGGGCGTTGTAGGTATTGCGAATACCACTGCTGTTGTTGGAAAGGCTGGAACTGGAGCTGCCGGTACCTTGGGCGGAGCGGTTTTTGCTTGCGCTCAGGTCCAGGCTTGGGAACAACGCTGCACGGCTGCTGCGCACCAGCGCCTGGGCCTGGCGGTATTGCGCTTCCGATTGCGCCACGGTCTGGTTGCTGCGGTTAAGCTCTTCAACCAGCGCATTGAGCCCTGCATCGCCGTAGATTTCCCACCAGGCGCCGCGGGCGATGGCATCGGACGGCGTGGCCTGGGTCCAGCCTTCGGCGTGTTTGAACTGCGCCGCCGTGCTGTTCAGCTCGGGGCGGTGATAGTCCGGGCTCAAGGTACAGGCACTGAGCAAGGCCACGCACAGCCCGGCGCCTAGCAGGCGCGAGCCTCGCCCTTTGGTCAACGCTTGCAGCGCACGGTGAAGTGGGGTCTGGGCGAAAGTCATAGCGGGGTTTCCAGGGCGACGTCGGTGCGCACGCCGCGCCAACGGTTCAAACGGTGGCGCAGGCGGTCCAGGTACAAGTAGACCACCGGCGTCGTATAAAGGGTGAGGACCTGGCTGAAGACCAGGCCACCGATAATGGTCAGGCCCAGCGGCTGGCGCATTTCCGCGCCTTCCGCGTGGCTCAGCAGCAGCGGCAAGGCGCCAAGGATGGCTGCAAGGGTGGTCATCAGAATCGGTCGAAGGCGCAGCAGGCAGGCCCGACGGATCGACTCTTCCGGCGACAGACCTTGGTGACGCTCCAGCTGCAAGGCCAGGTCGATCATCAAGATGGCGTTCTTCTTCACCACACCGATCAGCAGGAACAGCCCCAGCAGCGAGATCAGGCTGAATTCGCCACCGGTGACATACAGCGTCAGCAAGGCACCGACGCCTGCCGAAGGCAGTGTCGACAGAATGGTCAGCGGGTGGATGTAGCTTTCATAAAGAATGCCCAGCACCAGGTACACCAGCAGCAGTGCGCCAAGGATCATGAAGGGCTGGCCCTGCTGGGTCTTGGCAAAGGCATCGGCCGTACCACCAAGCTTGGCGATCACCTCTTCGGGCAGGCCGAGCTTGGCCACTGCACGCTCCACCGCCGCCATGGCCTGGTCGGGGCTGTAGCCCTCGGCGACGTCGAAGGCGATGTCTTCCGAGGCGAACTGGCCTTCGTGGCTGACCCGGTCATTGGCCAGGCTGTTCTCGTAACGGGCGATGGTCGACAACGGCACGCGGGCCCCGTCCGCGGTAATCACCTGCACTTGCTCGAGGGTGCTCGGGTCCCAGGCGTATTTCGGGTTGATTTCCAGCACCACCTGGTACTGGTTGAGGCTGTCGTAGATGGTGGAAATCTGCCGCTGGCTGTAGGCGTTGTTCAGTACCGTGGTCACCATGTCCATGTCGATGCCCAAGCGCTTGGCCTGGTCACGGTCGACCACCAGCGTCACCTGCTGGGTACCGGAGCCGTCACGCGCGTCGATGGCGGTCAGCTCCGGCAGTGCACGCAGCGCCGCAACCACCTTGGGGAACCACTGGCGCAAAGCCGCCAGGTCGCCGCTTTGCAGGGTATACAGGTACTGTGACGAGGTCTGGTCACGCCCGCCGCCACCCAGCTGCAGGTCCTGGTCGGCCATCAGGAACAGCCGACCACCGGGCACTTTGGGCATTTCCTTGCGCAGCCGCTCGATCACCTTCTGCGCATCGATCTTGCGCTCGCTGATCGGCTTGAGGCGCACCAACACCATGGCATTGTTGGTACCGCTGTTGCCACCGATGAAACCGGCCACACTCTGTACTGCCGGGTCAGCCAGCAAGGCGCGGCGGTAGATTTCCATCTTCGGCTGCATCACGGTGAACGACAGGCCGTCGTCACCGCGGATAAAGCCCATCAGCTGGCCGGTGTCCTGCTGTGGCATCAGGGTCTTGGGTATTACCACGTACAGGGCGATGTTGATACCAATGGTCGCCAGCAGGCTGAGCAGGGTCAGGCGCTTGTGGCGCAAGACCCAACCCAGGCTCCGGTCGTAGGCGTTGACCATGCGCTGGTGGACGTTGTCGCTCCAGCGCTGCAGGCGGGTCTGCGCGGCCTGGTGTGGTTTGAGCCAGCGGGCGCACAGCATTGGCGTGAGGGTCAGCGATACCACCAGCGACACGATGATCGCCGCCGCCAGTGTGATCGAGAACTCCTGGAACAGGTTGCGCACGATGCCGCCCATGAACAGGATGGAGACGAACACCGCCACCAGCGACACGTTCATCGACAGCAAGGTGAAGCCCACTTCCTTGGCCCCCAGGAAGGCCGCCTTCATCGGCGGCTGGCCGTCCTCGATGTGCCGCGAGATGTTCTCCAGCACCACGATGGCGTCGTCCACCACCAGGCCAGTGGCGAGGATCAACGCCATCAGCGACAGGTTGTTGAGCGAGAACCCGCACAGGTACATGACCGCGAAAGTGCCCACCAGCGATACGGGCACTGCCAGGCTGGGTATCAGTGAGGCGCGCAAGCTGCCGAGGAACAGGTACACCACCAGGATCACCAGCACCACAGCGATCAGCAGGGTGTGTTCGGCTTCCTTCAGGGTGGCCTTGATCACCGGCGAGCGGTCCATCGCCACGTTCAGTTGCACACTGGCCGGCAGCAACGACTGCAGGGCGGGCAACTGCGCCTTGATCTGGTCGACCGTCTCGATGATGTTGGCACCGCTCTGGCGGTTGACCACCAGCAACACCGCACTCTGGTCATTGAAGAAACCGCTGTTGTAGCGGTTCTCCACGCCATCGGTAATGCTCGCCACGTCGGACAGGCGCAGGATGGTGCCGTTCTGCTGGCGGATCACCACCGGCTCGTAATCCTTGGCGCTTTCCAGCTGGTCGTTGGCCCTTACCTGCCAGTTGCGCTCGGCATCCTCGACAAAGCCCATGGGCCGACGCTGGTTGGCGTTGGCCACGGCCGTGCGCACATCGTCCAGTGACACACCGTACTGGTTGAGCAATTGCGGCTCGACGGCAATGCGCACCGCCGGCAGCGAACTGCCGCCGATCTGCACTTCCCCTACCCCCGATACCTGGGCCAGGCTCTGCGACAGGATGGTGTCGGCCAGGTCGTACAGCTGGCCTTTCTGCAGCACGTCCGACGTCAGCGACAGCACCATGATCGGTGCTTGCGACGGGTTGATCTTCTTGTAGGTGGGCATGCTGCGCATGCCGCTGGGCAACAGGTTGCGGGTGGCGTTGATCGCTGCCTGCACCTCGCGCGCCGCGCCGTCGATGTCGCGGCCCATCTCGAAACCGATGATGACCCGCGTGGAGCCCTGGTTGGAGCTGCTGGTCAAGGTGGTCACGCCGGCGATGCTGCCCAGCTTGCGCTCCAGTGGCGTGGCCACGGTGGAGGCCATGACCTCCGGGCTGGCGCCGGACAAATTGGCCGACACCACGATTACCGGGAAGTCCATCTGCGGCAGCGGTGACACAGGCAACAGGCCGAAGCTGACCCCGCCCAGCAGCATGATCGCCAGGCTCAGCAGCATGGTCGCTACCGGGCGACGGATGAAAGGACCGGACAGGTTCATGCCTCGGCCTGCTTCACGTCTGTGCCCGGGCGCCAGCGGCGGGCCAGGCGGTCGAAATACAGGTAGATGACCGGGGTGGTGAACAGCGTCAGCACCTGGCTGACCAGCAACCCGCCGACCATGACCAGGCCCAGCGGCTGGCGCAGCTCGGCGCCGGAACCAGTGGCGAGCATCAGCGGCACCGCACCGAACAGCGCGGCCAGGGTGGTCATCAGGATCGGCCGGAAGCGCAGCAGCGCCGCCTGGTAAATCGCATCGCGCGGGCTCATGCCCTGGTGGCGCTCGGCCTCAAGGGCAAAGTCGATCATCATGATCGCGTTCTTCTTGACGATGCCGATGAGCAGAATGATGCCGATGATGGCGATCATGCCCAGGTCGTTGCCGCTGATGAGCAAGGCCAGCAAGGCCCCCACCGCCGCCGACGGCAGGGTCGAGAGGATGGTCACCGGGTGGATGTAGCTTTCGTACAGCACGCCCAGCACGATGTACATGGTCACCACCGCCGCCAGAATCAGCAGCAAGGTGCTCGACAGCGACGCCTGGAAGGCCTCCGCAGCCCCCTGGAAGCGGGTTTGCACCCCCAGCGGCATGCCGATGTCCTTCTGCACCTGCTCGATCACCTGCACGGCTTCACCTAGCGAGGCGCCATGGGCCAGGTTGAACGACAGGGTCACTGCAGGGAACTGGCCAATGTGGGAAATGGCCAGCTGGGCCTGACGCTGCTCGATGCGCGCCAGCGCCGACAGCCGCACCTGGCCGCCATCGGTGGCCTTGACGTGGATCGACTCCAGCGCCTGCGGGCCGATCACTGAAGCGTCCTTCGACTGCAGCACCACGCGGTACTGGCTGGCTTGGGTGTAGATGGTAGAAATCTGCCGCTGGCCGAAGGCGTCGTACAGGGCATTGGTGATCTGCGACACGCTGATGCCCAAGCGGCTGGCCATATCGCGGTCAATCACCAGGTACACCTGCAGGCCCTTGTCCTGGAGGTCACTGGCGACGTCGGCCAGCTCCGCGCGTTGCTGCAGCGCCTGCACCAGCTTGCCGCTCCATTGCGCCAGCAGGTCGGCGTCCGGCGATGACAGGCTGAACTGGTACTGGGTTCGGCTGACCCGGTCCTCGATGCTCAGGTCCTGCACCGGCTGCATGAACAGGCGGATGCCCACCAGCCGGTCAAGTTGCGGCTGCAGGCGGCTGATCACTTCGCTGGCGGTGGCGTCGCGCTCGCCGTGAGGCTTGAGGTTGATCAGCAGGCGGCCGCTGTTGAGGGTGGCGTTGTCGCCATCGACGCCGATGTAGGACGACAGGCTTTGCACGGCAGGGTCCTGCAGGATCACCTTGCTCAGGGCCTGCTGACGCTCGCTCATGGCGGCGAACGAGGTAGACTGCGGTGCTTCGGAGATACCCTGGATCACGCCGGTGTCCTGCACCGGGAAGAAGCCCTTCGGCACTACCATGTACAGGAACACGGTCAGCACCAGGCTGGCCACCGCCACCAACAAGGTCAGCGGCTGGTGCTTGAGTACCCACTGCAGGGCGTTGCCGTAGTGTTTGATCAGCCAGTCGATCCAGGCGCCGCTGGCGCGGTAGAAGCGGCCTTGTTCCTCTTCCTTGGGCTCACGCTTGAGCAGGCGCGCGCACATCATGGGCGTCAGGGTCAGCGACACCACCAGGGAAATCAGGATGGCCACTGCCAGGGTGATGGCGAACTCGCGGAACAGGCGGCCGACCACGTCAGCCATGAACAGCAGCGGGATCAGTACCGCAATCAGTGAGAAGGTGAGCGAGATCAGGGTAAAGCCGATCTGCCGGGCGCCCTTGAGCGCCGCCTGCATGGGCATCTCGCCCTCCTCGATGTGCCGGGAGATGTTCTCCAGCATGACAATGGCATCGTCGACCACAAAGCCGGTGGCAATGGTCAGGGCCATCAGCGTCAGGTTGTTCACCGAGAAACCGGCCAGGTACATCACGCCGAAGGTGCCGATCAGTGACAGTGGCACGGCAATCGACGGAATAAGGGTAGCGCTGAAACGGCGCAGGAAGACGAAGGTAACCATCACCACCAGGACAATGGCAATCAGCAGTTCATGCTGTACGTCCTTGACCGCGGCGCGGATGGTCTGGGTGCGGTCAGTCAGCACCGACACATCGAGGCCGGCCGGCAGGTTGTCGGTGATCGACGGCAACAGTTCCTTGATACGGTCGACCACTTCAATGACGTTGGCGCCAGGCTGGCGCTGGATGTTCAGCAGCACCGCATGGTTTTCGTTGGCCCAGGCGGCCAGCCGCTCGTTTTCGGCGCCATCGACAATTTCCGCCACATCCTTCAGACGCAGTGGGGCACCGTTGTTGTAGGCCAGGATCAGGTTGGCGTATTCCTCGGGGGAGCGCAGCTGGTCATTGGCATCGAGCATCGACACCCGGGTGGGGCCATCGAAATTGCCCTTGGGCTGGTTCACGTTCGAGGCGCCGATCAGCGTGCGCACGTCATCCAGGTTCAGGCCGTTGGCCGCCAGGGCGTCCACGTTGACCTTGATGCGTACCGCCTGACGCTGGCCGCCGGCAATGCTGACCATGCCTACGCCGCTGATCTGTGCAAGCTTTTGTGCCACGCGCGTATCGACCAGGTCATTGAGCTTGGGCAGCGGCATGGTCTTGGACGAAATGGCCAAGGTCAGCACCGGGGTGTCAGCCGGGTTGACCTTGTTGTACACCGGCGGCGCAGGCAGGTCGCTGGGCAGCAGATTGCTGGCAGCGTTGATCGCAGCCTGCACCTGCTGCTCGGCAACGTCCATGTTCATGTCGAGGTTGAAGCGCAGGGTAAGCACCGATGCACCACCGGAACTGGTCGAAGCCATTTGCTCCAGGCCAGGCATCTGGCCGAACTGGCGCTCCAGGGGTGCGGTGACGGCGCTGGTCATGACCTGCGGACTGGCGCCGGGGTACAGGGTCATGACGCGGATGGTCGGGTAATCCACCTGCGGCAAAGCGGAGACCGGCAGCAGCTTGTAGGCGATCAGGCCGGCCAGGACAATGGCCAGCATGCTCAGCGTGGTGGCGACCGGCCGCAGGATGAACAGACGCGAGAGGTTCATGCGCCCGCCTTGCCTGCTGCTTTGCCTGGCTGAGCTTCACCGGTGTGCGCCGCGCCCTTGGTGTCCTGCCCTTGGAGATGCTGGCCCGGGGTGGTCGGCACTTGCGAGCTGTCTTCGACCACTTCCACTTTGGTGCCTTCACGCAGGCGGTCGGTGCCTTCCAGCACCAGACGGTCGCCGGCCTTCAGGCCTTCGAGGATGACGCTGTTCTCGCCATCGCTGGCGCCGACCTTGAGCTTGCGAACATTCACAGTGTTTTCGGCGTTGACCACATAGGCAAACGTGCCGTCATTGCCAAACTGGATGGCCGCTGCCGGGGCCAACACCACCTGCTTGAGGGTATCGGCCAGCAGGCGCACGTTGACGAACTGATTGGGGAACAGGGCCAGGTCCTTGTTCTCGTAGCGCCCCTTGAACTTGAGGGTACCGGTGGTGGTGTCGATCTGGTTGTCGATACTGCCCAGCACGCCGGTGGACTGCAACTTGCTGTCACTGCGGTCCCAGGCCTCGACCGGCAGGCTGGCGCCGCTGCGGTAGCGTTCCAGCACGGTGCTCAGCTCGGTCTCCGGCAGGGTGAAGGCGACATTGATCGGCTCGGTCTGGGTAATCACCACCAATGCAGTGGTGTCGTTGGCCGCAACGAGGTTGCCCAGGTCGAGCTGGCGCAGGCCCACGCGGCCGTTGATCGGGGCACGGATCTGGGTGAAGTCGAGGTTCAGGCGAGCGTCGTTGACCTGTGCCTGGTTGGTCTTGACCAGCCCCTGGAACTGCGCCACCTGCGCTTCGGCGGTGTCGAGGGTTTGCTTGGCAATACTGTCTTCGGCGTACAGGCCTTTGTAGCGGGCTACATCCACCTGGGCGTTTTTCAGCTGCGCCTGGTTTTGCGCCAGCGTACCTTCGGCCTGCTGCAGGGCGATGCGGTACGAGCGCGGGTCGATTTCGGCGAGCAGGTCGCCGGCCTTGACCTGCTGGCCTTCCTTGAAGTGGATCTTCACCAGTTCGCCAGCCACGCGGCTGCGCACATTCACCGTATTGGTGGCGGTGACGGTGCCCAGGGCTTTGTAATACAGGGGGAAGTCGCCTACGCGTACCGGTTCGACGCGTACCGGCACCGCTTCGCTGGAGCCGCCGAACCCTGGGCGGCCACCCATCATGCCCATGCCCTTGCCACCGCGCCCGCCGCCGCCGGCTTCTTTATGCGCAGGCGTTGCTGCAGGCCACAGCCACCAGGCCAGTGCAGCCACCAGCAGCAGGATCAGCAGGCCGACGAGCCAGCGACGGGGGGAACGGGAATTGGACACTTGCATGGGTTGAACGAACCTTGTTCGGAATGGCGGCTTGGGGAGGATGAACGATAAGCAATGGTATCGTTTTAGCAAAGGGCCTTTACCAGAGGTTTACCTTTGGCTGACGTTGCCAAGACGCTGAACTTTAAATGAAAACGGCCCGGAAAGCGTTCCGGGCCGTTACAGGGTGTTGCTTGGAGGAGTGGCGGGCTGAAAGGTTTCGGTTGCCTGGGCTGGCCCTTTCGCGGGTGAACCCGCTCCCACAGGTACCGCACAGATTTCAAAAGCTGTGCTTTACCTGTGGGAGCGGGTTCACCCGCGAAGAGGCCACCACAGGACTCAGCCGCCCTGCCCCGCAACCCTTACTTCAGTACTGCCAGCGCTGCATCGTAGTTCGGCTCGTCAGCAATTTCGCCAACCAGTTCGCTGTGCAGCACGTTGTCGTTTTCATCCAGCACCACCACGGCGCGGGCAGCCAGGCCGGCCAGCGGGCCGTCGGCAATGGCGACGCCGTAGTTCTCGAGGAACTCGCGGCCACGCAGGGTCGACAGGTTCTTAACATTTTCCAGGCCTTCGGCACCGCAGAAACGCGCCTGGGCGAACGGCAGGTCGGCGGAGATGCACAGCACCACAGTGTTGGCTACATCATTGGCCTGAGCGTTGAACTTGCGCACGGAGGTGGCGCAGGTTGGGGTGTCGACGCTCGGGAAGATGTTCAGCACTTTGCGCTTGCCGGCGTAGTCCTTCAGCGACTTGTCAGCCAGGCCTTCACCGACCAGGGAGAATGCCGGAGCCTGGGCGCCGATTTTCGGCAGTTCGCCGTTGACTTGAACCGGGCCGCCTTTGAGAGTCACTTGAGCCATGACGAAATCCTTATGCTGGGTTTGAAAAGGACAGTGAGTTAAGCATGAAGGCGGCCGGGTGCCTATGGGGGCAGGTGAAATTGTTCTATTGCCGGACAATTTTTGTGGACAAAAAAATGCCCAGGTTACGACAAGCGACCTGGGCATTCTTCATCTAAAGCAGCGAATCAGCCCAGCAGGCCGTATACCACCGAGGTCAGCGCAACCAGGCCGACCACTACAACGAACACGTTGGAGGCTGCACCGCTGTATTTGCGCATCGACGGTACACGGCGGATGGCGTACATCGGCATCAGGAACAGCAGCACCGCGAGGATCGGGCCGCCGAGCGATTCGATCATGCCGAGGATGCTCGGGTTGAGGGTGGCAACGATCCAGCACACCACCAGCATCAACGCGGCCACTACGCGGTCCAGTGCCTTGGCGCCCGGCCGCGCGCCGGTCTTGGTGATAATGCCCTTCAGGCCCTCGCTGGCACCGATGTAATGGCCCAGGAACGACTTGGCGATGGCCACGAAGGCGATCAGCGGCGCAGCGAACGCGATGGTCGGGTTGCTGAAGTGGTTGGCCAGGTACGACAGAATCGACAGGTTCTGTGCCTTGGCTTCGGCCAGCTGGGCGCTGCTCAGGGTGAGCACGCAACTGAACACGAAGAACAGCACCATCACCACCATCAGCAGGTGGGCACGGCGCAGGATCTGGCCGCTACGCTCGTCGGCATGCTCGCCGTAGCGGCGCTTCTGGTCGACCGCGAAGGCCGAAATGATCGGCGAGTGGTTGAACGAGAACACCATTACCGGAATGGCCAGCCACAGGGTGTGCAGGAAGGCCGAGGCCGGCGGCACCTGGGTGGCGCTGTCGAGGATGCCACCGGTCCAGTGCGGTACCAGGTACAGGCCCAGCAGCGCCAGGGCGACGATGAACGGGTACACCAGCAGGCTCATGACCTTGACCGTGGCCTGCTCGCCACAGCGCACGATGGCCAACAGGCCGAGGATCAGCACAAACGACAGGATGGCCCGCGGTGGCGGCGCCATGTGCAGCTGGTGCTCCATGAAGCTGGACACGGTGTTGGTCAGCGCCACGCTGTAGATAAGCAGGATGGGGAAGATCGCGAAGAAGTACAGCACGGTGATCGCGGCACCGGCGTTGCTGCCGAAGTGCTCTTTGACCACTTCGGTGATGTCGCCACCATTGCGCCCGGAGAGCACGAAGCGGGTCAACCCGCGGTGGGCGAAGTAGGTCATTGGGAAGGCCAGTACAGCCAGGATCAGCAGCGGCCAGAAACCGCCAAGCCCGGCGTTGATCGGCAGGAACAGGGTTCCGGCGCCAATGGCTGTGCCGAACAGGCCCAGCATCCAGGTGGTGTCGTGACGCGCCCAGCTGCCGAGGGTGGCGGGGGTCGATTCTACAAAGCGTTGTTCAACGCTTGGGGCCTGCTCATTCATTCCGGGTGAAGCTCCACTCGCAAGACTGTAACAGGCTGAGAATGGCGAAACAGTGCCTTCGCCCAACTCAACCGGAAAAGAGGGGCGCGATTGTGCACCGAAAGGTTGCACTTGCGAAGCCCTTTTCCGAGGGGCGGTTGCACTTGTCTTTACAAGCAGGCTACACCGGTGGGTAAAGAAGATAATTGTGGGAGCGGCAAGGCCGCTCCCACAGGCAGGGCCGCGCAGGGCCCCTTGAGCGATTACTTCTGAACAGCAGCGAACGCTTCGGCAACCCGTTGCAGGTTGGCCGGGCGCAAGCCGGACATGCACACACGGCCGCTGTCGATCAGGTACACGCCGAACTCGTCACGCAGGCGCCGCACTTGCTCGACGCTGAAGCCGGTGTAGCTGAACATGCCACGCTGGCGCAGGAAGAACTGGAAGTCCTGGCCTGGCAGCAACACGGCCAGGGCATCGACCAGCGCCTGACGCATGTCGAGGATACGCTTGCGCATCACTTCGACTTCATCGGCCCACTGGGCATTGAGCGCTGCATCGCTCAATACGCCTGCCACCAGCTGGGCGCCAAAATTGGGCGGGCTGGAGTAGTTGCGGCGCACGGTTGCCTTGAGCTGCCCAAGCACGCTTTGGGCCGTGGCGTCGTCGTCGCAGACCACCGACAGGCCACCTACCCGCTCGCCGTACAGCGAGAAGATTTTCGAGAACGAGTTGCTGACCAGGCACGGCACGCCGGCGCGGGCCATTTCACGGATGGCGTAGGCGTCTTCCACCAGGCCTTCGGCAAAGCCCTGGTAGGCAATGTCGAGGAACGGGATCAGCTGGCGTGCCTTGACCACTTCGACCACGTGTTGCCACTGGTTTTGCGTAAGGTCGGCACCGGTGGGGTTGTGGCAGCAAGGGTGCAGCAATACCACGCTGTTGGCCGGCAGGGTCTGCAGGGTGGCCAGCATGCCGTCGAAGTCCACGCCACGGGAGGCCTGGTCGAAGTACGGGTAGGTGTGCACCTTGAAGCCGGCGCCTTCGAAGATGGCGCGGTGGTTGTCCCAGGTCGGGTTGCTGACCCAGACTTCGGACTGCGGGAAGTAGCGCTTGAGGAAGTCGGCACCGACTTTCAGGGCGCCGGAGCCACCCACAGTCTGTACGGTGGCCACGCGACCGCCGGTCACGGCCGGGTGATCGGCACCGAACAACAACGCCTGAATAGCCTGGCGGTAGCTGGCCAGGCCTTCCATTGGCAAGTAAAGGGACGCTTCATGGTCCTGGCCAGCAATGCGTTTTTCCACCGCATCCACAGCCGCCAGTTGCGGCACCACGCCGGCCTCATCGTAGTACAGGCCGATACTCAGGTTGACCTTGTCGGCGCGCGGGTCGGCCTTGAAGGTTTCCATCAGCGAGAGGATCGGGTCGCCGGCATAGGCATCGACATGTTTGAACACAGCGTGCAGCTCCTTGAATCAGGACAGTTCGAAAAGGCAGACCTGAGCATACCCGGAGTGTGTGCTCAGGAACATCCACTATTGTGCAAGGTTGTCTATGCAACATTGCATGGCCGGAGATTGGCGCTGACAGTGATGCCCTCATCGCCGGCAGGCCGGGTCAGGCAAGCAGCGCCTTCAGGCCCTGCAACTCCTGCTCGGTTACCGCCACCCCCTCCTCCTCGGCCACCTCGCGCTCACGATAGCGCCGCTCACCCGGCATGCGCGTCAGGCCCACCGCCTGCATCTGCTCCACCAGTTCGCGACTGCGCTGGGCAAAGCGCTCGCCCTCGCTCTTGCTAGGGTCGATGACGATGATCAGTTGCCCGGTCCAGGGTGTTTTCGCCCCCGGGTGCTCCGACCAGTCGAATGCCCAGGAGAAATTCCCCCCGGTCAGCGCCGCCGCCAGCAACTCGACCATCATCGACAGCGCCGAGCCCTTGTGCCCGCCAAACGGCAGCAACGCGCCGCCCTCCAGAATCGCCTTGGGCTCGGTGGTCGGTTCGCCATTGGCATCCACCCCCATGCCTTCGGGCAGTTGCTGGCCGGCACGCGCGGCAATCTGCACGTCGCCGTGGGCCATGGCGCTGGTGGCCATGTCGAAGACGATAGGGTCGTGTTCGGCACAAGGCGCTGCAAAAGCGATGGGGTTGGTACCAAACAGTGGCTTGCGCGCGCCATGCGGCACTACGCAGGTCATGCTGTTGACCACGCTCAGGGCCACCAGGCCCTCTTCGGCGAACGGTTCTACATCCGGCCACAACGCGGCAAAGTGGTGCGAATTGTGGATCGCCAGCACCGCAATGCCAGCGTTGCGCGCCTTGGCCACCAGTAGCTCACGGGCTGCCGCCAGTGCCGGCTGGGCAAAACCGCCAGCAGCATCGACACGCACGTAGCCGGCGGCCACGTCGCTGACCTTTGGGGTGGCATTGCCATCGACCCAACCACTGGTCAGGGTCGAAACATAGCCGGGGATGCGGAACACCCCATGGCTATGGGCGCCATCACGCTGGGCGCTGGCGCAGTTGTGGGCCAGCACCCGGGCCACGGCCTCGTTGCACCCATGGCGCTGGAAGATGGCCTGCAACAGGCTCTGGAGCTCGGTAAAAGGCACGCGCACGACGGTGCTGGTGGAAGGTGCGGACATCTGAAGCTCCTTGTTGGTATTGGAATGGCTACAGCGTTGCAACGACAAAAACTTTCCTGCATGTGACAGCAATCTGTCAAATGTTGACTTGATGACAGAAAACATTCATTTTCTTCCCAAGCCTTACCCCCTGGAGCCGCAGCATGAGCCAACCGATCAAGCAACGCCTGGAAAACAGCCTCGAAGGGGCCGCTGCCTCGGGTCGCAAGATCGCCACCTACATGCTTGCCAACCTGCACGAACTGCCTTTCCAGACCTCGGCCAGCATCGCCGCCAAGCTGCAGGTAAGCGAATCCAGCGTCGGGCGCTTCTGCCGCTCACTGGGTTATGCCCACCTCAAGGCACTTAAGCAAGACCTGCAGAACGACCTGGGCGATGGCCCATGGCTGGTGGGCGACCGATTGCAGGATTACCGCCAGAACCAGGACGCTGGTGACAACGCCGGCAGCCTGGAGCTGGAAATCGCGGCCTTGATGCGCGTCCACGAGTACCGCCAGAGCCCGACCTGGCACAGCGTAGCGCAACGCCTGGCGAGCAAGCCGCGGGTGTTCATCGCCGGCTTCCAGACCGAGCGCGGCATCGCCATGTGCATGAGCCACCTGCTGCAGTACCTGCGCGATGGGGTGCAACTGGTCGATCTCAGTGCCGGGCACTTCGGTGACGTGCTGCTGGGCCGCGCCGAAGACAGCGCTTTGGTGGTGTTCGAGGCGCGCCGTTACTCCCGTCACGCCCTGCTGCTGTGCCAAAAGGCACGTGAGGCAGGCATTGCGGTCACCCTGGTGACCGACACCTTCTGCGACTGGGCTGATGCCAACGCCGACGAGGTGTTCCGCATCCCCACCGAGTTCAATCTGTTCTGGGAATCCACCTCGACGATGTTGTCGTGGGTGCACCTGATGGTCAACGAGGTCTGCAAGAAGCTCGGGCCTGATGTTGAAAAACGCTTGGAAGCGACTGCCGCTCTACATAACGAGTTCGTCGGCTACACCTCGTGGCCGACGGGAAAACAACAATAGCAAGAGTGCAATGAGGTGCGAGATGAACAAGACCATGGCCTTGGTGGGAGCGTGTGCCCTGCTGCTGACGGGCGCCGCCAGTGCCGAAACCCTGCGCTTCGCCACCGAGGGTGCCTACCCGCCCTTCAACTATGTAGACGCCGATAACAAGCTGCATGGCTTCGATATCGACATCACCCATGCCCTGTGCGAACAGATGAAAGTCGAGTGCACGCTGGTGGCCCAGGACTGGGAAGGCATCATCCCCGCCCTGATGGCGCGCAAGTACGACGCCATCGTCGCATCGATGATCAACACCGAAGAGCGGCGCAAGAAAATTGCTTTCACCGACCACTACTACCGCACCCCGCTGACCGTAGCGGTAGCCAAGGACAGCAAGATCGACAGCGCACAGACCGACTTTGTCGGCTACACCGTCGGGGCTCAGTCGTCGTCCACCCAGGCTATCTACGCCGAAGACGTGTATGGCAAGGCCGGGGCCGATGTGAAGCTGTACCCGACCATGGACGAAGCCAACGCCGACCTGGCCGCCGGGCGCCTGGACGGGGTGATTGCCGATAAATTCCCGCTGCACGAGTGGATGAACAAGAACGGCGGGGACTGCTGCAAGATCCTCGGCGACGTGGCCGATACCAAGGCCGACGCCGCCATTGCCGTGCGCAAGGATGACGAAGCCCTGCGCCAGCGCCTGAACACCGCGCTGCAACAGATCGTGGCCAACGGCACATACCAGAAGATCGCCAGCAAGTACTTTGCTTTCGATATCTACAACTGATCCTAGAGCCCGTCTCGCCTGATCCGGCCCTATCGCCGGCAAGCCAGCTCCCACAGGACCGCACAAGGCCTGACAGATGTGCAGTCTCTTGTGAAAGCTGGCTTGGCGGCGATGAGGCCGGTGAGGTCAACACAAGGTGTTCGTCATGCTCGATCAATTGTCGTTGCTGTCCTTCGCCAGCGGAGGCTGGGGCCAGGCGTTGCTGGCCGGCGCCCTGGTGACTGTTTCACTGGCACTGGCCTGCCTGCCCATCGGTCTGCCGCTGGGCCTGCTGGTAGCGCTGGCGGCGCGTTCGCGCAAGCGCCTGCCACGGGCCTGGGCCACCACCTTCTCTACGGTGTTCCGCGGCCTGCCCGAACTGCTGACACTGCTGATCATCTATTACGGCTGCCAGATCGCCGCGCAGAAAATCCTCGCGGCCATGGGCTATCAGGGTGAATTCCTGATCAACACCTTCCTCGCCGCGATGATCGCCTTCAGCCTGGTGTTCGCCGCGTTCTCAAGCGAGATCTGGCTGGCCGCCTTCAAGACCCTGCCCAAGGGCCAGCTGGAGGCCTGCTCGGCATTGGGCCTGAGCAAGCGCACCGCTTTTTTCAAGGTGTTGCTGCCACAACTTACCCGCATCGCCCTGCCCGGCCTGTCGAACAACTGGCTGTCGCTGCTCAAGGACACCTCGCTGGTGTCGACCATCTCACTGGTCGACCTGATGCGTCAGACCAACCTGGCCGTCAGCGTGACCAAGGAGCCAATGTTCTTCTATGGCGTCGCCTGCCTGGGTTACCTGCTGTTCGCAGCGCTTTCCGGGCGCGTCTTCGCTTTCATCGAACGGCGCAGTAACCGCCACCTGCAAGGAGCACGGGCATGAGCTTCGAACAACTGTTGGCACTGGTGCTCGACCCCGACCTGCTGGAACGCTATGGGCCACGCTTTCTTGATGGCCTGCTGGTCACCGCCAAACTGGTAGCCATTTCCTTCAGCCTGGGCGCCGTCCTCGGGCTGTTACTGGCCCTGGCACGCATGTCGCGCAGCCTGCTGCTGCAACGCATGGCCGCCGGCTATGTGTACTTCTTCCGCGGCTCGCCGCTGCTGGCCCAGCTGTTTCTGCTGTATTACGGCCTGGGTTCGCTCAAGGGCTTCTGGCAGGACGTCGGCCTGTGGTGGTTTTTCCGCGAGGCGTGGTTCTGCACCTTGCTGGCCTTCACCCTGAACACCGCCGCCTACCAGGCGGAGATCTTCCGCGGCAGCCTGATGGCCGTCGCGCCGGGGCAGCATGAAGCGGCGCGGGCGCTGAACCTGAAGCGTTCTACCACCTTTTTCAAGGTGATTCTGCCGCAGTCGTTGCTGGTGGCCATCGGCCCGCTGGGCAACGAACTGATCCTGATGATCAAGGCCAGCGCGATTGCCTCGCTGGTGACCATCTACGACCTGATGGGCGTGACCAAACTGGCCTTCTCGCGCAGTTTCGACTTCCAGATCTACCTATGGGCCGCCGTGCTCTACCTGGTGATCGTCGAACTGGTGCGGCGCCTGCTGAAACACCTGGAAGGCCGACTGGGCCGCCACCTGAACTGACCGAAGGATACGCTCCATGCATTGCCAGACCCTTGTCCTCGGCGCCGGCATCGTCGGCGTCAGCACCGCCCTGCACTTGCAGGCCCGCGGGCGCCAGGTAGTCCTGATCGACCGCGACGAACCCGGCAGCGGTACCAGCCACGGCAACGCCGGGCTGATCGAGCGCTCCAGCGTCATCCCCTATGCCTTCCCCCGGCAGGTGGGTGCCTTGCTGCGCTACGGCCTGAACCGCCAGCCCGACGTGCGCTACAGCCTGGCGCACCTGCCAAAGGCGGCGCCGTGGCTATGGCGCTACTGGCGCCAGTCGGCCCCGGCGCGCCTGGCCGGGGCCGCCGCCGACATGCTGCCGCTGGTGCAGCGCTGCGTCGAAGAACACGACGCATTGATCGAAGCCGCTGGCCTGGAAGGGCTGGTGCAGGCCAAAGGCTGGATCGAAGTGTTCCGTGACCCTGCCCTGTTCGAGCAGGCCAAGGCCGACGCCAAGGGCCTGAGCCGCTATGGCCTGCAATTCGAAATCCTGGAATGCGGGCAGTTGCAGGCTCGCGAGCATCAACTGGATGCCACCGTGGTCGGCGGCATCCACTGGCTCGACCCCAAGACCGTGAACAACCCCGGCGCCCTCACACGCGGCTACGCGGCGCTGTTCCTGCAGCGCGGCGGGCAGTTCCTGCACGGTGATGCGCGCGCCCTGCGCCAGGCCGACGGCCAATGGCGGGTAGAGAGCCGCCGTGGCCCGATTACCGCCGACGAGGTGGTGGCCTGCCTCGGCCCGCAATCGGCCGAGCTGTTCAGCGGCCTGGGCTACCAGATTCCGCTGGCGATCAAGCGGGGCTATCACATGCACTACAGCACCCGTGACGGCGCAACGCTTGAGCATTCAATCTGCGACACCCAGGGCGGCTACGTGCTGGCACCGATGGCGCGCGGCGTGCGCCTGACCACCGGCATCGAATTCGACGCCAGCAGCGCACCAGGGAACCAGATCCAGCTGGGCCGCTGCGAGGCGCTGGCGCGCAAGCTGTTCCCGGCTTTGGGTGAGCGCCTGGACGATACCCCTTGGCTCGGCCGCCGCCCGTGCCTGCCCGACATGCGCCCGGTCATCGGCCCCGCAGCGCGCCACCCCGGGCTGTGGTTCAACTTTGGCCACGCCCACCACGGCCTTACCCTGGGCCCGGTCAGCGGCCGGCTGGTGGCCGAGCTGATCACCGGCGAGCCCCCTTTCACCGACCCTGCGCCCTACAGCGCGACTCGTTTCGACTGAACCCACGCGGGAGAAAAACAACATGACCGCCCCCCTGAGCCTTGCAAGCCTTGCCCCCGAGCCCGACCCACGCCCGGTGCTGATCCGCATCGAAGGCCTGAACAAGCACTACGGCGCGTTCCACGTGCTGCACAACATCAACCTGCAGGTGCGCGAAGGCGAACGCATCGTGCTGTGTGGGCCGTCCGGCTCGGGCAAGTCGACCCTCATCCGCTGCATCAACCGCCTGGAAGTGGCCCAGCAGGGCACCATCCAGGTGGATGGCATCGACCTGGCCGCCACCACCCGGGAAGCGGCGCAGGTGCGCAGCGACATCGGCATGGTGTTCCAGCATTTCAACCTGTTCCCGCACATGAGCGTGCTCGACAACTGCCTGCTGGCCCCCACCAGCGTGCGCGGGCTGTCGCGCAAGGACGCCGAAGAGCGGGCGCGCATGTACCTGAGCAAGGTGGGTATCGAGAGCCAGGCGCACAAGTACCCCAGCCAGCTATCAGGCGGCCAGCAGCAGCGCGTCGCGATTGCCAGGGCACTGTGCATGAAGCCGCGGATCATGCTGTTTGACGAGCCCACCTCGGCGCTGGACCCGGAAATGGTCGCTGAAGTGCTGGATGTGCTGGTACAACTGGCCGGCACGGGCATGACCATGCTCTGCGTCACCCATGAAATGGGCTTTGCCCGGCAGGTAGCCGAGCGGGTGCTGTTCCTTGAGGGTGGGCACATCATCGAAGACAGCCCGCCGCAGGTGTTCTTCAACCAGCCGCGTACCGAGCGGGCCAAGGCGTTCCTGGCGCAGATACTGCACTGAGCAAAATGTTTGATGCTTGTGCTGACCCTATCGCCGGCAAGCCAGCTCCCAGGATATCTGCAGCTTTCAAGGCCGATGCAGTACCTGTGGGAGCTGGCTTGCCGGCGATAGGGCCAGTAGCACAAACTCCAGGCCCCCTTCATTGCACCGCTGCAAAGACCCAACTGCGTCGTTAAATATTATTGACCAACACCCCCGCCAAACCCACGCCGCCACAGGCCCGCATCGGTTTCAGCCCCCAAAAACCGGTGCATTCCCCGCACTAAAGCCCGCTTCCGTCGTTTGACATATCGAACGGCTCTGGCAAGCTATCTACAAGCCCCGACCGGAATCGTCGCCTCTGACGAGCCGGCAGTGCTCGGAGCTTCAGGCTGCACCCAGGGCCCCGCGCCGTGCACCTGCACAACAACGACAGGCCGAACCTGTCCCAAGGTGACATATGTCCAACAGCAACATTGGCAACAAGCAACCTTCCCTGCGCAAACCCGTCGTCCTGATGACCATGGGCAGCCAAGAGCGCAAAGGCCATGACTATCAGGTCATGACCCACAAATACATCACCCCGCTGGTCGAATTCTCCGATTGCGTCCCGGTACTGGTGCCCACCTGCTGCGGCACTGAAGACCTCGACACCTACCTGGACATGGCCGACGGCGTGTACCTGACCGGCGCTGGCAGCAACATCGACCCGGCCCTTTACGGCCAGGAGAATGAAACCCCAGGCAAGGGCCAGGACCAGAACCGCGACCTGTTCGACATCCCGCTGGTGAAAGCGGCGATCAAGCGTGGCCTGCCGATTTTCGGTATCTGCCGTGGCATGCAGGAAATCAACGTGGCCCTGGGTGGCGACATCTACCAGAAGGTCTACGCCGAGCCTGGCTTCAACGACCACCGGGAAAACCCTGAAGACCCGGTTGAAGTGCAGTACGCCCAGGTACATGGTGTGAAGATCAAGCCGGGCAGCTGGCTGCGTGACACCCTGGGTACCGACGAAATTCGCGTCAACTCGCTGCATGGCCAAGGGCTGCGCACGCTCGGCGCCGGCATCGAAGCCATCGCACTGGCCGAAGACGGCCTGGTCGAGGCCATTCACGCCCCGAGCATTTCGCCCTTCCTGTTCGCTGTGCAGTGGCACCCGGAGTGGCAAGCTGCGAAGAACCCGGATTCGATCAAGATGTTCCAGGCCTTCGGCGATGCTTGCCGTGCCCAGGTACGCAAAGCGCAAATCAAGCGCCAGCACGCGGCCTGACCTTCAGTTTCCTCTGCTTTGATCGCGGGGCGGCGCAAGGCCGCCCCCGTATCCCCGGTCACCCTCTGCTGGTCCCAGAACACTTCCCGTGGAATCGGGCGGCGGCCTTGTGCCTGTCTCCGCGATCGTTTTTTTCCTTCCCCATAAAGAGATACGATGACTGATAGCGGATAGTCTGCCATCGGTGTCTTGCCTTGCGCCATGGTTCGCCTGCATTGGCCTCTTCGCGGGTAAACCCGCTCCCACAGGGATCTGCACAGGGGTCAAAGGGGGCGCCGTCCCTGTGGGAGCGGGTTTACCCGCGAAGAGGCCAGTACAGGTAATTCCCCTTCCTCCTTGCCTCACTGCAAAAAATCTCGCAAAGGGGACTAGTCATCGCTCAAGTTGTACGATAACTTACCTCCAGCACAGAACAACACCTTCACCCAAGCGCCACAGGATGCCTACAACAATGAATCCACAAGAACTTAAATCCATCCTCTCCCACGGCCTGCTGTCTTTCCCGGTCACCGACTTCAACGCCCAGGGCGATTTCCACCAGGCTGGCTACATCAAGCGCCTGGAATGGCTGGCCCCGTATGGCGCCAGCGCCCTGTTCGCCGCGGGTGGTACCGGTGAGTTCTTCTCCCTGGCCGCCAGCGAATACAGCCAGGTGATCAAGACCGCCGTCGACACCTGCGCCACTTCTGTCCCTATCCTCGCTGGCGTGGGCGGCTCCACCCGCCAGGCCATCGAATACGCACAGGAAGCCGAGCGCCTGGGTGCCAAAGGCCTGCTGCTGCTGCCGCACTACCTGACCGAAGCCAGCCAGGACGGCGTCGCCGCCCACGTCGAAGCAGTGTGCAAATCGGTGAAGATCGGCGTGGTGGTGTACAACCGCAACGTCTGCCGCCTGAATGCCGACCTGCTGGAAAAACTGGCCGAGCGCTGCCCGAACCTGATCGGCTACAAGGATGGCCTGGGTGATATCGAGCTGATGGTGTCGATCCGTCGCCGCCTGGGCGAGCGTTTCAGCTATCTGGGCGGCCTGCCGACCGCCGAAGTGTATGCTGCCGCCTACAAGGCCCTGGGCGTACCGGTGTACTCCTCCGCCGTGTTCAACTTCGTGCCGAAGACCGCCATGGACTTCTACAACGCCATCGCCCGTGACGACCACGCTGCCGTGGCCAAACTGATCGACGATTTCTTCCTGCCGTACCTGGACATCCGCAACCGCAAGGCCGGCTACGCCGTAAGCATCGTCAAGGCCGGTGCCAAAATTGCCGGTTACGACGCTGGCCCGGTGCGTACGCCGCTGACCGACCTCACCGCAGAAGAGTACGAGATGCTCGCCGCGCTGATGGACAAGATGGGCCCGCAGTAAGCGTTGCCCGCGGCCTGCCACCTGCCGCGCCCGGAGTGGGCCAGCCCCGCTCCGGTTACAATTCGTGAGCCCGCACAAAAATAACTAGTGGGAGTATTGCCAGCATGCAAGCGACTAAGAAGACGCATGTGCGCTACCTGATCCTGTTCATGCTGTTTCTGGTGACCACGATCAACTATGCCGACCGCGCTACCATTGCTATCGCAGGTTCCAGCCTGCAGAAAGATCTCGGCATTGACGCCGTAACCCTCGGTTATATCTTTTCCGCCTTTGGATGGGCTTACGTGGCTGGCCAGATTCCTGGTGGCTGGCTGCTCGATCGCTTCGGTTCCAAAAACGTTTACGCTTTCAGCATCTTCACCTGGTCGCTGTTTACCCTGCTGCAGGGGTTTGTCGGTGGCCTGCCGGTTGCCTGGGCTGTCGTCACCCTCTTCACCCTGCGCTTTCTGGTCGGTTTCGCCGAAGCCCCGTCGTTCCCGGGCAACGCGCGCATCGTCGCCGCCTGGTTCCCGACGCAGGAGCGCGGCACTGCCTCAGCCATTTTCAACTCGGCGCAGTACTTCGCCACTGCGCTGTTCGCCCCGATCATGGGCTGGATCGTGTTCAGCTTCGGCTGGGAGCACGTGTTCGTGGTCATGGGTGTGCTAGGCATCATCTTCTCGATGGTGTGGCTGAAAACCATTTACAACCCCCGCCAACACCCACGCATCAGCCAAAGCGAGCTCGAACACATCGAGCAGAACGGTGGCCTGGTGGACATGGACCAGAAGCGCGGCAACGCCGGCCCGAAATGGGGCTACATCAAGCAACTGCTGACCAGCCGCATGCTGCTGGGCGTGTACCTGGGCCAGTACTGCATCAACGCCATCACCTACTTCTTCCTCACCTGGTTCCCCGTGTACCTAGTGCAGGAACGTGGCATGACCATCCTCAAGGCCGGCTTCATCGCCTCCCTGCCGGCGGTCTGCGGTTTCATTGGTGGCGTGCTGGGTGGCGTGATCTCCGACTGGCTGCTGCGCCGGGGCAACTCGCTGACCTTCTCGCGCAAACTGCCCATCGTGTGCGGCCTGCTGCTGTCGACCACCATGGTGTTCTGCAACTATGTGGATGCCGAGTGGATGGTGGTTGGTTTCATGACCCTGGCGTTCTTCGGTAAAGGCATTGGCGCGCTGGGCTGGGCGGTGGTGGCAGATACCTCGCCGAAGCAGATCGCCGGGCTGTCCGGTGGCCTGTTCAATACGTTCGGCAACATCGCCTCGATCACCACCCCTATCGTGATCGGCTACATCATCAGCGCCACCGGCTCGTTCAAGTGGGCACTGGTGTACGTGGGCGCCAACGCCCTGGTAGCGGTGTTCAGCTACCTGGTGATCGTCGGCCCGATCAAGCGTATCGAGCTGCGCGACGATGCCCCAAAGCCACAGGCTGAGCCTGCCGCCAACGGCGAACTGGCCAGCTCGCGTCACTGAGTGAACACGCCCGCACCGATGCAACCGGTGCGGGCGGATGTACAAAAAAGCCTGAGAACCTGACAAGTAGGGCCCAAACATGCAGTTGATCGAACATTCCGACTCGCCCCGCTACGTCCGCCTGCACGACGACGATAACGTCGTGGTGGTGGTCAACGACGGCGGCCTGGGCGAAGGTGCCCGCTTTGCCGACGGCCTGACTCTGGTCGAAGGGGTGCCACAAAGCCACAAGGTGGCCACCGTGGCCATCGCCAAAGGTGAGCCGGTGCGCCGCTATGGGCAAATCATTGGCTACGCGCTGGAAGACCTGCACCAGGGCAGCTGGGTGCAGGAAAGCCAACTGGCCATGCCGTCCGCCCCGGAGCTGGACAGCCTGCCGCGCTGCGATGCCGTCCCACACCCGCTGCCGCCGCTCGAAGGCTTCACATTCGAAGGCTACCGCAACGCCGACGGCACCGTCGGCACCCGCAACATCCTCGGTATCACCACCACCGTGCAGTGCGTGACCGGCGTGCTCGAGCATGCGGTCAAGCGTATTCGCAGTGAACTGCTGCCCAAGTACCCCAATGTCGATGACGTGGTAGCCATCACCCACAGCTACGGCTGCGGGGTGGCCATCAACGCGCGCGATGCCTACATCCCGATCCGCACCGTGCGCAACCTGGCGCGCAACCCCAACCTGGGTGGCGAGGCGCTGGTCATCAGCCTGGGCTGCGAAAAGCTGCAGGCCGGCCAGGTGATGCACGAAAACGACCCTTCGGTAGACCTCAGCGACCCGTGGCTGTACCGCCTGCAGGACGCCAGCCTGGGCTTTGTGGAAATGATCGAGCAGATCATGGCGCTGGCCGAAACCCGACTGAAGAAACTTGACCAGCGCCGCCGCGAAACCGTACCGGCCAGCGAGTTGATCCTTGGCATGCAGTGCGGTGGCAGCGACGCCTTCTCGGGCATCACCGCCAACCCCGCGCTGGGCTACGCCGCCGACTTGCTGGTACGCGCCGGCGCCACCGTGCTGTTCTCCGAAGTGACCGAGGTGCGCGACGCCATCTACATGCTGACCTCACGTGCCGAAAACCAGGAGGTCGCCGGCGCCCTGATCCGCGAAATGGACTGGTACGACCGCTACCTGCAACAAGGCGCCGCCGACCGCAGCGCCAACACGACGCCGGGCAACAAAAAAGGTGGCCTGTCCAATATCGTCGAGAAGTCGCTGGGGTCGATCGTCAAGTCCGGCAGTGGCGCTATTCAGGGCGTGCTCGGCCCAGGCGAGCGGGTAACGCGCAAGGGCCTGATTTTCTGCGCCACCCCGGCCAGCGACTTTGTCTGCGGCACCCTGCAACTGGCCGCCGGCATGAACCTGCATGTGTTCACCACTGGCCGAGGCACGCCCTACGGGCTGGCCATGGCACCAGTGGTCAAGGTGTGCACGCGCAGCGAACTGGCCCAGCGTTGGCCCGACCTGATCGATATTGACGCCGGGCGCATCGCCACAGGGCGTTCGAGCATCGAAGAGCTGGGCTGGGAACTGTTCCATTACTACCTGGACGTAGCCAGCGGCCGCAAGCAGACCTGGGCCGAGCAGCACCGCCTGCACAACGACATCACCCTGTTCAACCCGGCACCGATTACCTGATGCCCCAGGGGTTGCTGGACCATAGAACCAACCCCTTCCCTGTGGGAGCGGGCATGCCCGCGAACACCGGCAAAGCCGGTGCCATACACCGGGTTGCCTGCTTCGCGGGCACGCCCGCTCCCACAGTCCAATTCCCCGTCAGCCAACAGGAGCACCCCAATGCCTGAAATCCTCGGCCACAACTTCATCGCCGGCCAGCGCAGCGCCGCTGGCACTCAGCGCCTGCAGAGCCTGGACGCCAGCACTGGCGAAGCCCTGCCCTACAGCTTCGCTCAAGCCAGCGAAGCTGAAGTAGACCAGGCCGCCAAGGCCGCCGCTGCCGCCTTCGCTGAGTTCCGCCAACTGGCCCCGGCCCGCCGCGCCGAATTCCTCGACGCCATCGCCGCCGAACTGGACGAGCTGGACGACGCCTTCGTCGCCATCGTCTGCCGCGAAACCGCCCTGCCCGCCGCCCGTATTCAAGGCGAGCGTGGGCGCACCAGTGGCCAGATGCGCCTGTTCGCCCAGGTATTGCGCCGTGGCGATTTCCTCGGTGCACGTATCGACCTGGCCTTGCCAGAGCGCCAGCCGATACCGCGCGTGGACCTGCGCCAGATGCGCATTGGCGTCGGCCCGGTCGCCGTGTTCGGTGCCAGTAACTTCCCGCTAGCCTTCTCTACCGCCGGCGGCGATACCGCTGCGGCGCTGGCCGCCGGTTGCCCGGTGGTGTTCAAGGCGCACAGCGGCCATATGGCCACTGCCGACCTTGTCGGGTGCGCCATCGTGCGCGCCGCCGAGCGCACCGGCATGCCCAAGGGTGTGTTCAACATGGTATTCGGTGGCGGTGTAGGCGAGTGGCTGGTCAAGCACCCGGCCATCCAGGCCGTCGGCTTCACCGGCTCGCTCAAGGGCGGCGACGCCTTGTGCCGCATGGCCGCCGAGCGCCCACAGCCGATTCCTGTGTTTGCCGAGATGTCCAGCATCAACCCGGTCATCATCCTGCCAGCCGCCCTGGCCAAACGTGGCGAGGCCATCGCCCGCGAACTGGCAGGCTCGGTGTGCATGGGTGCCGGCCAGTTCTGCACCAACCCTGGGTTGGTGATCGGCCTGCAATCACCACAGTACAGCCAGCTACTGGCCGACCTTGGCCAGCATCTGGACCAGCAGGCTGGGCAAACCATGCTCAACGCAGGGGGCTTGCGCAGCTACGTGGGAGGGCTTGAGCACCTGCAGGCCCATGCCGGTATCGAGCACCTGGCCGGCCAGCCGCAAGAAGGCAACCAGGCCCGCGCCCAGCTGTTCAAGGCCGATGCCCGCCTGCTGGTCGAGTCTGATCCGCTGCTGCAGGAGGAAGTGTTCGGCCCAACCACCGTGGCCGTAGAAGTGCAGGACAACGACCAACTGCGCAACGCCCTGCTGGGCCTGCGTGGCCAGCTGACCGCTACCCTGATCGGCGAAGCGGAAGATTTCGAGGCCTACGCCTGGCTGGTGCCGCTGCTGGAGGAGAAAGTCGGACGCATCCTGATCAATGGCTACCCGACTGGTGTCGAAGTAAGTGATGCCATGGTCCACGGTGGGCCTTACCCTGCGACCTCGGATGCCCGCGGTACCTCGGTGGGTACCTTGGCCATCGACCGCTTCCTGCGCCCGGTGTGTTACCAGAACTACCCGCAGGCCCTGCTGCCTGAAGCCTTGCGCGACGGAAACCCATTGGGGCTGCGCCGCCTGGTGAATGGGCAATGGAGTGACCAGGCGATCTGACCGAACGCCTGAAACAACAAAGCCCCGCATATGGCGGGGCTTTTCTTTGGGCTTTAGCGCCCTGCTACACCCTCAAGGATATGCAGGTCCCAGTGGGAGCGGCCGTGCCCGCGAAGAGGCCAGTACCGGCGACCAAAGGTCTCAGACCCCCTGCGCCTCAGCCTCTTCATGCACCTGACGCAAGCGCTCACGGCTATTGCTCAGGTGCATGCGCATGGCCATTTTTGCCCCTTCACTGTCACGCCGGGCGATTGCTTCATAAATGGCCTCGTGCTCATGCATCAAGCGGCTCATGTAGTGCGCCTGGTCATCATGCGCCAACCGCGCAGAGTTCACCCGGGTACGCGGGATGATGCTGGTACCCAAGTGGTTGATGATATCGGCAAAGTAGTGGTTGCCGCTGGCCTGGGCAATGCGCAGGTGGAACTGGAAGTCCGCCGAGACCGCATCATTGGCATGGGCCGCCCCTTCGTTGAGTTCGTCCAGCGCCGCGCGCATGCCCGCCAGCTCTTCATCACTGCGCCGCTGCGCCGCCAGGCCCGCCGATTCGATCTCCAGCGCAATACGCAATTCCAGCACCGCCAGCACTTCACGCAGGGTGACCACAGTCGCCGGGTCGATGCGAAAGCCCCCCGAAGCGGGCGCGTCCAGCACGAACGTACCGATCCCATGGCGTGTCTCGACCTGCCCGGCCGCCTGCAGCCGCGAGATCGCCTCACGCACCACGGTGCGGCTCACGCCCTCTTCAACCATGATCTGCGATTCGGTCGGCAGCTTGTCGCCACGCTTGAGCTGGCCACTGCGAATGCGTTCGGTCAGCACTGTGACCAGTTCCTGGGCCAGACTACGCGGCTTGCGCCGGGTCCTTGCCTGTACCTGCTGCTCTGTCATTGCCCTGTATTTCACCTTGGAAGACAGCGCTCATCATAGCGCAAGCAGTTGTACGATCACATACACCCGGTGCGGTATTTATTGCTCCTGCTTGCATCCCTCGCCCATGGAAAAACCGGTACAAGCGCTGGCCCAGAGCCCGCACAAGCCTGTACTGTGCGCCTTTGCGCTCACTCATCCATGGAAGGAAAATGCAGCATGAAACCTCTCGACCGTCTGTTGCTCGCCAGCGGCCTGCTGATACCCCTGTGGTTGCTGGCAGGTGTGTGGCTCACCGCCCAGGCTTACCCCGGCTATGACCACCTGCAACAGGCCATGAGCCAGCTCGGCGCCGTAGGCGCGCCCACCCACAGCTGGTCACCACTGGCCAACAACTTCCCCCTGGCGGCCCTGTTCGCGCTGTTTGCCTGGGGCCTGGCGCGGCGCTGGCGTGGATCGAAACTGGCACTGTTGAGTGCGGCCCTGGTGTTGCTGCATGGTGTTGGCAGCCTGGGCACCGGCTGGTTCCCCTGTGACCAGGGTTGCGCACCGGCGCAGCCGTCCATCTCGCAGCAACTGCATAACCTGTTTGGCTTGCTGATGTTCCTCTCGCTGACCCTGGCCAGTGCCCTGTGGGCGTGGCTGGGCAATCGCATTGCAGGCTCGCGGGCCCTGGCGCTGTGCTCGCTGGCCTGCGTGGTGCTGGCGATCATTACCGTCGCACTGATGGGCCAGGCAGCACAAAACGGCCAGCTGTTCGGCCTGTATCAACGGCTGAACTATGGTGTGTCGGTGATTTGGGCGGCCAGCTTGGCCTGGGCAAGCCTGCGCACGCCAGCCGCCAGCCCGCTGCGCATGGGGGTGATCTGACGGCAAATTGCTGGCCCCCTGCATCGCAAAGCGAAGGCAAACTTCGTTCTCCTTCAGATGCTTAGGACAGCAACATGCGAGTAATTCTAGCAACCATGGCCGGGTGCCTGCTGGCCACGCTGGCTTTTGGCGCCCAGGCCCGGGCGCTGAGCCAGAACGATCGCCACACCTGCGGCTGGGGTGCGCAGATCGCCGCCGACGCCCAGCAGGCCAAGCTTTCCGGGGTGACCCTGTATGCCACGCGCAAGAAGCTGCAGGTACGCAAATTCCCCAAACCCTGGATGCGCATGACCGCCTTCGGTATTACCGAGCAGACCTACAACAGCCGCTCGCGGCTCAAGCCTGCCGCGATCAGGCAGACTTACTATGAGCAGTGTGTCCAGCACGCTCTTGCCAAAAGATAAATTTCTATTTATCAATAGGTTATCGACGAAATATAAAGTGGTTTTCGAGCACCCTCGATCGCGACCAGTGTGACGCTGCCCAGCCACACGACTGGGCAGCAGACGTTGGATACTCAGGCGAAGTGCAGATGATTTCTACACCGCTTGCAGCAATTCACGCAGTGCCTCAGCAGCCCGTCAGCACCGCCGGGCGCCGCTCACCCGCGAAAAACAACGGGCGAAGACGCACCCCGATCAGATTACCGGCGTAAGCCGCCACCAGCCACAGCCAGCCATGCACGCTGCCCGAGGCTATGCCACTGAAATACGCACCGATATTGCAGCCATAGGCCAGCCGCGAACCGTAGCCCAACAGCAGGCCGCCGATGACTGCGGCAAGCAGCGACGGCAACGGGATTTTCAGGCTTGGCGCAAAGCGCCCCGCCAGGCCAGCCGCCAGCAGCGCACCCAGCACGATGCCCAGGTCCATCACCGTGGTGATGTCTTGCCACAACGGTGAGGCCAACGCCTTGGCATTGGCCGGCGCCTGCCAGAACACCCAGCTGCCGACATCCACGCCCAGGCCGTTGAGGGTTTTGGCCCCCCACAAGGCGAAGGCCGAAGTAATGCCCCACGGCCGCCCCGCCAGCGCCAGGGTCGCGTAGTTGAGCAGTGCCAGGGCAATGGCGCCCCACAGCAACGGCCAGGGGCCACGCAGGAAGCGCCGCAGGCCCTGGTGCTCGCTGGCAACTGGCGCTTCCAGCGCGCCGTGCCGGCGCTTTTCCAGCAGCACGGTGACCCAGGCAATCAGCCCGAACACTGCCAGGCTCACCAGCAGCGCCGGCCCCATACCCCAAACCTGCACGAGCGAGGTTGCCGGGAAAGACGGCAAGGCAAACCACCAGTCGGCATGATGGGTGGCGGTTACAGAACCCATGATGAAGAACAGCAAGGTCACAAGCATGCGCGCATTACCACCGCCCACGGTGAACAATGTGCCCGATGCGCAACCACCACCCAGTTGCATGCCGATGCCGAAGATGAACGCCCCGAACACTACCGAAACACCCGCCGGGGCCACCAGGCCGGTGACCGGGTTACCGAGCAGGCTGCCAGCTGACAATGCGGGAAAGAACAGCAGCACGGCCAGGGCCAGCATGACCATCTGTGCCCGCAGGCCTGCTCCGCGACGCTCGGTGATGAACACCCGCCAGGCCGAGGTGAAGCCGAAGGCGGCGTGATACAAGGTCAGGCCGAGCGCTGCGCCGACCAGCAGGAGCAATACCTGCTTGAAGCCGGCATTCAAATTGAGGAACCAGGCGCCAGCCAACAGTAAGGCCAAGGCGATCATAGGCGCGCCCTGGCGACGCGGTTCAGGTGTGGCAGTTGCGCAAAGACCCATCGGAGTACTCGGATAACAGTAAAACGGGCGAGGAGTATAACCCTAACGGTTAACGCAATCCTTGCAAGAGCGGCCTTGTGTCGCGATGGGCCGCAACGCGACCCCGGCGATATGCAAGGCTTGTTAAGCTAATAAAGACCCCTGGAATGCACCAAGGCCATTTACCCCATGGATGAACTGCGCAAGATCGACCTCAACCTACTGCTCGCCCTGCATGCCCTGCTCAGCGAAAAGCACGTGACCCGTGCCGCCCTGCGGCTGCACCGCAGCCAACCGGCGGTCAGCCACGCGTTGGCGCAGCTGCGCAAACACTTCGACGACCCCTTGCTGGTACGCCAAGGCGGCGGCATGGCCCTCACCGCCCGTGCCCAGTCGCTGGTAAAACCGCTGCAGGATGCGTTGACCCATCTCAACGGCCTGCTGGCCACCCCCCAGTTCGACCCAGCCAGAGCCCAGCGCCGTTTCCGGCTGTCACTGTCCGACTACTCCTCACGCATCATCCTGCCACCCCTATTGCGCCACCTGCGTCAGATCGCACCTGGGGTGGACCTGGCCATCAGCCAGGCCAGCCGTGAAACCATGCTGGCCCAACTGCTCGATGGCGAACTGGACCTGGCACTGGGCCTGTTCCCGGAGCTGCCTCAGGACATCACCGCCCAGCCCCTGTTTGCCGACCATTTCATCAGTGTTGCCGATCGCCAGGTGTTGCCCGCCAGCGGCAGCCTGGCCCTGACAGACTGGCTGGCACGCCCGCATGTGCTGATGGCCATGCGCCCGGATGCCTTCGACGAAATAGAGCGCGCTCTGGCAGCATCAGGCCTGCGCCGCCGTATCGCCTTGGCCTTGCCACACTGGAGCGCGGCAGTAGAGGTACTCGCTGGCACCGACCTGATCCTCACAGTGGCCAGCCGCGCGGTAGGGTCGTTGCGCCAGCACAAGACGCTGCGCCAGTTCACGCCGCCACTGACCATTCCCTCGTTCGACTACCAGCAGGCCTGGCACAGCCGCAAGGACAGCGACCCCGGGCACCGCTGGCTGCGCGAAACCGTGTGGGCCTGCAGCCAGCCGGGACGCTGATCAGCCTTCTGGCTGCTTTACCGTGGTGATTGCACTGGTCGCTGGCGCCGTCGCCCAGGTGCCTTGAACCAACAGCACGCCACACAGGATCAGCACTACACCTGCCACCCTGGCCAGGCTCAGCGGCTTGCCACCCAGCCCCATCACCCCGTAGTGGTCGGCGAGCACTGCCGTGATGATCTGCCCAGCCACCACCAGCACCAAAAAACCCGCTGCGCCCAGCCTGGGCGTAAGCGCCGCAGCGCCCGCCACATACATGGCCCCCAGCACACCCCCGATCCATAGCCACCACGGCCCCTGCAGGGCCTTGCCCAGCTCTGGTACGGGAACCCTGAGGATCAGCAGCGCGGCGATTACCACTAGCGAACTCACGGTCAACGATGTGAATGCCCCCCACAACCAATGCCCCAGGGCACGGCCCACGGCAGCATTACCTGCGGCCTGAAACGGCAATACCGCCCCGGCAAGCAACGCCAAGGCAAAGGGAAGCAGCAGTAGGCACAGGGTTTTACTGAACATGGCAGTCCTCATTGCTGAAACATATTGAAGCCATGATCGAAAATTCCCTCCATCTATGGAAATCGAAACCCTGCACACACCTTATTCGCCAGGCGCATATGCGAGTCCGTTTTTTGCCCATGAGCTAGGATACTGTGCTGTCGCGAAACCCCAGGGGCCATACGGGCACGGGTCACAGCAGCAAGAAAAAACAAACACCTGATGTGATGGAACACATTCGATGACTGATGAACGCAAAAACCTGATTGATCACGGGCAGTTGCCAACCCGCAACCTCGCCGAATGCCTGGCAGTAAATCAGGCCACCCTGGTCGGCTCATTGGCCAGCCTGCTACCCGACACACTGGTCGAACGGTTGCTCGCCTGTGCTGAAGCAGCAGCGACGCTGGGCCTTTCCAAGAAAATCGCAGCCATTGGCCTTGAGCTGGGGCATTGGTTGGAACAAGCTTCCTCGCCAATCCGCCAGCACGTATTCGAACAATGCAGCTCGCATGTTTCCGATACCGTGCGCAGCTGGGCCGCCTTTGCCCAAGTGCATCTGTCGCGCACGCAGGCGCTGGAGCCAGCGCTACTGGCTCAGTTGCGGTTTGCCCGCGATGAGCATTTTGGCGTGCGCGAGTGGGCCTGGATCGCCCTGCGTCCGCGCCTGGTCCAGGAGTTGGGGACTGCGCTCACCCTGCTCGGCCAGCATGCCGGCGATGCGGACCCGCTGGTAAGGCGCTTCTGCATCGAGGTGCTGCGCCCCCGTGGGGTCTGGTGCGAGCACATCACCGCACTCAAGCAGACGCCTGAAGCGGCCGAGCCAATGCTGGTACCGCGCCTGGCAGAAGCCGACAAGTACGCCCAGGACTCAGTCGCCAACTGGCTCAATGACGCCAGCAAGACCCGCCCGGACTGGGTGATTCAGCTGTTCGTACAGCATCCGCCGTCATGCAAGGCATCACGACGGATCCATTTACGGGCAACCCGTAGCCTGTCTCGGTAAATAGTCAGCGCGACGTTTCGACGCGCAGCACTTCGGTAAAGATCGCATCGACCGTCTGGCCGACCTTGAGATTACTCATGCGCGCCTGTAATTCCGGGTTTTCGACCTTGACCACCTGCAGCTTGCCCTCAGGTGGCAGCAGGCTCACTTCGTGCGTCTTGAGGTCGATCTTCTTGATCTGCGAGGTGACCCGGACCTGGCGGAATGCCTCGCCACCCGGGTTGGGGTTCTGCGCTGTGGCGCGAATGGTGCCGGACTCCTCGGTGGCCTTCGGCGCCCCACCCACATCGGTGTTGAGCACATAGGCCACGGCGCGGGTAACAAAGATATCGACCTTGTCCCCGACCTTGAGGTTAGGCAGGGCCTTGGCCTGATCCGTGAGCTGGAACGTCACATCCGCTTTGTTATCAGGGCCTTTCACCGTGACCTGGCGGTTGGCCTGGTCGATAGCTGTAACCTGCGTGGTGACATGGCTTTCCAGTGCCTCACTGGCAATCGGAATATCGGCAGCGTACGCCGTAAAGCTGGCAGCGGATGCCAGCGTGGCCAAGGCAACAGCACGAGCGAGAGAGCGAATCGGGTTCATAGACCTGCTTCCATGTGATCAAGCAAAAAAGGGCGCGAATTGTTCACGCGCCAACAAGCATAGACGGTGCCCGCAACCCTGCCGGCGCCAGTTACCTAACCGGCTCCTGGGTGAACCCACCCCCACGGGGGTGGATCCGGTCACACCGCTGCTCAACGGTTACGCGTCACCCGCCATACCGTATTGGCCAGGTCATCGGCAATGATCAACGCCCCACGCGGGTCCACAGTAACGCCCACCGGCCGCCCACGCGTCTTGCCATCCTCGCCGCGGAAGCCCGTGGCAAAGTCGATGGGCGCCCCTGCCGGCCTGCCATTGCTGAACGGCACGAATATCACCTTGTAGCCCACCGGATCGGGCCGGTTCCAGCTGCCGTGCTCGCCCACGAACACCCCGTCGGCAAACTCCTTGCCCATGGCCGGGATCGAGAAGTCGACACCCAATGCAGCCACATGCGAGCCCAGGCTGTAGTCCGGCTTGATCGCCGCAGCCACCTTGGCCGGGTTTTGCGGCCGCACCCGATCATCTACATTCTGCCCCCAGTAGCTGTAAGGCCAACCATAGAAGCCACCTTCGCGCACCGAAGTGAGGTAGTCCGGTACCAAGTCGGGGCCCAGCTCATCGCGCTCGTTAACCACCGTCCACAACTGCCCGGTCTGCGGCTGAATGGTCAATGCCGTCGGGTTGCGCAAGCCGGTGGCGTAAGGCCGGTGCGCCCCGGTTTCGGCATCGACCTGCCAGACCATCGCCCGATCGATCTCCACCTCCAGGCCGCGCTCGGTGATGTTGCTGTTCGAGCCGATCCCCACATACAGGTAGCGACCATCAGGGCTGATCGTCAGCGCCTTGGTCCAGTGATGGTTGATCTCGGCCGGCAGGTCGGTGACCTTGGATGGCGGGCCGTCTGCCTGGGTCTGGCCATCCTTGTAGTCGAAACGCACCAGCGCATCCTGGTTGGCCACATACAGCTTGCCGTTGGCAAAGGCCAGGCCATACGGTGCGTTGAGGTTTTCCGCGAACACGGTCTGCACCTCATAGGTGCCATCGCCGTCGGCATCGCGCAACAGGGTCAGGCGGTTGCCACCTTTGACCTGCGTATTGCCCTTGGCCTTGATCTGGCTGGCGATCACATCCTTGGGCTTGAGCTTGGCCGCGCTGCCGCCCCTGCCCTCGGCCACCAGGATGTCGCCATTGGGCAGCACCAGGCTCTGCCGCGGAATCTTCAGGTCAGTGGCAATGGCTGTGACGTTGAAACCCTCCGGCACGGTCGGTTTCTGCTCGCCCCAGGCCACCGGCTGGGCAATCTTCATGCTCGGCAACAAGCCGCGCTGCGGCTCGGGCAACTTGGGGTCCGGACCATGGGCCTGGGTACGCTCGCCGTCACCACCACAGGCACTCAGCAACACCGCCATGCTCAACAGGCTCAATGCATGCAAAGGCTTCATGCTGCACCTCCCGAGCGCAGGTTGCTCAAGCCGGTCCAGGCAGCCACTACCGAGAGCACGGTCACGATCACCGACAACACCAGCCCCGACGGCATCACCGCCCAGGCGTCCTTGGCGTGCTCGAACGCATTGATCAAGCCGAGCACCCAGGTCACCAGCAGCAGCACGAAGTACAGCGTGGCGCGCCCGCCCTTGCGTTCGGCGCGGACCAGGTTTGCCAGCGCGAACAACAGTGCCAGCCCGCAGAACACCAAGGCACCGGCAATCAGCCAGGCGGCGAAGTTGCTCCACTGGATCTGGTAGCTGTTGAAGTAGGCGATATCGCTCAGCAGTGCGCCAAGGAACAATGGCACACTGCCTGCCAGCAGCAGGGCGTGCAGCGGGCTGGGCGTACAGCGGTAGAGGGTTTGGTCAGTAGCGGTCACAGTGCCTCCTTTTCATTCAGTGACCCAGGGGGCTGATGGGCTTGCGCCATCAGGTGAGCGCAAGGTGCGCTTAGCAAAGGAGCCCCTTCGCGACGCGATAGTTCACCGCTTCGCTACAATGAAATATCCTGCAAGGCATTTGCTGCCAAGCGCAGAAGGGGAACACGTGAGCAGACCAAACGCATACTGGGCCCTGACCACCCTGCTCGCCCTCAGCCTGGCGCTCACCGCTGGTTGCTCCAGCAAAGGCAGCAAGGCGCGCTACGCCACGCCTGCAGTAGGCTCCAACTGCTTCGCCAAAGCCGTACCCACGACTGGCGAAGGCGGCCTGGCCTGGGGCAATACCCTGAGCATTGCGCGGCAAAAATCCATGAACAATTGCATACGCTATGCCGGCCGCTCGGGGGGCGCACCTCGAACTTGCCAAGTAGTGATGGCCAAGTGCAAGAACTGAAAGTTTAACGACCGCCTAATATGTAAGACAACTCCTACAGAAAAGGTCAAACTTTCCACTTATAAAACCACACTCGCGGAACACAAAAACATTCAAATAAAATATTACACTTTCAGCCTCGACCAAGAAGCAGAAATCGAGGCATTGTCTGTCGCCTGAGCCTTAACAAGCCGATCGTTTTTTCATCTCCTGAAACAAGGAAGATATTTCCTACAGCATTAGCCTCAGCCAACTCTTCCAGTCGTTATTTGCACTGGAACAGGCCGTTCTACGCGTTTGGTCTGAAAAGACTGCTCTCTGAGCAAGGAACTCGCATGAGCAATTCTTCCGTTAGCAGCGCCACTTCCGGTCCCGCCTGTACTGCACGCATCCCCATCCTGCCAGTGCGCTATGCCATCGTGCCACGCACCGGCGACACGCCCGCCTGCCGCTATGCCAGTGCGGGTTTCAATTTGGAACAAAGCTTCCCCCCGCTGCAACACTCTGCCTACACCCTGCGCGCTTTGCGCCCGGGTTATGTCTACGTGTTCATGAAAGGTCCGAAGGGCGAAAAGCTGGTCATCCATGAGTACGTTGGCGCGGGTCTTTACAAGGAACTGAGTTACAAAGGGCTGGAAAACTACCACCTGCGTGATCGCTATCTCTCCAGCCGCAGCATGGGCTGGGTGTGGGCCGATACCTGCCCCGATACCGCCAGGCAAGTGTGGATCGGCTACAGCCCCCACCTGTGGACCAACGCCGTGACCGCCCGCATCACCGGTTCATCAGCCCTGCGCAAACGGCATATGCGCCAGCTGGACATGGCCGAACTGATCGCCAGCAACCAGGCGCCATCCACCCAGCCCCATGTGTTGCCGGTCAGTGCCCTGCAAACCTGGGTCGAAGACTTCAAGCCAACCGAACGGCGCATGCCGCTGACCTGGAGCAGCGACCCGATCACCGAAACCTTGCCTATCGGCAACCTGGTCGCCGTGGCACGTCACTACCCCTGGACCCAACCGAAGGTACCGGTGGTAGTAGCACTCGCCGACGCCGAAGGCATGGCCCTGGACCTGAGCCTGTCGGTCTCGGCCTACCAGCATCAAATGCGCGACCTGATGCCCGCCGAGCAACTGGCACACACAAAACCCGCGCAACCTCCCGAGCAGGAACCCGTGCCGGCGTGCTACCGCCTGGATGCCGAGCAACTGAGCGTGCACAGCCGCGATTTTCACCATCGCAACCTGGTGGGCATGCTGCTGAACAAGACGCTGGAAAGCATGTACCCGGCCGATGCGCCTTCATCGGAACTGGCCGCGTTCAGGCTGGGCACGGAGCGGCGTGGCCCTGCGCTGTCTGCGGCCGAGTCACATTTCCAGGCCCTCACCCATGAGGATTACTCCCCCAACGGCGCGCGCCTGGCAAAGCGCATCGATATCGCCAAATACCGGCATTTCCTCGCCGAGCGCGATGAACTGGAACGGCGTATGGCAGTCCTGCGCAACCTGGCGTTGCAAGCGAGCAATGATCATGATGCCTGGCTGGCCACTGCCGAATCGCAACATATCGACAACCCCCACAGCCTGGCAGCCGCACTGGCGTGTTACGACCGCGACGAACGCACCTCCGCCCGCGGCCTGGAAATCTCGCTGGCTTTGCTGATTCACCCGATGGGCCAGCCGACACCCGGCACCGAAGAGCATGACCGACGCTTCAAACGCCTGGAGCAATGGTTGGACCAGCACGACAGCCCGCTTTACACCGCCTTGGCGCCGTTCAATCCGTTCAAGGACAAGGCGGATTCGACCGGCTTTTTGTTCGGTGCCAGCGACAACGTGATCGAAGGATTGGTGGGTCGCTTCCCGGCCATGGCCGACATCACCGACCTTACCGCCCAGGCGGTCAATACCGTAGTGCTCAAGCGCCTGCGCGGGCAAACCCGCTGGGATGCCAGTCATGGCCTGCGTCAGCAGGTGCTGTTGGCGGCGCGGGAGGCGAATGCCGAGAAGGCGTTGGGGCTGTTGGCAGCGCGCTATCGAATCACCGAACAGGCCATCACGGAAAATCCATTCAGCCAGGAGGCACAGAAGTATTTGAAGAGCGGCATGGCGCAGGTTGAGGAAATGAAACAACTGCGCATCTCGGGTAGCCGGACAATATCGATAGAACTGACCACCACTGCGCGAGTGAAGCCCAACTTTCTCGGGTTGCTCACCTCGGGCGGTGGGGGTGGTTTGAACGCGGGGATGCTGTGGTTCAACATCTTATCGCTGAAGACGGCCTATAACAGCCTGCAAAAGAACGATGCACCGGAATACACCTTGGGCTTTGCTTCATCGATTTTTGGGGTGATCGGTGCAGCGGCGGCGACGATGGTCAGCGTGCGAGCTACGCAGAAGGCTGTAATGCTGAAATTGAGTCCGACCGCACCAGGCATGGCCTTTGGCAATGGGATCATGAAGTTTTTAAGCAGTAATCTCTACGCACGCTTAGTGGGATACCCCGCTATAATTAGCGGATTAACTTCTGACATATTCAAGTCGCAGCGGCAGCGCACTTATGGCGACCAAATTGCAGCCCGATACACAATGGCTGGCGGAGTAACGATGGCCGCTGGCTCAATCGTCGTACTTGAAGCCGGACTGTCAATTGCAGGTGTTACTTCGTTTGTACCGTTCGCCGGATGGGCCGCGGCTGCACTTGTCCTGGTGGGAGTAGCCATCATTGCAGGAGGGCTGTACCTTCACGCCAAGGCACATGAGCGGCAGCACAGCCCGATAGAACTTTGGGCTGCACGTTGCGTGTTCGGCAATCGCATCAACGACGGAGAGATGCACGCTGGAATTAACTTGGACTACGAAAATAGACTTCCTGCTTTTGCTTCGCTAAAAACCGAAATCAAAGCTTGGTACAACGAACACTACGGCCCTAAACTACTCTCCGCCGAGCAGGCCCTGTCACTCGGTATAACTAAAGTCGATACCCGATGGCATCAAGATCATCTCTGGTCTCCGCCAAACTGGACCTCTATCACACATAACGAAGTAGCCACACCTCAACCAAGTGTCGAGTTCACAGTGCTACTGCCTGGCTTCAGGCTAGGCGTAAGCGAATGGTCAGGGAGCTTGAGCGCGCTCCGTGACGGCCAAGGAATGGACGTTTTCCCAATCGCCCCAACCGGCCACATCGTAGGTGCTGGTTTGGTTCTACATTTTGAGAACACGCTAACCAACCAAAATCATGTCTCACTGCATCTCGCCTACAGCGCCAATCAGGGGTTGGACGAAGACAATGAGACCCTGTCGATTTTTCGTTTGGAACGCTGATCATGACAACCATCTGGTTATTCAATTCAACGTCAGATTCAGGGCACAAAGCCGCTATTGGCGGTCAACTTTTAAAAGCATGTGAAAACAACCTATGCTTAAGAAACCCGTGGGTAACAGATTCTGTTTTCATGGGAAAATTGTACTGCGCATCGATTCTGATAGTAATGATCGGCATCTACCCTTCCTCTTTCTTTTCAAGTGACGCCTGGAATCCGCACACATTTGACCCAATACTTACTATCGGATTCGCACTCACCCCATTCATATTCCTCCCCTTCCTCATCTACCGAATATTTCTCATAAAGGGCTTATCTAACATCTACCTCAACCGATCAACACGAAAGTTTTACTATCAACGACTGAACAGGGTATTGGTTTTTGATTGGGATAATATGGGCGGGGGTATTTTCAAGCGTGTTGAGTTTGGCGGTTCATCCTTCAGCACCAGCTACGCCCTCGCCTTCGCCCCTCGCCGAGCGGATGGCAGCCTCCACCAAGAAGACTGCCTCTGGGTCGACAGCAACGAACCCACCGAGCCCGGGGTCAGACACGTCGCCGAAGTGTGGGAGTACCTCCGCCATTTCATGAACCACGGTCCGGACAAGCTTCCGCCTCCCGGCGAGCCCAATTGGTGGCACAAGCCACTCTACGCCATCTGCCTGACCCCGGCTGAAGCCTGGCGCCACTATGCCCCCTGGCGTACCGGCGAGCCCGGTGAAATGCAGGGCAAGAAAAACTGGCAACTGCCGTTCTGGGCTGTGTTGTTCCCCTACAACCTAACGGTCGCGATCGCTTGGTACTTCGTCTGCAAGCTTTTCAATGTCCGTGCAGCCCCCCCACCCGCGGAGGCATTGGAAGGAGCGCCTGCTAGCCCCGAATGACCACCACCTCAATGTATTCACTCGGCACCACCAACGATGAAGGTCCAGCGACGTTGTTCTCCTCCAGCAATTTGGTCAGATCCCGCTCCAGCGCACTGGCCGCCTCTGGCTCCAATGAGGCAAACGCCTTGTGTACCGGCCCATACCAGGTGCGGAACACCTCGATGAAATGCGCCGCCGAGCGATAGCGGAAGTTGAACTGCTGACGACTGACTTTCAGTTCGCCGAGCGCCCCTTCGAACATCACGCGCAACTGCTCCTCATCGCCCCATCGCGAAGGCGGCAAGGCACCGGGGGGTGGCGGCACATGCCGGCTTAGCATTTTGAACATCAGCCCGACAAAGCCTTGCGGGGTCCAGTTGGCCAGGCCGATGCGGCCACCGGGCCGGCACACCCGGACCAGCTCGCGTGCGGCCTGCGCCTGATCAGGGGCGAACATCACGCCGAAGGTGGAAAGCACGGCATCGAAGGTACCGTCGGCAAACGGCAACGCTTCGGCATCGGCCGCCTGGAACAACACATTCAAGTGCTCGGCCCGCGCCCGCTCTTCGCCTCGCTTGAGCAATTCGGGCACATAGTCGGTGGAGGTGACGCGACAGCCGCGGCGGGCAGCGGCCAAGGTGGCGTTGCCGTTGCCGGCAGCAACGTCCAGCACCTGCTCGTCCCAGCGCAAGTCGCAGGCCTCGGCCAGGCGTTCGCCAACCAGTTGCAGGGTGGTGCCGATTACCGCGTAGTCACCGCTGGCCCAGGCGGCTGCTGACGGGCTTTAAGGGCGTTGGTGTCCAAAGGGGTGCTCATGGTCTGCGCCTTCTTGTTGTGCGCGGCCGAGGTCCTTCTGGCGGTTAACGCGCCATATATTGGGGGAAGAAAAAATTACGCGCCTTTCAAGCGAAGCGGAAAGACGCTTTGGGGATAGCGCCAGGTTCAAAGTGCTATATGAGAGCTGCTGACCCAATCGCCGGCTAGCCAGCCCCATCAAGTTCAGCACAACGCTCAAGAACGGTGCAGTACCTGTGGGAGCTGGCTTGCCGGCGATGAGGGCGGTACAGCCAGCACAAAATAACGAGTGGGACCGCAGCTCTCAGGCGAATTTGGCCCGGGCCGCATGGAGCTTCTTGTAGCTGTCGATCAGGCGCAGGTGGCGGTCGAGGCCTTCGAGCTTCATGCTGGTCGGAGTCAGGCCATGGAAACGCACGCTGCCGTTCACCGAACCCAGCACCGCGTCCATGCGTGCATTCCCGAACATGCGGCGGAAGTTGGCTTCATAGTCATCCAGCTGCAGTTCGTCATCCAGCTGCACTTCCAGCACCACGTTCAGCGCCTGGTAGAACAGGCCGCGTTCGACGGTGTTGTCGTTGAACTGCAGGAACGCCTCGACCAGCTCCTTGGCATCCTCGAAACGCTGCACCGCCAGGCAAATCAGCAGTTTCAGCTCGAGAATGGTCAACTGACCCCACACGGTGTTCTCGTCGAACTCCACACCAATCAGCGTGGTGATGGTGGTGTAGTCATCCACATCGCAGTTGTCCAGGCGCTTGAGCAACAACTTCAGGGAGCGACTGTCGAGGCTGTGCAGGTTGAGGATGTCGGCACGGAACGACAAGGCGCGGTTGGTGTTGTCCCAGATAAGGTCCTCGACCGGGTAGATTTCCGAGTAGCCCGGCACGATGATGCGGCAAGCCGTGGCACCGAGGTTGTCGTACACCGCCATGTACACCTCCTTGCCCAGCGCTTCGAGGATGCCGAACAGGGTAGCGGCTTCCTGCTGGTTGGAATCCTCGCCGTGGCCGGAGAAGTCCCACTCCACAAATTCGAAGTCGGCCTTGGCGCTGAAGAAGCGCCACGACACCACGCCGCTTGAGTCGATGAAGTGCTCGACAAAGTTGTTCGGCTCGGTCAGCGCATGGCTTTCGAAGGTCGGCTGCGGCAGGTCGTTGAGGCCTTCGAAGCTGCGCCCCTGCAGCAATTCGGTGAGGCTGCGCTCCAGCGCCACCTCCAGGCTCGGGTGAGCGCCGAACGAGGCAAATACGCCGCCGGTGCGCGGGTTCATCAGCGTCACGCACATGACCGGGAACTCGCCCCCCAGCGAAGCATCCTTGACCAGCACCGGGAAGCCCTGCTCTTCAAGGCCCTGGATGCCGGCGACGATCGCCGGGTACTTGGCCAGCACGTCCTGCGGCACATCCGGCAGGCACAGCTCACCTTCGAGGATTTCGCGCTTCACCGCACGCTCGAAGATTTCCGACAGGCACTGTACCTGCGCCTCGGCCAGGGTATTGCCGGCGCTCATGCCATTGCTGAGGAACAGGTTCTCGATCAGGTTGGACGGGAAGTACACCACCTGCTGGTCGGACTGGCGCACGAACGGCAGCGAGCAGATGCCCCGGGCGGTGTTACCCGAGTTGGTGTCATACAGGTGCGAACCACGCAGCTCACCGTCCGGGTTGTAGATTTCCAGGCAATGCTCGTCGAGGATCTCGGCCGGCAGCGCGTCGCGCGGGCCAGGCTTGAACCACTGCTCGTTCGGGTAATGCACGAACGGCGCGTTGGCCAGCTCTTCGCCCCAGAACTGGTCGTTGTAGAAGAAGTTGCAGTTCAGGCGCTCGATGAATTCGCCCAGCGCCGAGGCCAGCGCCGCCTCCTTGGTGGCGCCCTTGCCGTTGGTGAAGCACATCGGCGACTGCGCATCGCGCACGTGCAGCGACCACACATTGGGCACAATGTTACGCCACGAAGCGATCTCGATCTTCATCCCCAGCCCCGCGAGGATGCCCGACATGTTGGCGATGGTCTGCTCCAGCGGCAGGTCCTTGCCGGGGATGTAGGTGCTGGTGTCTGCCACCGGCATCAACAGGCCCTGGGCATCGGCATCAAGGTTGTCGACCACTTCGATCACGAACTCAGGGCCAGTCTGCACAACCTTCTTGACCGTGCAGCGGTCGATGGAGCGCAGGATGCCTTGGCGGTCCTTGTCGGAAATGTCCTCGGGCAGCTCGACCTGAATCTTGAAGATCTGGTTGTAGCGGTTTTCCGGATCGACGATGTTGTTCTGCGACAGGCGAATGTTTTCGGTTGGGATGTCGCGGGCCTGGCAGTACAGCTTGACGAAGTAAGCCGCGCACAAGGCCGAAGACGCCAGGAAATAGTCGAACGGGCCTGGGGCCGAACCATCGCCTTTGTAGCGGATCGGTTGGTCGGCGATCACCGTGAAGTCATCGAACTTGGCTTCGAGACGGAGATTGTCGAGAAAATTGACCTTGATTTCCATGCGGGATTACCGTGATTTAAGCGTGTAAAACGAAATTGGCCGGCATTATCCGGGTTTTTACGCCAGAAGTCCTGTTTGCCTGCCTGGCCCCTCGCCGGCAAGCCAGCGCCCACAGGGACTGCATATCTTTCAACTCTTACGCCGACCTGTGGGCGCTGGCTTGCCGGCGATGGCGCCAGTACAGGCTTGCGTATTCCGCCGGATTGCTTGCCTGATCCTCTGAACCTGGCCCAACCACCAGACCAGCGGTCACACCGCTGTGCTAGCTTTTCTGCACTGGGGAACAACGTATTCCCCGCATAGAAAAACATGGCAACAGCAACCGATGACTGGCAGGTGAACCATGGAACTACGCATTAACCAGCAGACCTACCAGGTCGAGGCGGACGCCGACACGCCCTTGCTGTGGGTGATCCGCGATGATCTGGGGCTGACCGGCACCAAGTATGGCTGCGGCCTGGCCCAGTGCGGCGCCTGTTCGGTACTGGTGGACGGCAACGTAGTACGCGCTTGCGTCACCCCGGTGGCCGGTGTGGTGGGGCGCGAGGTCACCACCATAGAGGCCATCGAAGCCGATGCCGTTGGCAAGCGGGTGGTTGCGGCCTGGGTCGAGCACCAGGTGGCACAGTGCGGCTATTGTCAGTCCGGCCAGGTAATGGCCGCCACGGCGTTGTTAAAGCACACCCCCAAGCCAAGCGACGCGCAAATCGACGCGGCCATGGTCAACCTGTGCCGCTGCGGCACCTACAACGCCATTCACGCTGCCGTGCATGACCTGGCGCAAGGGGAGCAGGCCTGATGAATACGCCCGTAGAGACCCCTGCCGAACTGCTCAGGCTGCAACTGGGCGAGACAGTCAATTTGTCGCGCCGGCGCTTTCTTGCCGGCACGGCTGTCGGTGCCCTGGTGCTGGGTTTCGGCCTGCCAATGGGGTCGGGCCGTGTGCAGGCAGCGGTTGCAGCCACCCCGGAACGCGGTACCCAGGTGCCCGCTTTTCTGGAGATTCGCCCAGACGGCACGGTACGCCTGCTCAGCCCCTTTATGGAAGGCGGGCAAGGCCCCTTCACCGCCATGGCGCAAATTGTGGGTGAAGAGCTGGATGTCGACCCCGTCAATTTCGTGGTCGATAGCGCACCACCGGGCGAAGCTTACGTGGTGATGGAAAACGGCATGCGCATCACCGGTGGCAGCATGTCGGTGCGCATGAGCTACCCGACCATGCGCCGCCTGGGTGCCCTTGCCCGGGCCATGCTGCTGCAGGCCGGCGCCGAACAACTGGGCGTGTCGGTCGACGAACTCTCGACCACGCCAGGAAACGTGGTACATACCACGACGGGGCGTTCGATACCCTACGGTGACCTCGCCGGGCGCGCCATGGACCTGCCGGTACCTGACCCGGCCAGCGTCAAGCTGCGTGACCCCAGCCAGTTCCGCTGGATCGGCAAGCCCGTTCGCCGCCTGGATGCCTACGACAAGTCCACCGGCAAGGCACAGTACTGCATCGACATAAAGGTCGACGGCATGCTGCACGCCGCCGTGCAACACGCACCACGTCTGGGCATGACCGTGGGCAGCGTGCGCAACGAAGATCAGGTCAAGGCCATGAAAGGCGTGCACTCCGTGCACCAACTGCCGGGCGCAGTGGCCGTGGTTGCCGAGCGTTGGTGGCACGCAAAGCGTGCGGTAGAGGCGATTCAGGTGGACTGGAAAGAGCCGGCCGCCGACAGCAACGTGCGACCGATGCCGGCCGACTTCTCCAGCGACGCATGGCGGGAACACCTCGCCAACGTCGAGGGCCCGGCGCGGGACGAAGAAAACGAAGGCGATATCGCTGGCGCCCTGAGCAATGCCAAGACCAAGGTCGAGGCCAGCTACCACAACCAGTACCTGAACCATGCCCAGCTCGAGCCACCGTCCGCCCTCGCCCGCTTCAACCCGGACGGCAGCCTGGACGTCTGGCTGCCCAACCAGGCCCCGGACATGTTCCGTGATGACATTGCCAAGCGTACCGGCCTGGAACCTGCGCAAATCAACCTGCACTCGCCGCTGCTGGGCGGTTTCTTTGGCCGCCACTTCCTGTACGACTCGGCCAACCCCTACCCGCAGGCCATTGCCTTGGCCAAAGCGGTTGGCCGGCCGGTAAAACTCATCTGGAGCCGCGAAGAGGAATTCCTGCGTGATGTGCTGCGCCCGGTTGCAGTGGTGAAATTCCGCGCCGGGCTGGATGCCGATGGCATGCCAGTGGCCCTCGAAGCGGTCAGCGCCACCGAAGGCCCAACCGAGGCTCTTGCTGGCAAGCAAGGGGAAAAGATCGACCCGACCGCGGTTGAGGGACTATCAGGCAAGTCGTACGCCATCGCCAACAAGCGCATTGCCCAGATCTACGTCAAAGGCCCGGCCATGCTCGGCTACTGGCGCTCGGTGGGTAACTCGTTGAACGACTTCTTCTATGAATCCTTCCTCGATGAACTGGCAGACAAAGGCGGCAAGGACCCGTTCGAACTGCGCCTGCACCTGCTGCGCGACAACCCGCGCCTGACCACCCTGCTGAACGCGGTCGCCGAGCTGTCCGGTGGCTGGAAACGTGGGCCCTTCACTGCCGAGGATGGCAGCAAACGGGCACGCGGCGTGGCAATGGCCTCACCCTTTGGCTCGGAAGCGGCAGTCATTGCCGAGGTGTCGATCGAGAACGGCCAGGTCAAGGTGCACGACATCTGGCAGGCCATCGACCCGGGTAGCATCGTCAACCCGGCGATCATCGAACACCAGGTCAACGGCGCAGTTGCCCTTGGCCTGTCGCAGACGCTGGTGGAAGAAGCGGTCTATGTGGATGGCAAGCCGCGCGCACGCAACTACGACCTGTACCCGATCCTGCCGCCCTCACGCATGGCACGGGTGCATGTACGCATTGTCGAAAGCGGGGCGAAGATGGGCGGTATCGGCGAGCCACCGCTACCCGCTGTAGCCCCGGCTGTGGCCAACGCGGTCGCGCAGCTTACCGGCCAGCGCGTGCGTAGCCTGCCACTGAGCCGCCATACCTTCAGCTGACTGCACAAGGGAAGCCCGATGACCCATCGTTTCGCAAGAACCGCTGGCTGGCTGGCGCTGCCGTGCCTTGTCGCGGCAGGCCTGCTGGCCTGGTATGTGACCCGCGAGCCGGCCTCGCCGTTTGCCGACGCACAGGCCACTGCCGCTGACCCGGCCCTGATCAGCCGCGGCGAGTACGTCGCCCGCCTCAGCGACTGCGTGGCCTGCCACAGCCTGCCGGACGGCAAGCCGTTCGCGGGTGGACTGGAAATGGCCACCCCGCTGGGGGCCATCCACGCCACCAACATCACCCCCGACCGCGACAGCGGTATCGGCAGCTACAGCCTGGCCGATTTCGACCGTGCCGTACGCCAGGGTGTCGCCCCTGGTGGCAGGCGGCTGTACCCGGCCATGCCCTACCCGTCCTACGCCAAGCTTAGCGATGATGATGTCAGGGCGTTGTATGCGTTTTTCATGCACAACGTGCAACCCGCCCGGCAGGCCAATCTGCCCAGCGACATTCCCTGGCCGCTGAACCTGCGCTGGCCCATTGCCTTATGGAATGGCCTGTTCGCCGCCACCTCGCCATACGCCGACAAGCCCGGCCAGGATGCGCAGTGGAACCGGGGGGCCTACATCGTCCAGGGCCCAGGTCACTGCGGCAGCTGCCACACCCCACGCGGCCTGGCGTTCAACGAAAAGGCCCTGGATGAAGGCGGCAAACCCTTCCTGGCCGGCGCCCTGCTCGACGGCTGGTACGCACCGAGCCTGCGCGCCGACCCTAACACCGGGCTGGGGCGCTGGAGCGAGGCAGAAATCGCGCAGTTCCTGAAAACCGGGCGCAACCGGCATGCCGTGGTGTTCGGCTCGATGACTGAGGCGTTCAACAACTCCACGCAATTCATGCATGACGATGACCTGGCCGCCATTGCCCATTACCTGAAATCACTGCCCGGCGATCCACAGCGTGACGGCGCGCCATGGCAGTACCGGGTCGAATCGGCAGCGGCACGGCTCGACAGCCCGGGGGCGCACACCTATGTGACCCGCTGCGCGTCTTGCCACGGCCTGGACGGCAAAGGCCAAGCCGAGTGGATGCCGCCATTGGCAGGGGCCACCTCGGCACTGGCCAGGGAGAACGCCTCAGCGATCAATATCACCCTCAATGGTTCGCAGCGGGTGGTGGCTGCCGGGGTGCCGGATGCCTATCGCATGCCAGCTTTCCGCCAGCAGTTGAGTGACCAGGAGATTGCCGAAGTGCTGAGTTTTGTGCGTACGGCCTGGGGCAACCAGGGTGGTGCGGTGGATGCGCAGGCGGTAGGCAAGTTGCGTGGTCATACCGACCCAGCCAGCAGCAGCCCGATCATCTTGCATATGCGCTGAATTGACGTGGTTCTTGCACCGGCCTCTTCGCGGGCGCGCCCGCTCCCATCGGACAAACTCTGATTTGATTTAGCGGTGACTTTGTGGGAGTGGGCTTGCCCCGCGAAACCCGGCGCAGGCGGGCCATGCATCGTGTCGCCTGCTTCGCGGGGCAAGCCCGCTCCCGCAATGGCACTTGCCCCCTGCGCGACAGCGCAGCCCAACTGATTTACTGATTTAGCAATGACTTTGTGGGAGCGGGCTTGTCCCGCGAACCCCGGCGCAGCCGGGGCCATCCATCGCGTCGCCTGCTTCGCGGGGCAAGCCCGCTCCCACAATGGCACTTGCTCCCTGCGCGACAGCGCAGCCCAACTGATTTACTGATTTAGCGGTGACTTTGTGGGAGTGGGCTTGCCTCGCGAAACCCGGCGCAGCCGGGCCATGCATCGTGTCGCCTGCTTCCCGGGGCAAGCCCGCTCCCACAATGGCACTTGTCCCTGCGCGACAGCGCAGCCCAACTGATTTACTGATTTAGCAGTGACTTTGTGGGAGCGGGCTTGTCCCGCGAACCCCGGCGCAGCCGGGGCCATCCATCGCGTCGCCTGCTTCGCGGGGCAAGCCCGCTCCCACAACGGCACTTGTTCCCTACGCGACAGCGCAGCCCAACTGATTTACTGATTTAGCAATGACTTTGTGGGAGCGGGCTTGTCCCGCGAACCCCGGCGCAGCCGGGGCCATGCATCGCGTCGCCTGCTTCGCGGGGCAAGCCCGCTCCCACAATGGCACTTGTTCTCTACGCGGCAGCGCAACCTAACTGATTTGCTGATTTAGCGGTGACTTTGTGGGAGCAACTGCCTTGTTCAATTTCTAGAATCTAGCGCGGTCCCTGCAGGTACGTGCCAGGGCTGTTACTGCCACCGCTCCAGGTTCTGCTTCAGCAGTTGCTCAGGCAGCGCCCCGCCAACGACCTTCGCCATCTCCCGCGCCAGCGCCTCACGCAGCTGTGGCTTGTTGCAGGGCGATTCATGTGACATAGCCAGGTACAACCCTTCACTGGATACAGGCGGCTGCAACACCTGCACGGTATCAGTGATACCCAACGTGCGGGCCAGCGCCATCCCGGGGTACTGCTCGTACACCACGTAGTCACTGCGCTTGTGCATCAGCTTCTCGAACGCCTGCCGGGCACCGGGCACCGCTTCCAGGGTGAGGTTTGCCTGGGCATATTCATCGAACTGCTGGCCATGGCTGTTGTTGACCAGGGTCCCGCCTTTGCGGCCCTTGAGGTCTGCCCATTGATGGTAGGCAAAGGCATTGTCCTGGCGTACCCAGACTACGCTCGGGGTGTGCAGGAATGGCGGGGCGACAAAGTCCATCTGTTGCTGCCGGGCGTGGGTGATGAAATACCCGGCCAGCAGGTCGATCCGGCCTGTGCGGACTTCTTCTTGGGCACGCGACCAAGGCCCACCGTACACCACCTCGATTTCCAGCCCCAGCTGCTTGCCCAGGTATTTGAGCAGGTCGGCGTTGGCACCGATCAGTTGCCGAGGGTTCTGCGGATCGCGCCATAGGTAAGGTGGATACTCAGGGTTACCGGTAGCGGTCAGCCGTCGGCAGGGCTCTTGCGCTGCGCCCGGAAAAGCCAGCAACAGGCAAGGCAACAACAGCAAGGCTTGACGCAAGCAACGCTCGATCATCTACAACCCTCGGCACATGGAACCTCTGGCGACCCGGCGAAGCGGCCAAAGGCCGCCACGCCCTGTGCTCGAACGCAGCATTGGTCTGCGCGTGCTTTAAACAGTCTGGACCAGGAACGCTTGGAGCCGCGGCCTTTTATCGCTCAGCAACGAACCGGCCGAGCAACGCCTCAGGCGCCCTGCCGACGCATTGCCAGAATCGCCGCGCCAAAGCCGATAAAGGTGGTACCCACCACGCGGCTCACCCAGCGTGACATCGACGGCCGGGTCAGTACGCCCTTGGCCCGAGCGGCCAGTGCGGCATACAAGCTCAGAGATGCAAGCGACAAGCTCACGAAAATCCCGGTCAGGGTCAGAAACTGCGGCAACAACGCCGCCCCTTGGTCGATGAACTGCGGGAACAGCGCGGTGAAAAACATGGTCGCCTTGGGGTTGGTCACTGCTGTGAGGAAAGCCGATTTGTACAACTTCAGCGGTGTGGGCCGCACCTTGACAGCCCCCTCAGCAGCGCCCTGCTCCAGCATCGGGTTCTTTTTCAGCAACTGCCGCGCACCGAGGTAGAACAGGTAACCTGCCCCCAGGATCTTCACAGCGTTGAACAGTACTTCGGAGCTGGCCAGCAAGGCGCCCAGCCCAAGCATGGCCGCAGCCGACAGGCAGAACAGGCCCGAGCCATTGCCCAGCGACGACCAGATCGCACTGCGCTGGCCGTGGGCAAGGCTGTTGTTGATGGCCATCAGGGTGGCAGGACCGGGGCTGGCAATCGCGATGGCGGCGACCAGGGTAAACGCAAACAGCGAGTGAGCATCCATTTTCAGGCTCTTCAAGCAGATCAGGGTAGGCCGTGCGCAGGGCACGCAGGTTCAGTCATTCTGCCGCTTGGCTGCCTTCTTGGCGATAGCTTTCATCCGCGTCGCCGCGCGCTGCACCGTGGCCATCTTTTCCGGGCGTTTCATGCCCCGCCATTTGCGAATTTCGTCGCGGGTGCGACCACAGCTCACGCACAGCTCGCTGTTGAGCTGGCATAACGAGACGCAGGGGTTATCGATGTCTTTGGCCATGCCACCACTCAGCCGGCCATGTCTGCCCGTGCTCGTTCGACGGCACTGTCAAACACCTCGCGCAGCTCTTGAGCCTTGGCCTTGCTGACCGACCTGGCATCCAGCAGTTCATCGATCACCCGAATGCACTGGCCCTTGGCGGTGTCCAGTTGCTCGGCGTCGGAGGCGTCAGCGATATCACCCAGATAAGGAGCGATGAGGTACACGTAACGGTCCTGCAGCTTGAGCGCTGCCAGCGCGTCGAGGGCTTTCTGGAACCGGTCGGCGGCGGCAGGGCTCATGCTCAATTTATCGAAATGAATCAGGCTCACACGGTCAGTGGCCATTGACGAATCTCCGTTTCCTGGTGCGGCCTGGCCCACGGGCAGCAGCGCTTCTACGGTGCTCGGATGTGCAGGCCAGGGTAATGCCAACAGGGTACCAGAACGCGGGGCAGAAAGGGCCATCGCCCCCAGAACTAAAAGTATTTGGCAGGTCGCGCAATGGACGCCCCAGGACGTTTACGGGACAGGCACAGCGGTTTCGGGCACTGGATAATCGGCCGGCAATCTCCCCGCCGAGGCCGTCATCGAACTCGGTAGCCCACACAACAACAAGCCTGCGCGTCCAGGTAATCCTCAAAGGGCCTCAACATTCATGGCAAAGGAACACATCACCGAAACACTCGACCTTGGCGTGACGGACCCCTCGAAAACCGCAGAAGCCCGCCAGGACAGGCATTTCGAGGGCAAGCTCGACTGGATCGTCTTTGGTTTTACCAGCCTCCTGGCTGTCGCGTTCGTCCTCTGGGGCTTCCTCAACCAGGCCAGCCTCGCCAGCAGCGCCTCCAGCGCGCAGTCCTGGGTCATTCTCAACTTCGGCTGGTTCTTCGTGCTCACCTCCACACTTTTCGTGGTATTCGTGCTGTGGCTGGCTGCCAGCCGTTATGGCCGGGTGCCACTGGGTCGTGATGGCGAACAGCCAGAATTCCGCACGGTGTCCTGGGTGGCAATGATGTTCAGTGCCGGCATGGGCATCGGCCTGATGTTCTTTGGCGTTGCCGAGCCGCTGTCGCACTATGTGACGCCGCCCCCCGGCTCGGCCACCGGGCAGACCAGCGAGGCGATGCAGGTGGCCATGGCCACCACCCTGTTCCACTGGACGCTGCACCCCTGGGCCATGTACGCCATCGTGGGCCTGGTGATTGCCTACGGTACCTACCGCCGCGGCCGCTCGCAGCTGATTTCTGCGGCCTTCCGGCCGTTGATCGGCAAGCACGCCAACGGCCCCCTCGGCCGCCTGATCGACATGATGGCGATCTTCGCCACGCTTTTCGGCTCGGCGGCCTCGCTGGGCCTGGGTGCGCTGCAGATTGCCGGCGGGCTGGAATACAACGGCTGGGTCGAAAGCCCCGGCAAGCTGTTCTACATCGCCATCATCACCCTGCTGACCATTGCCTTCGTCACCTCGGCGGTGTCCGGTGTCGGCAAGGGCATCCAGTGGCTGTCCAACACCAACATGGTGCTGGCACTGGTGCTGGCAGCGTTCGTGTTCATGGTCGGCCCTACCCTGCTCATGCTCAACCTGCTGCCGACCTCGATCGGTATCTACATCAAGATGCTGCCCGAAATGATGGCCCGCACCAACGCCAGTGGCGGCGATCAGATGAACAGCTGGCTGGCCGGCTGGACCGTGTTCTACTGGGCCTGGTGGATTTCCTGGACACCGTTCGTAGGCATGTTTATCGCCCGCATCAGCCGTGGTCGTACCATCCGCCAGTTCGTCACCGGCGTGCTGCTGGTGCCCAGCCTGGTCAGCCTGGTGTGGTTCACCATTTTTGGCGGTGCTTCCATCGATGCCCTGCGCGAAGGCGCCTTCCAGCTGGCCAACGGTGCAGTCAACAGCAACCACGCGCTGTACCAGCTGCTCGACAGCTACCCGCTGGCATCGGCCTCCTCGGTACTGGTGATGATCCTGGTGGGCATCTTCTTTGTCTCCGGTGCCGATGCGGCGTCACTGGTGATGGGCACGCTGTCGGAACACGGCACCACCGCACCCTCGCGGCGCACGGTGATTTTCTGGGGCGCGCTCACCGGAACGGTGGCAGCGATCATGCTGGCGATCGGCGACCCGAGCGACCCTGGCGAGGCGCTGACCGGGCTGCAGAACCTGACCATCGTCGTGGCCTTGCCCTTTGTCGTGGTGATGGTGCTGCTGTGCCTGGCGTTGTACCGCGACCTGCGCAAAGACCCGATGATGCTGCGCCACCTGCGCGGCAACGAGCTGATCGAAAAGGCGGTGTTGTACGGGGCTGTGAAACATGGTGAGGAGTTCTACATCGTGGTACAGGAGAAGAAGGCTTCGGTGAAAGTGGCAGCAGCAGCGAGCGAGGTGTCCGAAACCTGACACGCTAGCCTCGCGCTTCACCGCTTGATTCGGGGGCCGCCACTTGGATCCAGAAAAAACGGCCCCCTCGATCAACGATAGATCGCCCAACCAAGCCGATAACCAAAGGGCAGCAAACAGATGAGGGATCACCCCTTCAATGCTGCTGCAATCTTGGCCACATCGATCTTGCCCATCTGCATCATGGCCTCGAACGCCCGCTTTGCCGCAGCGCGGTCAGGGTGGCCGATGGCCTCTATCAGAATACGGGGGGTGATCTGCCAGGAAATCCCCCATTTGTCCTTGCACCAGCCACAAACGCTGGCCTCGCCACCGTTTGCGATAATCGCCTCCCACAAACGGTCGGTTTCGGCTTGGTCTTCGGTACTGACCTGGAATGAAAACGCCTCAGAATGCTTGAACGTAGCGCCGCCATTAAGCCCCACACAGGGTATGCCCATGACGGTGAATTCGACGGTAATGACATCGCCCTCCTTGCCCGAGGGGTAGTCTGCCGGGGCCTTGTGCAGTGCGATCAACTTGCTGTCCGGGAAAATGCTGGCATAGAAGTTGGCAGCCTGCTCGGCATCATTGTCGTACCAGAGGCAGAGGGTGTTCTTGGCAGTCATGGCCTTGCTCCATGAAGGGTATGAACCCTTGAGTCTAGCCGCACCCTTGAGCGCAAAAAAAAGCGCCCCGCACGGAGCGCCAAAACATCCACCCAAACCAAAGGAGCAGCAAGGCTACCCAGGTGAATTCACAGGACCGACAACGGGTACTCCACGATCAGCCGCACCTCGTCCAGGTCCGACTCGAACGCCGTGGCCCGGGTGGTAGCCTGGCGTACGCGCAACGACAGGTCCTTGGCTGCGCCGGTCTGCACCGCGTACTTGACCTCGATGTCACGCTCCCAGCGCTTCTGGTCGGTCAGCGGGTTGCCGTCGGCATCGCGGCGCATGTAGAAGGCGTTGGCATTGGAATAGTCGGCGTCGGTGCCTTTGCCATAACGCGTCATGAACGACAGCCCGGGAATACCATAGGCGGCGATGTTCAGGTCATAGCGCAGCATCCACGAACGCTCCTTGGGCGAGTTGAAATCGCTGTACTGGATGGAGTTGTCGAGGAAGATCGAGTCGGATTGGCGCAGGTAGTCGAAATCATCGTCGCCATTGTTGCGCTGGTGAGTCAGCGCCAGGGTGTGGGCGCCGAAGCGCACCCCCAGTTTGGCGCTCCAGATGTTGTTGTCGAAGGCGCCCAGGCGCTGCTGCCCTTCATCAACGGCTTTGTAATAGTTGAAGCCGCCAATCAGCGCCAGCTCATCACTCAGGGGCCAGCTCAGGCTGGTGCCGGCGTAATACTGATTCCACACATCCTTGAGCCGGCTGCTGAACAGGCTGACACTGACATAATCGTTCAGCGTATAGTCACCGCCGCCGTAGGCGATCCATGGCGAATCGACCGGGCCGCCGTAGAAGGTCATGAAGTTCTCCCGCAGGTCACTGGACACCGGCTGGCTCATGGCATGCAGGCGCCCGGCCTGCAGAACAAGGTCCTTGATGCTGGTATTCTCCAGGGTCACGCCCCGGAAGCTTTCCGGCAGCAGCCGTGAGTCGCCAGCGGCCACCACCGGGTTAGCAGGGAACACATCGCCTACCTTCAGCACCGTGTCGTACAGGCGCACCTTGGCGGCACCACCGAATTTGGTGTACTTGTCACGGGCCTGACCGTCGTGGTCTACCGGCAAAACATCGAACGAACTGCGCCCGCCATTGCGGCCGCCCCCGGTGTCCAGTTTGAGGCCGAGCATGGCGAACGCATCCAAGCCAACGCCTACGGTGCCCTGGGTGAAACCTGACTCGAAACGGGCAATGACAGCATGCGCCCAAGCTTCGGAATAGCCGTTATCAGGTTGTTTGCCGGGGTTGCGCGTGGGGGCTGCGGCATCGCGGTTGTCGCGGTTGAAGTAGAAGTTGCGGTTGAGCACGCTGAGCGTGCTGCCCTCGGCAAAACCCTGCGCGGGTTCGTCCGACGCCATCGCCAGGTTGCCGACGCCGGAGAGCGCCATGCACGCAGCCAGTTTCAGGGGTGATCTGCAGGTCATCCGATGCTCCTTGTACGTCGTCTTTATAGTGGTGTCGGCTGGCCGAGATTGACGGCCGGCAGATAACGGCAAGGTGATCGGCGCATTACAATTGCGTCATCGGCGGCGAAGCGCTGGGAGGGCGAGTTCTGCAACATCCTGCAGATATTTCCGACATCAGGTAGTGAACCTGCTGACAAAAAAAGGGTCATTGGCTGACGGTCAACTCACCGACCGGTTCATCGGCCCAGTCACCGGGCCTACTTTTGTCCTGTTTCAGCGAAGACCCAACATGCCCGAATCCCGCCCAACCGCTTTCGTCCTCCCTGCCCTGCGCGGCGGCCTGATTGCCGCCCTGGTGGCCCTTGCCGCGCCGGTGCACGCCGAAGAGCCCGCCAGCGACGCACGCTGGGTCAGCGACAGCCTGAGCACCTATGTGCGCAGCGGCCCCACCGACGGCCACCGCATTGTCGGTACCCTGAAGTCCGGGCAACCGCTGACCCTGCTCGGTACTCAGGGCAATTACAGCCAGGTGCGTGGGCAGAATGGCGATGTGGTATGGATACTCAGCAACGACTTGCAGGCGGTGCCGGGCCAGAACGAGCGCCTGCCGCAGCTCGATGCCCAGGTGGCAGACCTGACAGGGCAGTTGAAAACCATCGATGACAGCTGGAAGAGCCGCGTACAGGGCATGCAGGAAACCCTCGACTCACGGAAAAAGCTGATCGACGAACTGGAGGCGCGCAACAAAGCGCTGAACGAGCAGCTCGACGAGAGCCAGTCGACCCTGCGCGATACCCAGGCGCGCCTGGGTGACGAGAACAAGCAGGTGATGATGCGCTACATGGTGTATGGCGGCAGCATTGCCGGCGCGGGCTTGCTGGCGGGGCTGATCTTGCCGGCACTGACCCGGGGGCGCAGGAAGAACGACCGCTGGTTCTGACGCACCGGCCTTTTCGCGGTCCTATCCGCGAAAAGGCCGATAGGGGCTTACTTGCTACGTGCCTTGTTATAGATGGTCTTGGCTTGGTCCGCCGACGCCTGACACTGAGCCATGTCCCCCTTGCTCTGGGCCTCCTTTGCGTTTTGCAGGTGGACTTTGAAATCATGGGCCATGCCGCCATGCATCGCCTGGCCACTCGCTTTGTGGAAGTCCTCGAGTTCCTTGATCTTGGCTGCACAGTTGCTTGCCGGGTCAGCATGGGCGGCAACACTCAATACTGAAGCAATCACCAGTAAAGGTATGCATTTCATAGGCTTCATGGAACGTTCTCCTGGAAAACCGTGGGGTTCGTCGAGGTGTATTCGGCTCGACGCAGCAAAAAGCATAGTTGGCCATCACCTGCAGCGCAGCGCTTCAGCCCAGCGGTAAACCTACTGCCGCAACCGCTCCAATGCTTGCAACACATACCCCGTGGCCCGTTCCACCTGCCCCTCCCGACAGGCAATACCCAATTGCCGCCACAACCCTGGTCGCAGGGGCCGGCGCGCAATCCGCCGGTCCAACTCGCCTGCCTCGCCTTCCTGCGGCAACAACGTCGCCCCATACCCGGCGCCGACCAGGCTTTTGATCGCATCGTTGTAATTCAGCTCGATCCGCGGCTCGGGGTAAAACCCCGCTGCCGCGAACCATTCCCCGGTAACCCGTGACAGCTGGGTACTGCTGTCGTTGAGAATCAACGACCGCTGCGCCAGCCAGGCCGGCGTGACCTTCGCCGGCGGCTGCCAGTCGGCCGGTACGTAGGCCAGGATCGGGTCGCGCCGCCAGGGGGTAACAGTCAGCCCCTTGCCGGCCACCTGCGGCAAGGCCACCAGGCCGATATCCAGCGTCCCCTCACGCAATCGACCCAGCGACGCCTGGGATGTCAGCACTTGTACCTGCACGTCGATCCCCGGGTGGTCCACACGCAGGTGCTCCAGCGCCTGTGGCAGTAGGTGGGCGATAGCACCGGTAGACGCGCCAAGGCGTACCCGGCCAGTCAGCCCCTCAACCTGACGGCGCACTTCGTCCAGCGCCAGGTCGGCGTCGGCCAGCAGGCGCCGGGCACGGGCCAGCAGCGTTTCACCAATGGCCGTGGGGCGCACCTGGCCGCGGGCGCGACCAAGCAACGGGGCGCCGATACGTGCTTCCAGTTCGGCCACATGCAGGCTGATGGTGGGCGCTGCCAGGTTGAGCTGGCGGGCGGCCTCGGCAAAAGAACCCAGGTCGGCGATGGCCACCAGGGTGCGGAGGCGGTCGAGGCTGATTTCGCGCATGGTCAGTACCGGCCTGAGTGACGTGTTCAGAAAAACTGAATGTAACCGTCATCATATTCAAATTTTCATTATCAAAGCCATAGGCGAGCATAGGCCATCCTTACCCAACCGGACCCGAACATGCACACTCCTGTTGTCTTCATCGACGGCGACCAAGGCACAACCGGCCTGCAGATCCATGCTCGCCTGCAAGGCCGCAGCGACCTGCACCTGCTCACCCTGCCCGAGGCTGAGCGCAAAGACCTGCGGCGCCGCCGCGAGGCAATCAACAGCGCCGACATCGCCCTGCTGTGCCTGCCCGACGATGCCGCCCGCGAGGCCGTGGCGACGATCCACAACCCCAAGGTGCGGGTGATCGACGCCAGCTCCGCGCACCGCACCACCCCCGGCTGGGTCTATGGCCTGCCGGAACTCGACGAGCAGCAAGCCGAGCGCATCGCCCGAAGCACGCGTGTCAGCAACCCGGGCTGCTACCCCACTGGCGCCATCACCCTGCTCCGCCCCCTGGTCAAGGCCGGGTTGCTGCCAGCCGACTACCCACTGGGCATACATGCCATTTCTGGCTACTCCGGCGGTGGCCGCGCGGCGGTCGAGCGCCACGAAACCAGTACCGGCAATGCCCCGGCCCTGCAACTGTATGGGCTGGAGCTGGCACACAAGCACGTACCCGAAATCCAGCAACACGCCGGGCTGTCGGCGCGGCCGATGTTCATGCCCGGCTACGGTGCCTACCGCCAGGGCATCGTGCTGAGTATCCCGCTGCAATTGCGCCTGCTGCCCGGCCAGGTCAGCGCCGAACAGCTGCAGGCCTGCCTGGAACAGCATTACCAGGGTGCCCGCCACGTCCAGGTTATGCCGCTGCATCAGCAAGGCACAGCCGCCAACCTTGACCCCGAAGCATTGAACGACAGCAACGACCTGCGCCTGGCGCTGTATGCCAACCCCGAGCATGGCCAGGTGCTGCTTACCGCGGTGTTCGACAACCTGGGCAAAGGCGCCTCCGGTGCGGCCGTGCAAAACCTCGACCTGATGCTCGGTGCATTACAGCAACAAGGCTGACACGGCAAAACCGGTTAAACTGTACAGCCCGCGCCAACCTGGCCCGGGCTGTATTCCCACCCGCCGGAGCCCACCCCCAAGATGTTCATCCTGAGCCGCCTCGACAGCGTGCCGCCCGAATCCTTCCAGAACCAGATCCGCGAGCTGGTGATCCACCATGTCGGCGAACTGAGCAGTGTCGCCATCACCGCCGACAACCCGCTGTACCCGCTGTACCAGTACGGCGTAGGCATGGAGGTGCACCAATACCTGCAAGCGCTGGATGGCACCCGCGGCCTTGCCGTGGCGCTGACCCTTGCCCTGGATGCCGAGGCGCCGGACCAGCTGCTGGGCTTTGCCCTGTCGTTGCCGGCCGAGGACGATGAACAGGCGTGTTCATTGGCATTTCTTGCCGTGCGCCCCAGCCATCGCCGCCAGGGCATCGCCCGTGCCCTGCTGAGCGACCTGCAGGCACGTCATGCCTGTGTGGAACTGAATGCCTTTGCCAGCCAGGTGCCGTGGTTCGAGACGATGGGCATGCAAGTGGTGGCCGCCAATGGGCCGCAGGTGCTGATGAGCAGTACCGGCCAGGCCAGTGGTGCGCTGATCGGGCGCCTGGACATTGCGCCGATTTATCAGGCAGCTGAAGTGTTGCAGATTCATACCTACCTGCTTAATCAGCAGGGAGAGGATGCAATGATCGAAGCGGAGCAGATGCGCGATGAGCGGCTGGATGAACTGGCCGCCCAGGCGCTGGAGTGCGTACACCAGCGCAAGACCGTGCATTGACCCAAGGGCCGATTGGCGGGTAAACCTGCCGTTTTGGAAAAACCGCTGATTTACTGAATCAGCAGTGTCTCTGTGGGAGCGGGCTTGCCCCGCGAACACCGGCAAAGCCGGTGCCATGCACCGTGCGGTCCCCTTCGCGGGACAAGCCCGCTCCCACAATGACCGGTGTTCTCTGCCGGACAGCGCAGCCCAAGGGGCTGAGCAATCCCCCACAATGACACCCGTCAGCCATGCACCCAGCGCCGATGCAACCCACGCGCCAAGGCATCCAGCACGAACCCCAGCACGCCAATCAGCAGCACCATCGCCATCAGTTCTGAGTACGCCAGCCGGTCGCGGGTATCGAGAATGAAGTAGCCAAGCCCCGCACTCACGCCCAGCATTTCGCACGGCACCAGCACAATCCAAAGAATGCCGATGGCCAGGCGCACGCCGGTCAGCACGTGGCCGATCACCCCCGGCACGATCACCTTGCACAAGGTTTCCCAGCGCGTGGCGCTCAGGCTGCGGCTCAGTTGCAGCCAGCGTGGGTCCAGTTGCCGCACCCCTGCCGCCGTGTTCAGCAAGATCGGCCACAAGGCGGCAAACGCCAGCAGGAAGTAGATCGGCTGGTCACCCACGCCCATCAGCATCACCACCACCGGCATCCACGACAAGGGCGAGATCATGCGCAGAAACTGAAACGCCGGCGTGGTCGCCGCTTCCAGGTGCCGATAGCTGCCCACCAGCAAGCCCAACGGCACGCCAATCAGTAGCGCCAGCAGCAGCCCGACCAGAATACGTTTGAGGCTGACCCAGATGTGCCCGTAAACCTCACCCTGCCCCAACAGCTCGACCAGGCTGGCCAACGTTGCCGCCGGCGAAAAGCGCGCCGACAGCCCTTCGGCCTGGCCAAACACGGCAACACCGGCCCACCACAGCAGCATCAAAGCCAGCAACCCAGCCAGCCCAAGGCTGGCGTGTACGACATGCGTGCGCATCAGACGGCGAACTCCTCGCTACGCTCGAAGTTGTCGGCAATACCGAACACCGACGGGCCACCAACCGCAGCAATGGCATTACGCACGAAACGATCGTCGACCAGGTCGCGGGCGGTCTGCACCGGGTCCAGCCCGGCAAGGAACGCGTTGTCGCCCTCGATCAGGGTGGTTTTCAGGCGCTTGACCAGCTCTTCGGTGTAACTGGGGAACGGGTATGGCTGGAAGTCGATGCGCTTTTCGTCCCACTGCTGGTGGCGAATGGCGCCACTGGCAACGTAGCCGGCACGGTCCTCGGCGGCCGGCGCCAGCACTTTGGCCAGCACCGCGGGCTCGTGCGGGGTGTACTTGTTGGGGCCGGCCTTGGACAGCAACGCAGCGGCTTCGGCGCGGTGGTCGCGGGTCCAGTGCTGGGCCTTGACGATGGCATTGACCACCTTCTGCGACCACTCCGGGCGGTTGTTCAGGTCATGCTCATGCATGAACACCACGCAGCAGGCGTGGTTGCGCCATACATCGCCGGTAAAGCGCTGCACACGGCCAACCTTGAGGTTCTCGGCCAGGGCGTTGAACGGCTCGGCGACGATGTAGCCGGCAATGCGCTTGCTGGCCAGTGCTGGCGGCATGTCGGATGGCGGCAGCACCAGCAGGTTGACCTCGGTGGCGGCCAGCTGCGCATTGGCCGGCTTCGACACCGGCGTCAGGCCGTTGTCGTTGAGCATCTGTTGCAGCACCACATTGTGGATCGAGTACCAGAACGGGATGGCCACGGTCTTGCCACCGAGCTGTTTCATGTCGCTTATGTCGGGCGCCACGGTCAGGCCTGAGCCGCCCACATGGTTCCAGGCCACTACCTTGGCTGGCACCTTGCTGCCGTAGCGCGCCCATACAGTCATCGGCGACAGCAGGTGGATGACGTTGACCTGACCAGAGATGAACGCCTCGATCACCTGTGCCCAGCTGCGCAGCAGCACCGGGCGCTCGGCCTTGATGCCTTCGGCCTCGAACAGGCCGTTGTTATGGGCCACCAGCAACGGCGTGGCGTCGGTGATCGGCAGGTAACCGATGCGCACCGGCGCATCCGGCTCGGCAGCCGCGCGCGCCTGCAAGCTCGACAGCAACGGCAGCGCACCGGCGGCGGTGAGCATGGCCCCAAGCTTTAGAAAATCACGACGCGAAGAAGTGGAACAGCAGTCATCCATGCACATGGACAGCCTCCGAGGGCAACGGGGTTGGGGTAGGTTCGCCTGTGCGGCTTGCCCGCCGAAGGGTTTTGAGGATTTCGATGCGCAACGCGCCCAGTTCTTCGACCCGTTGGGCGCGCGGTTGCGGCAGGTCGATGTGCCACTGGCCGAGGATGTGCGCTGGGTGGTTGCCCAGTAGCAGGACCCGGTCGGACAGCAGCAGGGCTTCGTCTATATCGTGGGTGATCAGTACCGCCGCAGTGTTGTGGGTGGCGATCAGTTGCAGCAGCAGTTGCTGCATGTCGGCGCGGGTCACTTCATCCAGGGCGCCGAACGGCTCGTCCAGCAGCAGCACCTCGGGCTGGCGGGCCAGGCAGCGGGCCAGTGCGGTGCGCTGGGCCATGCCACCGGACAACTGCGCCGGGTACTGGCCACGGGCGTGGGCCAGGCCCACGGCGGCAATCGCATGGTCGATGCGCGCGCGCCGCTCGTCAGCGGCCAGCTTGGGCTGGCGGGCAAAGTCCAGGCCGAAGGCGACGTTCTTTTCCAGGTTCAGCCAGGGCAGCAGGCTCGGGTCCTGAAAGGCCACCGCCAGGCGCGGGTGCGGCCCTTGCAGGGGCTGGCCGTGCAGGCTCACGCTGCCGCCCCCGGGTTGTTGCAGGCCGGCCAGCACCCGCAGCAGGCTGGATTTACCGACACCACTGGGGCCAAGAATGCTCACCACTTCGCCCGGCGCCAACTGCAAGTCGAACTGCGCCAGCACCTGCTGCCAGCCACCCTCCCGCGGGTAGCCCAGGCTGATGCCGCGGGCTTCGAGCAACACTTCACTCATGCCGCGCCCGCCTGGCGTTGCAGTTCGGCGCGCAATTGCACCAGGCTCGGCGTCACGATCGGCACGAATGCCGACTCGCGCCAGCGGCGGGCGAAGCCTTCTCCATACTCGCTGAGGTAGGCCTTGCCGCCGCTGGCCTGCAACTCTAGCTGGACTGCATCGGCGGCACATTCAGCCAAGGTGATGCGCAGCTTGAACAAGGCCGCCGGCTGTTGCTGGAAGCGGCCTTCGAGCAGGCCCTGCTTGAGCTCGCTGACGGTGTTTTCCAGGCGCTCGCTGAGCACCTGCCGGGCTTCGTCGAGGAACGAGGCGCGACCGTGCAGGTGCGCCTGAACCTCTTCCAGCGCCCGTCGCGCCAGGCCGATGGCCATGCCGCACTGCAGCGCCAGGAATGCCGGGCGTACCCGTGGCAGGAACTCGCGCGCATTCTCGTGCAGCAGCCAGTCACGCGCCAACGGCACCTGGTGGAAGGCCAGTGCCGCCGTGTTGCTCGACTGCAGGCCCATCAGTTGCAAGTCGTCGGAGCGTTCCAGGCCCTGGGCGTCAGAAGGAATGGCCAGTACGAACGGCGCGCCGCCGGCTTCATCTTCGATGGCCGCCGCCACCACGAAGCCGCTTTTGCGCAGGTTGGTCACCCAGTGCAGGCGCCCTTCCAAGTGCCAGCCATCGGCTGCCGGCCGGCCACGCACCTGCAACGCTTCAATGCCGGAAAGGAACTTCATGGCGTTGGACAGCCCGGTGGCGCCGGCCAGCTCGCCTGTCAGCAAGCGCGGCAGCAGGCGCTCGCGCAGGGGCTGGTTGGGGCTGTGCAACAGGTATTCGATAAAGGCACGCTGGCCCCAGCAGACGAAGGCTGCGGCCAACGAGCGGCTGGCGATAGCGGCAATCGCCTCGACCGCGTTGGTCACCTGCCCGCCCGTGCCGCCCAGCGCCGGGTCGACACCCACGCGCAGCAGCTGAGATTCGGCGATCTGCGCCAGCACCTGCTGCGGTTCGCACAGGCCCCGGTCGATGGCCTCGGCATTGGCATCCAGCCAGTGTCGAAATGCACAATCTTGCATGGTCTTGCTCCTTTTTGAACGCCAGGGCCGCTTTGCGGCCCATTCGCGGCACAAGGCCGCTCCTACAACGACCGCGTCAGGTCCGCGCTCACACGTGGGCTATGCAGAAGGCTGCCAGCGGTACTTGCCAAGCTCTTCGTTGAGCGGCGTCTGGGCGAAAACATTAGCAAAGTTGCAGAGGGTTGCGAGACTTACCCCCAAAATCACTTCCAGCGCGTTGCCTTCGCTGAAGCCAGCTTCACGGAAGGCCTGATAGGTGGCTTCGCCGACGTTGCCGCGAGTGTCGATCACTTCACGGGCGAAGGCGGCCAGGGTTTCGTAACGGGCATCGGGCAGTTCGCCGCGGGCACGCAGGGCATCGACTACTTCCTGCGGCAGCTTGGCCTTGTTCAGCGCCACGGCGGTGTGGCCGGCCACACAGAAGTCGCAGCCATGCCGGGTGGCGGCAATCAGCTGCACCACTTCACGCTCGGCCAGGCTCAGCTCGGACTTGCCATTGAGTGCCGAAACGGTCACGTAGGTTTCCAGCGCCGCCGGGGCGTTGGCCAGCACGCCCAGCAGGTTGGGGATGAAGCCCGAATTCTTCTGGGCATTCTCGAGAAACGGCCGGGCCGCTTCCGGAGCACTCTGCAGCGTGTGTAAAGTAATACGCGAGGACATGGAGTGGTCTCCTTTGATGGGTGTCACTACAGTCTGTTGGTTATAAGAATTACCCTCCATATTCATCAGTCGCCTTTCCTTGTTCCTGAGTCTTTGTATTAGATGATTTCGTCCAGCCACCTTGTCGATTGGTTATTAGAGGGCCTGGAGCTCGATGCCAGCCTGTTTCATGTCGGCCGCTACTGCGGTGGCTGGCACGCCAGCACCCAGGGCATGGGCCGCGCCAGCTTCCACTTGGTGGTGCAGGGACATTGCTGGCTGCACATCGACGGCCAGCCGCAGCCGGTGCGCCTGGAAAAGGGAGATGCCGTGTTCCTGTTGCGCGACCTTGCCTATCGATTGTCCAGCGATCAGGACCCGGTCGACGCCTGTGCCCAACCGCGCCAGGCCATGCAGGCGCTGGATAGCGAAGCCAGCGACGGCGTCGGGCTGGTTTGTGGCTTCTTCCATTTCCAGTCCGGCCTGTCTTCACTGATTGTCGAAGGCTTGGCCGACTGGATCCTGCTGCGCGCCGAAGACCCCGCCGGCAGTGCGGCGCGGGCGCTGTTCGAGCTCATTCTGGAAGAATGCCGGCGGGCCGCTGGCCCGTCGCAGACGTTGCTGGAGCGCCTGACCCACCTGTTGTTCCTGTACGTGCTGCGCCAGCAGGTCATTGCCGGGCAGTCACTGGGCGGCCTGGTCGCCCTCGCCCGCCAGCCAGCGTTTGCCGGGCTGCTGGCACAGCTGATCGAAGCGCCGGGCCAGGCCTGGACGCTGGAGCGCATGGCAGCCTGCACCGGGCTTTCGCGTTCGGCTTTCTTCAAGCGTTTCAGTGAGCTGGCCGGGCAGTCACCTGGGCAGGTGCTCCTGGCATTGCGCATGCGCCTTGCCTGCCAGCTGTTGCAGGCGGGCAATACCGTCGAACAGGTGGGCGCGCAGGTGGGGTACCAATCGGTGGCGGCGTTTACCCGGGCCTTTGCCAAGGCGGTGGGCCAGCAGCCGGGGGCTTATCGGCGGCGACATGAGGGCCGCTAGGCTCTGCCTGAAAAGGGGGGTGCATTCACCGCCTAGAGCGAGCAGCGTTTGGAAGGCAGGCAGGTTGGGTTGTCGGGATAAGGACACCCTCCGCCATGCTGAGGCGTAACTGCTACGCCCTACCTTGCCCGCCATAGAGAAGAAATCAAAACAACACCCGTTGACATTCAAACGGCAGTAATTGGATTTGCGGGATTTAATACAGAACTCGGCAGTATGGGCGCATGCTTCTATTGGTTTGAGGTGTGTCTGGACAGCCGTGGCCGCAAGCTAGAGCGTTGCTGAGGCTTCACAAGCCAAAATACCCGAGGGACGACGAGTGGTTTACTGAGAGTTGAATTGCCCCTATGACCTGACATTTTTACCAGTTTCAATAGGATTAGTGTGCCTGCATAATCAAGCCTGAAGACCTCAGAAAAAATCCACGCTGGAAGATAGAACAACGTCCATCAACACGGGCGCTGGTCGCCCGGTCAAAAGCAGGACAAACGAACCAAGCGCAAAGCGGTATTAACGGAAGATCGTCATACATGAGCAATGGCTTACGCAGTATAAGTCTCGCCGATGGCCCGCCTGCATAATTCCGGCGCAGCCCCGTTATGGATACGGCCGTCAGCTACCAGGATAAATGCATAATCTGAGGATACCCCATGGAACTTTATCAGCAGTTTGACCCTTCCCATAGTGGGAATGAAAGCCTTAACTTGAGCGATTTCGCAAAAGATAGCCATGTGAGGCTATGGATAAAAGCTGAAAACACTATCAACCCTGTCTTGGAACAGGGCACCATCAAAGAGATAAATTGGAAGACAGGAAAAATAAAAATATTTAACGACACCAACAAAAAAACCAAATCAATAGACCTGAAAAAAACGCACAGCTTTAATGGAAAGTCATTTCATTTTGATGACTTCGTAAAAAACGATTTGGAAGAACTATTTATAGCCTCTGCACCATCCATCTTAAGTACGCACATCTCTCTACCCAATGAACCAATGGCAAAAATCTCAGTCCTAAATGTTGGCATATCGCCTGACAAAAATCTCATCGTGACTGGAAATAAAAAGTTTATCGACAAATTCAACACACTCTGCAAAACCCTCAACGACCTCAAAGTTATAGTTGACACGACATCAACGACGGACGACGCGTTGCACACGCTCATATGCGAGCATGCACAGCTTGACCCTGAAACAGAAATGATTTTACAAAGCGTCATCATGCATTCGGATGACTTACCGCTAGAAGGCAACGATGAGGCCGCAGAACCGAATGAGGGCACCGTCGAACAGGAAAAAGTCGACATCATCGAAGAGGAGGCTGAGGATACTGAGGAGGAAATAAGCGCCGGCGAGACACTTCCATATGGATGCAGCAAGCCATACGCGATTGACATTCATATTTATCACCCATTGAAAAACCGCGAAATAAACAGACGACACATAACCCTTAAAGGAAACGCCCCAGCAAATACACTTATTTGGCTATGCCATAACGGTTGGAAGAGAGAAGCGATATATTTCTCTGCTTTAACCACCTCGGACAGCGAGGGTAAGTGGAAAGCATCCTTAACTGTGGAAAATGGTGATCACAAAATCGCCGCGAAATACAACAAGGGCAAATCCAATGTCTGCACATGGGGCCACGACTTCAAAGTCGTTAGCTTGTGGCTCAAATATTACCCAAAACAAGATAGCGAAGCAGGTTTCCGTATTGCCGAATATCGATACAGCGCTTTCGAGCCGCCTAAAAACGATGAAGGTGTTTGGGTTGAGGTCAGAGGACATATCCCATTGCACCTGAGAAACAATCTTTACTATCACCCATTAGCGGACACCCTGACAACTTCACGTCTAAATGGCACTTTGACAGTCAGCCGATACAAGCGACAAGCAAAGCCTGAGATACCCCTTCACGCTGTCTATACAGAAGCTGATTTTCAAAAAATCAACGACAAAATAAACACCGTTTGTCAAATGAATTTTATTGGCACCTTGTACAGTTCATTCAATTGGGCGAAAGCCGCTTATGTAGCCGCCGAAGCTTTAAAAAACCCTGTGGGAGTATTTGCAACGGTCATTACCCTGCCTTTCACCTCCAACAGGGAAAGTGTTACCATCGCCTATAACATCGGTTCCTCCATCGGCTTTATCTTACAAACCCTGCTTATGCGAGTTCCTGTTGTGGGCCCGGTAGTTGCAGGATTAACCATGGCTGGCGCTGTGATTCAGGAAGTTATCAAAGTAACTGATTCAGGCACCATCACACACGACAACCTTGTTGACATTAGCAGTCTCATGAAGGGCTTTGGAGATCTGGCCAACCTTGCAACACCTAAATATGGAAATCTAATTAATGAAAAAAATTAATAGAAAATACAACCATCGACAGCAGGGGATCTCGCGACTTCATCATAACATCCAAACCATTAACTCCACTGTACGGTAATTTTTCACATGAAGCCAGAATTGTTGCAGACGATTTGGAGCTCAGAGGCATTACCTATCAAGGCGGTTATTATAGAAACTTGACCACCAACAAAGACTATATCTATGTCGATGGCAGATGGGTAAGGATTAATGGTTTCAGGAAAAATGGCTCACCCATCCCGGCAGATAAAAACGGCACATCCGTGACCAACTTGCCGACCGATATTGTAAAAGACAGTAATGGAAACTGGACCGTACTTAAATTAAGGGGAGGCGTAGGCGAAAAGACCATTCCTCTTTATCAAAACATCCGTTCTGGGTACAACCCCGAGCCACAGTTATCCTACGACCCTAATTATGTGGGCCAAGGCGCCATCCGACTTAAACTCCCTATAACTTTTGAAGAGGCCGATAATAGTGCCTTGCCGATCGCTATCGGTGCTGATGCAAGACTCCCGTCAGATCCGAGGTGGATGGGAAATGACCGAGAGCCAGGTATTTTATTGTTTGAAACGCGACGTTTTATGGTTGATTCCCCAAGGAGCAATACGTTACACGATTTTATTAATGTCACACCCACGAGCACTGAACGAGCCAGTGACAACAACAAACTCATTTCAGCGTACTGGGTGCCTCAGAACAAGTATTATGACATTCCGATTCACCCCACAGGCACGGAGCCAACCACTCTATTCACAGATAATTTCAGCGGCTGCAGTTTTGTTGTGGACCAGATAAATGACACGCAGTATCGTGTTTATCACGTCTTCAGTAAAAAAGAAAACGAACAGTACAATTTACTGAAAGAACACGGGAAAGGGCAGGTCGCGTACATACCACATACAGAATACAGCTTCTTGCACCGGCCAACAGCTGATAGCTTGCATCCCTCGCAGGACGCATGTGGCTTTATATCCATGCGATATAAAAAATACCCAAACGAAGCCCAAGGCAATTGGGTTATTACTGTCAGAAGTCAAAGCTTGCCCGTGCAAATTACGGCATCAGGTTATCACGGACAATTTAACGGCGCTCCGCCACGGCTTAATATGCATACTCCGATAACCGTCAGACCCATTTAGCGATAATGAGACGTATGACCAGCAATGATGCATACAGCGTTTTTTTTGCGCCAGCAGCGCAAGAGCCTGTGTAACTTTCGCCACATTGGCGGCGGTGCCCTGGACGTGATAAGCCATCACCGGCCTCGACACCGGCGCCAATGTGGGAATCAAAATCAAAGCTGATCCACTGCAATATCCCCAGCCCCTTTACTCTCTCGCCGCTCGGCCATCCAGGCATCGACCTGCTGCCCGAACTCGGCCGGGGCCTTGCGCCCGAAGCGCATTGCCAATGCCAGAACAGTTTGCTGCGCCAACGCCTCTTCCATGCGCTTCTGCGCCCCCAGCATCACGGCATGAATCGCACAGGTGCCTTCCGTCGCCCAAGCGGGCGGCGAGCCCTCGAACAGCGTGCAGCGTTCGCGGATCTCGCGGCAATCGAAAATCTTCTTCGGCCCGTCGATGGCGTTGACGATATCCAGCACGGTGATCTCAGCCGCCGGCCGCGCCAGGCGGAAGCCACCGCGCACGCCTTCGGTGGCGGCCACCAACCCGGCACGTGCCAGCTTGGTGAAAACCTTGGCCAGGTATTCCTGCGGTACGCCCTGCAACTCGGCCAGGTCGCGCACGCTGGAATCACGGCTCTCACCGCCCTCGCCTACCAGAAACAGCAGGCAATGGATGCCGTATTCGACGCCAGCACTGTAAAGGGACATATCAATCTCCGACCAGCTTTGTCGCAAATGATACGCGGGGAGTGCCAGCACGGCAAAACACTTCCCCGCTTGCCGCGCATCCTGATCACAAGGTCAGGCTCGGCGGCTACCTGCGCAGCACCTTCACCTCTGCTTGCTTGCCGTCCGTTTCGCGCAGGTACTCCTGCATCGAGTCGTCCATGGCCTGCATCCAGCGGGTATGGTGAGGCACTGCTTTGGTGCCGGTGATCACCGAGCGGTAGGATTTGTCACGGTAGCCCATGATGTCGTGCTTCTTGTCGGTCTTCCATTGCAGGAAGATGCGGTTCACCGCATCGATGTCGAAGCGCGGGTAATCCGTCTGCTCGATCAGGTGCTTGATGTATCGGCCCTGGAATTCATACATCGAAGCAGTAGTTGCCAGCCGCCCCTCATCCTCGCGCCAGCGCGCACTGTCAGCCTGCATGACCGCCTTGGCCGGCAGCTTGATGCGCCCCAGCATGTAGTCACGAGCAAACCACGCCTGTGCATCGAACAGGTTGAAGCTGTACCACAGGTCCTGCATGCCCAGGTAAAGCAGTTGCGGGTTTTGCTCCCACACCACGCCTTGGTACAAGCCGGCAGGCCACAGGCGGTTGTTGGTCTTGAGGGTGAGTTCATCGGGCAGGAACGGGAAGTGATGCTGGTAGCCCGTGCACAGGATGATCGCATCTACGCGCTTGTTCGAGCCATCGGCGAAGAACGCCAGGTCGTTTTCGACGCGGACCAGTTGCGGGCGCTCTTCCCAGCCCTTGGGCCATTTGTAGCCCATCGGCTGGGTACGGTAGGCCGTGGTGATCGAGCGCGCACCGTACTTGTAGCACTGCGAGCCGATGTCTTCGGCCGAGTAGCTGCTGCCGACAATGAGCAGGTCCTGGCCGTGGAATTCCGTGGCTTCGCGAAAGTCGTGAGCGTGCAGGATACGCCCGGTGAAACGTTCGAAGCCTTCGAACTCCGGCACGTGCGGGGTAGAAAAGTGCCCGCTGGCCACCACCACATAATCGAACACCTGCTCGATGCCAAGCCCCGCGCCGTAGTCGTGGGCGCTGACGGTGAACTCGCGGGTGCTTTCATCGAAGCTGACATGCTTGACCACCGTGTTGAAGCGGATGTAGTCGCGCACCCCAGCCTTGTTTACGCGGCCCTGAATGTAGTCCCACAGCACCTCGCGCGGCGGGTACGAGGAAATCGGCCGGCCAAAATGCTCATCAAAGCTGTAATCGGCGAACTCCAGGCATTCCTTGGGGCCGTTGGACCACAGGTAGCGGTACATGCTGCCGTGCACCGGCTCGCCATGCTGGTCGAGGCCAGTGCGCCAGGTGTAGTTCCACATACCGCCCCAATCGGCCTGTTTTTCGAAGCACACGATTTCGGGCATGGGCGCGCCCTGGGCATGGGCGGATTGGAAGGCACGCAGTTGCGCAAGGCCGGACGGGCCGGCACCGATGATAGCGACACGAAGAGTCATAGTGATTCCTGAACAGTTGAACGCTGAAAAAATGCAAAGGCTCCCCAACCCCAAACGGCAAAAGACCGGGGGTGGTGAAATTCAGGCGCTACGGTGCAGGTGGGGGGACGGGGCGTTTGCGCATCTGGGTCAGCAGAATGTTGACCGGCGGAATCGACAACACGTGGTACAGATTCGAAAGCGGAGAGAGGGTCATGGGGGCGGGCCCGTATCCATCTGCGCAAGGCGCGAAATGGGGGCCTGAAGGGCGGAAGATACGTGTGATCTCGTGCATGGGGGGCTGAAATGGCCTCTTTTCTTTATGGTTTCTTTTTTATCTATAACGGATGGGGGTGGGGATAGCAAGGTTTGCGGCCCCGCCCCCGGCAGCCAAGACAGCACGAAGTACGGCCTTTGCGTACGTTCGTCCTCGGGCTCGCCTCATCGCAACGATGAAAAAAACTTGCAGAGACAAACTACGACCAATAGAGTCGTAGTTATTCGAGCGGCACCTATTGTGCGATCGAAGCCACCGTTTTCATCCCCGACCTTTGCGGAGCACCTGCATGAAATCCAACATCCTGATCATCGGTGCCGGCTTTGCCGGCGTGTGGAGCGCCCTGAGCGCCGCCCGGCTCCTCGACCAGGCCCAGCGCGAAGACCTGAGCATCAGCGTGCTCGCGCCGCAAGCGGAACTGCACATTCGCCCGCGCTTCTACGAGGCCAACGCACACACGTTGAAGGCCCCCGTGGGTGAGTTGTTCACTGCGGTGGGCGTGCATTTCATCACCGGTAACGCCCAAGCCATCGACGCCGATGCGCGCACCGTGAGCTACATCGACAGCCAAGGCCAGCGCCACCAGATCAGCTACGACCGCCTCATCCTCGCCGCTGGCAGTCAGGTAGCGCGCCCAGCAGTCCCGGGGCTGGCCGAGTACACCTTCGACATCGACAAGATGGAGTCGGCCGTACGCCTTGAGCAGCATCTGACGGGCCTGGCTGCCCTGCCCCCTTCACCTGCCCGCAATACCGTGGTGGTCTGCGGTGGTGGTTTCACCGGCATCGAAACGGCCACCGAAATGCCCGCCCGGCTGCGCGCCATCCTCGCAGGCGCCGATGTGCAGGTGCTGCTGGTTGACCGTGGCGCCAGCATCGGCGCGGCATTGGGTGCAGGCATCAAGCCGTCGATTGTTGCCGCCTCGCAGGTTGCCGGCGTCCAGTGGCTGACTGGCACCTCGGTGGTGGCTGTCGATGCCGGTGGCGTCACCCTGGACAACGGCGAGTACATCGCCAGCAACACCGTGATCTGGACCGTCGGTGTCAAGGCCAGCCCGCTGACCGCTCAGGTTGCCGGCGAGCGTGACAACTTCGGCAGGCTCAAGGTCGACGGGCACCTCAAGGTCATTGGCCAGGACCACATCTATGCGACCGGCGATACTGCCTGGGCTGCTGTGGACGAAGCTGGCAACCACGCCCTGATGACCTGCCAGCACGCCATCCCGATGGGTCGCCACAGTGGCAACAACGCCATGGCCGACCTGCTGGGGCTGGCACCTGTGGTGTACCGCCAGCCCAAGTACGTCACCTGCCTCGACCTGGGTGAGTGGGGGGCGGCGTACAGCGAAGGCTGGGAACGAGAATTGAAACTGCAGGGCCAGGAAGGCAAGCACCTCAAGCGCCAGATCAACTCGGTGTGGATCTACCCGCCGGCAGCTGACCGCACCTTGGCGTTGGCAGCTGCCGACCCGATGATTGCCATCGTTTGATGCGAGAAAACCTGACAAAACCGTCAAAAAACGTCGGTTTTGTCAATTATTTCGTTACATTGAATGACTGTTCAACAATGATGGCCATATGGCATCATTCGAAGAAAAATCATGCAAGAGGGTGAGAAAAATCTACTAACCCGCAGTGCATCAAGAGCCTGGCGCCACCTCGGTGTCCTGGCTTTGCAGCCAGCTCCTGACGCCTGCACGCCACCGTCAAGGAGCATTCCATGCAGTTAAGGAATTTGAAAATCGGCATTCGCGCTGCCAGCGTGTTTGCCCTGCTGGGCGTCCTGGTCCTGATCATGGGCCTTATCGCACTTTACGAAACCCGCCAGATGGACACGGCCACCGACGAGATCCGGGTCACCTGGATACCCGCTGTGGTAGCGCTGGGTGACATCAGCAGCAACCTCGGGCGCGCCCGCGCCGTTACCCTGCGGGCCGCGCTGGACGATAACCCCGGCGAGCGCACACGTAACCTGCAGATGCTCGAAGCCATCAATGCCGAGCTCAAAGGTGGCCTGAAGAACTACGCCGACACCATCATCGCGGCCGACGACCGTGCCCTTTTCAACACCTTCAACGACGGGTATCACCAGTACCTCGAACGGCAGCTGAAAGTGCTGCAGGACATTGCTGCAGGCCGCATGGACGAGGCAAAGCAGCAGATCAGCGGCCCGCTCACCCAACGAGCCGACAGCATGATGAAGGCCTTGACGGCGCTGATCGACTACAACAGCAAGGGTGCCGAAGATGCCTCGCAGCGCAGCAGCGATGTAGCGGACGAAGCATTTAACGCCATCATCTTCTCGTTGCTTGTGATCATGCTTGCCCTGGCCGCGATGGCTACCGTGCTGACTCGCAGCATCGTGGTGCCTCTGGCCGATGCAGTGGCCGTGGCCGAACGTGTGGCCACGGGCGACCTCACCCAGGAAATCCGCGTCACCGGCCGCGACGAGCCCGCCTTGCTGCTGCGCGCCCTGAGCCGCATGCAAGGCAGCCTGCGCGACACCATCCGCAAGATCGCCGCCTCGTCCGACCAGTTGGCCTCAGCCTCGGAAGAACTCCACACCGTCACCGAAGACACCAGCCGCGGCTTGCATCAGCAAAGCGCCGAAATCGACCAGGCCGCCACGGCTGTCAACCAGATGACCGCAGCAGTCGAGGAAGTGGCGAACAATGCGGTCAGCACTGCGGACGCCTCCAAAGGCGCCGACCAGACCACCCGCGATGGCCGTGACCGGGTCAACCAGGCACTGGCGTCCATCCAGCACCTGGTGGCCGACGTGACCGGCACCTCGGCCGAGATCGAACAGCTGGCCAATAATGCCAATGAGATCAGCCGTGTGCTGGATGTGATCGGCGCGATTGCCGGGCAGACCAACCTGCTGGCACTGAACGCCGCTATCGAAGCAGCCCGCGCCGGCGAGGCAGGCCGTGGCTTTGCCGTGGTGGCCGACGAAGTCCGCGCCCTCGCCCACCGCACCCAGCAGTCGACCGCAGAGATCGAGCAGATGATTGCCGGCATCCAGAACGGTACCGAGCGGGCCGTGACGGCGATGCACAGCAGCCAGGGGCGTGCGACGGGCACGCTGGAAGTGGCCCAGGGCGCCGGTCAGGCGCTGGAGGTGATTGCCGAGGCGATTGCGTCGATCAACCAGCGTAACCTGGTGATTGCCAGTGCTTCAGAGGAGCAGGCGCAGGTGGCGCGCGAAGTGGACCGCAATTTGGTGAACATTCGTGATTTGGCGATGCAGACCTCAGCGGGGGCCAACCAGACCAGCGCGGCGGCACAGGACTTGTCGCGGTTGGCGGTGGACCTGAATGCCATGGTGGCGCAGTTCAAGGTTTGATCGGATATAGCCGGGGCTGCTTTGCAGCCCATTCGCGGGGCAAGCCCGCTCCCACAGGTTCACTCCATTGCTTTGGTTGAATCTGTGGGAGCGGGCTTGCCCCGCGAATGGGCCGCAAGGCGGCCCCCATTGCAACTGTCAGTCGTTGACGCTGATAACCCGCGCACTGTTGACCGCCTGCCCCCGCGTCGCCAGGCAGTAATACAACGGCACCGTCACCAGCAACCCGAACAGCCAGGACAAGTCCGCCCCTTCGACAATGTTCGAATACGGCCCCACATACAGGGCGGTGTTGGCAAACGGCAACTGCACCAGAATGCCGCAGGCATAGGCAATGATCGCGTGGTGATTGAAGCGACCATAGATGCCGCCATCAGCGCTGAAGATCGAAGGAATGTCGTACTGGCCCTTCTTGATCAGATAGAAGTCGATCAGGTTGATCGAAGCCCACGGCACCAGCACCAGCAGCAACGCCAGGATCAGGCCGATGAAGTGGCCGATGAAGTCCGCCGAGGCGTTCAGCGCGACCATCCCGCAGCCCAGCAGAATCACCGAGGCCAGGATTACCCGCACCTTGATGCTTGGCGTCCATTCGGCAAAGAACGTCTGAATAGCAGTGACGATCGACAGCACCGCGCCATACAGGTTAAGGGCGTTATGGCTGATGATATTGAGCAGGAACAGCACCATCAGGATCGGGCCCAGCCAACCGGTAGCCTGCTTCACTGCGTCCATGGCGTCAGTACCTTCCGGCACGCACAGCACCGCCACGGCACCAAAGCTGAAGCACAGGATGGTGCCCAGGGTCGCGCCAAAGTAAGTGGCCCAGAACGGCTTGGCAATGCCCACTTCACGTGGCAGATAACGCGAATAGTCGGACGTGTACGGCGAGAAGCTGATCTGCCAGATGGTGCCCAGTGACACGGTGGCGATAAAGCCCGACAGATTGAATGCACCACGGCTGAAGAAGTCGGCCGGCAGCTCCTGGGCGAACATCATGATGAACCCCGCCAGCAGCGCAGAGCCCATCACCCAGGTACCGATGCGGTTCAGGACATGGATGAAGCGGTAGCCGATCACGCCAATGGCCGTGGCGCTCAGGGCACCGATCACGATCGCGCCCGGCATCGGCATGCTCGGGGCAATGCCGTGAATGGTCTTGCCCGCCAGGACGATGTTGGAAATAAAGAAGCCGACATAGATCAGTGCAGTGAAGAACACGATCAGCAAGGCGCCGTAGCGGCCGAACTGGCCACGGCTTTGCACCATCTGTGGAATGCCCAGCTGCGGTCCCTGCGCAGAGGCAAGGGCGATGACCACGCCCCCGACCAGATGGCCCAGCACAATGGCGATCAGCCCCCACAACAGGTTCAGGTGGAACACCTGGACCACCATGGCGCCGGTGACAATTGGCAGTGGCGCGATGTTGGTACTGAACCAGAGGGTGAACAGGTCGCGCGCCTTCCCGTGGCGCTCGGCAGGTGGAACGTAATCGACCGTGTGATTCTCGACAAACTGGTGTTGCGATGACGGTTGGGACATAGGATTCAGCTCGAAAGGTCGTTTTTATCGTTGTAAGGAAACCGCATCTAGGCGGCCTCTCAGCTGCGGACCATATTATGGTATTCCAAGCTTTTGACAACACTGATCCGCACGAAAAAGCGTCCACTGATCTGCTTTGCAAACCCATACAACAAACCGCGTCACCGCTCTAAGCCACGGTATACGTGGCCTTTAGCCGTTCATCGTGTAAACCTCGGGCATTAAAATTCCGCTTGCAAAATAGGTATTACGGTATACCATCAGACACATCAACGATAAAAACCGCGGACCACCGCAGCCTTTTAGAGGTATTCCCGATGATCGACGCAACCGTCTACAAGAACGTCCTGGGCTCCTTCCCCTCCGGCGTTACCGTCATCACCACCCTGGACGATGACGGCTCGGTTGTCGGCCTGACCGCCAGCGCCTTCTCCTCCCTGTCGATGGACCCGCCGCTGGTGCTGTTCTGCCCCAACTACACCTCCGACTCCTACCCGGTGCTGATCAAACAGAAGCGTTTTGCCATTCACCTGCTCTCGGGTGAACAGCAAGCCGAAGCCTATGCGTTCGCCAAGAAGGGCAAGGACAAGGCCAGCGGCATCGAGTGGTCCATGAGCGAACTGGGTAACCCGATCCTGGCCGGCGCCACCGCCGTCATCGAATGCGAACTGTGGCGTGAATATGAAGGTGGCGACCACGCCATCATGGTCGGCAAGGTGCATAACCTGATCGTGCCCGAAGAAGCGCCCCGGCCGATGGTGTACTGCCGCGGCAAGATGGCCAGCCTGCCGGCCTTTGCCTGAAGCCTGTTCTGACTCGAGACCACTGGCGCCTCCCCTGCCAGGCGCCAGCCCCTTTCAAGCGTTGAGGAAAGCCCCATGAAATTTTCGTTGTTCGTACACATGGAACGTTGGGATGAACAGGTCAGCCACCGCCAGTTGTTCGAAGACCTGACCGAACTGACCCTGATGGCCGAAAACGGCGGTTTCAGCACCGTGTGGATTGGCGAGCACCACGCCATGGAATACACCATTTCGCCGAGCCCGATGCCGCTGCTGGCCTACCTGGCCGCGCGCACCGACAAGATTCGCCTGGGTGCCGGCACTATCATTGCGCCGTTCTGGAACCCGATCCGCGTCGCCGGCGAATGCGCCCTGCTCGACGTGATCAGCAACGGCCGCATGGAAGTGGGCCTGGCCCGTGGCGCCTACCAGTTCGAGTTCGACCGCATGGCCAATGGCATGCCAGCCACCGACGGCGGCAAGGCGCTGCGCGAGATGGTGCCGGTCGTACGTAAGCTGTGGGAAGGCGACTACGCCCATGACGGCGAAGTGTACAAGTTCCCCACCTCCACCAGCGTGCCGAAACCGTTCAACGCGACGCCGCCGATGTGGATCGCCGCCCGCGACCCGGATTCGCACAACTTCGCCGTGGCCAACGGCTGCAACGTCATGGTCACCCCGCTGATGAAGGGTGACGAAGAAGTACTGGACCTGAAGAACAAGTTCCAGGCCGCTCTGGACAACAACCCGGACGTGCCGCGCCCACAACTGATGGTGCTGCGCCACACCCACGTGCACAGCCCGGCCGAGCCGGAAGGCTGGAAAGTCGGCGCGCAGGCCATCTCGCGCTTCTATCGCACCTTCGATGCCTGGTTCGGTAACAAGACCGTTCCGGTCAACGGCTTCCTGGAGCCGAGCCCGGAATCGAAGTTTGCCGAAGTGCCGGCGTTCCAGCTGGAGAACATTCGCAAGAACACCATGATCGGCACGCCGGAAGAAATCATCGCGCGCATCAAGTACTACCAGGAGCTCGGCGTCGACGAGTTCAGCTTCTGGTGCGACAACAGCCTGCCCCACGCCGAGAAGAAGAAGTCGCTGGAACTGTTCATCAAGGAAGTGGTGCCGGCGTTCGCCTGAATTCCCATTGCCTGAATCATTGCGGGACGCGCCCGCTCACGTGGGCCCCTTCAGCCTGCGTGAGCGGGCTTTTTTTTAAACCTTTACTGGCCCTATCGCCGGCAAGCCAGCTCCCACATTGCCACTACAGGCTCTGAATGCAGCGCGGTACCTGTGGGAGCTGGCTTGCCGGCGATAGGGCCAGGTACAGACAGCAGCGAAATCAAGGCATCAGGCCACCTTTCGTCCCCCGACAAGAGAAATTTCCTGACACCTCTTGCACAACAAATATTATGGTATACCATCAGACAACAAGAGCTGATAACCCTCACCAGGAGCCCTCCATGAGTTTCGAAATCCGCAAGATCGTCACCTACTCCGAAGAGACCCGCATCGAAGGCGGCAAGGCCACCGACAAACCAGTGACCATGGTCGGCCTGGCCGTCGTGATCAAGAACCCATGGGCCGGTCGCGGTTTTGTTGAAGATCTGAAGCCGGAAATCCGCGCCAACTGCTCGGAGCTGGGTGCACTGATGGTCGAGCGCCTGACCGCTGCCATTGGCGGTGCCGACAAGATCGAAGCCTACGGTAAAGCGGCCGTGGTCGGCGCCGACGGCGAAATCGAGCACGCCTCGGCTGTGATCCACACCCTGCGCTTCGGCAACCACTACCGCGAAGCGGTGCAGGCCAAGAGCTACCTGAGCTTCACCAACAAGCGCGGCGGCCCCGGCACCTCGATTCAGATCCCGATGATGCAGAAGGACGACGAAGGCCTGCGTTCGCACTACATCACTCTGGAAATGCAGATCGAAGACGCCCCGCGCGCCGATGAAATCGTTGTGGTGCTGGGCGCTGCCGACGGCGGCCGCCTGCACCCGCGCATCGGCAACCGCTACATCGACCTGGAAGAACTGGCTGCCGAAAAAGCCAACGCTCAATAACAACAACCAAGACGGGCCGGGGCGTGGCGTGCTTTCCCGCCGCGCCCGACCTTCAAGGAGCGCCCTCCATGATTCAGCCTGTCGCTGAACGTACACCTGCCGGCACCAGCTACCTGTCCGTAGGCCAGGGCCAACCCGTGGTACTGATCCACGGCGTGGGCCTGAACAAGGAAATGTGGGGCGGCCAGATCGTTGGCCTGGCCAACGACTACCGTGTCATCGCCTACGACATGCTCGGCCACGGTCAAAGCCGCGTGCCGGCTGCCGACACGCCGCTGCAAGCCTACGCCGACCAGCTCGCCGAGCTGCTCGACCACCTGCAAATTCAACAAGCGACCGTGATCGGCTTCTCCATGGGCGGCCTGGTTGCCCGTGCATTCGCCCTGCACTACCCGCAGCGCCTGACTGCACTGGTCGTGCTCAACAGCGTGTTCAACCGCACCCCCGAGCAAAGTGCCGGCGTGATCGCCCGCGCTGCCCAGGCAGCGGAGCTGGGCCCCGACGCCAACGTCGATGCCGCCCTGGATCGTTGGTTCAGCCGTGAATACAAGGCTGCCAACCCGGCGCAGGTCGCCGCCATTCGCCAAGTGCTGGCGAGCAACGACCCGCAGGGCTACCACACCACGTATTCGTTGTTCGCCACTCAGGACATGTACCGCGCTGACGACCTGGGCAGCATCCAGGTGCCGACGCTGATCGCCACGGGCGAACTCGATTCGGGCTCCACCCCGGCCATGACCCGCCAGCTTGCCGCCAGCATTCCGGGTGCGCACAGCGTGGTCCTCGCCGAGCAACGGCATATGATGCCGGTAGAAGCACCCCGTGAAGTCAACAAGATGCTGCTGGACTTCCTCGCGCAAGCCCGCACCCTCACCGAATCCGCCAAGGGGATTGTTGCATGACCCTCGTTCGTTTCCAGATGTGCATCGACGGCCAATGGCGCGATGCGCAGAGCGGCAAGACCTTCGACAGCCTCAACCCGGCCACCGCCCAAGCCTGGGCGCAGCTTCCCGACGCTGACGAAACCGACGTCGAGCTGGCCGTGCAGGCCGCCCAGCGTGCCTTCGACAGCAAGGAATGGCGCAGCATCACCGCCACCGCGCGTGGCAAGCTGCTGCGTCGCCTGGGTGACCTGATTAGCGAGAACAAGGAACACCTGGCCCAGCTGGAAAGCCGTGACAACGGCAAGCTGATCCGCGAAACCCGCGGCCAGGTCGGCTATCTGCCAGAGTTCTTCCACTACACCGCAGGGCTGGCCGACAAGCTTGAAGGCGGCACCCTGCCGCTGGACAAGCCCGACCTGTTCGCCTACACCGTGCACGAGCCCATCGGCGTGGTTGCCGGGATCATCCCGTGGAACAGCCCGCTGTACCTCACCGCGATCAAGCTGGCCCCAGCCCTGGCTGCCGGCAACACCATCGTGCTCAAACCGTCCGAACATGCCTCGGCGACCATCCTCGAGCTGGCCCGTCTGGCCCTCGAAGCCGGCTTCCCGGCCGGTGTGGTCAACGTGGTCACCGGCTACGGCCCGACCACCGGCGCGGCACTGACCCGCCACCCGCTGGTGCGCAAGATCGCCTTCACCGGCGGCGCCGCTACAGCCCGCCATGTGGTGCGCAGCAGTGCCGAGAACTTTGCCAAGCTGTCGCTGGAGCTGGGCGGCAAGTCGCCGAACATCATCTTCGCCGACGCCGACCTGGACAGCGCCATCAACGGTGCCGTGGCCGGCATCTATGCCGCCTCCGGGCAAAGCTGCGTAGCCGGTTCGCGCCTGCTGGTGCAGGACGAGATTTTCGACGAATTCGTAGAGCGCCTGATTACCCGCGCCAAGCGCATCCGCATCGGTAACCCGCAGGACGACGCCAGCGAAATGGGCCCTATGGCCACCGCGCAGCAGTTGGCCGTCGTCGAAGGCCTGGTGGCTGCGGCCAAGGCTGAAGGTGCCAAGCTGCACATGGGCGGCAAGCGTGCCGAGGTCGAGGGTGACGGCTGGTTCTACGAGCCGACCCTGTTCGAGTGCGACAGCAACTCGATGACCATCATGCAGGAAGAAGTGTTCGGCCCTGTCGCCGCGGTCATCCGCTTCAAGACCGAGGAGGAGGCCCTGGAAATCGCCAACGACTCGCAGTTCGGCCTGGCCGCCGGCATCTGGACCCGTGACCTGGGCCGTGCTCATCGCCTGGCCCGCGACGTGCGTTCGGGGATCATCTGGGTCAACACCTACCGCGCCGTGTCGGCCATGGCGCCAATTGGTGGTTTCAAGAACAGCGGCTACGGCCGTGAGAGCGGCATCGATTCGGTGCTGGCCTATACCGAGCTGAAGACCGTGTGGATCAACCTGTCCACCGCGCCGATGCCCGACCCGTTCGTGATGCGCTAGGAGGAACACAAGATGATCGAACCCGGCATCTACAAAGACGTGATGGGCTCTTTCCCGTCCGGCGTCACGGTAGTGACCACCCTGGATGCCGACGGCGCCATCGTCGGCATCACCGCCAGCGCCTTCAGCGCATTGTCGATCGACCCGGCGCTGGTACTGTTCTGCCCCAACTACGCTTCCGACACCTACCCGATCCTGCGTGACAGCAAGCAGTTCGCGATTCACCTGCTGTCTGCCGAACAGACCGCCGAAGCTTACGCCTTCGCCGGCAAGGGCAAGGACAAGGCCAAGGGCGTCGAGTGGCATTTGAGCGAACTGGGCAACCCGCTGCTGGCCAAGGCGACCGCGATCATCGAGTGCGAACTGTGGCGCGAGTATGACGGTGGGGACCACGCGATCATCGTCGGTGCAGTGAAGAACCTGGTGTTGCCGGCCGAGCCGGTGACGCCGATGGTGTACCACAAAGGCAAACTGGGCGCCCTGCCGCCCCTGGGCTGACCTTGAGACCGCCGGGGCCGCAAAGCGGCCCCCGTTCCCTTTTTTCTTCCGGAGTACGGCACATGAGTAACGAGAAGTACGACAAAGGCCTGGCCATCCGCACCCAGGTGCTGGGCGAGGACTACGTCAACCGCTCGATCCAGAACGCCGACGAGTTCACCAAGCCATTGCAGGAACTGGTCACCGAATACTGCTGGGGCCACGTCTGGGGCCGCGAAGGCTTGTCGCTCAAAGAGCGCAGCATGATAAACTTGGCCATGATTTCCGCGCTCAACAGGCCCCACGAGCTCAAGCTGCACATCCGCGGCGCATTGCGCAATGGCCTGAGCCGTGAACAGATTCGCGAAATTCTGCTCCAGGTCGGCATTTATTGCGGCGTACCCGCGGCGGTGGACAGTTTCCGCCTGGCCCGTGAAGCGTTTGCCGAAGCCGATGCGGAGTCAACCCGTTAACAACGGGCTGTTCGAACCACTGCATGGAAAGCCTCGGTTCGGGGCATTCCGCGATGTTGGCGCAACAGCCTCATAAAGAGCGCTCCTGATGAAACGCCAGCCACTCGACGACAGCTTCAAGGTCAACCGCAACCCCGTTACCCTGCGCGAAATCGTGCTAGACAAGCTGCGCGCCGCAATCATGAACTTCCATCTGCTGCCCGGCGACCGCCTGGTGGAGCGCGACCTCTGCGACCGCCTCGGCGTCAGCCGTACCTCGGTGCGCGAAGCCCTGCGCCACCTGGAGTCCGAAGGCCTGGTGGAATTCGCCGACGCCAAAGGCCCGCGTGTCGCCATCATCACCCTGGAAGACGCCCGCGACATCTACGAGCTGCGCTGTGTGCTCGAAGGCCTGATCGTGCAGCTGTTCACCCTCAACGCCAAGGCCAAGGACATCCGTGCCCTGGAACGCGCCCTGGAGGTGAACCGCGAAGCGCTGGAAGAAGGCGAGCTGCAACAGGTGCTGGATTCGGTACAAGGTTTCTACGACGTGCTGCTGGAAGGCTCCGGCAACCAGGTGGCGGCCCAGCAACTGCGCCAGTTGCAGGCGCGCATCAGCTACCTGCGCGCCACCTCGGTGTCGCAAGAAAACCGCCGCGGCGCCAGCAACCGCGAAATGGAAAAGATCGTCGAAGCCATCAAGGGTGGTGACCCGCTGGTGGCCCACCAAGCTTCGGTCGACCACGTCCGCGCTGCCGCCAAGGTGGCCCTGGACTACCTGCGCCAGAAGCAGGATGACAACACCAAGGTGCGCGACATCGTCGAGCCCCTGGCCCTGAAGGAACCTCGCATAGGCCGCTGATCATGCCCAACGCCCCCCGCTACTGCCCGCACTGCACCACGGAACTGGCCCGGGGCGTTCCCACAGGCGACACCCACGAACGCCTGCACTGCACCGGCTGCGGCTACATCCATTACATCAACCCGAAGATCATCGCCGGCTGCATCATCGAGCGCGATGGCAAGTACCTGTTGTGCCAGCGCGCCATCCCGCCGCGCCCCGGCACCTGGACCTTGCCGGCCGGGTTCATGGAAGCTGGCGAGACCACCGAGCAGGCTGCACTGCGCGAGGTCTGGGAAGAAAGCGGGGTGCGTGCCGACATCGTCTCGCCCTACTCCATCTTCAGCGTACCCAGGATCAGCGAGGTGTACATCATCTTCCGCGCCGTCGTCGCCGAAGAAACCGGGCACTACGGGCCGGAGACCCTGGCATACAAGTTCTTCGAGCCCGACGAGATTCCGTGGGACGACATCTACTATCCGGCTATCCGGCAGATTCTCGAGCGCTACATCCTTGAACGGCAGGCCGGGGTCTACGGGATCTACATGGGCAATGACGACACTGGCAAGGTGCACTTCATGCGCTAGCCTGTGCCGGCCTCTTCGCGCGTGAACCCGCGAAGAGGCCGGCACAGGCCACCACAAAATGCTCGCCAACCGTCTATTCTCGGTGCACCCTAAGGCCTTGTGTTAAAGGACCGACAGAACAAATGGCGAAATGGCTAGACGGCGGCGGGCTGATGGCCGAACGCATCCGCAACCACAACTGGGCCGCCACCCCCCTGGGGGCATTGGAACATTGGCCTGACGCCCTGAAGACCACCATGGCCCTGTGCCTGGCTTCGCGTTTTCCGCAGGCGGTGCTCTGGGGCCCTGACCTCATCACCCTGCACAACGATGCTTTCATCCCGATTCTCGGGCGCAAGCCCTCGGCCTTGGGTATCCCCTTCCGCGACGTGTGGCATGAGGCCTGGGCCGATATCAGCAAAATGGCCGACTGTGCGTTGTCCGGCGAAGCGGTGTACATCGAAGACTTCCCACTGACGATCGACCGCAACGGCGGCCCGGAGCAGGCTTATTTCACCTTCTGCTACAGCCCGATTCGCGGCCTGGATGGCGAAGTGCTTGGCATGCTCGATACGGTTACCGAAACCACCGCCGGTGTGGTCACCAACCTGCGCCTCAACTTTCTCGACAGCCTCGGGCGCGCCGTGGCCGACGCCACCGACCCCGACCAGATCATGGCCATCACCACGCGCATGCTGGTCGAGCACCTTGGCTTGTCCAGCTGCGCCTATGCGGTAATGGAGCCGGACGAGAATGGCTTCACCATCTGCGGCGATGCCGTAGCACCCGGCTCCCCACGCCTGGTGGGCCAATATCACCTGCATGATTTCGGCCGCCTGGCGGTCAGCCGCCTGCGCAGCGGCCTGGCGTTGGTGATCAATGACAATCTTCGCGAACTGGCCGCTGACGAAGCGGCGACATTTCAGGCCATCGGCATCACCGCTACTGTCTGCATGCCGCTGATCAAGGCTGGCAGGCTGACCGCGCTGATGGCGATTCACGACCGTTTTCCCCGGGAATGGACCGACTACGAGCAAGCGCTGATCAGCGAGGTTACCGAACGTTGCTGGGCGCATATCCAGCGGGTTCAGGCCAATGCTGAAGTGCGTGAGGCGATGGCAGCGCTGGAGGCGCTCAACGCCAACCTTGAGCACCGCGTGGAAGAACGCACGACCCAGCTGCTGCACACCGAAGCGGTGCTGCGCCAGGCACAAAAGCTGGAAGCCATCGGCCAGCTGACAGGTGGCGTTGCCCACGACTTCAACAACCTGCTGACCATCATCCGTTCCTCGCTGCACTTCCTGCAACGCCCCAACCTCGACGAGAAGCGTCGCGAACGTTACCTCAAGACCATATCCGACACCGTCGACCGTGGTGCCAAACTAACCGGTCAGCTCCTGGCCTTCGCCCGCCGACAGGCCCTCAGCCCACACGTGTTCGAGGCAGGACCACGGTTGGAAGCGATGGCTGACATGCTCGACACCGCCACCGGCGCACGCATCCAGGTCGAGCTGCAGTTACCGCCTGCGCCGTGCCACATCCGCGCCGACCTCAGCCAGCTGGAGAACGCAGTGATCAACCTCATGCTCAACGGCCGGGATGCCATGGCCGGCGAAGGTGTGTTGCAACTGCGCCTGCAGGCCGATCAGCGCCTGCCGGCCTTGCGCGGCCAGCCGTCCCTGCCAGGCCCATTCGCGGCGATATCCGTGAGCGACAGTGGTACCGGTATTGCCGCCGATTTGCTGGAGCGCATCTTCGACCCGTTTTTCACAACCAAAGCTGCAGGTGAAGGGACCGGGCTTGGGCTGTCGCAGGTGTTCGGCTTTGCCAAGCAGTCCGGGGGGGATGTAGCAGTGACCAGTGCCCCCGGCCAAGGCACAACGTTTACCCTTTACCTGCCGCAGGAGGACCCGCCCGCTGCCCCGTCGGAAGACGCCTCGGCCGGCAGCCTGCTGCAAGCACAGAGCGAGCGGCGACGGATACTGCTGGTAGAGGACAATTCCGACCTGGCCCGCTTCAGCGCGCAGATCCTTGAGGACCATGGTTATCAGGTCAGCTGTGCACGCTCGGCGGAAGAGGCGCTGGCGCAGTTGACTGGCCCGGCGGGCGGTTTTGATGCGGTGTTTTCCGATGTGGTCATGCCCGGCATGGGTGGGTTGGCACTTGCCCTGGAGCTGCGCCGTCAGCGCCCGCAGCTTCCGGTGATCCTTACTTCGGGCTACAGCGATGCAATTGCCGAAGGCGGGCACCAAGGGTTTACCTTTCTGGCCAAGCCTTACTCGGCAGAACAGCTGTGCCAGACGCTCGGGAACGTCCTGGCCCCCTTGCCTCACGGTGTCAGTTGATTTGCCCGGCAATCAAGCCCAGGGCCACCGTAATCATCGCCACCCCCGACACCCGCCCGACCAGCTTCGCCGCCCCCGGCCGGGTACTCAACACGGCTTTGGCGCCATAGCCGACCAGTGAGTAGATCACCAGCGAGCTGCACAGGTGCACCAGCCCCAGCAGCAAGATCTGCAACGGCACTGGCCAGTTCGACTGTGGGTCGGTGAACTGCGGCAGCAAAGCCAGGAACAGCAGGAAAACCTTCGGGTTCAGGCCGCTGACGCAAAAGCCCTTCAACGCCCAGCGCGAACCCGAATCCCCCGCACCGCCCTGCCCGGCTGCCGGCAATGCCGGGCTCAACAACAGGTTACCACCCAGCCACAGCAGGTAGCTGCACCCCGCCAGGGTGAGCAAGGTCAGTGCCAAGGGGTGGCCTGCCAGCAGGCTGCCTACCCCGGCCGCCACCACCAGCGTCGCCAGGCAATGCCCCGACAACATGCCCGCCACCGCGGGCATTACCCAGCGCCCACGCATGCCTGCCGAAATGGCGTAAGCCCAATCTGCGCCCGGGGTAATCACGAACAGCATCGACACGGCCCAAAACGCCGTCAGCACACTGATAGCCACTTGAATCTTCCTTATCTACTGCCTTGGGATGTCGAAAGATTACGGATTCCGCCCGGGGATTTTCTTTCGTATATTCCCTGCAATCGCTCAATGACTGGAAGATCCTTCTCAATGGACAGAACTGATAGAAAAATGCTTGCCGAGCTGCAAAAAGACGGTCGGCTATCGGTAACCGAACTGGCCGACCGCGTAGGGCTCAGCCTGTCGCCCTGCCATCGGCGCTTGAAGGCACTGGAAGAATCCGGGGCGATTCTGGGCTATCACGCCCGCCTGGCGCCGAGCGCCCTGGGGCTGAATTTTGCCGCGTTGGTGTTCGTGACCCTGCGCGAGGTGACCCGGCAGCCGGTGGCGGATTTTGAAGCGGCACTTTCGGAGATTCCGCAGATTGTCGAAGCACAGCGGTTATTCGGCGACCCGGATTACCTGCTGCATGTGGTGGCCAAGGACCTGCCGGCGTTTCAGAAGCTGTATGACGAGCACCTGACCAGCATTCCCAATGTGAAACGCCTGAGCTCAACCCTGGTGATGAAGGAAGTGATCCAGGACCGGTTGTTGCCGATGTAGCTCTATTGCCTGTACTGGCCCTTTCGCGGGCTAGCCCCGCGAAAGGGCCAGTACAGGCAACCATTCAGCTGCCCTGCAAATGCGCACGACGCACCATCAAAGCCCACCGCGTTCTGCCGAAACAGGGCTCAACCCCTCTACTTCAAGCCCTGCCGCCAACTGGCACCGTCCTTGCTACCGTCCCCCGCTTAAGCTTTTGTCAGCCTTAGGTTTTTTAAGGTTTATGGGTACATATTTACTAATTTCTCGTTATCCCCGCGCCCCGCATCATCCCTCCAACAAGAACGCGTTGCCCATCGCCGGCACGCCCCCGGGCAGCTCCCGATGCCCTACCTTGCCTTGGAGTCAGTCATGACCAGTGCAGCCAATTCGGCACCCCTGATAGAAAAACACACAATCGGCTACGTGCCCCCGCAAGACCGCCATGGAAAGGTAAGGGATCTGTTCACACTGTGGTTCGGCGGCAACATCGCCCCGCTGCCCATCGTCACCGGCGCGCTGGGCGTGCAGCTGTTCCACCTGAACCTGATATGGGGCATCGTCGCCATCCTGGTCGGTCACCTGGTCGGGGGGGTGCTGATGGCACTGCACTCGGCCCAGGGCCCGCAAATGGGTATCCCGCAGATGATCCAGAGCCGCGCCCAGTTCGGCACGCTCGGCGCGCTGCTGGTGGTGGTAATCGCCGGCGTCATGTACATCGGCTTCTTCGCCTCCAACATCGTGCTCGCCGGCAAATCGCTGCACGGTGTGGTCGATGCCGTACCGGTGCCGGTGGGCATCGTCATCGGTGCCTTGGGTTCAGGCATCATCGGCATCATCGGCTATCGCTTCATCCACGTGCTCAACCGCATTGGCACCTGGGTACTGGGCATCGGTATCGTGGTCGGCTTCGGCTACATCTTCAGCCACGTGCAAAGCGACGACTTCCTCACCCGCGGCGGCTTCAACCTGGCCGGCTGGTTGGCCACCGTGTCGCTGGCGGCGCTGTGGCAGATCGCCTTTGCGCCCTATGTGTCGGACTACTCGCGTTATCTGCCGGCAGATGTGAAAGTCAGCTCGACGTTCTGGACAACGTACCTGGGCTCAGCCCTGGGTTCGAGCCTGTCGTTCATCTTCGGCGCCGTGGCGGTACTGGCGATTCCGGCCGGGATGGACACCATGGATGCGGTCAAGCTGGCCACCGGTACCCTGGGCCCGATCATGCTGGTGCTGTTCCTGCTCAGCGTCATCAGCCACAACGCCCTCAACCTGTATGGCGCTGTACTGTCGATCATCACCCTGGTGCAAACCTTCGCCTATCGCTGGATCCCCACCGCCAAAAGCCGTGCGGTGCTGTCGCTGATCGTGCTGTCGGCCTGCTGCGTGGTGGCGGTGTTCGCCTCGGCAGACTTCATCGGCCACTTCGTCGACATGGTGCTGGTGCTGCTGGTGGTGCTGGTACCGTGGACGGCGATCAACCTGATCGACTTTTATGCCATCCACAAAGGTGACTACGACATCCAGTCGATCTTCCAGGTCGATGGCGGTATCTACGGGCGTTACAACCCACAGGCGTTGATAGCCTATGCGGTAGGTATCGTGGTGCAGATCCCCTTCATGAACACGCCGCTGTATGTCGGGCCGATTTCCGAGCACATCAACGGGGCTGACCTGTCGTGGCTGGTAGGGCTGGCAATTACCTCACCGCTGTACTGGTGGCTCGCCAGCCGTGACAGTGCCTACCGTCGTCGGCAGACAAGTGCCAAGTTGGCCATGGGACACTGATTCAACCTGTAACGGCCCTATCGCCCAGCCTCACCACGAAGCATTACACGAAGGTGAACGCCACCCCCTTGAGCTGCACCAGTGCCTGCCCAATGGGCGATACGCCCTCGACATAGCCTCCCAGCGATGGCGCTGATATGGGCGATTGGGGTGCCCTGGGGCTGCTTTGCAGCCCCAAAAACGGTGGATCAGTACTGCGCCTGCCCCGGCACCCAGGCCGTCCCCGCCAAGGGCACCCGCGCCATCGCGGCCGCTTCCACGGTCAACGCCACCAGGTCCTCCGGGTCAAGGTTGTGCAGGTGCGACTTGCCACACGCCCGCGCCATGGTCTGCGCCTCCAGCACCAGCACCCGCAGATAGTTCGCCAGCCGGCGACCCGCTTCTTCCGGGTTCAGGCGCCCGGCCAGGTCTGGGTCCTGGGTGGTGATGCCAGCCGGATCGCGACCGTTCTGCCAGTCGTCATAGAAGCCCGCAGCCGAGCCAATCTTCTTCAGCTCGCTGTCCAGCCGCGGATGGTTGTCACCCAGTGCAATCAATGCCGCCGTGCCGATGGCCACTGCGTCTGCCCCCAGGGCCATGGCCTTGGCTACGTCGGCACCGTTGCGGATACCGCCAGAGACGATCAGCTGCACCTTGCGGTGCATGCCCATTTCCTGAAGCGCCTGCACCGCCTGCGGGATGGCCGGAAGAATCGGGATGCCAACGTGCTCGATGAACACTTCCTGAGTGGCTGCGGTACCGCCCTGCATGCCGTCTAGCACGATCACATCTGCACCAGCCTTTACCGCCAGCTTGACGTCGTAGTAAGGGCGGCTGGCACCGATCTTCACGTAAATGGGTTTTTCCCAGTCGGTGATCTCGCGGATCTCGGCAATCTTGATCGCCAGGTCATCCGGGCCGGTCCAGTCCGGGTGGCGGCAGGCACTGCGCTGGTCGACGCCGATCGGCAAGGTGCGCATGCCGGCTACCCGCTCGGTTACCTTCATGCCCAGCAGCATGCCGCCACCGCCCGGCTTGGCGCCCTGGCCGAGGACGATCTCGATGGCGTCGGCCTTGCGCAGGTCGTCGGGGTTCATGCCGTAGCGCGAAGGCAGGTACTGGTACACCAGGTGCTGCGACTGGCCACGTTCTTCCGGGGTCATGCCGCCGTCACCGGTGGTGGTGCTGGTGCCGGCGATGGTCGCACCACGGCCCAGCGCTTCCTTGGCGTTGGCCGACAACGCGCCGAAGCTCATGCCGGCGATGGTCACCGGGATTTTCAGGTGGATCGGCTTTTTAGCAAACCGGTTGCCCAGCACCACGTCGGTGCCGCACTTCTCGCGGTAGCCTTCCAGGGGATAGCGCGACACGCTGGCGCCGAGCAGCAACAGGTCGTCGAAGTGCGGCACACGGCGCTTGGTGCCACCGCCGCGGATGTCGCAGATGCCGGTTTCGGCGGCACGCTGGATTTCCTGGATGGTCAGGCGATCGAAGGTGGCCGACTCACGCAGTACCGGGGGGAATTGCTCGCTCATGGGAATGCTCCTGGATCAGTACGCGCTGGCGTTGTCGACTTTGAAGTTGTACAGCTGGCGGGCCGAGCCGTAGCGTTTGAAATCGGCGGCCTTATGGTCCAGGCCAGCCTTGTTCAGCAGTTCCTGCAGCTCTTGCAGGTGTTCGGCGCGCATTTCTTTCTCGATGCAGTCCGAGCCCAGTGACTGCACCGAGCCCTTGACGTAGATGCGCACCTCATACAACGAGTCGCCCAGCGCGTCGCCGGCATCGCCACACACCACCAGGCGTCCGGCCTGGCCCATGAAGCAGCTCATGTGGCCAATGCTGCCGCCGACCACAATGTCCACGCCTTTCATGGAAATACCGCAACGGGCACCGGCATCACCTTCGATCACCAGCAGCCCGCCATGGGCGGTGGCGCCTGCGGCCTGCGAGGCACTGCCCTTGACCCTCACCAGGCCGGACATCATGTTCTCGGCCACGCCGACACCCACGTTGCCGTGCACGGTCACGCTGGCCTGCTGGTTCATGCCGGCGCAGTAGTAGCCGGCATGGCCTTCGATATCCACCGCCACGGCGGCGTTGATGCCCACCGCCAGGTTGTGCTTGCCGCCGGGATGGGTCACTTGCCATTCGAGGTCCTGCACCTCGCCGTGCAGTGACTGGTTGAGCACACGCACCGAAGTGCTGGATAGGTCGATCGTCTTCATAAGGTTCTCCAGGGGTTCGGTGGCAGGTCAGGCGCTTTCGCGCTCCCAGACGTACAGGGTGGCCGGCGCCGGTTCCCAGACCTTGGCGTGCTCGATGCCGGGCAGGCCGGCCAGTGCCTGGTATTCCGAGGCCATGGCCACGTAGTCTTCGGTCTCGGCCAGCACCGCCGGCTTGCAGGCAATCGGGTCACGGATCACGGCAAAGCCGTTGCGGGTGCCGATGGCAAACGTGAAGAAGCCGTCCAGGTCTTCCAGCGCGCCATCCAGGGCCTGGGCCAGGCTGTCGCCCTGCTGTAGCCGCCAGGTCAGGTAGCCGGCGGCCACTTCGGTGTCGTTATCGGTCTCGAAGCTGATGCCTTCGCGCTTGAGTACCTGGCGCAAGCGGAAGTGGTTGGAGAGCGAGCCGTTGTGCACCAGGCACAGGTCGGCGCCGGTGGAGAACGGGTGACTGCCCTCCATGGTCACGGCGCTTTCGGTGGCCATGCGGGTGTGGCCGATGATGTGGCTGCCCTTCATGCCGGCCAGGCCGAAGCGACTGGATATTTCCGCCGGCAGGCCCATGCCCTTGAGGATTTCGATGCTCTGCCCGGCGCTCATGATGCGCACATCGGGCGCTAGCTCGGCCAAGGCGCCGCGGGCTGCGGCCTCATCTGTGTGCACTTTGAGCACAGCGGCGCTGGCGTTCTGGTACCAGTCCAGCGAGCAACCCAGGTGCCCTTCCAGCTGGCCCAGCAGGGTGGTCCAGGGGTAGTTGGTGTCAGTCGCTTGCAGGGTCAGCTTGACCCAGCCTTCGGCCACTTCATCGCCGTAGATGGCAAAGCCGGCGCTGTCCGGCCCACGGTCGGTCATGGCTTGGAGCATGGGTTCGAACAGCTTGCCTAGCTGGCCTTCCAGCTCGGGCTTTTTCAGGTACAGACCTACGATTCCACACATGGTGATGCTCCTTACTAGGCAGTGGGCGAGCGCTTTCGTGTCTGCCGCCCAGGGGATTGGGGCGGTCAGAAGAACTCGGTGTAACGCTGGATTTCCCAGTCGGAGACGTGGCGGCAGTACTCCACCCACTCCATGCGCTTGAGCTTGATGAACTCGTCGACGATCCCGGCGCCCAGCACCTCGCGGAACAACGGGTCGGCTTCGAGCGCGTCGACGGCCTCCTTCAGCGATTGCGGCAAGGTCTTGATGCCGCGCGCGGCAATTTCTTCAAGGCTCAGGTTGTAGAGGTTTTCATTGCACATCTCGCCCGGATCCAGCTGGCGGTCGATGCCATCGAGGCCGGCGGCGATAATGGCGGCGGTGACCAGATACGGGTTGCAGCCGGCGTCCGGCAGGCGGAACTCCAGGCGACCATAAGGAATGCGCACCATTGCCGAACGGTTATTGGCCCCCCAGGCGACGAAGGCCGGGGCCCACGTCGAGCCCGACAATGAACGGCCAACCACCAGACGCTTGTAGGAGTTGACCGTCGGCGCCGCAAAGGCACACAACGCCGCGCCGTGGGCCATGAGCCCTGCAGCAAAGTGATAGGCCAGCTTTGACAGGCCCATGCCGCTGCTGTCGGACGGGTCGTGGAACAGGTTCTTGTGGGTGCTGCTGGCCAGCGACAGGTGAAAGTGCATGCCGTTGCCGGCGCGCTTGGGGTCAGGCTTGGGCATGAACGAGCAGATCATGCCCAGGTCGTTGGCGATCTCACCGGCAGCCATGCGGAAGAAGGTGAAGCGGTCGGCCGACTCCATGGCGTCGCTGTAGGTGTAGTTGATCTCGAACTGGCCATTGGCGTCTTCGTGGTCAATCTGGTAGATGTCGAAGCCCACCGGCTGCAGCGCCTCGGTCAGGCGTTCGAGGAACAGCCGCGAGCGCGACAGGCCCTTGTAGTCGTAGCAGGGCTTGTCGAGGTTGTCGGAGGCGTCAACCAGTTGCAGCTTGCCGCCTTCGTCGCGGCGGAACAGGCTGAACTCGGGCTCAAGGCCGGTGTTCAGGGTCCAGCCCTTCTCGGCCAGGCGCTGCACCTGCTGCTGCAATACGTAGCGGCTGTCATAGGGCCAAGGCTGGCCGTTGACATGGCCCACGCACACCACCCGGCCATAGCCTGGCTGCCACGGCACCGGAACCAGTGTGGACAGATCGCCGCGGGCCATGAAGTCCGGGCCGTGCGGCTCCATGCCCATGCCGCAGATGGCGAACCCGGCAAAGCCGGCGCCCTCCTCGGCTACCATCTTCAGGCCCGATACCGGCACCGATTTGGTCTTCGCCGAGCCATGGATATCGACGAACTGCGCCAGCACGTACTTGATGCCGTGCTGGTCGAGGGTGCGCTGGGTTTCTGCTGGCAACATGGGTTGAACACTCCTGGGCAAGGGCGACGATTCCGCAAAGGAAACTTACTTTCCTCACAGGAATGCAATGCGCTTGCCAAGTTTGTTCAAGGTGCGCCCTTGGGTGTCTGTTCGGGCCTCTTCGCGGGCAAGCCCGCTCCCACAGGATTCGCCGCAAAGCCGCTTGGGAGTGGACTTGCCCGCGAAGAGGCCGGCACAGGCAAGACAAAACCCAGGCAGGATTTTCTGTTCTATTTGTGGGAAACTTGTTTTCACCTGAGGAAAGAAGCGGCCAGCGCAGCTGCATTTCGCACTTTCCCAGTGCGAAAACTTTATTCTTGAACTGAAACCGTGCAGGACTTTCGATGTCGACCGAAACCGAACCGCGCCTTCGTCTGGAGCAGTACCTGGGCCTGCAGATCAAGCGCCAGCGCCAGGCCCAGTCCCTCAAGCTCGCCGATGTGGCGCGCATTGCCGGCATTAGCCAGGGCATGCTGAGCAAGATCGAAAACGCCCAGGTGTCCACCAGCCTCGACACCCTCAGCCGCCTGTGCGACGTACTGGGCATGCCGATGGCCAAGCTGTTCAGCCAATATGACCAGCCCGACGGCAATGCTCTGCTGGTAAAGGCTGGCGAAGGTCTGGAAGTGGTGCGCCGCGGCACCGAGAAGGGCCACACCTACCACTTGCTCAATCACGCCAGGGGGCCGAAGAAAAACTTCGAGGCCTATAGGGTGAGCATGGATGACGCCAGCGAAGAGTTCCCCACCTTCGCCCACCCCGGCACCGAGTTCCTCCACTTGCTGGAGGGCGAGCTGGTGTACCGCCATGGCAACCAGCTCTATCACATGCACGCCGGCGACAGCCTCACATTCGACGGCGAAACCCCGCACGGCCCGGAGAAACTGGTGCAGGTGCCCATACGCCTGCTCTCGATCATGAACTACGGCGACGAGTGACGCGCGGCACAGGGCGAATTGCAGTGGGCACTACAGCTTGAACTTCACGCAAATCGTACTGTTTTCGGCTAGCCGATCCAGCGTGATTGCATCAGCTCCATACCCTGAATAGCTTTTCACCAGCCGCATACCCAAGCCTGTTCCGCTTGGTTCGGGATAAGACTCCGGAAAGCCCTCCCCCTCGTCCCTTACTGTAATCACAGCATGGTCGCCTGCGTTCTGGACGCTCACCCCAATCGTGCCCTTGCCATACTTGAGGGCATTGGTGATCAGCTCGGAAATGACCAGGCCCAACGGCGCCATCCGCTGTGGGGGGAGAATGAAAGCATCGGCGTTGAGCACGATCTTACGTTCAGCCAGCGCCGACCCCAGGTCACTCAACAAGGCGCCAAGATACTCCGATGCCAGGACGCCCTGGGTTTCTGCAGTCTGATAGAGGCGCTCATGCACACTGGCAATCGTCAGCACGCGGCTCGCTGCCGTCTGCAGCTGGACCTTGACCGCCTCATCCGCCGACAGGTTGGCCTGAAGCTGGAGCAAAGTGTTCACCAGGTGCAGGCTGTTCTTTACCCGATGGTGAATCTCTTCAAGATAGAGATCGCTGTCGCTCAGCTTGGTGTTTTGCACAGCAATCAGGGACAGCAACTGAGCCTCGTGCTGGTGCCGCTCGGTGATGTCCCGCGACACTGCGATCAGCCTGTCCACCCTGCCCTCGGCACTCAGAATGGGCGCAATGGTTACATCCCACCATCTCGGCTCATCGCCGGCCGTGGGGCAATAGGCCTCAAACCTCGCCGATTCACCGGCCACGGACCGCGCCATGGCATCACGCACGACGGGTTTGGAGTCGTCAGGCCACAGCTGGGTCCAGGGTTTGCCGCGCACCTCTGCCAGCTCGCTTATGTGCATGAGGTACATTCCGGCATCATTCATGAATTCGATATCGCCATGCGTGGTGAGGATCTTTACGCAATCGGGGCTGGCATTGAGCATGCTTTCCGAATAGCGATCCGGTAGCTGCTCATCTGCCCCATTTGCCAGGCGTTCCACGGCCATGGAGATGACGTTGGAGATACCTTCGAGGAACACCAGGTCGCTTTCGATGAAATCGTCACCCTCGGTGCTGTCCGCCTCCAGCACACCAAACGGCTGTAGCGCCCCCCGGATGGGCACGTTGATGGCGCGTTCGATGCCATACTTTTTCAACAGATCCGGCGTGCGGAAGCGCTGCTCCTGGCCCAGATGGTTGGAGAGCACCGGGCGGTACGTAGAGAGGGCATAACCCGCCGGACTGGCCACATCGCCACCGACCTTGGCGTGGCCGATATCAGAGGGATCCCAACCGACACCGTGGGTCAGCAAAAAATCATCGCTGCCAGGCAATGGCATCAACACCTTGGCAAAACGCGTGTGCATGCCTTTGGCCACAACGGTACAAGCCTGCGTGAGCAAAGTATCGAGACTCGTCGACCTGAGCGACGACACGCCATACTCCACCACCAACTGATGCTGCTTGTGTAAACGGGCCTGTGACTTCTGCAGTGCAAGCCTGATCATTTCATCGGGAGGCAGTTGATGCATGGGTTCTCATCCACAGCTGGCAATTGGGAAGATTACTTTCGGGCGCGCCGTTCGACACCATGGCCCCTGCGGACGTGCCAGGCAGGGATCGAAAACTTTTCGTGGCTTCATTTACCAACGATCCAGCATCGATGGCAATGACGAAAACCATCTAAGCCCGGCGGCAATGGGAAAGTATAGATCGCTCGGTTTGCCAACAACCCAAGCGCCACCCGTCAGTTGCATGAAACCACAGATCATAGCCGCCCGCCGAATGGCTACATGATCGGGGTTTTGTTATGGCTCGCAGTGTATTGGTAGTAGAGGATGACGCGTTGATTCGAATGCTCGCCTGCGAAGCGCTGGAATCGCTCGACCTCGACGTGCGCAGCTGCGGCTGCGTCGATGAGGCGATAACGGTGCTGGAAACCACGGCCCGCCTGGATCTCGTGTTGACCGATATCCAGATGCCAGGCCAGCTCGATGGAGTGGACCTCGCGCACCTGGTCATTGACCGATGGCCGGGCACCGCCGTGATCGTGATGTCGGCCGGCCAACGTGATGCCGGCTCCCGCTTACCCGGGTCTGCTACGTTCCTCTCAAAACCTTGGACGGTTGGCCAGTTGCTGACTGCTATCGAGCAAACGCTATCTTTCAAAGCAAACGACTTGATGAGGGGTGACTACAGGGTGGACAAAATTGCCCAACTGGATGTGGACATGGCGATACTCGGCCAGGTCGCAGACGAGCTTGAACGCCAAATATCGCCCAGCCCCGTAACCAGGCCTTTGGTGATCGCATGGCTAACGGAGTGGGCGCGGCAGCCAGGCACCGTGCCGGATTTAGGACGCAACCTGCCCAACCTTCCGCAATCACTCAAGGCAGCCTACCTCAGCTGGACCCATCAATGTGAGGGATGATCTGCCAGCACTCTCGACCTGTGGGAGCGGGTTCACCCGCAAACAGGCCGGGGCCGTTACCCCACCGCCTGCAAGCCGACACACAACTCGAGAAACCGCGCTGCCGCCCTTGAGGGCGTTGCCGCATGTGGCATCAATATGGAAAACCGCCTGACCAACGGCTCAGGGGCAACTTGCAGTCGGTGCAGGGCCCCATCCTCATGGCGGATCGACATTGCCGACACAAAGCCAACCCCCATCCCCGCACGCACCGCCTCCTTCACCCCTTCCACCCCGGCAATCTCCAGCGCTACGCGCATCGCCACACCCTCACGGGCAAACGCGCGCTCGACGACCTGCCGCACACCCGAGCCGCTCTCGCGCAATACCAACGGGTAAGTGCCCAGCGCCCCCAAGGTCTGCGGACCACTGCCAGCCAGCGGATGACCGCTGGGCACGATGGCAACGATCTCGTCCTCACGCCAGGCTGTCACTTGCGTGCCCAACGGCAGCTCTTGCCCAGGCGGCCCTTCGATCAGGGCGATGTCGACACTGCCCAGCGCAGCGACGATCTCCGCCGTGTTGCCGTGTGATGTAGTCACCAGCACGTCCGGGTGACTGGCATGGAAATCGGCGATCAGGTACGGCAGCAGGTAACTGGCAGGCGTGGTACTGGCACCGATGCGCAAGGTACCGCGCTCCAGGCCACGCATGGCGTCGCGCAGTGCCTGGGCCTGGCGGAAGGTTTCGCGCAGGCGCTCGGCATGGGCCAACAGCTGTTCGCCGGCTGCCGTCAACCGCACCCCCCGCCCGGCGCGCTGATACAGCGGCTCGCCAAAAGCCTCCTGCAACAGCTTGAGCTGGCCGGACACCGCCGGTTGCGACAAATGAAGCGCCTGGGCCGCATGGCTGATGTTGCCGTGCTCGGCAACGGTGGCAAACGTTATCAGTTGTTCTGGGGTCATGATTTAAAAATATCAGCTAAACGGATATTTGCCATTTTAAATTACGATTTTTTATAAGCTTATAACCCGATTAACGTAGGCCTTGTCGAAACACCTTTCCGGAGGACACACATGGCCACGGTTCCGTCCAACCCCGCTTTTACGCCTACCCTCTCTACCCGAGGGCGGCTCAATGGCATCCTGTTCGTCGCGCTGTTCGCGCTTGCGGTCACTCAGCTGGCCGCACTGCCCGCCATCGCCAATCTGGGCATCAGCCCGCTGATTGTCGGCATCGTCGCCGGCGCCCTCTACGGCAATGCCTTGCGCGATGGTGTACCGGCCAGCTGGGCAGCCGGCATCAACTTTTCGGCCCGCGGCCTGCTGCGCATCGCCGTGGCCTTCTTTGGCCTGCGGGTCAGCCTGCAGGAAATTGCCGAAGTCGGCTGGTCGGGCCTTATCGTGTCGCTGCTGGTGGTGTCCAGCACCCTGTTGATCGGCCTGTGGTGCGGCATGAAACTGTTCAAGCTGGACCGCGATACCGCCCTGCTGACCGCCGCTGGCAGCGCCATCTGCGGTGCCGCCGCCGTGCTGGCCTTCGAGTCGGCACTGCGCAGTGCCCCGCACAAGAGCGCCATGGCCGTCGGCAGCGTGGTGCTGTTCGGCACCTTGTCGATGTTCCTGTACCCGCTGGCCATCAACGCCGGCTGGCTGCACCTGGACACCCTGGGAGCGGGGCTGTTTCTGGGCGGCACTATCCACGAAGTCGCCCAGGTGGTGGGCGCAGCCAGTAATGTCAGCCCTGAAGCCACCCATATCGCCACCATCGTCAAGATGACCCGGGTGATGCTGCTGGTGCCGGTACTGCTGGTAGTCGGCCTGTGGATCAGCCGCTCGCGCAAGGCTGATCAGGCGCAAGGCAATGGGCGCATTACGATGCCCTGGTTCGCCTTTGGCTTCCTTGCCCTGGTATTGGTGAATTCTCTGCAGGTACTCCCGGGTAGCGTGACGCAAGCGGTCAATAGCCTCGACACTTTTGCCCTGACCATGGCCATGACTGCACTGGGTATGGAAACCCGCTTCAGCCAGATTCGCCAGGCGGGGCCAAAGGCGCTGGCTACCGGGGCGATTCTGAACCTGTGGCTGGTAGGGGGTGGATTGGCGATTACCCTTGGCGTGCAAAAGCTGTTGGGCTGAATCGGGACCGGGATGGCTTCTTCGCGGGGTTGCCCGCGAAGAAGCCAACCCGGTCTCAAGGTTTTTCACCAGCCCCCTCGTTGCCGCCCACATTTCTCGGTATGGTGTTGTCAAAGAAGGATGTTTTACCCGCACAGGAAAGACTTAGATGCCTCAACGCAATGTCATCAATGCATCCGTCAGCCCCAAAGGCAGCCTGGAAACGCTGTCACAACGTGAAGTTCAGCAACTGAGTGAAGTCGGTACAGGTAGCCTTTACACCCTTTTCCGCCAGTGCGCCCTGGCCATCCTCAACACTGGCGCCCATGTCGACAATGCCAAGACGATCCTCGAGGCCTACAAAGACTTCGAGGTCAAAATCCATCAACAAGACCGTGGTGTGCGCCTGGAGCTGCTGAATGCCCCGGCCGATGCCTTCGTCGATGGCGAAATGATCGCCAGCACCCGTGAAATGCTGTTCAGCGCCCTGCGCGACATCGTTTACACCGAAAGCGAGCTGGCCAGCCAGCGTATCGACCTGGAAAGCTCCCAGGGCATCACTGATTACGTTTTCCATTTGCTGCGCAACGCGCGCACCCTGCGCCCGGGTGTGGAGCCGAAGATGGTGGTGTGCTGGGGTGGTCACTCGATCAGCAGCGAGGAGTACCAGTACACCAAGAAGGTCGGCCACGAACTGGGCCTGCGCAAGCTGGACGTGTGCACCGGTTGCGGCCCGGGCGTGATGAAGGGCCCGATGAAGGGCGCCACCATTGCCCACGCCAAGCAACGCATGCATGGCAGCCGCTACCTTGGCCTGACCGAGCCGGGCATCATCGCCGCCGAGGCGCCCAACCCGATCGTCAACGAGCTGGTGATTCTGCCGGACATCGAGAAGCGCCTGGAAGCCTTCGTGCGTGTCGGTCACGGCATCATCATCTTCCCCGGCGGCGCCGGCACAGCCGAGGAGTTCCTGTACCTGCTGGGCATCCTCATGCACCCCGATAACCAGGACGTGCCGTTCCCGGTGGTGCTCACCGGCCCGCGCAGCGCCGAGCCTTACCTGCAACAGTTGCATGCCTTCGTGGGCGCCACGCTGGGCGAGGCGGCGCACCGGTTGTACGAAATCATCATTGATGACCCGGCAGAAGTTGCCCGGCACATGGTCGAAGGGCTCAAGGTGGTCAAACAGTTCCGCCGCGAGCGCAATGATGCCTTCCACTTCAACTGGCTGCTGAAGATCGAGGAGAGTTTCCAGCGCCCGTTCGACCCGACCCACCAGGCAATGGCCGAACTGGACCTGCGCCGCGAGCTGCCACCCCATGAGCTGGCTGCCAACCTGCGCCGGGCGTTTTCTGGCGTGGTAGCGGGTAACGTGAAGGACAAGGGCATCCGCCTGATCGAAGAGCATGGGCCGTACCAGATCCGCGGCGACAGCGCCGTGCTGGACCCGCTGGGCCGGCTGTTGCAAGCCTTCGTTGACCAGCATCGCATGAAGTTGCCCGGCGGCGCGGCGTATGTACCTTGCTACCAAGTGGTAACCTGACGGCCTGATACTTCTGATCTTGATCTTGATCTTGATCTTGATCTTGATCTTGATCTTGATCTTGATCTTGATCTTGATCTTGATCTTGATCTTGATCTTGATCTTGATCTTGATCTTGATCTTGATCTTGATCTTGATCTTCGCGACTTCAGGAGGCCGAACGCAGGCCTTGCGAAGGGAGGTGACGGGCATGGATGCCCGTCAAGCGCTGGGCCCCAGGATGGGGCCTGCAGCGCGGTCCTCCCGGGAGCGAGGCCGGAGTGAGGGGACCCCGGAGCGCAGCGCAGGGGCCGGATGATCGGAGCGCAGCGTTTTTTGGTTACTTTTTGTCGCGTCTGACAAAAAGTGACTCGCCGTAAGGGCGA
>NZ_FYDS01000006.1:0-516553 GCF_900187545.1 Pseudomonas sp. Irchel 3F3 | reverse complement strand
AGAAACCCTAAACTTGGCTCAGCAATCTCAAATGACTATGTGATTTCTCGCATGGTCACTTGTGATGCTGATAATCTTTTTGACTATCAGTCCGTACTCACAAGCACCCACACGAATTGCTTGATTCGATTTGTTAAAGAGCGTTTGGTTAAGAGCTTTTCGTCTCAACCGAGGCGCGCATTCTACGCTTTCCTCAGAGCCTGTCAAGCGTTTATTTTGAAGTTTTTTGCGAGAAACTCGTTTAGCTTCAAACACTTGGCTCGCTGCGATCTCTCGTAGCGGGAGGCGAATCATACAGCGTTTAGAAGCGCTGTCAACCACCATTTCAACCGCTTGCGATCATTCGATCGTAGCCCTTTCAACGCCACCTTAACTACCTAACTCATTGAATCTCAAGGAGTTTGTCGTTCCGATGTCGCTGGAAGTGGGGCGCATTATAAGGGGATTCGAAAGGGCGTCAACCATTAATTTCAAGAAACCGTAATATCGCTGAAAAGCAAAGCAGGGAGGCCTGGCGGCCTCCCTGCTTTTATATAGCACCCGCCGCTTCTACAGCACGCCGGCCTCCCGCAAGCGCTGCACCTCACCTGCCTCCAGCCCCAGCACTTCCCCCAGTACCGCCTCGGTATGCTCACCCAGCAGCGGCGGCGCCCGTCGGTACTCCACCGGCGTCTCCGACAACCGTATAGGGCTGGCTACCTGCGGCACGCTACCCGCCAATGGATGCGGAATGTTCACCGCCAACCCACGCGCCAGCACCTGTGGGTCCTGAAACATCTGCGCCAGGTCATTGATAGGCCCGCACGGCACCCCAGCAGCCTCCAGCTGGGCAACCCATTCGGCGGTTGTCTTGAATACTGTGGCCTGGCGGATCAGTGGAATCAGCTCGGCCCTGTTGGCCACCCGCTGCTTATTGGTCAGGAAGCGTGGATCGTCCGCCCATTGTGGCTGCCCGGCCACTTCTGCGAATTTGCGGAACTGGCTGTCGTTGCCCACGGTAAGAATGAAGTCGCCATCCGCCGTCGGGAAGTCCTGGTAGGGCACTATATTGGGGTGCGCATTGCCCAGGCGCCGAGGCGGGTTGCCCGTGGTCAGGTAATTCATGGCCTGGTTCGCCAGGCAGGCTACCTGTACATCGAGCAACGCCATGTCGACATGCTGGCCCACCCCGGTCTGCGCCCGATGGGCAAGGGCGGCAAGCATGGCCACCGTTGAGTACAGCCCGGTAAGGATGTCGGTAAGCGCCACACCCACTTTGACCGGCCCCGCGCCTTCCTCACCCTCCGGGCGGCCGGTCAGGCTCATCAGCCCACCCAGCCCCTGGATCATGAAGTCATAACCCGCACGCTTGGCATACGGGCCGGTCTGGCCGAAACCGGTAATGGAGCAATAGATAAGCTGCGGGTTGATCGCCTTCAGGCTCTGGTAGTCCAGCCCATAGGCCGCCAAACCACCCACCTTGAAGTTCTCGATGACAATATCGGACTTCGCCGCCAACTCACGCACCAGGCGCTGCCCTTCAGGCCGGGTGAAGTCGATGGTCACCGAACGCTTGTTACGGTTGGCCGACAGGTAGTAAGCCGCCTCGCTGGTGTTTTCACCCTCGGCATCCTTGAGGAAAGGCGGCCCCCACGCGCGGGTATCGTCACCACTGCCCGGGCGCTCCACCTTTATAACGTCAGCGCCCAGGTCAGCGAGAATCTGGCCAGACCATGGGCCGGCCAACACGCGCGAAAGGTCCAGCACCCGCAGATGTGATAGCGCGCCCATGGGCTGGCTCCTTATTAATAGAAGGCCTGGATACCGGTCTGCGCACGCCCCAGGATCAGTGCATGCACGTCGTGAGTACCTTCATAGGTGTTGACCACCTCCAGGTTTACCAGATGACGGGCCACGCCAAACTCATCGGAAATGCCGTTGCCACCCAGCATGTCGCGCGCCATGCGAGCGATATCCAGCGCCTTGCCGCAGGAATTGCGCTTCATGATCGAGGTAATTTCCACAGCAGCGGTACCTTCATCCTTCATGCGCCCCAGGCGCAGGCAGCCTTGCAGCGCCAGGGTGATTTCGGTCTGCATGTCGGCCAGCTTTTTCTGGATCAGCTGGTTGGCAGCCAGGGGGCGGCCGAACTGCTGACGGTCCAAGGTGTACTGACGCGCGGTGTGCCAGCACGCCTCGGCCGCACCCAACGCCCCCCACGAGATGCCGTAACGGGCAGAGTTGAGACAGGTGAACGGGCCTTTGAGGCCGCGCACATCCGGGAAGATGTTCTCTTCTGGCACGAACACATTGTCCATGACAACTTCACCGGTGATCGAGGCACGCAGGCCGACCTTGCCATGAATGGCCGGGGCACTGAGGCCCTGCCAGCCCTTCTCCAGGACAAAGCCGCGGATATCCCCTGCATCGTCCTTGGCCCACACCACGAACACATCAGCGATCGGGCTGTTGGTGATCCACATCTTGCTGCCGGTCAGACGGTAGCCGCCGTCGACCTTCCTGGCACGTGTGATCATCGAGCCAGGGTCGGAGCCGTGGTTGGGCTCGGTCAGACCAAAACAACCGATCCACTCGCCACTGGCCAGCTTGGGCAAGTACTTCTGCTTTTGGGCCTCGGTACCAAATTCATTGATGGGCACCATCACCAGCGACGACTGCACGCTCATCATCGAACGGTAGCCCGAGTCGATACGCTCGACCTCTCGGGCAATCAGCCCATAGCACACGTAGTTCAGGCCACTGCCACCGTACTGTTCGGGAATGGTGGCACCCAGCAGGCCGACTTCACCCATCTCCCGGAAGATCGCCGGGTCGGTCTGCTCGTGGCGGAAAGCCTCGAGCACACGCGGGGCAAGCTTGTCCTGGGCGAACTGATAAGCGCTGTCACGCACCATGCGCTCTTCTTCAGTGAGCTGTTGATCCAGCAGCAGTGGGTCGATCCAGTGGAAGCTTGCTTTACCGGCCATGAGCGAAATCCTCGTAATAGGGGGCAGTTTCTTGTGCCTTTGAGCCTAGGCCTGATCGGCCGCCGGGACAAACGAGGATTGCGCACCAATTAGTGATAATTTGTCACTTCGTAAATCGGCAAAACACCACAAAGACAGCCTTACGAGTGAGGTTGACGTACATGCGCCGCAAGATCCCCAGTACCACCGCTCTGGTTTGCTTCGAGGCGGCGGCACGCAACGAGAGCTTTACCAAGGCCGCCCAGGAACTCGCTCTGACCCAGGGTGCCGTTTGCCGGCAGATCGGCGGCCTCGAGGCTTTTCTGAATGTGGAACTGTTCCGCCGTTCCCGCCGCGGCGTGAAGCTGACCGAGGCCGGCCTGTCCTACAGTCGTCAGGTTGCCGCTCAACTGGACGCGGTAGAGCGCGACACCCTGTCGGTGATGGGTCAGCAGGGCGCCAGCGTGATCGAGCTGGCCGTAGTGCCTACCTTTGGTACCCAATGGCTGCTTCCGCGCCTCAAGGACTTCCAGCAACGCCACCCAGAGGTGACGGTCAACCTCACCAACCGCACCCGGCCATTCCTGTTCGCCGACACCCCCTTCGATGCCGCAATCTATTTCGGTGATGCCGACTGGTCCGGCACCCAGTCGCACCGGCTGATGGGGGAGAACCCGGTCCCCGTCTGCAGCCCGGCATTGCTGGCCGGGCAGGGCATACTCGAAGCACAGCGCATCGCCCAACTGCCACTGCTGCAGCAAAGCACGCGCCCCTACGCCTGGCGGCAGTGGTTCGGCAGCCTAGGGATGAATGTGCCACGCGACATGACAGGCCCGCGTTATGAACTATTCTCGATGCTCGCCCAGGCGGCCATACATGAAATGGGGGTCGCACTGATCCCACCGTTCCTGATCCAGCGCGAGTTGGGGGAGGGTAGGCTGGTGGTCGCTAACAGGCATGCCCTGATCAGCGACAAGGCCTACTATCTGATGATTCCGGATCGCAAGGTAGAGTCAGCTTCGCTGCGCGCCTTCCGAGACTGGCTGGTGAGCCAGGCCTGGGCCTACACCGCAACAGCTTGATGAAGTGCGACAAATTGACCCTGTAGTCAATTATTTTAAACACCTACAGATATATGTATTTGTCGCATATCCATAAACTGTTATGTCCGCCTGGAAATACCCTTTAACCCTGCTAACCACGCGGCTTTGCGGGTGATTTTGCGACATTCACCGTGCCGTAAGCGTATCAACCCAAATATTTTTGATTTTTTCTCCTAATCTGCCAATAGCCCATGCTTGACGGGCTGGAGCCTTACCGCTGCGACAAGCGGTCACAGGGTGACTTGTAGTTTTAACTTCGTTTCGCTCCATAACCGGTTGAAGGCCCCCGGGTTCGTCTGCAAAATGCTTCGCCCGCCCGGGAATCGGCGGGTCGGCGCTCCACAGCCGCCCCAGCGCACCATCCGAAGTGTGCTGGCTCATACAAAGACAAAAGGTCACCGCAGGAGAAATAGTCGTGCACATTGGTGTTCCTCTCGAGACGCAGACCGGTGAGACAAGGGTCGCTGCGACCCCGGAAACCATCAAGAAACTGATTGGCCAAGGCCATCAGGTCACCGTCCAACGGGGGGCAGGGCTCAACGCCAGCATTCCGGACAGTGCCTATGAGGCCGCAGGCGCTTCCCTAGGGAGCGCAGCCGATGCATACGGCGCCCAATTGGTACTCAAAGTGGTCGCACCCAACGACCAGGAGCTGGCCCTGATCAACAGTGGCAGCCTCCTGGCGGGCATGCTCAACCCCTTCAACAGCGAACTGATCGCCAAGATGGCCGAACGCGGCATCACCGCTTTCGCCCTGGAAGCCGCTCCCCGCACCTCGCGGGCGCAGAGCCTCGACGTGCTGTCGTCACAGGCCAACATCGCGGGTTACAAAGCTGTGTTGCTGGCGGCCCATCACTACCCACGCTTCATGCCCATGCTGATGACCGCTGCAGGTACCGTGAAGGCCGCGCGCGTGCTGATCCTGGGGGCGGGCGTTGCCGGCCTGCAGGCCATCGCCACCGCCAAGCGCCTGGGTGCGGTGATCGAAGCGTCCGACGTACGCCCGGCAGTGAAGGAGCAAATCGAGTCGCTGGGTGCCAAGTTCATCGACGTGCCTTACGAGACCGATGAGGAGCGCGAGTGCGCCGAAGGCGTCGGCGGTTACGCCAGACCGATGCCAGCCAGCTGGATGCAACGCCAGGCCCAAGCCGTGCACGAGCGAGCCAGGCAGGCGGACATCGTCATTACCACCGCACTGATCCCCGGCCGCAAGGCTCCAACCCTGCTCAGTGCCGAGACCGTGGCGCAGATGAAGCCCGGCTCGGTGGTCATCGACCTCGCCGCAGCCCAGGGTGGCAACTGCCCACTCACCGTTGCTGATCAGGTAGTACGGGAGAATGGCGTGACCATCGTCGGCCCGACCAACCTGCCGGCCCAGCTGGGTGCCGATGCCTCGGCGCTGTATGCGCGCAACCTGCTGGACTTCATGAAACTGCTGTTCGACAAGGACGGCGCACTGGTCATCAACCTCGAAGACGACATCGTCGCGGCCTGCCTCATGTGCCGTGATGGTCAAGTCGTCCGCAAGAACGGCTAAGGAGCACGACAATGGAAGACATGCTGATTTCCCATGGCATCTACAACCTGATCATCTTCGTGCTGGCCATCTATGTGGGCTACCACGTGGTGTGGAACGTCACCCCGGCGTTGCACACGCCGCTGATGGCCGTGACCAATGCCATCTCTGCCATCGTAATCGTCGGCGCCATGCTTGCTGCCGCGCTGACTGTGACCCCAGCCGGCAAGCTCATGGGCACTCTCGCCGTAGCCCTGGCTGCGGTCAATGTGTTCGGTGGCTTCCTGGTCACCCGCCGCATGCTTGAGATGTTCAAGAAGAAAGCCAAGAACGAGGGGCAGAAGTAAGCATGAGCATGAATCTGGTAACACTTCTGTACCTGGTCGCTTCGGTGTGCTTCATCCAGGCGCTCAAGGGCCTGTCGCACCCAACCACCTCACGGCGCGGCAACCTGTTCGGCATGATCGGCATGGGCATCGCCATGCTCACCACGGTTGGCCTCATCTATAAGCTGGGCGCCGAGCTGGCCACCGCCGGTATTGGCTATGTCATCGTCGGCCTGCTGGTCGGTGGTACCGCGGGTTCGATCATGGCCAAGCGCGTCGAGATGACCAAGATGCCGGAACTGGTCGCCTTCATGCACAGCATGATCGGCCTGGCTGCGGTGTTCATTGCCATCGCTGCCGTGCTGGAGCCGCAGTCGATGGGCATCGTTGCCGCGATCACCGACCCGATCCCCACCGGTAACCGCCTGGAGCTGTTCCTGGGCGCAGCCATCGGCGCCATTACCTTCTCCGGTTCGGTAATCGCCTTCGGCAAATTGTCGGGCAAGTACAAGTTCCGCCTGTTCCAGGGCGCACCGGTACAGTTCCCCGGCCAGCACAAGCTGAACCTGATCCTGGGCCTGACCACCATCGCCCTGGGCCTGCTGTTCACCTTCACTGGTCATTACAGCGCCTTCACCCTGATGCTGGCCCTGGCCTTCGTCATGGGCGTGCTGATCATCATCCCGATCGGCGGCGCCGACATGCCCGTGGTGGTGTCGATGCTCAACAGCTATTCGGGCTGGGCGGCGGCCGGTATCGGCTTCTCCCTGAACAATTCGATGCTGATCATCGCAGGCTCCCTGGTGGGTTCGTCCGGTGCCATCCTCTCGTACATCATGTGCAAGGCGATGAACCGGTCGTTCTTCAACGTCATCCTTGGGGGCTTTGGCGGCGATACCGATGCCGGCGCGGCGCAAGGCTCGAAAGAGCAGCGCCCCGTGAAGTCCGGTTCGGCCGACGATGCCACCTTCTTGCTCAGCAACGCCGACAGCGTGATCATCGTCCCGGGATACGGCTTGGCGGTGGCCCGTGCCCAGCACGCGCTGAAGGAGCTGACCGAGAAGCTGACCCACAACGGCGTAACCGTGAAGTACGCCATCCACCCCGTGGCGGGCCGCATGCCCGGGCACATGAACGTGCTGCTGGCCGAGGCCGAAGTACCGTACGATCAGGTGTTCGAGATGGACGACATCAACGCCGAATTCGGCCAGGCCGACGTGGTGCTGGTGCTGGGCGCCAACGACGTGGTCAACCCGGCGGCGAAGAACGACCCCAAATCGCCAATTGCCGGTATGCCAATCCTCGAAGCGTTCAAAGCCAAGACCATCATCGTCAACAAGCGCTCCATGGCCAGCGGCTATGCCGGCCTGGACAACGAACTGTTCTACCTGGACAAGACCATGATGGTGTTTGGTGACGCCAAGAAAGTCATCGAGGACATGGTGAAGGCCGTGGAGTGAAAACCACGGCTGCAAACCAACTGATATAAAGGAAGCCCCGGTCAGATTCTGCCGGGGCTTTCCTTTTATTGATCCGGATCAACGGCTCGACTTCAAGGCTTCTCATACGACCATGGTCGTGGGACGGCAATGGGCGAAATCTCTAGACTGCGCTGCAGTAGTTTCAGTAGCCCGAGATAACAATCCATGTACCGTGATCGTATCCGCTTGTCCTCCCTGCACAGCAAGGTAATGAGTGCGGCTGATGCCGCTGGTCTGATCGAGGACGGCATGACCGTCGGCATGAGCGGTTTCACCCGCGCCGGCGAAGCCAAGGCCGTACCGCATGCCCTGGCCGAACGTGCCAAGCAGTCGCCACTGAAAATCAGCCTGATGACCGGCGCCAGCCTGGGCAACGACCTGGACAAGCAGCTGACCGAGGCCGGTGTGCTGGCTCGCCGCATGCCGTTCCAGGTTGACAGCACCCTGCGCAAGGCCATCAACGACGGCCAGGTGATGTTCATCGACCAGCACCTGTCGGAAACTGTCGAACAACTGCGCAACCAGCAGCTGAAGCTTCCGGACATTGCGGTGATCGAGGCCGTGGCCATCACCGAGCAAGGCCACATCGTGCCAACCACGTCGGTAGGCAACTCGGCCAGTTTCGCGATCTTTGCCAAGCAGGTGATTGTCGAGATCAACCTCTCGCACAACCCCAACCTCGAAGGCCTGCACGATATCTACATCCCGACCTACCGCCCGACCCGCACGCCAATCCCACTGGTCAAGGTCGACGACCGCATCGGCAGCACCGCCATCCCGATCGACCCGGCCAAGATTGTCGGCATTGTCATCAGCAACCAGCCGGACTCCCCGTCCACCGTACTGCCGCCGGATGACGAAACCCAAGGCATCGCCGACCACCTGATCAACTTCCTCAAGCAAGAAGTTGAAGCTGGCCGCATGACTAACAAGCTCGGCCCACTGCAAGCCGGTATTGGCAGCATCGCCAACGCGGTGATGTGCGGCCTGATCGAGTCGCCGTTCGAAGACCTGACCATGTACTCCGAAGTACTGCAGGACTCCACCTTCGACCTGATCGACGCCGGTAAGCTGAGCTTCGCGTCGGGCAGCTCGATCACCTTGTCCGGCCGCCGCAATGCCGACGTTTTCGGCAACCTGGAGCGATACAAGGACAAGCTGGTGCTGCGCCCGCAAGAAATCTCCAACCACCCGGAAGTGGTACGTCGTCTGGGGATTATTGGGATCAACACCGCACTGGAGTTCGATATCTACGGCAACGTCAACTCCACCCACGTGTGCGGCACCCGGATGATGAACGGCATCGGCGGCTCGGGTGACTTCGCCCGCAACGCCCACCTGGCCGTATTCGTCACCAAGTCGATTGCCAAGGGCGGCGCGATTTCCAGCGTGGTGCCGATGGTCAGCCATGTCGACCACACCGAGCATGACGTAGACATCCTGGTTACCGAGCAAGGCCTGGCCGACCTGCGTGGCCTGGCGCCTCGCGAGCGGGCACGGGCGATCATCGACAACTGTGTGCACCCGGACTACCGCGCTGCGCTGAACGATTACTTCGAGCGTGCGTGCCAGCGTGGCGGCCATACCCCGCACATCCTGCGCGAAGCGCTGAGCTGGCACGAAAATCTGGAAGAAACTGGCCGTATGCTGGCTAGCTGACCCAAATACTGGACGGAACAGCAGCCCTGCTTCTGCTGTTCCGGCCTCTTCGCGGGCAAACCCGCAAAAGGGCCATGACAGTCAAATCCTTCTACTCGTACACCCATTCACTGCGACCAAATAAAACTGTACTACTGTACTGGTTGCCTTGCCTCGCTATACCTGTAAACGCCGCTATCCAACGTTAAAACGCACCAACAAAGTGCGGACCGGTACAGTTACGCCATTTTCGAGTGCAACAGTAGGGTTACACAGTTAACTGAGCCATCGTCTTACTACAGAACTGTATCTACTGTTATGGACAGCAGAGGAGGATCATTGGCATCAGTTAAATCACTACCTAATCCCGCCATAAGCGGAAGGATGAAGCATCATGGAACGTACCCTCAGTTCCGGTCTGGTTTTTGAAAGCAACGCCCAGCAATCCAACACCTCGATGCCGCTGCGCGCGCTGTCTACCCTGCTGCTGTGGCAGCGCCGTATGGCCAGCCGCCGTCAACTGGCTCGCCTGGACAGCCGTCTGCTGGCCGACGCCGGTATCAGCGAGTCGCAGCGTTACGAAGAGCTGAGCAAGCCTTTCTGGCGCTAAGCACCGGCTTGCCGGCTTAGGCCGGCACCGCGAATTCCCAAACCCGTTGCAGGTGACTGCGACGGGTTTTTTTATGTCCAGGCCGCGCGGCAGAGCGCTTCAAGGTCAATAGGTACAGTTTTTATAAACACAAAACAAGCCAGCACAGTTTACTGGCGTGCCGTTCATTAACTTCCACAAACAACGGCGCGTGATACGCTTGGCTTAACAGTCTGTTGAAAGCCGCTGTTAAACGTACCGTGACGAGCTGTGTCAGCGTCCGATAAGCACCACCACCCGACCCTAGTCCAGGAGTCCACCATCATGTCCCGTAAATACCTGATTGGCGCCGCCCTGATGCTGAGCCTGGCCGGCACCGCAAACGCCACCAGCTTCGTTGTCACCACCGACGCCGTTGTCGGCGCAGTGGCCGCATCCACCGATGCCACTTCCGACGTCACCTCTTCGTTCAAAGACGACAAGATCGTGCAGGCCGCCCGTGACGACGCCGCCAGCTTCGTTGGCAGCCAGGGCGACATCCGTGGGGCCAAGCTGGAAAGCGCTTTTTTGCACATCCGTTCGCAGATGCCTGACCTGCAAGCCAGCGACGCGCAATTGGCCCAGGCTATCCTGGCGCTCTGACCCCGAATAAGCCGTGCAACTGCGCTGCTCAGCACCTGCCCAGTTACACGCGCTTCTGTCACCCACGTTCCCAGCCGTTGTAGAGCCCATGCGTTATCTGTTGCCACTGCTGTTCTCTGTTGCAGGTATGGCCAGTGCCCATGCCATGGATACCACCACGCAAGGCATGGTCATCACTGGCTATGTCACCAGCCAGGTCACCAGCGCACCGTTCGATCGCAAGCTGGTTCGCCAGGCGCGCGATGATGCTGCTGCCTTCGTTGCCAGCGACGGCCAGATCCGCGGTGTTCGGCTGGAAGCCGCGCTGGAATCATTACGCCACAATTGTTCACAGCACGCCGTCGGCGACCTGGAACTGGCGCAGGCAATTCTCGTCCAATAGCTACATCTGACTCCCTGTATTTTTTCGGAGATGCTCCATGCGTAAACCGCTGATTGCCGCTAGCCTCGGCATGTTGCTGCTGGCCGACCTGGCCCATGCACAGACCTTGGTGGCCACCAGCAACATCATCGTGCGTGCCTTTGGCCGCTCGATCGACTTCACCTCAGACACCACCACCTCGATTCGCGACTCCAAAGTAGTCCGCGAAGCGCACGATGACGCCGCCAGCTTCGTCGCCAGCAATGGCGACATTCGCGGTGTCCAGCTTGAGGCCGCCTTCAACACTCTGCGCGAGCGTGTGCCTGAAGCACGTGGCGCCAGCGACCAGGTACTGGCTGAAGCCATCCTCGCGCTGTGAACCGCATGCGTACCTGGCTGCTCGGCTGCGCCCTGACGCTGCTCGGTACGCCCGCATTGGCCGACCTGCAGCTCCAGCTGCAGGCATCGGGCCTCGACCCACAACAAACCCAAGCCACCCAGGCACTGCTTGACGAGGCCATGGGCAAACTGCCCCCTCGCTTCAAGCAGCAGCTGGACCGCCGCGTGCGGGTGAGCTGGAGCGACACCATGCCGGCCGATGCCTACGGCCAGGCATCGCTGGTGTCCACCCTTGAGCTCAACCGTCGCCTGCTGCCCAGCCTCACCGACGGCAGCGCCGCAACCGAGCGTACCAATCGCCCACACGGCACAGTGCGTGAAGAACTGCTGGCCACCGTGTTGCACGAGCTCACCCATATCTACGACCGTGCCCGCCTGTGGCCCGCTGCCGAGAATTCGCTGATTGCCCGCTGCAAGCGCCAGCAAGGCACGCTGGGCAAGATCGGCCTGCCAGAAGCGTGCCGCGGCCAAGCCGAGCGCCGCTTCACCCTTAGCGACGACCCGCGCCTGCTCGACCTGGCCGGCTGGCAGCAGTACGTGGGCCGACGCGGCGAGCGCGAACAGCACAACGGCCAGTTCGTGCGCAGCCCCGACAGTTATGAACTGAGCAGCCCCAAGGAGTACATCGCGGTCAACATGGAGTATTTTCTCCTCGACCCAAGCTACGGTTGTCGCCGCCCGGCGCTGAACCAGTATCTGCGCGAGCACTTCGGTTGGGCCCCCCAACAGGACACTTGCGCCAAGGGCCTGCCGTTCATCAACGCTGGCAGCGACTTCGCTCGCCAGCCGTTGGGTGAAATCGATCCCGAGCGGGTCTATGAAGTGGACTACCTGCTGGCCGAAGCCAACCAGAACCTGGTCAGCCGTTGGGGCCACAGCATGCTGCGTCTGGTGATCTGCAAGCCCGGCCGCCCACGCGGGCCGGACTGCCGCCTTGACCTCGACCAGAGCCTGGTGCTGTCGTACCGCGCCTTCGTCAACGATGTGCAGCTGTCCAGCTGGGACGGCCTGGTCGGTGTCTACCCCTCGCGATTGTTCGTACTGCCGCTGGGGCAGGTGATCGATGAGTACACCAAGACCGAACTGCGTAGCCTGGCCTCGGTACCCTTGAGGCTCAGCCGCGAAGAAGTCGAGAGCCTGGTGCGTCAGGCAGCCGAGATGCACTGGAGCTATGACGGCAACTATTGGTTCCTGTCCAACAACTGTGCGGTGGAGTCGTTGAAACTGCTGCGCAGCGGCACCGCCAACCCACGCCTGAACGACCTCGACAGCATCATGCCCAACGGTTTGCTGGCCGTGCTCAAGGGCAGGGGGCTGGCCGATACCAGCGTGCTGGACAACCCGCGCGAGGCATTACGCCTTGGCTACCGCTTCGATTCCTACCGAGACCGCTACCAGGCGATGTTCGAGGTACTGAGGAAGCAGCTGCCGATCAAGCAGGCCCTGGTGGAAGACTGGCTGGCCCTGGATGCCGAGCAACGCCGCCCCTGGTTCGCCAAAGCCGACCTGCGCACCAGCGCTGCGTTGCTGCTGCTGGAACAGGCCAGCCTGCGCCGGCAGTTGCTGCTGGCCCAGGACGAGGTCAAGCAGCGCTACCTGAATGCAGCGGCGCTGAAAGATGGCAGCATCAACAAAGCTGACGCCACCCTCAAGCAGATGCTCGCGAACAGCGGTTTCCTCAGCCGCCCTGCAGAATTGCTCGATGCCAAAGGCTACGGGCTGCCACAACCCGAGGAGCGTAAGCACCTTGAGCAGGTGAGCAGCGAACGCCAGGCACAGCTGTTGCGCTTGAGTACCAGCCTGGACAAAGAGGTGAGGGCATTGCTGGAGCCATCGCGCGCCAAGGAAATTGCCGCCGTCGAGGCCAATGTGAAACAGATCGGTGAGCATTTGCGGGCGCTGCATAAAGCTGCGGGTGGCCTGCAATTGTAAGGAAGGCTGTACCGGCCCTATCGCCGGCAAGCCAGCTCCCACACATTCTGCACAGGCCTTGAGTACTGCGCAGTACCTGTAGAGGCTGGCTTGCCGGCGATAGGGCCTGCAGCACCAGCACAATTGCTTACTGGCTTTCGCCATCCTCTTCTGGCAAATCTTCATCCAGATGCAACCAGGGCAGCCGGCTACCCACCCAGATATGCCGGGTGGCCCGCACCCGCTCGGGGTGATCCAGCGTCGCCACCGTCACGTCAACCGTCTCAGGGCTGTGCGTAGTCACCAGCGCCACATGCGCCCCGCAATGCCCGCAGAAGTACCGGTTGCAACTGGCCGGCGCCACATAGCAGTTGGGGTCGCCCGCCAGCCACTTGAACCCCGAACCGGGCAGGGTGAGCCAGGTGACCACCAGCCCGCCGCTTACCCGGCGGCAGATCGTACAATGGCAGTGGGCAACGTCTGTCAGGTCACCCTCCAATCGGTAACGCAAGGCGCCGCAATGACAGCCCCCTTCGGTCACATTCTGCATCACCTACCTCTCGTCGCCTTTGCTTCAGCGAAAGCTGGCTGAAAGCTTGCCCTCATAGGATAGCCCCCACTACCGGCACAAGACCGGTCAGCCAGGGCACCGGTAAATACCGCGCCCGGCCCAATCAACAACAACAATGGTGATTCTGATGTATTCCTGTGCCCGCCTTCCTGCAGTACCTCTCCGTATGCTCCCCGCGCAGCGCCTGACGCGCTGATCCGCCCGAATCGACTTTCCTTTCGCCGCGCCACGCCTGGAGTATTGCCATGCTGACCTTCCTCGGCTTTGCCATGGTCATCACCTTCATGTACCTGATCATGACCAAGCGCCTGTCGGCCTTGATCGCGTTGATTCTGGTACCCATCCTGTTTGCCCTGTTCGGGGGCTTTTCTGCCAAGATCGGCCCCATGATGCTCGAAGGCATCAGCAAGCTCGCACCTACCGGCGTGATGCTGATGTTCGCCATCCTGTACTTCGCCCTGATGATCGACTCTGGCCTGTTCGACCCGGCCGTGCGCAAGATCCTGAAGCTGGTGAAGGGCGACCCGCTCAAAGTCTCTGTCGGCACTGCCGTGCTGGCCTTGGTGGTCTCCCTCGACGGTGACGGCGCCACGACCTACATGATCTGCTGCGCCGCCATGCTGCCCATGTACAGCCGCCTGGGGATGAGCCCGCGGATCATGGCCGGCCTCATCATTCTCGCCGGCGGGGTCATGAACATGACCCCGTGGGGTGGCCCCACTGCCCGCGCCGCCAGCGCCCTGCACGTCGACCCGTCGGACATCTTCGTGCCAATGATCCCGGCCATGCTGTTCGGCGTGCTGGCGATCCTGGCCATTGCCTACATGTACGGCAAACGGGAACGTGCCCGCCTGGGCGAGCTGCACCTGCCGACCGATGACATCGACCACAGCGAAATCACCGTTTCGCAATTTCCGGAAGCACGTCGGCCCAAACTGCTGTACTTCAACGGTGCGCTGACCGCCACCCTGATGGTCGCGCTGATCGCCGGTGTGCTGCCGCTGCCAGTGCTGTTCATGATCGCCTTCAGCATCGCCATGATCGTCAACTACCCGTGCCTGCAACAGCAGAAGGACCGTATAGCCGCCCACGCTGGCAGCGTGCTGGCCGTGACCGGGCTGATCTTCGCCGCCGGCATCTTCACCGGCATCCTGTCGGGTACCGGCATGGTCGACGCCATGTCCAAGAGCCTGCTGGCAGTCATCCCAGAAGCGCTGGGCCCATACCTGGCGGTAATCACCGCGATCGTGAGCATGCCGTTCACCTTCTTCATGTCCAATGATGCCTTCTACTACGGCGTACTGCCCGTGCTGGCCGAAGCCGCCAGCCACTACGGCATCACCCCGGTGGAAATGGCCCGTGCGTCGATCGTCGGGCAGCCGGTACACCTGCTCAGCCCGCTGGTACCCTCCACGTACCTGCTGGTGGCCCTGGCCGGTATCGAGTTCGGCGATCATCAGCGCTTCACGCTCAAGTGGGCAGTGCTGGTATGCCTGTGCATAATGCTCGCCGCACTGCTGATGGGGATTTTCCCGCTGTTCAGTAGTCTTTAATACTGACGTATCACCTACGCGACGCGTCCCACCGGGGCGCGTCGCCATTACCGCTCGAAGGAAATTACATGGAATGGCTGACCAGCCCGGAAATCTGGGTTGCCTTTTTTACCCTTACCGCGCTTGAGATCGTCCTCGGTATCGACAACATCATCATGATCTCGATCCTGGTCAGCCGCATGCCCAAGCACATGCAGCCGCGCACCCGGATCTTTGGCCTGGCCCTGGCCATGGTCACCCGCATCATGCTGCTGCTGTCGATTACCTGGGTCATGCGCCTTACTGCCGACCTGTTCGTGGTGTTCGGCCAGGGCATCTCCGGACGTGATCTGATCCTGTTCTTCGGTGGCCTGTTCCTGCTGTGGAAAAGCTCGCAAGAGATTTACCACGGCCTGGAAGGCGAGGACGAAAGCCCGGATGAGCCAAAAGGCGCAGGTGGCAAGTTCTTCTACACCATTATCCAGATCGCCATCATCGACATCGTGTTCTCGCTGGACTCGGTAATCACCGCAGTGGGCATGGTTTCCCACGTACCGGTGATGATCGCCGCCATCGTCGTAGCCGTGCTGGTGATGATGCTGTGCGCCGGTGCGATCAGCAATTTCATCGACAAACACCCGTCGCTGAAAATGCTCGCACTGTCGTTCCTGATCGTGGTCGGTACCGTGCTGATCGCCGAGGCTTTCGAGGTGCACGTACCCAAGGGTTATGTCTACTTCGCCATGGCCTTCTCGCTGGCAGTGGAAGCTATCAACATCCGCATGCGCACTGCCTCGGCCCGCAAGAAAGGCACAGAACAGGAGCCGGTGAAACTGCGCAAGGACATCCCGGGTCAATAAAACCAGGGAGTGCAGGAAAACCAAAGGGCCCTTCGTTCGGGGCCCTTTTTCATGCCCGCTTTCTGAACACGATCCCTGTGGGAGCGGGTTCACCCCGCAAAAAAGCGCGCACAGGCAATCATTCATTTCCATGTGTTTCAAATAAATGACTGCCATGCGAAGCTGGCAACAGCTGCGCAAAACAACTAAAGCTTTGAGTGAGCACCGAAAATTCTTCAAACGCTCACGTTTCTTTTTCTGGGCCCTATGGGCCAGTGCAACAGGGGGCCTTCGCCATGTTGACCCTGCTCAACCTGCTTTCGGCCGTGACGCTGCTGGTCTGGGGCACCCACATCGTGCGTACCGGCATCCTTCGGGTATTCGGTTCGAACCTGCGGCGCATCATCAGCCAGAACATGGACAAGCGTCCGTTGGCTTTCATAGCCGGTATTCTGGTCACCGCCATGGTGCAAAGCAGTAACGCCACCGCCATGTTGGTCACGTCTTTCGTCGGCCAGGGCCTGATGGCCATGACCCCGGCCCTGGCGATCATGCTGGGTGCCGATGTGGGTACCGCGTTGATGGCCCGGGTATTGACCTTCGACCTGTCGTGGCTGTCACCGCTGCTGATCTTCCTGGGCGTTATTTTCTTCCTCTCGCGCAAGCAGACGCGCGCTGGCCAATTAGGTCGGGTAGGTATCGGCCTTGGCCTGATCATTCTGGCACTGGAGCTGATCGTGCAGGCAGCTGCGCCTATCACCCATGCACAAGGCGTAAAAGTGCTGTTTGCTTCGCTGACCGGCGACATCATGCTGGACGCCTTGGTAGGCGCCATGTTCGCCATGATTTCCTATTCCAGCCTGGCCGCCGTGCTGCTCACTGCGACATTGGCCGGCGCCGAAGTCATCAGCCTGCCGGTGGCCATCGGCCTGGTGGTCGGCGCAAACATCGGCAGTGGCTTGCTGGCCTTCATCAGCACCAGCATGCAGAACACCGCCGGGCGCCGGGTAGCTTTGGGCAGCCTGCTGTACAAGCTGTTTGGCCTGGTGCTGATCATCCCGGTGCTGCACCCACTGGTGGAGTGGATGGACTCGCTCAGCTTCAGCCCACAAGAGCTGGTCATCGGCTTTCACCTGCTCTACAACACGCTGCGCTGCCTGCTGATGCTACCCACAGTCAAACTCATGGGCCGGCTGTGCAATACACTGCTGCCTGAGCGCGAAACCGGTAACGGGCAAGTGCGCCCACGCCATCTGGACGCTTCGGCACTGGAAACGCCCAGCCTGGCCTTGGCCAACGCCGCCCGCGAAACCCTGCGCCTGGGCGATATCGTCGACAGCCTGCTCGAAGCCATGCTCGGCGCCCTGCGCGGAACCCAGACCGCCCTGCCACAGCAGGTTCGCGCCTTGGCCGAAGACGCCGAAGCCCTGTACAGCGCGATCAAACTGTACCTGGCGCAGATGTCCCGCGAAGACCTTAGCGAGCAGGACAACCGCCGCTGGGCGGAGATCATCGAACTGGCAATCAACCTCAAGCTGGCCTGCGACCTGATCGAGCGCATGTTGCGCAAGGTCCAGCAGCAAAAAACCAGCCAGCGCCGGGAGTTTTCCCAAACAGGCCTGGAGGAGCTGACCGGCCTGCAGGAGCAATTACTGGCCAACCTGCGCCTGGGCCTGTCGGTGTTTCTCAGCGCCGACCCGGAAAGCGCCCGCTTGCTGCTGCGGGAAAAACGCCGTTTTCGCGCCCAGGAACGGCGCTTGGCGCACGCCCATGTCAGCCGCTTGCAGCGTAAGGTGGTGCAAAGCATCGAGACCAGTTCGCTACACTTGGAACTGATTGCCGACATGAAACGGTTGAACTCTTTGTTCTGCAGCAGTGCCTATGTGGTACTAGGCGGCTCGGACACCGGCGGCCTGATGCTCGACAGCGTACCGGACGAAGCCCGTCTGCCCTGATTCTGCCTACAAAAGGACCCTCGCTCGCCCATGCGTTGCCTGATGTTCGTTTGCCTGCTGATCTGCAGCCTGCCCTCATTGGCCCTCGACCGCTCGCGAGTCGAGGGCTACCTGCTGCCCAATGGCCTGCAGATCATCCTGAAAAACGGCTACGAACGTGACCACGTGGCAATCCGCCTGGTGGTCGGGGTGGGCCTGGACGACTTCGATTGCGAGCAGAAAGAACTGCCTCACCTGCTTGAGCACCTGCTGTTCAGCGGCATTGACGAAACGGGCGAGGGCGGCCTGGAAGAGCGCCTGCAAGCGCTGGGTGGCGAGTGGAACGCCTACACCAGCAGCGCCGACACCACCTTTGTCATCGAAGCCCCGGCGCGCAACCAGCGCAAGGTCCTCGACCTGCTGCTGGCGGTTATCCGCGAAACCCGCATCGACGCCAAAGCCCTGACCACTGCCAAGCGCATCATCGAGCGCGAAGATGGCGGCCATTATGGCCACCTGCAGCGCTGGCTCGACCGCCAGGACATCGGCCACCCTGCCAGCGACCAGCTGGCCACCGAGCTGGGCCTGAAATGCCCGGAGCGCTCCAATATCGACGACATGACCCTGGAGCAGGTGCAAGCCTTGCGTGATCGCTGGTACGCCGCCAACAACATGACCCTGATCATGGTCGGTGGCCTTGACCGCCTCTTACCGGCCTATCTAGAGCGCACCTTTGGCGAGCTACCCGCCACTGAACCGGAAGAGCGCCGCAACCTTGAAAGCATCACCCAACAGGCGGAGCAGCGTCGCGACCTGACCCGCGGCTGGCTGGGCGATGGCGTCAAGCTGCACTGGCTGTTCATCGAACCGGTGCTGGACAACGACCACCAGGCCACCCTCGACCTGCTGTCACGCTACCTGGACTGGGCGCTGTACGACCAGCTGCGCCTGCGCAACGGGCTGTCCTACGGACCCACGGTGCAGCGTGAGAGCTTTGGCGACACCGGCCTGCTCAGCCTCAACGCCGACCTGGAGCGCGATGACATCGACAAGGCAGTGAAGGTGATGCAGGCCCTGTTCGAACACCTTCGCAAGGAAGGCCTCGACCCGGACACCTTCGCCCGCATCAAGGACGCCAGCGTGGCCAAGGAAAGCTGGAGCACCCAGGGCAACAGTGCCCTGGCCGACTACTACTGGGGAGCGCTGAACGACTATACCGACGGGCGTTTTGCGAACCCGGTGCGCAAGTTGCGCCAGGTCAGCCTTGAACAGGCCAACGAGGCGCTGAAAGAACTGCTCAAGGAAGATGGCTATGTGCGCATCGAGAAGCCGTTGCTTGGCTATGACGAGCTTTACGGCTTGATCGCCTTGCTTGTGGGGGTGGTCCTGGCAGCAGGGTTGCTTCGCTGGCGGCGGCATGGGCCTGAACGGCCGAGTGGTGCTACACGGCAGCGGTGAATCGGCGGTATCCTTTTGCCAGTACCGCCTCCTTCGCGGGCACGCCCGCTCCCACAGGGACTGCATTATCGCCGAACCCTGTGGGAGCGGGCATGCCCGCGAAGGGGCCCGGACAGCCAACTCATCCTTTCTGTTGTAGCCCCTAATGCCCCAAATTCCCCATATCGTCCAGCGCATCATCGAACTGCTCAAACGCTACCCCGGCATCATCGCGCTCGGCGGTTTTCTCTCCGGTATAGGCAGCTTCATCCTGGTCGACCGCCAAGCCGGCCTGGCCAGCTGGGTTGCCGTGCTCATGCTGGTCAGTTGGGTCTGGCTGATGCTGGAAAACACCCTCACCGGCTTGTTCGCGCGTACTTTCAACCGCGAAATCCCGCAGCCGCTGTTGCGCTACGCGACGCAGATGATCCACCAGGAAACGCTGTTCTTCGTGCTGCCGTTCTTCTTCATCACCACCACCTGGAACAGCGGCCAGCTGGTGTTCACCGGTTTGCTCGGTGCCGCAGGCCTGATTTCGATCATCGATCCGCTGTACTACAAATGGCTGGCACCACGGCGCTGGCTGTTCCTGGCGCTGCATACCCTGACGCTGTTCGCCGCCCTGCTGACCGCGCTGCCGATCATCCTGCACCTGACCACCGCGCAGAGTTTCAAGCTGGCCCTGATCGCGGCCATGGCGCTGTCTTTCCCCAGCCTGGCCAGCAGCTTCCCGATCAACAACTGGCGCCGCGCCGTGGCGCTGGTGCTGGTCACCCTGTCGGTCGGTGCCGGGGGCTGGCTGCTGCGCTCCTGGGTACCGCCAGCAACCCTGTGGATGACCGAGGTGGCGGTGAGTACCGAAGTGCTGAACCGCCAGCCCGGCGAGTCGCTGGACGAAATTGCCGCCAGCCGCATACGCAGCAGCGGCCTGTACGCCTACACCGCCATCAACGCACCACGCGGCCTGAACGAGCGGATCTACCATGTGTGGCAAAAGGACGGCAAAGAGGTGGACCGCATCGCCCTGGACATCCATGGCGGGCGCAAGGAAGGCTACCGGGCCTGGACCCACAAGCAGAACTTCCCGCCAAACCCGGTGGGCAAGTGGCAGGTGAGGGTGCTGACCGAAGATGGCCAGGTGATTGGGGTACTGCGTTTCAAGGTGGTCGACGACACGCCAGCGCAGTAAATGAAAGGGGCGCTATGCGCCCCCGGGGCATCAACACACAGCACATAATCACCTAACAGCCCATGCCGGCTGCGCTATGATCAGCCCTTAAGCCTTAGCGCCGAGTCAATTGCATGGAGCCTATGACCCCACCCAGCGCCACCCTGGATGCCAGCAGCCAACCGGCCTGCCTGCGCATAACCGGTGACTGGACACTGGCGCACTACGCCAGCCTCAGGCGCGAGAGCGAGCAGCTACGCGCGCACTACACTGCTGACGCCGTCGCCGACCTCAGCCAGCTGGGCCGCCTGGACACCGCCGGGGCCTCGCTGCTGGCCGAGCTGCTCGGCTCAGAACGCCTGTCACACTGTGCCGAGGACCTGCCCGAAGCCAGCCGCGCACTGCTCAAGAACGTCTACTGCTCGGTCCAGGACTACTGCATCCCGGTCAAGGAGCCCGAGCGCAACGTCCTGCTGATGCTGCTGGAACGCATCGGCCGTGCCGTCGGCACACTGTGGCAAGACTCCATGCAGTTGCTCGGTTTCATCGGTGTCATCCTCGAGACCCTGCTACGCCGCGCCCTGACACCGCACCGCTGGCGCCTCACGCCGGTTGTGGCACATATCGAACAGACCGGGCTGGACGCGGCCCCCATCGTCGCCTTGCTGACCTTCCTGGTGGGCGCGGTGGTGGCCTTCCTCGGTGCCACGGTACTGGCCGCATTCGGCGCGACCATTTTCACCGTGGACCTGGTGGCGTTCTCGTTCCTGCGCGAGTTCGCCGTGCTGCTGACCGCCATCCTCATGGCCGGCCGCACCGCCAGCGCTTTCACCGCGCAGATCGGCTCGATGAAGGCCAACGAGGAAATCGACGCCATCCGTACCCTGGGCCTGAACCCGATGGAGCTGCTGGTGGTGCCACGGGTACTGGCACTGCTGATTTCACTGCCCTTGCTCACCTTCATCGCGATGATCTGCGGCATTGTCGGCGGTGCAGTGGTATGCGCCCTGTCGCTGGGCATCTCGCCGGCGATGTTCCTCTCGCTGCTGCAAACCGATATAGGCGTGCAGCACTTCCTGGTGGGCTTGGCCAAGGCGCCGTTCTTCGCCTTCCTGATCGCCGCCATCGGCTGCCTCGAAGGCTTCAAGGTCAGCGGCAGCGCCGAATCGGTGGGCGCACACACCACCTCTGCGGTGGTGCAGTCGATTTTTGTGGTCATCGTCCTGGACGCCGTGGCCGCCCTGTTCTTCATGGAGATGGGCTGGTGAATGCTCGGGAAAAAGTGATCGAAGCCCGCGGCATCTGCAACCGTTTCGGCCGCCAGGTTGTGCATGAAAACCTCGACCTGGACCTTTACCGTGGCGAAATCCTGGCCGTGGTCGGTGGTTCGGGCAGCGGCAAGTCGGTACTGCTGCGCAGCATCATTGGCCTGCGCCGGCCCAATGAAGGGCTGATCAAGGTGTTCGGCCAGGACCTTGCGGGCCTGCGCGAAGAACAGCGCTCACTGGTCGAACGGCGCTTCGGCGTGCTGTTCCAGAAGGGCGCACTGTTCTCTTCGCTGACCGTCACCGAAAACGTGGCCTTGCCGTTGATCGAACACGCCGGGCTGTCCCGCGCCGATGCCGAGCACCTGGCCGGCGTCAAGCTGGCCTTGGCCGGGTTGCCAATCTCGGCCGCCGACAAGTACCCGTCCTCGCTGTCAGGGGGCATGATCAAGCGTGCAGCGCTGGCTCGCGCCTTGGCACTGGACCCGGACATCCTGTTCCTTGACGAGCCCACCGCCGGCCTGGACCCGATCGGCGCCGCCGCATTCGACCAGCTGATCCTGACGCTGCGTGATGCGCTGGGCCTGTCGGTGTTCCTCATCACCCACGACCTCGACACCCTGTACACCATTACCGACCGCATCGCGGTGCTGTCGCAAAAAAAGGTCCTGGTGGCCGGCCCGCTGGCCGAGGTCGAGCAGACCAACGACGCCTGGATTCAAGAATACTTTCACGGCCCACGCGGGCGCGCAGCCGAGCAGGCTGCCACCCGTGCCAGGCAGGAGCGCTGAGCAATGGAAACCCGAGCCCATCATGTCCTTATCGGCCTGGTCACCGTCCTGGTGGTGGCTGGTGCCATGCTGTTCGGCCTATGGCTGACCAAGTCCAGTGTCGATGACGCCTTCAAGGATTACGAAGTGGTGTTCAACGAAGCCGTTTCCGGCCTGTCGCGCGGCAGCCCGGTGCAGTACAACGGTATCAAGGTGGGTGATGTATCTACCCTGCGGCTGGACCCGAAGGACCCGCGTCGGGTACTGGCCCGGGTGCGCCTGAGCGGCGACACCCCAGTGAAAGAAGACACCCAGGCCAAGCTGACCCTGGCCGGCGTGACAGGCAACTCGTTCATCCAGCTGAGCGGCGGCACTCCGCACAGCCCTGAACTGAAGGGCAAGGACGGCAAGCTGCCAGTGATCATTGCCTCGCCGTCGCCGATCTCGCGCCTGCTCAATGACAGCAGCGATCTCGTCACCAACGTCAACCTGCTGCTGCACAACGCCAACCAGATGTTCTCGGAAGACAACATCGGCCACCTCAGCAACACCCTGGCCAACCTCGACAAGACCACCGGCGCCTTTGCCGGGCAGCACGGTGGCATCGCCGAGGCCATCGAACAGCTGGTGCAGGTGGGCAAGCAGGCCAGCGCGACCCTGGCCGAAACCCAGGCGCTGATGCGCAACGCCAACGGCCTGCTCGGCAGCCAAGGCAAACAGGCGATCGGCAGCGCCGAGCAGGCCATGCAGTCACTGGCTGAAAGTACGGCAACCATCAACAACCTGCTCAAGAACAACAGCGAGGCCCTCGGCGACGGCGCACAAGGCCTGAACCAGCTAACCCCAGCCATTCGCGAGCTGCGCGAAACCCTCAACGCGCTCAAAGGCATTTCCCGGCAACTGGAGGCCGACCCGAGCGGCTACCTGCTCGGCCGCGACAACAACAAGGAGTTCCAGCCATGAAACCGTCGTTGCGCCTGCTGGCCCTGGCGGCCTCGCTGAGCCTGGCCAGTGCCTGCTCGATCCTGCCCCAGACCGAGCCCGTCGACCTCTACCGCCTGCCGGTGAACCAGCCCAGCCGCACAGCGGCGCCGCTGGACTGGTCATTGCGCCTGAACAAGCCGCTGGCCAGTGAGGTGTTGGCTGGCCCGCGCATTGCCGTCATTCCCCAAGGCGATGTGGTCAGCAGTTACAAGGGCGCGCGCTGGAGCGATGCGGCCCCGGTACTGCTACGCAACCGCCTGCTCGATGGTTTCCAGCGTGACGGCCAGGTGCAGCGCTTGAGTGCCGACGACAGCAACCTGCAGGCCGACTACGAGCTGGCTGGCGAGTTGCAGGCGTTTCAGAGTGAATACCGCCCGGGCGGGGCGGTGGAAGTGGTGATCCGCTACGATGCCCGTCTGGTTCAGGGGCGCAACCAGCGCATCCTGGCCAGCAAGCGCTTCGAGATTCGCCAGCCCCTTGCCGACAAACAGGTGTCAGCGGTGGTCGCCGGCTTTGGTCAGGCCAGCGACCAGCTGGTGGGGCAGGTGGTGAACTGGACGATTGCCCAGGCCAACCAGGATCAGTTGAAGGTTCAGGCGAAGAACCAGTAGCAGACGAAGATCGCCGCGATCACCCCGGACAACTCGGCCAGCAGTGCGCAGCCTACCGCATGGCGCACGCGCTGGATGCCCACGGCGCCAAAGTACACGGCCAGTACGTAGAAGGTGGTTTCGGTGCTGCCCTGAACCGTTGCCGCCACCAAGGCCGGGAAACTGTCCACGCCTTGGGTCTGCATGGTCTCGATCAGCATGGCCCGTGCTGCGCTGCCAGAGAACGGCTTGACCAGCGCGGTGGGCAAGCCCTCGACAAAGCGGGTGTCCAGGCCCATCCAGTTCACCGCATGACGGATACCGTCCAGGGCCAGCTCCAGGGCACCAGAGGCGCGCAGCACACCCACCGCCACCAGCATCGCCACCAGGTAGGGCAGCAGGTTCTTGGCCACATCGAAGCCTTCCTTCGCGCCTTCGACAAAGGCTTCATACACCTTCACCCGCTTCAGGGCACCTATCACCAGGAACAGCATGATCACGCCAAACAGCGTGAGGTTGCCCAGGATAGACGACAGGCTGGCCAGCGCGGCCGCCGACAAAGTGCCGAGAAAGGCCATGAACCCTCCCAGCAGCAAGGCGCCGGGGATGAAGTAGGCAAGTACCACCGGGTCCCACAGGCGCAAACGCTGCATCACTGCCACCGACAGCAGGCCGACCAGGGTCGAGACGCTGGTCGCCAGCAGGATGGGCAGAAACACCATGGTCGGGTCTGGCGCGCCCTGCTGGGCCCGGTACATGAAGATAGTGACTGGCAGCAGCGTCAGCGACGAGGCGTTGAGCACCAGGAACAGGATCTGCGCGTTACTCGCGGTGGTGCTGCTGGGGTTCAGCTCCTGCAGCGCGCGCATGGCCTTGAGCCCAATCGGCGTGGCGGCGTTGTCCAGGCCCAGACCGTTGGCGGCGAAGTTCATGGTTATCAGGCCAAGAGCCGGGTGGCCGGGCGGCACCTCCGGCATCAGGCGGGCAAACAGCGGGCCCAGCACCTTGGCCAGCCATTCGACGATACCGGCCTTCTCGGCGATCTTCAGAAAGCCCAGCCACAGGGTCAGTGTGCCGAACAGCAGCACCATCACCTCGACCGACAGCTTGGCCATGGCGAAGATGCTTTCGACCATTGCCGCGAAGATGCCAGCGTTCCCGCCTACCAGCCATTGGGCCAGGGCGGACACCGCCGCCACCAGGAAAAAGCCAAGCCAAAGGCCGTTGAGCATCCGCGTGTACCCCCTGAAAAATGCCCGAATGATAGCGTATCGCAGCCCCTGACTGGCGATCGCAGGCGAGGGCTGCGCCCTCGTATCGCGACACAAGGCCGCTCCCACAAAGATCGGTGAACGCCCGCCCTTGTGGGAGCGGCCTTGCGTCGCGATAGGGCCGCAACGCGGCCCAAGATCTCACAGACAACAAAAAGCCCCGACAGGTCGGGGCTCTTTATCAAACAGCGGTAAGGCTCAGCGCTTGGCGGTTTCGCCAGCGACTACAGCTTCCTTTTTGTCGGCCATCAGCGAGGCGTAGTACTGCTCGCCTTTGGCCGCGTCGTACATGCCTTCCCAGCGCGCGATGACCAGTGCAGCCAAGGCGTTGCCCACCACGTTCAGTGCAGTACGGGCCATGTCCATGATGCGGTCGACACCTGCGATGAAGGCCAGGCCTTCCAGCGGGATGCCTACGCTGCCCAGGGTGGCCAGCAGGACCACGAACGATACGCCCGGCACGCCGGCGATACCTTTGGAGGTGACCATCAGGGTCAGCACCAGCAGCAGCTGCTGGCTCCACGACAGGTCGATACCGTACAGCTGGGCAATGAAGATGGCCGCAATGCTCTGGTACAGGGTCGAACCGTCAAGGTTGAAGGAGTAGCCGGTCGGTACCACGAACGAACAGATCGACTTCGGTGCGCCGTACTTCTCCATCTTCTCGATCACACGCGGCAGCACGGTTTCGGAGCTGGAGGTGGAGTAGGCCAGGATCAGCTCATCTTTCATGATGCGCATGATCTTGATCACCGAGAAGCCGAACACGCGGGCTACCAGGCCCAGCACCATGAAGGCGAAGAAGGCGATGGCGAAGTACACCAGCAGCACCAGCTTGGCCAGCGGCAGCAGCGAGCTGAAGCCGAAGTTGGCCACGGTCACGGCGATCAGGGCGAACACGCCGATCGGGGCGTAGTTCATGATCATGTGGGTGACCTTGAACATGGTTTCCGATACAGCCTGGAAGGTGCGTACCAGCGGGTCACGCAGTTCTGCCTGCAGGCTAGAAAGGCCCAGGCCGAACATTACCGAGAAGAAGATGATCGGCAGCATTTCGCCACGCATCAGCGCTGCGAAGATGTTCGATGGAATCAGGTTGAGCAGGGTTTCGATGAACGCGTGCTCATGCTGCACCTCAGCCGCAGTGGCCTGGTACTTGGAGATGTCCACGGTACCCAGGGTGCTCATGTCGATGCCGGCGCCCGGGTGGAACAGGTTGGCGAGCACCAGACCCACGACGATGGCGATGGTGGTCACCACTTCGAAGTAGATGATGGTCTTCAGGCCGATACTGCCCAGTTTCTTCGCGTCGCCAACCCCGGCGATACCCACGATCAGCGACGAGATCACGATCGGGACGACGATCATCTTGATCAGGCGAATGAAGATGTCACCGGCGGGCTGGAGAACGTTGCTGATCCACCATGCCTTTTCCGCGCTGAAGTGGTTCAGCAGCGCGCCGATTGCAACGCCCAGGACCAGACCGATGACGATCTGCCAGGCGAGGCTCAGTTTTGCCTTCTTCATGTCTTTACCCTTTGTTCTAGTGGTCATGGCACCGGACGAAAACGCCCGTGACAAAGCCATAGGCCAGGTCACGGGCAGCAAATCTTCCTTCCGGCGACTTCATGTAAGGACAGCGCAGGCGAGCGACAGGGCGCTCGTGCCAGCGAAAAAGGCGGCAACTATTGCGATGGCAAAGGGGGAAATCTAATGCCGGAAACGCATACCCCATGCCGTTTACGCATATCGATTTGCACTAAAACAGAGCGTCGGCAAGTGCTTGATTTATAACGTTCGGAATCCCGAACAAGTCCAAACCGCCATATTTCGGCAGATTTGACGGTATGCAAAGCACATGAAAGATGGCCTGTTCGACAATCCGAATGGCGGAAATGACACTTGAAGAAGCGCCATCGAGGTCGAAAAAAAGTTGATGTACGGTCGAGACAAAATGTGTCTTGAGGGAAAAAACGCGCAAGGGAAGGGACGTTTCCTACATGGCTCCTCGGAAGTCAGGTCTGCAAGGCGTCCCTGTGACACCGCCGACCTGATACTTCCGATTCCGCCTTTCCTGACCCGGCCCATTGCTGGAGGCACTCCCTGTACCCCTAGGCCACTCCGGTTCTCTAGCAACCAGAACAGCCCGGCCCCCTGGTCATGTGCTGCCCCTCCTCGGGGCGGCGCATCATAGAAGGCTGAACTATAGAAAGGTTCAGCTTCTATTACGTGACAGTCGATAACCTTTCACCGCAATACCGGCAAAAAATGCTCAGTACCAGTTAGGGTCACGTTTGAGCTGCTCCTGCAGCATCGCCTTCATGCCGTCATCGGGTTTGCCCAGCCAGCGATACTGCGCATGGCGAGTGGGCGATTTGTCGCTGGGCAAACCCTCGGGTACCTCCACGAGCATCCCGTAGGCATCATCCTTGTCCCAGCTGAAGGCCACGATCAGCCGCTTGTAGGTACAGTTGTCCTGTTTTTCACACAGGGGGCCGACCAAGTATTTGTCGCCGTCTTCGGTAACGGCAGACATCTGCTGCTGGGCACTACCGGTCAGATTGACTACCCAATCGGGCAGTCGTTCCTCGCCCTTGATCGTGTCCTGCCAGGTATCCCGATACTCCGGGTCCGAGCCGAGCAACTGGTCGACCCGGACCTGGCCGTCATTGGCCGCCATGGCCGCCGCGCTGCCGCCCAGCAACAGGGCGGCGGCAAGGGCCGAACAAAGCTTCCTGCTCATCTTCAACCTCGTCCACGTCCAAAGAAGAAGGAGGCTACGAACAACACCAGGAAGACAATGAACAGGATCTTGGCGATACCCGTCGCAGCGCCCGCTATACCACCGAAGCCCAGTACGGCAGCGACAATGGCGATGATGAGGAAAGTGATAGCCCAGCTCAGCATGGTAGTTCTCCTTTCTTTTTGCGGAATCGATCGGGTCGGCAGGTCAGAAAACCCAGCGGTCCCGGGGTACGACATTTTCCAGGGTGGCCGGTGAGGCAGTGGCCTGGCCCGCTGGCAGGCGGTCAGCCGCCTGGACCAGGGTGTTGGCACGGGTTGCCTGAATTTGCGTCAACAGGGCAGTTTGAGCTGCCACCTGGTCAGCCAGACGCGCTGTCTGCCAGCTGTAATAGAAGAGGCCAGCAGCCAAGGTCAGCAGCAGCGCCATGCCAAGCGTGAGCATCTGGCGCAAAGGCAGTGCGGCGATCTGTGAGCGGTTGACGGATTGGCGGTTCATGCCGGCTCCTCCTGCTGTAATTTTTGTTCAAACCTGAACAGGTAATTGCAGCCTGCATGCCAGCCTTTTGATTTAATTAAAATGCTTATAAATCAATCACTTGCATAATAATCAAGTGAACCGCGAGGACGTATCCTGCACGATGTCGCCTGCAGGGTCGTGCGAATTGCACGATCATCCCTCAACCTTGGTCGCCACCTTGAGCAGGTCGGCATCTACCCCGCGTACGCCGATGATCTGCCGGGCGATCTCCACGGCGATGGTTTTCTGCTCAGCGCTGACCACCTCACCCGACAGCCTGACCATCCCCGATTCGCTGGCCACCTTCAGGTTCAGGCCATCGAGGTTGCGGCTGAAGCGGTAGCTGCTCTGGATCTTGTCGATGATCCAGCTGTCACTCGGCTGCGGCCCGGTTGGCGCCCCCACCGGCGTTTCCCGCGCCTTGGCCATGGCGGCGGTATCGAGGCTGATCAGGTTATTGACCAAGTGCACGCCGTCGGTGGTACGCGCCACCACGCCTGCCAGCTCCTTGGCTTCGGCACTGTCGACCCTGCCGCGCAACGTCACCACGCCGTCGCTGCTCTGTACTTCTATAGGTGCTTTTTCGGTGGTGCGGCTCCACAACAGCCGGGCGCGGATCACCGCCGCCAGGGTGGCGTCCTCCAGGCGCTGGGCGTAGGCACGCTGCTCCAGCGGGCGCTCGACCAGTTGGGCATTGACCTGCAACTGGTTCTCAATGTGTTCGATGCCCCGGGTGGCCCGGGCCACATCTTCGGCCAGCTGCCGCTCGACCTCGCTCTCCACCTCACCGGAAAGCCGCGCCTGCTTGCCGTCCACTTCAACCTTTATACGGAATGGGTCGAGCATGCGGTTCAGTGTCAGGGCGGTTTGCAGGGCACCTTCCAGGCGCGCGTCCTGCACCGGGTCGGCCACGGCCGGGGTGAAAATTGGCAGCAGGGTGGCTGCCAAAACGGCAGTACGCAGGGAAAAGGGCATGGCTGTTCCTCCTTCGTAGGCAAAATCTGAAAAACATCGCAACCAATGTGCCAGTGCGTGCCTCTAAGTAAATCATTGGCAAATAGCGGTTTTTACGTATCGTTTGGCCGTTGGCTAGCATGCAAAGGACAGAATCCTTCAGAATTGACCATGCAACTTGCCCGATTTTTCCCACACTAAATAAAGATCTATCCCTAAGGAGCACAGGAAATGGAATCAGCCCAGGACAACCAAGGCCGCATTCTGCTGGTGGATGACGAGTCCGCGATCCTGCGCACCTTCCGCTACTGCCTGGAAGACGAGGGATACAGCGTGGCCACGGCCAACAGCGCCGCCCAGGCCGAAACCTTGCTGCAGCGACAGGTATTCGACCTGTGCTTCCTCGATTTACGCCTCGGTGAAGACAACGGCCTCGATGTGCTGGCGCAGATGCGTATCCAGGCCCCGTGGATGCGCGTGGTGATCGTTACCGCGCACTCGGCGATCGACACTGCGGTAGACGCGATTCAGGCCGGCGCTGCCGACTACCTGGTCAAACCGTGCAGCCCCGACCAGTTGCGCCTGGCCACGGCCAAGCAACTGGAGGTGCGCCAGCTTTCAGCGCGCCTGGAAGCCCTGGAAGGTGAAGTCCGCAAACCCAAGGACGGCCTCGACTCCCATAGCCCGGCCATGATGGCGGTGCTTGAAACCGCCCGCCAGGTCGCCACCACCGACGCCAACATCCTCATCCTGGGCGAGTCCGGCACCGGTAAGGGCGAGCTGGCACGGGCGATCCATGGCTGGAGCAAGCGTGCACGCAAAGCCTGCGTGACCATCAACTGCCCGTCGCTTAACGCCGAGCTGATGGAAAGCGAGCTGTTCGGCCATACCCGTGGCGCCTTCACCGGCGCGAGCGAAAGCACCTTGGGGCGGGTCAGCCAGGCAGATGGTGGCACCCTGTTCCTCGACGAGATCGGCGATTTCCCGCTGACCTTGCAGCCCAAACTGCTGCGCTTCATCCAGGACAAGGAATATGAACGCGTAGGCGACCCGGTTACCCGACGTGCAGATGTGCGTATTCTGGCCGCTACCAACCTGAACCTCGAAGAGATGGTGCGCGAAAGCCGCTTCCGTGAAGACCTGCTGTACCGCCTGAACGTCATCACACTGCACCTGCCACCGCTACGCGAGCGCAGTGAGGACATCCTCACCCTGGCGGACCGCTTCCTTGCCCGCTTCGTCAAGGAATACTCCCGCCCCGCTCGCGGGTTCAGTGACGAGGCACGCTCGGCCCTGCTCAACTACCGATGGCCTGGCAACATTCGCGAACTGCGCAACGTGGTGGAACGGGCCAGCATCATTTGCCCGCAGGAACGCGTGGAAATCAGCCATCTGGGCATGGGCGAACAACCCGCCAGCAATGCCCCGCGCGTGGGCGCCGCCCTGAGCCTGGATGAGCTGGAGCGCGCCCATATCGGCGCCGTGCTGGCCGCCAGCGACACCCTGGACCAAGCCGCCAAGACCTTGGGCATCGATGCTTCAACCCTGTACCGCAAGCGCAAGCAGTACAACCTATGAAGTGGCCACCCATGAAGCTGCGCACGCGGCTTTTCCTCAGCATCTCGGCGCTGGTGACCGTGGCATTGCTAGGGCTCCTGCTGGGCCTGGTCAGCGTGCTGCAGATGGCCACAGTGCAACAGCAGCTGGTGCGTGAAACCACCCATGCCCTGGAAGTGGGCCTGAAGTTGCGCCAGAACCTGGGCGAACAGCTGACCCTGATCCTGGATGAAGACACCGCCCCGGAAAGCCTGCGGCTGCTACAGGAAAACTTCCAGGCCCTGCTCAATCAAGGGCTGGAGCAAGGCGGTGAACGCACCGGTTTCAGCAAGGCCAGCAGCAATTACCAGGCCTTCCTCCAGGCCTATCGCGACAGCGCCGCACCCGCTCGCAGCATGGGTCTCGATCAGCCGTTGGGGGCCGCATTCAACCAGGTCCGCAGCGACCTGATCGATTCCCACAAGCAGGCATTGGACCTGATTACCCGTAGCGAGGAACGCACCCGTGACCGAGCCTTGCTGGTCAGCGGTGTACTGGGCCTGATGGGCCTGGTGGTGCTGGTACTGGGCTTTATCACCGCGCACAACATCGCCCGGCGTTTCGGCCAGCCGATCGAAGCCTTGGCCAAGGCGGCCGACCAGCTGGGCAAAGGCAATTTCGACGTCACCTTGCCGGTCACTCAGGCGTCCGAGCTCAACCAGCTGACCCGTCGCTTTGGCCTGATGGCCGATGCCTTGCGCAAGCACCAGGCCACCAACGTTGACGAACTGCTGGCTGGTCAGCAACGTCTACAGGCCGTGCTCGACAGCATTGACGACGGTCTGCTGATCATCGACCGCCAAGGCCGCCTCGAGCACCTCAACCCGGTAGCGCAGCGCCAGCTGGGCTGGAACGACAGCCGCGTCGGCAGCAGCCTCGCAGAAGCCTTGCAGCGCCCCGAGCTTGAGCAACAGCTGCGCCAGGTGCTACGCGGAGGCAACCTCGACCGCCCACCTGACGATTTGAACATGGAGGTTGATGAAGAATCACGCCTGCTCACCTACAGCCTGACCCCGGTCAGCCACCCGCAGGGGCCAATCCTGGGTGCGGTGATGGTGCTGCACGATGTGACCGAGCAAAGGGCCTTCGAGCGGGTGCGCAGCGAGTTCGTGCTGCGCGCCTCCCACGAACTGCGTACCCCGGTGACTGGCATGCACATGGCCTTCGGCCTGTTGCGCGAGCGGGTAAAATTCCCGCCCGAGGCGCGCGAGAACGACCTGTTGGAAACCATCGGCGAAGAAATGCAGCGCCTGACCCAGCTGATCAACGACCTGCTGAACTTCTCGCGCTACCAGAGCGGGCTGCAGAAGCTGGACCTGGCCCCATGCTCCCTCGACGAGCTGCTTGAGCGGGCGCGACTGCGGTTTGCGGAGCAGGCAGCGCACAAGCAGATCGAATTGACCATGGAACTGGAAGCGCCGCTGCCGCGCATCCAGGCCGATGCCGCCCAGCTGGACCGCGTGCTGGACAACCTGCTGCACAACGCCGTCCGCCATACTGCCAACGGCGGGCGTATCCGCCTGCATGCCCGGCGGCATGCGGAACGGGTCATCATCAGTGTCGAGGACAACGGCGAGGGCATCGCCTATGGGCAGCAGGGGCGCATCTTCGAACCCTTCGTGCAGGTAGGTCGCAAGAAAGGCGGCGCTGGGCTGGGGCTGGCATTGTGCAAGGAGATCGTCCAGCTGCACGGCGGTCGCATGGGTGTATTTTCCCGACCGGGGCAGGGGACCCAGTTCTACATGGCGTTGCCGGTCTGAATGCGGTAACGCGCCTATACCCGCCGCGGGAGGTGCCCGCGGGTCACCAGCTCGGCAAATTGCCGGGCGTTCAGAGGCCGGGCAAACAGCCAGCCCTGGCCATAGTTGACCCCCTCGCTGTTCAGCAGCACCGCCTGGTCCTCGAACTCGATCCCTTCGGCGATCACCCGCAGGTGCAGGTCATGGGCCATGCGGATGATATGGGGGGCAACGCCGCTGCTGGCGGCATCATGGCCCAGGGCATCGATGAACGCCTTGTCGATTTTCAGGCAGTCCACCGGCAAGGTCTGCAGGTAGGCCAGGCTGCAATAACCCGTACCAAAATCGTCGATCAGCACCTGATGCCCCACGGCGCGCAGCGCCTGCAGGTTGTCACGGGCTACCACCACATCGATCAGGCCACGCTCGGTCACCTCAAAGGCAATCTGGCTGGGCGCCACTCGATGCAAGGCCAACAGGCGGGCCGCCACCCGACCAATACGCGGCACCATCACATCGCATGCCGCCAGGTTTATCGATATGTACAGTTTGGGGTGCGAGCGCAGTAGCTGCCCAAGCTGTTCAAGCACCCGTTGCAGGACAAAATCGGTGATCTGGCGAATCTGCCCGGTGTTCTCCGCCAGCGGAATAAACAAGTCCGGGCTGGTCAGGGTGCCGTCCGGTCGACGCCAGCGCACCAGCGCCTCGGCACCCACGCAACGCCGGCTGTCGAGCTCGATGATTGGCTGATAGAGCACCTGCAGCTCGCCACGGCGCAAGGCATTCTGCAACTCCGAGCTCATCGACCGTCGTTGCAGGATCAACTGGAGTACCAGCCAACCGATGCAGCAGGCCGCCAGCACGCTACCGGGGAACAGCAACCAGAGCATGCCGTTCATCCTCAGCGGCAGGCTCGCCCTCGGGGCTATCAGTACCAGCTGGTAATCCGGCGACTTGGTCGGCATTCGGTAGATCAGCCGATCACTGAGTTCCAGCAATGACTTGTGGCCGTTCGACCATGCGGAGGGCGGTGGCCATACCTGGGGCGGGCCGAGTACCGGAATGGCCCGGGCACCGTTGTCCAGCACCACCACCAGGCTGCCGCCCGGGGGCAGATCGACCACGTCGGTCAGGTGCCCGCGCGAGGTGGAGACCACGAACTTGCCCCGGCCCAGCATGAGTGCAGCCAGGTTCTCGTTGGGTTCGGTGGTGGTGTTCAACCAGTAGCTGTAGGTCGGCCCCTGAATGTCGGGTGCCCGCAGAGGTTCGAACGCCCGCTCATCGCCACGGTTGGAGCAGGCGACATCACCGTCCACATAAGCCGCTTCATAAATGAACCGCGAGCTCAGGCCCACTTGTTGCAACGCCGCCAGCATCGCCGGGCTGCAGCCACGCAAGGGCTGCGCCTGCAACAGGTCGACCCCTTCACGCAACTGGCCAAACACTTGTTCGAGGCGGTCGAGAAATCGCTCGCCCTGGGCGTTCATCTGCTCGCTCTCGCTTTGCTTCATCTGTTGCAGGGCAATGCCAATGCTGGCAGAGAGCAACAGGGCGGCGCTGGCCAGCGCTGCCAAGGAGGCCAGCATCCAGGGACGGTAAAAAATTTGGCGCAGCAGGGTGATGATGGCTGACATCAAAGGCATCCAGTTGATAACTAAGGTATAGCAACTGAATCGAGAATCACCCTCACCGTTTGGCGCTTATCCGCAGTTTACGCAGGCCGTTGCAGGAGCGGCCTTGTCGCGAACGGGCTGCAAAGCCCCCGGGATCTCAGCTTTTGCCTGGTCACCGGGGCCGCTTTGGGGCCCGTTCGCGACACAAGGCCGCTCCTGCAGGGCTCAGCGCATGCGGTTAAGCACCTGCAGCATCGCTGCCGTCTGCGCATCCGGCATGCCGTCGAAGCGCTGAGGGCGGAAGCGCATCTGGAACGCGGCAATCACATGCCGGGTGGCCACATCCAGCACCCCGGTCTGCTCGATTTGATAGCCAAACCGCGCCAGCTCCTGCTGGTACCAGCCAATGCCTGGCGGGTTGACGCTGAAGTAGGCCTGCTGCCGCGCCACAGCGTTGGCATCCGGCCAGATACCCAGCCCGGCATCAGCCAGGCGCTTCCACGGGAACAGCGGCCCTGGGTCCAGCTTGCGCAACGGAGCAATATCGCTGTGGCCGATGATGTGCCGCGGCTCGATGTTGTTGCGTTTGACAATGTCCTTGAGCAGCGCGATCAGCGATTGCACCTGCGCTTCGCTGTAAGGGTGCCAGACCCGGCCGTTCGGTGTGTCGGTAAACCCCGGATTGACGATCTCGATCCCAATGGACGAGGAGTTCAGCCAGGTGCGCCCCTGCCACTGGCTGTCACCGGCATGCCAGGCACGGCGGTTCTCATCCACCAGTTGATACACCGTCGCCGGGCCGTCGCCGATCAGGTAATGGCTGCTGACCTCACCATGGGTAAGCAACGCCAGGGAGCGCTCCAGCGAAGCATTGGTGTAATGCAGGACAACGAACTGTATGCGGTTGTCCTGGTTGGCCGAGGGGTGGCTGCGGTCAATGCGCAGGCCCGTCGAGCAACCGGCGACAGACAACAGCAGAAAGGGGATCAGCGTTTTTTTTAGCGTAGAAAGCACGTCAGTGGCCTCAGCGAATCAGCGCTACAGTATAACGTGCTCCCCATGGCCGCGCTTACCGTGGGTCAGTGTTTGCAGGCTAGCCCTGTTCGACCAGGTTGCGGCCCTGCTCCTTGGCCCGGTACAGCGCCGCATCGGCGCGCTTGAGTACCTGGTCGGCGCGCTCCCCGGAGCGAAACGCAGCCAGGCCTATGGAGGTGGTAATGACCACCCGCTCGCCCTTGAAGTGGAACGGGCAGGCTTCCACCGTGGCCCGCATGACTTCCGCCACTTGGGCAGCGGCAGCCGGCGACCTCTGAGGGAGCAGCAGGACGAATTCCTCACCACCGAAACGGGCGATGAAGTCACGACCCTGCAGGCGCTTGCGTAACTGGTCCGCAACAATCTTCAGTACCTTGTCACCCGCCAGGTGCCCATAACTGTCGTTGATGCGTTTGAAGTGATCCAGGTCGAGGATAGCCATGGCCAGATGGCCGCCGTTCTCTTGCCATTCGACCATTTCGCGCTCTACCCGCTCACTCCAGGCCGCGCGGTTGGGCAGGCCGGTCAGGGGGTCAAGCAGGGCTTTCTGGCGCTGCTCTTCCAGGTGCTCGCGGTAACCGAGCGCTTCGTGCTCCATGTTTGCCACCCGCTCGGACAGGCCTTGCAGGCGCCCCGCCAGCTCTTGCTCGCGGCGATCCCGTTCGTGCTTGTGCTCGTCCATGGTGACCAGCAGGCCTTCCAGGCGGTTTTCCAGGATGTGCTTGAGGCTATCGACGTCAGCGGCGCCCTGCACACTGGTTTGCAACCCATCGACATGCTCACGCAACTGGGTATCCAGCTCGCGAGCGGCAAAGCTGTTGTCGGCGTGGCCGGCGCTGGCCTCGTGCAGGTGGCTCTGGAACCCTTCCAGGCGCTCATTGAGCTGTTGCAGATAAGTTTCGAATTCGTGCTGGCCACTGTCAGTGATCGCCAGCATGAGCACGGCAAGGTCATCCAGCACCGGGATCAGCTCGTACCAGTTCAGGCCACGGGCAACTCGCTCGCGCATTTCCAGCGCCTGAGCCTTGTGCCGTTCGGGCAGGCTCAGGTCATCGAGCAGGCCGATCAGGGTCTTTTCGATGTGCGCCGCAACCTGGCTGTACGGCGGTTCAACCGCGTAGGGCAGGGCATAGGGGCCGTCTTCGCCGAAGGTTTCTTCGAGCGTGGGTGCCGGCTGTGCTTCTGCCAGAGGTTCGCTGACGTCAGCCCCTAGGTCGGGCGCATCATCCTGCGGCAGCTGGGCGGCTGATGTTTCAATTGTTTCAATCAGCGCCGGGCCAGACACCTCCCGATCCGGTTCGGGCAACCCGATCGCTTCGGCGGCCGAAGCGGAAAGCGGTTGCAGCGCATCCACATCGTCAGGCTGCGGGGCTTCGGTACTGGCCTGTACAGCCTGGGGTGCCTCAGCAACAGGCACCGGCACCGGCACAGGCTCGCCTTGTGGGTCGTCCTCACGGCTGCCAAACAACCGTTGCAAAAAGCCGGGCCGGGCTTCGTCCGCCTGTTTGCCAAGGGCCGACAGTGCAAGCCCCTGCAGGCCGCTCAGCTCGCCCAACAGCGGCGGCAGATCGCGGGACTGGGCAACCCCACCATCGAGTTTTTTTGCCAGCTTTTTCAACGGCCGCGAGATATCGCTGGGCAGCGGTAAGCCTTGCAGCTGGCCGACCAGCGCGGCCAACGCATCGCTGACCTGATTCATGCGGGTTTCCCGGCGCTGTTCGGAGTCCAGCACCGCTTTTTCCAGGCGCGGAATCAACCCGGCGAGGCCAGCATCCATGTTGTCGCTGCGAATAACCTCGCGCATCTCCTTCATGCACGCGTCCACCACCTTGTCACTGCCTTCGGCAGCCAGGGTGCTGCGCACCAGACCACGACGCAGCAGGTCGAGACGGGCGTCCCAGCGGCGTTCGAGCTTTTCTTGCTGCTCGATGCTTTTAAGGTATTTTTCTTTCCAGCGCTCAGCGTCTTCAGTCATGCCGGGGTCCGCAAACGGTGATGGCAATTAGCTCAAGGCCGGCAGCGTATCCACAGTCAATGCATCAGGCAATCGAATCTCGACAGCAACGGGAAGGTGGTCGGAAATTGGCCGCGCCAACACCTCGACACGCTCCAGCGTGAGGCTTGGGCTGAGCAGGATATGGTCCAGGCAACGCTGCGGACGCCAGCTGGGGAAGGTTGCCTCGACTTGCGGGGCAATCAGGCCCAGATCGCGCAACGGCGAGTGCTCCAGCAGGTCGGCGGCATGGGTATTCATGTCGCCCATCAGCACCTGGTGGCGGTAACCGCCAATCAGCTCGCGGATGTAACCCAGTTGCAGGGCGCGGGTCTTGGCTCCTAGCGCCAGGTGCATCATCACCACGATCAGGGCGTCTTCACCTTCACCAAAACGCACCAGGATCGCCCCACGGCCGGCCGGGCCGGGCAACGGGTGATCTTCGAGCAGTTGCGGCTTCAGCCGGCTGAGGACGCCATTGCTGTGCTGGGCAAAACGCCCAAGGTTGCGGTTGAGCTGCTGATACCAATAAGGGAAGGCCCCCAGTTGGGCAAGGTGTTCGACCTGGTTGACGTAGCCCGAGCGCATGCTGCCACCGTCGGCTTCCTGCAAGGCCACCAGGTCGAAGTCGGCCAGCAATTCACCGATCTTCTGCAGGTTGCCGGCACGCCCGTTGTGCGGCAGCAAGTGCTGCCAGCTGCGGGTCAGGTAATGCCGGTAGCGCTCGGTGCTGATGCCGACCTGAATGTTGAAACTGAGCAGCCGCAGTCGACCATCCTCGGGCAGGCCGGAGGCCTGCAGGTGATGCTCGTTGACCTGCGGCTGGTGCAGGCCAATGCCACGCGTGGTTCTGAAGCGGGGCATGGGTTACGCCGCCTACTTGGCGGCGCGCTCCTTGGCGATCAGTTGGTCGGCGACGTCCAGCACCTCTTTCGGCCCGCCTGCGGTACCCAGGTCGAAGCGGTACTTGCCGTTGACGACCATGCTCGGTACGCCGGTGATTTCATACTTCTTCGCCAGTTCCTTGGCCTGGTTGACCTGGCCCTTGATGGCGAACGAGTTGAAGGTGGCCAGGAACTTGTCCTTGTCCACACCTTGGGTGGCGAGGAAGTCAGCCATGTCCTGCGGGTCGGTCAGGCGCTTTTTCTGGTTCTGGATGGCGTCGAACACCGCGGCGTGCACCTTGTGCTCGACGCCCATGGCTTCGAGGGTCAGGAACATCTGGCCATGAGCGTCCCATGGGCCGCCAAACATGGCCGGTACGCGCTTGAAGTTGACATCCTGTGGCAGTTTTTCAACCCAGGGGTTGATGACCGGCTCGAAGTGGTAGCAATGTGGGCAGCCGTACCAGAACAGCTCGACCACTTCGATCTTGCCAGGCACGGAAACCTGAACAGGGTTGCTCAGCTCGAAGTATTCCTTGCCAGCAACAGGCTCGGCGGCCTGGACGGCAGTCATACCAAATACGCTGGCAGCGACCAGCGCGGCGCTGAGAATCAGTTTACGCATGCTTTACTCCTGAGCAGTCATAGGTCGCCACGACCCTACCTGCACTGAGACAGGCCGGGAAGGGGTCGAGTTCTGTAGTGTAACGGCTGCGGACTGAAAAAAGGGCGGCCCGGCCGCCCTTTCATCATTGGCCTACAACATTAACCGAAAGTTAATGCAGGCCCTGGATGTAGCTGGCCAACGCCTCGATGTCGTGGTTGCTCAGCTTGCCGGCAATGGTGCGCATGGTCATGGCATCACCATCGTTGGTGCGGTTGCCTTCGCGGAAGTCCGTGAGCTGCTTGGTCACGTACTGCGAGTGCTGGCCGCTCAGGTGCGGGAAGCCGGCCAAAGCAATACCTGCGCCGTTGGGGGAGTGGCAACCGGTGCAGGCGGGCATGCCTTTCTCCAGGTCGCCACCATTGAACAGCGCACGGCCACGTTCGACCAGCTTGGGATCGGCGGCACCCACGCTGCCTTTCTGGCTGGAGAAATAGGCGGCGATGTCGGCAAGGTCCTGGTCGTTGAACGCGGCCAGCATGCCGGTCATCTCCAGCACCGTGCGCTTGCCCGACTTGATATCGTGCAGTTGTTTTTCAAGGTAACGCTGGCCTTGGCCGGCCAGTTTAGGGAAGTTCGGTGCCAGGCTATTGCCGTCGGGGTTGTGGCAGGCGCCACAGACGGCCGTCTTGGCCTGACCGGCGGCGGCATCGCCCTTGACAGTTTGCGCAGCAGTGGCCGCACCTGCGACACCCAGGGTCAACAGCAGACTCACGACTAGTTTGTTCATCAGCTAATCCAACACGGCTAAGGGTGAAATGTTATGTATCGGGACTGCCGCTCATCCAAAGGATGACCAAACGGTAGTCCTCGGCACTGCAGTCCATGCACAATCCACGCGGCGGCATAGCCTTGAAACCCTGGGTCACGTGCTTCACCAGTACATCCATGCCTTGCGCCAGCCTTGGCTCCCATGCTGCCCGGTCACCCTGTCTGGGTGCCTGTGGCAACTGCCCGGTGTGACAGGCCGCACACGTGCGGTTGTACAACACCTCGGGATCCTGTGTAGCCTGTGCGCTGAAAACCGGCAGGAACATACCGACAGCAAGCAGCCATTTCGCCATGCGGAACGACCTTCAGGGTTGGGGGCCGCGCTGCGTTCTGATGCGCGAGCTATTGTTCGACACCCCATGCCCGTTCTCCTTCGCTGGGAGAATGAGCACACAAAAACTGGGGCATTATATACTTCCGCCATCCAAACGGAAACGACACCGCTTGCCAGGCTCGGGCCTTCAGAGTCAGGCAACACCCACATCGGATATCCCATGCAAGTCAAGAACCCCATCCTCGGCCTCTGCCAGAAAGCCACATTCGCCCTCAGCGCTGCCAAGGTCGAACAATGCCCGGACGACCAGGGTTACGAGGTGGCTTTTGCCGGCCGCTCCAATGCCGGCAAATCCAGCGCCCTCAACACCCTGACCCATGCCAGCCTGGCGCGCACCTCGAAAACCCCCGGGCGCACCCAACTGCTGAATTTCTTCAGTCTGGACGATGAACGGCGTTTGGTCGACCTGCCGGGCTACGGTTATGCAAAAGTGCCGATCCCGCTCAAGCAACACTGGCAAAAACACCTGGAAGCCTACCTGGGCAGCCGTGAGTGCCTGCGCGGCGTGATCCTGATGATGGACGTGCGCCACCCGATGACCGACTTCGACAAAATGATGCTCGACTGGGCCAAGGCCAGCCATATGCCCATGCATATTCTGCTGACCAAGGCCGACAAGCTGACCCACGGCGCGGGCAAGAACACCCTGCTGAAAGTGCAGTCGGAAATCCGCAAGGGCTGGGGCGATGGCGTGACCATCCAGCTGTTTTCGGCACCCAAGCGCCTGGGCGTGGAAGACGCCTACCGCGTGCTGGCGGGCTGGATGGAGCTGGAAGACAAGCCTGCTGTTTGAGGGCCCTATCGCCGGCAAGCCAGCTCCCACAGGTTCAACACAGGCCTCAAGGGAAGTGATACCCCTGTGGGAGCTGGCTTGCCGGCGATGAGGCCGGTACGGTCGACCCAAATTCCGGGCAAAAAAAACCCCGGACTTCGTATGGGGAGGGGGAAGTTCGGGGTCCAAGTCCGGACCGCTAGGGCGGGGTCCAGATATCTGCCAACACTTAACACAACATAGGAGCATCGAAGGGCTTCACCAGCCATTCAGTTACTCTGAGTTCCGCTTCACCGGTTTAGTTCCGAAGCCCTGAAAACTATTTGCGATAGTTTCATGAAACTTCCATACCGACGGCACTGAGCAGTGCCAGGATCCGCGTCACTACGCCGCAGATCCTACACAGCTTTCCGCGCTCAATCAGTGAGCTTCGTCCCAATTCGCACCAATGCCTGCCTCCACCAGCAGCGGCACATCCAGTTGTGCGGCCTGGCTCATGTGCTGGCGAATTTCATCTTTCACCTGCTGCACCAGGTCCTCACGCACCTCCAGGACCAATTCGTCGTGTACCTGCAGGATCACCCGGGCATCCAGCCCGCTCTCGCTCAGCCAGTTATCCACATTGACCATGGCCCGCTTGATGATATCGGCGGCAGTGCCCTGCATCGGCGCGTTGATCGCCGTACGCTCCGCGCCTTTGCGCAGGGCCGGGTTCTTGGCGTTGATGTCTGGCAGGTACAGGCGGCGGCCGAACAGGGTTTCGACAAAGCCTTGCTCGGCGGCCTGGGCACGGGTGCGCTCCATGTAGGCCAGCACGCCCGGATAGCGGGCGAAGTAGCGGTCGATGTAGTCCTGCGACTGCTTGCGGTCGACACCGATCTGCTTGGCCAGCCCAAAGGCGCTCATCCCGTAGATAAGGCCGAAGTTGATGGCCTTGGCTTTACGGCGCTGGTCGGTGGTGACGTCTTCCAGGGCCACACCGAACACTTCCGCCGCCGTTGCCCGGTGCACATCGAGGTCGTTGCGGAAGGCGTGCAGCAGGCCTTCGTCCTTGGCCAGATGAGCCATGATGCGCAGTTCGATCTGCGAATAGTCCGCCGCCAGCAGTTTGTAACCCGGGCTGGCAATGAACGCCTGGCGAATACGCCGGCCTTCGGCGGTACGAATCGGGATGTTCTGCAGGTTCGGGTCGCTCGACGACAGCCGGCCGGTGGCTGCCACTGCCTGCTGATAGGAGGTATGGATACGCCCGGTGCGGGGGTTGATCTGGCCCGGCAGCTTGTCGGTGTAGGTGCTCTTGAGCTTGCTCAGGCTGCGGTACTGCATCAGTACCTCAGGCAGTGGATAACCGAGCAAGGCCAGCTCATCGAGCACGGCTTCGGCAGTGGATGGCTGGCCCTTGGCGGTCTTGCTCAGCACCGGCATGCCTAGCTTGTCGTAAAGGATCGCGCCCAGCTGCTTGGGTGAACCGAGGTTGAACTCTTCACCGGCCAGCGCGTAGGCGCGCTGCTCCAGTTCGGCCATCTTCACGCCCAGTTCACCGCTTTGCACATGCAGCAGCGCAGCATCGACCAGCGCTCCCTGGCGTTCGATCTTGGCCAGCACCGGCACCAGCGGCATCTCGATGTCCATCAGCACCGGCTGCAGGCTAGGCGTCTGTGCCAGGCGCGCCTGCAACGCCTGGTGCAGGCGCAGGGTAATGTCGGCGTCTTCGGCAGCGTAGGGGCCGGCCTTGTCCAGGTGGATCTGGTTGAAGGTCAGCTGCTTGGCGCCCTTGCCGGCGATGTCCTCGAAGGCAATGGTGGTGTGGTCGAGGTACTTCTGCGCCAGGCTATCCATGTCATGACGGGTGGCGGTGGAGTTCAGCACGTACGACTCGAGCATGGTGTCGTAGGCCACGCCACGCATTTCGATGGCGGGTGAGCCATTGGCGAGGATGTTGATGTCGTACTTGGCGTTCTGCCCGACCTTGGCCTTGGCCGGGTCTTCCAGCAACGGTTTCAGTGCCAGCAATACGGCCTCACGGTCCAGCTGGGCCGGTGCACCTTCATAGTCGTGGGCCAACGGCACATAAGCCGCCTCATGGGGCGCGACAGCGAAAGACAGGCCAACCAGCTGCGCCTTCTGGGCGTCAAGGCCGGTAGTTTCGGTATCGAAGGCGAACAACGGCGCCTGGCGCAGCTTTTCCAGCCAGGCTTCAAAACGGGCTTGGTCAAGAATGGTTTCGTACTGCGGCTCGACCTTGGCTGCCGGCTCTTCGACCGGCGCAACGTCATCGCCAGCCCTTGCGGCATCACGCTGCACCTCGGCAACCCAGCTCTTGAACTCCATCTCGGTGTACAACGCCAGCAACGCCTCGCGATCAGGCTCACCGCAGACCAACGCCTCGACCTCGACATCCAGTGGCACGTCTACCTTGATGGTAGCCAGCTCGTAGGACAGGAACGCCGCGTCGCGGTGTTCCTCCAGCTTGGCCGGCAGGGTCTTGGCACCGCGAATGGCCAGTGCCGGCACCTTGTCCAGATTGGCATACAGGTCGCTGAGGCCGCCGCCAATACCGGTCAGCAGGCCCACAGCGGTTTTTTCGCCAACGCCGGGTACGCCGGGGATGTTGTCGACCTTGTCGCCCATCAGCGCCAGGAAGTCGATGATATGTTCCGGGCCGACGCCAAATTTCTCGTGCACGCCAGCCACGTCCAGTACGCTACCGGTCATGGTGTTGACCAAGGTAATGTGCCCGTCCACCAGCTGCGCCATGTCCTTGTCGCCGGTCGAGATGATCACCGGGCGGCCCTGGGCGGCGCTGCTGCGCGCCAGGGTGCCAATCACGTCATCAGCTTCGACACCCTCGACGCACAGCAGCGGGTAGCCAAGTGCCCGCACGGTGGCATGCAGCGGCTCGACCTGCACCCGCAGGTCGTCAGGCATGCTTGGGCGGTTTGCCTTGTACTCTGCGAACATGGCATCGCGGAATGTGCCGCCCTTGGCGTCGAATACCACCGCGAACAAGCTGTCCGGGTACTGCTTGCGCAGGCTCTTGAGCATGTTCAGCACACCCTTCACCGCACCGGTCGGCATGCCCTTGGACGTGGTCAGCGGCGGCAGCGCGTGGAAGGCGCGGTACAGGTAGGAGGAACCGTCCACCAGGACGAGGGGGGCTTGGCTCATGAGCAGAATCAACCTTTTCGACGGGTCCGGCGCTAGAATAGCCAGAATCATTGACGACAAAGGGACTAGGTTATCATGCGTACACTCAATCGCCTGTTACTGCTCGGCCTGTTGGCAACCACGCCAGTCGTCACCCTGGCGGCGGACGACGCCCCCTCGGCCGATCCCGAGGTGACCATTCGCACGGAAGGCGACAAAACCATCCAGGAGTACCGGCAGAACGGGTTCCTGTATGCGATCAAGATCACGCCGAAAAACGGTAAGCCTTATTTTCTGGTGCGCGCTGATGGCACTGATGCCAATTTCATTCGATCCGACCAGCCGGACATGCTGATTCCGTCCTGGAAGATTTTCGAGTGGTAATCTGACGCGCACCGTTCACATCAACCCGGCACTTCCCGGCGGAAGTGCCCGTATGGGCAAATTTTCATCATGTCAGTCTTCACCCCCGTGACCCGGCCTGAGCTGGAAACCTTTCTGGCACCGTATGAGCTGGGCCGTCTGCTCGACTTCCAGGGCATTGCCGCCGGCACCGAGAACAGCAATTTCTTCGTCAGCCTCGAACAGGGGGAGTTCGTCCTGACGCTGATCGAGCGTGGGCCAAGCGAAGACATGCCGTTCTTCATAGAACTGCTAGACACCCTGCACGACGCTGACATGCCGGTGCCCTATGCCGTTCGTGACCGCGACGGCAACGGCCTGCGCGAGCTGTGTGGCAAGCCGGCGTTGCTGCAGCCACGGCTGTCGGGCAAGCACATCAAGGCGCCCAACAACCAGCACTGCGCCCAGGTCGGCGAGCTGCTGGCGCACATTCACCTGGCCACCCGCGAGCACATCATCGAGCGCAAGACCGACCGTGGCCTGGACTGGATGCTGGCTTCGGGTGCCGAGTTGTTGCCACGCCTGTCCGCCGAGCAAGCCGCACTGCTGCAGCCGGCACTGCAAGAGATCAGCGCGCACAAGGCGCAGATCCTGGCTTTGCCGCGGTCCAACCTGCATGCCGATCTGTTCCGCGACAACGTGATGTTCGAAGGCACCCACCTGACCGGTGTGATCGACTTCTACAACGCCTGCTCCGGGCCGATGCTGTATGACATCGCCATCACCGTGAACGACTGGTGCCTGGACGAGCAGGGCGCAGTGGATGTACCGCGTGCCCAGGCACTGCTGGCAGCCTATGCGGCGCTGCGGCCGTTCACTGCCGCCGAAGCCGAGCTGTGGCCGGAAATGTTGCGGGTAGGTTGCGTGCGCTTCTGGCTGTCGCGCCTGATCGCGGCCGAATCGTTTGCCGGGATGGATGTGATGATCCACGACCCGAGCGAGTTCGAAGTGCGCCTGGCACAGCGCCAGCAAGTGGCCTTGCACCTCCCGTTCGCCCTCTAGACCCCGTCTGCTTCTTCGCGGGCACGCCCGCTCCCACAGGGATAACACAACCCTGAAAGTTATCGTTGTTCCTGTGGGAGCGGGCATGCCCGCGAAGAGGCCGGTACAGGCTTACAGCTGTTCCAGGCACCCCGCCAGATCACCACCCAGCTTCTCAAGCAAGCGCTCATACCCTTTGCCATCCACCGGGTCGGTACCGCCGAGTGCATCCAGCTCGGCCAGACGCACCGGCAGCCCGGCAGTCAGGGTCTCAGCCAGGCGCGGTCGCAATGGCGGTTCGCTGAACACGCACGTCTTGCCCACTTCCTGCAGGCGCTTGCGCATGGCCGCTACATGTTGCGCCCCAGGCTGCACCTCGGACGCCACGCTGAACACGCCGGCGTGCTTCAAGCCATACTCAGCTTCGAAATAATCGAACGCTTCGTGGAACACGAAGTACGGCTTGTCGGCAATACCGGCCACCCGCGCCTTGATACGCTCATCCAAAGCATCCAGGCGTTCGTCGAAGGCCTTGAGGTTGTTTTGGTAGCGGGCAGCATTAGCCGGGTCGACCTGGGCCAGGTCAGACGCCATTTTTGCCGCGATTACCCGCGCGTTGACCGACGATAGCCACAAATGAGCATCCAGGCTGCCCGGGCGGTGATCGTGGTCATGATCGTCGTGATCCTCTTCCTCATGGGAATGGCTGTCCTCACCAAAGTGGCGCAGCTTCATGCCCGTCAGCGACTGCACAGCCACCGTCGCCTTGCTACGGCTCGCCAGTACCCGAGGCAGGAAATTCTCCATGTCCGGGCCGATCCAGTACAGCAGGTCGGCATCACCTACCCGCCGCACATCGGAGGGGCGCAATGCATAGTGGTGCGGCGAGGCACCTGGCGGCAGCAATACGTCAGGGCTGCCTACGCCATCCTGCACGGCGGCGGCAATCTGCTGCAGGGGCTTGATACTGGTGAGCACACGCACATCGGCGTGAGCGGAAAATGCGATGAAAGCGACAAACAGAGCTAGGAATCGGGACACGGTGGATACTCGAGTCGTCAGAAACAGGTAACATAATAACGTCTCCATCCAGAACCGTCGCTGCCCATGTCCATCACGCCGCTGGCCAACCGTCCTCACGATCACTCCCATTGCGTACACAGCGCACTGGCTGAAGCCGACGCCTTGTGCACCCGCCAAGGCCTGCGCCTGACCGCGCTACGCCGCCGTGTGCTGGAGCTGGTGTGGCAAAGCCACAAGCCGCTGGGCGCCTATGACATTCTCGCCGTGCTCAGCGAGCAGGACGGCCGACGTGCCGCCCCGCCCACGGTATACCGCGCGCTGGATTTCCTGCTGGAAAACGGCCTGGTCCACCGCATCGCCTCGCTCAACGCCTTCATCGGCTGCAGCCACCCCGAGCACGTGCACCAAGGCCAGTTCCTTATTTGCCGGGCCTGCCATGTGGCCATCGAGCTGGAGCAGAGCAGCATCAGCGAGGCCATCATCAGCAGCGCCAAAGGCGTGGGCTTTGCGGTCGAGACCCAGACCGTGGAAGTGGTCGGCCTGTGCGGCAGCTGCCGGAGCGCGGCATGAGCGATGCCCTGATCCGTCTTGAGCAGGTCGGCGTCACCTATGGCGGCGAGGCGGTGCTCGACAGCATCGACCTGTCGGTCGCCCCCGGCCAGATCGTCACCCTGATCGGCCCCAACGGGGCGGGCAAGACGACCTTGGTCCGTGCCGTACTCGGGCTGCTCAAGCCGCACCGCGGCAAGGTATGGCGCAAGCCGAAGCTGCGCATTGGCTACATGCCGCAAAAGATTCAGGTCGATGCCACGCTGCCGCTGTCGGTGCTGCGCTTTTTGCGCCTGGTGCCCGGCGTAGACCGTGCAGCAGCCTTGTCGGCGCTACAGGAGGTAGGCGCCGAACAGGTCATCGACAACCCGATCCAGACCATTTCCGGCGGCGAGATGCAACGCGTGCTGCTGGCCCGCGCCCTGCTGCGCGAACCCCAGTTGCTGGTGCTCGACGAGCCGGTGCAGGGCGTGGATGTGGTCGGCCAGACCGAGCTGTACAACCTCATCACCCGCCTGCGTGATCGTCATGGTTGCGGCGTGCTGATGGTGTCCCACGACCTGCACCTGGTAATGAGCGCCACCGACCAGGTGGTATGCCTGAACCGTCACGTGTGCTGCTCGGGTCACCCCGAGCAAGTCAGCGGCGACCCGGCGTTCGTCGAGCTGTTCGGCCAGACCGCGCCAAGCCTGGCCATTTACCACCATCACCACGACCACAGCCACGACCTGCACGGTTCGGTGGTCGCCCCTGGCACCCATGTTCACGGAGAGCACTGCAAGCATGGCTGATTTTCTTCTCTACGCCCTGCTTGCCGGTTTGTCCCTGGCGCTGGTGGCTGGCCCGCTGGGCTCCTTCGTGGTGTGGCGACGCATGGCCTATTTTGGCGACACGCTGTCCCACGCGGCCCTGCTCGGCGTGGCCCTCGGGTTCGCCCTGGATGTCAGCCCGACGCTGGCAGTTACTATCGGCTGCCTGTTGCTGGCGATCCTGCTGGTCACCTTGCAGCAACGCCAACCGCTGGCCTCCGATACCCTGCTCGGCATTCTCGCCCCCAGCACCCTGTCGCTGGGCCTGGTGGTACTGAGTTTCATGCACGACGTGCGCATCGACCTTATGGCCTACCTGTTCGGCGACCTGCTGGCCATCAGCACCACCGACCTGGCCTGGATCCTCGGCGGCAGTGCGCTGGTGTTGCTGCTACTCGCCGCGCTGTGGCGGCCGCTGCTGGCGGTTACCGTGCACGAAGAACTGGCCATGGTCGAAGGCCTGCCGGTGGCCGGCTTGCGCCTGGCATTGATGCTGCTGATTGCGGTGGTGATTGCCGTGGCCATGAAGATCGTCGGTGTGCTGCTGATCACCTCGCTACTGATCATCCCTGCTGCTGCGGCGCAGCGACACGCCCGCTCCCCCGAGCAGATGGCCCTGGGCGCCAGCTTGCTGGGCGTCACCGCCGTCTGCGGTGGCCTGGCCATGTCCTGGTTCAAGGATACCCCCGCTGGCCCGTCGATCGTGGTCTGCGCGGCGGTGCTATTCTTGCTGAGCCTGGCCCTGCCGAAACGCTGAAAGACAGGGCGTGTGCAGGCACGCCTTGCAACCTTTTGCCGGGTAAAGGGTCTGTAAGACCTGTTTTCGAGCGTGCGCACCTGGGTGTAGACTTGCTCGCTTTTTGCGCAAATAGAGAGTCGCAGGAATGAAGCCGTTCGCCTCCCGTTATCTGCTTGTTGCCGCGTTTTCCCTGTTCCTGGGTGCCTGCTCCAGCGCGCCGGTCGAACAGGCCACCGCACCTGCCCAAGCCGATGCCTGGCAGCAGTTGCAACAAAACATCGCCAGCAACGAACTGGCCACCGCCGAAGACCAGCTTGCAGCCCTGCAGGCTCAGTCGCCCGACGACGCACGCCTGGAGCAATACCAGCGTCAGTTGGCCGAAGCCTACCTGCAACGCAGCCAGATCGTCTTGCAAAAGGGCGATGTGAACGCAGCGGCTACCGCCCTGGCCCGCGCCCGAGCTCTGATGCCACAAGCCCCGGCCGTGACCGGGGGCGACCCCCTGACCCAGGCACGCAAGGCCGAGCTGGAAAAAGCGGAGGCTGCCTTGAAAGCCGCCGAATCCAAGCCCCAGGCACGCCTCATTGACCCAACGGCGCCAAGCACGGTGGTGGCCTTGAAGACCACTGACAGCCGTGCCATGCGCCGCCAGCTCGATGACATTGCCGCCGATGTGGTGAGCTATGACTGCGAAGTGGTGTTTCAGGTGCCGCGTACCGACGATGCGCCGTGGCTGAAGACCTTGCTGGAGAAACGCGTGCGCAAGATCGACAGCGGGTTCGAGCTGAAGCAGAAGCATGAAATCCAGCGCTCGCTGCCGGCGCAGGTGGTTCTGGTTCCGCACCAGCATTGAGAATCTGGGGGCGCTGTGCTCCCCATCGCGACACAAGGCCGCCCCTACAGGGAACTGCTATCCCTGTAGGGGCGGCCTTGTGTCGCGATGGGGTGTCGAAGCAGCCCTTAGGCCGGCACAGCCTCCGCGGCAGCTTCACGCTCCCACACCCTATGCCCCTCGACCGCTTTGACGAAAGCGTCCAGCGTCTTCTGGTCATCGCCCAGCAACAGCCCCTTGTCTTCCTTGAGGCCCAGTGCGTCCACCAGCACCTTGCCTTCTTTGGCAAAGCCGATCGCCTTCAGGTGCTTGTAGGCCTCGAGCAGGAAGTGCTTGGCCAACCCACTCGCCCCCAGCGCATCCAGCGCGGCCTTGCCGGCCGGTACCAATACCCCGTCGAACATGATCGAAGGCATGCCCTCCATCGACGCATCCACTGGCAGTGCCTTGCCGTCAGCAGCCTTGACCGGTGCCGAGGTTGGGCCAAGCAGCATGATGCGTGCGCTATGCGCCTCAAGCGCCTTGACCAGCCGGTCGACACTGCCGGCATCCACGCCATCGGCCAGCAGCACGGCTATCTTGCGCCCCTTGATGCCCACAACCCCCGGGTGGTTCATCTGGCTCAGCGCGGGGGACTCGGCCAGTTTGCTGCCCTTCACCTGAACGGTGCCCGCCTTGGGTGCCGGCAACCCCAGGTTGGCGGCCACGGCGGCGGCCAGCTTGAGGTCGATGTTGGCTAGAATTTCGTTCACCTCACGGGAACGAATGGCCTCGCGCTCCACCTTGCCCAGTTCGAAGCTGTAGGCCTTGATGATGTGCTGTTGCTCTGTCGGGCTCATGCTCTGGAAGAACAACCGCGCCTGCGAGAAGTGGTCGCCAAACGACTCGCTGCGCTGGCGAATCTTGTGCGCATCAACGCGTTCCTGGTAGCTCTCGAAGCCGCCATCCTGCGCCGCAGGTGGCGTTTCCTTCGGCCAGCCGCCGTCGATGGAGTTCGGCTCATACGAGGCACGGCCCCTGTGCACGATGTGCTGGTGCAACGCGTCACGCTGGTTGTTGTGGTTGGGCGCCACCGGGCGGTTGATCGGGATCTGGTGGAAATTCGGCCCACCCAGCCGGCTCAGTTGCGTGTCGGTATAGGAGAACAGCCGGCCCTGCAGCAAGGGGTCATTGGTGAAGTCGATACCCGGCACGATATGGCCAGGGCAGAAGGCAACCTGCTCGACCTCGGCAAAGAAATTGTCCGGGTTGCGGTTCAGGACCATCTTGCCCAGCGGGGTAACCGGTACCAGTTCTTCGGGAATGATCTTGGTCGGGTCCAGCAGGTCGAAGTCGAATTTGTGTTCGTCAGCCTCAGGCACAATCTGCACGCCCAGTTCCCATTCCGGGTAGTCACCGGTTTCAATGGCTTCCCACAGGTCACGGCGCTGGAAGTCTGTATCCTTGCCCGCCAGTTTCTGGGCTTCGTCCCACAGCAGCGAATGCACGCCCTGGCTCGGCTTCCAGTGAAACTTGACGAAGCTGGCCACGCCCTCGGCATTGATCAGCCGGAAGGTGTGCACGCCAAAGCCTTCCATCATGCGCAGGCTGCGCGGGATGGCGCGGTCAGACATGGCCCACATGACCATGTGGGCCGATTCCGGTACCAGCGAGACAAAATCCCAGAAAGTGTCATGCGCCGAGCCGCCGGTAGGTATTTCGTTGTGTGGCTCCGGCTTAACCGCGTGAACAAAATCGGGGAACTTGATGGCATCCTGGATGAAAAACACCGGCATGTTGTTGCCAACCAGGTCGAAATTACCCTCGTCGGTATAGAACTTGACTGCAAAGCCCCGCACATCTCGCACCGTGTCGCCAGAACCACGTGGGCCCTGAACCGTGGAAAAGCGCACAAAAACCGGGGTGATCTTTTCCGGATCCTGCAGGAAACCGGCCTTGGTCAGTTCCGCGTGATTGCCATAGCTCTGGAAGAACCCGTGTGCACCGGTACCGCGTGCGTGCACGATGCGCTCGGGGATCCGCTCATGGTCGAAGTGGGTGATCTTCTCGCGCATGATGAAGTCTTCAAGCAGCGAAGGCCCGCGGTCACCCGCCTTCAGGGTGTTCTGATTGTCCGCAATACGTACGCCTTGGTTGGTGCGCAGCGCATGCCCGGTCGCATCACTGCGGTCGGCCTCCAGGCTTTGCAGCTTGGCATTGGTATTGGCCCGGTCAGGGGTCTGGGTGCCGGCGGCTTCACTCTGCTTGGGCGCGTCCGTTTTCTTGCTGGGCATGATCGGCTCTCCTCATCAGTCTTAAGGCTTGCCCGTTCAGGGCTTGTCCAAGTAGTGACTGGAGGGCGTGGCCGAGCGTTCAATCAGGATTACCAGTTGTCGCGATATGCCCGAAGGATTGGTGCATTACGAAATAAATGCTAAGAACAGCTATTGGAAAAGGCTAAAATGCGCGACCCCAGCTAACCGCTGACCCAAATTTCAATGCGCCCCACAAGGTTCGCTACGTGATCGAGTTCCAACAGGTACATAAAACCTACCGCGTTGCCGGTAGGGAAATCCCCGCACTGAATCCGACCAGCCTGACCATCGAAGATGGCCAGGTGTTCGGCCTGATCGGCCATTCCGGCGCCGGCAAAAGCACCATGCTGCGCCTGATCAACCGCCTGGAAGAACCCTCCGGCGGCAAGATCATCGTCGACGGCGAAGACGTCACCGCGTTCAACGCCAGCCAGCTGCGCGGCTTCCGCCAGCAGGTCGGGATGATTTTCCAGCACTTCAACCTGCTGGCTTCCAAGACCGTCGCCGACAACGTCGCCCTGTCGCTCACTCTGGCCGGCGAGCTGTCGCGCAGCGAAATCGACAAGCGCGTTACCGAGCTGCTGGCCCGCGTGGGCCTGTCGGACCACGCCAGAAAGTACCCGGCGCAGCTGTCCGGCGGCCAAAAGCAGCGTGTCGGCATCGCCCGCGCTCTGTCCACCAACCCGAAGATCCTGCTGTGCGACGAGGCCACCAGTGCCCTCGACCCGCAAACCACGGCCTCGGTCCTGCAACTGCTGGCCGAAATCAACCGTGAGCTGAAGCTGACCATCGTGCTGATCACCCACGAGATGGACGTGATCCGCCGTGTCTGCGACTGCGTGGCCGTGATGGACGCCGGCCAGATCGTCGAGCAAGGCTCGGTGGCCGATGTGTTCCTGCACCCGCAGCACCCCACCACCAAGCGCTTCGTCCAGGAAGACGAGCAGGTCGACGAAGGCGAGCAACGCGACGACTTTGCCCACGTGCCGGGCCGCATCGTGCGCCTGACCTTCCAGGGCGACGCCACCTACGCCCCACTGCTGGGCACCGTGGCCCGCGAAACCGGTGTGGACTACAGCATCCTCGCCGGGCGTATCGATCGCATCAAGGATGTCCCCTATGGCCAGCTCACCCTCGCCCTGATCGGCGGTGACATGGAAGCGGCGTTCGCCCGCTTCAAGGCAGCTGACGTACATATGGAGGTACTGCGTTGATGGACGCCCTGAATTTCTTTGCCAACGTCGACTGGGCCGAAATCTGGCTGGCCACCATCGACACCATGATCATGCTGTTCGGCTCGCTGTTCTTCACCGTGCTGCTGGGCCTGCCACTGGGTGTGCTGCTGTTCCTCTGCGGGCCGAAGCAAATGTTCGAACAGAAGGGCGTATATGCGCTGCTTTCGCTGGTGGTCAACATCCTGCGCTCGCTGCCGTTCATCATCCTGCTGATCGTGATGATCCCGTTCACCGTGCTGATCACCGGCACCTCGCTGGGCGTTGCCGGCGCCATCCCGCCGCTGGTGGTGGGTGCAACGCCGTTCTTCGCGCGCCTGGTGGAAACCGCCCTGCGTGAAGTGGACCGCGGCATCATCGAAGCTACCCAGTCGATGGGCGCTACCACCCGCCAGATCATCACCAGCGCGCTGCTGCCGGAGGCCCGCCCGGGTATCTTCGCGGCCATTACCGTCACCGCCATCACCCTCGTTTCGTACACCGCCATGGCCGGTGTGGTGGGTGCCGGTGGCCTGGGCGACCTGGCTATCCGCTTCGGTTACCAGCGTTTCCAGACCGACGTGATGGTCGTGACCGTGGTACTACTGCTGGTACTGGTTCAAGTACTGCAGAGCGTGGGCGACAAACTGGTCGTGCATTTTTCCCGTAAGTAACCCCAATGGGGTCGGCCTGGCCGACCCGTTCGGGGGCCGTCGCGGCCCTCACAAGGAGTGATCAATGAAGAAGCTGCTTGCTGTTGCTGCCGCTGTTGCGGCCTTCTCGGCCCACGCCGATACCCTGACCGTTGCCGCCACCCCGGTGCCGCATGCCGAAATCCTCAACTTCGTCAAACCGCAACTCGACAAAGAAGGCGTTGATCTGAAGGTCAAGGAATTCACCGACTACGTCCAGCCGAACGTACAGGTTGCCGAAAAGCGCCTGGACGCCAACTTCTTCCAGCACCAGCCGTACCTGGATGAGTTCAACAAGGCCAAGGGCACCCAACTGGTCAGCGTGGCCGGCGTGCACATCGAACCGCTGGGGGTGTATTCGGCCAAGATCAAGAAGCTGGACGAGCTGTCTTCCGGCGCCACCGTGGTCATCCCCAACGACGCCACCAACGGCGGCCGCGCCCTGCTGCTGCTGGACAAGGCCGGTGTGATCAAGCTCAAGGACAACAAGAACATCCTGTCCACCGTGAAGGATGTTGCCGAAAACCCGAAAAGCATCAAGTTCCGTGAGCTGGAAGCCGCCACCATCCCGCGTGTGCTGACCCAAGTCGATGCCGCCTTGATCAACACCAACTACGCGCTGGAAGCCAAGCTGAACCCGGAAAAAGACGCCCTGGCCATCGAAGGCAGCGACTCGCCTTACGTGAACATCCTGGTTGCCCGCCCGGACAACAAGGACTCGGAAGACATGAAAAAACTGGCGGCTGCGCTGCACTCGCCAGAGGTGAAGCAGTTCATCATCGAGAAGTACAAGGGCGCTGTGGTTCCGGCGTTCTGATCCAACATCCCCGGGGCCGCTTTGCGGCCCTTTCGCGGCACAAGGCCGCTCCCACCAAGTAAGGCGTACGCCGATCCATGTGGGAGCGGCCTTGTGCCGCGAAAGGCCTGCGCAGCAGGCCCGAAATCTCAATCCCGCTTCACAAGCCCAGGCAACTGCGCCACCAGCTTCTGGTTGTTGAAGGGCGCCCGAATGAACCCACGCTGACGCCCATCCGGCCCGACAACCGCCAGGTTGCCGCTGTGGTCCACGGTGTACCCCGGCTTGCTGGTATCGGCAGGGATGAACGGAATGCTCAAGGCATTGGCCAGCTTCTGGGTATCTTCGATCGACCCCGCCACCCCGACAAAGTCCTTGTCGAAATAGCCCAGGTACTGCTTCAGCTGGTTCGGCGTATCGCGGTTCGGGTCCACGCTCACCAGCACCACCTGCAGCCGGTCGACGGCTTCCTTGGGCAGCTCGCTCTTCACTTGGCGCAACTGGGCCAGGGTGGTCGGGCAGATGTCCGGGCAGTAGGTGTAGCCGAAGAACAACAGCGACCATTTGCCTTTCAGGTCATCCAGCTGCACGGGCTGGCCGTCCTGGTTGGTCATGGTCACGTCGGCCACGCTGCGGCTCTGCGGCAGCAGGATGATGCCGGCATCGATCAGCTCGGCGGGGTTGGCCTGGTCGCGGCCATTGAGCACCTTGTTGACGGTAAGGCCCAGGATCAACGCGACCAGGGCGACGAGGATGAAGACGGTTTTCTGGGTTCGGGTCATAGGTTCAGCAACAAGTAGTGGTCGAGGAGCAACGCGATGAACAGCGCGAACAGGTAGCCAATAGAGTACTTGAAGGTACCGATCGCCGCGTGCGGCCGGCTGCCACGGTACAGCACCCAGGCCCATTGCAGGAAGCGCAGGCCCAACGCCAGGGCACAGGCCAGGTACAGCAAACCGCTCATGTGGATGGCATACGGCAGCAGGCTCACCGCCAGCAGTATCAGGGTGTACAGCAGGATGTGCAGCTTGGTGTAGCGCTCCCCGTGGGTCACCGGCAGCATCGGGATATCGGCCTTGGCGTATTCTTCCTTGCGGTGAATGGCCAGCGCCCAGAAGTGCGGCGGGGTCCAGGCGAAGATGATCAGCACCAGCAGCAAGGGTTCAGCGCTGACATGGCCGCTTACCGCCACCCAGCCGAGCAGCGGCGGGGCGGCGCCGGCCAGGCCGCCAATGACGATGTTCTGTGGCGTGGCCCGTTTGAGAAAGCCGGTGTAGAGCACCGCATAACCCAGCAGCGAAGCCAGGGTCAGCCAGGCAGTGAGGGCGTTGGTGAACACCAGCAGCAGGGCCATGCCCAGCAGCGCCAGCGCCAGAGCGAACAGCAACGCCGGTAGCGGTTCGACCCGGCCCTGGGCCAGCGGCCGCTTGTGGGTACGGGCCATCAGCGCATCGATGCGCCGGTCCACCACATGGTTGACCACCGCCGCAGCGCCAGCGCACAGGCCGATGCCCAGGTTGCCGAACAGCAGCACGCTCCAGCCGACACCCGCCCGTGTGGCCAGGAACATGCCTGCCAGCGAGGTGATCAGCATCAGAACCACCACCTTGGGCTTGGTCAGCTCCAGGTAATCGCGCCAACTGGCCCGCCGTGCGCTCAGAAGCGTCGCCACGAATCGTTCCTCATGTGATGGGAGATGCCCACACCGGCCACCGGCCGCAGGCGCCAGCCTTGGCCGACGCCCACGCGAACCTTGTCGACCACTCGAATGCGGTAGTTCACCAGCACCATGCTCAGCAGCAACAGCGCCCCGCCGGCATTGTGCGCAACAGCTACCGCCAGCGGCAGGTGAAACACCACGTTGCTGATACCCAGGCCCACTTGCAGGGCCAGCACCAGCATTACCAGCCGCGCCAGGCCGGGGAGGCCACAGCGGTGCAGCTTCCAGCTGAGCATCAGCAGCACGCAAGTCACCAGTAGCGCGCCCAGGCGGTGGCTGATGTGGATGGCCGTGCGGGCATCACTGTCCAGTTGCCCGCCCAGGTAATTGGGGCCGACGTGCTGCGTCAGGTGGAAGCCATTGCTGAAGTCCGCCGCCGGCCACCACTGGCCGTGACAGGTAGGCAGGTCGATGCAGGCGACTGCTGCGTAGTTGGCACTGACCCAGCCCCCCAAAGCGATCTGGCCGATCACCACCAACAAAGCCAGCGCAGCGATCCGCCGCAGGCTCAACGGCAGTTTCGGCAAAGGCGCAAAGGCACGGGACAGGCGCAGGGACAACAGGAACAACAAGCTCAAGGTAGTAAAGCCACCCAGCAAATGCGCCGTGACCACCTGCGGCCACAGCTTCAGGGTAACCGTCCACATGCCGAAGGCTGCCTGGGCCAGCACCACACCCAGCAGCAGCACCGGCAGGCGATACGGTTGGCCATCGCGGGCATGCCGACGCAGCGCCTGGAAGGCGAGCAGGGCAATCACCATGGCCAAGGTACCTGCGAAATACCGATGGACCATCTCGGCCCAGCCCTTGGCCTCTTCCACCGGGTGATCGGGGAAGTGCAGCTCGGCATGGGCGAGCTGGGCCTCGCTCTTGGGTACGCTGATGAAGCCATAGCAACCCGGCCAGTCAGGGCAGCCAAGGCCGGCATGGGTCAGGCGGGTATAGGCACCGAGCAGGACAACCAGCAGTGCCAGCAGGGTGGCGAACACAGCGATGCGGAATCCAGGTCTGGCCATGGCAGGCTCCTAGCCGATGTTGGACAGCTTGAGCAGGTGGCGCAGGTCATCCAGCACATGCTTGCCGTTGGCCTTGCCGTCGTAACGCAGCACCAGGTTGCCGTGGGGGTCGACGATCCACAGTTGCGGGCCAGGCTCGCCCACCTTCTGCAAATAGCGCGGGGCATCCAGCGGGTAGCGTTGCAGCTGCGGGTACTCGCGGCCCAGCAGCGCCTGGTAGTCGGCGCTCAGCGGCTGGGCTGTGGCCAGTGCATGGCTGGCACGGCTGGCGTCGCGGCCCAGGCCCACCTGGATCTGCCGGGCGAGGTACACCAGGCGCTGGCAGTCCTCGGCACAGGCTTCGGGGGCGCTGACCAGCAATTGCCAGCGCTCGTCCTCGCCTGACACGCCGATATCAGTACGGCTCTCACCGTTGCCGATCATATCGCCGTGGTAGCTGCGGCCCTCCGGCACCCAGAACTTCAGCTTGTACATGCTGGTGGCCAAAATCATCGGCCCGAGCACTACCAGCAGGATCAGCAAAAGCTGCAAACGCCCGCGGGCTCTGGTTTTGCTACGTTCAGGCACGTCCAGTGGAGTGGCGGTGGCCATGGCGTTTCTCCTTGTTGTGGTGCCAGCCGAAATAGAGGTAAAGCAGAACCAGTGCACCCGCCAGGGCAAACCACTGCACGGCGTAGCCCAGGTGTTTTTCCGGGCCCATGGCGACAACCGGCCAGTCCAGGCGATAGGCCGCCGGGCCGGGCTCCAGGCGCAACTCATGGGCATAGCCTTCGCGGGCTAGCTGCGGCCATAGCTGCGCGGCAGCAACGGCGGTGAGCAGATGCGGCCATTGGCCGCCTTCAGGGTCGGGATGCAGCTGGAACGTGCTGCCGGGCGACACATACACCGAAGCGTCCAGTGCCAAGGCCTGTGGAGGGGTATTGAAATGCACCGGCACGCGGCGGTCTGGCCATGGCAGCCAGCCGCGGTTGATCAGCAGCCACTGGCCACTGGCCTGGTCATGGAAGGGTTGCAGCAGTTCGACACCGGCCTGGCCATCGCGCATGCGGTTGTCCAGCAGCACGCTGTGCTCGGCATCGAAGCGGCCGTACAGGTGCACGCGGCGGAAGGCGTTGTCGTCGTTTGATGCGAGCTGGGCCGTGGCGATCGGCGCTTCGACCCGCCGTTCGGCATAAGTGGCCAGCAGCACGCGCTTTTCCTCGGCCCGGCCGAGTTGCCAGCAGCCAAGCGCGATCAGCCCTGGCAGCAGTGCAAGCACCACCAGGGTCGGAATCCAGCCTGGGCGAAACCGCCTCACGGGCGCCTCGCTATACTTATCCACATCACCGCATCCCCCCGGAGTAGCGCCATGCTCAAGGCCGCGATTGTCCTGATGCTGTTGGCCACGATTGCCAGCCTGTTCAGTGGCCTGGTGTTTCTGGTCAAGGACGATGAAAACTCGACGCGTCTGCTGAAGGCTCTGACCGTGCGGGTGACCCTGGCGGCCCTGACAATTGCCCTGGTCGCCTGGGGTTTGCTCAGCGGTCAGCTGGTTTCACACGCCCCCTTCTGAAACTGCACTCGTTTTGCCGGCGATTGGCCCTACAGCACATACACAAAAATGAACAACCCCACCCACACCACGTCGACGAAGTGCCAATACCAGCTGGCTGCCTCGAAGCCGAAGTGTTTCTCGGGGTTGAAATGCCCGCGCAAGATGCGCACGAACATCACAATCAGGATGATCGTGCCCAAGGTCACGTGGGCACCGTGGAACCCGGTGAGCATGAAGAACGTCGCGCCATAGATCCCCGACCCCAGCGTCAGCCCCAGCTTGGTATAGGCTTCGTGATACTCGAAGGCTTGCAATGCAATGAAGCTGAGCCCCAGCAGGATGGTCAGGGCCATCCAGAATTTCAGCGGACCACGGTGGTCACGGCGCAGGGCGTGGTGGGCGATGGTGATGGTCACACTGGAACTGACCAGCAAGATCGTGTTGATCAGTGGCAGGTGCCACGGGTCGATTACTTCTTTGGGCGGCGGGAACAGTTTCGGATCCGGCGTGTGCAGCAGCGGCCAGGTGAACTCGAAAGTCGGCCACAGCATGTGTGCAACCCCTTTGGCGCCTTCACCTCCCAGCCACGGCCCGGCAAGCACGCGCACGTAGAACAGCGCACCGAAGAAGGCCAGGAAGAACATGACTTCAGAGAAGATGAACCAGCTCATCCCCCAGCGGAACGAGCGGTCCAGCTGCGGGCTGTACAACCCGGCGCGGCTCTCCTTGACCACCGCCCCAAACCAGCCGAACAGCATGTAGGCCAGGAACAAAGCGCCCACGAAGAAAATCAGCGGGCCATGCGATTCCGGGTGGCCGGCCTTCATGTCGTTGAACCAGGTGCCCAGGCCAAACACCGTGATGAACATGCCGATGGTGGCGATGATGGGCCACTTGCTCTGCGCCGGAACGTAGTAGTGCTGATGACTTGCCATTGCTGTTCTCCTTCCCTTAACGGGCGCCCTGGACGTCCTGGGCCGCAACATGCGCGACCGGCGGGTGGCGAGCGGTGATGTCGAACAAGGTGTAGGCCAGTGTCAGGTGCTTCACGCTGGCCGGCAGGTCGCGGTCGACGATGAAGCGCACCGGCATCTCTATGCGTTCGCCGGGCTGCAGCACCTGCTGGGTAAAACAGAAGCACTCGGTCTTGTGGAAGTACGCCGCGGCCTCGGCCGGGGTGATGCTGGGTATGGCTTGCGCACTCATCGGCCGGTCGGTCGGGTTGTGCGCAACGAATATCATCTGGTTCACCGCACCCGGGTTGACCTCCAGCTGGTCGGCAGTGGAATAGAAATCCCAGACCATGTCGCTGGCATTGGTCGACATGAACTGCACGCGCACCGAACGCGACGGGTCGCTAACCTGGCTGCCCTCGTATTGCCCACCGGTCTTGCCGTTGATGCCAAAGGCCTTGCACATCACGTCGTAGATCGGCACCAGGGCGAAGCCGAAGGCGAACATCACCACCGTCAGCATCAACAGGCGCGTTACCAGGCGTTTCAGCGACAGGCCGTTCATGACAGGTTTCCTATTTCACTTCCGGTGGGGTCTGGAAGGTGTGGTAAGGCGCAGGGGAGGGGATCGACCACTCCAGGCCCTCGGCGCCATCCCAGGGTTTGGCCGGTGCCGGCGCGCCACCGCGAATGCACTTGATGACAATGAACAGGAAGAAGATTTGCGTGGCGCCGAACATGAAGGCACCGATCGACGACACCATATTGAAGTCGGCGAACTGCAGGTTGTAGTCGGGGATGCGACGCGGCATGCCGGCCAGCCCTACGAAGTGCATCGGGAAGAAGGCCATGTTCATGCCGATGAACGACAGCCAGAAGTGCAACTTGCCGAGGGTTTCGTCGTACATGTGGCCGGTCCATTTCGGTAGCCAGTAGTAAGCCGAGGCAAAGATGCCAAAAATCGCCCCGGGTACCAGCACGTAGTGGAAGTGCGCCACCACGAAGTAGGTGTCGTGGTACTGGAAGTCCGCCGGGGCGATCGCCAGCATCAGCCCGGAGAAACCGCCGATGGTGAACAGGATGACGAAGGCGATGGCGAACAGCATCGGCGTCTCGAAGGTGAGCGAGCCTTCCCACATGGTGCTGACCCAGTTGAACACCTTCACCCCTGTGGGCACGGCAATCAGCATGGTGGCGTACATGAAGAACAGCTCGCCCACTACCGGGATGCCGACCACGAACATGTGGTGGGCCCAGACGATGAACGACAGAAAGGCAATTGCGCCGGTGGCGTACACCATCGAGGTGTAGCCGAACAGCGGCTTGCGCGAGAACGCCGGGATGATCGAGCTGACCGCGCCGAACGCCGGCAGGATCATGATGTACACCTCGGGGTGGCCGAAGAACCAGAACACGTGCTGGAACAGCACCGGGTCACCGCCACCGGCCGCGCTGAAGAAACTGGTGCCGAAGTGAATGTCCATCAGCATCATGGTCACCACGCCGGCCAGCACCGGCATCACCGCAATCAACAGAAAGGCCGTGATCAGCCAGGTCCAGACAAACAGCGGCATCTTCATCAGGGTCATGCCTGGCGCACGCAGATTGAGGATGGTGGCAATCACGTTGATCGCGCCCATGATCGAGCTGATGCCCATCAGGTGGATGGCAAAAATGAAGAAGGTGACGCTGGCGGGTGCATAGGTGGTGGACAGCGGGGCGTAGAAGGTCCAGCCGAAGTTCGGCCCGCCACCCGGGCTGAACAGGGTCGAAACCAGCAGCAGGAACGCCGCCGGCAGCAGCCAGAAGCTGAAGTTGTTCATCCGCGGCAAGGCCATGTCGGGCGCCCCGATCATCAACGGGATCATCCAGTTGGCCAGGCCGACGAAAGCCGGCATCACTGCACCGAACACCATGATCAGGCCATGCATGGTGGTCATCTGGTTGAAGAACGCCGGCTCCACGATCTGCAAGCCTGGCTGGAACAGTTCGGCCCGGATGACCATGGCGAACGAGCCACCCAGCAGGAACATGATGAAGCTGAACCACAGGTACATCGTGCCGATGTCTTTATGGTTGGTGGTCAGCACCCAGCGCATCAGGCCCTTGGCCGGGCCGTGCGCATGGTCATGGCCGTGGGCTTGGTCGTCGATCACTGCACTCATGTCCTGTCTCCTGCAACCCATTGGTTGCCGCGAGTAACCCGGTTCACTTGGCTTCTGCCTGCTTCAGCGCCAGCACGTCCTTCGGCGTGACCATGTCGCCTTTGTTGTTACCCCAGGCATTGCGCTCGTAGGTGACCACAGCAGCGATGTCGACTTCCGACAGTTGCTTGCCAAAGGCGGCCATGGCCGTGCCGGGCTTGCCGTGGAAGACAATGCTCAGGTGGCCTTCCTTCGGCCCGGTGGCAATCTTCGAGCCCTTGAGCGCCGGGAACATCGGCGGCAGGCCCTGGCCTTCGGCCTGGTGACAGGCCACGCAGGTGGTGTGGTAGACCTTGTCGCCACGCGCCACCAGCTCTTCCAGGGTCCATTCCTTGCTGGTCAGCTCCTTGAGCTTGGCGGCTTCAGCCTTGCGCTCGCCCAGCCAGGTGTCGTAGTCGGCCTTGGACTTGACCTCGACCACCACCGGCATGAAGCCGTGGTCCTTGCCGCACAACTCGGTGCACTGGCCACGGTAGATGCCGGGCTTCTCGATACGGGTCCAGGCTTCGTTGACGAAGCCGGGGATGGCGTCACGCTTGACCGCAAAAGCCGGCACCCACCAGGAGTGGATGACATCCGCGGCGGTCACCAGGAAGCGCACCTTGGCACCCACCGGCAGCACCAGCGGCTGGTCGACTTCAAGCAGGTAATGCTCGTCCTTGGGGGCCTTGTTGTGAATCTGATCGGCAGGGGTGGCGAGGTTGCTGAAGAACTCCACGTCCTGACCCAGGTATTTGTAGTGCCACTTCCACTGGTAGCCGGTGACCTGGATGTCGATGTCCGACTCGCTGGCGTCGTAGATGTCGATCAGGGTCTTGGTGGCCGGAATGGCCATCACCACCAGAATCAGGAAGGGCACCACGGTCCAGAGGATTTCCACCCAAGTGTGCTCGTGGAAATGCGCAGCCTGCTGGCCAGTGGAGCGGCGGTGGACGACCATCGACCAGAACATCGCGCCAAACACCACGATGCCAATGATCACGCAGATCCAGAAGATGGTCATGTGCAAGTCGAAGACGGCGTTGGAAACTTCCGTCGCCCCCGGGTGCATGTTCACGGTCCAGGCGGCATTGGCCTGACCAAAAACCGACCACAACAGGAGGCCCATCCAGACATGTGGATGTCGCATCATTGCGGGTTCCCCTTCTAATTCTTGTTGTCCCGGAGGCGTGGCCTGCGGCAAGAGGGAACGGCGGTCAAGACTGCCTGGCTTCGACGACCGAGCCCCTGCTAAAAGCAGTCGGGCCTCATCAACGAATCACGTTCAACGGGAGTATAGACAGCGACCAATGGCACGCAATGAAGCGTGTGAAATGAACTTCACGAAATGGCTGAATGGCCTGAAAGCCGCGTGCTTGATGGGGAATGGCGTAATAATGGCACGGCTATATGCCTGATAGCGCACACGTTTGCGCGACTTATAACAAATACGTCTTAGGTATTCTGTATACCGAGCTAATTTAGTGTCTTCCGTTTGAAACGTAATGTCCCTGGAGTTGTCATGAACATCGCTGCTGTACGCGAGCAGGTAAGCCAAGCCCATCAACATGAAGGCCAGACCGGCCAATTGAAAGAGCGTCTCGAGCTGCAACTGCCCCACCTGCATCCCTCGATCCAACTGCCTGAGCAGGACGCCCAGGGTACTTTGGCGCGCTTCGTCAGCGCCTACATCGATCAGGTTCCGGAACTGCTGGAGGCCGCCCACGCGGTCGCCCGCGAAGCCGGGATCGAATCGCAGATCAAACCCGTACTGAAAATTGCCGAAGCCTACTTCCTGCAGCCGCCCAGCGTGATGCAAGGGCATGTCGGCCTGGACTGCTTGCTGGATGAGGCCTACCTGGCGCACCGCCTGGTGGAAGAGGTGAATGACTTGTACATCCGCCACTTCCAGCAGCCATTGATCCCGGTCGACACCACTGTCGCCAACCTGATTGCCCACCAGTTGATTGGCGAAAGCTTTGCCAACCAGCTGGATGAAGTGGTGCACCACTCGGTTGACGAAATGCTCAATGACGAAAGCTTTGCGGTGGAGTCGGTGGAGGCGTACCGCGAGAAGCTGAGCAGCCCGGCAACCGGCGAGGCGTGGAAGCGCTGGCCTTGCCTGTCGCGCCAGCTGGGTGTGGAGCTGGGTCAACCAGCCTGATATTCCGGTACCGGCCTCTTCGCGGGCTCGCCCGCTGCCACAGGTACTGCACAGCATTGAGTGTCTGCGCGGTCCCTGTGGCAGCGGGTTCACCCGCGAAGAGGCCAGTTCAGGCGATAGAAGTTTTCAGGCCCCAACCCCCGCCGTAGTGCGCAACCGCCCCTCGATCCGCCGCTTCAGGCGCCGCTGCTCTATCAGCAACCGTGACCCATTGGCCGAATTGCTGCGGCTCCAGTCCTCCAGCAACTCAAGGCACGAGTGATCGATATAGCTCAGGTTGCCCAACGGCACATGCAGCGTAGTGCCCGCCGGTACCGTATCCAGCACCTGGGTCAGCGCCGGCACCTTGAGGAACGTCGCCGCGCCACTGAGGCGCAGTTCCATGTGCCCGGCCTTCTCCAGGCTCACCAGGTTGATCTTCAGCCGCGCCGCCTTGAACGCCAGCTTCAGCAGGGTCAGGGCAAAGCCCAGCAGCACGCCGGTCAGCAGGTCGGTGAAGATGATCGCCAGGGCTGTCGCCGCATAGGTGAACATCGGCATGCGGCCATAACGGCCCAGGCCACGAAACGCCTTGAAATCAACCAACTTCACCCCGGTAAACACCAGCACACCCGCCAGGCTCGCCACCGGAATCTGCTGCAGCACGCTGCTCAACACCACCACGAAGGCCAACAGCCACAGCCCGTGGAAGATTGCCGATGCCCGTGTCTGCGCGCCCGCCTGCACATTGGCCGAACTGCGCACGATCACGCCCGTCATCGGCAGCGCTCCGAGCACGCCACAGAGCATGTTGCCGATACCTTGGGCCGACAGCTCACGGTCGAAGTCCGAACGCTGGCCGCTGTGCATCCGGTCCACCGCCGCAGCCGACAGCAAGGTTTCGGCGCTGGCGATGAAGGCCAAGGCAAAGGCGGCAACCAGCAGGGTAGGGTCGGCCAGTTGCATCAGGTCACCCGGGCGGATCCAGTCGATGGCCTCGGACAGGTCTGCCGGCACCTGCACACGGTTTACCGGCAAGGCCAGCCACATACTGATGACGGTCATGGCTGCAACACCCAACAGGGCCCCAGGGACGAAGCGCAGCCGCTGGGGCCGCAGGCGCTCCCAGCCCCACATGATAGCGATGGTACCCAGGCCAAGCGCACCCGCCATCCAGCCGGAGCCTGAGCGTTCCTGTGGCAGGGCTGCGGCCACGGTGGACGGGAATTCCAGCAGGTTCTGCAGCCCCGAAGGCTGCGGCGCTGTATCGAACATCACATGTATCTGCGACAACACGATCAGCACGCCGATGCCCGCCAACATGCCATATACCACCGCTGGCGCAGTGACGCGAAACCAGCAACCCAGACGCAGGCGCCCAGCCAGCAACTGCAGCAGCCCCGCCAGCAACAAGATCGGCCCGAGCATGGCCACGCCATGCTGGCGCACCAGCTCGAACACCAGTACCGCCAAGCCGGCGGCCGGGCCACTGACCTGCAATGGCGAACCGGCGAGGAAACCCACCACAACGCCGCCGATAATGCCGGTAATCAGGCCCTTGGCCGGCGGCATGCCCGATGCAATCGCGATACCCATGCACAATGGCAGGGCCACCAGAAAGACCACCACCGACGCCAGCAACTCACGCGGCAGGGCCGCTTTCAACTGTGTAATGTTCACCGTGTTTCTCCTTTCTTTGTCACACGGTCATTCCTCTGACCGTGGGCACGTTTGCCCCTGACTAGCGCGCAAGCGCGGGCCGCCAGCGGGCTTGCCGGCAGGGCAGTCAGGGAATTCAAGGCAGCCGAAGGCCGCGCCACACCCCAGCAGGGTGCAGCCGGCTATCAAGGTTCTAGCGGTGGATGGGTCGCTTAGTAGCGGCCTCTCGGAGTAGCGCAGGGGACCGGCTCGCCAGCAGCCAGGGGCAGGAAGCTGTCGCTGATGGCGTCGTAGGCTTCGATCTTGCTGGTTTCGATGTCGTAAACCCAGCCATGAATGAACAGCTCACCGGCTGCAAGGCGCGAGGCAACCGAAGGGTGGGTGCGCAGGTGATGCAACTGGGCGATCACGTTTTCCTTGGTCAGCACCTGCATGGTTTCGTGTTCGGTACCGCACGAGCAGTTGTTCTCGACCACGGTACGCGCCACTTCGGCATGGCGCAGCCAGGCAGAAACAGTCGGCATCTTGGTCAGCGATTGCGGGTTGAGTACCGCACGCATGGCGCCACAGTCGGAGTGGCCACAGACGATGATGTGGTGCACTTTCAGCGCAAGCACGGCGTATTCGATGGCGCTGGAAACGCCGCCGTTCATCTGGCCGTAGGGCGGTACCACGTTACCCACGTTACGGGTTACGAACAGGTCGCCGGGCGAGCTCTGGGTGATCAACTCGGGGACGATGCGCGAGTCGGCGCAGGTGATGAACATGGCACGCGGCGTTTGCGCAGTAGCGAGCTTCTTGAACAGCTCTTGCTGCTCGGGGAAGACGTCATGGTGAAAGCGCAGGAAGCCGTCGACGATGTGCTTCAGGGCGGCATCGGCGCCCTCGGCGGGTACATCCGGAACGACCTTGGATGGGTCCTTGACGGGCATGATTCATCCTCTTGACGGTGTGGTGGTAAATCCATTTTACCGGGGAAAGATTATGGCTATGCAGGGTTTTAGATGACACGCACGGGCCATAGATCACAGTCGGTGTGGACTGACTGCCTACGCTAGCGGGGAAAACTTAACTGAAACTTAATTCGGAGGCTCTAGAACGGGTGTTCCAGATGTAAAAGGCGGGAGCTGGATAATAGCAAAAAAACATCAACTGCCAATATGTATTAGCGCAATTATTAACTCGGATTAGTTGTATTGAGGGCTGGCAATAGGCCCCATTTGGGAACCTGAGACCTCCAAGGTACCTGTGGGAGCGGGCATGCCCGCGAAAAGGGCAACTCGGTATATGGCACCGGCTGCGCCAGTGTTCGCGGGCACGCCCGCTCCCACAAAAACCGTGATCTGTTCAAAGATCAAAATAGGGCCATCTGCCCACCGGGCGGGCAGAAGGCAGAGCAATCCAGCGTCTGTGCCTCGCGCCCTTCAAAATCCAGCCGCTTCATGGCTTTGGCAAAGCGCTGAGCCAACAACTCGGCAAATACCCCTTCCCCGCGCATGCGCGCACCAAACCGGCTGTCATACAGCTCGCCGCCCCGGCTCTGGCGGATCAGGCTCAACACATGGGCCGCCCGTTGCGGATAATGGTCCTGCAGCCACTGCTCGAACAGCGGCGCCACTTCCAGTGGCAGGCGCAGCATCATGTAGGCCGCGCTCTGTGCGCCAGCTTCCTTGGCAGCCTCCAGCAAGCGCTCCAGCTCACTGTCGTTGATCATCGGAATCATCGGCGAACACAGCACCCCCACTGGCACACCCGCCTCGCGTAGCACGCGGATGGCCCTCAACCGGGCATTGGGTGACGCCGCCCGCGGTTCCAACACCCGCTTGAGGTCGTCGTCCAGCGTCGTCAGGCTGATCATCACTCGCGCCAGTCGTTGCCGGGCCATTTCGGCCAGCAGGTCGAGGTCACGCAACACCAGCGAGCCCTTGGTCACGATGGTCACCGGGTGACGAAAACGCAGCAACACTTCGAGCAGGCGCCGTGTCAGCAACTGGTCCCGCTCGATCGGCTGGTACGGGTCGGTATTGGAGCCCAGGTTGATCGGCGCGCACACGTAGCCCGGTTTGCTCAACTGCTGCGCGAGTATCTCGGCGGCATTGGTCTTGGCGATCAGCTTGGTTTCGAAGTCCAGGCCGGGGGAGAGGTCCCAATAGGCATGGGAAGGCCGGGCATAGCAGTAGATGCAGCCATGCTCGCAGCCGCGGTAAGGGTTGATGGAGCGGTCAAAGGGCAGGTCGGGCGATGTATTGCGGGTGATGACCGATTTCGCTGTCTCGCTGCGCACTTCGGTGCCTTGGGTCTGCGGCACTTCCTGATACCAGCCGTCGTCCTCGACCACCGAATGGTTGGGGGCAAAGCGGTTATGCGGATTGTGCGCCGTGCCACGGCCCTTTAATGGTGCTGGAGGATTCATGGCTAACCCCTATACTGTATTTACATACAGTATCGCGACTACCATGAATCCACCAGCGCCTCTGATCCGACAGCCAGTGCTTACTCTGTCGGTTTCTTCAGCTTCGGATTAGGGAAGAACTGCACCGTCTGTACTTTGGCCGGCGCCGCCTTGGGTGCCAGGTGGTTAACCCGGGTACCGAGCTCCTTGGGCACCGACAAGCCCTGCTCGTTGAGGGTGTCGGTGAACCCGCAGGCGACGCACTCGCGGTGCGGTACGTCGTCTTCGCTCCACATCATCAGCTTGTCAGGCTCGCTGCATGCGGGGCATACCGCCCCGGCAATGAAGCGCTTCTTGGTCTTGTTCACAGCTACCTCGCTCACGCCGCAGCGCCTTCGGTAAGGCCGCTGTGCCGCAGCAGCGCATCAATGGAAGGCTCACGGCCACGGAAGTCGACAAACAGCACCATCGGCTCGCGCGAACCGCCACGGGCCAGGATAGCCTCGCGGAAGGCGCGGCCGGTCTCGGCATTCAGCACACCTTCTTCCTCGAAGCGCGAGAAGGCGTCAGCCGACAGCACTTCAGCCCACTTGTAGCTGTAGTAGCCCGCCGCATAACCGCCAGCAAAGATGTGCGCGAAGCTATTGGGGAAGCGGTTGTACGCCGGTGGGCGCATGACCGACACCTCGTCGCGCACGCCTTCGAGCACCTGCAGCACGCTGCGGCCGTCGCCATGGCTGGCGTGTAGCTCGAAGTCGAACAGCGAGAATTCAAGCTGGCGCACCATCATCATGCCCGACTGGAAGTTCTTCGCCGCCAGCATTTTGTCCAGCAGGTCCTGAGGCAAGGCCGCGCCGGTTTCGTAATGGCCGGAGATCAGTGCCAGGCCTTCTGGCTCCCAGCACCAGTTTTCCATGAACTGGCTCGGCAGCTCGACCGCGTCCCAGGCCACGCCGTTGATACCCGAAACACCGGCATGCTCGATGCGGGTCAGCAGGTGGTGCAGGCCGTGGCCGAATTCGTGGAACAGGGTGGTGACTTCATCATGGGTCAGCAGTGCCGGCTTGCCGGGTGCGGCCGGAGTGAAGTTGCACACCAGGTTGGCCACCGGGCTCTGCAGTTCGCCACCGGCAGTACGACGACGGTCGCGGGCGCCATCCATCCAGGCCCCGCCGCGCTTGTTGGCGCGGGCGTAAAGGTCGAAGAAGAAGCGGCCGACATGCTGGCCGTTTTCCTTGATCTCGAACAGGCGTACGTCCGGGTGCCAGCTGTCGAAGCCCTTGAGTTCGGCGATTTCGATGCCGTACAGGCGCTGCACAATGCTGAACAGGCCACCCAGCACCTTATCGATCGGGAAATAGGCACGCAGGGCTTCCTGCGACACGCTGTAGCGCTGCTCGCGCAGCTTCTCGCCAAAGTAGCCGGCGTCCCAGCTGGCCAGTTCAGGGCAGCCTTGCTCAGCGGCGTAGGCCTTGAGCTGCTCCAGGTCCTGGGCTGCAAAAGGCTTGGAACGCTTGGCCAGGTCACGCAGGAAGCTCAGCACCTGGTCGCTGGACTCAGCCATTTTGGTGGCCAGGCTCAGCTCGGCGTAGTTCTTGTAGCCCAGCAGTTCGGCCAGCTCCTGGCGCAGGTCAAGGATTTGCTGCATGACCGGGCCGTTGTCGAACTGGCCGGCATTCGGGCCCTGGTCCGAGGCGCGGGTGCAGTAGGCGGCGTACACCTCTTCGCGCAGGGCGCGGTCGCTGGCGTAGGTCATCACGGCGTAGTAGCTGGGGAATTCCAGGGTAATCAGCCAGCCTTCAAGGCCCTTGGCCTGGGCCGCAGCGGCCATCTGCGCCTTGGCCGAGTCGGTCAGGCCGGCCAGCGCGGCTTCGTCGGTAACGTGCTTGGTCCAGGCCTGGGTAGCGTCGAGCAGCTGGTTGGAGAAGCGGCTGCCCAGCTCGCTGAGCTTGCTTTGCACTTCGGCATAGCGCTGCTGCTTGTCCGCCGGCAGGTCGATACCCGACAGGCGGAAGTCACGCAGCGCATGCTCGAGGATAGTTTTTTGCGCCACGTCGAAACCGGCGGCTTCAGGGCTGTTGATCAACGCCTGGTAGGCGTCGAACAGCGCACGGTTCTGGCCCAGTTCGGTAGAGTAGGCGCTCAGCGCTGGCAGGCACGACTCGTAAGCCTCGCGCAGCTCTGCGCTGTTGCACACTGCGTTGAGGTGGCTGACCGGGCTCCAGGCAGCGCCCAGGCGGTCGTTCAGTTCGTCTATCGCCAGCACCAGGCCAGCCCAGGTAGGGGCCTTGCCCTGCTTTTCGAGGATCTCGGCAATGGCTTTACGGTTGTCGGCCAGGATCGCTTCGATCGCCGGCAACACGTGTTCGGCACGGATTTGCGAGAAGGGCGGCAGATCGTGGGATTGCAAAAGCGGGTTGTTCGCAGTCACGGTTTGGATACCTTGGCAGAAGAAACACTGCCCCATCTTAATTACAATCGACGCCGACCGCAGCAGGCAGCCTGCCTATCGGCACAGATGAGAGACGCTATCATGGCCATCCGAAGCTTCCAGCAACACACTCCGAAAGTGGGACTCCGTGCCTTCGTCGACCGTTCGGCGGTGGTGCTGGGCGACGTGGAGATTGGTGAAGACAGCTCGATCTGGCCCATGACCGTGGTGCGCGGCGACATGCACCGCATCCGCATCGGTGCGCGCACCAGCGTGCAGGACGCCAGCGTGCTGCACATCACCCACGCCGGCCCGTTCAACCCGGACGGCTTCCCGCTGATCATCGGTGACGAGGTGACCATTGGCCATAAGGTGATGCTGCATGGCTGCACCCTGGGCAATCGCATCCTGGTCGGCATGGGCAGCACCATCATGGATGGCGCCATCATTGAAGACGAAGTGATCATCGGTGCAGGCAGCCTGGTACCGCCGGGCAAACGCCTGGTCAGTGGTTACCTGTACATGGGCAGCCCGGTGAAACAGGCCAGGTTGCTCAACGACAAAGAGCGCGCGTTCTTCTCCTACAGCGCCGGCAACTACGTGAAGCTCAAGGACCAGCACCTGGCCGAAGGCTACGACCAACCGGAATAAACCCGACTAACGAGACGAACATGCAACAGCAAAACATCCTCTTCGACCTCGACGGCACCCTGACCGACCCACGCCTGGGCATCACCCGCTCGATCCAGTATGCCCTGGCCAAGCTGGGCATCGACGAGCCGGACCTGACCCGCCTCGAGCACTTCATCGGCCCACCCCTGCTGCAGGCCTTCATGCAGTTCTACAGCTTCGACGAAGCAAAGGCTTGGGACGCGGTCAACTTCTACCGGGAGCGTTTCCGCGTCACCGGCCTTTACGAGAACCTGGTGTTCCAAGGTGTGCCTGAGTTGCTTGAAGCCCTTAACGGGCAGGGCCGCACGCTGTATATCGCCACTTCCAAACCGTGGGAATTCGCCCGCGAAATCGCCCGGCATTTCGCTTTCGACCAACACTTCAAGGTGATCTACGGCAGTGAACTGGACGGCACGCGTACCAACAAGGTCGAGCTGATTCGCCATCTGCTGGATGAAGAAGGACTGGACCCGGCGCAGACCCTGATGATCGGCGACCGCAAACATGACCTGATTGGCGCGCGCAGCAATGGCTTACAGGCGGTGGCGGTGGGGTATGGGTTTGGTAGCCGGGAAGAACTGATGGCAGAAGAGCCGGCCTACCACTTTGCGACCTTGGCCGAGATGCATCAGGCATTCATCAAGGCTTGAGTGCCCTAGGGGGCCGCGTTGCGGCCCCAAAATCTCACAGGCTAACCACCAGACGCTGCAGCGCCGCTTTCCTTTCTTCAATCGGCAACCGCCCCAACTGCTCGACCCGCTGGTAAAACCGAAGCCAGTCCCCACCCACCTCACGAAACACCGCCGCAAACGCCGGCACCCACTGGTCATAAAGCCCGAACGGCAACAACTTGGCATTACTCATCGGCCCATACATCCAGGCGTCATAGCGCTTGTCGCCGCCCCACTGGCCATCACGCACCTGCCGGTACTCACGCCTCAAACGCTCAAACTCGGCCTGCTTGGCCAGCCGCTTGTGTGCATCGTCCAGCGGCCCGGCATAAATCGCCTGCAACCGCTCGCGGCTGGCCAGCACCAGGCGGATGAACTGGTCACGCTGGCGCCCCTGGTTTTCGCCAATGGCAGCCAGCCCTCGCGCCGCACGCCATTGGCGTGTGCCTTCCTGCTCTACGAACGAGGCAAACGATTCGTTGAACTCGGTATCGTCCTGCACATAAAAGCGCTGGTGGGCCAGCTCATGAAAAATTAACGTCGCCAGGCGTTCATCACCCCAACCCACCATCGATGACAAGATCGGATCGTCGAACCAGCCCAGGGTCGAATAAGCCTCCACGCCACCGACATACACATCCAGGCCGTCTTGGCGCATCAACGCCGCCGCCCCGCGTGCTGCACCTTGCTGGTAGTAACCGCGATAAGCCACGCACCCGGCAATCGGGAAACAGTGCGTCACCGGCTGCAGCGACAGTTCGGGCGTGGCGAACACATTCCACACCACATAAGGCCGGGCTATGTCGGCATACACCCGATAGCTACGGTTATCCGGCAGTTTCAACTGCTCGCTGGCGAAAACCCGCGCCTGTTCAGCGTGCGCAAGACGCGAGCGTAATTGCGGTGACGTGGCCGGGTCGGCCACCACCTGCGCAACAGGCTGACGCGCACGCAGCAACTGAAACTGCCCCTCGGCCAGCTGCCCATAGTAGGCGACGCTGCTGCAACCGTTCAGCAGGATCGCCCCCAGCAGGGGAACCAAACGGGTGAAAACGCGGTCGAGTGCCCCAGGGCCTGAGCGCTGCATAAAAAAAAGTCGAAGCATCCGGGCTGTATGACTCGCTCAAGGCCAATTCGCTCCAAGACTATCTCGCCAAGGGGGAGTTTCGCCATGCGTGCATTGCTGGTCGCCGGTTCACTGTTGCTGATATCCGCCTGTTCCACGTTGCCAGCCCCGGACCCGAACCAGGCCTGGATCGACCTCACCCCCTACGACAACACTTCGCTGGACGCCGTGCAGGTCGATGAACGTGACTGGGCCGACAGCCGCTATTTCGAAGTACAGCCCGGCAGCCACGAGCTGACCGTGCGCTATCAGTTCCCGGTCACTCCCAGCAATATCGGCCCGGTCGACGAGCCGTTGTGGCGCGATTGCCAGGTCAAACTCACCTTCAAGGACTTCGGCGCCGGCCAGCGCTATCAGCTGCACGCTGGCAGTATCGGCTTCCGTCCCTGGATCAAGCTCTACGACGACCAGCAAAAAATGGTCGGCCAAGGCTTGCCGGCAGGCTGCCAACGCACCTGAACCGTACAAACGGCGCTATGCTTGTAACGTGTAAATCGCAAGTGGGAGTTTTGCCATGCGCCAGCCCATGATGCTGATCGCCCTCAGTGCACTGGGGGCTTGCGCCAGCCCCTTGCCACCCGTCGACCCCAAACAGGCCTGGGTCGATCTGTACACCATGACCCCTGGCCGGGTGATCATGGCCGACCGCCTCGATGGCAAGCGCCTGGAGGACGGCCGTTACTTCCAGGTAACGCCGGGCAAGCACGAACTGGTGGTGCGCTTTGATTACGAAATCTATTCAGGCGGCATCATGTCTGAACCCAGGGACCGAACCTGCTACCTGACCGTACGCTTTGACGACTTCAAGGCCGGCGAGCGTTACCGCCTGGAAGCGCGGGCGCCGGTGATGGAACCGCAGGTGCTGCTGTATGACGCGAGCCGCAAGGTACTGGTGAACGAGCCTAGCAACGTGTTCTGCATTCCGTGAGTCGGGGCTGCTTTGCAGCCCCACAATCCCGAATCTACTGATCATTCTTCTGGTAAATGATCTTCTTCGTGCCGCCATCGCAAGTGCCGACGACCATGTTCTGGTCCTTGACCTCACTGTTGGGCACGATCTCCAGGGTGTAGGACGGCACACCCTGAGCCTGGATCTTGGCCTCGATCTCGGCCTTGAGCTCCTCGCACGGCTTGACTGCCGCCAACGTGGATGTGGCGACCAGGGAAGCCAACACGGCGATTGCTACGCGAATCATGGAACGGCTCCTGAAAAGGCAGCGTGCTGCCGACGCTGTTTAGACTACAGCAAACCGCTGCCGTTGCGCCGCTTCAGCCCACGAGCGCCGCATCCAGGCTGATTTTGGCGTTCAGCACCTTGGACACCGGGCACCCTTCCTTGGCCTTTTTGGCAATGTCCAGGAACTGCGCCTCGCTGGCCCCAGGCACCTTGGCCCTGAGCACCAGATGCACGGCCGTAATGGCAAAACCGTCAGGCTGCTTGTCGAGTGTCACCTCGGCAGCGGTGTCGATCCGGTCCGCTGTCAGCCCTGCTTCCCCAAGCATCATCGACAACGCCATCGAGAAACAGCCGGCATGCGCCGCGCCAATCAGCTCCTCCGGGTTGGTTCCAGGTGTACCCTCGAAACGGGTGTTGAAGCCATACGGGTTCTGCTTGAGCGCCCCGCTTTCGGTAGAGAGCAGGCCCTTGCCATCTTTCAAGCCACCTTGCCAGATCGCCGATGCTGTCTTTTTCATACTGCCTCCTGGTCATTCGGTTATGTGGTTATGGATTCAGAGGCCAGCGGCTTACGGCAAGTTCAGACCAATCGCACAGCAAACATTGAATCCCCCGAATATGCCCATACAGAGTTACAAAGGCCTCTGGCCAACCACCTTTACGGAGGCTCCCATGACGCAGCTGCGTGACCTGAAAATATCCACCCTCGACCTGGTGCCCGTGCGCGCCGATGCAGGCCCGGCGCAATCGCTGCGCAACTCGCTGGACCTGGCGCAACACGTCGAGCGTTTTGGCTACAACCGCTTCTGGGTGGCCGAGCACCACAACATGGACGGCATCGCCAGTTCAGCGACTTCGGTGCTGATCGGCTACCTGGCCGGGGGTACTTCGACCATTCGCGTGGGCTCTGGCGGGGTGATGCTGCCCAACCACGCACCGCTGGTGATCGCCGAGCAATTCGGCACCCTGGCCAGCTTGTACCCGGGGCGTATCGACCTGGGCCTGGGCCGTGCGCCGGGTTCAGACCAGATGACGGCTTATGCTTTGCGCCGCGACCGTGCTGGCGGCCCGGACGACTTCCCGGACGATGTCGAGGAGCTGTCGCGCTACCTCGGCCCACGTACCGACGATCAAAAAGTGATCGCCGTGCCGGGGCACGACACTGACGTGCCAATGTGGCTGCTGGGTTCCAGCCTGTTCAGCGCCCAGCTGGCAGGCATGCGCGGCATGCCCTATGCCTTCGCTTCGCACTTTGCGCCGCGCTACATGCACGAGGCCATTCGCGTGTACCGCAATCATTTCAAGCCCTCGACCACACTGGACAAGCCGTATGTGATGCTGGGCATCCCCATGGTGGTGGCAGAAACCGACGAAAGGGCCGAATACCTGGCCACCTCGGTGTACCAGCGCATCCTGGCGCTGATTCGCGGCCAGAGCCTGATGCAGAAGCCGCCTGTAGAAAGCATGGATGGGCTGTGGTTGCCCCATGAGCGGGATACGGTAGGCAGTTTCCTCGGCCTGGCGATGATCGGCAGCCCGCAGAAGGTAAGGGCCAAGGCGGAGGTGCTGCTGGAGCAGACCGGTGCGGACGAGCTGATCTTTACCTGTGACCTGTATGAGCATGCGGACCGGATCCGGTCCTATGAGCTGTTGGCGCAGGCCCTCAAGACCGCCTGACCTTCTTCGCGGGCTCGCCCGCTCCCACAGGACTGCACGGGTGCCTGACCCTGTGTATTACCTGGGGGAGCGGGCGAGCCCGCGAAAAAGCAAACGCATCAACCGCGACGGTACACAATCTCTTTGGTACCCGCCTCGCAGCTGCCAATCACCTTGCCGGCCGGCTCGCCCTTGTTGACGATCTCCAGCTTGTAGCCAGTAACCCCTTTGGCATCGAGCTTGGCGGCAATCTCCGCCTTCAGTTCCTCGCACGGCTTGCCCGCCGCCAGCGCACCACCGGCCAGTGTCATCAGGCCAAGCGCCAGAATCAGTTTATTCATCGATCGCTTTCCTTGTGCAGATGAAATCAGAAAAGGCGCCGCCAAGGCGCCTCTCTTCTAAATACCCCATCAAGCCGGGATCATCCAGTCCCGCAATGTTTCAGCTATTGGCGATACGGAAGCCCACCTTCAACGTGACCTGGAAGTGCGCCGCCTTGTTGTCGCGGATATGCCCACGGGTATCCACCACTTCGAACCATTCCAGGTGCTTGATGCTCTTGCCGGCTTCAGCCAGGGCATTGTTGATTGCGTCTTCGATACTGGTTGGCGAGGAGCCCACCAGCTCGATCTTCTTGTACGTGTGATGGTCAGTCATGTTCACGCTCCTTGGTAACGGTGAAATTCAGCCTAGCAGCGTAGGCCCGGTTTACCTGCGAGCCGTCCGCCAAGGTGAAAGTTCGATCGCACTTTCGCGCAAGCCAAGGGTCGCAACCTTACAGCCCATACTGCAAAGGAGAGTCAACATGCACCGCAACTCGCTGCGTAAATCATCCCTGGAAAGCATGGAAGCAGAGATCGAGAGCCTTCTGAAAAGCCTGGAAAACCTCAAGCATGACGCATCGGAAGAGTCCCAGAAGTCGGTGAAGGCAATCCGCAGCAATGCCGAAAGCGCGCTGAAACATTCGCGTAGCTTGCTCAGCGATGCCTATGAGGAGGTAAAGACCCGCACTCGCCAGACCGGGATCGCCACCCGTGAGTACGCACAGGAGCACCCGGTTACCACAGCGGGCGTGGCGATTGGCGCCCTGGGTCTGCTGGCGGCCTACCTGCTGACCCGTCGCAACTAAGCCGCCTGCCGTTCCAATTCGCGGCGCAGCCACTGCGCCAACTGCTCGGCGCGCCCATCTGCGGCGCGCCGGGGCACCCACAAGGCCAGCGCTGCGCGGGTAGGGGAAAAGCCCCATGGCGCGCTGAGGCGCCCGGCCCGCAAGTCATCAGCCACCAGTGGTTGTGGCGCGATGGCCACCCCAAGGCCAGCAACCGCAGCCTCCAGCAAATAGTACAAATGCTCGAATGCCTGGCCATACTGCAACCCGGCCGGGTCCAATCCCTGTTGCCCTGCCCATGTCGGCCATGCTTGTGGCCGCGAGGTGGTATGCAACAGGGCCTCGTCCAGCAGGGCTTTGGCGGGCGCATCTCGCAAGCGATCGAAGCCGGCAAAATGCGGGCTAAGTACCGGCCCGATACGCTCCTCAGCCAGCACATGCACCTGCATGTCCGCCGGCCACGGGGGTTCAGCGTACACCAGCAATGCATCGAGCCCTGGACGACGTGGGTCGAGATCACCTTCACCGGCGGACAAGTGCAGGCGCAGCTCAGGCAAATCCGCCTTCAGGCGACCAAGCCTTGGGATAAACCAACGCGCCAGCAGGCTCCCCGAGCAGCCCAGCACAAATGGCGCCTCGCTGACATCGCGGCTGAGTTCAGTACACACGCTGCGCAACCGGTCGAAGGCCTCACCGCTGGCATCGCGCAGACGCACACCGGCATCTGTGAGTTTGATGCCACGCCCGTCCTTGACGAAAAGCGCCACCCCCAGGTGCTCCTCCAGCACCTTGATCTGCCGACTGACAGCGCCATGGGTAACATGCAGCGCTTCAGCCGCCTGGCTGACGCTGTTAAGCCTGGCGGTAGCCTCGAAGGCGCGCAGAGCATTCAGGGGAGGGAGATCGTGGGCCATTTTACCTGTGAGTTTTTCTGACAAGTTTGCGCAATCTTATCGGTTTTCAGCCGGACGTGCCGTGGTTACAGTAAAGCCCATCACTCATTCATTACGCCCTGGAGCGCCCCATGACCCAGTCCCAATACCGCCCCGGCCCCGACGCCAATGGCCTGTTCGGCTCGTTCGGCGGCCGCTACGTGGCCGAAACCCTGATGCCACTGGTGCTGGACCTGGCCCGCGAATATGAAGCGGCCAAGGCAGACCCCAAGTTTCTCGAAGAGCTGGCCTACTTCCAGCGTGACTACATCGGCCGCCCCAACCCGCTGTACTTCGCCGAGCGCCTGACCGAGCACTGTGGCGGTGCAAAGATCTTCTTCAAGCGTGAAGAGCTCAACCACACCGGCGCGCACAAGGTGAACAACTGCATCGGCCAGGTGCTGCTGGCCAAGCGCATGGGCAAAAAGCGCCTGATCGCCGAAACCGGCGCCGGCATGCACGGCGTGGCCACCGCCACCGTCGCTGCCCGCTTCGGCCTGCCGTGCGTGATCTACATGGGCGCTACCGACATCGAGCGCCAGCAGGCCAACGTGTTCCGCATGAAACTGCTGGGCGCCGAAATCGTCCCGGTCACGGCCGGTACCGGCACCCTGAAAGACGCCATGAACGAAGCCCTGCGCGACTGGGTCACCAACGTCGAAGACACCTTCTACCTGATCGGCACTGTCGCTGGCCCACACCCGTACCCGGCCATGGTCCGCGACTTCCAGTCGATCATCGGCAAAGAAACCCGCGCCCAGCTGCAAGAGAAGGAAGGCCGCCTGCCAGACAGCCTGGTTGCCTGCGTGGGTGGTGGTTCCAACGCCATGGGCCTGTTCCATGAGTTCCTCGAAGAACCAAGCGTACAGATCATCGGCGTCGAAGCCGGTGGCCACGGCGTGCACACCGACAAGCACGCCGCCAGCCTGAACGGCGGCGTGCCGGGGGTACTGCACGGCAACCGCACCTACCTGCTGCAAGACTCGGACGGCCAGATCACTGACGCCCACTCGATTTCTGCAGGCCTGGACTATCCGGGCATCGGCCCTGAACACGCCTACCTGCACGAAGTGAAACGTGTCGAATACGTCAGCATCACCGATGACGAAGCGCTGGATGCGTTCCACGCCAGCTGCCGCCTGGAAGGCATCATTCCAGCTCTGGAAAGCTCCCACGCCTTGGCCGAAGCCATCAAGCGCGCGCCGAAGCTGCCCAAGGACCACCTGATGGTGGTGTGCCTGTCGGGCCGCGGCGACAAAGACATGCAAACCGTCATGAGCCACATGGCCGCCCAGGAGAAACAGGCATGAGCCGTCTTGAACAACGCTTCGCCGAACTTAAGGCCGAAGGCCGTTCGGCACTGGTCACCTTCGTCACCGCGGGTGACCCGGGCTACGACGCCTCACTGCAGATCCTCAAGGGCCTGCCAGCAGCCGGCGCCGATGTGATCGAACTGGGCATGCCGTTCACCGACCCGATGGCCGACGGCGTGGCCATCCAGCTGGCCACCTTGCGCGCGCTGGAAGCTGGCCAGACCTTGGCGAAAACCCTGCAGATGGTGCGCGAGTTCCGTGTGGATAACCACACCACGCCAATCGTGCTGATGGGCTACTACAACCCGATCCACCGCTTTGGTGTGGACACGTTCGTGGCAGAAGCCAAGGAAGCGGGCGTCGATGGCCTGATCATCGTCGACCTGCCGCCAGAGCACGACGCCGAACTGGCCACCCCGGCCCAGGCTGCAGGCATCGACTTCATTCGCCTGACCACCCCGACCACCGACGATGCGCGCCTGCCGCGCGTGCTGGAGCGCAGCTCCGGGTTCGTCTATTACGTGTCGGTGGCCGGTGTGACCGGTGCCGGCTCAGCGACCACCGAGCACGTGACCGAGGCCATAGCCCGCCTGCGCCGGCATACCGATCTGCCAATCAGCGTTGGTTTCGGCATTCGTACCCCGGAGCAAGCTGCGAACATCGCCCGTCTGGCGGATGGTGTAGTGGTGGGCTCGGCGCTGGTCGACAAGATTGCCCAGGCCAAAAGTGCCGATCAGGCGGTGACTGATGTATTGAGCCTGTGCTCGGCACTGGCTGAAGGCGTGCGCTCAGCTCGCAATTGATCGCGAGGGCTCCGCCCTCGTTCGCGGCACAAGGCCGCTCCTACAGGGTATTGCGATCACCTTTTAGGAGCGGCCTTGTGCCGCGAAGAGGCCGGCACAGGCAATACAAATCTACCCACCAAATATCGACAGCTTCAATGGCCGCACGGCCCCCATCCAGATCGCATGATCCCGGTGGTCCGCCAGTTCATCCCCGGTTTCGGGGTGCATGAATACCACCAAACCCTTGCGGTACAGCGCCAACCAAGGCAAAACCACCCCCACCACTTCAGGCCCGAACGCCAGCTGGCAGCTCCAGTCCGGATGCGGCCCCACCGGCTTTTGATGCATGCGCCCCATGGTCACGGGAAACAGCCGCGTCGCCTCCTCGCACAGCTCCCGCGCCTGCTCCATGGTCGCTGCGTCGTAATAAACGTGGGCGTGGTAACCCTTGATCCTCTGCACGATAACTCCTGATTGCGGTCCAACCATCACCACCTGCAAAGGAAGTGATGCAGTGAAAAACGCCGAAACCCCAGTATTCAAACTGGTCCTGTTCGGGCCTGAAAGCAGCCTGGGCAAAGCCCTGATGGCCGAGCTGCTGTCGCGCCAGCACGAAGTCACCGCCGTGGTCGATGACCTCAACCGCCATACCGCACGCCCGGGCCTGCACTTCAAGATAGGCGGGCTGGACGATGCCGACCAGGCAGAGCAGGGCGCGGCAGGCGGCTCGGCGGTAATTGCCCTGTTGTCGGCGCTGGCGCCAGGTGACTTGCCGGGGCAAGCACGCCTGAGCGAGGCGCTGGTGGCGGGGCTTGAGCGTACGACTATACGCCGGCTGTTGCTGGTGGGCGATTTCGCTGTGCTGGATGAGCCGGCCAAGTACAGTGAGGTAGAGCGGGCATATGTGGACCAGGTGGTTGATCGGTTGCAGCGCAGTGCTTTGCACTGGACCTTGATCAATATGCCGCAGGCGTTGCCCGATGAGGGGTGGGCACGCGTGGCGGCGGGGATGGCGGATATGCTGGAACTGGACCTGCACCGGGGCGAGCATCTGAACTTTGTGGTCTAGATCGTCGGGGCTGCTGCGCAGCACCAAAATCTTAAAGGCTGCGCTCATCCTCCAGCCACCTCACAAATCGCTCGATCAGCGCCCCACGCCGCTTGCGCGGCGGCAGCACCGCGTAATACCCGCGCTGCGAGCGCAAACTCCCCTGCAGCGGCCGGCACAGCAACCCTTGCTCCACCAACCCATCCACCAGGTGCCCCCAACCGATCGCCACCCCTTGCCCGGCAATCGCTGCCTGAATCAGCAACGTATAGTTATCGAACCGCAACTGCCCCGCAGGCGGTGGGCTGGCCACGCCAAACCCGCGAAAAACGCCGGCCCAGTCAAACCAGCGGCTGGCCTGCTCGCCCTTCAAATGCAGCAAGGGCAATCGTTGCAAACCCACGGCTGACAAGGGTTTGCCATCGGTCAGCCGGGGGCTGCACACCGGGAACACTTCCTCATCGAACAGCCAGCGGCTTTCACCCTGATGAAAGCGCCCATCACCAAACAGCACCGCCACATCCACGTCCGGGCGCAACATCCCCTGGCTGCGTTCACCGGTCACCAGGCTCACATCCACCTGTGGATAAGCCTCGTGAAAGCGTTGCAGCCTTGGCATCAGCCAGAACGCGGCAAAGGCAAAGTCGGTGGCCACCTGCAGCACTTCGCGCTGACCGCGCCCGCTGGCTTGGGAAATGCCGTCATCCATGGCTTGCAGGCCCTGGTGTACCTGTTCAAACAACAGCTGGCCGGCCTCGGTGAGCTCGATGCCCCGATAAATACGGTCGAATAGGCGCGTGCCCAGCTGGGCTTCCAGGCGTTTCACCTGCTGGCTTACTGCCGGTTGCGTGGTGCCCAGCTCCAGCGCCGCAGCGGTAAACCCCCGCAGGCGGGCCGCGGCTTCGAACACACGCAAGGTATCCAGCGACAGCTCGGCAAGGTGCTCAAACATAAGCTCAGCTAATCCCAGTCATTGCCCGCCATGGGCTTTACCCATGTTATCCGCAGTCGCATCTTGGAAGGCAAGCAAATCGCATAACCCTCAACGATGGAAGCCACCATGACGCGCCCGAATATCCTGTTCATCATGGCCGACCAGATGGCCGCACCCTTGATGCCCATCTACGCCCCTTCGCCCGTCCAGATGCCGCACCTGAGCCGCCTGGCCGAGCAGGCGGTGGTGTTCGATTCAGCCTACTGCAACAGCCCGCTGTGCGCGCCGTCACGCTTCACCCTGGTCAGCGGCCAGCTGCCCAGCCGCATCGGCGCCTACGACAATGCCGCCGATTTCCCCGCCGATATACCGACCTATGCGCACTACCTGCGCCGTCTGGGCTACCGCACTGCGCTGTCAGGCAAGATGCACTTTTGCGGCCCGGACCAGCTGCATGGCTACGAAGAGCGCCTGACCAGCGACATCTACCCGGCCGACTATGGCTGGGCAGTGAACTGGGACGAACCGGATGTGCGCCCAAGCTGGTACCACAATATGTCCTCGGTGCTGCAGGCCGGCCCGTGCGTGCGTACCAACCAGCTGGATTTCGACGAGGAGGTGGTGTTCAAGGCACGCCAGTACCTGTACGACCATGTGCGCGAAAACGACGGTCGGCCGTTCTGCCTGACCGTTTCGATGACTCACCCGCACGATCCGTACACCATTCCCAAACGCTACTGGGACCGGTACGAGGGTGTGGATATCCCCATGCCCCGTGCAGAGTTGAGCCAGACAGAGCTCGACCCGCATTCGCAGCGCCTGCTGAAAGTCTACGACCTGTGGAACAAGCCGCTGCCTGTGGACAAGATCCGCGATGCCCGCCGCGCCTACTTCGGCGCCTGCAGTTACATTGACGACAACATCGGTCAGCTGCTGCAAACCCTGGATGAGTGCAACCTGGCCGACGAAACCCTGATCGTGTTCTCAGGCGACCACGGCGACATGCTTGGCGAGCGTGGCCTCTGGTACAAGATGCACTGGTTCGAGATGTCGGCGCGGGTACCGCTGCTGATCCATGCGCCCAAGCACTTTGCGGCGGCTCGGGTCAGTGCCTCGGTATCGACCTGCGACCTGCTGCCAACCTTGGTAGAACTGGCTGGCGGCATTGTGGATAACAACCTGCACCTGGACGGCCGCTCACTGCTTGGCCACCTGCAAGGGCAGGGCGGCCACGATGAAGTGATCGGCGAATACATGGCCGAAGGCACCGTCGGCCCGCTGATGATGATCCGCCGCGGGCCTTACAAGTTCGTGTACAGCGAAGACGACCCATGTCTACTCTATGACCTGAGCCGCGACCCGCACGAGCGGGAGAACCTCGCCGGCAGCCCGGACCACCAGGCGCTGCTGCAGGCATTTGCCGATGAAGCACGACAGCGTTGGGATATCCCCAGCCTGCGCCAGCAGGTACTCGCCAGCCAGCGGCGCCGCCGCCTGGTGGCCGAGGCGCTGGCTATCGGCACGCTGAAAAGCTGGGACCACCAACCGCTGGTGGACGCCAGCCAACAGTACATGCGCAACCACATCGATCTCGACGACCTCGAGCGCAAGGCACGTTATCCACAGCCCGCACCCCTGGATTGAAAAGAGAGGCCGCCATGCACAAGTTCTCCGCCGCCGTGTTCGCCCTGGCCCTGGGCGTCGCCACGGCCCACGCCGCCGACAGCGACGCGCAATGCAGTACCGTAAAAATGGCCGACCCCGGCTGGAGCGATATCGCCACAACCAATGCCGTGGCGCGGCTGTTACTGGAAAGCCTGGGCTACCAGGTGAAAATCGACAGCCTGGCCGTGCCGATCATCTACGGCGGCCTCAAGGACGGCCGTGTCGACGCCTTCCTCGGCAACTGGATGCCCGCGCATCAAGGCTTCCATGACAAGTTCATCGCCAACGGCGATGTGCAGCAGCTGTCGCGCAACCTGGAGGGAACCGAGTTCACCCTGGCGGTGCCCGATTATGTGTGGAATGCCGGGGTAAAGGATTTTGCCGACCTGCAGAAGCATGCCGACCAGTTCGACAAGAAGCTGTACGGGATCGGCTCCGGCGCACCGGCCAACCTGTCGCTGAAGGCAATCATCGACAAGAATGAATTCAACCTTGGCCAGTGGAAACTGGTGGAGTCCAGCGAGCAGGCGATGCTGGCCCAGGTCGACCGGGCGGCGAAGAAACAGCAGTTCATCACCTTCCTTGGCTGGACCCCGCACCCGATGAACGTGAAGCTGAAAATGCATTACCTGACCGGTGGGGAAAAGTGGTTCGGCACCAAGGGCGAAGTGTACACGCTGACCCGCAAAGGTTATCCACAAGCGTGCCCGAATGCGGCGAAGCTGCTGGGCAACTTGAAATTTACCCTGGACATGGAAAACGCCATCATGGCCGAGGTTGTGGATAACAAGATCAGCTTTGATGACGCGGCCAGGGCTTGGATTAAAACGCATCCCGAGTTGCTGGAAGGGTGGTTGGCTGGGGTGACTACCAAGGCCGATGGCAATGCCCTGGAGGCCGTGAAAGCCAAACTGTAGTTTCAGACACGACGCGCCCCCTGTGGGAGCGGGTTCACCCGCGAATGCTGCATTGCATGTACCGACGCATTCGCGGGTAAACCCGCCCCACAGGGGACAGTGGACCTTTGGAAATGTGAATATCTCATGCATCGCATCATTCACCTGCTGCCCTTCCTCTCCTGGCTCCCCCGCCAATCGGGCCGCAGCCTGCGCCAGGACCTGCTGGTCGGCCTGAGCGGTGCCATCCTCGCCCTGCCACAATCCATCGCCTACGCCCTGATTGCCGGCCTGCCCGCCGAATACGGCCTGTACGCCGCCATCGTGCCGGTGCTGATCGCCTGCCTGTGGGGCTCGTCCTGGCACCTGATCTGCGGCCCCACCGCCGCCATTTCCATCGTGCTCTACGCCAGCATCAGCCCGCTGGCCGTGGCCGGCAGCGCCGATTACATCACCTTGGTACTGTTGCTGACCTTGCTCGGCGGCATCTTCCAGTTGCTGCTCGGGCTTATGCGCTTTGGCGCGCTGGTCAATTTCGTCTCCCACTCGGTAGTGCTCGGCTTCACGCTGGGGGCTGCCATCGTCATTGCCCTGGGCCAATTGCCCAACCTGCTGGGCATGGACCTGCCCAGCCAGGCCACGGCACTGAAAACCGTACAGGACCTGGCCAGCCATGCAGGGGAGGTCGACCTGCCTTCCTTTATTCTGGGCCTGGCCACTGTCGTGATCGGCGTAGCCTTCAAACTGTGGCGCCCACGCTGGCCGAGCCTGTTGATAAGCCTGATGCTGGTCAGCCTGCTGGCTTGGCTGTTGCCGGGCTACTTTGGCCATGTGCCAAGGGTGGCGGCGTTTACCGGGCAACTCCCACCCTTCAGCCCGCTGCCTTTGCTGGATCTGGAACTGATGCTGCGCCTGCTGCCCAGCGCCGTGGCGGTAGGCATGCTGGGGCTGGTCACCAGCCTGTCGATTGCCCGCTCGTTGTCGGCACGTTCAGAACAACTGATCGACCCCGACCAGGAAATCCGCGCACAGGGCCTGTCGAACATCGCCGGTGCATTTTTCTCCGGTTACCTGTCTGCCGGTTCCTTCACCCGCTCAGGCCTGAGTTATGAGGCAGGTGCCCGCTCGCCCATGGCTGGGGTGTTCTCGGCGCTGTGGGTGGCGTTGTTTGCCGTTACCGGCGCCGGCCTGATCGCGCACCTGCCGATACCCGCCATGGCTGGCAGCATTCTGCTGATCTGCTGGGGGTTGGTGGACCATCGGGCGATTCGCGCGCTGTTTCGGGTCAGCCGCTCGGAGTTTCTGGTGATGGCGCTGACGGCGGCGGCGACATTGTTGCTGGAGTTGCAGACGGCCATCTATGCAGGCGTGCTGGCTTCGCTGTTCTTTTACCTCAAGCGCACGTCACGGCCACGGGTGCAGCAAAGCCGGGAAGGGGACGCGGATGTGTTGCGGGTGGGCGGGTCGATTTTCTTTGGTGCGGCGCATTACCTGCAGGTGCGCTTGCAGCGCTGCCAGGGGCCGCATGTAGTGATCGATGCCCGGCAGGTGAATTTTATCGATTACTCGGGTGTGGATATGTTGCACCGCGAAGCGCGGCGGTTGCGGAGATTGGGCGGGAGTTTGACCCTGCACCGGGCCAGGCCGCAGGTGATCGAGGAATTGCAGAAGCTGGAAGGGGTGGAGTTGTGTCCGATCCGGTTTGAGGAGTGAGGCTGGGATCCTGGGGCTGCTGCGCAGCCCATTCGCGGCACAAGGCCGCTCCTACAGAGGATCGGCGTACGCAGTACTTTGTGGGAGCGGCCTTGTGCCGCGAATGGGCCGCAAAGCGGCCCCGGCAATTTCAGCCCCGAGCCAGTTGCCGGCGCAGCTCCGCCAACACCGGCGCCGTATCCGGTCGCACCCCACGCCAGATAAAGAACGCTTCAGCCGCCTGCTCAGCCAGCATCCCCAACCCATCGAGCACCTTGGCCGCACCCAGCCGGGTAGCCCACGCGCAAAACGGCGTCGGCTCCTTGCCATACATCATGTCGTAGCAAACCGTGCGCCCCGCCTCGACCAGGCTGTCGGCAATCGGCGGCATTTCTCCGGCCAGGCTTGCCGAAGTGGCGTTGATAATCACATCCACCGGCTCCTGCAACCAGGCAAACCCGCTGGCCACCACCGGCCCCAGCTCATCGAACTCACGCGCCAGCTGCTCGGCTTTCTCCACAGTGCGGTTGGCAACCACAAGGGACTGCGGGTTGTGCGCCAGAATAGGCTCCAGCACGCCTCGCACGGCGCCACCGGCACCGAGGATGAGAATGCGCTTGCCAGCCAGTTCGACGCCGGCATTTACCGTCAGGTCGCGCACCAGGCCAGCGCCATCGGTGTTGTCGCCTTGCAGGGTGCCATCAGCCAGCTTGCTTAGCGTGTTCACTGCGCCAGCGCGCTGGGCACGCGGGGTCAGGCTGTCGCACAGGCGGTAGGCCTCTTCCTTGAATGGTACGGTGACGTTGCCGCCGCTGCCTTGCTTGAAGAAGCCGCGCGCGCAATCGCTGAACTCGTCCAGCGGCGCCAGCAGGGTGGCGTATTCCAGGTCCTGGCCGGTCTGCTCGGCAAACAGGCGGTGGATCAGCGGCGACTTGCTGTGGCCGATGGGGTTACCAAAAACGACGTACTGGTCCATGACGGCTCCTTGGTTATCCACAGGCTTACTGGCCGAGCCAGTCGCGGTCTTGCAGGAAGTACTCGGTCAGGCGTGCTTCTTCGCTGCCGGGTGCGGCCTTCCAGTCGTAGCCCCAGCGCACCTGAGGCGGCAGCGACATGAGGATGGACTCGGTGCGGCCACCGGATTGCAGGCCGAACAAAGTGCCACGGTCGTAGACCAGGTTGAACTCCACGTAGCGGCCGCGGCGGTATTCCTGGAACTCACGCTGCTGCGGGGTATAGGGCGTGTCCTTGCGGCGCTGTACGATCGGCAGGTAGGCGTTGATGTAAGCATCGCCGATGGCACGGATGAAGGCGAAGCAAGTGTCGAAGTCCCACTCGTTCAGGTCATCGAAGAACAGGCCGCCGATGCCGCGTGGCTCGCCACGGTGCTTGAGGTGGAAGTAGCGGTCGCACCAGGCCTTGTAACGCGGGTACACGTCGGCGCCGAACGGTGCGCAGGCCTGTTCGGCCACGCGGTGCCAGTGAATGCAGTCTTCTTCGTTGCCATAGTATGGGGTCAGGTCGAAGCCGCCACCGAACCACCATACGGCCTCTTCACCTTCCTTTTCGGCGATGAAGAACCGCACATTGGCGTGGGAAGTGGGCACATGCGGGTTGTGCGGGTGGATCACCAGCGACACTCCCAGGGCCTCGAAGCCCCGGCCCGCCAGTTCAGGCCGGTGGGCGCTGGCCGAGGGGGGCAGACCGGTACCAAACACATGGGAGAAGTTGACCCCGCCTTTCTCGATCAGCTTGCCGTCGCCAATCACCCGCGTGCGGCCCCCGCCACCGGCTTCGCGCACCCAGGCATCCTCGACGAAACGGGCGCCGCCGTCTTCTGTTTCGAGGGCAGAGCAAATGCGGTCTTGCAGGTCGAGCAGGTAGGCTTTCACGGCCTCGGTGCGGCTAGTCATCGGGTCACCAGGAACGGGCAGGGAAGAATTCGCGCGTAGCATACCACCGCCAGCGCGCGCGCCGCAGTTGACGGCGATCACGCAAAGGCGTCCGATAGAAGGCCTTTTCCCGATCCCGACTACAGGAGTGCGAGATGGCCAAGCGTATCCAGTTCAGCCAGCATGGCGGCCCGGAAGTGCTGCAGTTTGTGGAATTCGAACCCACCCCGCCCGGGCCGCAGCAGGTGCGCGTGCGCAACCACGCCATCGGCCTGAACTTCATCGACACGTACTTTCGCAGCGGGCTGTATGCTCCGCCGTCTCTGCCTTCTGGCCTGGGTACCGAGGCGGCCGGCGTGGTCGAGGCTGTGGGCGAGGGTGTCACACGCCTGAAGGTGGGTGACCGCGTGGCCCATGCCGGCGGCCCGCTGGGTGCCTACAGCGAAGTACATACGCTGCCGGAGGCCAACCTGGTCAAGTTGCCCGACAACATCAGCTTCGAGCAGGCCGCAGCGGTGATGCTCAAGGGTTTGACCGTGCAGTACCTGCTGAAGCAGACCTATCAGGTGAAGGCGGGTGATGTAATCCTGTTCCACGCCGCAGCGGGTGGCGTCGGTTCGCTAGCCTGCCAGTGGGCCAAGGCTCTGGGCGCCAAGCTGATCGGCACCGTGAGTTCTGCCGAGAAGGCCGAGCGGGCCAAGGCGCTGGGGGCATGGGAAACCATCGACTACAGCCACGAAGATGTGGCCAAGCGGGTACTGGAACTGACCGACGGCAAAAAATGCCCGGTGGTGTATGACGGGGTAGGCGCCGATACCTGGCTCACCTCGCTGGACTGCCTGCAGCCACGCGGGTTGATGGTGAGCTTTGGCAATGCCTCGGGCGCGGTGAGCGGGGTGAACCTGGGGATCCTGGCGCAGAAAGGCTCGCTGTACGTCACCCGGCCGACCTTGGCGACCTATGCCAATAATGCCGAGAACACCCAGGCCATGGCCGATGACCTGTTTGCGATGATTGCAAGTGGCAAGCTGGTTGTGGATATCCAGCAGCGGTATCCATTGAGCGAGGCGGCCAAGGCGCAGGCAGAGCTGTCGGCGCGCAGGACTGTGGGGTCGACTGTTTTGTTGCCTTGAGAAAAGCAGGGAATTGCGTCAGGGCGGCCAGGCGCACGCCTTGAGAGTTTCAGCGCCTGTGACATCGAGCGCCGCCCGCGCGGCGCTTCGCGGGGCAAGCCCGCTCCCACATCTGTTTCGGGCCAATTATTCCTGTGTCAGGTGGGTTGCAGCTTTGGTGCATGGCTGCAGATCGAGGAACCGCAGTTGCGCACCCCTCGATATCAAATGGAACAAACAAAGCGGGCAGCGGTGACTTCCCAGGAGGGATTGGCCCGAAACAAATGTGGGAGCGGGCTTGCCCCGCGAAGCGCCGCGCGGGCGGCGCTCGATGTCACAGGCGCTGAAACCCTCAAGGCAGGCACCTGTCAGCCCTCACACCTTCTTTTGCGGCTGCGGTGTCGACTCGATGCCATCGAGTATCGCCTCAATCACACCCTCCGCCATTTCAATCGCATGCAGGTTCGACCAGAACATGCCACGGCCCTCTTCGCGCAGGTAGTCCAGGGCTTTGTAGCCGGTTTCGTAGGCGCTGCGCAGGTACAGGGCTACGTGGACCAGAGCGTCCTCGGCGGAAATGTTCGGGTTGACGGTAAAGAGAGGATCATGGCCGGCGTCGCAGCGGCCGAAGGAGCGGGTGGAGGTGCATGGAAGGGGTGGATCGGGGACTATTTTCTTGCTCATGGGAATTCACCTGATCAGGGCGGCCGCTCAATCCGTTACCACACGAAATGGGTGGCAGCTGCACGCGGGGTGGTAAACCGGACGAATCCCAAACCCGGCAGGCTCGAAAGCCTCCCGCGCACAGCCGCCATGGCTGCCATTCAGAATTCGCACATCCGGGTTACCACACCCGATCGCCAAGTTATTCGGCGACGGTTTAAGCCTAAGGGCAGAGGTTCCCACTGAGAAGGTGATGGCAGAGGACGCGGCTCGTAGGATATTTCCGAAGTGGCCAACTGGACAGCCATTTTGGCAAAAATCAGAAAACCCTGATCCAGTAAAAGCCAACATGAAGCGCATGCACAGCGCGCTAGAAAAAGGTCCCGGCTTGACCGTAAAGATTCGGAAGGGTAGCCTTTGTGCTTGTGGATGTACTGGTGCGCCGGTTGAGTTTCAAGTTATCCGGGCGAGTGCATCCCCACCCTTTAGGCCGCTTAAGCGGCCTTTATTTTTTGGGCTTGTTTCTATCCCCTTTAGGGATGATGGAATAGAGCTCTGCCTTGGGCTTGCGGGCCGTCAGTTCAAAAATCGCCTCATCAAGGACCTCATTGCCATAGCCATCATTGCGGCCAATCGTGCTGCGAAGGGCCGTCATGTGCGTGGCGCCTTTCCAGATCGATGTCACCGCCAATGCTGCCTCAATCTGCAGAACCATGTCATCGATGGTGTAACCATCCCGTAATACCCGGCTCCTGTAGGCATGGCTACCAATAAAGACGATGCCTGGGTCCTCCAGCAGCGGCAAATCCTGCCCTTCTTTCTGCCTATTGATCGCTTCGAACTGATCGGCGGTGAATCTACCGATTTCCACCGCTCTGACCCGATGGTTGGACGCAAGCTGCTCGAGATTCGCCCTTATCAGGTATTCGGCATTTTCGAATAGCGGCATTTGTCCCAGTGCTCCCGCCGAATGACGACGGCCTTTGCTAGCGCAAAGATCGAGCGCCGCCCATGCGACGCCTGGCCATCAAGCTAGAGGGAGGGGGTTCTGCAGGGAAGGTGACGACTGACGACGCGGGCAGTAGGAATTTTCCCGAACTACGTGCCGGCCAACCATTCGAGACAAAATCAGAAAAATCTGCAGGGGTTTGCCGCCCAATCGCCGGCAAGCCAGCTCCCACACCGAGCGCACCGGCTTCAAGCCATGTGCAGTACCTGTGGGAGCTGGCTTGCCGGCGATCGAGGGCGAAGCCCTCGCCAGCGGTATCAGCCCGGGCGCACAACCTCGCCGGTTGCCAGGTTGCGAATCACACTCGGGTTCTTCCGCCCGCCCAGCGCCCCGCCAAGCACCAGGTCCAGCTGGCCGTGGAAGTACTGCTCCACCCGCAACCGGGTCTTCGCCGCCGGGCGCCCGCCGGGGTTGCACGAGGTGGAAATCAGTGGCCCCACCAGTGCGCACAGTTCACGCACCACCGGGTGGTCACTGACGCGCAGCGCCACCGTGTCATGCTGCCCGGTCACCCACTCGGGCAGCAGGTCCTGGTGCGGCACCAGCCAGGTATTCGGCCCCGGCCAGGTGCTGCCCATGCGGTCGATCCAGTCTTCGGGAAAGTCCTCGAACAAAAAGTCGAACTGGCGGATGTTGTCAGCGATCAGAATCAACCCCTTATCCACAGGCCGCGATTTCAGCGCCAGCAGGCGATACACCGCGTCCTCGTTCCACGGGTCGCAGCCCAGGCCCCAGACCGCTTCCGTCGGGTAGGCGATAACTGCGCCCGCCCGGATCTCACGTGCGGCTTGTTGCACACGAAAACTGCTCACCATTGCTGCTTCTCCGCCTGAATACCTTGCTTATGCGCAGTGTACTTAGCCCGCGCGGGCAAACCAACGCCCTGCTTCATTGCTGACCCGGCCTTCCAGCTCCAGCTCGGTCAACTGCGCCAACACTTCGGCCAGCGGCAGCTCGCTGCAGTGTGCGAGGCTTTCGCTGGTTTGAGGCGCTGCATGCAGCAGGGCAAGCAGGGGATGGTCGAACCTGTCCACAACTGCAGGCGGCAGGTTCTGCCAACCCTTCAGGCTTTCCAGGATCTGCTCCACACTTTCCACCAGCAGCGCCCCGTCACGGATCAGCTGGTGACAGCCCTTGGCCCCCGGGTGGTGAATGGAACCCGGAATGGCATACACCTCACGGCCTTGCTCGGCCGCCAGGCGCGCCGTGATGAGCGAGCCACTGGCCAAGCTGGCCTCGACCACCAGCACGCCCAGCGACAAGCCGCTGATGATGCGGTTGCGCCGTGGGAAGTTGCCGGGCAGTGGCCCGGCGTCCAGCGGATACTCGGAAACCAGCGCACTGCCGTTGTCGATCATCGCCTGCGCAAGCTCTTGATGGCGCTGTGGATAAAGTTTTTGCAGCCCCGTGCCGAGCACGGCAATCGTGCACCCACCAGCCTGCAACGCAGCCCGATGAGCGGCACCGTCGACGCCTACCGCCAGCCCGCTGGTAATGGTGAAACCTGCCTGCGCAAGGTAGCGGGAAAATGCCCGGGCTGTGTCGAGCGCCGGGGGTGTGGCACGTCTGCTGCCCACGATGGCCAACTGAGGGCGGTCGAGCAAGGCCGGGTCGCCAGCAACAAAAAGCAGCGGCGGGGCATCGTCGATTTCTGCCAGCAAGGCTGGGTAGCCAGGGCCGTCCCACATCAGCAAATGCTGGCCGGGGCGCTCTAACCAGGCCATTGCGGCCAGCGCGCCATCGCGGACCTCGGCACTGCGCCGGGCATCGATGGTGGCTTGGGGGATGCCCAACGCTCGCCAGGCCGAACCGGGAGCGCTAAGCGCGCTAGAGGCGCTGCCGAACGCATCCAGCAAGGTGCGAAAACGTCGCAATCCTGTCTCGGGCAGGCGATGCAGGCGTAATCGCGCCTCCAGTTCGGCAGGCGGGCAGAGCGACGAATGGTAACTGGGCATGGGGATCGTCCTTGATCGAAACAGGGCCATCTACGTGGCACAACCTGTGGATAACTCTGTGAGTAACACTTTGAAAACCTGTCCATTGGCTGGGGGCTATCAAGCCCATAGACACCCTAGACGAGCTTGCCAGGTGCCGAAATCCCCGTTTCCCTTTATTATGTGTGCTCAGTTTTCAACCGAACGCACAGTGACTGCCTGACCTTATGGCCATCTTGAACATTCTCGAATTCCCGGACCCGCGCCTGCGCACTATCGCCAAACCGGTGACGGAGTTCGACGACGCCCTGCGTCAGCTGATCGACGACATGTTTGAAACCATGTACGAAGCCCCTGGTATCGGCCTGGCCGCCACCCAGGTCAACGTGCACCTGCAGGTCGTGGTCATGGACCTCAGCGAAGACCGCAGCGAGCCGCGCGTCTTTATCAACCCCACGGTCGAAGAGCTGACCCACGACATGGGCCAGTACCAGGAAGGCTGCCTGTCGGTGCCTGGCTTCTATGAGAACGTCGACCGCCCGCTGCGTGTACGGGTCAAGGCCCAGGACCGTGACGGCAAGCCGTTCGAGCTGGAATGCGAAGGCCTGCTGGCGGTGTGCGTGCAGCACGAATTCGATCACCTCAACGGCAAGCTGTTCGTTGACTACCTGTCGCAGCTCAAACGCGACCGGATCAAGAAGAAGCTGGAAAAGCAGCACCGCCAGCAAGCCTGATCCCCCCCTTCCTGAAGGCTTGCTCCGGCAAGCCTTTTTCTATTTTGAAGCGAGAACTCCATGCGCATCGTCTTTGCAGGCACTCCAGAGTTTGCCGCCGAACACCTCAAGGCCCTGCTCGACAGCCCGTACGAGATCGTGGCCGTCTACACCCAGCCCGACCGCCCGGCCGGTCGTGGCCAGAAGCTGATGCCAAGTGCGGTCAAGGCACTGGCCGTCGCCCATGACATCCCGGTGTTCCAGCCGCAGACCCTGCGCAACGCCGATGCCCAGGCCGAACTGGCCGCGCTGCAGCCGGACCTGATGGTGGTGGTCGCCTACGGCCTGATCCTGCCGCAGGCAGTGCTGGATATCCCGCGCCTGGGCTGCATCAACAGCCACGCCTCCCTGCTGCCACGCTGGCGCGGTGCGGCGCCGATCCAGCGCGCCGTGGAAGCCGGCGACGCCGAGAGCGGGGTAACCGTGATGCGCATGGAAGCTGGCCTGGACACCGGCCCAATGCTGCTCAAGGTGGTCACCCCGATCAGCGCCGACGACACCGGCGGCACCTTGCATGATCGCTTGGCCGAAATGGGCCCGCCCGCAGTCGTTCAGGCCATCGCTGGCCTCGCCGACGGTTCGCTGCAAGGTGAAACGCAAGACGATGCCCTGGCCACCTACGCCCACAAGCTGAACAAGGACGAGGCGCGCATTGTCTGGACCCGCCCGGCCGTCGAGCTGGAGCGCCTGATCCGCGCCTTCAACCCGTGGCCGGTGTGCCACAGCACCCTCGATGGCGAAAGCGTGAAGGTGCTGGCCGCCAACTTGTCCACAGGCAAGGGCGCCCCGGGCGAAATCCTGTCCGCCAGCAAGGACGGCCTGGTCGTTGCGTGCGGCGACCAGGCGCTGAGCCTGACCCGCCTGCAATTGCCCGGCGGCAAGGCGCTGAACTTCAGCGACCTGTTCAACAGCCGCCGCGAGAAGTTCGCCGCTGGCAAGGTGCTGGGCCAATGAACCCACGTCTCGCCGCTGCCCGTGCCCTTGCCGCTGTACTCAGTGGCAAGGCCTCGCTGAACAGCTCGCTGCCAGCACAACTGGACAAGGTCGATGAACGCGACCGTGGCCTGACCCAGGACTTGGCGTTCGGCACCGCACGCTGGCAGCCACGCCTCGACCTGCTGGCCGCGCAACTGCTGCAAAAGCCTTTCAAGGCCGCCGACGCCGATGTGCAGGCGCTGCTGCTGGTCGGCCTTTACCAGTTGTTCTACACCCGCATTCCGGCCCACGCCGCCATCGGCGAAACCGTGGGCTGTGCCGACAAGCTGAAAAAGCCGTGGGCCAAGGGCCTGCTCAATGCCGTGCTGCGCCGCGCCCAGCGCGAAGGCGAAGAACTGCTCGCCGGCATGGAGCGCGACCCAGTGGTACGCACCGCCCACCCGCGCTGGCTGCAGAAGGCACTGAAAGCCTTCTGGCCGGAGCAGTGGGAAGCCATTTGCGCCGCCAACAACGCCCACCCGCCGATGATTCTGCGGGTCAACCGCCGTCACCACAGCCGCGATGCGTACCTTGCACTGCTGGCCGACGCGGGCATTGACGCCAGCGCCTGCCAGTACAGCCGTGACGGCATCGTGCTGGCCGAGGCCTGCGACGTGCGCGGCCTGCCCGGCTTCGCCGAAGGCTGGGTGAGCGTGCAGGACGAAGCCGCGCAGCTGTCTGCCGACTTGCTCGAACTGGCCCCCGGCCAGCGCGTACTGGACGCCTGCTGCGCCCCAGGGGGCAAAACCTGCCACTTGCTGGAGGCCGAAGCCGGCCTGGCGCAGATGGTGGCCATCGACCTTGAAGCCAAGCGCCTGACCCGCGTGCGCGAGAACCTCGACCGCCTGCAACTGGACGCCGAGCTGATCGCCTGCGATGCCCGCGACACCGCCAGCTGGTGGGACGGCAAGCCGTTCCAGCGCATCCTGCTCGACGCGCCGTGTTCGGCCACCGGCGTAATCCGCCGTCACCCGGACATCAAGCTGACCCGCCAGGCCGACGACATCCCGGCCCTGGCAACACTGCAAGGCGAGCTTCTCGACGCCCTGTGGCCGACCCTGGAAGTAGGCGGCATGCTGCTGTACGCCACCTGCTCCAGCCTGCCGACCGAGAATACCGACGTGATCGGCGCCTTCCTGGCCCGCACCCCGGGCGCCCGTGAACTGGACCTGGCCACCGAGGCCGGCCTGCGCCAGCCCCACGGCCGCCAGTTGCTGGCCCAGGAGGGCGGCCACGACGGCTTCTACTATGCCAAGCTGATCAAGATCGCCGCCTCACGCGGATAAGACCAAACGGTAGGGAGTAGCGGATGAAGATCATCATCCTCGGCGCAGGGCAGGTAGGCGGTACGCTGGCAGAGCACCTGGCCAGCGAAGCCAACGACATCACCGTGGTCGACACCGATGGCGAGCGCTTGCGCGACCTCGGTGACCGCCTGGACATCCGTACCGTGCAGGGCCGCGGTTCGCTGCCGACGGTGCTGCGCCAGGCGGGTGCCGACGACGCCGACATGCTGGTGGCAGTGACCAACAGCGACGAAACCAACATGGTCGCCTGTCAGGTGGCCTATTCGCTGTTCCACACCCCGACCAAGATCGCCCGGGTGCGTGAATCGTCCTACCTGACACGCGAAGAGCTGTTCGACAACGACCATATCCCGGTCGACGTGCTGATCAGCCCCGAGCAGGTGGTGACCAACTACATCAAGCGCCTGATCGAACACCCAGGCTCACTGCAGGTGATCGACTTCGCCGAAGGCAAGGCCCAGCTTGTGGCGGTGAAGGCTTACTACGGCGGCCCACTGGTCGGCCAGCAGTTGCGCCAGATCCGCGCGCACATGCCCAACGTCGACACCCGCGTGGCGGCGATCTTCCGCCGCGACCGGCCAATCACCCCACGTGGCGACACGGTGATCGAAGCTGACGACGAAGTGTTCTTCATCGCCGCCAAGAAGGACATCCGCGCCGTGATGGGCGAGCTGCGCCGCATCGACGAAACCAATAAACGCATTGTGATCGCCGGCGGTGGGCAGATCGGCGAACGCCTGGCCGAAGCCATCGAGAGCCGCTACCAGGTGAAGATCATCGAGATGAACCCGGCCCGCTGCCGGCACCTCTCCGATACCCTGGAAAGCACTGTGGTGCTGCAGGGCAGCGCCTCGGACAAGGACTTGATGCTCGAAGAGAACATCGCCGACGCCGACATCTTCCTGGCCCTGACCAACGATGACGAAGCCAACATCATGTCGTCGCTGCTGGCCAAGCGCCTGGGCGCGGGCAAGGTAATGACCATCATCAACAACCCGGCCTATGTCGACCTGGTGCAGGGCGGTGATATCGACATCGCCATCAGCCCGCAGCTGGCCACCATCGGCACCCTGCTTGCGCACGTGCGCCGGGGTGACATTGTCAGCGTGCACTCGCTGCGCCGTGGTGCGGCCGAGGCCATCGAGGCGGTGGCGCACGGGGATTCGAAGTCGAGCAAGGTTGTGGGCAAGGCCATCGAAGACATCGCCCTGCCACCGGGTACCACCATCGGCGCCATCATCCGCGACGAAGAGGTGATGATCGCCCACGACGACACCGTGATCGCGTCGGGTGACCATGTGATCCTGTTCGTTGTGGATAAAAAACACATTCGGGATGTGGAGAAGCTGTTCCACGTTGGCTTGAGTTTCTTCTAGGAGAAGAGGGCATGCGCGAATCGCTGGAGAAGATGCTGGCCAAGGGTGTGGATAACCCATTGCTGCGGTTCGGGCTGGGGAAGGCCTGGCTGGATGAAGGCAATGGCGCTGAAGCGGCGGTGCACCTGGCACGGTGTGTGGAGCAGGATCCCAAGTACTCCGCAGCGTGGAAGTTACTGGGCAAAGCGCATCAGTTGCAGGGTGACCTGGCGGCAGCGCGCAGGGCCTGGGAAGACGGGATCGTGGCGGCGCAGGCCCATGGGGACAAGCAGGCCGAGAAGGAGATGGCCGTATTCCTGAAGAAGCTCAACAAGGCCTGAGATTGCCGGGGCTGCTTTGCAGCCCATTCGCGGGGCAAGCCCGCTCCCACAGAGATAGTGTGGGCTGCGCTGAACATCGCGACACAAGGCCGCTCGTTCAGGTGACCGCGATCCCATGTGGGAGCGGGCTTGTCCCGCGAAAGGGGCGCAAAGCGCCCCCAGAAATCTCAGTACCAGCGCGGCTCGCCAGCCGGGCGCTTCTTGAAGCGTTTCATGCTCCACATGTACTGGCTGGGGTACTCGCGCACATAGCGCTCGACCACCTTGCTCATCGCCGCCGCCGATTCGGTCACATCGGTGCTGTACATCGCTTCCGGCGCTGCCTCCAGAATCACCCGAAAGCCCGAACCATCCGGCAGCCGCAGCGCATGCAGGAACACACCCACCGCCTTGCCGCCGGCCAGCATGTTCGGCACGAATTTGCTGGTCAGCGCCTGGGTACCCAGGAACGGTACGAACACCCCTGCCGATTCCGCCGGCTCGGGGTCGGCGGGGATGCCTACCTGGCCTCCACGGCGCACTTCCTTGATGATGCTGAGGATGCCTTCCTTGGTCGAAGGCGCCACGCGGTTGCCCATCTGCACACGCTGCTCGCGCAACAGGTCATCCACCGCTTTGAGCTTCGGCGGGCGATAGAAGATGATCGGTTTGCACTGGTTACAGTAAAAGTGGTTCAGCACTTCCCAGTTGCCCAGGTGGCTGGTGATCCCCACCACGCCCTTGCCCGAGGCCAGAGCCTGCTCAAGCACTTCCAGGCCGTGCACTTCCTTGACCAGCTCCAGCGAACGCTGCGGCGGCCAGATCCAGGCACAGGCACTTTCGACAAAGGATTTGCCAATATCCCGCAGCGCCTGGCCAACCAGCTGCTCACGGGCAACCGGGTCCATCTCCGGGAAACACTTGGCCAGGTTGATCCGCACCACGTTGCGCGAACCATTGGGCACTTTCCACATCAGCCAACCGATACCCGCGCCGACGCGCTGTACAGCGCCCCAGGGCAGCTTGGCAAACAGGCGCAGCACCCCGACCATCAGGGCGCCCTTGAACTTTTCCACAGGCGAATTCCTTATTTCAGCAAGGCGCGCATTGTAACCCCTCAGCGCAACAAGGCGGCGTAGCGATCGCAATCGGTGGTGTGGTCCATGACCATGCCGGTGGCCTGCATGAAGGCGTAGCAGATGGTCGGGCCGACAAAGGTGAAGCCGGCTTTCTGCAGGGCCTTGCTCATGGCCTTGGCTTCGTCGGTAACAGCCGGCACGTCGCCGCGCCCGTTGAAGTGGTTGATCTTCGGCTCGCCGCCAACGAACGACCACAGCCATTCGGCCGGGTTATCCACAGCCCGCCAGGCCTGGGCATTGCGCCGCGCAGCCTTGAGCTTGAGGCGGTTGCGGATGATACCCGCATCCTGCATCAGTTCTTCGATGCGCTCGTCGCTCATGGCGGCCAGCTTTTCCGGGTCGAAGCCGTACATCACCTCGCGATAACGCTCGCGTTTGCGCAAAACGGTTATCCACGAAAGCCCGGCCTGGAACCCTTCGAGCAAAAGCATCTCGAAGAGCAACGCCGGGTCACGCTGTGGCGTTCCCCATTCCTGGTCATGGTAGGCCTGGTACAACGGATCGTCGGTACACCAAAAGCAGCGTGGCATAAGGCTCCAATGAGTAGAGGGCGAGGCGAATCAGGTTATACTCCCGCTCTTTACATCCGCATCCCCAGATACAGGTGAATTTCGTGAGCCAGCCTACGCCAGCCGTGCGTACCTTCCAAGACCTGATCCTCGCCCTGCAGAACTACTGGGCAGCTCAAGGTTGTGTGGTGCTTCAGCCCTACGATATGGAAGTAGGCGCCGGCACTTTCCATACCGCCACGTTCCTGCGCGCCGTCGGCCCAGAAACCTGGAACGCCGCCTACGTGCAGCCTAGCCGTCGCCCTGCCGACGGGCGGTATGGCGAAAACCCAAACCGCCTGCAGCACTACTACCAGTTCCAGGTCGTGCTCAAGCCCAACCCGGCCAACTTCCAGGAGCTGTACCTCGGCTCGCTGAAAGCCATCGGCCTGGATCCGCTGGTGCACGACATCCGCTTCGTCGAAGACAACTGGGAATCGCCGACCCTCGGCGCCTGGGGTCTGGGCTGGGAAATCTGGCTCAACGGGATGGAAGTCACCCAGTTCACCTACTTCCAGCAGGTAGGCGGTATCGAGTGCTACCCGGTCACCGGTGAAATCACCTACGGCCTGGAGCGCCTGGCCATGTACATCCAGGGCGTCGACTCGGTGTACGACCTGGTGTGGGCCGACGGCCCGTTTGGCAAAGTCACCTATGGCGACGTGTTCCACCAGAACGAGGTGGAGCAGTCGACCTACAACTTCGAGCACGCCAATGTCGACAAGCTGTTCGAACTGTTCGACTTCTACGAAAGCGAAGCCAACCGCCTGATCAAGCTGGATCTGCCGTTGCCGACCTATGAAATGGTCCTGAAGGCCTCGCACACCTTCAACCTGCTGGACGCCCGCCGCGCCATCTCGGTAACCGAGCGCCAGCGTTACATCTTGCGTGTACGTACCCTGGCCCGGGACGTGGCGCAAAGCTATCTGCAAGCCCGCGCACGCCTGGGCTTCCCGATGGCCACCCCTGAATTGCGTGACGAAGTGTTGGCTAAGCTGGAGGCTGCACAATGAGTGCTCAAGATTTCCTGGTAGAACTGGGCACCGAAGAGCTGCCACCCAAGGCCCTCGCCACCCTCGGCGACGCCTTCCTGGCCGGCATCGAGAAAGGCCTGCAGGCCGCTGGCCTGAACTACACCGGCAAGCAGGTGTACGCCGCGCCGCGCCGCCTGGCCGTGCTGATCCGCCAGCTGGACGTGCAGCAGCCTGACCGCAGCATCAATATCGACGGCCCGCCCCTGCAGGCTGCTTTCAAAGACGGCGAGCCGACCCAGGCTGCTCTTGGCTTTGCCAAGAAATGCGGTGTAGATCTGTCGGAAATCGACCAGAGCGGCGCCAAGCTGCGCTTCTCCCAGCATATCCCAGGCAAGGCCACCGCCGGCTTGCTGCCAACCATCGTCGAAGATTCGCTCAACGACCTGCCGATTCCCAAGCGCATGCGCTGGGCGGCCAGCCGTGAAGAGTTCGTACGCCCGACGCAATGGCTGGTGATGCTGCTGGGCGACCAGGTGGTCGACTGCACCATCCTGTCGCAGAAAGCCGGCCGTGAATCCCGTGGCCACCGCTTCCACCACCCGGAAAACGTCGTCATCACCACCCCGGCCAACTACGTCGAAGACCTGCGCAAAGCCTACGTGCTGGCCGACTTCGCCGAGCGCCGCGAGCTGATCAGCAAGCGTACCGCCGAGCTGGCCATGCAGCAGGAAGGCACCGCCATCGTGCCGCCTGCGCTGCTGGACGAAGTGACTGCCCTGGTCGAGTGGCCAGTGCCGCTGGTGTGCTCGTTCGAGGAGCGTTTCCTTGAAGTGCCACAGGAAGCCCTGATCACCACCATGCAGGACAACCAGAAGTACTTCTGCCTGCTGGACAGCGAAGGCAAGCTGCTGCCGCGCTTCATCACCGTGGCCAACGTCGAGAGCCGCGACCCGAAGCAGATCGTGCAAGGCAACGAGAAGGTCGTGCGCCCACGCCTGACCGACGCCGAGTTCTTCTTCAAGCAGGACAAGAAGCAGCCGCTGGAAACCTTCAACGAGCGCCTGAAAAACGTGGTGTTCCAGGCGCAGCTGGGCACTGTGTACGACAAGGCCGAGCGTGTTTCCAAACTGGCTGCGTTCATTGCCCCGCTGATCGGCGGCGACGCCCAGCGCGCCGGCCGTGCCGGCCTGCTGTCCAAGTGCGACCTGGCCACCGAGATGGTCGGCGAGTTCCCCGAAATGCAGGGTGTTGCCGGTTACTACTACGCGCTCAACGACGGTGAGCCGCAGGACGTCGCCCTGGCTTTGAACGAGCAGTACATGCCGCGCGGTGCTGGCGCCGAGCTGCCGCAGACCCTCACCGGTGCTGCCGTGGCCATCGCCGACAAACTCGACACCCTCGTTGGCATCTTCGGCATCGGCATGCTGCCTACCGGGAGCAAGGACCCGTACGCCCTGCGCCGTGCTGCCTTGGGCGTGCTGCGCATTCTGATCGAGAAGCAGCTCGACCTGAACCTGACCGGTGCGGTCGAGTTCGCAGTCAAGCAGTTCGGCGCCAAGGTCAAGGCCGCTGGCCTGGCCGAACAGGTACTGGAATTCATCTTCGACCGCCTGCGTGCGCGTTACGAAGACGAAGGCATCGACGTGGCCACCTACCTGTCGGTGCGTGCCCTGCAGCCAGGCTCGGCCCTGGACTTCGACCAGCGTGTGCAAGCTGTGCAGGCCTTCCGCAAGCTGCCGGAAGCCGAAGCCCTGGCCGCGGTGAACAAGCGTGTATCGAACTTGCTGAGCAAGGCCGAAGGTGCCATCGCCGAACAGGTCGAGCCAAAGTACTTCGACAACGCCAACGAGTTCTCCCTGTACTCGGCCATCCAGCAGGCCGACCAGGCCGTGCAGCCGATGGCTGCTGCACGCCAGTACAGTGAATCGCTGGCCCGCCTGGCGGCCCTGCGTGACCCGGTCGACGCCTTCTTCGAAGCGGTGATGGTCAACGCTGAAGATGCCAAGGTACGCGCCAACCGTTATGCCCTGCTCAGCCGCCTGCGCGGCCTGTTCCTGGGCGTGGCCGACATTTCGCTGCTGGGGTAAGCCTTGAAACTGCTGATTCTCGACCGTGACGGGGTCATCAACCATGACTCCGACGCCTACATCAAGACGCTGGAAGAATGGGTGCCGATCCCTGGCTCGGTCGAGGCCATCGCGCAGTTGAGCAAAGCCGGCTGGACGGTGGCCGTGGCCACCAACCAGTCCGGCATTGCCCGTGGCTACTACACACTGGCAACCCTGGAAGCCATGCACGCACGCCTGCGCGAGCTGGTGGCGGAGCAGGGGGGCGAGGTGGGCCATATCGTGTATTGCCCGCACGGGCCGGACGATGGCTGCGATTGCCGCAAGCCAAAGCCTGGCATGCTGGTGGCGATTGCCGAGCATTACCGGGTCGCCCTGCAAGGCGTCTGGTTCGTCGGCGACAGCAAAGGTGACCTGGAGGCCGCCCTGGCCGTCGGTGCACAACCCGTGTTGGTAAAAACTGGCAAGGGCGAGCGGACCCTGGAAAAAAGTGTCCCTGAAACTACACTGATTTTCGACGATCTGGCAGCTATCGCCAGAGAACTAATTTAAACAGTGCGCCTCGGGCGCATTTTTCTCAGGCGGGCATGCCCCGCAATGGTACAAGCCACTATGTCGATCCTGCAGGCGATCAGAATCTTTCTTTTTTACCTGCTGCTGGGCACCAGTTCACTGCTGTGGTGCTCGCTGAGCTTCTTCATCGCGCCGTTCCTGTCGTTCCCCAAGCGCTACAGGTTCATCAACGTGTATTGGTGTCGCTGCGCGCTGTTCCTGGTGCGCACCATTCTCGGCATCGACTACAAGGTCACCGGCGCCGAAAACGTGCCGAAAGAGCCCTGTGTGATCCTGTCCAACCACCAAAGCACTTGGGAAACCTTCTTCCTTTCCCAGTACTTTTCGCCGCTGAGCCAAGTGCTCAAGCGCGAGCTGCTGTACGTGCCGTTTTTCGGCTGGGCCATGGCCATGCTGCGGCCGATCGCGATCAACCGCGACAACCCAAAGGAAGCGTTGCGCCAGGTGGCGAGCAAAGGCGACGAGCTGCTCAAGCAGAAGACTTGGGTGCTGATCTTCCCGGAAGGCACCCGCGTGCCCTTCGGCACCGTGGGCAAGTTCTCCCGCGGCGGTACTGCGCTGGCCGTGAATGCCGGGCTGCCGGTGCTGCCGATTGCCCACAATGCCGGCAAGTTCTGGCCGAAGACAGGTTGGGGCAAGCGTGCCGGTACCATCGAAGTGGTGATTGGCGAGCCGATGTACGCCAATGGCACCGGGCCACGTGCCATCGCCGAACTCAATGACCGCGCAGCGGCGTGGAACGAAGCGACTCAACGGGCCTTGGGTTCGCTGCCGCCAGCTGATGAAAAACCCCAACAGCAGATGGCCTGATCATCTGTGGATAACTTGTGAGCAGTTTTTCGATCAAATGCTTGAAATGATCGCTAAGTACTTGAATTAGAAGTTTATTTCCACTTATGAAATTTTTCTGAAAAGCGTGCATAAGTTTTTCCGCGGTATAAAAAAACCGGCTTTTACAGCCGGTTTTTTTATGCCGGATGAACAGGGTCAGACCTTGTCGAGATCCACATCCTTGGTTTCTTTAAGGCAGAAAATCCCCACCACCAGGCTGATCCCGGTCACCAGCACCGGGTACCACAATCCGTAGAAGATATCCCCGGTATACACCACCAGCGCGAACGATACCGTTGGCAGGAAACCGCCGAACCAGCCATTACCAATATGGTAGGGCAGGGACATGGAGGTGTAGCGGATACGGGTCGGGAACAGCTCGACCATTACCGCTGCCAGCGGGCCATAGGTCATGGTCGCGATCAGGATCATCGCCACGATCAGCACCACCACCATTACCTGGTTGACCTGCCCTGGGTCGGCCTTGGCCGGGTAGCCCGCCTGCTCCACTGCGCTGCGCATGGCCGCTTCGTCGTAGCCATTGATGGTCTTTTCACCAATATTCACTACCACATCGCTGCCGGCCACGTTCACTGAGCTATACGGCAGGCCCTGCTTCACCAGGAATGTCTTGACCTTGTCGCACGGGCTGTCAAAACGAGCCTTGCCCACCGGGTCGAACTGGAAGGTGCAATTTTGTGGGTCGGCCGTGACCACGATAGGCGCCTGCCGGCTGGCTGCGTCGATCTGAGGGTTGGCGTAATGGCTTAGCGCCTTGAACAGCGGGAAGTACAGCACCGTGGCCAACAGCAGGCCGAGCATCAGGATCGGCTTGCGGCCAATACGGTCCGACAGCCAACCGAAAAACACGAAGAACGGCGCACCGATCACCACACTGATGATCAGCAGCGTGTTGGCCTGGGCAGGGTCCATCTTCAGCATTTGGGTCATGAAGAACAACACATAGAACTGCGCCGTATAGAAGGTCACGGCTTGCCCGGCGTTGATGCTGAACAAGGCGGTCAGCACCACTTTCAGGTTAGGCCAAGAGGTGAACGACTCACGAATAGGCGACTTGCTGACCTTGCCCTGGGCCTTCATTTTCACGAAGGCCGGCGACTCGTGCATGCTCATGCGGATCCAGGTGGAGATGGCCAGCAGCACGATCGACAACAGGAACGGCAGGCGCCAGCCCCAGGTTTCGAACTGGTCGCCACTGATGTAGCGGCTGCCCAGCACCACCAGCAGCGACAACAACAGGCCAAGGGTGGCCGTAGACTGGATGAAACCGGTGTAAAAGCCCCGTTTGCCATGGGGCGCATGCTCGGCCACATAGGTGGCAGCACCGCCGTACTCCCCCCCCAGCGCCAGCCCTTGGAGCATGCGCAGGATCACCAGGATGATCGGTGCGGCAATGCCGATACTGGCATAAGTGGGCAGCAACCCCACGGCGAAGGTGGACAAACCCATCAGCACGATGGTGACCAGGAAGGTGTACTTGCGCCCGATCATGTCGCCCAGGCGGCCGAACACCAATGCACCGAACGGCCGCACCAGAAAGCCGGCGGCGAAGGCCATGAGGGCGAAGATGAATGCGGTGGTGTCGTTCACCCCAGCAAAGAACTGCTTGCTGATGACCGCTGCCAGCGCACCATAGAGAAAAAAGTCATACCACTCGAAAACCGTCCCGAGGGATGACGCGAAAATGATCTTGCGTTCTTCACGGCGGCTGGAGCTGCTGGCCGCCGCACCCTGTTCCTGGATGTAATCCGACATCGTTGCTGTCCTCGGCCCGCAGGCCACAGTGATTATTCTTTTTGTTCCACTGTCGGCGGCTTCTGACCGCGAGCCACCGGTGTTGCACGCACCCGGGTCAGGGGGTCGGTATCGCGTCTTCGTTCATGTAGGTCTGGGTAGCAGCTCCTTTGAGGATCAGTTGCGCCGCCTTCTCGGCGATCATCAGGGTCGGTGAACAGGTATTACCGGAGGTGATCTGCGGCATGATCGAGGCATCGGCCACACGCAAACCGGGGATGCCGTGCACGCGCAACTGGTTATCCACAACGTCCAAGGCACCGCTGCCCATACGGCAGGTACCGACCGGGTGGAAGATGGTGGTGCCAATTTTGCCGGCTGCCTCAAACAGCTCTTGCTCGGTTTGCAGGGCTGGGCCTGGCAGGTATTCCTTGGGGTCGAACGCTGCAAGGGCAGGGGCCTGCACGATGCGCCGGGTGAGGCGGATGGCATCGGCGGCCACGCGCAGGTCCTGTGGCTCGCTGAGGTAGTTGGGGTCGATCAGCGGCGTGCTGTTCATGTCGGTGCTGCTGATATCGATACGCCCGCGGCTTACCGGACGCAGGTTGCACACCGATGCGGTAAAGGCCGGGAACGAATGCAGCGGCTCACCGAAGCGCTCCAGTGAAAGCGGCTGAACGTGATACTGCAGGTTGGCGGTGGCCTGGTCCGGGCTCGAGCGCACGAACGCGCCCAGCTGGCTCGGCGCCATCGCCAGTGGGCCGCTGCGGTCATAAAGGTAGCGCAGGCCCATGCCCATCTTGCCCCAGAGGCTATTGGCCATCTGGTTCAAGGTGCGGGTATTGCGGATCTGGTAGATCAGGCGCAGTTGCAGGTGGTCCTGAAGGTTGCCCCCCACGCCCGGCATATCGTGGCGTACACCAATGCCCAGGCTTTCCAGCAGCTGGCGCGGGCCGATGCCGGAGCGTTGCAGAATACCGGGTGAACCAACAGCGCCGGCGCAGAGGATGATTTCGCGACGCGACGCAAACTCGTGCCAGGCGCCTTGCCAAAATGCTTTCACGGCCCGCGCCCGGGTGTTGTTGAGCAGTACCTGGTCAACCTGAACGCCGGTCAGCACAGTGAGGTTGGCGCGGTCCTTTATCGGCCTCAGGAAAGCTTTGGAGGCGTTCCAGCGTACGCCGCTGCGCTGGTTGACCTGAAAGTATCCACAGCCCTGGTTGTCGCCGGTGTTGAAGTCGTCGACCTTGCCGATGCCGCTTTGCTCGGCGGCATCACGGAAAGCATCGAGGATTGGCCAGCTGTAGCGCTGGCGCTCGACCCGCCATTCGCCGTCACCGCCGTGGTGCTCACTGGCGCCGGCGAAGTGGTTTTCGCTGGCCTTGAACAGCGGCAGCACGTCCTTCCAGGCCCAGCCGTCATTGCCTTGCTCGGCCCAGCGGTCATAGTCCGCCGCCTGGCCACGCATGTAGATCATGCCGTTGATTGAAGAACAGCCACCGAGCACCTTGCCGCGTGGGTAGCCCAGTGCGCGCCCCCCCAGGCCTGGCTGCGCCTCGGTCTTGAAGCACCAGTCAGTGCGCGGGTTGCCGATGCAATAGAGATAGCCGACGGGGATGTGAATCCAGGGATAGTTGTCGCGGCCACCTGCTTCCAGCAGCAAAACGCGGCAGGATGGGTCGGCGGACAAACGGTTGGCCAGAAGGCAACCGGCGGGACCGGCCCCTACGACGACGTAGTCGAAGACAGAATCGGCTGATGGCATGTGCAACCTCGCGCCCGTTTTTTATTCTTGTCCCGATCCATCTTAGTGCGTAATTTCGTGAGTGAAACACGAGATTTCGCGCAGCCGTTGTGCGTTTTAGCACAGGGGTAAGCCTATACCGGCCTCTTCGCGGGTAAACCCGCTCCCACAGGTTCGACGCTGCTTCTGAAGGCGGCGCGGTCCCTGTGAGAGCGGGTTTACCCGCGAAAGGGCCGGACGAACAGCCACAAGGATCAGCATGTTCGACTGGAACGATCTGCGGTTTTTCCTCGAGTTGCAGCGCAGCGGCCGCCTGCTTACCGCCGCCAAGCGCCTCAACACAACCCACAGCACCGTGGCCCGGCATATCGAGAGCATCGAGCAAAGCCTGGGCACTGCGCTGTTTGTACAACATGCCCAGGGCTACGAGCTGACCCCCTCGGGCCAAGCCCTGCTCAAGCATGCCGAGGCCATGGAGAACGTCGCGCTGTTGGCGCAGGAAGAAATCACCCAGGCCATCACCCCGTTGGGCAAAATTCGCCTGGGGGTGACCGAAGGCATCGGCATCATGTTCTTCACCCCACGCATGAACGCGTTGTTCGAGCGCTACCCGGGCCTGGAGGTGGAACTGGTGGCGGTGCCGCGCTTTGTCAGCATCCTCAACCGCGAAGCGGAGATCAGCATTCACCTGGAACGCCCCAACGCCGACCTGCTGATAACCCGCAAGCTCACCGACTACCGCCTGGCGCTGTACGCCAGCCAGGACTACCTGGACCGGGCACCGCCGTTGCGCAACCGTGAGGACCTGGCCCGGCACAACTGGATCGGCTACGTCGACGACCTGCTGTTCAGCCAGGAACTGCTGTTTCTCAACAGTTTCTGCCGGGCACCGACCGTGGTGTTTCGCAGCACCAGCGTCATTGCCCAACAGGCTGCCGCCCGCGCCGGGCTGGGCATCGCCGTACTGCCCAACTACATGGCTCACGACGACCCGACGCTGGTGCGCGTACTGCCTGGCGAAACCATCCAGCGCAGCTACTGGATCTGCACCCGCCGCGAGCTGCACAAGTCAGTGCGCCTGCGGGTGGTGTGGGACTACCTGCTGGCGCTGTGCGCCGCAGAACAGGACGCGCTGCTAGCCCAATAGTGTCTTGCCAGCCAGCAGCAATGCCGCCGTCCAACCGGCCACCGCAAACATCTGCTGCAAACGCGGCCCGGCCAGCCTGGCCGCCAATGGCCGCGCCAGCAGCAGGCCGAGCACCGCGCCTGATGCAAACGGGGCTCCAACCTGCCAATGCATCACACCCGCCAGGCTGGCGCTGACCACACTGCCGGTGGACACCAGTGCGATCACCGCCAGCGAGGTGGACACGATGCTGGCCATGCGCAGGTTGGTATAGCGGTTCAGGGCCGGGATGATGACGAAACCACCGCCAACCCCCAGCAGACCAGACAGCAACCCAGACAAGGCACCGGTAAATGCCAGGGCACGCGCGCATGGCAGGGTCCAGCGCAAGCGACCTTGCAACGGGTTCAGCACACAGGGTTCGATATAGCGATGGGCGTCATTGGCTTCACCGCGCAGGTCTTTGGCCGCCTTGCGCCAGATACGCAGGCAGGCGTACACCAGCACCCCGGCAAACACCAACTGCAAAGGTGTATTCGGCAAGCGGTGCGCCAGCATCAGCCCGAACGGCGCCGCTGCTACGCCGATCAGTGCGATAAACAGCGCTGCCCGATAACGCACCAACCCCTGACGCAAACCCAGCACTGCGCCAACCGCCGCCGCCATGCCTACGGCCAACAGGCCGACCGGTGCAGCCTCGACCATCGACAGCCCCAGGCCGAACACCAGCAAGGGCACAGCAAGAATGCCACCGCCGGCGCCGGTCAACGCCAGCACCGCACCGATGATCGCGCCCAGGCCCGCCCCCAACAATTGATGTTCGATCACTGCCCACCCTCGGCTACCAACTGCGGGCGCGCCAGCCACTCGCGGCCCTTGAGCATGCCTTGCCAGTACAGCGGCGGCAGCGCCTGCGCCTTGAGCAACCAGGCCAGACGCGTCGGCTTGCGGCCATCCAGCAACCAACTGGGAAAGCTCGGTGCCAGTTTGCCGCCATAGGTGAACTCGGCCAGGACGATCTTCCCGCGCTCTACCGTCAGCGGGCACGAGCCATAGCCATCGTACTGGGCGAGGGTGGGCAGCCGGCCCAGTGCCACCAGCACGTTGTTGGCCACTACCGGCGCCTGCTTGCGGGCCGCTGCGGCGGTCTTGGCATTGCTGGTATTGGCCACGTCACCCAGGGCATGGATGTTGGTGTACTTGCGATGGCGCAGGGTATGCGGATCGACATCGACCCAGCCGGCGTTATCGGCCAACGGGCTTTCGCGAATAAAAGCCGGCGCCACCTGTGGCGGTACCACGTGGAGCATGTCGAACGCCTCGATGCGCGTTTCACTGCTGCCATCGGGCAGCGTGCGTACGAAGGTGGCGCGCTTGTTCGGACCGTCCACAGCGACCAACCTGTGGGAAAAATTGAGGTCCACAGCGTATTTTTCGATGTACTTCATCAACGCAGGCACGTAGTCCGCCACACCGAACAACACTGCCCCGGCATTGAAGAAGCTGGCTTTAACCGCCCCCAGATGGCCGTTGCGCAGCCAATGATCGCAAGACAGGTACAGCGCCTTCTGCGGTGCGCCCGCACATTTGATCGGCATGGGCGGCTGGCTGAATACGGCACGGCCTTGCTTGAGTTTCTGCACCAGCTCCCACGTGTAGGGCGCCAGGTCGTAACGGTAATTGGAGGTGACCCCGTTGCGGCCCAAGGTTTCACAGAGCCCCTCAATTGCCGCCCAGTCCAGTGTGAGGCCAGGGCACACTATCAGCTGTTCATAGCTGATGGCACGACCGCCCTCGAGCATGACCAACTGGCCCAGAGGGTCGAAACCCTGCACCCGCGCCTTGACCCAGCGCACACCACGCGGGATGGTCGAAGCCATGGTGCGGGCGGTGCTCGGTGCCTTGAACACACCGGCCCCGACCATGGTCCAGCCGGGTTGGTAGTAATGCACATCGGCGGGGTCGATCAAGGCAACGTCCAGCGACGGGTCACGGCTGATCAGGCTGGAAGCGGTGGCGATACCAGCGGCACCGGCACCGACGATGACCACCTTGTGGTGGTCGGTATTGGCAGGGGACAACAAGGCAGGCATGGCGGTAAATCCTGGAAATCTGATTATGGGGCAGGGCGGTTACAGCTTGTTCAGCGGGATTTTCAGATAGCTCACGCCGTTCTCTTCCGGCGCGGGGAAGTGCCCGCTGCGCATGTTCACCTGCACCGAAGGCAGGATCAGCACGGGCATGTCGAGGGTCTTGTCACGGGCTTCGCGCATGGCGACGAAACTGTCCTCGTCGACACCCTGATGAATATGAATGTTGCTGGCGCGCTGCTCGGCCACGGTGGTGACGTACTGCATGTCGCGGCCACCTGGCAGGTAGTCGTGGCACATGAACAGCTGGGTATGGTCAGGGAAAGCCAGAAGACGACGGATCGAACGGTACAGGGTACGGGCATCGGCCCCAGGGAAATCGCAGCGGGCAGTACCGTAGTCGGGCATGAACAGGGTGTCACCGACGAACACTGCAATCTCGCCCGCATCTTCAATCATGAAACTCATGCACGCGGGGGTGTGCCCAGGTGTGTGAAGTGCCCGGGCGTGCAGGTTGCCGATGCGCAAGCCTTCCTCGTCTTCGAGCAGCACGTCGAACTGGCTGCCATCACGGGCGAAGCCAGGCTCTGCATTGAACAAGGCGCCGAATACTTTCTGTACCTGGGTGATGTGAGCGCCGATCGCGGTATGGCCACCCAGCTTTTCCTTCAGGTAGGCGGCCGCTGAAAGATGGTCGGCGTGTACATGGGTTTCCAGCACCCAGCGCACGCTAGCGTTCAGCTCGGTCACGCGCTCGATCAGGCGATCCGCCGAAGCGCTGCAGGTGCGCCCGGATTTGGGGTCGTAATCCAGCACACTGTCGATCAATGCACATTGCCGGGTTTCACGGTCCATGACCAGGTAGCTGATGGTCGAGGTCGCCTCGTCGTAAAAGGCGTCCACGTGAAGGTTGTTGCCGATGATCATCACGTTCTCCAATTTATCTGCCCCACCTTGCAAGGCGTAGGCAGTGCCAGGAGGTGTATCAAGATGCATGCCAGGCCTTTTACCGCGCTTGCCCCAATGAAACCGGCCCGGTCAAGACGACTGGCAGCGATACTGGCAAGGCAGGTGGCAGTCGACTGTCAGCCAATGGCAGTGTTTGGCAGTCCTTGTTACGCTGCGCCGTTCATCCAAACGGTGCCGTCATGCCTGAAGCCCATCCGCTCATCCTAGCTCTGGTTTCCTACCTTGAGCACGATGCCCTGCCGGCCATCGTGCTGGATACCGACTACAACATCCTGGCCGCCAATGCCGCCTATCGCCGCCAGTTCGGCCAGCATGATCAGGCGCCGCTGGGTGAAAAATGCCATAAGGTCTCGCACCACTATGCCGTACCGTGCGACCAGGCCGGCGAGCATTGCCCAATGCGCAAGGCGTGGGACAGCAAGGTGCCCGAGCGAGTGCTGCATGTGCATCACACACCACGCGGCCCCGAGCATGTGGATGTCGAGCTGCGCCCGATTCTGGATGAGCAGGGCAGGGTGGTGGCGTTTGTCGAACGCCTGACCACCATCACTCTCGCGTCAGCGCAACCTCAGGAGCAGGGCCTGGTGGGCCGCGCACCAGCCTTCAAGGCTGCCTTGGCCAGCCTGCAACGTGCAGCGCCAGCGCAGATCCCGGTGCTGCTGCAGGGTGAGTCCGGTAGCGGTAAAGAGCTGTTCGCGCGTGCAGTGCACATGGGCAGCCCCCGAGCAAACGGCCCGTTGGTGGTAGTCGACTGCACCGGGTTGACCGAGTCGTTGTTCGAAAGCGAGTTGTTCGGTTATGAGAAAGGTGCGTTCACCGGTGCCCACCAGCGCAAGATCGGCCTGGCTGAGGCGGCACATGGCGGTACCCTGTTTCTCGACGAAATCGGCGAAGTACCACTGGCGATGCAGGTAAAACTGCTACGCCTGATCGAGTCCGGCAGCTTCCGCCCGGTGGGTAGCCTGCGCACGGTGCATTCAGATTTTCGCCTGGTATCCGCTACCCATAAGCCGCTCAAGCAGATGGTTGCGCAGGGCTCCTTCCGTGAAGACCTGTACTACCGCATCAGCGGCTTTCCGATTCGCCTGCCGGCATTGCGCGAGCGGGTAGAAGACCTGCCGCTGCTCGCGCAAAGCCTGCTGCAGCGCATGGCCACGGCCGGTAAACCCACGCCCACGCTGAGTGACGATGCCTTGCAGCAACTTGGGTTGCATCCGTTTCCGGGCAATATCCGCGAGCTGCGCAACATCCTGGAGAGGGCGCGGCTGTTCGCCGATGACGGGCTGATCCGCCCTGAACACTTGCCAGAAGATATCGGGCCGGTGGCAGCGAACACGGCAGGTGGCCGTCGCACCCACCTGGGTGAGCTGGCGCAGGCGCTGGAAGAGTTCAAGGGCTCGCGTAGCGAACTGGCCAGCCATCTTGGCATGAGTGAACGTACACTGTATCGCCGCTTGAAGGCACTCGGACTGAACTGAATAGGCGGCAGACTTTACCGGACCTTTACCTGCGCCCTGACATTAAACGTAAAAAATCGTGGTCTGATCAGTTAACCGCATCTGGCAGTCAGCACTGGCCAGACGATAACAGGCAGAGGACCGCAGCAAATGAAGAAAACCCTAACCGTGATCTGCGCCGCGCTCATGCTCAGCGCACCGTTGGCCGGCTTCGCGCAGCCGGGCCCACCCGATCGACATGATGGCGGTCCATCGCACCAAGGCAACCCGCCACATGGCCAGCCCAAGCAACAGGGCCGACATGACAATGGCCGCGGCCCTGCTTACCGTGACTCGAACTTCCGCCCACAGCCAGGTATGCCTGTACCGCACCAGCAATGGCAGCGTGGTCATGCAGTTGATCCACATTACCGTGGTGACCGTTACTGGGTGACCGACTGGAAAGCCCGCCACCTGTATGCGCCACCGCGTGACCACCGTTGGCTGTACGTGAACGGCGACTATGTGTTGATGTCGATCGCCAGTGGCAGGATCGTGAACATTCTTACCGGCTACTGATTTTTTGCAGACACTAAAAAGCCCGCATCAGCGGGCTTTTTAGTGTCTGGCGAATTACACCTGATCAGAAGTCCAGGTTCGACACAGACAGCGCGTTGCTTTCGATGAACTCACGACGCGGCTCGACTGCATCACCCATCAAGGTGTTGAAGATCTGGTCAGCAGCGATCGCATCTTCAATCGTGACTTTGAGCATACGGCGAACGGTCGGGTCCATGGTGGTTTCCCACAGCTGGTCCGGGTTCATCTCACCCAGCCCTTTGTATCGCTGGATGGTGTGACGCTTGGTGGTCTCATTCATCAGCCAGTCCAGGCCTTCCTTGAACTCGACGATTGCCTTGCGGCGTTCACCACGTTGTACATAAGCGCCTTCACCCAACAGGCTGGAAAGCTTGGCACCAATGTTGACGACGGTCCGGTAGTCATTGCTGCCGAAGAAGTCACGGTTGAACGTGATATAGCTAGCCAGGCCGTGGGAGGTGATTTCCACTTCCGGCAGCCATACATTGCGCTCTTTATCTTCACGCAGGCTGGCGTTGTATGCCAGGCCAGACTTCTGGCTAGAGTTCAGACGCCCCTGAAGCTTGGCCAGCCAGGCCTGCATCACCGCGTGGTCACCCAACTGCTCCAGAGTCACCTCAGGCAGGTAAACGAAGTGCTCGGTCAGCTCTTCCGGGTACAAACGCGACAGGCGCTTGAGGGTCTTCATGACACTACGGAACTCGTTCACCAGGCTTTCCAGTTGCACACCAGAAACCGCTGGGGCTGACTCGTCCAGGTGCAGGCTTGCGTCTTCCAGGGCCGACTGGGTCATGTATTCTTCCATGGCCTCGTCGTCCTTGATGTACTGCTCCTGCTTACCTTTTTTCACTTTGTACAGTGGCGGCTGGGCAATGTAGATGTAGCCGCGCTCGACCAGTTCCGGCAACTGACGGAAGAAGAAGGTCAGCAGCAGAGTACGGATGTGCGAACCGTCAACGTCAGCATCGGTCATGATGATGATGTTGTGATAACGCAGCTTGTCGATGTTGTACTCTTCGCGGCCGATACCGCAGCCAAGCGCAGTGATCAGGGTGCCCACTTCCTGGGACGAGATCATCTTGTCGAAGCGTGCTTTCTCGACGTTGAGGATTTTACCCTTCAGCGGCAAGATCGCCTGGGTGCGACGGTTACGACCTTGCTTGGCCGACCCCCCTGCGGAGTCACCCTCCACCAGGTACAGTTCGGAAAGGGCAGGGTCCTTCTCTTGGCAGTCCGCCAACTTTCCTGGCAGGCCAGCGATATCCAGTGCACCTTTGCGGCGAGTCATCTCACGGGCTTTACGCGCCGCTTCACGCGCACGAGCGGCGTCGATCATCTTGCCAACGACGGCCTTGGCCTCGTTCGGGTTCTCCAGCAGGAAGTCGGAGAAGTATTTGTTCATCTCTTGTTCCACGGCGGTTTTCACCTCCGAGGAGACCAGTTTGTCTTTGGTCTGCGAGCTGAACTTAGGGTCCGGTACCTTTACCGAGATGATTGCGGTCAGGCCTTCACGGGCGTCGTCACCCGTGGTCGCCACCTTGTTCTTCTTGGCCAGGCCTTCCTGTTCGATGTAGCTGTTAAGGCTACGGGTCAGCGAAGAACGGAAGCCCACCAAGTGGGTACCACCGTCGCGCTGTGGAATGTTGTTGGTGAAGCACAGCAGGTTTTCGTTGAAGCTGTCGTTCCACTGGAGAGCCACTTCAACACCCACGCCATCGTCACGCTGAACGTTGAAGTGGAATACCTGGGAGTTGACCGGCGTCTTGTTGGTGTTCAGGTACTCGACGAACGCGCGCAGGCCGCCTTCGTATTTGAAGAACTCCTCCTTACCGCTGCGCTCATCCTTCAGCAAAATACCAACGCCCGAGTTGAGGAATGACAACTCGCGGATACGTTTGGCCAGGATATCCCAGCTGAAGTGGATGTTCTTGAACGTTTCAGCCGACGGCTTGAAGTGGATGTGGGTACCGGTGGTTTCGCTTTCACCGACTACCGCCATCGGCGCTTGTGGAACGCCATGAACGTAGGTCTGTTCCCAGATCTTGCCGCTACGGCGAACCGTCAGTACGAGCTTCTCGGACAGGGCGTTTACAACAGAAACACCCACGCCGTGCAGGCCGCCGGATACCTTGTAAGAGTTATCGTCGAACTTACCGCCGGCGTGCAGTACGGTCATGATGACCTCGGCTGCGGAAACGCCTTCTTCTTTGTGCACATCCACCGGAATGCCGCGACCGTTGTCGCGCACGCTGATGGATTCGTCCGGGTGGATGATGACCGTGATGTCATCGCAGTGACCGGCGAGGGCTTCGTCGATCGAGTTGTCGACCACCTCGAAGACCATGTGGTGCAGGCCGCTACCATCATCGGTGTCGCCAATGTACATGCCGGGACGCTTGCGTACGGCATCCAAACCTTTCAGCACTTTGATGCTGGAGGAGTCGTACGTTTGATTTTCGCTCATGCCTTCACTCCCGATGGTCGTGGGTCTGGGTGATACGGCCTTGTTCCACGTGGAACAAAGCAACTGGCGTTTCCGTCTGCCAGCCTTCCCTCAGTAATTCGTGATCTACACAGGTGATGAACACCTGGCAGCGTAATTCTTCTAGCAAGCGACACAGCGCGCGGCGATGCTTGTCGTCCAGCTCGGACGGCAAGTCATCCACGAGATAAATACAGTTACCGCGACGAGCCTGACTGACGAGGTGGCCTTGGGCGATGCGCAACGCGCACACCACAAGCTTTTGTTGACCACGCGACAGGATGTCGGCCGCGTTATTGGCAGCCAGGCGAAGACGCAGATCAGCACGCTGCGGACCGGCCTGGGTATGGCCCATCTGCTGATCGCGAAGGAGAGAGGATGCGAGTACTTCTTGCAGTTCCCGGTCCTTGTCCCAGCCTCGGTAGTAGCTCAGGGTCAACCCGTCCAGCTCGACCAGTTCGCTCAGGGTTCGCTCGAAGACGGGCTTCAAGGCCTTGATGTAGTTGCGACGGTATTCATCTATTTCCGCACTGGCCAGGCACAATTCCCGGTCCCAGGCGGCTTGCGAAGCTGCGTCAAGTGTACCATGACGCAACCATGAGTTCCGCTGCCGCAGCGCCTTCTGCAGCCGTTGCCAGGCTGGCAAAAAGCGAGGTTCCACGTGGAACACCCCCCAATCCAGAAACTGGCGGCGTATTTTCGGCGCACCTTCCAACAGCCGGAAACTGTCTGGGTTGATGAGCTGCAGCGGTAACAGTTCCGCCAGCTGGGCGGCGCTGCGTGCGTTCTGCCCATCGATGCGAATGGTGAATTCTCCCTGCCGCTCTCGGGAAACACCCAGGTTACTGGTGCCACCTTCAGTCAACTGCACTTCACCAAACACGGTACAGGCAGGCTGTTCGTACTGGATGACCGGATTCAGGCGGGTGCTGCGAAATGAGCGCGCCAGCCCAAGCAGGTGCACGGCCTCAAGCACGCTGGTCTTGCCGCTGCCGTTGGCGCCGTAAAGGATATTGATGCGGGGGGAGGGCGAGAGTGTCACCGGGTGCAAGTTGCGCACCGCGGTGACCATGATCCGTCGAAGGGACATTGCGCCTGCTACAGGTTACAGACGCATCGGCATGACAACGTAGGAAGAATCGTCATTGCCAGCTTCCTGCAGCAGCGCACTGCTGTTGGAGTCGGACAGGATCAGACGAACTTGCTCAGTAGTCATCACGCCCAGCACGTCGAGCAGGTAGCTGACGTTAAAGCCGATTTCCAACGAGCTACCTTCGTAGTCCACGCTGATCTCTTCTTCAGCTTCTTCCTGCTCGGGGTTGTTGGCCTGGATCTTCAGTTGGCCAGCAGCCAGTTGCAGGCGAATACCGCGGTACTTTTCGTTGGAAAGAATCGCAGTACGGCTGAAGGCTTCACGCAGCGCCTGGCGGTCGCCCACCACCACCTTGTCGCCACCCTTGGGCAGCACACGCTCGTAGTCCGGGAACTTGCCATCCACCAGCTTGGAGGTGAAGGTGAATTCACCGGTAGTGGCGCGAATATGGTGTTGGCCCAAAACAATGCTGACCATGCCTTCAGGGTCGGTCAGCAGACGCGCCAACTCCAGAATACCTTTGCGTGGCACGATGACCTGATGGCGATCTTCCTGCTCGATCGGCGCGGTCATGGAGCACAGCGCCAAGCGGTGGCCGTCAGTGGAGACTGCGCGCAGGGTGTTACGTGAAACCTCCAGCAGCATGCCGTTGAGGTAATAACGCACATCCTGCTGGGCCATGGCGAAGCTGGTGCGCTCGATCAAACGGCGCAGCTTGCTCTGTTCCAGGTTACAGGTCAGCGAGCCCGGGCCTTCTTCCACAGTCGGGAAGTCATTGGCTGGCAGGGTCGACAGGGTGAAGCGGCTGCGGCCGGCCTTGACCAACAGTTTCTGCTCGTCGACCTTGATATCGATCAGGGCGTCGTTCGGCAGGCTTTTACAAATGTCCATCAGCTTGCGCGCCGGCACAGTGATTTCGCCAGGCTCGGCCGGCTCTTCCAGTTGTACGCGGCCTACCAGCTCGACTTCCAGGTCGGTACCGGTCAACGACAGTTGCTGGCCTTGTACGACCAGCAATACGTTGGACAGGACCGGCAAGGTCTGACGGCGCTCTACGACACCGGCGACCAGTTGCAGGGGTTTCAACAGGGCTTCGCGTTGAATGGTGAAATGCATGGTCTAGTCCCTTGCCTTCAATTAGCTGCGCAGACGGCCATCAGGTCGTCAGCGTCCGCAGCAGGTTCTTGTAGTCCTCGCGGATGTCCGCGTCGGATTCCTTCAATTCGTTGATCTTGCGGCAGGCGTGCAGCACGGTCGTGTGGTCGCGACCACCGAACATGTCGCCGATTTCCGGCAGGCTGTGGTTGGTCAGCTCCTTGGACAGGGCCATGGCCACCTGACGTGGACGCGCGACAGAACGCGAACGACGCTTGGACAACAGATCAGAGATCTTGATCTTGTAGTACTCGGCAACGGTGCGCTGAATGTTATCCACACTGACCAGTTTATCTTGCAGCGCCAGCAGGTCTTTCAGCGACTCACGGATCAGCTCGATGGTGATATCGCGGCCCATGAAGTGCGAGTGGGCAATCACCCGCTTCAGCGCACCTTCCAGCTCACGCACGTTCGAGCGAATGCGCTGGGCAATGAAGAACGCCGCATCATGTGGCAGCTCGACCTTGGCCTGGTCGGCCTTCTTCATCAGGATCGCTACGCGAGTCTCCAGCTCTGGAGGCTCGACAGCCACGGTCAGCCCCCAACCAAAGCGCGATTTCAGGCGCTCTTCCAGGCCTTCGATCTCCTTGGGGTAACGGTCAGAGGTAAGGATTACCTGCTGGCCGCCCTCAAGCAGGGCGTTGAAAGTGTGGAAAAACTCTTCCTGCGAGCGCTCTTTGCGGGCAAAGAACTGAATATCGTCGATCAGCAACGCATCCACCGAACGGTAGAAGCGCTTGAATTCGTTGATGGCGTTGAGCTGCAGCGCCTTGACCATGTCTGCAACGAAGCGCTCCGAGTGCAGGTACACGACCTTGGCGTTCGGATTCTTCCTCAGCAGGTGGTTACCCACAGCATGCATAAGGTGGGTTTTACCCAAGCCAACGCCGCCATAAAGGAACAGCGGGTTATAGCCATGCTTGGGGTTATCAGCCACCTGCCAGGCAGCCGCGCGCGCCAACTGGTTCGACTTACCTTCGACGAAGGTGTCGAAGGTGAAGGTGCGGTTCAGGTAGCTGGTGTGCTTGAGCGCACCTTCCACCTGTACGGTGCGCTGTTCGGTCCGGGCATTGGCGGCTGGCGGCGAAACGGGCTCGGCCATGGCATCGAAGCTGTCACGCGAGGACGGCTCTGCCAGTTCATTGACCAGCACAGGCTCGTTGGCCGTTACCGCAACGGGTTCGACCGCTGCCGCTACCGGCACAGGCTTTTGTACCTGGCTCTGCGAGCGGGTCTGCGCCAGCGAAGCGGCCACCGCGGCGCTGACAGGCGCGTTGGGCGCGGCGCGTGGGGCCGAGCTGCGGCGGCTGCCTATTAATAAGGAAAGGGCAGGCGCAATGCCGCTGCCGTTTTCACCCAATAGCTCGAGCAAGCGGCCCAGGTACTTTTCATTGACCCAATCGAGAACGAAACGGTTAGGCGCATAAACGCGCAACTCGTCGCCTTCGGCTTCGACCTGTAGCGGACGGATCCAGGTGTTGAATTGCTGGGCAGGCAGTTCATCGCGCAGAAGCTCCACGCACTGCTGCCAAAGTTCCACTGACACGGATATCCCCTGAGTTTGAAAGCCGGATGAGGCAAAAGCAAACCGCCATTGTACCGGTCGAGCGTTCAGTTATCCACATGTGGACACGTTAGGAACCATGACAAAACAGCCATTTATCGACCAAAAAGGCTTTGCCTCACTGTGCATAAGCTCTGTGGATAAGCGACCATGAGGGCTATGCACAACCCTGGGCTCAAATCTGTTGATAACTCTGCTGTGGATAAGCGGCATTTTAATCCACAGGTTTCGACCACGATGAAAACAAGCGCAGCACGGGATGAGAACAAGGTTTTGAAACTCTGTACAGCGCGTGATTACTGGCCTACAGGATGTTATCCACAGAAGGTTATCCACCTAAGATTTATAAGTTATTCAGAAAAGCTTTTTATATGTCTCTTCTTTTTTTTCATGTTGTCCCCGATTCGTGTGTCCGATCAACCACCCCCTGGAGGATGACCGAGCAGGCACCGTCCATCACACGCCCTATAGGGAATAGCTGGTTGGAAATTGACCTATGGGCTTGCTTTCTCTAGAATCGCCGGTCTCTTAAAAAGGGGGCCATCCCGGCCCGTCGTCGACAAACCAGGTAACACGCCATGAAACGTACTTTCCAACCAAGCACCATCAAGCGCGCCCGCACCCACGGTTTCCGTGCCCGTATGGCTACCAAGAACGGCCGTGCTGTTCTGTCGCGTCGTCGTGCCAAAGGCCGTAAGCGTCTGGCCATTTGATTTTTCGGCACAGGTGGTGAGTCAGGACTTCAGTCGGGAAAAGCGACTGCTTACACCCCGACACTTCAAAGCGGTCTTCGACTCCCCAACCGGCAAGGTTCCAGGGAAAAACCTGCTGATCCTTGCTCGCGAGAACGGTCTCGATCACCCACGTCTAGGCCTGGTGATTGGCAAGAAGAGCGTCAAGCTCGCCGTTCAACGCAACCGCCTCAAGCGCTTGATGCGCGATTCCTTTCGTCTGAACCAGCAATTGCTTGCCGGGTTGGACATCGTGATCGTCGCGCGCAAGGGATTGGGTGAGGTAGAAAACCCGGAATTGCACCAACACTTTGGCAAACTCTGGAAACGCCTGGCACGTAGCCGGCCGACCCCAGCAGTCACCGCCAATTCCGTAGGGGTAGACAGCCAAGATGCGTAAACTGGCGCTCGTTCCGATCCAGTTTTACCGTTACGCCATTAGTCCTCTGATGGCCAATCACTGTCGTTTTTTCCCCAGTTGCTCCTGTTACGCGTATGAAGCCATCGAAAACCATGGCCTCTGGCGTGGTGGGTGGCTGGCCGTTCGTCGCCTGGGGCGTTGTCATCCGTGGAATGACGGCGGTTTCGACCCCGTTCCCCCCGCTCCTTCCTCCCGAACTTCTTCGATAGCCGAGTAATCATGGATATTAAACGCACGATCCTGATCGCCGCGCTGGCAGTCGTGTCCTACGTCATGGTCCTGAAGTGGAACGATGACTACGGTCAGGCTGCCCTGCCGACTCAGAATACTGCTGCCAGCACTGTTGCTCCGGGTTTGCCTGATGGCGTGCCGGCTGGTAACAACGGCGCCAGCGCCGATGTACCAAGCGCCAACGCCGAATCGAGCCCCGCCGAACTGGCACCGGTTGCACTCAGCAAGGACCTGATCCGAGTCAAGACCGACGTCCTGGAACTGGCTATCGATCCGGTCGGTGGTGACATTGTCCAGTTGAACCTGCCGAAGTACCCGCGCCGTCAAGACCACCCGAACATTCCATTCCAGTTGTTCGACAACGGTGGTGAGCGCGTTTACCTGGCACAAAGCGGCCTGACCGGTGCCAACGGCCCGGATGCCCGCGCCAGCGGCCGTCCGCTGTATGCCGCCGAACAGAAAAGCTACCAGTTGGCCGACGGCCAGGAACAACTGGTGGTCGATCTGAAGTTCAGCGACAACGGTGTCAACTACATCAAGCGCTTCAGCTTCAAGCGCGGTGAGTACGACCTGAACGTCAGCTACCTGATCGACAACCAGAGCGACCAGGCCTGGAGCGGCAACATGTTTGCCCAGCTCAAGCGCGACGCCAGCGGCGATCCGTCCTCGAGCACTGCCACTGGCACTGCCACCTACCTGGGCGCAGCCCTGTGGACAGCTTCCGAGCCTTACAAAAAGGTCTCGATGAAGGACATCGACAAAGGTAGTTTGAAAGAAAATGTGTCCGGCGGCTGGGTTGCCTGGCTGCAGCACTACTTCGTGACCGCCTGGATTCCGGCCAAGTCGGACAACAACGTTGTCCAGACTCGCAAGGACAGCCAGGGCAACTACATCATCGGCTACACCGGCCCATCCCTCAGCGTCCCTGCTGGTGGCAAGGTCGAAACCAGCGCCATGCTGTACGCCGGCCCGAAGATCCAGTCCAAGCTCAAAGAGTTGTCCCCAGGCCTGGAACTGACCGTCGACTACGGCTTCCTGTGGTTCATCGCCCAGCCGATCTTCTGGCTGCTGCAACATATCCACAGCCTGCTGGGTAACTGGGGCTGGTCGATCATCGTGCTGACCATGCTGATCAAAGGCCTGTTCTTCCCGCTGTCGGCTGCCAGCTACCGCTCCATGGCGCGCATGCGTGCTGTGGCGCCCAAGCTCGCTGCGCTGAAGGAACGCTTCGGTGACGATCGCCAGAAGATGTCCCAGGCGATGATGGAGCTGTACAAGAAAGAGAAGATCAACCCGCTGGGCGGCTGCCTGCCGATCCTGGTACAGATGCCGGTATTCCTGGCCCTCTACTGGGTACTGCTGGAAAGCGTGGAAATGCGCCAGGCCCCATGGATGCTGTGGATTACCGACCTGTCGATCAAGGATCCGTTCTTCATCCTGCCGATCATCATGGGCGCCACCATGTTCATCCAGCAGCGCCTGAACCCGACGCCGCCGGATCCGATGCAGGCCAAGGTGATGAAAATGATGCCGATCATCTTCACCTTCTTCTTCCTGTGGTTCCCGGCTGGTCTGGTGCTGTACTGGGTTGTGAACAACTGCCTGTCGATTTCGCAGCAGTGGTACATCACTCGCCGTATCGAAGCAGCCACCAAAAAAGCTGCTGCTTGACGGGCTAGTACGCTAGCCTGTGAATAAAAAACGCCCCCTAGTGGGGCGTTTTTGCTATCTGTCGTTTTTGTCGTAGAGGCTTTCGAGCATGAACACTGTGCGTGAAACCATCGCCGCCATCGCTACCGCCCAAGGCCGCGGTGGTGTGGGTATTGTCAGGTTGTCCGGCCCTTTGGCTGGCAAGGCCGGGCAGTTGATCACCGGTCGTACGCTGACCCCTCGCCATGCCCATTACGGCCCGTTCCGCGACGATGAAGGGCTGGTGCTTGACGAGGGGATTGCGTTGTTCTTCCCTGGGCCGAACTCGTTCACCGGCGAAGATGTGCTTGAACTGCAGGGCCACGGTGGCCCGGTGGTCCTGGACATGCTGCTGCAGCGCTGTGTACAAGTTGGCTGTCGCCTGGCCCGCCCAGGTGAATTCAGCGAACGCGCGTTCCTCAACGACAAGCTCGACCTGGCCCAGGCCGAAGCCATTGCCGACCTGATCGAGGCCAGCTCCAGTCAGGCGGCACGCAACGCCCTGCGCTCACTGCAAGGGGAATTCTCCAAGCGTGTGCACAGCCTGACCGAGGCGCTGATCGCCCTGCGCATCTACGTCGAGGCAGCAATCGACTTCCCCGAAGAGGAGATCGACTTCCTCGCCGATGGCCACGTCCTGTCGATGCTCGATGCAGTGCGCGGCGAGTTATCCACCGTGCAACGTGAGGCCGGGCAGGGTGCCTTGCTGCGTGACGGCATGACCGTGGTGATCGCCGGGCGACCGAATGCCGGCAAGTCGAGCCTGCTGAACCAGCTGGCTGGCCGCGAAGCGGCCATTGTCACCGATATCGCCGGCACCACCCGGGACATCCTGCGCGAACATATCCACATCGACGGCATGCCGCTGCACGTGGTCGATACTGCCGGGTTGCGTGACACCGACGATCATGTGGAAAAGATCGGCGTAGAACGCGCCCTGAAGGCCATTGGCGAGGCTGATCGTGTGTTGCTGGTGGTCGACTCCACTGCGCCCGAGGCCAGCGACCCGTTCGCCTTGTGGCCCGAGTTTCTCGCTCAGCGGCCGGACCCGGCCAAGGTCACGCTGATTCGCAACAAAGCCGACCTGAGTGGTGAGCGGGTAGCGCTGGAACAGTGCGAGGATGGCCATGTGACCATTACTCTCAGCGCCAAGGGCGACGACACAGGGTTGCAACTGCTACGTGACCATCTGAAGGCCTGCATGGGTTACGAACAGACCTCAGAGAGCGGTTTCAGCGCCCGCAGGCGCCATTTGGATGCTTTGCGCCAGGCCAGCGAGCACCTGGAGCATGGCCGTGCTCAGCTGACATTGGCGGGCGCAGGGGAGCTTCTGGCTGAGGATTTGCGCCAGGCACAGCATGCGCTGGGGGAAATCACAGGAGCATTCAGCTCGGATGACCTGCTGGGGCGGATTTTCTCCAGTTTCTGCATCGGCAAGTAATCCACAGCCCGGCAAGACCAAGCGCCGCTCCTTCGGGAGCGGCTTTTTTTGCCTGAAATTCGTTGCAGGAGATGACCTCGGCCAGGCGAACGAAGCACTTGTGGGGAGCGGGCATGCCCGTGAAGAGGCCATTACAAGCCTGAACCTCTGTGGATATAACCCCCCTTTAGCGGGCTTGCCCACTCCACCTGGACCCTCTCTGGTCGCTGGCTCGACAAAATTTTCCTGCTCAGCCTGAAATGTGTACTCAGGAGCCCTGTGGAAAACTCCCCTTCAGCTCAGTTGATAAACAGGCTTTTTTTCTGAGGACAAACCCGCCTGTGGGTAAAAGGCCATTTAATCCACAGGCTAAATGACGTTATCCATAGCCCTCATGGCACTCCAGACACAGGGTTTAATTTCTCTCTACACAGCGATATTCAAGGGATACAAAGATTTATCCACAGATATCGTTGTGCATAAGAATAAACATAAAAACAAAGCTTTTATAAATTTCTTCTTGTTGATTTCTGTTGTCTGCCACTCATCCACAGACTGGTCAAAATTTGCTCAGACGGTTTCTTTAAAGGGGGTGAAGTCCCTATACTTGTCGGCTTACCTTCTCTATTCGCAAAAACAGGCACGAGGTGCGTGGTGGATTTCCCTTCCCGTTTTGAAGTGATCGTCATCGGCGGCGGCCATGCCGGTACCGAGGCTGCGCTTGCGTCCGCACGCATGGGTGTGAAAACCCTGCTGCTGACCCATAACGTGGAAACCCTCGGTCACATGAGCTGCAACCCCGCCATCGGCGGTATTGGCAAAAGCCATTTGGTCAAAGAGATCGATGCCCTTGGCGGCGCCATGGCAATGGCTACCGACAAGAGCGGCATCCAGTTCCGCGTTCTGAACAACCGCAAGGGCCCGGCGGTACGTGCCACCCGTGCACAGGCCGACCGCGCCATTTACAAGGCGGTCGTGCGTGAAATCCTGGAAAATCAGCCGAACCTGTGGATATTCCAGCAGTCCTGCGACGACCTGATCGTCGAGCAGGATCAGGTCAAGGGCGTGGTTACCCAGATGGGTTTGCGTTTCTTCGCAGAATCCGTAGTACTGACCACCGGCACCTTCCTGGGCGGGCTTATCCACATTGGCCTGCAAAACCATTCCGGTGGTCGCGCCGGTGATCCGCCTTCGATCGCCCTGGCTCACCGCATGCGTGAACTGCCGCTGCGCGTCGGCCGCCTGAAAACCGGGACGCCGCCACGCATCGATGGCCGCTCGGTGGACTTCTCGGTGATGACCGAACAGCCAGGTGATACGCCGATCCCGGTCATGTCGTTCATGGGCAATGCCCAGATGCACCCACGGCAGGTGAGCTGCTGGATTACCCACACCAATGCGCGTACCCACGAGATCATCGCCTCGAACCTTGACCGCTCGCCGATGTACTCGGGCGTAATCGAAGGCGTCGGTCCGCGCTATTGCCCATCGATCGAAGACAAGATCCACCGCTTCGCCGACAAGGAAAGCCATCAGGTGTTCATCGAGCCGGAAGGCCTGAACACCCATGAGTTGTACCCCAACGGTATTTCCACTTCGCTGCCGTTCGACGTGCAGCTGGAGCTGGTGCGTTCGATCCGCGGCATGGAAAATGCCCACATCGTCCGCCCGGGTTACGCAATCGAGTACGACTACTTCGACCCGCGTGACCTCAAATACAGCCTCGAGACCAAAGTCATCGGCGGCCTGTTCTTCGCCGGGCAGATCAACGGCACCACCGGTTACGAAGAAGCCGGTGCCCAGGGCCTGCTGGCCGGGACCAACGCCGCATTGCGCGCACAGGGCCGCGACAGCTGGTGCCCGCGCCGCGACGAGGCGTACATCGGTGTGCTGGTCGACGACCTGATCACCCTGGGTACCCAGGAGCCGTACCGCATGTTCACTTCGCGCGCCGAGTACCGCCTGATCCTGCGCGAAGACAACGCCGACCTGCGTCTGACCGAGAAAGGCCGTGAACTGGGCCTGATCGACGACCAGCGCTGGGCCGCTTTCTGCGCCAAGCGTGACGGCATCGAGCGTGAGGAACAGCGCCTGAAGTCGACCTGGGTTCGGCCGAACACCGACCAAGGCCAGGCCATTGTGGATAAGTTCGGCACGCCGCTCAGCCACGAGTACAGCCTGCTCAACCTGCTGGCGCGCCCGGAGATCGACTACGCGGGGCTGATCGAGGCGACCGGCGGTGAAGCGATCGATCCACAGGTCGCCGAGCAGGTCGAGATCCGCACCAAGTACGCGGGCTACATCGACCGCCAGCAGGATGAAATCGCTCGCTTGCGCGCCAGTGAAGACACCCGTCTGCCTGTGGATATCGACTATTCGACGATTTCTGGCTTGTCCAAAGAGATCCAGGGCAAGCTTGGCCAGACCCGCCCGGAAACCCTGGGCCAGGCTTCGCGCATTCCCGGCGTGACCCCGGCGGCGATTTCCCTGTTGCTGATTTACTTGAAAAAACGCGGCGCTGGCCGCGAATTGGAGCAAAGCGCTTGAGTTCCCTGGTCACCCCGCAACACGCTGAAGAGTTGTCCACAGGTGCGCGCCAGCTTGGTGTAGAGCTGAGCGCAGAGCATCACGAGAAATTGCTCGGCTACCTGGCCCTGTTGATCAAATGGAACAAAGCCTACAACCTCACTGCTGTGCGCGACCCGGACGAGATGGTGTCGCGCCATCTGCTCGACAGCCTGAGCGTCATGCCGTTTATCCACAGCGAGTGTCAAAACTGGCTGGATGTCGGCAGCGGCGGTGGCATGCCGGGTATCCCGTTGGCTATCCTGCATCCGCACAAGCGCGTGACGGTGTTGGACGCCAACGGCAAGAAGACCCGCTTCCTCACCCAGGTGAAAATGGAACTCAAACTGGACAACCTCACGGTTATCCACAGCAGGGTCGAAGCCTTTCAGCCGGCTCAGCCGTTCGACGGAATCATCTCCCGCGCCTTCAGCAGCATGGAGAACTTCACCAACTGGACCCGCCATCTGGGCGACACCGGGACGCAATGGCTTGCAATGAAGGGGCTGCATCCTGCCGATGAACTGGTAGCATTGCCCGCAGACTTCACAGTGGAAAGCGAACAGGCCCTGACCGTTCCGGGTTGCCAGGGCCAGCGCCATCTGCTGATACTGCGCCGCAAGGCATGACTGGGAACACGCGCATCAATGGCTAAGGTATTCGCAATCGCGAACCAGAAAGGTGGTGTAGGCAAGACCACCACCTGTATCAATCTCGCCGCCTCGCTGGCCGCGACCAAGCGTCGTGTCCTGCTGATCGACCTCGATCCGCAGGGCAACGCCACCATGGGCAGCGGCGTGGACAAGCACGAGCTCGAGCACTCGGTCTACGACCTGCTGATCGGGGAGTGCGACCTGGCTCAGGCCATGCATTACTCCGAGCACGGCGGGTTCCAGTTGCTGCCGGCCAACCGCGACCTGACCGCCGCCGAGGTGGTGCTGCTGGAAATGCAGGTCAAGGAAAGCCGTCTGCGTAACGCCCTGGCGCCAATCCGCGAGAACTACGACTTCATCCTCATCGACTGCCCGCCGTCGCTGTCGATGCTCACGCTAAACGCCCTGGTCGCTTCCGATGGCGTGATAATCCCCATGCAGTGCGAGTACTACGCACTGGAAGGTCTTAGCGACCTTGTGGATAACATCAAGCGCATCGCCGCCCGGTTGAATCCGGAGCTGAAGATCGAGGGCCTGTTGCGGACCATGTACGATCCTCGCCTGAGCCTGAACAATGATGTTTCGGCGCAGCTGAAAGAACACTTTGGCCCGCAGCTGTACGACACGGTCATTCCGCGCAACATTCGCCTGGCCGAGGCCCCCAGCTTTGGCATGCCGGCCCTGGCTTACGACAAGCAATCGCGCGGCGCGCTGGCTTACCTGGCCCTGGCGGGGGAACTGGTTCGCCGTCAACGCCGTCAATCACGCACTGCACAAACAACTTAAGGAATCCGTATGGCCGTCAAGAAACGGGGTCTCGGACGTGGGTTGGATGCACTGCTCAGTGGTCCTTCCGTCAGCGCGCTCGAAGAGCAGGCTGTGAAGATCGACCAGAAAGAACTGCAACACCTGCCGGTCGAGCTGATTCAGCGTGGCAAGTACCAGCCACGTCGGGACATGGATCCGCAGGCGCTGGAAGAGCTCGCGCACTCGATTCGCAGCCATGGCGTGATGCAACCGATCGTGGTCCGCCCGATTGGCGACAACCGCTATGAGATCATCGCCGGTGAGCGCCGCTGGCGCGCGACCCAGCAGGCTGGCCTGGACACGATTCCGGCCATGGTCCGCGAAGTGCCCGATGAAGCCGCCATTGCCATGGCGCTGATCGAGAACATCCAGCGCGAAGACCTCAACCCGTTGGAAGAGGCCATGGCCCTGCAGCGTCTGCAGCAGGAATTCGAACTTACCCAGCAACAGGTGGCTGATGCCGTTGGCAAGTCGCGGGTAACCGTGGCCAACCTGCTGCGCCTGATCACCTTGCCTGAGGCGATCAAGACCATGCTCGCCCACGGCGACCTGGAGATGGGGCACGCACGCGCATTGCTCGGCCTGGACGAGAATCGTCAGGAGGAGGGGGCGCGTCATGTTGTCGCACGTGGCCTCACTGTGCGCCAAACCGAGGCACTGGTTCGTCAGTGGCTCAGTGACAAGCCTGATCCGGTCGAACCGAGCAAACCTGATCCGGATATCGCACGCCTTGAACAGCGGCTCGCAGAGCGCCTGGGCTCGGCCGTTCAGATCCGTCATGGCAACAAGGGCAAGGGGCAGTTGGTTATTCGTTACAACTCGCTTGACGAGTTGCAAGGCGTGCTTGCTCACATCCGCTGAAACAATTCCTGTTGTAGCGCGCAGTCGGAAATCACTACGAAGAGTTGAATAGGGGTTAATCCACCCCTATACTCTGCGCGCATTTTGTCGGCACAAATTATGCCAAGTCATAGCTGACTTGTTGGTCGACTTCCGAGGAGCAGTTGTGATGGAAATCCGCACGCCAAACCGCCTGCCTTTCCATCGCTGGGCGGTTTTTCCGGTACTGCTGGCTCAATTCGTCGTACTGCTGCTGGCAACCCTGGTGTTGTGGCAGTGGAAAGGGGCGGTCAGTGGATATTCAGGCCTTTGCGGAGGTTTGATTGCGTGGCTGCCCAATGTGTATTTCGCCTGGAAGGCTTTTCGCTTCAGCGGAGCTCGGGCAGCACAAGCCATCGTCAAGTCGTTTTACGCTGGCGAGGCAGGCAAGATGATTTTGACGGCAGTGCTTTTTGCACTGACCTTCGCAGGAGTGAAGCCACTGGCGCCGTTAGCAGTATTCGGCGTCTTCGTGTTGACCCTTTTGGTCAGCTGGTTCGCGCCCCTGCTGATGAATAAAAGACTTTCGAGACCTTAGGGCGTTTGAGGCAACCATGGCAGCAGAAACCGCTTCGGGCTATATCCAGCACCACTTGCAGAACCTGACCTACGGTCAACTACCAGACGGCAGCTGGGGCTTTGCCCATTCGGCTGCAGAAGCCAAGGCAATGGGCTTCTGGGCGTTCCACCTGGACACCCTGGGTTGGTCCGTCGCGCTGGGTCTGATCTTCCTGTTCATTTTCCGCATGGCGGCAAAGAAGGCGACTTCCGGCCAGCCTGGCGGTCTGCAGAACTTCGTGGAAGTGATGGTCGATTTCGTCAACGGCAGCGTGAAGGACTCCTTCCACGGCCGTAGCCCGGTAATCGCACCGCTGGCGCTGACCATCTTCGTCTGGGTATTCCTGATGAACGCCGTCGACCTGGTACCGGTCGACTGGATTCCTCAGCTGGCCATCCTGATCTCCGGTGATCCGCACATTCCGTTCCGCGCCGTGTCGACCACCGACCCGAACGCGACCCTGGCCATGGCCTTCAGCGTGTTTGCCCTGATCATCTTCTACAGCATCAAGGTCAAGGGCCTGGGCGGCTTCATCGGTGAGCTGACCCTGCACCCGTTCGGCAGCAAGAACATCTTCGTGCAGATCCTGCTGATTCCGGTCAACTTCCTGCTGGAATTCGTCACCCTGATCGCCAAGCCGATCTCGCTGGCACTGCGTCTGTTCGGCAACATGTATGCCGGCGAACTGGTGTTCATCCTGATCGCTGTGATGTTCGGCTCCGGCCTGCTGTGGCTCAGCGGCCTGGGTGTGGTGCTGCAATGGGCGTGGGCTGTGTTCCACATCCTGATCATTACCCTGCAAGCTTTCATCTTCATGATGCTGACCATCGTCTACCTGTCGATGGCGCACGAAGATAACCATTAAGACCGCCTGGCGTGTCTGATAGCCTTCCCCGCCCGTTCGGGGGGAGGGCTTAAAAAGTCCGCAAGGGCATGCTGTACCAAACGATTTGTTTTACCGCTTCAAACTAAAAACCTAACCAATACGACGTAAAAGTCGGGAGGAAAGATGGAAACTGTAGTTGGTCTGACCGCTATCGCTGTTGCTCTGCTGATCGGCCTGGGTGCTCTGGGTACCGCCATTGGTTTCGGCCTGCTGGGCGGCAAATTCCTGGAAGGCGCTGCTCGTCAACCAGAAATGGTTCCGATGCTGCAGGTTAAAATGTTCATCGTTGCCGGTCTGCTCGACGCCGTAACCATGATCGGTGTTGGTATCGCTCTGTTCTTCACCTTCGCGAATCCGTTCGTTGGTCAGATCGCCGGCTAATCACTCGTCACCACGAGTTGATGGCTGTATGAATTAAGACCGAGCGAGGTGTTGGCGTGAACATTAATGCAACCCTGATTGGCCAATCCGTTGCTTTCCTGATTTTTGTACTCTTCTGCATGAAGTATGTATGGCCTCCGGTCATCACTGCCCTGCAAGAGCGCCAAAAGAAGATTGCCGACGGCTTGGACGCTGCCAACCGCGCAGCTCGCGACCTGGAGCTGGCCCAAGAGAAAGCGGGCCAGCAACTGCGTGAAGCTAAAGCCCAGGCAGCCGAAATCATTGAGCAAAGCAAGAAACGCGCTGCTCAGCTTGTCGAGGAAGCCCGTGAACAGGCCCGCGTCGAAGCTGACCGTGTGAAGGCTCAGGCTCTGGCCGAGATCGAACAGGAACTGAACAGCGCTAAAGACGCCCTGCGTGCCCAAGTGGGTGCTCTGGCCGTTGGCGGTGCTGAAAAGATCCTTGGCGCCACAATCGATCAAAACGCGCATGCGGAGCTGGTTAACAAACTGGCCGCTGAAATTTAAGCGAGGGCGATCATGGCAGAACTGACCACGTTGGCCCGACCTTACGCTAAGGCTGCCTTTGAGCATGCCCAGGCCCATCAGCAACTGGCCAATTGGTCAGCCATGCTCGGCCTGGCTGCTGCGGTGTCGCAAGACGACACCATGCAGCGCCTGCTCAAGGCCCCGCGACTGACGAGCGCAGAAAAGGCCGCCACGTTCATTGACGTGTGCGGTGACAAGTTCAATGCACAGGCACAGAATTTCATTCATGTTGCCGCGGAAAACGACCGTCTCCTGCTTCTGCCGGAGATTGCCGCTCTGTTTGACCTGTACAAGGCAGAACAAGAGAAATCCGTGGACGTGGAAGTCACCAGTGCCTTCGCGTTGAACCAAGAACAGCAAGACAAACTCGCCAAGGTTCTCAGTGCACGGTTAGGCCAGGAAGTGCGCCTGCACGCGTCGGAGGATGCCAGCCTGATTGGCGGCGTCGTCATCCGCGCTGGTGACCTGGTAATCGATGGCTCTGTTCGCGGCAAAATCGCGAAACTGGCCGAAGCATTGAAATCTTGAGTTTGAAGGGGCAGCAGAGCAATGCAGCAACTCAATCCTTCCGAAATTAGTGAAATCATCAAGGGCCGCATCGACAACCTCGATGTGAGCTCCCAAGCCCGTAACGAAGGTACCGTCGTTTCGGTTTCCGACGGTATCGTGCGGATCCACGGTCTGGCCGACGTCATGTACGGCGAAATGATCGAGTTCCCGGGCGGCGTCTACGGCATGGCACTGAACCTGGAGCAAGACTCCGTAGGTGCAGTGATCCTGGGTGCCTACGACACCCTCGCCGAAGGCATGAGCGCCAAGTGCACCGGCCGCATCCTGGAAGTTCCGGTTGGTAAGGAACTGCTGGGTCGCGTCGTCGACGCACTGGGTAACCCGATCGACGGCAAAGGTCCTCTGGGCAACACCCAGACCGACGCAGTCGAGAAAGTTGCTCCAGGCGTGATCTGGCGTAAGTCGGTAGACCAGCCTGTACAGACTGGCTACAAATCCGTCGACGCCATGATCCCTGTCGGCCGTGGCCAGCGTGAGCTGATCATTGGCGACCGTCAGATCGGCAAGACCGCCATGGCCATCGACGCCATCATCAACCAGAAAGACTCCGGTATTTTCTGTGTTTATGTAGCTGTCGGCCAGAAGCGTTCCACCGTTGCCAACATTGTTCGCAAGCTGGAAGAAAACGGCGCCCTGGCCAACACCATCGTGGTTGTTGCCAGTGCTTCGGAATCCGCCGCACTGCAATTCCTGGCGCCATACGCCGGTTGCACCATGGGCGAGTTCTTCCGTGACCGCGGTGAAGACGCACTGATCGTTTACGATGACCTGTCCAAGCAGGCCGTTGCCTACCGTCAGATCTCCCTGTTGCTGCGCCGTCCACCAGGACGTGAAGCGTACCCAGGCGACGTGTTCTATCTCCACTCCCGTCTGCTGGAGCGTGCATCGCGCGTTTCGGAAGAGTACGTCGAGAAGTTCACCAACGGTGCTGTCACTGGCAAAACCGGTTCCCTGACCGCTCTGCCGATCATCGAAACCCAGGCAGGCGACGTTTCCGCGTTCGTTCCGACCAACGTGATTTCCATCACCGACGGTCAGATCTTCCTGGAATCGGCCATGTTCAACTCGGGCATCCGCCCTGCAGTGAACGCCGGTGTTTCGGTATCCCGTGTGGGTGGTGCCGCTCAGACCAAGATCATCAAGAAGCTGTCCGGTGGTATTCGTACCGCGCTGGCTCAGTACCGTGAACTGGCTGCATTCGCCCAGTTCGCGTCCGATCTGGACGAGGCGACCCGCAAGCAGCTGGAGCATGGTCAGCGCGTTACCGAGCTGATGAAGCAGAAGCAGTATGCGCCGATGTCCATTGCGGACATGGCTCTGTCGCTGTACGCCGCTGAGCGTGGCTTCCTGACTGACGTAGAAGTCTCCAAGATCGGCAGCTTCGAGCAAGCACTGATCGCCTTCTTCAACCGTGATCACGCTGAACTGATGGCGAAGATCAACGTGAAGGGTGACTTCAACGACGAAATCGACGCAGGCCTGAAAGCCGGTATCGAGAAGTTCAAGGCCACCCAGACCTGGTAAGCCGCAGCGGGGGCTCTGGCCCCCGCTTGCTAACCTGATAGGTGATACATGGCAGGCGCAAAAGAGATTCGCAGTAAGATTGCGAGCATCAAAAGCACGCAAAAAATTACCAGCGCCATGGAGAAAGTGGCGGTCAGCAAGATGCGCAAGGCACAAATGCGCATGGCTGCTAGCCGTCCTTACGCGGAGCGTATCCGCCAGGTGATCGGTCATCTGGCCAACGCCAACCCGGAATACCGCCACCCATTCATGATCGAGCGCCCTGTAAAGCGCACCGGTTATATCGTGGTGAGCAGTGACCGTGGTCTGTGCGGTGGCTTGAACACCAACCTGTTCAAGGCCCTGGTCAAGGACATGAACGCAAACCGCGAACAGGGCGTGGAAATCGACCTGTGCGTGATCGGCAGCAAGGGTGCGACTTTCTTCCGCATCTTTGGCGGTAACGTCGTAGCAGCGATCAGCCACTTGGGTGAAGAGCCATCGATCAACGATCTGATCGGCTCCGTCAAAGTGATGCTGGACGCCTACCTGGACGGCCGTATCGATCGCCTCTCCGTGGTTTCGAACAAGTTCATCAACACCATGACCCAGAAGCCAACGGTCGAGCAATTGGTACCGTTGGTGGCAACCCCGGATCAGGATCTCAAGCATCACTGGGATTACCTGTACGAACCCGACGCAAAAGAGCTGCTGGACGGCTTGATGGTGCGTTACGTGGAGTCGCAGGTGTACCAGGCGGTGGTCGAGAACAACGCTGCTGAACAAGCGGCCCGGATGATCGCGATGAAGAACGCCACAGACAACGCCGGTGATTTGATCAAAGAGCTTCAGTTGATCTACAACAAGGCGCGTCAGGCTGCGATCACCCAGGAGATCTCGGAAATCGTCGGCGGCGCTGCCGCGGTTTAACGGTTCAAATATTCAGAGGATCCAGCTATGAGTAGCGGACGTATCGTTCAAATCATCGGCGCCGTCATCGACGTGGAATTCCCACGTGACGTCGTGCCGAGTGTATACAACGCGCTGAAAGTACAAGGCGCGGAAACCACCCTCGAAGTCCAGCAGCAGCTGGGCGACGGCGTGGTTCGTACCATTGCGATGGGCTCGACCGAAGGCCTGAAGCGCGGTCTGGATGTCGTCGACACCGGTGCTGCCATTTCCGTTCCTGTTGGTAAGGCCACCCTGGGCCGCATCATGGACGTACTGGGCAACCCGATCGACGAAGCCGGCCCGATCGGCGAAGAAGAGCGTCGCGGTATCCACCAGCCAGCGCCTTCGTTCGCTGACCAGGCAGGCGGCAACGACCTGCTGGAAACCGGCATCAAGGTTATCGACCTGGTTTGCCCGTTCGCCAAGGGTGGTAAGGTTGGTCTGTTCGGTGGTGCCGGTGTAGGCAAGACCGTAAACATGATGGAACTGATCCGTAACATCGCCATGGAACACAGCGGTTACTCCGTGTTCGCTGGTGTGGGTGAGCGTACTCGTGAGGGTAACGACTTCTACCACGAGATGAAGGACTCCAACGTTCTCGACAAGGTAGCGCTGGTCTACGGTCAGATGAACGAGCCACCAGGAAACCGTCTGCGCGTAGCGCTGACCGGCCTGACCATGGCTGAGAAGTTCCGTGACGAAGGTAACGACGTTCTGCTGTTCGTCGACAACATTTATCGTTACACCCTGGCCGGTACCGAAGTATCCGCACTGCTGGGCCGTATGCCTTCGGCAGTAGGTTACCAGCCGACCCTGGCTGAAGAGATGGGCGTTCTGCAAGAGCGCATCACCTCCACCAAGGAAGGTTCGATCACCTCCGTACAGGCCGTATACGTACCTGCGGACGACTTGACCGACCCGTCGCCAGCGACCACCTTCGCCCACTTGGACGCCACCGTCGTTCTGTCCCGTGACATCGCCTCCCTGGGTATCTACCCAGCGGTCGACCCACTGGACTCGACTTCGCGCCAGCTGGACCCGAACGTGATCGGCAATGAGCACTACGACACTGCTCGTGGCGTTCAGTATGTTCTGCAGCGCTACAAAGAGCTGAAGGACATCATTGCGATCCTGGGTATGGACGAACTGTCCGAGACCGACAAGCAACTGGTAGCCCGCGCTCGTAAGATCCAGCGCTTCCTGTCGCAGCCGTTCTTCGTGGCCGAAGTCTTCACCGGTTCGCCAGGCAAGTACGTTTCCCTGAAAGACACCATCGCTGGCTTCAGCGGCATCCTCAAAGGTGACTACGACCACCTGCCAGAACAAGCGTTCTACATGGTCGGCAGCATCGACGAAGCGATCGAGAAAGCCAAGAAACTGTAATTCCTGCGCCCCGCAAGGGGCGCTATCAGGTTGAGGCAAGCAGATGGCTATGACAGTCCATTGCGATATCGTCAGCGCGGAAGGAGAAATTTTCTCCGGTCTGGTCGAGATGGTGGTTGCGCACGGTAACCTGGGTGATCTTGGTATCGCTCCAGGCCACGCGCCGCTGATCACCAATCTGAAGCCAGGTCCGATCACGCTGACCAAGCAGGGTGGCGCCCAAGAGGTGTTCTACATCTCTGGTGGCTTCCTCGAGGTTCAGCCGAACATGGTCAAGGTGCTTGCCGATACCGTGCAACGTGCTGCAGACCTGGATGAAGCGCAAGCTCAGGAAGCCCTCAAGGCTGCTGAGAACGCCCTGAATCTGAAAGGCGCGGACTTCGACTACGGTGCCGCCGCCGCACGTCTGGCCGAGGCCGCAGCCCAGCTGCGTACCGTCCAGCAAATGCGCAAAGGCAAGTAATCGGCCTCGGCTGATAACTTCTGTTGCGATTGAGTAAAAGGGTAGCCTCGGCTACCCTTTTTCTTTTTCTGATTTCCCCGGTCATTTCACTGACCACCCAGGATTGGTAGCCAGTAATGTCACTCGATATCGTTATTCTCGCCGCGGGCCAAGGCACTCGCATGCGCTCGGCGCTGCCCAAGGTGCTGCACCCGGTAGCCGGCAACTCCATGCTTGGCCATGTTATCCACAGTGCGCGCCAACTGCAGCCGCAAGGTATCCACGTGGTCATTGGCCATGGTGCGGAGCTGGTTCGCGAGCGTCTGGCCGCTGACGACTTGAACTTCGTCATGCAGGAAAAACAGTTGGGCACCGGCCATGCGGTAGCTCAGGCTCTGCCAGCCGTGACCGCCGACACCGTGCTGGTACTGTACGGCGATGTACCGTTGATCGAAGTGGAGACCTTGCAGCGTCTGTTGGCCAAGGCCAATGCTGAGCAACTGGGTCTGCTTACCGTCGCGCTCGATGACCCGACCGGCTATGGCCGCATCGTGCGTGACGAGCAGGGTAAGGTGACTGCCATCGTTGAGCACAAGGACGCCAACGACGCGCAGAAAGCGATCAAGGAAGGCAACACCGGTATTCTGGCCCTGCCAGCCGCGCGCCTGGCCGACTGGATGGGCCGCCTGTCGAACAACAACGCCCAGGGCGAGTACTACCTGACCGACGTCATCGCCATGGCAGTGGCTGACGGCCTGGTGGTGGCCACTGAACAGCCACACGACCCGATGGAAGTGCAGGGCGCCAACGATCGTCGTCAGCTGTCCGAGCTTGAGCGTCACTACCAGCTGCGTGAAGGCCGCCGCCTGATGGCTCAGGGTGTGACCCTGCGCGATCCGGCCCGCTTCGACGTACGGGGTGAAGTGACCGTTGGTCGTGATGTGCTGATCGACATCAACGTGATTCTCGAAGGCAAAGTGGTCATCGAGGACGATGTGCAGATCGGCCCTAACTGCGTCATCAAGAACACCACCCTGCGCAAAGGCGCGGTGGTCAAAGCCAACAGCCACCTTGAAGGCGCCGTGATGGGCGAGGGCAGCGATGCCGGCCCGTTCGCCCGCCTGCGCCCGGGCAGCGTGCTGGACGCCAAGGCCCATGTGGGTAACTTCGTCGAACTGAAAAACGCCCACCTGGGTGAAGGCGCCAAGGCAGGTCACCTCACCTACCTGGGCGACGCTGAAATCGGTGCACGCACCAATATCGGCGCCGGTACCATCACCTGCAACTACGATGGCGCCAACAAGTTCAAGACGGTAATGGGCGAGGACGTGTTTATCGGCTCGAACAACTCGCTGGTGGCGCCTGTGGAAATCAAGGCCGGCGCGACCACCGCAGCCGGTTCAACCATCACCCAGACCGTCGAAGCTGCCGACCTGGCTGTAGGCCGTGCGCGCCAGCGCAATATCTCGGGCTGGAAGCGGCCGGAGAAAATCAAGAAGAGCTGAGTTACCCACAGCTGCTTCGATCGAAAGCCGACTTATGCGAATAAGTCGGCTTTTTTATTGGCCGATCGGTAATCCAGTGGGACCGCGCCAAATCTGACAAAACTATCCACAGGGCAGCAACTGCTTGACGAAACGGGCGTGTTAGGTTTTGATTGCAACCATTATCTTTCGAAACGAAACTTAAGAGCAAATGTCGAAACGAAATACACCCCAGCGGCGGCACAATATCCTGGCTTTGCTCAGCGAACAGGGTGAGGTGAGCGTGGACGCCTTGGCCAAGCGTTTCGAAACTTCGGAAGTGACCATTCGCAAAGACCTCGCTGCCCTCGAAACCAATGGCCTGTTGCTGCGGCGCTATGGCGGTGCGGTACCGGTGCCGCAAGAACTGCTCGGTGAGCCGGCCCAGCCTGTGTCTTCCTACAAGAAGGCCATTGCGCGTGCCGCCGTCGGGCGTATCCGCGAACATGCGCGCATCATCATCGACAGCGGCAGCACCACGGCAGCCATGATCCCCGAACTGGGGCGCCAGCCCGGCCTGGTGGTGATGACCAATTCGCTGAACGTGGCCCGAGCCATTTGCGACCTCGAACACGAGCCGGTGCTGCTGATGACCGGTGGCACCTGGGACCCCCATTCCGAGTCGTTCCAGGGCCAGGTGGCCGAGCAGGTATTACGCTCTTACGATTTTGATCAGCTGTTCATCGGCGCCGACGGCATCGACCTGGGCCGGGGTACCACCACCTTCAACGAGCTGCTCGGGCTTAGCCGCGTCATGGCCGAAGTCGCCCGTGAAGTGATCGTGATGGTCGAGTCGGACAAGGTGGGGCGCAAGATCCCCAACCTTGAGCTGCCCTGGGGCAGCGTGCACACCCTTATTACAGACGAACGCCTGCCCGCAGCGGCACGCGAACAAATTCAAGCTCGCGGCATCAACCTGATCTGCGCCGCGATCAGCCAGGAGAAATAAAACATGTGTGGAATCGTTGGTGCTGTCGCCGAGCGCAATATCACAGCCATCCTGATCGAGGGCCTCAAGCGTCTTGAGTACCGTGGTTACGACAGCGCCGGCCTGGCCGTTCTGACCCAGGCGGGTGAACTTGAGCGCCGTCGCCGTATCGGCAAGGTGAGCGAGTTGCAAGCTGCTGTCGCCGCTGACCCGCTGGTAGGTCAGCTGGGTATTGCCCACACCCGTTGGGCGACCCACGGTGCGCCGACCGAAGGCAACGCCCACCCGCACTTCTCGGGCGATGAAGTGGCTGTGGTGCACAACGGCATCATCGAAAACCACGAAGAGCTGCGCGAAGAGCTGAAAGGCCTAGGCTACGTCTTCAGTTCGCAGACTGACACCGAGGTCATCGTCCACCTGATCCACCACACCCTGAAGAGCATCCCGGACCTGGCCGATGCCCTGAAAGCCGCGGTGAAACGCCTGCATGGCGCCTATGGCTTGGCACTGATCAGCGCCGGGCAGCCTGACCGCCTGGTAGCTGCACGCAGCGGCAGCCCGCTGGTCATCGGCCTGGGCCTGGGCGAGAACTTCCTGGCCTCCGACCAGCTGGCGCTGCGCCAAGTCACCGACCGCTTCATGTACCTGGAGGAAGGCGATATCGCTGAAATCCGTCGTGACCAGGTCACCATCTGGGACCAGCAAGGCAACAAGGTTCAACGCGAAACCGTGCAGTACCATGAAGGTGCTGAAGCTGCCGACAAAGGCAACTATCGCCACTTCATGCTCAAGGAAATCCACGAGCAGCCAAGTGTGGTCCAGCGCACCCTGGAAGGCCGCCTGGGCAAGGACAACGTGTTGGTACAGGCCTTCGGCCCGCAGGCCGCCGAACTGTTCGCCAAAGTGCGCAACGTGCAGATCGTTGCCTGTGGTACCAGCTACCACGCCGGTATGGTTGCCCGTTACTGGCTGGAAAGCCTGGCTGGCATCCCGTGTCAGGTGGAAGTGGCCAGCGAATTCCGTTACCGCAAGGTCGTGGTGCAGCCGGATACCCTGTTCGTCTCCATCTCGCAGTCGGGCGAAACTGCTGACACCCTGGCCGCGCTGCGTAACGCCAAGGAGCTGGGCTTCCTCGGCAGCCTGGCAATCTGCAACGTGGGCATCAGCTCGCTGGTGCGTGAGTCGGACCTGACTCTGCTGACCTTGGCCGGCCCGGAAATCGGTGTGGCCTCGACCAAAGCCTTCACCACTCAGCTGGTGTCGCTGATGCTGCTGACCCTGGCCCTGGGCCAAGTGCGCGGTACTCTGGAAGAGGGCGTCGAAGCCGAGCTGGTTGAAGAGCTGCGTCGCCTGCCGACCCGCCTGGGTGAAGCCCTGGCCATGGACGCTACTGTCGAGAAAATCGCCGAGCTGTTCGCCGACAAGCACCACACCTTGTTCCTCGGCCGGGGTGCACAGTACCCGGTGGCGATGGAAGGTGCGCTCAAGCTCAAGGAAATCTCCTACATCCACGCTGAAGCGTACCCGGCAGGCGAGTTGAAGCACGGCCCGTTGGCATTGGTGGATAACGACATGCCGGTGGTTACCGTTGCCCCGAACAACGAACTGCTGGAAAAGCTGAAGTCCAACCTGCAGGAAGTGCGTGCCCGTGGTGGCGAGTTGGTAGTGTTCGCCGACGAGCACGCTGGCATGACCAATGGTGAAGGCACTCACGTGATCAAGGTGCCGCACATCGCCGATGCGCTGGCGCCGATCCTGTACACCATTCCACTGCAACTGCTGTCGTACTACGTGGCCGTGCTCAAAGGCACCGACGTGGATCAGCCGCGTAACCTGGCCAAGTCGGTGACTGTTGAGTAAGAGGCTGTCATGACCGGTAAAAATGGTTTTGTTGAATTAAAACGGTTTTCGAAGAATTAAAACTGTCGCCGGTAGAGGGGGAAGCGCTTGCTCCCCTTCATCGAGCGGTTACACCAGCCTCCCCGCGTGACCCCTCCCTACCTGATACTGGCGTTTTGACATGCACCTCTCGATTCTGCCTGATGAAACTCTTCCGTCATATGTGAGAAGGAACCTGCTGCTCCTTTGGGCCGAGCCCAAGGCAGAGATCTTCGAAGCCCTGCGTACCCGTCATGTGATAAAGACGGCCGAAGTGAGAAGGCTCGCAGCAGCCATCGGCTGGCCTGGGTGCTATGGTTTCAATCGACTTGTTCACAATCACACGCTGAACGCAGCGTTCCACGTCATCAAAAGTGACTGGGATTTTGCCTACTCAGGCACTCAGTACCTTTCTGAGGGGGAGCACTTCAGTGAATGGGATGCTTCCTTCTGCCCTGAATGCGTTAGGGAAGACCTCAAGATCCATGGGTTTTCATACTGGAGGCGCTATGGCGCGTCAAAGGTGTCGGTGTGCCCCAAGCACAACGCTGTCTTGCTTAGGGATTGTCCTTTTTGCGGTAAGTTGTTCACTCGCATAGATCATGACCTTGATGTGATGTGGCGCACTTGCGGCGGCCGGCATCTCGCCGAAGCTGAAGTTGTTGCTAACCACGACCCATTGGCGCTCAAGCGTGCTGAGGTGTACCAGCGATTGTGCAGGTCGCCCCATATCATCTCTGGTTTGCATGCCGCCAAGGTGCTGCTGGATAAGGCTACCGCTTTGAGCCCGCAGCTCAGTGGCGAGGAAAGGTCAAAAATGCAGGCGATAGCCTCGACCATGAGCGATCTTGTAAAGGGGTTCGCCGATGTGCCATCACCGAGCCTTGAAAGTCGAGCTGGGACCATCACAGCATTATTCATTCATGCTGTCGTGGCGCTCTATGACAGCTATGACGATTTCGAACGTGAATTAATGTCCCTAGCGGGGAGCGCTCGATGCACTGATTCGCTTTGGAGCAGCTATCGGATAGAGGACACAAAGTATGTCCACTTTGTAGAAGAAGACTATGTCCAGGGTTTGGGGGTTTGGTCCACCCCGCGCATTGTGTTGGATGACGTGGTAGTCCAGGTAGGTTGGCCTTGGCCTACATCCAAGCACTATCCCTGCTGCAACACCCCGCTGTCCATTCATGAAGGATCATCGCAGCGGAATACCACCGTCGCTGCTTCGCCAAGCATTCCCAAGATCGGTTTAGCAAAAGCGCGAGCTGTCGGGATCATAAAATAGACGCCGCAAGCCTTCACCCGCTGCGACGCCTAGTGCAGGCAGCCAATGTTCTACACTCGAATCGGTACGCGAACAGGTAGAGGAGTATGGACCCAGTTGCACTGGCTCAGCGCTTTGAGTCCTGCCGCGCGTACCTTTGGATCTCTATCCAGTGATCGCAAAGTTACGATTATGTTGACCGGCAACGCCTCTGTTAGCTCGGGTTCGTATGCACGTAGTCGAGCCTTTGCCTGTAATCCCCATTGCAGGACCGCTGTGCCGTTGGGGAATTTTGCCCTATGCACCTTCACTGGCGACCACTTACCTCCAGCGGAAATTTGAGCGATCTCATATCCGCTCTGGCCTTCATCGCTGTCCATTGGAACCATGCCTTGGATGGTATCTCCCGTTATCGCACCGAAGCTCAACTCAACGTTAGCGCGCACATATTCGCTGCCCGAGTTGGGGTCCAGTGGGGGGGCATATGCCGCCGTGATGATCACCTCGCCCCGAAATTTTCCGTCCTCAATCAAAACATCTGGGATCGGATAAGGTGTTTTCCGCCAGCGCATGTTGCCCGGTACCAGATTCGCCTGGAAAACGAGGGTGAAACTGTCGTCTGAATCGTAAAGGGCTTTGAGTACGTCTTCAGGGCGGCCTGCACCTAGATATCGGCGATGGTAAGAATCGTAATCAGGCGAAGAGAGTTGCGCTGCATGGATCATTAATGCCTTGACCAACGAAGGCGACGGATTTAGCGATGGACGCCCAGCCACAGCTTGCCATGCGTGGGCTGCCATGCACGATGCGAGGGGGGCCGCGTAACTCGTACCAAAACCCAAGCGCAGCTGATTGTCGGGCCACAAGACTTTGAGGCTAGCCGAGCCGGCGTTCCACGGAGCATGTACTCCTCCGCCCACATGCGTGATGTCTGGTTTCGGAGTGAAGACAGGGCCAGGACCACAACGCGAGTAAGGTGCCGGGTGGCCAATAGCGCTGAGCGCGCCCGCAGCATCAATGTGGGAGATAGAACCCACAGTTAATGCACGAACCGACTCCCCTGGACTCGAAATACGGTCAGCTAGCGTCGAAAACTTTTGCCATTCACGCCGAGGGAGGTCGTTGTAGTTGCCGGCAGCTACTACGAAGAGAACCTGGTACTTATCGCTGAGTTGGTCCAACGCCATGGCAATGTCACTGAATTGGCTGTCGTCGCAAGCCTCACCACCAATCGATATGTTCCATACCTTCACATCCGGGCGCTTTTTCACGGCCGACTGAAGCCGCAGCTCCAGATCGGACATGTAAGAGCCAGAAACTTCCAACGCACAGACGTCGTGTACGTATGCTGGCGTTGTTGGGATCCAAGCGTGCTTATCGTTGAAGAATGCACCTCCGGCGACCAGAGAGGCTACCGCTGTTCCATGCTCATAATTGGTGTCTGGAGGTAGGACGTAGGGGTCTCTCGATTTGACGAAGTGCTCAATCAGCTTCGCATCCGAGCTCACACCGGAGTCGAAGACGGCCACCGTGGGCAGCGTGACGGGTTGTGGAGTTGGCTGAGCTTGGGTGGCTACCGCGCCGCTCATAGGCATTTGGACAGTTGTAACGGGAAGGAAAAGCTTTTCCGCGTAAATTGTTCGAATGCCAGGGAAATCCAGTATCTGCTCAAGAGCATCGTCTTGGATCTTGTCCAGGTCTCGAATGCCAAATATCGGCAGGCCACGTCCTTGGTCGATTTGGACGAACGGCAGCGATAGGGACTTCAAAATCCGCACTAAGGTCTCGTAATTGAACGCGTTGAAGCTGCCCTGTTGGTACTGGAAGAGTCGCAAAACGGCACGACCATTTTCCAGGAGCCGGTGGCTTCCTTCCGGGTTTCGTCGTTGGCGATCCCAAGGCTCAATGGATTCGATCACACTCAGTTGGGATCGAATTTTCTTGGTGTCGCGGTGCAGGATCACACGATCAAACACGTCCAGACTGTTGGCAGAGGCCCCAACGAGCATCTCGTCAATCTGACCATGGCCAGCCGGCTGTAGCTTCGCTTCCTCTGCGACCAAGATGGGGCGGTGGGTTTTTGCGATTCCCTTTTCCCGCAGCTTGAGTACCAGGTGCGTCAAAGCTTGGGGATGAAGCACCTGCTCGCGGGAGAGCGCCGATGAAGCACCTGCGAGTGTTCTTGAAAGTGCCTGACGGTAAGCGGCGTTGACCTCTACGAGCTCTTTGCCACCACCGCCACCGCCACCCTCAATTGACGAGAGATCCCCAGGCTGGAACGGGACATGTATGAACGGATTCTCAACCCTCGCATTCAACAGCGGTTGCGCGGACGTGTTCTTGCGGGCCACTACTGGTCTCCTCCTTGAGGATCTTCGTGATTTGCCTAGTCGACAGGTCGTACAGCCTTCCCAATGTTCTCAGGGAAAAGTACTTTGGTGCCCATCCATTAAGCCACCGAACTTCTGACTCGACAGTAGATAGCACTCGGCCACCAGTAAGTGCAAGATTTAAACCTAGGCGTCGGATGAGTTGGTTTTCATCGACGCTTGATGCGTTCGACAAAACAGCCCCGCGCTTGGTATCGAGGCAGACCTGTTCAATGTTTGCCCCTGTGATTCCGTCAGACAGCTGAGCCAGGACATCCAGATCCAACTGCTCGGCGCTAAACGGCTCCAGGTATTGTTTCCACAGCATTCGGCGCAATGCCAGATCAGGCTCAGCCATAGGAATTCGGAAACTGAAACGGCGCCAGATGGCTGGGTCCAGCAACTGATCGTGATTGGTTGCAGCGACCAGAATGGTGCTTTCTGGGATGGCGTCTATGTTCTGCAGCAGTGCGATCACCACTCGCTGGAGCTCCCCGACGTCACGCTCGTTCCCCCGAGCCCCCGCTAAGGCATCGAACTCATCTAGGAACAGTACACAGGGGCGCTGCTGGGAGTACTCAAACACCCTACGGAGGTTCCGGCTGGTCTGTCCCAGCAGACTGCTCACAAGCGTGTCGCACCGGACCGTTAGCAGTGGCAATTCAAGGTGGCCGGCGATATACCGGGCAAGCTTAGTTTTTCCCGTACCGGGCGGGCCGTATGCCAGCAAGCGGCTCGGCATGGCAGCGCCCACGCGTGCAAGGTCGTCGTATCGGCGGATATTTGACAGAAACTCCTGGATTCGATTCTCGACAGCACTGGGCAGCAGCAACGAGCCTTTATCAAGCGCAGGGGTGCTTACGTCCACCGTATGCAGATGGCTTTCACCATCTGTAGGCAGGTTCGAGAAGCTGAAACCATGGGCAGCATCTTGGGCACTGGCTAGCGCTGCAGGAGCCCTTGCAAGGCGCTCTCTGATCATTCGGGCTTGTCGTTTGTCGCCGTCACTCTCCAGTTTGTCTGCCAGGAGGCCGGCATAATTCGAGGCCATGCTGGCATTCGCCTTGAGAGCTCCGTCCAGGATCTTCAAGATTTCTGAGAGGTATTCCACGGGATGATTCGCTCAAAGGGTTATCTGTTTCGGATTTCGGCGTGAGTGTAGCGTATCTGGTCAAAATCGTTTCGCATTACTGTGCTTCTGATTCACTATAGTGACATGTGGAATCTTGATTTTCTGTCGTAAAGTGGCGGCGCCCTAGGGTTACGGCCTGGCGAGCAATGCCAATGGGATTGGCTTTTTTGAGGCAGGTATGGAGCAGAACGACCAAATCGAGCCGCTACTGGCGACCGTACACGCTCTCTTGCGAGCAGATGGTGCGGATGATGCTGCCGAGATCGTGCAGAAATACCCCGCCACAGCGGAGCAGACGGGGTATGACAATTGGAACGGCGGAACCGACTATTGGGACATCCAGTTCAAGATGCCTGCCTCGGACTATGCTCGCCTTGGCGGGAAACGCAACCAGCTGGAAGAACAGATTACAGCCAAGCTCCGGACCGTTACCGAGCATCAGGAGAGTGATTGCTACTCTGCAGTGATCGTCCCAGACAGGGAGTTCCGCGCTGATTGGCGGTCTTCGAGCCAGTCAGAACTGCCTAAAAAGGTGCGACAAAACATCTTGGATGGTCTGCGCTTGGATGATGTCGACTGGAGCGGGCGGCTCAACGATGTGGAATTTTTGAGCCGGTTGTATGACCTGGAAGAAATGCCCTCTACGGATAGCCGTTATAAGGATGCTGTTGGCGATATCTGGCAGCATCGCTGTAACAACGACGATTGGGAAAACGACTGGATCTACAGCGACAGTCGCTTCCGCTTGGCTGAAGGGAGTGCCGATCACTTCCTGCGCTTTCTGTGTGAAATGGTCCATCCCGTGGTACGCCCCAATCGAGATGACGCGATTAAACTGGCGGAGCAGTTCAATGATCAACTGAAGGGCGCCGGATGGGAGTTGTACCAGGCTGAGCTCATTGCTGGCCGACCGAGATTTGCCTTTCGGTCTCTGGAGCACAATGGCGGCCGCTCGGTACTCCGTGCTAAAGCTGTCGCAGACGCACTGAATGCAGGCTGGATGGCTAAGCAAATCGAACGTCTTGAGCTCGCCGTGGATACTGATCCAGAGTTGGCGATCGGTACAGCCAAAGAGCTTGTGGAGACCTGTTGCAAGTCGATTCTCACGAAGCGTAGCGTTGCCTTCACCAAGTCAGATGACATGGGCGATTTGACGAAGAAGCTCACCAAAGCCCTCCAACTTGTACCTGAGGGTGTGAGTGATGCTGCAAAAGGGGCTGAGAACGTTCGACTGATCCTGCGCAACCTCACGCAGATCACGAGCAATCTGACTCAGCTGAGAGGTCTGTATGGGACGGGACACGGAAAGGATGGCCAGTATCGCGGTCTCCAGCCGAGACACGCTCGGCTGGCTGTTGCGGCTGCCGTCGCGTTTATCGATTTTGTGTCCGAGACGCACCGGTACCGGGAACACACGGAAAACGCCGAGAAAGCATGAACTGAGTAGGCGGTCCAAGGGGCTGACCGGTTAGGTTCAGCTCGACTGGTGCAGATGTTCAATTCGTCTGTAGGTCTCATAAAGCGAGATCATGTCCCCTTGGGCCATCACTTCCAGGGGAGAACGTCCTTCGAAGAAGTCATTGGCATTCTCCAGGAGTGGGAATCCTTGAACGTTTTCTTGATTTGCAAAGACCGCTCGCAATGAGGCATGAATGTTGAGCACCAAGCTGATTCGCTGCTGCTGATCCAGATCTAGGCGTACGCTGGCGCTGGAATCCCGTGAGATCCTCTGGCGGGTCGCGATGGATATGCGAAGAATGCTTCGGACCTGCTCGGCGGTCGCGTTCCATCCATCAAGAATTCGCAGGGCTGCCCTTAACCCTACGGCCAACTGATTTTGAGTGAGCTCAGCATTGGCGCCCGTCATTTGAAATCTCTCCATTGCCGCCTATCTACAGGCCAAACCGCCGTTGGACTAGCTGATCATGAGGACCGGTTTCCTCACCATAAGCTTCTTGCCCATCTTCTCACCAGTCCAGGCCATCTGGAAATGGATGCGGAGGATCATGAGGACTGGAGGGCTTCAGTGCCGCAACCAGCCGAAGCACTCCCACTGTCTATTGGAGCTGACGCGGTGATCGCTTGGAGAAAAGATCGGGTTAGCTCGTAGGCTTGTCTTTTTTGCAAAGCGCTGGCCAGCCTTGGAAGTGCCAAATAAATTTGCTGTTTCTTCAATGGAAGCTCATGAGACTTCAACAAATAGTCAGCGGTTGATTTTAGAGCTTCTAGCAAATGCTGATCACGCTTGCTCCAATCAACGGCAGAGTGATTACCAATTCGCCCGTTTGGTAGCTCTCCAAGTCTACTGTTCAGCCATTCCCTATCGTTGCGGTAAAGCCAAGCATAGACTGACGGGACACGGCATCTAATTTTCTTCGCGCTATCCTTTGAGAATCCTTTAACCGTATTTTCCCAGATCGACCTTCTTTTCAACCTCTCTGTAGATGTAGTTTTTTCTTTCCATGCGTTAGCTACTGATGGCTCTGATCGTATCAGTTTATTAAGAGTCGATATCGTTATACCGAAACCCTCGCACAAGCTATATTTTGATTGACCCTGGGACAGGCTGAGTAAGATCGCAGCTCTGATATCTTTTTTTAAAATCTTTGGGCGCCTAGCCGCTATCAATGTCCTATCTGAGGAGGAGTTTATCTCTATGACACGTTTATCTGAATTAACAATGCCTGACAAAACAGTTGTGGATGGCGTCTTAGAATTTACTATCTGGTCGTGTAACTTGATGAAAGCCCCGAGAGATCCAAACAGCCAGGTGATTAGCGTGAGGTGCTTCAAGGGGTGGACGTGCCCCCGTGGGCTGCGCACAAGACCCCTCAAAAATGTGAGGGCCTCCTCGGGGCTTCTAGGCATGCAACTGAATGGTTGGTAGGCATGAAGCCCTTTGATGTGGAGCCAAAGCGCACTGGCAGCTGCCTCCTGTCCAGAACTGCGTTCACCGTACTGAGCCAACGCTGTCCTGTACACAGCGTTGACAGCGCTTGGATCAAAAATCCTCTGACATCCGAAACTTGCTAAGGCGATGATAGCCTCGACAAGATCTTCCAGCACTTTCCGGGTCGCGGCCGTCGTTTCAATTCGAGGTGCTGGCAAGAGATCTTCTTCTCCTGGCAGTAACCACTCGAATTGACCTGACCACTGTCTATTCTTTGTACTTTCTCGGAGATACAAACCGTGCACAGGGCAAATTGTTACCCCTGGATACTGATGAGATAGATGCCAGTAGGCCACGCCGACACGTATACGGTCGCATACCATACATGCAATGCACGCTTTTAAGGGGTGTTCTGCACCGAAGCGGTTTGTTAGCAAGCCGAGGCGGTACTTCAATGATCCCAATCTCGGGCCTAAAAGTGTTTCCTTTGCAGCAAGCACATTTTCCAGAGATTGATAAGGAAAGAAAAATGGAGCAATGGTATGATCATTTATGATGGATTCAGGCGTACCCCAATTAGTGGTAAATTTATTTAAAGCACCCAAGTTGTAATTAAGGTCGTGAACATATCCTTTGTAAGTGCCGAATAGCCATTCACAAGTAGCGGCTGAGTCAATGCTGCAAAGGTACGCATGTTGCCTGCTGCAGATGCTGAAGAATGTTTCGTCTTCGAGCCAATTTAATGCAAATCGCACCATGGCTTTCACCACCGCTCAATACATTAATTTTATCGATTAGCATAGTAGGCACTGTCGCGGTTCGCAAGAAGTATCAGGGAATGATAATCATTAGCTCATTATATAATTCTCAGAATTATATATTAGCCCTGCTTCGAGGTTGCATGAGGGCAAGGTCAAAAAACAAACGGCATCCGCTTCAAGTAATTAATCCAGTTACCAACTTTTTATTGTCAGGCGGGAAAATGCAGCGGTACTATTGCCAGTTGTACAGAAGCGGCGCAATGGCCAGCATCACGGCCGGCGATCCACGCAAACCGCCATTTTTCAAATGATAGGAGATCACATGACATCTAGAAGCTAGCCAAGAGAGCTATTAGAAGTCAGGTAGACAAAGACCCCAGTGCGACCTGGGGTCTCTGTGGATAAGTCAGTTTTCGAACCCTGACCCTTCCATTGTCTATCCCTTGCATGTGGGACGTCAAGTCCCGCACGACTTCGTTCATCCACAAGAAAGTTGGCGTTATCCACAGCGCAAGGTGCTGGCGGATGCCCGACTGACAAGGGTTTGCTGCAGTCCTGACAAATTATCCCCAGTCAGCGCTGCGGCTGCTTTCCCCATGACAAAGGGAAGAAAAACATGAACAGGCAGCAGCAATTCGCCCTCATCATGAGTCGACAAAGAGACTTTCAGTGGGGCGATCAGTACGTCCCTTCGACGTTGGCGCTTCCACGAGAAGCTCCTAAAAAGTCTCGTATCTCGCGTCTGAACAGCCGAAAACTCAATCGTGCAATCCATGCGATGTCCAACCCTGAGCGTGTGTTCATTCAGCTCGCTCTGCACGCTCCAAGCTTGTTTGATATGCATGAGCAACGAATGCTCTCGCCATATGCAGCTCGCCACCCGCTGAGTGGCCATCCGCTTATGAAGGGTAGGTTCCCGCCGTCTGTTCGTGGGACATTAGACATCGCCAAGGAAATCGGGTTTAAGCATTTCGAAGTAACAGTGCGAGTTGGAGGTGTCTGGCGCAGGCTGCCGTTCCCTTACCAAGGCGACCTACTCCTCTATTTCCTGGGTGCCAATGGCGTCCCTTACGCTGTGAATTGGACGATCAAGGATCAAGGCGCGGCTTTCGGTGAGCGGCGTCTGTCCAGCCTGAAGACTCCGGCCCAGCAACGGAAAGATCGAGATTACGCGGTAGGACGCGCTGAACTGGAGGCCGCTTACTACGCGAGCGCTGGCATCAGGACGGTGAAAGCGTCTTTGGACAGCATTGCACCTACAGTACAGGCCAATCTTGCCCTGATTTTTCCGATGCATGGCTTGTCGCTGTCCCACCCCGCTGAACTGCTGGCCGACTTCAGTGCCGAGGTCAAAGAATTCATCGCTAAGGGTGAGCCCGCCTTTATGGTGATTTCTAAATTTAGTAAACGTTGGGGTGCTCCAGACCAGTTTACGGCGCGGTTTTATCAGGATATTTGGGAAAGAAGGTTGAAGGTTAATTTTTTCCAGCCAATCCTCATTGATCACCCACTGGAAACAGAGGGGGAGGATCTGCTGCAGGTATACGACTCGCTTTTTACGGAGCAAGTATCATGATCACCGGTACTCAGCTGATCGCACCCGAAGGATTTGGAGAACTCTGCAAAGGTATTACTTACTATTTTCTTGTGAATGACCCAAGACACAACCAGGCTCGGCTAATAGAGTTCATCGTTGGCAAAGAGCCTGTTCCGGTTCTGATTACTTTAACTTCAACGCAATTCGAAGAAGCACTAGAGATCGGATTACTTCAGGAAACCGGAGTGGTAGAAAAGTATCCGCCCTGGCTGAAACGTATCGAAGGCGTAGCCATATCCCATCTAGAGGAGTGCCGTGTTTCTGCCAAGGAGTCTTATGACGAAAAGGTTAACCGTCGTTTTCTGGCGATTGCTGATCTAGTTCGCGACGCCCAAAACATTCTCATCAGCAAGAACCCCAACGCCGTGATCAACGCTCGCGCCAATGCCTCCATCCCTAGACAGAATGCCGCGCGGCTACGTCTGTGGTTCTACGCTTACATTACGTTTGGACGTAACAAGTGGGCGTTGATGCCACGAACTCACTCTACAGGTAGGTGGGACAGGATGGGACCCAATCGAATGGTAAAACTTGGACGGCCTTCGCCTTTTGGCAAAAAGGCAGGGTATCCCTGCGATTTGCAAATGCAGAAGAAAATATGCTCAGGATATGTGCGATTTACATCGCCATCCCATAGTTGGGATAGAATTCGACGTGAAATATTGATCAATGAATTTGGGTGTCGTGCAATTGAAAAATCAGGGGAGTACATTTTTCGTCATCCCGAGGGCCTTCCTTTCCCGTCCCCCGCACAGATCAAATATTGGATTAGAAAATATTTCAGCGTACGAAAGCGAGAAATCGCGCAGAAAGGTGCAAATAAGGCGCGCGCTAGGGCAGGTGATAAAGGAAGTTTTTCAGAAAAGCTTATTAATGTAAATCAGCTTTCTGAATTCGATGGATATTATATTAGCGAGAAATTAAGCGGCCTGACTGAAGGTAGTGTAGTTGATTCCTTTTGTGTCGTTCGCGCAGTGTGCGGTGTATCAGGAGCCATCGTCGGAATTGGATTTTCCGAAGGTAAGGAAAACATGGAATCCTACCGGATGTGTTTATTCTCCATGGCTTTGAATAAGGTCAAATTCTGTGAGCTTTTTGGCGTTGAGATCGCGCCCCAACACTGGCCTTGCGAGGGCTTATCCGGTAGCGTCGTCTTTGATAGAGGCCCCGGTGCAAACTATGATATCGAACCACAGGTTAACTGGCTTGGTGAACTTGAGCTTACTCCGGTATTTTCGGGTCAATCGAAATCGACTGTCGAGTCATCGCACCCTCGGGATAAAAGGGATCTGGAGCAGCCGGTAGTTGTCCAAAGCAAACTGAATTTCGTCACCATGGCCAGGCGGGAGATCAGGCAGGTGTTGGAGGACAATCTAGGGTCTGATGCTACCGGTAGAATGGAGGAGGCCCTGATTCTGGCGGGAGTAAAGGCCACTCCTATCGGGGTTTGGAACTATTGGAGTGGACGCGGGCGTGATTCATCTATCGGGATGCAGTTCGAAACTGCCGTTAGATCCTTCCTAGCTCAGCATCCTGCAACCATCAAGCAAGACGCCGTGTATTTTTATGGCCGAAAATACAGGTCGCCCGAACTTGAAGCTACAGGGGTTTTTGACCGAGTATCAAAAGACTCAGTGATACAAACAAGTGTCTACGTGCTTACCATGTGTGTTCGCCATATTTGGCTTGATTTAAACGGTGTTTTGTACGAGCTTGATATGGTAAGCACTATTAGAACCCTTGAGGGAGAAAGAAATATTTCCTTGCGTAAGCTACAAGAAATTGATGGTCTCAGGCGCGCTGAAGTCGCTAAATTAATGGAGCAGAGAGCGGCGTTGCAGCAGGTCCAGCGGGACGCTTTCAAGCATGAAACCGGAGAGGATTGGCAGGCAGTTAAGCGTATAAAGGGAAAGCCGACAAAAAGCGAAGCTTCAAAGCGTGATAAATCGGATTTCGATAGAAGCCGAGGGAAGTAGAGATGAACGGATCACTGCAAGAACGCTTCATTTTCGCTATGGATAATGAATTTGTCCGGAAAGCGATTACTGTGAAGCCTGATCCCGTTTCTTCGCTATCTAGCGCGGAGCCATTTTTGGCGGCAACATTGCTAGCCGATGCGTTGCAGCAATCGTTCATACCTAATCAATTTTCCCTGGATTTTATACATGAAATGGTTAGCCGAGCGTTTATGCATCACTGCTATGTTTGTCCAAGTGAGGCCGAGCACCAAGCGAAGATTTATACTCCTCCCATAACGGAGGTTGTACCAATATGCCTAACGGGTTTGGCGGGATTGGGTAAGAGTCGAACAATTGATGCTTTGAAAAAAGTAATGCCGGCGCCATCTCAGTTTCATTCGCCATACTTTGACGGGGCACTCAATCTAGAATCCTACTGGTACGCAAGTGCGGAAGGAAAGGAAAGCGGCAAGAGCTTGCTCTTGTGGTTTTTGTTTGGAGGCTCAGATCGCAAAAGTGGTAATTTTGACAGGCTACTGCTTGAGTGTCGGCGCCGTGCATACAGGGATATAGTTTCATTGCTGTTGCTCGATGAAACTCAGCACATCAGTTTAGGTTTAGGTATAGCGAGGATTGTTACTATTTTGCTGACATTGATGCGAATAGGCCCGCCAGCAGTTTTCGTATCGAACTTCAGTCTTGGGCATAAGCTCTTCAAACGCAACAATGAGGACAAGCAGCGTTTACTCCCCGAACCTCGGATCATGCTGCCCGACGAGGTTGGCAGTAAGGACTGGAAGGCATATGCAAATGAGTGCGTCAGGGTCAGCGGCGGCCATATCCGCACCCGAGGAAGAGATTTCGCCGCAGAGCTCCATAGATACACATTCGGGATTAAACGGATCGCGGTGCATCTACTGAAGCAGGCATACATCGAAAGTCGAAAATCTGGTCGAGCCTGGATTGAAATGGATGACCTCGGTAGCGCCTTTCGTTCTGCGGAGTTTTCCGCCAATGCGGGCGATGTCCAAGCTCTCCATAATTTGGCATTAGGCGAACGACGATTGCAGAAGTCTCGCCCCGATTTGTGGTGCCCGTTTGATCTGCCGACGGCTTATACGAGTAGCGTTGCACAGATGGCCATTGCCGAGCGAGATAGACAGGTGGCCGAAACGATCTTCGATTCTGCCCTCAACGCCGCAGAGCGCGCCGCGAAGGCGCAAATTGTTGAGCCTAGTGACAGAAGGCCTAGCAAGAGCTCTCGGAGGCCGCCTGCAGCAAAGCTGACTGAGGAGGAACAGAGAAAACTGTACTTCGAATATGAATGCAGGAGTCAACAGCCTGCGAAGCGGCAAACGCGCTGAGGGATTCCACCAACTATAGGGTGGCCAGCCATTTGCCGTGTTCGGGTGATCAAGCCCAGAGGTAGTGCTTGATCACCTGGCTCCCCGGTGGGGAGCTTTGGGGCAAAGCAGGTTCTATCCCCCTCGAACGATTGTGGAATCCTAGGTCACCGGATAGCTTGTCGGTCACTGACGATAGCTCTCACAGAGAAGGCGATATGTCCCTTTCAGCTCAAAAGCGTAGTGCTCTCTCAGCGTTTCTTACGGGCACAGCTGACAATTCTGCTTTCTACACCGCGCTCACAGCGGCTGATGGGATGCGCGAGATCAATGAGCAAGCAGGTCTTAGGGCTGACCCTCGGTATCGTTTGGTTCGAGTTGACCATCGGCTCGGACCGGCAAAGAATGAGTTCGAAATCGCCCTGGTCGATGATATTGAGTTATCAGTAGCCTTTTACGATAAGGTCACGCTCGTGTGTGTCCCAGGAGTCAGTAACCGACTCCTTGCGCGCAACTTGGTCTGGAGATCGGCGAATAGGCGTCATTCCCTAGCTCTTCGCGATATTTCGCAGAAGGTGCTTTTCAACTACATCGTTCAGTACTACGACATCTTTCTGGCAGCGGACACGATGACAGATGGCGGCAATTTTAATTGGCACCGCCATGTCTCCAGGGCGATTGAGAAAGGTCTCTACGCCTTCGTGTACCACCCGACGACGCAAGCTCTTCAGTCAATTCCAACGCAGGGCGCGCTCAACGATTTACAGGATCTGGCATGGTCTGATGGCGATCATGAGGGCTTGCGAGCCGTTATCTCGCTTTCTCCTATGGTCAGTCGTCTGGAAAAAGAAGATAAGCCCGTGTAGCGCTCCCTGTAGGTTTAGAAAGCTGGTGGCCGCTGCAGCAACCGTATGGTGGCGGTCGTACAGAAGGACAATGCATTATAGATTCGCACCGCCAACGGAGCGACTTTCCCTGCGCGTGCTGTGATGGTGGCATCAGGGGGCTTCAGCCGTCCTTTCATGCCTGATATTCCTAGGCTGGAGAACTTTTTTCAGTACGCTGTCTGCATAGCTCAGCTTATCGAATACCTGAGGCCTTTGCCGGCCAGCGTGTTGTCGTTGCGGGAGCTGCGAACTCGGCTGTTCAGATTGCCTATGAGCTTGCCGGTGTTGCACAGGTAGAGCTGGCGACCCGCGAGAAGATCCGCTTTTTCCCTGGGACTGGATTTTCATGCCTGGCTGAAATTCACCGGGTTCGGGGTCACGACGGGCGACAGACTCTCCATCAAGCTTATCAACGGCGATATCGTACTCAAGCCTGTCCGCGAGCGCTGTGAATCTGATTAGCTACGCTTTGCAGGCCCTCTGTGTCGTCGTGTTGAGCTGATGAAGCTTTCTAGCGGGGATATATGGGACGGCAGTCAGCATACTGCCGTCCTCATCGTTGGTTCGTTATTTGGCTGGATAGTTGGCGACTACTAGGTCCTCGCCGTTTTTGGTCAAACCAATAACCTGATAGGCATGGCTTACGCCATCAACCTCCATGCCTGGGGATCCAGCTGGCATTCCTGGCACGGCGATCCCGACCAGATCGTTCCGCTCCTTGAAATCTCGAATCTGCTCAGCTGGCACGTGACCTTCAACAAACTTTCCATCAATCACGGCTGTGTGGCAGGACGCCAACCGTGGCGCTACGCCCAGCTTCTGTTTCACTGCGCTCATGTCCGTCTCAACATGGTCGGTCACTTTGAAACCATTGGCTTCCAGGTGCGCGATCCACTTCTTGCAGCAACCACAGTTCGCATCTCGGTGGACGTCGATGGACAATGGCTCGGCGGCGTAGGCCGCCGAGGCCACCAGCAGCCCAGCGATAGCGGCTAGCCGAACGAGTATCCGGTTAGTTGGCATGAGTGTGCTCCTTACCGTCTTTGTGAACATGCATCTTTGTTGACGATTTCGGGTGGGCGTCCGAATGGGCTTCGGCCGCATTGTGGTCACCGTGATGATCTGCCGCTTGGGCGGCGCCTGCGGGTGCAGCTTCATGGTCGTGAGCTGCCTGGGCATGATCGTCGTCTGCCGCTTCGTCGTGATCGCCATGCTCGGCATGCCCGCTCTCGCCGTGCTGGCCTTCATGGTTATGCATATCGCTTTCACCGCCGCCGTGCTGGTGTCCACCGCTCGTGGCCACCAAAGCCTTGTACTGCTCGGGATTCATCTGTGGAAGTTGATCCAGGAACGCGACGATTCCCCAGATGTACTCGTCACCCATGCTCTTGCCCCAAGCGGGCATGCCGGTGGCTTTGATGCCGTGCTTGATCGTCCAGAATGCGGCAGCCGGATCGTCTCCGACACCCACCTTGGTGAGGTCAGGTGGCGACGGGTATAGCGCTTGGCTAAGTTCTGTCTTCCCAACGCCAGGGGCGAGGTGGCACCCAATGCACATGGCGTTGTAGTTGCCTGCGCCTGCCTTGATCAATGCGGCGTCCTTCAGGTCAGGCACTTCAATGTCTCGCGCTCGAACCTCAATCGACCGGTCGCGAGCCATGGCGAGAAACGAATGGACAGCCGGGAAGTGAGGATCATCGGCGCCGACATTCACCAAGCCGAAATACGCCGTGCCCAGTACCGCAGCACTTCCGACAGCACCGGCCACAAGCAGCGTTGTAATTGTTCTTTTCATGTTGGAATTCTCAGAACCACATCCTGATACCGGCAACGAAGCGTGCCTCATTAACATCTCCACCCTCGTCTCGGATGAAGTCAGCGGTGTTGCCGTAGGAGCGACTCCAGGTAACGCCTATGTACGGGGCAAACTGGCGGACAATTTCATACCGTAGACGCAGACCGACTTCGGTATTGGCCAGACCCGAGCCAACACCGCGCTCAGGATCGTTCTTGCCATAGAAGTTCGCCTCAGCCGTGGGCTGCAAAATCAAGCGATTGGTCAGCAGGATGTCGTATTCGCCCTCAAGACGCGCAGCAGTCTGGCCGTTCTCGCCGATGAACGCCGTAGCTTCGGCCTCGAAGTCATACAAGGCCATGCCCTGAATACCAAAGGCTGCCCAGGTCTGCGGTGATTCCGGTTTGAAATCCTGACGGACCCCGGCGACCACGTCCCACCAAGGACTGACCGAGCGCCCGTATAGCAGTTGCAGCTCAGCGTCTTCGGTTACTCCATTGGTGCGCTCGCCTTCCGAGCGAACCCAGAGTCGATTGATGTCGCCGCCTACCCAGCCCGAAGCGTCCCAGGCCAGCGTGCTGCCTTCGTCGGCGTCCTGGTATTCGAGCTGGTCCAACAGGAAGAAGCTGTTGATTCCGCTGTCGTGCACCTGGTGGCCACCCAAAGGGGGAAAGGCTGCCTCGCGATCGGCATCAGTGAGCACTGGAATCGGCGTGCGGCTCGTTGTGGTCGGAGAAGTCGCTGAACCATGATTCATCTGGGAATGGTCCATGCCCTTCATCGAACCGTGATCCATGCCCTTCATGTTTCCATGGCCCATTTTGCTGTGGTCCATCTTGCTATGGTCCACCGGCCTGGATTTGCTCTGGCTTTGAGCATGACCCATCTGGCTGTGATCAACAGGGGCAGGCTGTTTCTGCTGTTTGCTCCCCCGCATCTTGCTGTGATCCATCGCCGGCATCGATTCGGACGGAGCAGCATCCATTTGCATGGAACCGTGCCCCATTTTCGAATGATCCATGCCCGAGTGATCCATTTCTTCAGCGGCGAAGCTGGGCGTTACGCCCAGCATGCCAATTGAAACAGTCAGGGCCAACAGCGAAGGCCGCCCAAAGCTATTGACCATCTTTCCCTGCCTTAGCTTTGTCGCTGCCATGCGATTCCATCATTTTGTCGTGGTCCATGCCTTCCATCGAGCCATGGTCCATCCTCTTCATCGAGCCGTGGTCCATACCTTCCATGGACCCATGGTCCATGCCTTCATGGTTCATCCCCTGACCCTGCTTGTCCTGCGAACCTTTGGTTTTACCGGCCTCGGTGGATTTCTGGGAATGCTGATCATGGTTGTCGCTAGACCACGACGACGGGGCATAAACAGCCAACATGCCGACCATCGCAGCGGAGAGGAAAAAGGCGCTTCGTTTCATTGGTTTGCTCATTTCAAATCTCCAGTTCATTCGTCCACACGGACTTCTCGGAACATGCCCATTTCCATGTGGAACAGTAGGTGACAGTGATAGGCCCAACGTCCCAAGGCATCTGCGGTGACGCGATAGCTTCGTTTTGAGCCAGGTGGCATGTCGATGGTGTGCTTGCGAACCATGAAGTTGCCGTTCTCGTCCTCCAGATCACTCCACATACCGTGGAGATGGATGGGGTGAGTCATCATGGTGTCGTTGACCAAGGTGATGCGGAGACGCTCGCCATATTTCAACCGCAGCGGTTCAGCGTCGGAGAATTTGATACCGTCGAACGACCACGCGAACTTCTCCATGTGGCCGGTAAGGTGTAGTTCGATTGTGCGTCCAGGCTCTCGACCATCGGGATCGATGAAGGTGCTCCGCAAATCGGCGTAGGTCAGCACTCGGCGTCCGTTGTTGCGCAGGCCAATTCCCGGATCGTTCAGCTTCGGGGTCGGCGACATGGTCTGCATATCGACCAACGGGTTGTTGGTCTCGGAAGCCGGATGGCTCTGCATTGCACCGCTCATGCCGGCCATGCCCTCATGACTCATCCCAGCCATCGTGCTGTGATCCATGCCGGCCATGTTGCTATGGTCCATTCCAGCCATCTTGCTGTGGTCCATGCCGGCCATGCTGCCATGGTCCATGCCGGCCATGCTGCCATGGTCCATGCCGGCCATGCTGCCATGGTCCATCCCAGCCATCTTGCTGTGGTCCATGCTGGCCATGCTGGCCATGCTGGCCATGCTGGCCATGCTGGCCATGCTGCCATGATCCATCCCAGCCATCTTGCTGTGATCCATGCCGGCCATGTTCCCCTGGTCCATGCCAGCCATGCCGCCGTGATCCATTCCGCCCATGCTGCCGTGGTCCATGCCCATATCGCTCATGGCGATAATCGGGCGTGGATCTACCTCCGGCACGGGCGCTTGCAAGCCTTCACGAACTGCCAGGGTGCCTCGGGAGTACCCGGTACGGTCCATGGATTGCGCGAAGATCGTATAGGCCTGCTCGTTTTCAGGTTCGACGATGACATCGTAGGTTTCGGCAACTGCAATCCGGAACTCATCGACCGATACGGGTTTGACGTACTGGCCGTCGGCAGCCACAACCGTCATCTTGAGCCCAGGAATCCGGACATCGAAATAGGTCATGGCCGAGCCGTTGATAAAGCGCAGGCGGATCTTCTCGCCGGGCTTGAAGATACCCGTCCAGTTACCGTTCGGAGCCTGGCCGTTCATGAGGTAGGTGTAGGTATACCCGCTCACGTCAGCGAGGTCGGTGGGGCTCATCTTCATTTCAGCCCACATCTTCCGATCCGCTACAGCGGCCGACCAGCCTTTTTCGCTCACATCGTCAACGAAGTCGCTAACTGTGCGCTTGTGGAAGTTGTAGTAGTCAGATTGCTTCTTGAGTTTGGAGAGCACCCGCGCCGGGTCTTCATCCGTCCAATCGCTGAGCATGACGACGTAATCACGGTCGTACACAAACGGCTCCGGATCCTTGGCATCGATCACCAACGCCCCATAGACCCCGGACTGCTCTTGGAAGCCTGAGTGGCTGTGATACCAGTAAGTGCCGTTCTGGTGGACCTTGAACTTGTATTCGTACATGCCATCGGGAGCGATGCCGTGGAAGCTCAAGCCCGGCACACCGTCCATGTTGGCGGGCAGGATGATGCCGTGCCAGTGAATGGAGGTGTCCTGTTTCAGCCGGTTGCGTACGCGCAGCGTCACGGTGTCGCCTTCGCGCCATCGCAGTATCGGCCCTGGCACCGAGCCGTTGATGGCCATGGCCGTGCGAGCTGCACCCGTGATATTGACGGGGAGTTCGCCGATATACAGATCGAAGTCCGTGCCGCTCAGCACGTTCGGTTGGCCAGGGCTGGTCACGGCCCAGACCGGCGCGCGCCACATGCCGAGCCCACCCAGAAGTCCGGTAGCGGCCAGGCCTTTGACGAAAGATCGTCTCGTGGTTTTGCTTTGCATGCCGTTGCGTCCAGTCAGGTAGATCGCTGATATCCAGGCTGCTCGATGGGGCAGCCCTTGGGTTCATTGGAGCTCTCACCAGTCTCGTAGACTTTCGTCACTGCGCGAGGCTGATGAGAGGCCGTAGTCTGAAACTGCCATAGTTCAGATTCCGGGGTGATTACATTTCTGTAAGCTCGGATCAGCAGCTTTCGTGGCCGGCATGCTTGCTGGACTGGGCGGCAACTGGCGCCTGCTCTTTCTTCTCCTGCGCAACTTGGAATGCCTGCATGGAGCTTTGGCGAGCCGCTTCCATCCGCGCAAAGGTCCGGTCCGCGCCGCCCTCTGCTAGGGCGATGCCTGCCATGCCGAAGGTAACGACCATCACAATTGCTTTGACCATGTTCATCTGGAGATCCTCAGTGGGTTCTGCGCCTCATGGCGTCAGGTACAGGGTCAAGTTAGCTTCGCGGTGCTGTCAGAAAACTGATCTCGACATTACTTTTCCGTCAGCTTCTGGTTGGGCGTCTTTTTTCCTGCAAACTGGAGATGCACCCCGCGTGGATGAGAGCAGATGAAATTACTCGTAGCCGAAGATGAGCCGAAAACCGGTGTCTACCTCCAGCAAGGCCTGACAGAAGCTGGCTTCACCGTTGACCGGGTGATGACAGGCACTGACGCCCTGCAACAGGCACAGAGCGAAGCGTATGACTTGCTGATCCTCGACGTGATGATGCCGGGGCTCGATGGCTGGGATGTCCTGCGCAAGATCCGTGCGGCGGGTCAGGATGTGCCGGTCCTTTTCTTGACGGCCCGAGACGGCGTAGACGACCGCGTGAAAGGTTTGGAACTGGGCGCTGATGATTACCTGGTGAAGCCCTTTGCGTTCTCGGAGCTGCTGGCTCGGGTTCGCACGTTGTTGCGCAGAGGCAACGGTGGTGCTGCTCAAACCACCATGAAGATGGCAGACCTTGAGGTAGACCTGCTCAAGCGTCGAGCTACGCGAAACGGCAAGCGGATCGACCTTACCGCAAAGGAGTTTTCCCTGCTGGAGCTGCTCATGCGCCGACGCGGCGAGGTGCTCCCCAAGTCGCTGATCGCTTCTCAGGTCTGGGACATGAACTTCGACAGTGACACCAACGTGATCGAGGTCGCGATTCGCCGACTGCGGGCCAAGATTGATGACGACTTCGCGCCAAAGCTCATCCATACCGCCCGAGGCATGGGCTACATGATGGATGTGCCGGAGTGATGCGCCCGCAATCATCGCTCGTCAAGCGACTGACCCTGATGTTCATGTTCGCGGTGACTGCTGTCCTGGTGGTTGCCGGGGTGGCTTTCTACGGGCTCAGTCAGCACCATTTCCGGATGCTGGATGAGCAGGCGCTTTCCGAAAAGCTGGAGTCAACGCGTCATATCCTGTCCATCTCAGCAGCGCGAGGCGGGCTCGACGATCAGGAGCAGCAGCTGCGGGCATTGCTCGGCGCACATCAGGATTTGTCGGCGAAAATCACCAAGGCTGATGGTACGGTCCTTTTTTCAGACCCCAAAGCCTCCCAAATTCCTCAGCGATTCGAGCAGGCGCACCGGGGTGCGGTCTGGGAATGGCAGGATGAATCGCAGAACTTTCGCGGCATTACCGCCCAGCTGACCATTGCAGGCGAGCCGGAACCGGTGACGGCCGTGCTGATGCTCGATGTCACCACTCATGCCCACTTCTTTGTCACCCTACAATGGTGGTTCGGAATTGGCCTGGTGATCAGCGCGATTGTGAGCGCAGGCTTGGGCTGGGTCGTGGCCAAGAGTGGGCTTCGGCCTGTTGGGCAAATCACCAAAGTGGCGACCGGGATGTCGGCAAGATCACTCCGCGAACGCATTCCGCTGGAGCCCGTACCGCTGGAGCTTCAGGAGCTCATCCTGTCTTTCAACGGGATGCTGGGACGGTTGGAGGATGCATTCGTTCGGTTGTCCAACTTCTCTGCCGATATCGCTCACGAGTTGAGAACGCCAGTCAGCAACCTTCTGACCCATACCGAAGTGGTGCTCACCAAGAAGCGTGACTTGGATGCTTATGAGGAAAACCTCTATTCGAACCTGGAAGACCTCAAGCGCATGTCGCGCATGATCGACGACATGCTGTTCCTCGCCAAGGCGGATAACGGTCTGATCGTGCCCGAGCAGATCGATGTGGAACTCTCCGAGCTCGTATCCAAGCTGTTTGAGTACTACCAGTTCCTGGCTGAGGACCGTGGCATTCAGCTGACCCTCAAAGGTCGTGGCGAGGTTCGTGGCGATCGCCTGATGATTGACCGAGCGCTTTCCAACCTTTTATCGAACGCGTTGCGCTACACCCCGGAAGGCAACGAGATATCAGTGCAGATCGAGCAAACACCTGAAACCGTGACGCTATCCGTACGTAACAGCGGAGTCACCATCGATCCCCAACATATCGGAAAAATCTTCGACCGCTTTTATCGGGCCGACCCTGCCAGGCGGGAGGGAACCCCTACCAATGTTGGTTTGGGCCTTGCGATTACGCGTTCCATTGTCTTAGCCCATAAGGGCCGGGTGTGGTGTGATTCAGCGAATGGCACAACTGAATTCCATCTCAGCTTCCCAATCGACCAGGAAAGCTCATCGCCTCGAAGCATGTGCAGCTAGTCGTGTAAGTTGAACGGGCCGTTGCTTTCTCAGATCCGAATCTTCATCATGCGCCCCACTATAGGGTAGGGGGGTATGGTATGGCTCACACAAAGGCGGCGAAGGATGAACTGCTCAAGCGCGTGAAACGTATCGCTGGACAGGTCCAAGCAATCGAACGTGCGTTGGATGGCGAAGCCGATTGCGCAAAGACCCTGCATTTGGTTGCCGCAACCCGTGGGGCGATAAACGGACTGCTTGACGAAATCATCGAGGACCATGCTCGGGAACATGTAGCGAAGGCTGGCCTGACTGACCAGGAACGAGCACAAGGTCTTGAAGAGCTTCTTGAAGCAATACGCCGATATTCAAAGTGAGAAACGCATGAGCACCACATACATACACAGCCATAACTTTCTTGGCGTTGCTCACGACGCCAATGCCAAGCGCACCTTGTGGGTAGTCCTGCTTACCGTCGTCATGATGGTAGGTGAGATCGCCGCTGGACATATCACAGGCTCAATGGCGCTGTTGGCAGATGGTTTCCATATGGCAACGCACGCAGGAGCATTAGGAATTGCAGCTGCGGCGTACGCCTATGCCCGCAAGCATTCTGAGAGTTCCATTTTCAGTTTTGGCACAGGCAAAGTGGGTGATCTCGGAGGCTTCGCCTCGGCCTTGATTCTTGGTTTGATCTCGTTAGGCATCGGTATCGAGTCGGTACTGCGTCTTTTTGAGCCGACCCAGGTGCAGTTTGGAACGGCGACTCTGATCGCTATCACCGGTCTGATTGTGAATGTCGTCAGTGCCTTGCTTCTGGCTGGTGGGGGCCATCATCACGATCATGGACACGGCCACTCGCATGGTCATTCGCATGGACCTCACGGCCACATGCATGGCGAAGACAACAATCTACGTTCAGCGTACGTCCACGTACTTGCGGACGCAGTGACGTCAGTCCTTGCAATCGTCGCGCTGCTCGCAGGCAAGTTTCTTGGCTGGGTGTGGCTTGATCCGGTTATGGGGCTCGTGGGCGCTGTCGTAATAGCAAGATGGGCGTGGTCCCTCATGAAAGACACGGCGTCCGTACTGCTTGATAAGACGGACAACCATGTTGCCGAGGAAATTCGGGGATTACTTAGTCATTCCGGCAAGCTACAGATCACAGACCTCCATGTGTGGAGGGTGGGGCCTGAAGCCCGAGCGGCAATTGTCAGCGTAACCGGCTCATTAGATTTCACAGCCGACGATATTCGTGCAGCACTGACGCCTGTTCATGAAGTGGCCCATCTCACGGTGGAATATAGGGCTGCGGCGAGTTAGGGCGTTCGTTATGGGCGAAGCTGTACGGAGTCATCACTCATCCAGCACAGGCATAAGCGCCGCCACTGGTTCAAAACGATTGGTTAGTGCAGCCCCAACCCCTTAATGCTGAACTCATCCCGGTAACCTATACTCGCCCATCATGAATCGGTTCATTCGACTGCTCACCATCCTGATGCTTATCGTGGCGCTTCCGCTTAACGGGATGGCGGGCGTCGATTCGGCGACTGAACCTTGCCCAATGCAGGCCATCGGCATGGAAATGATGGCGGGTATGGACCATGACTGCTGCCAGGACCACGACCTGGGTAAGACTGGCGATCATGCCAAATCCTGCAAGGTCGGCCAGGAGTGCAGGACTGCCAGTACCGTACAGCTCAGCTTCCTGACGCCTGGGCTGACCTTTGCCAAGCCACGACCTGCCGATACCTACGCGGTAGGCATAGCAACAGGCTCTCCCCCCGATCCATGGCGGCCTCCCCGCGTCTGATTCCCTCTTAATTTCACACCGTCGTTCCGCCTAGCAGCGGGGCGATGGCACGCGCCTGGGCGCTGATCTTTCGAGGAATCATTTTCATGACTCCCCAACGTTTTCAGGGACGGATAACCACGGCCGTCCTTTCCATACTGCTGCCGGCTGTCTCGGCACAGGCTGCAACGCTGTCGCTGGATGAGGCGCTGCAACTGGCTGAACGCAACGCTCCCTCTCTACAGGCCCGCCAGGAGCAGGCATCAGCTGCGCGCAGCGCAGTCATTCCAGCGGGCGAACTACCCGATCCGCGCCTGAATCTCGGGGTACAGAACCTGCCGATTGAAGGCACCGACCGCTGGAGCATGAACAGAGACTTCATGACCATGCAGGTGGTTGGCCTGTCCCAAGAAGTACCGAACCGGGACAAACGCAAAGCTCGCATAGAGACAGCGCAGGCCACGGTCGAGCGAGCCGATGCCGAGGCGGTGTTCGAACGGCTCAAGGTTCGGGCGGCAACCGCCCAGGCTTGGGTGGCTGCATACACCGTGCAGCGAAAGCTTGAACAGTTCGACGCCTTCTACAAAGAAAACCAGCTGCTGGCGTCCACGGTGCGGGCCCGCCTGGCCGGTGGTGCAGGCTCCACCGCCGATACGCTGGCTCCCAAGCAAGAAGCCGCGCAGCTGGACGAGCAGAAAGACGTTCTGTTGAGTCAATCAGCTCAGGCGCGAGCCGCGCTGAAGCGCTGGATTGGGCAGGACGCCGAAGTAGGCGCGCCGACGTTCCCTGTCTGGCCTGTAGACGCAGCTGAATACCTGCACTCCGTCCATGCCCATCCGGAGCTCAATACCTACAACGCCATGACACGCGAGGCTCAAGCCCAGGTACATCAGGCTCAGGCGGAGAAGAAATCGGATTGGTCCTGGGGGGTGGATTATCAGCGCCGTGGCCCGGATTTCAGCAACATGGTCAGCCTGCAGGTCAGCTTCCAGTTGCCGTTGTTCAGCAGCTCACGGCAAGACCCGATGATTGCGGCACGACGCGCACAAGTTCGACAACTGGAGGATGAGCAGGACGCTGCCCTGCGCGAGCATCAAGCCCAGCTTGAAACAGACCTTGCCGAGTACCACCGCTTGCAACGGGCAGTGCGGCGCAGTCGCGAAACGCTTCTACCTCTGGCCGAGGACCGGGTACGCCTCGCTCTGGCGGACTACCGCGCCGGTAAGTCTCCGTTGAGTGAAGTGCTGTCGGCACGCCGGCAGCGTGTGGAAGCACTGCTACAGGATGTGGACCTGCAAGGACAGTTGGCGGCAACAGCAGCGCGTCTGCATTTCGTTTATGGAGAGGTGCGGGCATGAGGAATAGGTCGATTGGTTTGCTCGTGGCTGCTGCCCTAGCTATTGGGATTGGCGCTGGCTTCTGGCTAGGTGGAAGAGGTGCGTATTCCCCATCGCAGCCAGTAGGTGAGGAAAAAAAAGCGCTGTACTGGTATGACCCGATGTATCCCCAGCAGCACTTCCCGGCGCCCGGAAAATCACCCTTCATGGACATGCCGCTCGTGCCCAAGTATTCGGATGACACGGCTGGCGAGGAGCAGCCTGCGGTTCAGGTCTCGGCTGGGCTCCAGCAAAACCTTGGGATTCGATTGGCAACGGTGACGGCTGGTCGGCTTGAGCGAACCCTGAGCGTAAGCGGCGTTCTGGCGTTCGACGAACGCGACTTCAGCGTGTTGCAGGCCCGGACTGGCGGTTACGTCGAGCGCGTCTATGGTCGAGCGACGGGTGACATCGTTGCCAAAGGGGCTCCTCTAGCCGATGTGCTGACCCCGGAGTGGGCTGGTTTGCAGGAGGAATACCTGGCGCTGCGGCATTCCGGCGACGCGCAGCTGACGGCGGCGGCACGACAGCGGCTTGTGCTCGCCGGCATGCCGGCCGACCTGATCAACCGGGTCGCGAGCACGGGGAAGGTGCAGCTCTCGGTCACACTTTCAGCACCCACTGCCGGTGTAATTCAGGCTCTCGATTTGCGACCCGGAATGACGCTGACGCCGGGGGCTACCTTGGCAAGGATCAATGGAGTGGCCAACGTCTGGCTGGAAGCGGCTGTGCCGGAATCCCAGGCTCAAGGCCTGCGCGAAGGCCAGCCTGTGCAGGCGCAATTGCCAGCATTCCCGGGCGAACCCTTGCCAGGCAAGTTGACTGCGCTATTGGCCGATGCCGATTTGCAGAGCCGCACGTTGCGCCTGCGTATCGAGTTGCCCAACCCGGATGGACGGCTTCGTCCTGGGATGACCGCTCAAGTGGCTCTCCATCCCGGCGAGTCTGCCGAGCAAAGCCTCTTGGTGCCTGCCGAGGCGGTCATCCGCACCGGCAAGCGGGATCTGGTGATGCTGGCTGAAGACGGTGGTCGCTTCCGGCCGGTGGAAGTCGTGTTGGGCCAGGAGAGCAAAGGGAAAGTTGCGGTGTTGCAGGGCCTTCAGGCAGGACAGCGCATCGTCGCTTCCGGGCAATTCCTGTTGGACTCCGACGCTAATTTGAAAGGCATCGAGGCGGCGACGGCGCAGGATAGTCAGCCTAATGCGGGGCCCGCCCTGCATGAAGCGGATGGCCGTGTCGTGCAGATAGACGGCACCCAGCTCACCGTTGCCCACGGTCCTTTCATCACCCTGGGCATGCCAGGGATGACCATGACCTTTCCTGTGGCTGATCAGTCTCTCCTTGATGGCCTCAAGGTCGGTGCGCAGATTCGTTTTGGCATACGCGAACGCGACGAGGGCATGGTAGTTGAGCAGATCAATGTGGTGGAGGGCCAACCATGATTGCCAAGCTGATCCGCTGGTCGGTAGGCAACCGTGTGCTGGTGCTCCTCGCCACGCTGTTTCTGGTGGCATGGGGCTTCGTCTCGGTGCGTAGCCTGCCAATCGACGCCTTGCCCGACCTGTCGGACGTGCAGGTGATCATCCGCACGTCCTACCCAGGCCAGGCTCCCCAGATCGTTGAGAATCAGGTGACCTATCCGCTGACCACTACCATGCTCTCGGTTCCGGGGGCCAAAACGGTTCGCGGCTTCTCCGCCTTCGGTGACAGCTTCGTCTACGTGCTGTTCGAGGACGGCACCGATCTGTATTGGGCGCGCTCACGGGTGCTTGAGTACCTGAGCCAGGCGCAATCGCGATTACCTGCGGCAGCCAAGCCGGTACTTGGCCCGGACGCCACCGGAGTGGGCTGGATTTATCAGTATGCGTTGGTCGATCGCAACGGCGGCCATGACCTGTCGCAACTGCGCAGCCTGCAGGACTGGTTCCTGCGCTATGAGCTCAAGACCCTGCCGGATGTCGCTGAGGTAGCCACCATCGGCGGTATGGTCAAGCAGTACCAAGTCGTCCTCGATCCGCTGCGTATGGCCAGCCTCGGTATCACCCAGGCTGAGGTGGTGGAGGCTATAGGCAAGGCCAACCAGGAGACCGGTGGCGGTGTACTGGAGCAGGGCGAAGCGGAATTCATGGTACGTGCGGCCGGCTACCTGCGATCACTGGATGATTTCAGGGCGATACCGCTGCGACTGGCTACCAAGGGCGTGCCGGTGACATTAGGCGACGTCGCTACGGTGCAGATAGGTCCGGAAGCCCGCAGAGGCATAGGCGAACTGGACGGCCTCGGTGAAGCTGTAGGAGGTGTGGTGATCCTGCGCAGCGGCAAGAATGCTCGTGAGGCCATCGCCCACGTCAAGGCCAAGCTCGAAACCCTGAAGAAAGGCCTGCCAGCCGGGGTGGAGCTTGTTACCGTCTACGACCGCAGCCAGCTGATCGACCGTGCCGTAGAGAACCTCAGTCACAAGCTGATCGAGGAATTCGTGGTAGTGGCGTTGGTATGCGCAGCCTTTCTCTGGCACCTGCGCTCGTCATTGGTGGCTATCGTTTCGCTGCCCGTGGGAATCCTGATAGCGCTGATCGTCATGCGTCATCAGGGCATCAACGCCAACATCATGTCACTCGGCGGTATAGCAATTGCCATCGGCGCGATGGTGGATGCTGCCGTGGTCATGATCGAGAACGCCCACAAACGCGTTGAGGCTTGGCATGCCCGACATCCTGGTCAGCCGTTGCGAGGCGAAGCGCATTGGAGGGTAATGACGGAGGCGGCCGTCGAGGTAGGGCCGGCACTGTTCTTCAGCCTGATGATCATCACGCTATCGTTCATCCCGGTGTTCACGCTGCAAGCCCAGGAAGGGCGTCTCTTCGCACCCCTGGCCTTTACCAAGACCTACGCAATGGCAGCGGCGGCTGCGCTATCGGTGACCCTGATTCCGGTGCTGATGGGGTACTGGATCAGAGGGCCACTGCCTGCGGAACAGCGCAACCCGCTCAACCGGGGCCTCATCTGGCTGTACCGTCCGGCATTGGAGGTCGTCCTGCGCCGGCCTCTGGTTACCCTCGCTGGAGCATTGCTCATCCTGCTCAGCAGTCTGTGGCCCTTGAATCATCTTGGGGGCGAGTTCCTTCCTCCGCTCGATGAAGGTGATCTGCTCTACATGCCTTCAGCCTTGCCTGGACTCTCGGCGCAGAAAGCTTCAGAACTGTTGCAACGAACGGATCGTCTGATACGAACTGTTCCCGAAGTGGCCAGTGTCTTTGGTAAAGCCGGCCGCGCCGAGTCCGCTACCGACCCGGCACCGCTGGAGATGTTCGAGACCACCGTTCGGCTCAATCCCAAGAGTGAGTGGCGTCCAGGGATGACCACGGAGAAGCTCATCGAGGAGCTTGATCGCACTGTGCGTGTGCCTGGGCTGACCAACATCTGGATCCCGCCCATCCGCAACCGCATCGATATGCTGGCCACCGGCATCAAGAGCCCAATCGGCGTCAAGGTGGCCGGCAGCGACCTGGACCAGATAGACCGGGCCACTCTCGCTGTGGAGCGGGCAGCGAAAAAGGTGCCTGGAGTGACGTCGGCGCTGGCAGAGCGTTTGACTGGCGGCCGCTACATTGATCTGGATATCGACCGCCATGCCGCAGCCCGTTACGGCCTGAACATCACCGACGTACAGGCCATTGTCGCCGGCGCCATCGGTGGCGAAAGCATCGGGGAAACGGTTGAAGGGTTGGCCCGCTATCCCATCAGCGTGCGCTATCCACGCGAATGGCGTGATTCCGTGGAGGCGTTGCGTCAGCTGCCGATCTACACCTCGCAGGGCGGCCAGCTGACCCTCGGCAGCGTGGCCCGCATACGTATCGCTGATGGCCCGCCCATGCTCAAGAGCGAGAATGCTCGTCCCTCGGGCTGGGTGTACATCGATGTGCGCGGCCGGGACCTATCGTCTGTTGTGGCAGACCTTCGTCAGGCGATCAACAGCGAGGTGAAGCTCGATCCAGGCATGAGCTTGAGCTACTCCGGCCAGTTCGAATACCTGGAGCGGGCGAACGCCCGTCTGGCCTGGGTGGTGCCGGCGACGCTGGCCATTATCTTTGTGCTGCTCTACCTGACCTTCGGCCGCCTCGGTGAAGCACTGCTCATCATGGGCACCTTACCTTTTGCCCTGACCGGGGGCGTCTGGCTGCTTTACCTGCTGGGCTACAACCTATCGGTGGCCACAGGCGTTGGCTTCATTGCCCTGGCCGGGGTAGCGGCGGAGTTCGGAGTGATCATGCTCATCTACCTGAATAACGCTTGGGCTGAGCGTCAGGCCAACGGCGAAACCACACGAGCAACGCTGCTCGACGCGATCCGTGAGGGCGCGGTGCAACGCATTAGACCCAAGGCAATGACGGTGGCGGTCATCGTTGCAGGCCTGCTGCCCATTCTCTGGAGCAGCGGTACCGGCAGCGAGGTCATGAGCCGCATCGCGGTGCCCATGGTGGGCGGCATGCTCACCGCCCCCTTGCTTTCCCTTTTTGTAATCCCTGCGGCGTACTGGCTGATCCGTCGCCGCGAACTTGCTGTAACTACCCCCAACCTCTCAGGAGAAATCCAATGAAAAAGCTAATTGTCATCGCAGGTCTAGTCACCGCTTTCGCTGCCAGTGTGCATGCCCAGGACATGGATGGTATGGACATGAAGAAAATGCCAGCCTCCGCCGAGGGTGACCAAGGTAGCCAGGCGGCGCCCACTGCGCATGCTGAGGGGACAATAAAGGCGCTGGATCCTCAAAGCGGGAAAATCACCTTGGCGCACGGCCCGGTAGCGGAGCTCAAATGGCCGGCGATGACCATGGGCTTCCAAGCTGAGCCTGCGCAGCTGAAGGGCTTGAATGTAGGCGACAAGGTGAAATTTGGGTTCCGTATGGAGGGAAGCGTCGCGAAAATCGAGAGCATCCAGAAGCAGTGATTGAAAAGCCTTGAATGATCAGGCACGCCTTCATACCGAGATGATTCGGACAAGCTTACAGAAATGTAATCAATCTTAAGGACCCCTTCAGGTCGAACGCTACATACCGTCATGAGACGGTGCACTGGCATCACATCGACCCGATACCGGAGATATGATCATGAACAGTAGCTTTGATAAATGCATCTCGGAATGCCTGCGCTGCGCGCTGGCCTGTGAAGGCTGCGCGTCAGCCTGCCTGCAAGAGCAGGACGTAAAAATGATGGCTGACTGCATCAAGCTGGACAGGGATTGCGCAGATATGTGCAAGCTGGCGGCTACCTTGATGGCACGAGAAAGCATGCTCGCCAAGGACTTTTGTGCGTTGTGCGCAAGGATTTGCCGCGCCTGCGGGGAGGAGTGCGGTAAGCATAAGGCAGACCACTGTCAGCATTGCGCACAGGCCTGTTTCGCCTGCGCACAATCCTGCGAAGCAATGGCTGCCTAATTAATTTCGACCGACCGTCGCTCTTTTGCAAAGTACTTAGGGAAGACCTCGGTCGGTCGATCACAAGCCCCTGGCGGCCGATCAGCTGTGGCGCTGCTGGTGATCAGCTGACTTCAAAAATTAACCTGTGCATCGGTCAGTTTTGACCCCTGCAGTTAATTCCGGCAGTGCGATATTCAAGGATTTTCAGCTCTCCTGTTGAGTCCTCGTAATTCATCTGTGCCGGCATCACGTCGCAGCTACCGTTGGTCGAAGTCCTGCTGATGACCCTCGCCACGTCCAGCTTCATTCCATAGCGATAATGGATCACCTCAGGTGGCTTTTTTCCATTGGCTGCTGCGTATGCACGCATAGCCTGCTCATTCGCGTGAATCATTTTTCCGTGCAAACGATCAGATCCTCCTTCGGAAAAAGCGGATGAGGAGGCGATTAAGAGAAGTAGGCCGGCGATGCATTTGGCTTTGATCATTTCAGTTACTCCATGAAAACATGACTGCAGCCTAAGGCCCGGTAGCTGTCATCCATGTGATCCAGGCATTACATCTTTGTAAGGCTGTGCTGGGTTGACAGCGCTATTCCCTCATAGACAGTTTGCGGGTACCTAAGGTAAAGCCGACGCGGGACAGAGCTTTTCAAACTCTGCGGAGTTGGAAATCACCCTAGGGGCTAGGGATCGCTCTCTGCGCTCATATCCCCGAGCCTCGACTAAATCGGGCGCAATTGTGGTCCGCAGAGGCTTTAAGCCCCGTCGGCTTCGGCTATGCGTTCAAGTGCTCTAAGCAGCAAGGTACCGACCCCGGATCCTCTTTCCCAGGATCCACAACCAGCGAACGAATTAGACGAGCCTGGCCATCCTTCGATGCCCCATATCCCAGTTCCGTTTCTCCACGGTGAAAGGAATTGAACATGCGGTCGTGCTGCAGAAGGTCCTGGGTAGGCAAGCCGGCTGCGGAAAGATACTCATCCAACCCCTGGATCTGATCGGCACCAAGCAATCGGAGAGACATCTCAGGGTGGTTCATCGTGGACTCGATGGGAAGGGAATCAATATCCGGATAAGGGCGCGAACCCTGGATTTTGCCTCTTACTGTGACTCGGTCATCTGGTCAGTGAATTAATATCTGCTTTACCGTATATCCGAATGGTCATATATTCGAGCCTCCAGATATGAGCCGCCCGTGCTGCGTTCCCCAGGAGGTCAAATGCGGGAAACCCTAACCCCCCCCATCGTTTTTAAATGCTTGGCTGACGAAACACGAGCCCGGATGACCTTGCTGATCGCCAGTGAAGGCGAGCTATGCGTATGTGAGTTGACCTGCGCACTCGACCTCAGCCAGCCGAAGATTTCTCGGCATCTTGCTCAATTGCGAGAAGCCGGAATCCTCATGGACCGGCGGCAGGGACAATGGGTGTATTACCGCCTCAATCCGTCCTTGCCAGAATGGGTGCAGATGATGCTCAAGAGTGTTGTCGATGCAAACGCCCAGTGGCTAAGCGCCGATGCTGTGCGCCTTGCTGAAATGGGCGAGCGTCCACAAAGCCCTGCTGCTTGTGCTTGATTTTCACTTCGCTGACTGAGTTGAGCCATGTTCATCGCATTTTTGATTTTTCTAGCAACGATCGTTCTGGTGATCTGGCAGCCAAAGGGTCTGGGGGTGGGCTGGAGCGCTGGTCTAGGGGCGGTCGTGGCGCTACTGGCGGGCGTAGTGAATCTGTCTGATATCCCAGTGGTGTGGCAGATAGTATGGAACGCCACCGCAACGTTTATCGCTGTCATCATCATCAGCCTTTTGCTGGATGAGGCGGGTTTCTTCGAATGGGCAGCGTTGCATGTGGCCCGCTGGGGCAACGGCAGTACCCGCAAGCTGTTCGCTTTCATCATTCTCCTGGGAGCAGCAGTGTCGGCGTTATTCGCCAATGATGGCGCAGCGCTGATCCTGACGCCGATCGTTATCGCCATGCTGCTTGCCCTGCGTTTTTCCCCGGCGGCGACGTTGGCATTTGTCATGGCAGCAGGTTTTATCGCCGATACCGCGAGCCTGCCGCTGGTGGTGTCCAACCTGGTGAACATCGTTTCCGCCGACTACTTTGGCATCGGTTTCAGCGAGTACGCCTCGATCATGGTGCCGGTGAACCTGGTCAGTATCGCCGCCACGCTGGGAATGCTGCTGTGGTTCTTCCGCAAGGACCTGCCGCGAACCTATGAACTCGACCAACTGAAGGCTCCCGAAGCCGCTATCCGCGACAAGGCGACGTTCGTTGCCGGCTGGTGGGTACTTGCCATGTTGCTGGTCGGCTTCTTCGCCATCGAGCCGCTAGGCGTTCCCATCAGCGCCATCGCTGCTGCCTGTGCGCTGATCCTGTATCTGATCGCCGCGCGCGGGCACGTGATTTCTACCCGCAAGGTGCTCAGGGACGCGCCTTGGCAGGTCGTGGTGTTCTCTCTTGGCATGTACCTCGTGGTCTATGGCCTGCGTAACGCCGGCCTCACCGACTTCCTGACGCATATCCTCAATGTCTTCGCCGGCTACGGGGTCTGGGGCGCATCCCTCGGGACGGGGCTGCTCGCCGCTGGCCTGTCGTCGGTCATGAACAACATGCCCACTGTGCTGGTAGGAGCTTTGTCGATCCATTCCGCCGAGGCCACCGGCATCGTGCGCGAGGCCATGATCTACGCCAACGTCATCGGCTGTGATCTCGGTCCGAAAATCACCCCAATCGGCAGCCTGGCCACCTTGCTGTGGCTGCACGTGCTGGCCCGCAAGAACATCGTCATCACCTGGGGTTACTACTTCCGCACCGGTATCGTCCTGACGCTGCCAATCCTGCTTGCCACCTTGGCCGCATTGGCCATCCGCCTGAGCTTTTGAACCGGAGATACCTGATGAAAGTCTTGTTCATGTGCACCCACAACAGCTGCCGCAGCATCCTGTCCGAGGCGCTGTTCAATCATCTGGCCTCTGAGGGTATGGAAGCTGTGAGCTCGGGTAGCTACCCAAGCGGCAAGGTCAATGAGCGGGCATTGAAGACCTTGGAAGCCGCCGGTATCCCCACCGCTGGTCTTTCAAGCAAGGCCTCGGATGCTTTCGAGAGCTCTCCCCCCGACATAGTTGTCACCGTGTGTGATAGAGCTGCCGGCGAAGCCTGTCCGATCTTCTTCGGGCCATCGCTCAAAGCCCACTGGGGCCTGGCCGACCCTTCGGCGGTTACCGGCAGTGAGGCGGAAATCGAACAAGCTTTCCAGACCACACTTGCGAAGATCGATGAGCGCGTGCGCGCTTTCATTGCGCTGCCCTTCTCGCAACTGAGCCAGGACGAACTGAAAGCCGAACTTGCTCGCATCGGCGCGCTGTAGGCCTTGGATCAATGGAGACTGAAATGAACGACCACCTGCCAAATGTCCAGCCAGAACTGATCGATCTGCCGTCGCTGGAGCGGCTGGAGCCGAAGGATCCCTCCACGCATAAACCACGGATCCTGCTGCTGTACGGATCGACTCGCGAACGCTCATTCAGCCGTTTGATGGTCCAGGAAGCTGCGCGCCTGCTGGAAGCGTTCGGCGCCGAAACCCGTATTTTCGACCCTTCCGGCCTGCCGCTGCCGGATGACGCTCCGGACTCCCACGAGAAGGTGTTGGAACTCCGCGAGCTGATGCAATGGTCCGAGGGCCAGGTGTGGTGCTCGCCCGAGCGCCACGGTTCGATGAGCGGCGTGTTCAAGGCGCAGATCGACTGGGTACCGCTGGCCATGGGCGCCGTTCGTCCAACCCAGGGCAAGACCCTTGCTGTGCTGCAGGTCTGCGGTGGTTCGCAGTCGTTCAACGTGGTGAACCAACTGCGCGTGCTTGGCCGCTGGATGCGGATGTTCACCATCCCCAACCAGTCCTCGGTACCCAAGGCATTCCTGGAGTTCGACGATGCCGGGCGGATGAAGCCGTCCTCCTTCTACGACCGTCTGGTCGATGTGATGGAAGAGCTGACCAAGTTCACCCTGCTGCTGCGCGATCGCCAGGATTACCTGGTGGACCGCTACTCCGAGCGCAAGGAGTCGGTGGAAGAGCTGTCCAAGCGAGTAAATCTGCGGTCCATTTGAGGTCATGAGCATGTCGCATCCCTACTCGATGAAATCGCTGCCCCATGCCCCGGGAGCGCTGATTTTCACACCCTGCCCGGGCACCCAGACCAGTGATCTCGATGAAAGCCTGGAGACGCTGAAGCAGGCTGGCGCCGTGGCGCTGGTTACCCTGATGTCGGATACAGAGCTTCAGAAAAACGGCGCTGGTGAGCTTGGCGTCGCGGCTAGGCAGCATGGGTTGGAGTGGTACCAGTTGCCGATCGAGGATGATCAGGCTCCTGATCAGAACTTCGAGGCTCGGTTGGGAGAGATTCGCCACCAGTTGGACAATTTGCTCGCTTCAAACAAGGCCCTGGCCATCCACTGCAAGGGCGGCTCCGGTCGCACCGGGCTGTTCGCTGCCCGTCTGCTGATCGAATCCGGAATGCCGCGTCGCGAGGCGATCGCATGGGTGCAGGAGCTTCGCCCACGGGCGATTCAGAAGCCTGCGCACATCAACTACATCAACCAGTTCGGCGAAGACTGAACGCTCCAGCCAGACAGGAGAAACCATGGCCACCGAAGGCGAGCTACTCGATGTCATCGTAATTGGCGGCGGGCAGTCCGCGCTGACGGTGGCCTATTTTCTCAAGCGGGCCAAGTTGTCGTTCCTGCTGCTCGACGCCGAAGAGGCTGCGGGCGGGGCGTGGCGCCATGGCTGGGACTCGCTGACGCTATTCTCACCCTCCGCATGGAGCTCGATCGCGGGCTGGCCGATGCCGCTAGTCACCGAAGGTAATCCCGATAGGGATCACGTGGTCAGCTATCTGGAGCAGTACGAGGCGCGCTACGGGTTTCCTATCGTTCGCCCCGTCAGCGTCACGGCGGTGGAGCGAACCGGGCGTGGCCTTCGTGTTCGCTCGAAGGACCGCGACTGGGAAGCCTGTGCCGTCATCAGCGCAACGGGGACTTGGAGCACACCCTATGTTCCGGTTTATCCGGGGATAGAGCTGTACCGGGGGCAGCAAATTCACTCCGCCAATTATCAGTCACCAGAGGCTCTCCAAAGAAAGCGCGTGCTGGTCGTTGGTGGTGGCAACTCGGGGGCGCAAATCTATGCGGAGCTGTCCGAGGTCGCCGACGCAACGTGGGTAACCACGGAGGAGCCGGCGTTTCTGCCTGATGATGTCGATGGCCGGGTGCTGTTCGAGCGGGCTACCGAGCGCCTCAAGGCTCAACAGGAGGGCCGGGTTATCGATGCACCGGTCGGTGGGCTTGGCGATATCGTCATGGTGCCCTCGGTGGTCCGAGCTCGCGAGCGTGGGGCCCTTCGTGCTGTAAGGCCTTTCACATCATTCACGCCAGATGGGGTCGTCTGGCCCAATGGTGAGAAAACCCAGGTCGATGCGGTGGTCTGGTGTACCGGCTTCCGGCCGGCTCTGGATCACTTGCTGGCGTTGGGCGTGCTGGATGACAACGGCAGGGTCGAGGTTGACGGGTCGCGCTCTATTTGCGAGCCGCGCCTCTGGCTGGTCGGATATGGCGACTGGACCGGACTGGCCTCGGCGACGCTGATCGGCGTCACCCGTACCGCGCGCAGCACCGTAAACGAAGTAGTGGAATACCTGAACAGCTTGGAGCAGCCGGATGCATAGCGGAATCGAGATTCGTATTGCTGGTCCAGAAGACGCTGCATCCATACAGGCTATCTACGCGCCGATTGTGCTCCACACTGCCATCTCGTTTGAAGAGGTAGCGCCGAGCGCGGAAGAAATGCGCCAGCGAATCGAGACGACGCTTCATACCTATCCATATTTTGTGGCTGTGCAGCAAGGTCGGGTGGTCGGTTATGCCTATGCTAGCCAGCATCGAGCGCGAGCGGCATATCGGTGGGCGGTAGATGTGACCGTCTACGTTGCAGAGGGGCAGCGTCGGAGTGGGATTGGCCGGCAGCTTTATGACGTTCTCCTGCCGGTTCTGAAGCAGCTAGGATATCGTTCTGCATACGCGGGTATTTCTTTACCGAACGAAGGAAGCGTGGGTCTCCATGAGCAACTCGGCTTTCAGCACATCGGTACGTTTTCGCAGGTCGGGTTCAAACTCGATGCGTGGCATGACGTGGGGTATTGGCGGTTTGATTTCGGTGGCGAGGGTTGTCGGCCTGAGGCTCCTACAAGCTTCTTATCCCAAATCCCAATGCCGCGTTAGAACATGAGGTCCATATTGAAGGGTCCATTTGAGCGGCCACTGAGCGTTTCGTCCGCAGGGCTTGAATCTGAGCTAGCGGGTTGCGAAGACACGTCGGCGGCCTAGAAGACTCGATGGAACCATCAGAGATATGATCCTTGCGATCACAACTCGAAGGTGGCCTCTATGCCATACCCCGTAAAGCCATGGGCAGAAATAGCTCAGAATTATCAGCGCGGTACCATCTTGTTGGGCAACGGCGCGAGTATCGCTGTGTCGCAGAGTTTTGCGTACCGCTCACTGCTAGAACATGTAAGGGAAAATGAGCTGCTCCAGAACGACGTGGCGCGTCTGTTCGAGTTTTTTGAGACAGAGGATTTTGAGCTAATTCTGCGGGTCGTCTGGCAAGCATCCAACGTCAACAAATCGTTGGAGATCCCAGATCAGCGTACCCACGAAGCCTACGTGCGCGTCCGGGATTGCCTGATCCAGGCAGTGCGGGATGTTCACCCTGAGTATCACCAGATCACCGATCATCTGCCGAACATGTACCGGTATCTGAAGGAGTTCGACACGGTCTTGTCGCTAAACTATGACCTGCTGGTTTACTGGACGGTGGCCTATGGTCTCAACATCCCGGACGGCCATATGTTCAAAGACTGCTTCGTCGATGGCGGGGTATTCGATGACGACTGGCGTCGATTCCGGAAGCTGTACAAGGAGCGAGTGAATACGTTGGTGTTCTACCCCCATGGCAGCTTAGCTTTATGCCGCAACAACATAGAGGAAGAGTTCAAGATCCGCGCATTGGGCGGCGGCTTGCTGGAAGCCATTCTTCAGGAGTGGAAAAACGAGCGTGTGGTACCGCTGTTTGTCAGTGAAGGAACCATGCGTCAGAAGGTAGCTTCGATTCAAAATAGCTACTACCTGTCGACTGTCTATCGAGAGGTGCTTACGGCGCCCCGGAAGACACTGACACTGTTCGGTTGGGGCCTGGGGGAGCACGACAGGCATTTGCTCAAGCGAATGAAGGGGACGGGCATTGAGCGCGTAGCCGTCTCAGTCTTTCGGGGATATCAGCCTTATTGCAACATGGCTTACCAAATCATTCAGGATGACCTGGGGCCAGTTGAGGTCGATTTCTTCGACAGTGAGAGCCCGGGCTGCTGGGTTCAACCCGAATAGCGGGCAGGACATCCACTCCTGAAATCTCAGAGGTGGCTGTAAGGCCCGTCATTACTGGGCTAGACAGTTTTTATTCTCTGGCGCATTTGTCCGAGTCAACGGTTTTGGGGGCTCGCGACAGTTTTGCGTTTCCTCCGAATCGGGCTGAAGGCCACGGAAACTGGGCCTCTTTGCGACAGTTTTAATTCTCTAAATCCAAAAAGCCCTCCATATGGAGGGCTTTTTGCTTAATGATGATCAGGCAATAGCGCCCCAGGACATATGACTCGAATGCCTTGGGGAGCGAGGGGTACTGTCAGATCTGCATCGCCATGCCGTCCACATTCATCGCTGCCTGGCGCAAGGCCTCGGAGCGGGTCGGGTGGGGGTGGCAGGTCAGGGCGATGTCTTCTGCCGAGGCCGAGAATTCCATGGCCACACAGAACTCACCGATCATCTCGCTGACGCTTGGGCCCACCAGGTGCACACCTAGCACTTCATCGGTTTGGGCATCGGCGATGACTTTGGCGAAGCCTTCGGTCTCGTGGTTGATCTTGGCGCGGCTGTTAGCGGTGAAGGGGAATTTGCCGACTTTATAAGCACGCCCTTCGGCTTTGAGCTGCTCTTCGGTCTTGCCCACGGTGGCCAACTCCGGGCGGGTGTAGATCACGCCAGGGATGAGGTTGTAGTTGACCTCGTGGGGCTTGCCGGCAATACGCTCGATGCAGGCTACGGCTTCGTCTTCGGCCTTGTGCGCCAGCATCGGGCCGGAAGTGACGTCACCAATCACCCACACACCGGGCACAGAAGTGCGGTGGTGTTCGTTACCGAGCATGCCGCGCTTGTCGGTTTCCAGGCCCACGCTCTCAAGGTTCAGCCCCTTGGTATAAGGGCGGCGGCCGATAGCCACCAGCACGTAATCGGCCTGCAGCGATTCTGCGGTGCCGCCGGCAGCAGGCTCCAGCGTCAGGCTCACACCCTCGGCACTTGCAGTGGCTTGAGTCACTTTGCTGCCCAGCTTGAACACCATGCCTTGCTTGGCGAGTGCCTTTTGCAGGGTCTTGGCGGTTTCCGTGTCGGTACCTGGGCAGATGCGATCAAGGTATTCGATGACGGTGACTTGGCTGCCCAGGCGGCGCCAGACGGAACCCAGCTCAAGGCCGATCACGCCGGCACCGATGACGACCAGATGCTTGGGCACTTGCGGCAGCGACAGTGCGCCGGTCGAGTCGATGATGCGCTGGTTATCGATGGTCACCCCCGGCAGAGGGGTGGGCTCCGAGCCGGTGGCGATGACCACATCCTTGGCTTGCAGCGCAGTTTCGCTGCCGTCTTCAGCCTTTACTACAACCTTGCCGACGCCGTCCAGGCGGCCCCAACCTTTGATCCAGTCGACCTTGTTTTTGCGGAACAGGTATTCGATACCTTTGGTCAGGCCGGTCACGCTCTCGTCCTTCTGTTTCATCATCTGGGCGAGGTTAAGGGTGGGCTTTACTTCGATACCGAGGTGGGCGAACTCTTCACCGCTGGCGGCCTCGTACAGCTCGGACGCATGCAACAGTGCCTTGGAGGGCATGCAGCCCACGTTCAAACAAGTGCCGCCCAAGGTCGAGCGGCCTTCCACGCAGGCAACACTCAGGCCAAGCTGGCCAGCGCGGATGGCTGCGTTGTAGCCGCCAGGGCCACCGCCGATGATCACCACGTCATAGGATTTCATGGGTTCAACTCCAGGATGTAGAAGCGCGAGAGGGGCACAAGGTTAAGCTGAGATGCGAGAATTGTATACAATCTGCTGTATGGATAAGATCAGTTGGTTCTAGACCTTGGTCTCGTTTAGAGGAAACCTCCCACCAATGAACTACTCTGATCCGACGACGTTCGAAATATCAGGCGTTGTAGCCAGAAACGGATAGGGAGGGTTGTTCATGCTCGCGCAACTTCCACCTGCACTGCAGAGCCTGCATCTGCCGCTGCGGCTGAAATTGTGGGACGGTAACCAGTTCGATCTGGGGCCTAGCCCGCAGGTCACCATCCTGGTCAAAGAGCCACAGTTGATCAGCCAGTTGACGCACCCGAGCCTGGAGCAGTTGGGCACAGCGTTCGTCGAAGGCAAGCTGGAGCTGGAAGGCGACATCGGTGAAGCCATCCGGGTATGTGATGAGCTGAGCGAGGCGCTGTTGCCTGATTTTGAAGAGGCTTCGCCGGCGCGGCTTGCTCACGACAAAAGCACTGACGCTGAAGCCATTTCCTATCACTACGATGTTTCCAACGCGTTCTATCGGCTGTGGCTGGATCAGGACATGGCCTATTCGTGCGCCTACTTTCGCGAGCCTGATAACACGCTCGATCAGGCACAGCAGGACAAGTTCGACCACCTGTGTCGCAAGTTGCGCCTCAATGCCGGCGACTACCTGCTGGACGTGGGCTGTGGTTGGGGTGGCCTTGCGCGCTTCGCTGCACGGGAATATGACGCCAAGGTATTCGGCATCACCTTGAGCAAGGAGCAGCTCAAGCTTGGCAGGCAGCGGGTCAAGGCCGAAGGGTTGGCCGACAAGGTCGACCTGCAGATTCTCGACTACCGTGACCTGCCTCAAGACGGTCGCTTCGACAAGGTTGTCAGCGTTGGTATGTTCGAGCATGTCGGGCATGCCAACCTGGCGCTGTATTGCCAGAAACTGTTCGGCGCCGTGAGGGAAGGGGGGCTGGTGATGAACCACGGGATCACCGCCAAGCATGTCGATGGCCGCCCGGTCGGACGTGGCGCAGGTGAGTTCATCGACCGCTACGTGTTCCCCCATGGCGAGCTGCCTCACCTGTCGATGATCAGCGCCAGCCTCTGCGAAGCGGGACTGGAGGTCGTAGACGTGGAAAGCCTGCGCCTGCACTACGCCAAGACCCTGCATCACTGGAGCGAAAACCTGGAGAATCAGCTGCACAAGGCGGCGGCGCTGGTGCCGGAAAAAACCCTGCGCATCTGGCGCCTGTACCTTGCAGGTTGTGCCTATGCCTTTGAGAAGGGCTGGATCAACCTGCACCAGATCTTGGCAGTGAAGCCATACGCCGACGGGCACCATGACCTGCCCTGGACGCGCGAAGATCTGTATCGCTAAGCATGTAGATGCGGATTTTGTGGGAGCGGCCTTGTGTCGCGAGAGGGCCGCAAGGCCGCTCCCACACTCATACTGCTTAGCTTAAAGGATTGGCGAAATCAGCCGTGCAATCCGCATCCCCAACTGCTGCAGTCGATGAGTGTCCAGGCTGTCCTCCGCAGTGATTTCCCGCGACTGTTCAAAGTCATTGATCAGCATCTTCTCCACCTGGTCGGCGAAGCTGCGGTCGACGGTGAGCAGGGTGATCTCGAAATTCAGACGGAACGAGCGGTTGTCCAGGTTGGCACTGCCGATCGCGCTGACATCATCGTCCACCAGCACCACCTTTTGATGCAGGAAGCCCGGCTGATAGCGGAACATGCGCACACCCGCGCGCACCGCTTCGAAGGCGAACAGGCTTGAGGCGGCATAGACCACACGATGGTCTGGTCGTGACGGGATCAGCACGCGTACATCGACCCCACGCAGCACCGCCAGGCGCAAGGCGGCGAACACCGCCTCGTCCGGGATGAAGTAGGGGCTGGTAATCCACACCCGGCGGGTGGCGGAGTGGATTGCTTCGAGGAAGAACAGCGAGCAGGTTTCCTGCGGGTCGGCCGGGCCGCTGGCCAAGGCCTGGCACAGCACGCCGTTGTCCGGGTAGGTATCCGGCAGGATCAGCGGCGGTAGCTGGCGCGTGGCCCAGTACCAGTCTTCGGCGAACGACTCCTGCAGGCAGGCCAGCACCGGCCCGCCGATTTGCACATGGGTGTCGCGCCAAGGGGAAAGCTTCGGGTGCTCACCGAGGTATTCATCGCCCACGTTGTGCCCGCCGATGAACCCAATCAGGCCATCCACTACCACGATCTTGCGGTGATTGCGGAAGTTTACCTGGAAGCGGTTGAACCAACCGCGGCGGGTGGCGAAGGCATGAATCTGCACACCGCCGTCGCGCAGCTGCTGGCTGTAGCGGGCTGGCAAGGCATGGCTGCCGACGCGGTCATAGAGCACGAATACCTGCACCCCTTCGGCGGCCTTACGGAGCAGCAGTTGTTGCAGTGCCTTGCCGAGGTTGTCGTCATGGATGATGAAGAACTGCACCAGCACCACATCGCGGGCTTTGTCGATGGCGGCGAAGATGGCATCGAAGGTGGCCTTTCCATCGATCAGCAACTTCACCTGGTTGTTCGCCAGGCAGGGCATGCGGCCCAGCTTGGGCATGGCGCGCAGGGCTGTGTAGCTTTCTGATTCCCGGGCGGTGAGGGCTTCTTCCACCCAAGGCCGCCAGTTGAGATTGGCCATGGCCACGTGCATCTCCTGGTTGGCCTGGCGCCTGGCCTTGATGTAGGCATAGAACGAGCGGGCGCCGAAGATCAGGTAGGGGATCAAGGTAAGGTAGGGGATGAAAAACAAGGGCATGGCCCAGGCGATGGCGCCTTGGGCGGTACGCACGGTAAAGATCGCGTGCAGCGCGGCGACGATACCCAGTAAGTGAATCAGTCCGAGTAGGTAACCAAAAAAGTAGGGGCTGTGGTAATCCATATGCATCCTGCTTGCCGAGTACACTTGAGGTAACAGAACACGTTCCCGGTCCGCCTTGCAACCTGAAGGTGGATTTGGCGTCCAAGTTTCAGCCCGGCCCGCTTGGCCGGTTTTTTCAGGAGCGATCGTCCATGAAGATTCGTCTGCCACTGTTGGCGTTGGCCCTGGCCATGAGCAGCCCACTGGTGCATGCCCAGATGCTGCAACCAGGTTTGTGGGAGCTGACCACCAGCAATATGCAGGTCGATGGCAAACCGTTACCCGACATGCAGTTCATGCTCGGTCAGTTGAAAAATCTGCCGCCAGAGCAACGCGCGATGATGGAGGGGGTATTGGCGAAACAGGGGGTAACTGTCGGTGGCAATGGTGTGCGTTCGTGCCTGACGCCAGAGCAGGTGGCCACCAACGATATCCCACTGCAGGATCCGAAATCGGGCTGCACTCAAAAGATTACCGACCGTACCGGTAATGTGTGGAAGTTCCAGTTCAGCTGCCCCAAGGCACAAGGTACTGGCCAGGCTACCTTCCTCAGCGACCGGGAGTTCACTACTCAGGTCAGTGGTACCTTCAACGCTTCGGGTGTGCAGCAGCAAGGCAGCATGAACACCCGTGCGGTGTGGCTAGGTAATGACTGTGGCACGGTCAAACCGCGCAGCTGACGTCCCATTGCCATTGGCTGGTAGCGACGGCGTCGTGGGCATGCAGGCTTTCTGCATGTTCCACGCGCAGCTTGAAGGCCGTGCTCCATTCCATTTGCCGCAGTGAGTTGTGCAGGCGTCGTGCGGCGTCTTCGCAGAACATCAGGTTCTGCCCGTTGGCCAAGGCGAAGGCTTGTTCGTCTGCACGTTTCACAGCAGTCTGCACAGCGGTCCCCAAGCTTCCCTCTACGCAGTTAATCAATTCGGTGATGGGTAGATCCTGCTGAGTGCCGCGCAGCCGTACCTGAATTTGCGCGGTACTGCGTTGGCTATGGGGCGTCGCCACAATGCCTTTGGCGCTACCCAGCCACTGCAATATGGCGGATTTTTCGACCTGCTGCTCGCTGAAATCGTCCAGGAACTGCTGCTGAATCAGTTGCCGTGCAAGTGCAGCCGAGCACGGGCAGGTGGAGGAGTACGGAACGGAAACAGATAGTTCCACGTGGAACATTTCATTTTCTATCCTTGCATCGACTGTTACCGCATAGCTTTTCCAGCCTGCCAATGGGCTGATCAAAGCCGGCCGTTTCAGCATGTGCTCGAAGCGCAGGCGCAGGTAGGCTGCCGAAGAAAGGCCCTCATGGCTGCTCAGGAAATCAGCCAGTAGCCGCCTGATTGCCAGCGGAGTGAGGGGCTGGTGCTCCAATGTCTCAAGGGCAAGGTAAAGCCGCGACATATGGATACCGCGTGAACTGCCGTCAACCAGGCTTACGCCTGCATCGATTTTGGCGGCTGCGGTACGCCCTTCGAATTGCACAGGCAAGGCGATGCCGCACATGCCCACCCAGTCCAAAGGCAAGGTGTACTCCAGGGCTTGTGCTGCGATGTCGGGGAGCTTGAGCTGGGTCATCTGGCTTTCCAAACAAAAAGAGGCATCAGTGGCAAGCGCCGATCAGGCTGCAATGCAGCTTGAAGCGCTGCCCACTGGAGCTGGATACGCGGTTCAGAGTGGTCCAGCCAACGCGACGGCTGTAACCCACCCAGGCTTCGCCATCGCTGGCCAGGCCGGTAAAAAAGGTCAACGTGCCATAGCGGCTGTTGGTTTGTGCCCATAGGCGCCGGCTGGTGAAGTCGTAGCCGCGCAGGTAGAACATATTTCCTTCGTTGCGCACGCTGTAATAGCTGCCTTTGCCGTCCTGGCAGGCAAGCAGTGTCGCGCTGCGTGTACACATCGCCATCGGGCTGTTCTTTGGCATGGCGAACAGCGAAGTAGGCATGGCGAGCAACAGCAACACCATGGCGCGCAGCAGATTCATTTTTCATCCCCGGTGAATACTCGTCTGTCGAGAACGGCTTGGCGAAATTGTATTGTTACTTTATAACATTGTGCAATGCATCGTTTCGAATGCGCTCGCCTGAAGAGGTTTCGCCATGTCCAATCGTCTCCCTGTCACCGTGCTGTCTGGCTTCCTTGGCGCCGGCAAGAGCACTTTGCTCAACCATGTGCTGCGTAACCGCGACCACCTGCGGGTCGCGGTCATCGTCAACGACATGAGTGAAATCAACATCGACGCCAGCGAGGTGCAGCGCAACGTCAGCCTCAACCGCGCTGAAGAGAAACTGGTCGAGATGAGCAACGGCTGCATCTGCTGCACACTGCGTGAAGACCTGCTCGAAGAGGTTGCGCGGCTGGCCGAAGAAGGCCGCTTCGATTATTTGCTCATCGAGTCCACGGGTATCTCGGAGCCGCTGCCGGTTGCCGAGACGTTCACGTTTCGCGACGAGCAGGGCCGCAGCCTTTCCGACATGGCGCGGTTGGATACCATGGTCACTGTGGTCGATGGCCTGAATTTTTTACGCGATTACCAGGCAGCAGACAGCCTGGCCAGCCGTGGTGAAACCTTGGGCGAAGAGGACGAGCGGTCGATCAGTGATCTGCTGATCGAGCAGGTGGAGTTCGCCGATGTGTTGTTGCTGAGCAAGATCGACCTGATCAGCCAGCACGAGCGCGAAGAACTCATGGCCATTTTGCGCAGCCTCAACGCCCGGGCGCAGATCGTGCCCATGGTCATGGGCCAGGTGCCGCTGGCGCGCATTCTGGACACTGGCCTATTCGACTTCGACCAGGCTGCTCAAGCGCCTGGCTGGTTGCAAGAATTGCGCGGCGAGCATGTGCCGGAGACTGAAGAGTACGGCATCGCGGCCACGACCTGGCAGGGGCGGCGGCCACTTCATCCACAGCGCTTTTTTGATTTTATCCACAAGCCCTGGAGCAATGGTCGGCTGCTGCGTTCGAAGGGTTTTTTCTGGTTGGCCAGCAAGTACCAGGAAGCCGGTAGCTGGTCCCAGGCAGGTGGCATGATGCGCCATGGTCTGGCGGGCCGTTGGTGGCGTTTCGTGCCGCGCGAGCAGTGGCCCCAGGATGTGGATAACACTGCCGATATCTTGAAACACTGGCACGCCGAAACCGGTGACTGCCGGCAGGAATTAGTGTTCATTGGTCAGAATATCGACTTCAAAAAGTTATCCACAGAGCTTCAGGCCTGCTTGTTGACGGATGAAGAAATGGAGTTGGGGCCTATGGGCTGGTTGCGTCTGGCTGATCCATTTGGCCCTTGGCACGAGGAGGCAGCAGCATGAACCAGGCGCTCAAGCCTGTGGATATCTTCCAGGTGTTTGGCGAAACGCCGCTGGTGTTGACCGACGTGCTGCAGGACGGCGTGAACCTGGCGGTCTGGCGCCGGCGCTTGCCGCCACAGCTGGAGGATTTTGCCGAGCTGGTAGTCAGCCTTGGGCAACCCCTGTCAGATCAGTGGGTAATGGATGTGGACGAGCAGCAGATGCCGGTTATGTCGGATTTGCTACGCGAAGCGGCGGACCTGCAGGGTTACGAAGCGTTCGTGGCCGATGTAGCCTGGCTGGTGGCGGCATATACCTGCCTGGTTGGCGCGCGGCGGGTCGGTTTGCGCCTGCGGGTGCTGACCGGGCCCATGTGCCCGCGCTTTCATGTGGATAACGTGCCGTTGCGATTGCTCACCACCTATGCGGGCCCGGGTAGCGAGTGGTTGCGAGAGCAGGAGAGCCCACGCGGGGAGTTACACACAGCTCAAGTGCCTGTGAATAACATTCAGAAACTGCACGTCGGTGAAGTGGCTGTACTCAAGGGCGAGAAGTGGCAGGGCAACGAAGGTGCAGGGCTGGTGCACCGCTCGCCCTCGGGCCAGCAAGGGCGCCTGCTGCTCAGCCTTGACTGGCTAGCCTGACGGCGCATAGTGAGCCTTTACCCCGCCTGAAGCCACCCCATGCTGCAGAACATTCCCACCCATGTCATTGCAGGCCCCCTGGGCGCCGGCAAGACCACCCTGATCCGCCATCTGCTGGCCCAGCGCCCGCGCAACGAACGCTGGGCGGTCTTGATCAACGAATTCGGCCTGGTTGGCCTGGATGCGGCGTTGCTCAGCCGTGACGAAGATGGCATCGCCATCGGCGAGGTTGCAGGTGGCTGCCTGTGTTGTGTCAACGGCATGCCGTTTCAGGTGGGCCTGGGCCGGTTGTTGCGCAAATCCCGGCCTGACCGGCTGTTTATCGAGCCGTCTGGCCTGGGTCACCCGTTGCAGCTGCTTGCTCAGCTGAAACAGGCTCCGTGGGCTGGAGTGCTGACAATTCAGCCATTGTTGATGGTTGTCGATGCGCAATCCATGGCGCGAAACGAGCCGCTTCCGGACGCCCAACAGCAGGCTTTCAACGCCTCTGAATACGTGCTTTTCAACAAGTCGGAGGCTGTGGATGAAAAATCTAAGTTGTTGATAACTAATAAATTTAACGACAAGAATGTGATGTGGTCGGTACAGGGCCAGGTGCCGCTATCAAGCCTTCCTGGCGCCCTCGTAGAGATTGTCGACAGCCCATTTCAGGAAGACCAGATTGTCGACAATCTTGGGGGAGCCCCAACAATATTGTGGACAGACCCCAGCCAGCCGATCTGTCTTGCGCAGGAGGGGGAGGGAGGTTGGAGCATTGGCTGGCGCTGGCATCCCGCACAGCAGTTTTATCCACAGCGCCTACTGGCGTTCTTGCGGACCTTGCCATGGCGGCGTGCCAAAGGGGTTATCCACAGCGTGGAAGGTTGGCAATCATTTAATGGGCTCAAGGGTGACATGCCGATATGGCAGCCCAGTGAATGGCGCAGGGATAGCCGTATCGAGCTGATTTTTGATCAGCCGCAATCGCAACCCACGCTGCAAGCGGGGTTGAGCGAATGCCGCGTCAGCTGATCAGTTGCGCCAGCGATTGTGTTCCTGACGCCACTGCTGCATCTCGATGACATTGTCGGTGCGTGGTGGTGTCTTGATTTCAAACGGGTAGGGCGCCAGCTCGATCTGCACGCTGTGCGCGCCGAACTGGGTCACAGTACCCGGGTGGCGTTGCTCGCCGGTGACGGTGAACTCAAAGGCATAGATGCGCGCCAGGCGCTTGCGGCCATTGGCGTCACGGACAAAGGCGATGCGCTTGAGTGCGACGGCATCGTCGAGCAGCTCGAGGTCGAGCTTGGCACAGTGCTGTTTGACCCGTTCCAGGGCTTTTTCGCGCAACCCATGGTTGTGCCACAACCAGCCGCCTGCCGTGGCCAACAGCATCAGGACGAAGACGTTCTCCAGGGTCAACATTTGCATATGCTCCAAACAGGTAGATCCAGCTTAACTGCGTCCCTGGCCTGTCGTACAGGTGGCAATCGAGTTCATACTGCGCTGCGCACAATCCTTGAAACAGCTTTGGAAACCTCCCGCATGAAACGTACCCCGCACCTGCTCGCCATTCAGTCCCATGTGGTGTTCGGCCACGCCGGCAACAGCGCCGCGGTGTTTCCCATGCAGCGTATCGGGGTCAATGTCTGGCCGCTCAATACCGTGCAGTTCTCCAATCACACACAGTATGGCCAGTGGGCGGGTGAAGTGCTTGCCCCGGCGCAAATTCCTGCGTTGGTGGAAGGTATTTCCAATATTGGCGAGCTGGGTCACTGCGATGCTGTGCTTTCCGGCTACCTGGGCAGTGCCGAGCAGGGGCGGGCGATCCTGGCTGGCGTCGAGCGGATCAAGGCGGTGAACCCAAAGGCTCTGTATCTGTGTGACCCGGTCATGGGGCATCCGGAGAAGGGCTGCATCGTGCCGCCGGAGGTGAGCGAGTTCCTGCTCGACGAGGCGGCGGCCCGGGCCGACATCCTGTGCCCCAACCAGCTGGAACTGGACAGCTTCTGTGGGCGCCGCGCACAGTCGCTGGAGGATTGCGTGAACATGGCGCGCAGCCTGCTGCAGCGTGGCCCGCAGGTGGTACTGGTCAAGCACCTGGTTTACCCCGGGCGGGCCGAAGACCAGTTCGAAATGCTGCTGGTGACTGCCGAGCACAGCTGGCACCTGCGCCGCCCGCTGCTGGCGTTCCCGCGGCAGCCGGTGGGGGTGGGTGACCTGACCTCAGGCCTGTTCCTGGCGCGTGTGCTGCTCGGCGACAGCTGGGTGCAAGCCTTCGAATTCACCGCTGCAGCCGTGCATGAGGTGCTGCTGGAAACCCAGGCCTGCGCCAGCTACGAACTACAACTGGTGCGGGCCCAGGACCGCATCGCCCATCCGCGGGTGCGCTTTGAGGCGCAGCCGCTGGCGCTTTAGATCGCGTCGGTTTTCAGGTCCTGGTAGCGCTTCTCAAGCTCTTGGCGGATCTGCCGACGCTGCTGGCCTTGCAGGAAGCGGCGCTTTTCTTCGCTGCTGTGCGGCTGGCGCGGCGGCACCGGCACCGGGCGGCGGTTGTCGTCGACCGCGACCATGGTGAAGAAGCAGCTGTTGGAGTGGCGCACCGAGCGCTCGCGGATGTTCTCGGTCACCACTTTGATGCCGACTTCCATCGATGTATTGCCGGTGTAGTTGACCGACGCCAGGAAGGTCACCAGTTCACCCACGTGCACGGGCTCGCGGAAGATCACCTGGTCGACCGACAGGGTCACCACATAGCTGCCGGCATAGCGGCTGGCGCACGCATAGGCCACTTCGTCGAGGTACTTGAGCAGGGTGCCGCCATGTACGTTGCCAGAAAAGTTGGCCATGTCCGGGGTCATCAGGACGGTCATGCTCAGCTGGGCGTTTCCAGGTTCCATAGTGTGCTCACGGTGAGGTTGCGCTGAATCGGGCGAATGGGGGGCGTTATCTGCTGACACTTCTGTTCCCCTCTTTTGAATTTGCCTTGTTGGTACGGGACGTTGGCTGACGCGCCATCGTCACGCTGATCATGCCATCAGCGGCGCTTTTCCAGCCGATCTGTTTCTGCATATTGCACCGGCTTTTTGCGGCGGGGTGCGATGTTAACCTGAGTACGCCCATGCAACATGGGCATTCCTGCATTCAATACAGTATGTACTTGCTGCTCGCTCAGGTTTGCCTTGGCAGAGGAGCGGTCTGCCCAGGCATTCAAAAAAAAGACGAGAAAAGGAGTATCACGCCATGCATGCCATCAGCTTTATCCAGGACCTGGCAGTCATCATGCTGGTCGCTGGCGTGGTCACCATTCTCTTTCACCGCCTCAAACAGCCCGTCGTACTGGGCTATATCGTCGCCGGCTTCATCATCGGCCCGCATACCCCGCCATTCGGCCTGATCCATGACGAAGAAACCATCAAGACCCTTGCTGAACTGGGAGTGATCTTCCTGATGTTCTGCCTGGGGCTCGAATTCAGTCTGCGCAAGCTTTTCAAGGTTGGTGCCACGGCGTTCATCGCGGCCTTCCTGGAAATCGTGCTGATGATCTGGATCGGCTTCGAGATTGGCCGCTGGTTCGGCTGGAACACCATGGATTCGCTATTCCTCGGCGCGATCCTGGCCATTTCCTCGACCACCATCATCGTCAAGGCACTGAATGACCTGAAGATGAAGAACGAGCGCTTTGCCCAGTTGATCTTCGGCGTGCTCATCGTGGAGGACATCCTTGGTATCGGCATTATTGCCCTGCTGTCAGGCATCGCTGTCAGCGGCACGGTCAGCTCGGGCGAAGTGTTCTCCACAGTGGGCAAGCTGTCACTGTTCATGATCGTTGCCTTGGTTATCGGGATTCTGCTGGTGCCGCGGCTGCTGGCCTATGTGGCCAAATTTGAAAGCAACGAAATGCTGCTGATTACCGTGCTTGGCCTGTGCTTCGGCTTCTGCCTGTTGGTGGTAAAGCTGGAATACAGCATGGTGCTGGGCGCCTTCCTGATTGGCGCGATCATGGCCGAATCACGTCAGTTGCTGAAGATCGAACGCCTGATCGAGCCGGTACGCGACCTGTTCAGTGCCATCTTCTTTGTCGCCATCGGCCTTATGATCGACCCACAAGTGCTCGTCGATTACGCCTGGCCGATCGTGGTCATCACCCTGGCGGTGGTATTGGGCAAAATGCTCTCCTGCGGCATGGGGGCGTTCATTGCCGGTAATGACGGGCGCACATCGCTGCGGGTGGGCATGGGGCTTTCGCAGATTGGCGAGTTTTCCTTCATCATCGCCGCGCTGGGCATGACGCTGCAGGTGACCAGCGACTTCCTTTACCCGGTGGCGGTCGCGGTATCGGCAATTACCACGCTGCTGACGCCCTATCTGATCCGTGCGGCCGACCCGCTGTCGCAGAAACTTGGCAATGTGGTGCCCAGCCGCCTGGCGCGGGTGCTTTCGTTGTATGGCGAGTGGTTGCGCAATATACAGCCGCAGGGCGAGAGCGCCATGCTGGCGGCGATGATCCGGCGCATCCTGTTGCAGGTGGGGGTGAACCTGGCGCTGGTGATCGCCATTTTCTTCAGTGGTGGTTACTTTGCAGAGCGCATCGGCAACTGGCTCAGTGAGTGGGTCAGCGATGCCAGCCAGCAGAAGGCGGTTATCTGGGGCGCGGCGTTGTTGCTGTCGCTGCCCTTCCTGATCGCTGCCTATCGCAAGCTCAAGGCACTGTCGATGCTGCTGGCAGAAATGGGCGTGAAGCCGGAAATGGCCGGGCGCCATACCCAGCGAGTGCGCCGGGTGATCGCCGAGGTTATCCCGCTGTTGTCGCTGCTGGTGATTTTCCTGCTGCTGTCGGCATTGTCGGCGAGCATTCTGCCCACCAACGAGTTGCTGTTGGTCATTGCCGTGGTGGCGGCGGTGGTGGTGGCCTTGCTGTGGCGCTGGTTCATCCGCGTGCACACGCGCATGCAGATCGCCTTGCTGGAGACGCTGGAAAACAGTCGCGAGAATACGCACTGAAGGGCGCAATGCTCCCTGAGCAAGATTTCATCGTCGTTCGCGGGGACTGAGCGGTAGCAATGTCGCCAGGCGGAGAAAGCCTGGCGATTCTAGCCACATTGATGGCACCGGGCCGTAAACTTCCTGTGCCTGTCCGGCCTCTTCCCGGGCTTGCCCGCTTCCACAGGTACCCCACAGGAGCTGGAGGCGATGGTGTTCCTGTGGGGGCAGAGATTGAAATCAGCTCTCCAGCCAGACATCCCGCGCCCAGTGCCACACTGATTCCCAACTGTCTTCACCGGCAATTTCCTCTTCGGCGTCCCACAGCACCACGGTGCCGTCTTCTTCGACGCAGTAGTAGTTGTCGCCATCCTGGCACAGCGGAATCAGGTCACGCGGCACGCCGGCGTCCCAGGCGTTGGCGGCAACGTCAGGCAGGTAGGTGTGCGATTGTGGGTCGGTGACGGTTACCGGCTCCAGCGAGCCATACACCACGTCGCTGACGGTCAGTAGAAACTCTTTGAACACGAACGGTATGTTGATGAACAGCTCTTCTTCGATTTCGACCAGCTGGTCCTCGTCGGGAAGCTCAAGGGGCACCGGCACTGGCTGATTGGCTTCACGGAGTTGTTCGATCACTTCTTCCACGGTTCACTTCCTCTGACCTAGATGACAACGCTGCGCGTTATACCCTAGTAGGCCACTCTGGCAAAAGCAAAAACCCCGGGACAGGCCCGGGGTTTTTTATGTAGCACGCAGCGGTTAGCCGTTTTGACGGATACCGGCCACCAGCCAAGGCTGGTTCTCGCCTGGGGCGCGAACCATGTGCCAGCTTTCGCTGAACACTTCGCCCTGGTCGAAGCGCGAGGTTTTCGACACGCCGCGGAAGGTCAAGGTGGCGTCCGTGCGGTCGGCGCGGTCGTCGATACCGTCCAGCTGTACTTCGAGGTTGTCGATGTAGGTGGCCTGGAAGCCGTCACCCAGCTCAGCACGCTCACGCTTGAGGAACTCGAGCATTTGCGGGGTAACGAACTCGCTGATCTTGTCCATTTCGTTGGCATCCCAGTGCTGCTGCAGCGACTGGAAGTGGTTACGGGCGGCAGCCAGGAAGCTTTGCTCGTTGAACCAGGCCGGGGCGTTGATCACCGGAGCGGCGGCAGGTGCGGCCGAACCACCAAAGACCGATGGCTGTGCTGGCTGGTTGTGGGCTTCACGCTGCATCGGCGCATGGCCTGGCATAGCCATTTGCGGCTGCTGCTGGCGGCGGCGCGCTGCAATGAAGCGGAACACCAGGAAGGCGATGAGCGCCACGATCAGGAAGTCCATGATCTGGAAACCTTCGAAACCGTCGCCCATGAACATGGACGCCAGCAGTCCACCGGCGGCCAGGCCGGCCAGTGGGCCCAACCAGCGCGAAGCACCGCTGGCGGCAGCCGGGGCACGGCCAGGTGCGGTCGGTGCGGCTGCAGGCGTGGTTGGCGTGGCTTGGCGGGTCTGGTGGATAGGCGCGGAGCCCGAGCTCTTGCCGCCGCCGAAACGTTTGGCGTTGGCGTCCAGGCTCAGCGTCAGGCCGACGCAGAGCGCCAGTGCGATGCTAAGAAAACGTTGCATAAGTGGGATATCCCCTGTTGTGGATTGCACGCGCGTCATGTTGCACAGGTTCCCGTGCACATGACCAGTGACATAGTGTTTCGAGCTTTTGCCTGAATGTTACAAGGCCGCCCGGCAGAGCGGCCCAGTACATCAGATGGCTTCGAGCTTCGCATACCCCAGCATCAGCCACTTGCTGCCTTCGGCAAAATTCACTTGTACCCGTGCCTGGGCGCCCGAACCCTCGAAGTTGAGGATCACGCCTTCGCCAAACACCGCATGTTGCACGCGCTGGCCGAGGTTGAACGCCGTCTGTGGAATATTGGCATTGGCAAACAGGTTACTGTTGGTGGCCGTCTTGGCCCCACTGAACGGGCGACTGACGCTGTTGGACAGACGCACCTCCTGAATAAGGCCTGCGGGAATTTCACGTACGAAACGCGACACCTTATTGTAGGTTTCGCTGCCATACAGGCGACGTGTTTCGGCGTAGGTCATGACCAGCTGGCGCATAGCCCGTGTAATTCCCACATAGGCCAGGCGGCGCTCCTCTTCCAGACGGCCGGGTTCTTCCAGGCTCATCTTGTGCGGGAACAGGCCTTCTTCCATGCCCACCAGGAACACATACGGGAACTCCAGGCCTTTGGCGCTGTGCAAGGTCATCAGCTGGACGCTGTCTTCATGCTCATCGGCCTGGGTATCGCCGGCTTCCAGCGAGGCATGGCCGAGGAAGGCCGAAAGCGGCGAGAGATCGGCGTCTTCTTCGGTGGACTCGAAGTTGCGCGCCGCGCTGACCAGTTCCTCGAGGTTTTCTACCCGTGCCTGGCCCTTTTCACCCTTTTCTTCCTGGTGATAGGTGATCAGCCCGGATTGTTCGATGGTGGTCTGGGTCATGGTATGCAGCGGCATGTCCGTGACCTTCGTGGCCAACCCCTCGATCAGCTCGATGAAGGCACCCAGAGCGCTGGCGGCGCGGCCTTTCAGCGCCTTGGCAGCCAACAGCTGGCACATGGCTTCCCACATCGACACCTGGCTGTGGCGGGCATGCTCGCGGATGGCTTCGACGGTTTTCTCGCCAATGCCGCGTGGCGGCACGTTGATCACCCGCTCCAGGGCCGCATCGTTGCCACGCCCTTCGATCAGCCGCAGGTAAGCCATGGCGTTCTTGATTTCGGCGCGCTCGAAGAAGCGCTGGCCACCATAGATACGGTACGGGATACGCTCGCGCAGCAGGGCCTCTTCCAGCACCCGCGATTGGGCGTTGGAACGGTAGAGAATGGCGATTTCGTTACGCGCATTGCCCTGCTTGACCAGGCTTTCGATGGTTTCCACCACGTAGCGCGCTTCGTCGTGCTCGTTGTAGGCCGCGTACAGCGTCAGCGGTTCGCCTTCACCCATGTCAGTCCACAGTTCCTTGCCCAGGCGCCCGCTGTTGTTGACGATCAGGGCGTTGGCAGCCTTGAGGATGCCGCCGGTGGAGCGGTAGTTCTGCTCCAGGCGGATCATTTCGGCGTCGGGGAAGTCGGCGGTGTACTGGTGAATGTTCTCGATTTTGGCGCCGCGCCAGCCGTAGATCGACTGGTCGTCGTCGCCCACCGCCATCAGGCTGGCACCACCGCGCGCCAGCAGGCGCAGCCAGGCGTACTGCACGGCGTTGGTGTCCTGGAACTCGTCTACCAGTACATGCTGGAAGCGCCGCTGGTAGTGCTCAAGCAGGCCCGGGTGGTCGCGCCACAGGTCCAGTGCACGCAGCAACAGTTCGGAGAAGTCGATGACCCCCGCGCGCTCACAGGCCTGTTCGTAGGCGGTATACACCTCGCGCATGGTCGCCAGGAACAGGTCGCCCCCCGCCTGTATATGCTGCGGGCGCAGGCCTTCATCCTTCTGCCCGTTGATGAACCACTGGGCCTGGCGTGCCGGCCACTTCTGCTCGTCCAGCCCCAGTTCGCGCATGACCCGCTTGATCAGGCGCTGCTGGTCATCGCTGTCGAGGATCTGGAAGTTCTGCACCAGCCGTGCTTCCTGCCAGTGGGCCCGCAGCAGGCGATGGGCCAGCCCGTGGAAGGTACCGACCCACATGCCTGCCGGGTTGATCCCCAGCAGTTGCTCGATCCGATGGCGCATTTCTGCCGCAGCCTTGTTGGTGAACGTCACCGACAGGATTGAGTGCGGCGATGCTTGTTCCACCTGGATCAGCCATGCGATGCGATGCACCAGCACGCGGGTTTTACCGGAGCCGGCGCCAGCAAGCACCAGTTGACGCCCGAGCTTGGCCGCGACGGCCTGGCGTTGAGCATCGTTGAGGGAGTTCAGCAGGAGGGAGAGGTCATCTGTGTGCATCGCGCCATTCTAGGGCGGGGCAAGTGCCGGGTAAATGGTACTGTATAAATAATCACCCTCTTACGCTGCCATTCATCAGTGCAGCCCGGTTGCAGCAGTGGGCCGGCCGAACCTGATCACACCCTCGTTCTGCCGGCCTGGTGCTTAAGGGGCTACTCAGGGTGTCTCAGTCGATGGTCACGATTTTCAGCCTGCCCTCGCAGCCCTGGATTTCCAGGTCGGTCCAGGGGCTGATGCCCGCTTGCTCGTAGGCAACCGGCTTGGTCGTCATCACGGCCATGGAGGGGGAGTCAGGCTCAATCAGATCAAGACGAAGCACTTCCCAACCGCCGCGGTGGCGGGGGGATGGGGTGCTCAGTACCGGTTCGATTCCTGGATTGGCGACCGTTACGGTGCCGAACACGCGAAACGCCTCCTTGCCGGGGCGCTTGTCGTTGATTGCTACGAAGTTGTCGATGTCGATTGCCATGATTTGAGCCTCTGATGAAAGATGGGGTGCCTCGCGGGGCACGCACCACTTTCATCTCGCGCAGGCCAGACTGAAATCGGGAACGGCTTCAGCTATGCCAGGCTCTTCCGCGGTGGGCCAGCAGGCTGTTGGCCTGCTCCGGACCGTTGTTGCCAGCCGGATAGTGGCGTGGCGCCTGGAAGTGTTCTTCCCAGCCCTTGAGGATCGGGTCGATCCAGGCCCAGGCTGCTTCCACTTCGTCACGCCGCATGAACAGCGTGGAATCGCCCTCCAGGATATCCAGCAGCAGGCGTTCGTAAGCGTCCCAGCGGCGGGTCTGGCCGAACACCTGCGCCAGGTTGAGGTTCAGGTCCACCGGCTCCAGCCGCATACCTTTGCCTGGGCTCTTGGTCATCATGCGCAGGCTGATGCGCTCATCTGGTTGCAGCTGGATCAACATTTGGTTGACCTGACCACCGCTGAACAGCTCGTGGGGTACAGGCTTGAACTGAATGACGATCTGCGACGAACGCCGTGCCATGCGTTTGCCCGTGCGCAGGTAGAAGGGCACACCTGCCCAGCGCCAGTTGTCGATGTGCGCTTCGATGGCCACGAAGGTTTCTGTATCGCTGTCGTTGTCGACGTCCTTTTCGAAGTAATAGGCAGGCACCTCCTGGCCGCCGATGTGTCCGGCACCGTACTGACCGCGCACGGTCTTGTCCTGCACATCCTGGCCGGTGATCGGTTTGAGGGCCCGCAGTATCTTCACTTTTTCGTCGCGCACCGCTTCAGCCTCGAACTGCGCAGGCGGCTCCATGGCCACCAGGCACAACAGCTGCAGCAGGTGGTTCTGCAGCATGTCGCGGGTTGCCCCGGCACGGTCGTAATAGGCGCCGCGGTTCTCTACCCCGAGGGTCTCGCAAACGCTGATCTGGACGTGGTCGACCTGATTGTTGCGCCACACCGGCTCCAGCAGGGCATTGGCGAAGCGCAGGGCCATCAGGTTCTGCACGGTTTCCTTGCCCAGGTAGTGGTCGATGCGAAAGACCTGGTTTTCGTCGAACACTGCGCCAATCGCTTGGTTGATGGCGGTGGCCGAGGCCAGCGAGTGGCCAATCGGTTTTTCCAGCACGATACGCGCTTCGGGGTCGGCCAGGCCGGCGTTGCGCAGGTGGTTGGCAATTGGCACGAACAGGTTGGGAGCGGTGGCCAGGTAGAAGATGCGCGTCAGCCCGCCGGGCTCGCCCAGGTAGCGTGCCAGGCGGCCGAAGTCGGCACTTTGCGAAGCATCCATGGCGAAATAGTCCAACCGGGCGGAAAACCGCTGCCAGACCTCTTCGTCGAAGTCACTGCGGGCAATTTGTGCCCGGCAGTGGCGTTCGGCGAGCTTGAGGTAGTCGTTACGTGGCAGGTTGCGCCGCGCCAGCGCGATGATGCGCACAGCATTGTTCAGGCGGGCCTCGCGGAACAGGTGGTAGAGCGCGGGAAGCAACTTGTGCAGCGCCAGATCGCCGGTGCCACCGAACACCAGAATGTCGCAAGGAATAGTCAAACCGCCACTCTCCACGTTCGTTTAACTGGGCGGGTTGGCGTCCATGTAGTATAACTACAAGAAAGCTACAACCCGGCCAGCCGATCATAACCGAGTCCAGCCCGTGAATCTGTTGCAACACATTGCCCAATCGCGCCACTTGCTGCGCAAATCGGAACTCAAAGTGGCCGACCACGTGCTGCTCGACCCGGCTGCGGTCATGCACAGCTCCATGGCCGACCTGGCGCACAGCGTGGGTATCAGTGAACCGACCATCGTGCGTTTCTGCCGGGCAATCGGTTGCTCGGGGTTCCAGGACCTGAAATTGAAGCTGGCGCAGAGCCTGGCCGCCGGGGCCAGTTTTGGCCAGTTCGCGATCCATGAAGATGACTCGGTTGCCGACTACAGCCTGAAGATTTTCGACACCACCCTGCACACGCTGATGGAAGTGCGCGAGCACCTCGACCCGCATGCGCTGCAACAGGCCGTGAGCGCCATGGCCCAGGCGCAACGCGTGGAGTTCTATGGCTTTGGCGCATCCGGCGCGGTAGCGGCGGATGCCCAGCACAAGTTCTTCCGCCTGCTGCTCAGTGCGGCCGCGTATTCCGACCCGCACATGCAGGCGATGTCCGCGGTTACCTTGAGGCCTGGGGATGTGGCGGTGTGCATTTCCCAGTCGGGCCGTTCCAAGGACCTGCTGATTACCGCCAATCTGGTGCGTGAGAGCGGTGCCAACCTTATTACCTTGTGCCCAAGCCAGACGCCGTTGGCCGAGCTGTCGACCGTGAACCTGGCAATCGACGTGCATGAGGACACCGAAATCTACACCCCGCTGACCTCGCGTATCGCCCACCTGGTGGTGATCGATGTGCTGGCCATGGGCGTGGCCATGGCGCGCGGCCCGAGCCTGGTCAACCACCTGAAGAGCGTAAAGCGCAGCTTGCGCAGCCTGCGTTTGTCGCCCAAGTCGATCAAGGCTACAGACGACTGAATCCAACCTGTAGCGGCCTCTTCGCGGGCTTGCCCGCTCCCACAGCAATTGCACCGATTAAAAAGGTGCACAGTACCTGTGGGAGCGGGCGAGCCCGCGAAGAGGCCGCTACAGGCAGTAAAAATTCACGATTCTGTCACCATCCCACAGCCAAACCGTAAACCTTCAAGGCCAGTCTGAAAGTCCCGCATCCTATCTGGGAGACAGGCAATGGCACGTGACCACGACGGTATCTACCAACCCAACGCCAAGGCTCGCAAGCAGCAGGAAAAGGATCAGCGCCGCATGGAATACCGCCGCGCGATCGAGACCTATTGCGACCAACGTCAACTGCTGCGCGAGCTGGTGGACTACCCCGAGTTGCAAGCACTTACAGTGTGGCAGTCTTCAGTGGCAACTTCCCCGAAAAACGCTCAACAAGCGCACTGATCAGCGCACGTTCGCTGCGGATGAACGCCAGAAACGCCAAGGCCACCGGCGACTGCCGCTTGGCCTTGGCCTGCACCACGCACCAACTGCGGTACAGCGGCAGCTCTTCTACCGGTAACTCTTTCAGTGCGCCTGTGGCCAGTTCCAGATTGACCGCATGGCGAGTCAGCAGGGCAATCCCCAGGCCGGCGATCACACACTCGCACTGGGCATCGGCCGAGGCCACTTCCAGGGTCTGGGTGAAATGCACGCGCTTGTCCTTGAAGTACTCCTCGCAGGCCTTGCGTGTGCCTGAACCCTGCTCGCGTACCAGCAAGGTATGAGGCTCCAGGTCTTGCAGGCGCAATTGCTCCAGCTTGCACAGCGGATGCTCAGGCGGCGCCACTGCGATGATCGGGTTGTTGAGGAACGGCAGAAATTCCAGGCCCATGTCCTGCGGCACCATCGACATGATGATCAGGTCGTCGCGGTTGTCCGAAAGGCGGCGGATGGCTTGGGCGCGATTGACCACCGTCAGGGTCAGATTGACCTCCGGGTGACGTTGCTTGAAGGCGGCGAACAGGTGTGGCACGAAGTACTTGGCGCTGGACTCGATCGCCAGTTTCAGCTGCCCTTGCAGTGAGCCCTGCATGTCCGACAGCTGCATGTCCAGGCTCTCGAGGCGGCCGAATATATCGCGGCTGGCACGTTGCAGCGCCTCGGCCGCTTCGGTCAGGTACAGCTTCTTGCCCACGTACTCGAACAACGGCTGCCCAATCAGCTCTTCGAGCTGACGAATCTGTAGACTAACGGCGGGTTGCGTCAGGGACATTTCTTCCGCTGCACGGCTGTACGAGCGCAAATCACACACCTCATTGAAGATCTGCAATTGACGCAAAGTCATACGCATCAAGGACTTACGCATTTATAACCCGCCCTTCGGCAATACCTTGTTACCGCACTATAAGCTTTTGCTAATATTGCATCTAACAAATATTGATTTTTGTTTATCGACCTACAGCGCTAGGGTGAATACGCGACTGGCCAGCAACGCCTGGTCACGCGCCGACCGGTAGAACCGGCTCGACTGTTCCTACGGCTTTGGGAAGACTCCAGTGATAAAAAAAATCCTGATCGCCAACCGAGGTGAAATCGCAGTTCGGATCGTGCGTGCCTGCGCCGAGATGGGCATACGCTCGGTAGCGATCTATTCCGACGCCGACCGGCATGCCTTGCACGTCAAGCGCGCCGACGAAGCACACAGCATTGGCGCCGAGCCGCTGGCCGGGTACCTGAACCCGCGCAAGCTGGTGAACCTGGCTGTGGAAACCGGCTGTGATGCCCTGCACCCGGGCTATGGTTTCCTATCGGAAAACGCTGAACTGGCAGAGATCTGCGCTGAACGCGGGATCAAGTTCATCGGCCCGGCCGCCGACGTCATTCGCCGCATGGGCGACAAGACCGAAGCGCGCCGCACCATGATCGCCGCTGGTGTGCCGGTAACCCCGGGCACCGAAGGCAACGTTGCCGATATTCATGAAGCCCTGAGCGAAGGTGAGCGCATCGGTTACCCGGTGATGCTCAAGGCCACCTCCGGTGGTGGCGGCCGCGGTATTCGCCGTTGCAACAGCCGCGAAGAGCTGGAGCAGAACTTCCCGCGAGTGATTTCCGAAGCCACCAAAGCCTTTGGTTCGGCCGAAGTGTTCCTGGAAAAGTGCATCGTCAACCCCAAGCACATCGAGGCACAGATCCTCGGTGACAGCTTCGGCAACGTGGTGCACCTGTTCGAGCGTGACTGCTCTATCCAGCGCCGTAACCAGAAGCTCATCGAAATTGCCCCAAGCCCACAGCTCACGCCCGAGCAGCGCGCCTACATCGGCGACCTGGCGGTGCGTGCGGCCAAGGCGGTGAACTACGAGAACGCCGGTACCGTGGAGTTCCTGCTCGCCGATGGCGAGGTGTACTTCATGGAAATGAACACCCGGGTGCAGGTGGAACACACCATCACCGAGGAAATCACCGGTATCGACATTGTCCGTGAGCAGATTCGCATCGCCTCGGGCTTGCCGCTGTCGGTCAAGCAAGAAGACATCCAGCACCGCGGTTACGCGCTGCAGTTCCGCATCAACGCCGAAGACCCGAAGAACAACTTCCTGCCCAGCTTCGGCAAGATCACTCGTTACTACGCCCCCGGTGGCCCGGGCGTGCGTACCGATACAGCGATCTACACCGGCTACACCATTCCGCCGTTCTACGACTCCATGTGCCTGAAACTGGTGGTGTGGGCGTTGACCTGGGAAGAGGCCATGGACCGCGGCCTGCGAGCCTTGGACGACATGCGTGTGCAAGGGGTGAAGACCACTGCCGCCTATTACCAGGAAATTCTGCGCAACCCGGAATTCCGTAGCGGGCAGTTCAATACCAGCTTCGTCGAAAGCCACCCTGAACTGACCAACTACTCGATCAAGCGCAAACCCGAAGAGCTGGCCTTGGCCATCGCCGCCGCCATCGCCGCCCACGCAGGCCTGTGAGGAAACCTATAATGTCCAAGAAAATTCACGTAACCGACACGATCCTGCGCGACGCCCACCAGTCCCTGCTGGCCACCCGCATGCGTACCGAAGACATGCTGCCGATCTGCGACAAGCTCGACAAAGTCGGCTACTGGTCGCTGGAAGTCTGGGGTGGCGCCACCTTCGACGCGTGCGTGCGCTTCCTTAAGGAAGACCCGTGGGAGCGCCTGCGCAAGTTGCGCGCAGCCCTGCCCAACACCCGCCTGCAAATGCTGCTGCGCGGCCAGAACCTGCTGGGTTACCGCCACTACAGCGACGACGTGGTCAAAGCCTTCGTCGCCAAGGCAGCGGTCAATGGCATTGATGTGTTCCGCATCTTCGACGCCATGAACGACGTGCGTAACCTGCGCGTGGCCATCGAAGCGGTCAAGGCTGCCGGCAAGCATGCCCAGGGCACCATCGCCTATACCACCAGCCCGGTGCACACCATCGAGGCCTTCGTGAAGCAGGCCAAGCAGATGGAAGCCATGGGTTGCGACTCGGTGGCGATCAAGGACATGGCCGGCCTGCTGACCCCGTTCGCCACGGGTGAACTGGTCAAGGCGCTGAAGGCTGAGCAGTCGCTGCCGGTGTTCATCCACTCCCACGATACCGCCGGCCTGGCCGCCATGTGCCAGCTCAAGGCTGTGGAAAACGGCGCCGATCATATCGACACCGCCATCTCGAGCTTCGCCTGGGGCACCAGCCACCCGGGTACCGAGTCGATGGTTGCTGCGCTCAAGGGCAGCGAATTCGACACCGGCCTGGACCTGGAGCTGCTGCAGGAAATCGGCTTGTACTTCTACGCCGTGCGCAAGAAGTACCACCAGTTCGAAAGCGAATTCACCGCCGTGGACACCCGCGTGCAGGTCAACCAGGTGCCCGGTGGCATGATTTCCAACCTGGCCAACCAGCTCAAGGAACAGGGCGCGCTCAACCGCATGAACGAAGTGCTGGCCGAAATCCCGCGTGTGCGTGAAGACCTCGGCTTCCCGCCGCTGGTGACGCCGACCTCGCAGATCGTCGGCACCCAGGCGTTCTTCAACGTGCTGGCTGGCGAGCGCTACAAGACCATCACCAACGAGGTGAAGCTGTACCTGCAAGGCGGTTACGGCAAGGCCCCGGGTGTGGTCAACGAGCAGCTGCGCCGCCAGGCGATCGGCAGCGAGGAAGTGATCGATGTGCGCCCGGCCGACCTGCTGAAGCCAGAGATGACCAAGCTGCGTAACGACATCGGCGCCTTGGCCCGCTGTGAAGAAGACGTGCTGACCTTCGCCATGTTCCCGGATATTGGCCGCAAGTTCCTCGAAGAACGCGAAGCCGGCACCCTCACTCCGGAAGCCCTGTTGCCAATTCCAGAAGCTGGCGCCGTTTCTGCTCCAGGCGGTGAAGGGGTACCGACCGAGTTCGTCATCGACGTGCACGGCGAAACCTACCGCGTCGACATCACCGGGGTGGGTGTTAAGGCCGAAGGCAAGCGCCACTTCTACCTGTCTATCGACGGCATGCCGGAAGAAGTGGTGTTCGAGCCACTCAACGAGTTCGTCGGTGGCGGCGGTAGCAAGCGCAAGCAAGCCACCGATCCAGGTCACGTCACCACCACTATGCCGGGCAACATCGTTGATGTACTGGTCAAGGAAGGGGACGTGGTCAAGGCTGGCCAGGCCGTGCTGATCACCGAAGCCATGAAGATGGAAACCGAAGTGCAGGCGGCCATTGCTGGGAAGGTCGTGGCCATCCACGTGGCCAAGGGCGATCGCGTGACGCCGGGTGAGATCCTGATCGAGATCGAGGGCTGAGATAAGCCCTCATCTACAAGCGGTTAACCTCTGGGGAGCGGATGCTCCCCTTTTTTTGTGCTGTATTTGCCGGCCTCATCGCGGGACAAGCCCGCTCCCACAGGTTTACCACTGCACTTGAGGGCAGTGCAGTACCTGTGGGAGCGGGCTTGTCCCGCGAAGAGGCCAGTGAGACCCATACAGCTATCAGCCGTTGCGGCATGCCTCAAGTGTATTCACCTGCCCCTCGGGCCGCTGATTCTCCTGGCTCAACCACCGCTCGAAGCCGGCAGCCACCGCTGGCCATTCATCATCGGTAATCGAATACCACGCCGTATCGCGGTTATGGTCCTTCACCACCAGGTGCTTGCGGAATACGCCTTCGTAGACGAAGCCAAACCGCTCCGCTGCGCGCTTGGAGCGGGCATTGGCGTTGTTGCACTTCCACTCCAGCCGACGGTTGCCCAGTTCGAAGCCCAGCTTGCCCAGCAGGTACACCGCCTCGGTGCCCTTGGGGGTGCGCTGCATGGCGGCGCCGAAGGCGATGTGGCCGATTTCAATGCGCCCGTGGTCGGGCACGATCGACATCAGGCTGAGAATACCCTGGGCCTGGCCGCTCGCGCGGTCGATTACGGTGTAGAACAGCGGGTCGCGCCCTGCGGCGTTGCCCTGCAGCCAACGGTCGAATTCGGCCCGCTCGGTGAACGGGCCATAGGGCAGGTAGTCCCACAGCACTGGGTCGGACGTTGGGCCTTGCAGCACTTGCCAGAGGTCGTCGCCATGGCGCGCCGGGTCGAGCTTTTCCAGGCGGATGAAGCGGCCTTCAATTGGCTCGGCCTGGGGCGTTGCGGCGGGTTTCCAGTTCAATGCGTCTGTCATGTTCGGCCTACAAGCCTTTGCGGAATTGGATGAAGCCCGACCGCTCGGCAACCTGCTGATACAGGCTGATGGCGGTAGCATTGGTTTCGTGGGTCAGCCAGTGCACCTTGATGCAGTTGTCGGCCTTGGCTGTGGTGTAGACGTGCTCGATCAGCTGGCGACCAATGCCCAGGCCGCGCTGCGAGCTGTCCACGTACAGGTCCTGCAGGTAACAAGAGTTTTCGATGCTCCAGTTAGAACGATGGTAGATGAAGTTGACCATCCCCACCGCCTTGCCATCGACCCAGGCCAATGCCGCATGGGTTGGCTCGCTCGGGTCGAGCAGGCGCTGCCAGGTGCTGAGGCTGACTTCATCGGCCAACTCGGTTTCATAGAAGTGCAGGTAGGCCTGCCACAGGGCGAGCCAGGCGGCATGGTCTTGGGCGCCGACAGGGCGCAGGGTAACGCTGGGCATGGGGCTATTCCTTCAGGGTTGGCGCATGTGCGCTGCGAGTTGGTTGTCCAGTTGATCGGGGCTGGCGGCCAGCCCGTCACGCACGCCGGCGATATCTTGCGCGGAGCGGTTCTGGCTGAGCTTGCGCGCACCTTGCAGGCGGGCGATGGGCAGGCGGATACCGACGATGGCGCGCAGCATGCCCTCGATGTAGTCGGCAGGGGCGTCGGTGACTTTCCACGGTTCGCTGCGACCGTGTTCGTGGCGATCGGTCAGGCGGCTCACGATGGCGAGCAGGGGCTCGGCTTCATGGATGACTTCGGCCGGGCCATACGCGTGGACGGCCAGGTAGTTCCAGGTCGGCACCACTTTGGGGTTATCGGCTTTGCTCGGGTAGTAGCTGGGGCTGACATAGGCGTCGGCACCGGGGAAGACCAGCAGGGCTTCGCTACCTTGTGCCAGGTCCTGCCATTGGCGGTTGGCCCGTGCCAGGTGGGCATAGACGGTGCCGAACTCGCCCTCGGTGATATCCACCAGTACCGGCAGGTGTGTGGCCAACAGGCCTTGGTCACCTTGGCTGACCAGCACGGCCAGGCGGGTGTCGAGCATGTGCTGGTGCAGGCGGCCGAGTTCGTGTTCCTGATGGGGTTTGCTGTTGTACATGCTCGGTTTCCTTGTGCAGTGGAGCCATCCTAGGCAGGCTATTGGTTCTGGGTAAGAGCCATTAATGCCTGTTTTCATAGGTCCAATGCCATGAATGATAGCCCCCTCGTTTTGCCTTTCGACCCTTCCGGGATCGCCCTGGACCGCCGCCGCGGGCTCAGCCAGCAGCTGTACCAGGCGCTGCGCGCGCGGGTGCTGGACGGGCGCTTGAGCAGCGGCACCCGGCTGCCGGCCACCCGCGAGTTGGCCACCATGCTGGTGTTGTCACGCAACAGCGTGGTGCGGGCTTACGACCAGTTGTACGCCGAGGGTTACATCGAAAGCCGTGTCGGCGATGGCACCTATGTAAGCCGGCTACCAAAACTATCCACACAAGTATCCACAGGGTTATCCCATGGGTTATCAACAGGGTTATCCACAATTTCAGAAGAATATACTGAGGATTTATCCAGCCACCGACGTTCAAGCGAAGCTTTGCGGCGTCTGAAAACCCATCACTTGTCGCCACCAAGGAGCGGTCAGCCGCGTGCTTTTCGCGTTGGCATTCCAGCATTCGACCTGTTCCCGTTTGACGTCTGGGCCAAGCTGCAGGCGGGTTTCTGGCGTAACCCGACCCCCGCTCAACTCGGTTATGGCAACCCGGCGGGCGAGCCGATGCTGCGCGAACTGATCGCTGCCTACTTGCGTCGCTCGCGCGGGCTGAATTGCATGGCTGAACAAATTGTGATCACCAGTGGCGCGCAGCAGGCCATTAGTCTTTGTGCACAGTTGCTATTAGAGCCGGGCGACGGCGTAGCTGTGGAAAACCCGGGCTATCGGGCGGCCGGTCACGCCTTTGCACTGGCGGGTGGCCAGTTGTGCGGCGTACCGGTGGATGGGGAGGGGATGGATTGCAGCCGGCTTGGGCAACTGAAGGATTGTCGGATGGCCTATGTGACGCCTGCCCACCAGTACCCGACCGGGGTGACCATGAGCTTGGCGCGCCGCCTGGAATTGCTGGCCTGGGCTGACCGAAACGATGGCTGGATCATCGAGGACGACTACGACGGTGAGTACCGATACAGCGGCGCGCCCTTGGCCCCGTTGGCGGCCCTCGACCGGCACGGGCGCGTGCTGTACGTCGGCACCTTCGGCAAGATTGCCTTCCCGGCGCTGCGCCTGGGCTACCTTGTACTCCCGCCGCAGTTGGCGCAAGCATTCAGCCAGGGCAAGGCGCTGGCGGTGCGGCATTCAGAGGTCAGCAGCCAATGTGTGATGGCCGAGTTCATGGCCCGCGGGCACTTTCAGCGGCACATCCGGCGCATGCGCAAGGCGGCGCTAAGCCGGCGCAATGTACTCAAGGCAGGCTGGCCTGAGGATATTCCCGGTTTGGGCGCCATGCCGGCAGTGGCGGCCGGGCTGCATGTGAAGGTTGATGTGGATAACTTTGCGCGCGAACAGGAACTGGTGGCCAAGGCGGAAGCGGTGGGAGTGGAGGTTACGCCGCTGAGTAATTTCTGGTTGACGGACAGCGAGGTGCCTGTGGATAAGCGAGCGGGGCTGGTGCTGGGGTTTGCGGCGGTGCCGGAGGGAGAGATTGCCGAGGCACTGATGAAACTGCGAAAGGCCTGGAGAAGGTGAATGGGGCCGCTGTGCGGCCCAGGGCGCTATATCAGGTGCCGGACTTGATCCGCGTCCAGGCCCGGGTCCTGGCCCGTTCGGCATCCCGCGCAAGTGGCTTGAGGGTATACAGCTTGGCCATCGCCTCCGCAGTCGGGTACAGGTTGGGGTTGTTGCGAATCGCCGGGCTTACCTTGTCGGTCGCATCCTTGTTCGGGTTGGGGTACCCGACAAAGTCGCTGATCGGCGCAATCACCTCCGGCCGCAGCAGGTAGTTGATGAACGTATGGGCGTCTTCCGGGTTGGCCGCGTTTTTCGGAATCGCCAGCATGTCGAACCAGATCGGCGCGCCTTCCTTGGGCAGGCGCATGTCCACCACCACGTCGTTCTTCGCCTCGCGGGCGCGGTTTGCGGCCTGCGAGAAGCTGCCGCTGTAGCCCACTGCCACGCAGATGTCGCCATTGGCGATGTCTGCCATGTACTTCGAGGAATGGAAGTAGGTGATGTAGGGGCGAATCTTCAGCATCAGCGCCTCAGCCTTCTTGTAGTCGGCCGGTTTGTCACTGTTCGGTGGCAAGCCCAGGTACTGCAGGGCCAGTGGCAGAATCTCCGAAGGCGAGTCGAGCAGGGCCACGCCGCACTGCTTGAGCTTGGCAATGTTCTCTTCCTTGAAGATCAGGTCCCAGCTGTCGACCGGCGCGTTGTCGCCGAGTGCAGCCTTGACCTTGGCCGGGTTGAAGCCGATCAGCACGGTGCCGTACATGTACGGCACGGCAAACTTGTTACCCGGGTCGTTGGCCTCGATCAGTTTCATCAGCGCCGGGTCCAGGTGTTGCCAGTTCGGCAGCTTGCTGCGGTCTAGCGGCTGGAATACCCCGGCCTCGATCTGCTTGGCGAGAAACACATTGGAAGGCACCACCACGTCATAGCCGGAGTTGCCGGTGAGCAGCTTGGCCTCCAGTGCTTCGTTGGTGTCGAAGATGTCGTAGATCAGTTTGACGCCGCTGTCCTTCTGGAAGTCGGTCAAGGTCTGCGGGGTGATGTAATCGAACCAGTTATACACACGCAGGGTGCGCTGCTCGGCTTGGGCGTGCAGGGCACCGGTGAACAGGGTGGCAGCGATGAACGGGGCGAGCAGACGCTTGAGTCGGACCATTACCGGGCTCCTGGCTGGGCGCGCTGGAAGCCTTCCAGCACATTGACCGCGTTGATACCGATTTCTTCCACAGCGTAGCCGCCTTCCATCACGAACAGGGTCGGCTTGCCGAGCTGGCCGATGCGCTTGCCCATTTCCAGGTAGTCCGGGCTGTCGAGCTTGAACTGCGAGATGGGGTCGTCCTTGAAGGTGTCCACACCCAAGGAGATGACCAGCACGTCGGCGTCATAGCTGGCGATGCGCTGGCAGGCGTCTTCCAGCGCGGCGCTCCAGGCGGCCCAGTCGCTGCCGGCCGGCAAAGGGTAATTGACGTTGCAGCCCTCGCCGGCACCTTCGCCGGTTTCGTCGGCATAGCCGAGGAAGAACGGGAATTCGTCCTGCGGGTCGCCGTGGATCGAGGCGAAGAACACGTCGTCGCGGCTGTAGAAGATGTCTTGGGTGCCGTTGCCATGATGGTAGTCAACGTCGAGGATGGCGACTTTGCGCTTGCCCTGGTCGAGGAACGCCTGGGCAGCGATGGCGGCGTTGTTCAGGTAGCAGTAGCCGCCCATCACTTCACCGGCGGCGTGATGCCCTGGCGGGCGGCACAGTGCGAAGGCCGAATGGGCGCCTTGCTGGATCGCTGCCTGGGCGGTAAGGGCGACCTGGGCGGCGCTGTAGGCCGCTTGCCAGGTGCCGGCGGTGATCGGCGCACCGGCATCGAAGCTGTAGTAGCCCAGTTCACCGTGCAGGCCGGTGGGCTTTACCTGGCGCAGCGTGCGTGCAGGCCAGGTGAAAGGCAGCAGGTCGCCTTCCTGGCCCAATGCTGCCCAGCGTGCCCAGGCGCCTTCGAAGAAGTCCAGGTAATCGGCGCTGTGGACGCGCAGCAATGGCGCCCGGCCGAAGTCGGTCGGGCCCTGGATATCGCCGAGGTCGCGCTTTTTCACCTGGTCGAGTACATGGTCGGCACGCGAAGGCATTTCGAAACAGGGCATCAGCTTGCCGTCGATCAGCTCGCAGCGGCCATGGTGCAGGCGGTGGTCATCGGAATAGATCGTCAGCATTGTTGTTCTCCGGTGGGTACTGGCGTGGGTCCATTGTCATGGGCGGGTCAGTAGCGGAGAACGACGCAAGTGGCCAAAAGGGGATCGATCTGGCCAAGCTCTCTGGTCGTGCTTTCCTGTGCCGGCCTCTTCGCGGGCTTGCCCGCTCCCACAGGTATCCCAAAGTACTCGGGACTTGTGCAGTTTCTGTGGGAGCGGGCAAGCCCGCGAAGAGGCCGGTACAGGTCAACCGCGGAAGTGGCTGGGCGCCACACCACTCCAGCGCTGGAAGGCATGGCGGAAACTGGCCGTCTCGCTGAACCCCAAGGTCTCGGCAATACGGTAGATGGGCATCTGCTCATCGGCCAGCAACTGCTTGGCCCGCTCGAACCTGAGCTCGTCCAGCAGCTGTTGATAACTGCTGCCCAGCGCCTGTAGATGCCGGCGCAAGGTGCGCGACGAGCAGTTCATTTGCCGTGCCAGGCCTTCCAGCCCAGGCGCGGCATCCAGTTGCTGGGTCAGCAGCTGACGAATACGCCCCAGCCAGGCCTGGCGGCCGGTGAACTCAAGGTTCAGGCGCCGGCAGCGCTCGCTCATGGCTTTGTGGGTAATCGGGTCGGCCAGCGGCAGCGGCGTGTCCAGCCAGCGTCGTTCGAAGGCAAAGGCATTGTCTTCGGCGGCAAAACCGACCGGGCACTGGAATGCATCGGCATAGCGCACGTGGTAGCCGGGCCGAGTGTGCTCGAAACGGGCCCCCAGCAACGGCAACGGGCGGCCAAGCAGGTCATCGCAGATGACTTTCAGCGACACCAGGCAGAACTCGGCGTTGAAAGCGCTCAGTGCCGGGCTGTCGTGGTAGTCGCTGGCGCTGAACCAGACCCGCTGGCCATCGTCGAGCAAGCGCAGCTTGAAGACTGTTCCCAGCAGTGCCGGATACTGCAGCGCCAGGCGCAAGGCGTCACCCAAAGTGGCACTGGAGAGCAGGGCGTAACCCAGCATGCCGTAGCACGACACATGCATGCGCCGGCCCAGTTCCAGGCCGATGTCCTCGCGCCGGGCCACGGCGTTGGCGCACACCTGCAATTCCTGCTGGGTGGTGATGCGCGCATCCGCGTGCCCCAGGTCTGCCGGGCCAATGCCGCTGCCGGCCAGCAGCGCCGAAGCCTCGCAACCTTCTGCCTGAAAGACGTTGAGGATCAGCGAAACGGCGTTGAGGGTAGTCAGATGGCTGTGCAGCATGCTGGGTAATCCCGTGGGGCTGGGACGCATTATGGAGCAAGTTGTGTGCCGATATCCGGGCGTTCGGGCAAATCCATCAGACAAAAAAAGGCCCGAAGCATTGGCTCGGGCCTTGAAAGGTTGAGAGGTGTCTAGTCCCTTAACCTGGTGAGACTGTTTGCAGCGGTCGGGTTACGCCTTCAGCGGAACCAGACGTGGAGCGATCATGTTTTCCGGACGCAGGATGTCGTTCAGCATCTCTTCGTCCAGCAGCTTCTCTTCGCGCACCAGTTCCAGCACGCCGCGGCCGGTTTCCAGGGCAACGCGGGCGATACGGGTGGCGTTTTCGTAGCCGATGTACGGGTTCAGGGCGGTGACCAGGCCGATCGAGTGCTCAACCAGTTCACGGCAGCGCTGTTCGTTGGCAGTGATGCCGACGATGCAGTGCTCGCGCAGCATGTCCATGGCACGTTGCAGCAGGCGGATCGAGTCGAAGATCTTGTAGGCGATCAGCGGTTCCATCACGTTCAGCTGCAGTTGGCCACCTTCGGCGGCGACGGTCAGGGCCAGGTCGTTGCCCATGATGGCGAAGGCGACTTGGTTGACGGCTTCCGGGATAACCGGGTTGACCTTGCCTGGCATGATCGAGCTGCCTGGCTGACGCGCTGGCAGGTTGATTTCGTTGATGCCGGTGCGAGGGCCGCTGGACAGCAGGCGCAGGTCGTTGCAGATCTTCGACAGCTTGACGGCAGTACGCTTGAGCATGCCGGAGAACAGCACGAAGGCGCCCATGTCGGAGGTGGCTTCGATCAGGTCGGCAGCCGGTACCAGCGGCTGACCGCTGATGATTGCCAGGCGTTGCACCGCGAGCATCTGGTAGCCCGGGTCGGCGTTGATGCCGGTACCGATGGCAGTACCACCCAGGTTGATTTCGGTCAGCAGCTCAGGCGCCAGCGAACGCAGACGGTTGAGGTCTTCGGTCATGGTGGTGGCGAAGGCGCGGAATTCCTGGCCCAGGGTCATCGGCACGGCGTCCTGCAGCTGGGTACGGCCCATCTTCAGTACGTGGTCGAACTCTTTACCTTTGGCTGCGAAGGCCTGGATCAGGCTGTCGAGGCTGGCCAGCAGGGCATCGTGACCCAGCAGCAGGCCCAGACGGATAGCGGTCGGGTAGGCGTCGTTGGTCGACTGCGCCATGTTCACATCGTTGTTCGGGTGCAGGTACTGGTACTCACCCTTCTGGTGACCCATGGCCTCCAGCGCGATGTTGGCGATGACTTCGTTGGCGTTCATGTTGGTAGAAGTACCAGCACCGCCTTGAATCATGTCTACCACGAACTGTTCGTGGTAGTCGCCCTTGATCAGTCGTGCGCAGGCTGCGCTGATCGCAGCGTGCTTGGCATCGCTCAGGTGCCCCAGCTCACGGTTCGCGTCAGCAGCTGCCTGCTTGACCATCGCCAGGCCGACTACCAGTTTCGGGTAGTGCGACAGTGGAACGCCGGAGAGGTGGAAGTTGTTGGCAGCGCGCAGTGTCTGGATGCCGTAGTAGGCATCAGCAGGAACTTCAAGGGTACCCAACAGATCTTTTTCGACGCGGAACGATGCAGCGGAGGACATGATGTATATCATCTCGATGTTGACCCGGCACATGCCGGAATGGCGCCAATCCTAGGCCTTAAGGTGATTTTGCGGCCAATGCTGTTGCACGCTAACCTATGCACAAACGGCATAGTGTTTCATGTGACGCCAATTGACATTCGAGCGTGTTCCATTTTGGTGCACGCCGGGAGATGTGCTTCGTGAACCTTGAAAGCAAATGGCTGGAAGATTTCAGCGCACTCGCCGCTACCCGCAGTTTTTCACAGGCGGCAGAGCGGCGTTTTGTCACCCAACCGGCCTTCAGCCGGCGCATTCGCAGCCTTGAAGCGGCATTGGGCCTGCAACTGGTGAACCGTTCCCGCACGCCCATCGAACTGACTGAAGCCGGCCAGCTGTTTCTGGTCACGGCACGCACTGTTGTCGACCAGTTGAGCGAAATTCTGCGCCATTTGCATCATCTTGAGGGCGGGCAGGGCGAGGTGGTGCAGGTGGCTGCGGCACACTCCCTGGCGTCGGGTTTTTTCCCCCGTTGGGTTGCCCAGTTGCGCAACGACGGTTTGAACATCGCCACTCGCCTGGTTGCGACTAACGTCGGAGATGCCGTGCATGCATTACGCGAAGGTGGCTGCGACCTGATGCTGGCTTTCTATGACCCGGACGCGGCCCTGCAGATGGATGCCGAGATCTTCCCCTCACTGCACATGGGCACCACCGAAATGTTGCCGGTGTGTGCCGTGGATGCCGAGGGCAAGCCGTTGTTCGACCTGGAAGGTGAGGGCAGTGTGCCGTTGCTGGCCTATACCGCTGGCGCATTTCTGGGCCGCTCGGTCAATTTGCTGCTGCGCCAGCGCAACCTGCGCTATACCACCGTCTATGAAACCGCCATGGCCGACAGCCTCAAGAGCATGGCGCTGGAGGGTATGGGTATCGCCTGGGTACCGCGCCTGTCGATGCGTGGCGAGCTGGAGCGCGGCGAACTGGCCGTCTGCGGCGGCAGCCAGTGGCATGTGCCACTGGAAATACGCCTGTACCGCTGCGCCCTGGTGCGCAAGGCCAACGTCAGGCTGTTGTGGCGCAAGCTCGAGGGTGCGGCGGCGGTTGACCCAAAAGTCAGCCAAAGCCCCGAAAAATAAGGCCCGACAGTTGGTCGCCGGGGTGCCTTAAACGCACCACCTTACGGTATACTGCGCGGCCTTTCGACCGGATGAGTCCGGTCCTGATCAGCAAACAAGCCACGCCGGTCGTCCCGCGTGGCTTGTTGTTTTTTGACGCGCCCGCGGGCGCACAAGCGAAGAGGCTCGACGATGAGTGCACTGGTTGGCGTGATCATGGGCTCCAAGTCCGATTGGTCCACCCTTAGCCACACCGCCGATATGCTGGAAAAACTCGGCATTCCTTACGAAGTGAAGGTGGTTTCTGCCCACCGCACCCCGGATCTGCTGTTCCAGTATGCCGAGGAGGCCGAAGGCCGCGGCATCGAGGTGATCATCGCCGGTGCCGGTGGCGCAGCCCACCTGCCAGGCATGTGCGCCGCCAAGACCCACCTGCCAGTGCTGGGTGTGCCGGTGCAGTCGTCGATGCTGTCGGGCGTCGATTCGCTGCTGTCGATCGTGCAGATGCCAGCCGGCGTGCCGGTTGCCACGCTGGCCATCGGCCGCGCCGGTGCGATCAACGCTGCGCTGCTGTCGGCCAGCATCCTGGGCGCCAAGTACCCGCAGTACCACGCGGCACTGAAGCAGTTCCGCACGGAACAGACCGACACTGTGCTGGACAACCCAGACCCGCGCCAGGCTTGAGGCTCAACCCATGAAGATCGGTGTAATCGGTGGCGGCCAGCTGGGCCGCATGCTGGCCCTGGCGGGTACCCCGCTGGGCATGAACTTCGCCTTCCTCGACCCGGCACCGGACGCCTGTGCCGCGCCGTTGGGCGAGCATCTACGTGCCGACTATGGCGACCAGGACCACCTGCGCCAGCTGGCCGACGAAGTCGACCTGGTCACCTTCGAGTTCGAAAGCGTACCGGCCGAGACCGTGGCTTTCCTCTCGCAGTTCGTGCCGGTCTACCCCAGTGCCGAAGCGCTGCGCATCGCCCGTGACCGCTTGTTCGAAAAGAGCATGTTCCGCGACCTGGGTATTCCTACCCCGGCCTTCGCCGACATCCTTTCCCAGGCAGACCTGGACGCCGCAGTGGCCAGCATCGGCCTGCCTGCCGTGCTGAAAACCCGCACCTTGGGCTACGACGGCAAGGGTCAGAAGGTGCTGCGCACGCCAGAAGACGTGGTAGGCACCTTCGTCGAGCTGGGTAGCGTGCCGTGCCTGCTGGAAGGCTTCGTGCCGTTCACTGGCGAAGTGTCGCTGGTGGCCGTGCGTGCCCGTGATGGCGAAACCCGCTTCTACCCGCTGGTGCACAACACCCACGAAAGCGGCATCCTGCGCCTGTCGGTGGCCAGCCAGGCGCACCCGCTGCAGGCATTGGCCGAAGACTACGTTGGCCGTGTGCTGCAGAAGCTGGACTACGTTGGCGTCATGGCCTTCGAGTTCTTCGAAGTTGACGGTGGCCTGAAGGCCAACGAAATCGCCCCGCGCGTGCACAACTCCGGGCACTGGACCATCGAAGGCGCCGAGTGCAGCCAGTTCGAGAACCACCTGCGCGCCGTCGCTGGCCTGCCGCTGGGCTCGACGGCCAAGGTGGGCGAGAGCGCAATGCTCAACTTCATCGGTGAAGTGCCGGCCGTGGACAAGGTCGTCGCCATCGGCGACTGCCACCTGCACCACTACGGCAAGGCCTTCAAGGTCGGCCGCAAGGTTGGCCACGCCACGTTGCGCTGCCATGACATGGCCACCCTTCAGCGCAAGATTGCCGAAGTAGAGGCTCTGATCAGCAACTGATCGGGCTACAAATCGAACTTCTGCAAGCGGCTTGCCCTCTGAACATGGCAACAAGCCAAAGCCCGTCTAGGCTTTGGCTTGCTCCATATTCACTGCAGAGGGATTGCCATGGGCATCATTGGAACCATTTTTATCGGCCTCATCGTCGGCCTGCTGGCCCGCTTCATCAAGCCGGGCGACGACAGCATGGGCTGGATCATGACCATCCTGCTGGGTATTGCCGGCTCCTTGCTGGCGACCTATGGCGGCCAGGCACTGGGCATCTACCAGGCCGGTCAGGCGGCGGGCTTCTTTGGCGCGCTGGTCGGTGCCGTGGTCCTTCTGGTGATCTACGGATTCATCAAGAAACGCTGAATACTGGTTAGAATGCCCGGCAATTCATTCGAGTTGCCGAGCATTGCCATGCGAGCCTTTTTTCTCGTCCCCCTGTTGTTGGCCAGTACCCTGGCCCATGCCGAACTGCCTGAAACCGACTGGCTGGAGCTTATGCCCAAGTCGGACCAGAAAGCGCTCGAGCAAATGCCCGAAATCGATCACAACTCGCCGGAAGCCATGGGCACCTTTACCGACAAGGGTGGGCTCAAGCAGAGCAAGGGCCTGCCAGCGGTGATGTATTCGACCAAGACCGTGGCTGCCATGAACGGCAAGGACATTCGCCTGGGTGGCTACCCGGTGCCGCTGGAAAGCGATGCCAAGGGCAACAGCACGCTGTTCTTCCTGGTGCCGTACCCGGGCGCGTGCATCCATGTGCCGCCACCGCCGCCGAACCAGCTGGTGCTGGTGCGCTACCCGAAAGGGTTGAAGATCGATGACATCTACACACCGCTGTGGGTCAGCGGCAAGCTGAAGGTGGAAAAGGTCAGCAATGACCTGGCCGATGCGGCCTATGCGCTGGATGCGGGGAAGGTGAGGGTGGTGGAAGACGCAGACCTCTGATACCTGGCCCGGCCTCTTCGCGGGCAAGCCCGCGAAGAGGCCGGCAAAAACATTGCAGGCCTCAGATCATTTCACAACCGATCTGTACACCCAGCGAATGACTCGCCCCAGGCTTCAATTCCACCAGATCATTCCACACATTCGCTGTCTCGATGCACAGCATCCGCTGCCAGCCATCATCAGCCATGTCCGCCAGCTCCTTGGCCCGCTCGGTCCAGGGGTTCCAGATCACCGCCGAGCGCGAGCCACTGCTGGTCAAGGTAATCCGCCGGTTCCAGTGCGGGTCGACAATGCTCAGGGTCTGTGGGGTAGCGAGGTAGATCCGGTCAGTTTCCCCGGCAAACGCCAGTGCGCCCTGCTGCTCCCGCTGTTCCCAGTCGGCAAGGGTTTCGATATAGCCCAGGCCCTCGACGCCTTCGACCCGCGCCTGGCGCACATCGCTGACCGCGAAGTAGCTGTGCAAGGCCTGGCTGATGGTAACGGGGGTATTGCCCATATTGCGGCTGGTCAGGTTCAGCTTTAGCGCCTCATCCAGCTCCACCACCAGCTTCAGCTCGACCTCATGAGGCCAGCCGGGTAGATCGCCCTGCGCTTCAGGCAATTGGAATTCAATGCGCAGGCCGTTGCCCGCTTCCTCGATACCCAGCAGCTGCCAGTCACGCGAGCGCGCAAGCCCGTGAGCAGGCGCCTGCTCGCCGTGGTACATGGCCTGAACGGCCTGGGGGTTGCGCTGCAGGTTGCCGAACCACGGCCAGCACACCGGCACACCGGCGCGTACCGACTTGCCGTGGCGGAAGATGGCCTGGTCGCTCAGCCACAGCAGCGGCGGCTCGCCGACCCGCTGGTAGCTGAGGATCTGTGCGCCCTGCTGGGCGATCAGGAGTTCGGCGCGATCGCTGCTGATACGCCAGCAATTGAGTTCGCCATGTTGCTCGGTTACGACCTGAAAGGTAGCCATTGCGTTCATCTCATTGATAGCCAGTGGGCCTTGGACCCGGGCACATGCAATGAGTTTACCGCCCGCGTGGCTCAGCGACGAGGCACGGAACGGGTGCGGCCACTGCCGTCGATGGCGACGAAGACGAATGCCGCTTCGGTAACCTTGCGCCATTCACTGGACAGCGGGTCGTCGCTCCACACTTCGACCATCATCTGAATCGAGCTGCGGCCGATTTCCAGGGTCTGGGTATAGAACGACAGCTGTGCGCCCACTGCAACGGGTACCAGGAAGGCCATGCGTTCAATGGCCACGGTCGCCACGCGGCCACCGGCGACGCGGCTGGCCATGGCGGTGCCGGCCAAGTCCATCTGGGCAACCAGCCAGCCGCCGAAGATGTCGCCAAACCCGTTGGTTTCGCGCGGGAGTGCGGTGATTTGCAAGGCCAGGTCGCCTTGCGGGATTGGATCTTCTTGTTCGAGCTCAATCATGCGATGGGGCCTCTGACCCGTGACGCTTTTCGTTGGTGTGGCGCGAAGGCCGGGTAAACGATTCAGCTTGAAACATACTACGCCGATTTCGTTTCACTGGACGGCCGTAGGGAAACTCTGCGAAACCGTCTGACATAAAGACCGGCGTTTTCGCACAACATCCCACGCGGGCAACAACCTTTTCCTACGAATCAGCAGTATATAGGGCATAACTGCCAGCGACGACCGCGCATTCATGAATATCTGTATGGATTTTGTATCGCTTTCGGCGCGGCTCGGCAATTTGCTATCTTCGCCTGTCTCCCAATCCAGAAGCCGCGTGCCAAGCGGCCTGCATGCCCTACAAGAGAACAACGATCGATGACTTCCGTGCCGAGCAGTATCGAGCAGCCTCCGCGGCCGCTGACCCGCAGTGACTACAAAACACTCTCGCTGTCCGCCCTGGGTGGCGCACTGGAGTTCTACGACTTCATCATCTTCGTGTTCTTCGCCACGGTGGTTGGCAAGCTGTTCTTCCCGGCCGACATGCCCGAGTGGCTGCGCCTGATGCAAACGTTCGGCATCTTCGCCGCTGGCTACCTGGCGCGGCCGCTGGGGGGCATCATCATGGCCCACTTTGGTGACCTGCTTGGACGCAAGAAGATGTTTACCCTGAGCATCTTCATGATGGCCCTGCCGACCCTGATCATGGGCCTGCTGCCAACATACGCACAAATCGGCATGTGGGCGCCGATCCTGCTGCTGCTGATGCGGGTGATCCAGGGCGCGGCGATTGGTGGCGAGGTGCCGGGCGCCTGGGTGTTCGTCTCTGAGCACGTACCGGCGCGCAACACCGGCTACGCATGCGGTACCCTGACCGCAGGCCTGACGGCGGGCATTCTGCTGGGCTCGCTGGTGGCGACCTTGATCAACAGCGTGTACAGCGCCGACGAAGTGGCCGATTACGCCTGGCGTATCCCGTTCCTGCTCGGCGGTGTGTTCGGCCTGTTCTCGGTGTACCTGCGCCGCTGGCTGCACGAAACCCCGGTGTTTGCCGAAATGCAGCAACGCAAGGCGCTGGCCGAGGAGCTGCCGCTGCGCGCCGTGCTGCGCGACCACCGCGGCCCGATCATCCTGTCGATGCTGCTGACCTGGATGCTGTCGGCCGGTATCGTGGTGGTTATCCTGATGACCCCTGCGCTACTGCAGAGCTTCTACCACATCAGCCCGCTCGACTCGCTCAAGGCCAACAGCATGGCCATCGTGCTGCTCAGCTTTGGCTGCATCGGCGCCGGCAGCCTGGCCGACCGCTTTGGGGCGGGGCGGGTGTTCGTGATCGGCAGCCTGCTGCTGCTGGCCAGTTCCTGGACCTTCTACCATAGCCTGCCAACCCGGCCCGAGCTGCTGTTCCCGCTGTATGCGCTGACCGGCCTGTGCGTGGGTGTGATCGGCGCGGTGCCTTATGTGATGGTCAAGGCATTCCCGGCGGCGGTGCGCTTCAGTGGGCTGTCGTTCTCGTACAACGTGGCCTACGCGATTTTCGGTGGCTTGACGCCAATGGTGGTGACCGCGCTGCTGAAAGTAAGCCCGATGGCGCCTGCCTATTATGTAGCAGGCCTGTGCGCCGTGGGTCTGGCGGTAGGCCTGTACCTGCTCGCCAACAAGCGCTGATCTGTTTCGGGGCTGCTGGCCTCTTCGCGGGCACGCCCGCTCCCACAGGGCTCAGCACAACCCCTGTGGGAGCGGGCGTGCCCGCGAAGAGGCCAGACCTGCTATCAGTGATGGCCTTTCATCCAATTGTCACAATGAAGTCATATCGTGTTCATGCGGCCTGCCGATACTTGGGCCCGTTCCATCCAACACCCCAATATTCCTGCTAGGAGCAAGGCATGAAACTGAAGCGTTTGATGGCGGCCCTTACCTTTGCCGCCGCTGGCGTTGCAACCGCCAACGCGGTAGCCGCTGTCGATCCTGCAATCCCGACCTACACCAAAACCACCGGTGTTTCGGGCAACCTCTCCAGCGTCGGTTCCGATACCCTCGCGAACCTTATGACCCTGTGGGCCGAGGCCTACAAGAAGGAATATCCGAACGTAAACATCCAGATCCAGGCTGCCGGCTCTTCCACCGCGCCACCCGCGCTGACCGAAGGCACCGCCAACCTCGGCCCGATGAGCCGCAAGATGAAGGACGTCGAGCTGCAGGCCTTCGAGCAGAAGTACGGCTACAAGCCAACTGCCATCCCGGTTGCCGTCGACGCCCTGGCCGTGTTCGTGCACAAGGACAACCCGATCAAAGGCCTGACCATGGCCCAGGTCGACGCCATCTTCTCCTCCACCCGCCTGTGCGGTGGCAAGGCTGATATCAAGACCTGGGGCGACGTTGGTGTGACCGGTGATCTGGCCAACAAGCCAATCCAGCTGTTCGGCCGCAACTCGGTATCGGGCACCTACGGTTACTTCAAGGAAGAAGCCCTGTGCAAAGGCGACTTCAAGCCTAACGTGAACGAACAGCCTGGCTCGGCGTCGGTCGTGCAGTCGATCAGCTCCTCGCTGAACGGCATCGGCTACTCGGGTATCGGCTACAAGACCGCCAGCGTCAAGACCGTAGCCCTGGCCAAGAAAGAAGGCGGCGAGTTCGTTGAAGACAACGAAGCCAATGCCCTGAACGGCACCTACCCGCTGTCGCGCTTCCTGTACGTCTACGTCAACAAGGCCCCGAACAAGCCTTTGGCGCCGCTGGAAGCCGAGTTCGTCAAGCTGGTACTGTCGCAAGCTGGCCAGCAGGTCGTGGTGAAAGATGGCTACATCCCGCTGCCGGCCAAAGTCGTCGACAAGACCCTGGCTGACCTGGGCCTGTCCCACGCCGGTAACGTCGCAAAGAAGTAAGTAACTGAAGAGGGGGCCGGTGCTGATGCCCGGCCTCTTCCACGAATTTCCAGTCCGAAGCCAGGTTCACTGTGCGGCGGGCTTTCGCGCGTCACCACTTTGTAATGTTTTTGTCACACGGGACCGCTAGGGTGTGCGCATGAATGATCTGGCCAATTCCAACATGACCCAAAACTCCCAGCCCGTGCGCATTGATTTCAATACGCCCGAGTTGCAACGCAAGCGCCGCATGCGTGCGCTCAAGGACCGCCTGACCCGCTGGTACGTCCTGGTGGGCGGGCTTGCCGTGTTGGCGGCAATCACCCTGATCTTCTTCTACCTGGCCTATGTGGTGTTGCCACTGTTCCAGGGCGCCGAGCTCACCAGCAAAAAAGCCCTGGAGCCTACCTGGCTGCAACAGGATGCCGGTAAGCCGCTGCTGATCGCGCTTGAAGAACAGAACCTGGTGGGGATGCGAGTTTCGGACAAGGGCCAGGCACTGTTCTTCGATACCAAGACCGGTAACGAGCTCAAGCGGGTCGATCTGCCAGTGCCGGCAGACACCCAGGTCACCTCGATCAGTACCGACCAGCCGGGCAGCCCGTTGGTGGTGCTGGGTTTGTCCAATGGTCAGGCGCTGGTGTTCCACCACACCTACAAGATCACCTACCCGGACAACAAGAAAACCATCACCCCCGGCATCGACTACCCGTACGGTGAGCAGCCGTTCGTGCTCGACGAACAGGGCCGTGCGCTGGAACACGTCAACGTCAACGTCAATGGCGACACCCTGGTACTGGCCGGGTCTACCGGCGCGCACCTGCAGGTGGTGCAGCTGACGCGCACCGAAAACATGATGACCGAAGAGGTCACCACCGAGCAGAACCGTATCGTGCTGCCGCAGATGACCGAAGCGGTGAAGAACATCTTCATCGACCCGCGTCAGCAGTGGCTCTACGTGATCAACGGCCGCGCCACCGCCGACGTGTTCAGCCTGCGTGACAAGAGCCTCAACGGCCGCTACAAACTGGCCGAAAGCGCTGACACTGAAATTACCGCCAGCGCCCAGTTGGTCGGCGGCATTTCGCTGATCATTGGTGATTCCAAAGGTGGCCTGGCCCAATGGTTCATGGCCCGTGACCCGGACGGCGAATCGCGCTTCAAGCAGATCCGTACCTTCCAGATGGGCAAGGCCCCGGTGGTGCAGATCGACGCCGAAGAGCGCCGCAAAGGCTTCATCGCCCTGGACGCCGACGGCAAGCTGGGCGTGTTCCACAGCACGGCGCACCGCACCCTGCTGGTGGAGCCTGCTGCCGAAGGCCCGGGCACCTTGGCCCTGTCGCCGCGCGCCAACCGTATCATCATCGAAGAGGGCGGCAAGCTGCTGCCGCTGAGCCTGCGCAACCCGCACCCTGAAGTTTCCTTCAGCGCACTGTGGGGCAAGGTGTGGTACGAGAACTACGACGAGCCGAAATACGTCTGGCAATCGACTGCTTCCAATACCGACTTCGAGCCCAAGCTGAGCCTCTCGCCGCTGACCTTCGGTACGCTGAAGGCCGCGTTCTACGCGATGATCCTGGCCGCCCCGCTGGCCATTGCCGCCGCCATCTACACCGCCTACTTCATGGCCCCGGGCATGCGCCGCAAGGTCAAACCGGTGATCGAGCTGATGGAAGCCATGCCGACGGTAATCCTCGGCTTCTTCGCCGGCCTGTTCCTGGCGCCGTACCTCGAAGGCCACCTGCCTGGCGTGTTCAGCCTGTTCCTGCTGATGCCGTTCGGCATCCTGCTGGCCGGCTTCACCTGGAGCCGCCTGCCGGAGTCGATCCGCCTGCGTGTGCCGGATGGTTGGGAAGCTGCGATCCTGATACCGGTCATCCTGTTCACCGGCTGGTTCGCCCTGACCATGAGCCCGCACCTGGAAAACTGGTTCTTCGGCGGTGACATGCGCCTGTGGATCACCAACGACCTGGGCATCACCTACGACCAGCGCAACGCCCTGGTAGTGGGTATCGCCATGGGCTTTGCGGTCATCCCGAACATCTACTCCATTGCCGAGGATGCCGTATTCAGCGTGCCGCGCAGCCTGACCCTGGGCTCTTTGGCCCTGGGTGCGACGCCTTGGCAGACCCTGACCCGCGTGGTCATCCTCACCGCCAGCCCGGGTATCTTCTCGGCGCTGATGATCGGCATGGGCCGTGCGGTGGGTGAGACCATGATCGTGCTGATGGCCACCGGCAACACCCCGGTGATGGAGATGAACCTGTTCGAGGGCATGCGCACCCTGGCCGCCAACGTGGCCGTGGAAATGCCGGAATCGGAAGTCGGTGGCAGCCACTATCGCGTGCTGTTCCTGGCCGCCCTGGTGCTGCTGATGTTCACGTTCGTCATGAACACCTTGGCCGAGCTGATTCGCCAGCGTCTGCGCAAGAAATACTCGTCGCTTTGATAGAAAGGTAGCGATCCGTGAAAAAGGATTCCCTCAAAGGCTGGTTCAAGAGCGGCGCCCCTGGCGTCTGGATGAGCGGCGGCGCCGTGGCCATGGCGGTGATCATGACCGTCGGCCTGCTGGCGGTGATTGCCGTGCGCGGCCTGGGCCACTTCTGGCCGGCCGATCTTGTCCAGGCCACCTACAAGGTGCCGGGCCAGGCTGACCATGTCGTCATCGGCGAAGTGGTGCAAAAGGAAGAGGTACCCCGTGCCCGCCTGAAGGGGGCCGGCCTGCCGGTACCGGACCAGGGCCCGGAGTTCATGACCCGCGAGCTGATAAAGGTGGGTAACCGCGACCTCAACGGCAGCGACTTCACCTGGGTGGTCGGCGACTGGCTGGTCGATGAACAGCGCCCGGCCGACCTGATCGCCCTGGAGCGCCGCGAGTGGGGCAACTTCTATGGCTACCTGGTCAGCGTCAAGGAAGAGGGCCGCGTAGTTGCCGAAGGCCCTGCTGCGTGGAACGAACTGCAGGCCCGCCTAAAGCGCGCCAACCAGCTCAACGGTGAGCTGCAGCAGTTGGAGAAGAAGGACATCGGTGCCATCAACCATGGCCTTGAGCGCCTGCGCCTGCAGGCCCGCAAGCTGGAACTGGACGGCAAGCTGGACGCCGCCGCCCAGGCCGACATGGACGCCGACCGCGCCGAGCTGAACAGCCGCTACAAAGCCATCGAAGACCGCTTGAGCGGCCTGCACCAGGCGTTCGCCCGCGACAGCCTGGTGGCCCGTGACGCCAACGGCCGTGAAGTGGAGATCAACCTGAGCAAGGTGGTGCACGCCATCCAGCCGAACGGCATGTCCGGTTTCAACAAGCTGGGTACTTACTTTGCCAAAGTCTGGGAGTTCCTCAGCGATGACCCGCGTGAGGCCAACACCGAAGGCGGTATCTTCCCGGCCATTTTCGGTACCGTGATGATGACCCTGATCATGGCCGTAATCGTCACCCCGTTTGGCGTGCTGGCTGCTGTGTACCTGCGCGAGTACGCACGGCAAGGCCCGGTGACCCGCCTGATCCGTATTGCAGTGAACAACCTGGCTGGCGTGCCGGCGATCGTCTACGGTGTGTTCGGCCTGGGCTTCTTCGTCTACGTGCTGGGTGGCTCGATAGACCGCTTGTTCTTCCCCGAAGCCCTGCCGGCGCCGACCTTGGGTACCCCGGGCCTGCTGTGGGCATCGTTGACCCTGGCACTGCTGGCTGTTCCGGTGGTGATCGTGGCCACCGAAGAAGGTTTGGCGCGTATTCCGCGTACCGTGCGCGAGGGCTCGCTGGCCTTGGGCGCGACCAAGGCCGAGACGCTGTGGAAGATCGTCTTGCCCATGGCAAGCCCGGCCATGATGACCGGCATGATCCTCGCCGTGGCCCGCGCTGCCGGTGAAGTGGCGCCGCTGATGCTGGTGGGTGTGGTGAAGCTGGCGCCGTCGCTGCCAGTGGACGGGAACTACCCCTACCTGCACCTGGACCAGAAGATCATGCACTTGGGCTTCCACATCTATGACGTCGGCTTCCAGAGCCCGAACGTCGAGGCCGCGCGGCCGCTGGTGTACGCCACGGCACTGTTGCTGGTGCTGGTGATCGCTTCCCTCAACTTGTCGGCCGTGTGGATCCGCAACCACCTGCGCGAGAAGTACAAGGCGCTGGACAGCTGAGCCTGATTGCAAGCGTGCCCCCGGTGAGCCGGGCGGCCCTTTGAAACGAATTGACAGCGTATGGAGTTGACCATGCAGCAAGATTCTCATACCCACGGCATCGACATGTCTGCCCTGGGCCGCAACAAGCAGAGCCTGCACCTGGCCGAAGAAACCGTGGCCATCGAAGTGCCGGGCCTGAGCCTGTTCTACGGCGACAAGCAGGCGCTGTTCGACGTCAGCATGAACATTCCCAAGCAGCGCGTAACCGCCTTCATCGGCCCCTCCGGCTGCGGCAAGTCGACCCTGCTGCGCACCTTCAACCGGATGAACGACCTGGTTGATGGCTGCCGTGTGGAAGGCGCCATCAACCTGTACGGCAACAACATTTACCGCAAGGGCGAAGACGTGGCCGAGCTGCGCCGCCGTGTGGGCATGGTGTTCCAGAAGCCCAACCCGTTCCCCAAGACCATCTACGAGAACGTGGTCTACGGCCTGCGTATCCAGGGCATCAACAAAAAGCGTGTGCTTGACGAAGCCGTGGAGTGGGCGCTCAAGGGCGCGGCCCTGTGGGACGAGGTCAAAGACCGCCTGCACGAGTCGGCGCTAGGCCTTTCCGGTGGCCAGCAGCAGCGTCTGGTCATCGCCCGCACCATTGCCGTGGAGCCGGAAGTGCTGTTGCTCGACGAACCGTGCTCGGCACTGGACCCGATCTCGACCCTGAAGGTCGAAGAACTGATCTACGAATTGAAAGCCAAGTACACCATCGTCATCGTGACCCACAACATGCAGCAGGCGGCCCGGGTTTCGGACTACACCGCATTCATGTACATGGGCAAACTGGTCGAATTCGGTGACACCGATACCCTGTTCACCAACCCGGCGAAGAAGCAGACCGAAGACTACATCACCGGTCGCTACGGCTAGCAGCCACGCGGCCCGCTCCCACAGGGAATGACACGAACTACTTGAAGCTTGAAGCCTCTTCGCGGAGCGAACGATGATCAACAAAGAAAGCCTTACTCACCATATTTCCCAGCAGTTCAACGCCGAGCTCGAAGAGGTGCGCAGCCACCTGCTGGCCATGGGTGGTCTGGTGGAAAAACAAGTCAATGACGCGGTTACAGCGCTGATCGAGGCCGACTCGGGTCTGGCCCAGCAAGTGCGCGAAGTCGACGAACAGATCAACCAGATGGAGCGCAACATCGACGAGGAATGCGTGCGCATCCTCGCCCGTCGCCAGCCGGCGGCCTCCGACCTGCGCCTGATCATCAGCATCTCCAAGTCGGTGATCGACCTTGAGCGCATTGGTGACGAGGCCACCAAAATTGCTCGCCGCGCCATCCAGCTGTGCGAAGAAGGCGAGTCGCCGCGCGGCTACGTCGAGGTGCGCCACATTGGCGACCAGGTGCGCAACATGGTCCGCGATGCGCTTGATGCTTTTGCCCGCTTCGATGCCGACCTGGCATTATCGGTAGCCCAGTACGACAAGACCATCGACCGCGAGTACAAGACTGCCCTGCGCGAGCTGGTGACCTACATGATGGAAGACCCGCGCTCTATCTCGCGGGTACTGAGCGTGATCTGGGCGCTGCGCTCGCTGGAGCGTATCGGTGACCATGCCCGCAACATCTCCGAGTTGGTGATTTACCTGGTGCGCGGCACCGACGTGCGCCACATGGGCCTCAAGCGGATGACGGCAGAAGTGCAGGGTACCGCTGTCGCCGACGGCGAAAAGGCTAATGTTCCGGGCGAATCTGACGATAAGTAAGGTTGCTCCCGAGCTTCGACGCCCGGCCTTGGCCGGGCGTTTTCGTTTGCGGTCGAGGAGCCGGCAGGCACCCGCGAACGATGTGAAGAAGTCCCGGCGTGACCAGGTTGTAGCAAATGGCCATTATTTGGCAGTAGGCTAGTCGGGATTCAGAAGGAGTATTGATGAGTAAAGTGAATGTGCTGGTCGTGGATGACGCCCCGTTTATCCGTGACCTGGTCCGCAAGTGCCTGCGCAATGCCTTCCCGGGCATGGCCATCGACGACGCCATCAATGGTCGCAAGGCCATGGCCATGCTGGGCAAGGAAGCCTTCGACCTGGTCCTGTGTGACTGGGAAATGCCGGAAATGTCCGGCCTGGAATTGCTCACCTGGTGCCGTCAGCAGCCAGCGCTGAAGAACCTGCAGTTCATCATGGTGACCAGCCGTGGCGACAAGGAAAACGTCATTCAGGCGATCCAGGCGGGCGTTTCCGACTTTGTTGGCAAGCCGTTCACCAATGAACAACTGCTGACCAAGGTGAAAAAAGCGCTGACCAGGATCGGTAAGCTCGACAGCCTGATGGCCATCGGCCCGGCGCGGGCCAACCCGGCATTCGCCAACGATTCTTTGAGTGCCCTGACAGGTGGCAAGCCAGAGGCAGCCAAGGTGACGGCCCCCCCATCGGCGCCAGTGGCTGCCAAGCCATTGGTCACTGCACCTACGCCTCCAGCCCCCGCGCCGACGGGGCGGGGCCAAGGCCAGTTGCGCCTGGCCAGCGGCATGCAACCGTGCGTGATCAAGGCGCTGAGCCTGAAAGAGGCGCTGTTGGTGGTACGCCGCAGCGAAGCGCTGCCGCAGGTGCTGGAGGGCGCCGTGCTGGACCTGGAGCAGGGCGAGAACGCCGAAGTCGCCCGCCTGAACGGCTACCTGCACGCCGTTGCCGCATTGGAGCCCAAGCCCGACAGCGACTGGCTGCAGTTGACCTTCAAGTTTGTTGACCAGGACGCCCAGAAGCTTGATTACCTGTCGCGCCTGATTGCCCGCGGCACCGCGCAGAAACACTTCACACCCGGCGCCTGAGCCCGGCAATTCATGCGGCGAAGCTGAAATCCTGGGGCTGCTGCCGCAGCCCTATCGCGACACAAGGCCGCTCCAAAAGCCCGCGCAGCCCTGAGCCATCCGACCAACTGCAATACCTGCCTCAAAACGCGCTGCTAGGCTTCGACAGATCATAACTGTCAAAAAGCCACTATCATGCCCGCCCGCCTGCTGCTGTTCTGTGCATTGCTCATGGCCTCGGCGTCGAGCCTGGGTGTGACGCTCTATAAAATCACCGACGATTTCGGTGTCGTGTCCTATACCGACCGGCCAGGCCCTGGCGCCAAACCCTTGGTGCTGCGCGAGCCCATGGTCGAAACGCTCGAAGGCCAAGTGCTGCTGAACGCGAAAACCTTCGACGGCGGCGTGAGCTTTTCGGCACGCAACGAGCTGCATGTGCCGGTAGAGGTCGAATTACGCCTGGACAACCTGGTGAACGCCCAAGGCGGCGATGCCCCGCGTATCGTGCGCCGGCTGCTGCCGCCGCGCACCACGCAAATGCTCAGCGTGCTCAGGGGGCGCCCCGGGCTGCTGCTGAACTACCGCTCGACGCTGCTCCAGGCCATGGGGGACCCTGGCAAGCGGCCTCAGGGCTTCCGGTATGCGTTCCCCTGGGTCGGCGGGCCGTTCCGCGTCACCCAAGGCCCCAACGGCCGTGTCAGCCATTTTGGGCCCAAAGGGCGCTACGCCATGGATTTCGCCATGCCTGAAGGCACTACCATCATCGCGGCGCGGGAAGGCGTGGTGGTGAAGACGCAGAACAGCCAGAGCGGGCGCGAGCCCAACCCCTCGGGCAACTTTGTCAGGATCCTGCACCCGGACGGCACCATGGGCGTTTATCTGCACCTGATGCGTGGTTCGGTGGTGGTGGCGGAGGGGCAGCGGGTACGCCAGGGGCAGATGCTGGCCAAGTCGGGCAATACTGGCAACAGCACAGGCCCGCACCTGCATTTTGTGGTGCAGCGCAATGTGGGGTTGGCGCTGGAGTCGATACCTTACCGGTTCGACCGGCCGATCAGCGGGTTGCCCGACTTTACTGCGGGTAACCCTTGAGATTTTTGGGGCCGCTTTGCGGCCCTTTCGCGGCACAAGGCCGCTCCTACAGGATTACGCGAACCCCTGTAGGAGCGGCCTTGTGCCGCGATGGGCTGCGCAGCAGCCCCGTACTCCTCAATCGAGCTTGAGCACCTTGGCCAGCACGATCTTGGGCCCTTTCATCTTCTTGATGATGATGCGCAGCCCTTCGACCTCCAGCACTTCCTCTTCTTCCGGTACGCGCTTGAGCGTCTCGTAGATCAGCCCCGCCAAGGTTTCCGCCTCGATGTGATCGAGGTCGATGCCCAGCAGGCGCTCCACCTTGAACAGCGGGGTGTCACCGCGTACCAGCAGCTTGCCTGGCTGGTACGCAAGGATGCCGCGCTCGGTCTTGCGGTGTTCGTCCTGGATATCGCCCACCAGCACTTCCAGCACGTCTTCCATGGTCAGGTAGCCGATTACCTTGCCGTCGGCTTCCTCCACCAGCACGAAGTGCGCGCCGCCCTTGCGGAACTGCTCCAGCAGTTGCGACAGCGGCATGTGCCGCGATACGCGCTCCAGCGGCCGGGCAAGGTCGTCCAGGTCGATGGTCTCGGGCAAGTGCTCCAGTTCGGCAAGCTCCAGCAGCAGGTCCTTGATGTGCAGCAGCCCGGTGAACTCTTCACGCTCGGCGTCATACACCGGGTAGCGGCTGAATTTGTGGCGACGTATCAAAGCCAGGATCTGCTTCAGCGGTGCATTGGCATCGATGCTGACCATGTCTTCACGCGAGTTGGCCCAGTCGACCACTTCCAGCTCGCCCATTTCCACGGCCGAGGCGAGCACACGCATGCCTTGGTCGCTCGGGTCCTGGCCACGGCTGGAGTGCAGGATCAGCTTCAGCTCTTCACGGCTGTAGTGGTGGTCGTGGTGCGGGCCCGGTTCGCCCTGGCCGGCAATGCGCAGGATGGTGTTGGCGCTGGCATTGAGCAGGTAGATGGCCGGGTACATCGCCCAGTAGAACAGGTACAGCGGCACGGCCGTCCACAGCGACAGCAGCTCGGGCTTGCGGATGGCCCAGGATTTGGGCGCCAGCTCACCGACCACGATGTGCAGGTAGGAAATGACAAAGAATGCGACGAAGAACGACACGCCCTTGATCAGTTCGGGCGAGTCGACACCGAAGTACGCGAGCAGCGGCTCGAGCAAGTGGGCAAAGGCCGGTTCGCCGACCCAGCCCAGGCCCAGGGAGGCGAGGGTGATGCCCAGCTGGCACGCTGACAGGTAGGCGTCGAGCTGGTTGTGGACCTTGCGCAGGATATTGCCGCGCCAGCCATGCTGTTCGGCGATGGACTCCACGCGCGTGGCGCGCAGCTTGACCATGGCGAACTCGGCGGCAACGAAGAAGCCGTTGAGCAGCACCAGCAGCAAGGCAAAGATGATCATGCCGAAATCGGCGAATAACGAGGTGAGGCTGATACCAGGGGAAGGGTCCATGATGGAGTTTTTACGGGGTCCGTCTTGAGATTGGGAGAAAAAAAGTGCCAGCTCTTGCTGGCACAGGGGATCCAATGTAGCGGCTGGGGCCGTAAAAGCAAAGGGTGGCTGGCTTATTGCGGTCCGTGTGGAAGCGGGCCTGCCCGCGAAGGGCTGCGCAGCCGCGCCGATCTCAAGCCTTTTCGTTGACCAGTTGTGCCGGCGCAAAGTGACAGGTAAAGGTGCTGCCGTGGCCCGGCACGCTGCTGATGTCCAGTTTGCCGCGGTGGCGCATCAGCACATGCTTGACGATCGCCAGCCCCAGCCCTGTGCCACCGGTATTCGATGCACGGCTGGAGTCCACCCGGTAGAAGCGTTCGGTCAGGCGGGGCAAATGCTTGGCGTCGATGCCCACCCCCGAGTCCTGCACCGACAAGTGGGCACCCTGGGCATCGGCCCACCAGCGGATGCGGATGTTGCCCTCGTCCTGGGTGTACTTGACCGCGTTGAACACCAGGTTGGAAAAGGCACTGCGCAGCTCTGACTCGCTGCCCTTCAGCTTCACACCGGGCGCGGCTTCGAGGGTGATGCGCTGGTTACGTGGCCCAGACAGGGCCTGAGCGTCGTTCTTGATCGCGGCGAGCAGGGCTTCGACCGCCACCGGCTGGTTGTCCGACGGGTAATCGGTGGCTTCCAGCTTGGCCAGCAGCAACAGGTCGTTGAGCAGCGTCTGCATGCGCGAGCCTTGCTGGCTCATCTGCTGCAGGGCGCGGCCCCAGCGCGGGTTCACATCCTCTACGTTGTCCAGCAGGGTTTCCAGATACCCCGTGATCACCGTCAGTGGCGTGCGCAATTCGTGCGACACGTTGGCGACGAAGTCCTTGCGCATCTGTTCCAGCTGGTGAATGCGCGTGACATCGCGCACCAGCATCAGGTGTTCGTTGTTGCCGTAGCGGGTGATGTGCAACTGCAGGCGCATCCGGTCGTTGATGGGCGAGGGTATTTCCAGCGGTTCGAGGTAGTTCTCCGTCTCGAAGTACTCCTTGAAGCGCGGATGGCGCACCAGGTTGGTTACCTGCTGGCCACCGTCCTGCGGGGTCTTGAACCCCAGCAGGGTTTCGGCGGCACGGTTCCACCACTCCAGGTTGCCGTCGCTGTCGAGCATGATCACCGCGTCGCGCAGCGCGGCGGTGGACTCCTGCACCCGGTCGATCACTGCCTGCAGGCGGCCACGCACGCGCTGGTCGCGGCGCTGCAGGTGGTAGATGCTGTCGAACACCTCGCCCCATAGGCCGTAACCATCGGGCGGTGCTTCATCGGGTTGGTGGTTGCGCAGCCAGTCGTGCAGGCGCAGCAGCTGCTTGAGGGTCCAGCCCAGGTAAAGCGCCAGGCCAATGGCCAGGCTCCAGCCATAGTAGCCGCTGACCAGCCCGCCAATCAGGCAGACGGTAATCAGCAACAACAGATGGCGAATCAGGGTTGCGTGCCAGTTCTGGTTCAATTGACGGTCCTTGTACAACGACGTGCAGCTTGGCGCTTTTGAACTCGATCAGCTCTTGGTCGAGAAGCGGTAGCCAGTGCCCCGCACGGTTTGTACCAGATTTTCGTAGGCCTCACCCAGCGCCTTGCGCAGACGACGGATGTGTACGTCGACGGTGCGTTCTTCGACATAGACGTTGCCGCCCCACACCTGGTCCAGCAGCTGGCCACGGGTGTAGGCGCGCTCCTGGTGGGTCATGAAGAACTGCAGCAGGCGGTATTCGGTGGGGCCCATCTCGGCGGGCTTGCCGTCGATGGTGACGCGGTGGCTGATCGGGTCGAGCAGCAGGCCGCCGACTTCGATCGGTGCTTCGCTGTCGCTCGGGCCGGTGCGACGCAGCACGGCTTTCAGGCGCGCTACCAGTTCGCGCGGCGAGAACGGCTTGGTGATGTAGTCGTCAGCACCCACTTCAAGGCCCTGGATCTTGTTGTCCTCTTCACCCTTGGCGGTAAGCATGATGATCGGGATGTCGCCGGTCAGCTCATCGCGCTTGAGGCGGCGGGCCAGCTCGATGCCAGAGGTGCCGGGCAACATCCAGTCGAGCAGGATCAGGTCCGGTTTGCGGTCGACGATGATCGCGTGGGCCTGTTGGGAGTTTTCCGCTTCCAGGCAGTCATAGCCGGCCATTTCCAGGGCAACGGCGATCATCTCGCGAATGGGTGCTTCGTCGTCGACGATCAGAATGTTCCTGCCAACCATGCTCAAAACCTCTCCTGGATTCGGTGTCTTGGCCCGCATTAGATAACGGAATTATTGCAGCTGTGTGACAGGGTGTTGGCCGTTATGGCGACATTGCGTGACTGAACTAGGCTTGAAAGGGCCGCTGCGGCGGCAACCCGAACCTAATTCCCCCAGAAACAATGGTGAATCCAATGACACGACAAACGCTGAGCTGGATGGCCCTTTTCACTGCGCTGGCGCTCCCGGGGGTGGCGTCGGCCCACCATGCCATGGAGAAGGACGGCATGTGGGTCGATCATGCCGGCATGACGCTGTACACCTTTGACAAGGATGCGGGCGGCAAGTCGATGTGCAATGACGCGTGCGCCAAAAACTGGCCACCGTTGCTGGTCAAGAAAGAAGACGAAGCACCGAAGGACAAATGGACCCACGTAACGCGTGACGATGGTGCAATGCAGTGGGCCTACGACGGCAAGCCGCTGTATACCTTCATCAAGGACACGAAGGCCGGTGACAAGACCGGTGATGGCGTGAAAGACGTCTGGCATATCGCCAAGCCTTGATATTGCCGGGGCCGCTGTGCGGCCCATGGCCGGCAAGCCAGCTCCCCCGGTTTTTGTGCAGCCTCGCAGGCAGCGCTGTACCTGTGGAGGCTGGCTTGCCGGCGATAGGGCCATCAGCCTTGACGCAGTGTGTAGTCCAGCACTACCCCGATGAACACCAGCAACCCCGCCCAGTGGTTGTGCAAAAACGCTTTGAAGCACGACTCGCGGTCCAGCTTGCGCGTCGACCAGTACTCCCACGCAAAGCACGCCGCCGCACCCAGCAACCCCAGGTGGAACCAGCCCCCCAGTTCGAAGCGGCTACCCGCAAGTAACAGGCAACCTAGCGACAGCATCTGCAAGGTGAGGATGATCGCCCGGTCGGCTTCGCCGAACAGGATCGCGGTCGACTTTACGCCAATCTTCAGGTCGTCATCGCGGTCGACCATGGCGTAATAGGTGTCGTAACCCACCGTCCACAGCAGGTTGGCGATGTACAGCAGCCAGGCGCTGGCCGGCAACTCGCTCCCTGCGGCGGTGAAGGCCATGGGAATGCCCCAGGAATACGCCGCGCCCAGCACCACCTGCGGGTAATAGGTGTAGCGCTTCATGAATGGGTAGCAGGACGCCAGCGCCACCGCGCCAAACGACAGCCACACCGTGCGGCTGTTGGTGCATAGCACCAGCAGGAAGCTTACCCCGACCAGGATCGCAAACAGGGCCAGCGCCTCGCGCGGCTTGACCCGGCCGCTGGCCAGCGGCCGGTCGGCGGTGCGTTTGACGTGGCCGTCCACCTTGCGGTCGGCAAAGTCGTTGATGCAGCAGCCCGCGGCCCGCATCAGCACTACGCCAAGGCCGAAGATCAGCACGTTGGCCAGGGTGGGAGCACCGTTGCCGGCAATCCACACCGCCGACAGGGTCGGCCACAGCAGCAGGTAGATACCGATCGGCCGGTCCATGCGGCTGAGCTGGACGAAGTCCCAGGCCCGTGGGTGCAGGCGGTTCAGTGACTTCAGCAGTTGCATGTACATCAGCGGTTTTCCTCCCTGGCCGCTTGCCACAAGGCCGGCAGGAACACTTCTGCCACCAGCAGGTCCAGGCCGTCTCGTTCAAAGCGCGAGCGGCGCCCCCAAAGTGCTGCATGGGCGGCGTCGGCCGGCAGCCACGCCTGTGGGTAGCTGCACACTTCGATCGGGTGGCGGATGAACGCTTGGTCGCAGAACAGCAGCTCGCCCAGCGAGCGGCTGCCGAGGGTTTCCAGGTCCAGCCCGCCGCGCTCCAGGGCGCTGCGGCTGGCGACACTGCGGGCGAACACCCAAGGCTGGCCATGGCCGCGCAGGTACACCTCGCGCACCCAGCCTTCGGCGCCGGCGGCAATGCCCAGCGCTTGGCATTCATCGTCGCGCAGCGGTTGCCAGCCCTCGAACAGCGGGGTGACGGAGAAGTGATCAAAGGACAGGCGGGTCAGGCGGCGGGTCAGCGAACCCTCGTCGAACAACCAGTCAAGGGTAGGCTGGTCGAAGTCGGTCGCCAGCTGTGAATACGGCAGCCACGCGACAGCGGCTGCTTGCGGGGATTCGTACGACACGTCGGTCTGCTTGTTACAACCAATGAGGCGGCGAGCTTAGCATGATTGCCCCGACTGCTTGCATAATGGCTGAAGCAGGGCCAAAGACCCGCCAGATAAAGCCTGAGTTCTAACGAGGAAAAGACCTGATGAAAAAGTGGCAATGTATTGTCTGTGGCCTGGTCTACGACGAAGCCGAAGGCTGGCCCGACGACGGCATCGCCCCCGGCACCCGTTGGGAAGATGTGCCTGAAGACTGGCTGTGCCCCGACTGTGGCGTGGGCAAAAGCGACTTTGAAATGATCTCCATCGGCTAATCGAGGAAAGCACGACATGACGTCCCCTGTGGTAATCATCGGCACCGGCCTGGCGGGCTACAACCTGGCCCGTGAATTTCGCAAGCTCGATGCGCAGACGCCGCTGCTGCTGATCACCGCCGACGATGGTCGCTCCTACTCCAAGCCCATGCTCTCCATGGGCTTTGCCAAGCAGAAAGACGCCGACGGCCTGTGCATGGCCGAGCCGGGTGCCATGGCCGAGCAACTGAATGCCGAGGTTCGTACCCATACCCGCATCAGCGGCATCGACCCAGGCCACAAGCGCCTGTGGATCGGCGAAGAGGCTGTGGAGTACCGCGACCTGGTGCTGGCCTGGGGGGCGCAGACCGTGCAGGTGCCGATAGAAGGCGATGGCAGCCATCTGGTGTTCCCGATCAACGACCTGGAAGACTACGCACGCTTCCGTACCGCCGCCGTCGGCAAACAACGTGTGCTGATCCTCGGTGCCGGCCTGATCGGCTGCGAATTCGCCAACGACATGAGCTTGGGGGGCTTCCAGGTCGACGTGGTGGCGCCGTGCGAACAGATCATGCCGACCCTGCTGCACCCGGCCGCTGCGGCGGCGGTGCAGGGCGGGCTCGAAGGCCTGGGTGTACACTTCCACCTGGGGCCCGTGCTGACCCGCTTGCACCAGGTGGACCACGGCCTGGAGGCACACCTGTCGGATGGCAGCGTGATTGCCTGCGACCTGGTCGTTTCGGCCATTGGCCTGCGCCCCCGCATCGACCTGGCCGCCGCGGCCGGCTTGCAGACCCATCGTGGCGTCAGCGTAGACCGCGAATTACGTACATCCCACGCCAACATCTTCGCCCTTGGCGATTGTGCCGAGGTCGATGGCATCAACCTGCTCTACGTGATGCCGCTGATGAGCTGTGCCCGGGCGCTGGCGCAAACCCTGGCCGGCAAGCTGACAGCGGTGGCCTACGGGCCGATGCCTATCACCGTCAAGACCCCGGCCTGCCCTTTGGTGGTATCGCCGCCGCCCTTGGGGCACGATGGTACTTGGCAGGTGGAGGGGCAGGGCAGTGACCTCAAGGTGCTCTGCCACGGGGCTGACGGCGAATTGCTGGGTTATGCCCTGACCGGGACAGCCGTCATGGACAAGCTGGCACTGAATCGCCAGTTGCCACCGGTAATGGCGTAAATAGAGGGCGTTCTGTCGGATTTATCCTGTTGTTGCCTGCACAATGGCCGGCCTGATACTGGCGCGGCCCCTGAGCACGTGCCATTCTCACTTCCGTCTGCCGCAGATTAGAGCCTGCGGTGCCTTGAGCGCTGCTCCCAAAGGCAGCACGGCATAACAACAAGAATTCCGTCAAAGAGGCTTCACTATGCGCAAACCAGAACTCGCCGCCGTCATCGCCGATAAGGCTGATCTGACCAAGGAAAAGGCCAATCAGGTGTTGAACGCGATTCTCGACAGCATCACCGGTGCCCTGGACAAGGACACGGTGACCCTGGTCGGTTTCGGCACCTTCGAAAAACGTCATCGCGGCGCGCGTACCGGCAAAAACCCGCAAACCGGTGAGCCGGTCAAGATCAAAGCCAGTAACACCGTGGCCTTCAAGCCAGGCAAGAACCTCAAGGACAGCGTCAATCCACCGGCCGCGCCAGCCAAGGCCGCCAAGAAAAAGTAAGCTTCCGCTGACGAATCGTTGATCCCGAACGGGCGCCTTCATGGCGCCCGTTGTGCTTTACACGCAGTAACTGCTGTGAACTTGCATAAAATGGTCGTTAAGAGGATAAAGTGCGAAACTTAGTCACTTTTACATCGAGGCGTGTCGATGAAGTTCCGCTTTCTTCTCTGGGCCATGGGGCTTTTGATGGCCAGGGCCAGCCGTAACAACCCGGCATTCCAGCAGCAGCTCAAGGGCAAGGACCTGGTGTTCCAGATGCAGACCCTGGACGGCAAGGTTGCCCGGCACTTCGTCGTCAACAACGAGCGCATCAGCAGCAAGGGCGGCGCACATCCGCAGCCGGCCTTCGCCATCGCCTTCAAGGACGCTGCCTACGGCTACGCCACGATGCAGGCGGGCAACAAGCAGTTGGCGTTCATGCAGGGGATTCAGGACAAGAACATCCAGATCAAGGGCAACCCGGCGCTGGTGATGTGGTTCCAAGGCTTGATGAAATACCTGAAACCGAAGAAGAAAGGCTGAAATTGCCGGGGCTGCTGCGCAGCCCATTCGCTGGCTTGCCGGCGATTGGGCCGCAAAGCGGCCCCTCGCGATATCAGTGCGGTGCGTGAAACTGCGAAGCCAGCTCGCGCAGCAGGTTCTCGGCCTCGAGCACCTTGTTCACCACATCCTCGGCCTTGTCCCGGGTAATCCCCAGGCGCTCCAGCAACTCGTCAGGAATCTCTTCCTGCGGCCCGGAGCCAATCCCTCGTGTACGCAACAGGCGGGTCGCCAGGCACACCAGGTTGGGGAACGCCGAATACTCGCCGTCGTACGCCGGGTCGTGCTGGAAGCGCAGCGCGGTCGACAGCTCTTCGGGCATGTCCCACAGCTTCATCAGCCAGGCACCGATCTGTTCGCGGCTGATGCCTAGCAGGTGCTGTTCCACATAGGTGTGGTTCAGGTGCGGGTTCACCTCCAGGTGGCGGCAAATCAGCGAGAAGTGCGGCGGGAACACGTGCGCCAGCAGCAGGTAACCGAAGTTGTGCAGCAGCCCGGCCAGGTAGGTCAGCCCGGCTTCGGGGCGTTCTGCCCGAGGCATGGCGCGGGTCAGGCCTTCGATGATCGCGGCAGTGTAGATCGACTGCTGCCAGTAGGGTGTGGCCTGTTGCGGCTGGTCTTTCGGCAGGCTCAAGGTCTTGCCCAAGGCCAGGCCCAAGGCCAGGTTGATCACCAGGTCGAAACCCAGCACGCGCACGATGGCGTCCTCCACCGAGCGGATCTTGCCCGGCGAAGCGTAGTAGGGCGACGCCGCCCAGCTGACTACCTGCGCCGCCAGCGCCGGGTCGGTTTCGACCACGCCGGTGATGTCATCGATGCTCGCGTTGGGGTCTACCCGCAGCTTGATGATCTTCTGCGCGGTATCGGCCAGCGGCGGAATCTCGATGGTTTCTTCCAGACGCTTCTGGATGCGTCGGGCGGTGAACGCCTGAACGGCATTGGTGATTTCCAGGGTGTCGTCATGGGGGCGGTCGAGGTTGGGGCTGATGGCCTCGACCTCCTGGCCGAAGCTGCTGGCGCTGGCCTTGGCCAGCATGCGCTTGAAGTGGGCGTGCTCAATCTCTAGCAGCAGGCCGACTTCACCAGACTGGATGTACACAGTCTCGGCGTCGAGCAGGCTCTTTTCGTACTGGCACGGTGAGCTGGTCAGCGCAGGAATGGCGGGCAGGGCCTTCAGCTGGTGCTTGTCGAGCATTTGCTTGAGGCGCGGCACCGACACGGCGGTGAGCTTGCGCCCGGTCAGCTCGGCCAGGCGGTTGAGGTCCAGCAGTTGGCTCTGCGGGAACAGCACCATGAGTGCGCCGACCTCGTCGTCGAGAAGCACCGCCTGGACCCGGGAGGCCGCAGGCAGGTGCGGGTGTTCGACCACCTCACGGTAGACGACGCCGACCTTGTCGAGCAGCAGCCTGATAACAGAGGGGGCGTGTGGGGTTGCGGTGTCCAGGGCAACTTCAGTCATGGTCCGTATCCACTGATTCTTTTAAACGCGAAGTATAACCAGCCTGCGAGCAAATCTGGATCCATTCTGGGACTAGCGTCACACTTGGCCATATTGCTGGCCATGGCGCAGCCAGCGGTCGAGCAGCGGGCTGACATGGTCCGGCCAGCGGGCCACCAGGGCCTGGGCGGCATCGCGCACAGCCGGTAACAGGTCGGCATCGCGCATCAGGTCGGCGACCTTGAATTGCAGCAGGCCGGTTTGGCGTGTACCCAGCATTTCGCCGGGGCCGCGCAGTTCGAGGTCTTTCTCGGCAATGATGAAGCCGTCGTTGGTCTCGCGCATGATCCCTAAGCGTTCGCGGCCAATCTGCGACAGTGGCGGGTGGTACAACAGCACGCAATGGCTGACGGCACTGCCCCGGCCAACCCGGCCGCGCAGCTGGTGCAACTGGGCCAGGCCCAGACGTTCTGGGTTTTCGATGATCATCAGGCTGGCGTTGGGGACGTCCACGCCGACTTCGATGACCGTGGTCGCGACCAGCAGCTGCAATTCGCCGGCCTTGAACTGGGCCATGATTTCGGCTTTTTCCGCAGGCTTCATGCGGCCGTGGATCAGGCCCACACGCAATTCGCCCAAGGCGCTGCCGAGTTCTTCATAGGTGCTTTCGGCGGCCTGGCAGGTCAGCTCTTCGGATTCTTCGATCAGGGTGCACACCCAGTAGGCCTGACGCCCCTCGGCGCAGGCGGCGCGAACCCGTTCGACCACCTCGAAGCGGCGGCTGTCGGCTACCAGCACGGTGTTTACCGGCGTGCGTCCAGGGGGTAATTCGTCGAGCACCGAGGTGTCCAGGTCGGCGTAGGCGCTCATGGCCAAGGTGCGCGGAATAGGGGTGGCGGTCATGATCAGCTGGTGCGGGCACAATTCGCCTGCCACGCCTTTCTTGCGCAGGGCCAGGCGTTGCTGCACGCCAAAACGGTGCTGCTCGTCGATGATCGCCAGGGCCAGATGCTTGAACTTCACTTCTTCCTGGAACAGCGCGTGGGTGCCGACCACCATGGGCGCACCGTTGGCGATCTGCTCCAGGGCGCTGGCCCGGGCCTTGCCTTTGAGCTTGCCGGCCAGCCAGGCCACTTCGATGCCCAGCGGTTCGAGCCAGCGCTTGAAGGTGATGAAGTGCTGTTCGGCGAGGATCTCGGTGGGCGCCATCAGTGCCACCTGATAGCCCGCTTCCAGCCCTTGCAGTGCTGCCAGGGCGGCAACCACGGTCTTGCCGGCACCGACATCGCCCTGTACCAGGCGCATCATTGGCTCGTGCTGGCTGAGGTCGTAGGCAATTTCGTTGGCCACGCGCTGCTGTGCGCCGGTAGGCTGAAAGCCCAGGTTTGCCAGGTACTGCGCCTGCAGGCGCGTGGCCTTGGGCAGCACCGGCGCCCGCAGGCTGCGCAGGCTCTCGCGCAGGCGTTGCTGCGACAACTGGTGGGTCAGCAGCTCTTCAAAGGCCAGGCGGTGCTGGGCCCAGTGCTGGCCTTCGGCAAGTTCATCAAGGTCGGCGTCGGCCGGCGGGTTGTGCAGGTAACGGATGGCATCGTCCAGCGGCGCCAATTGGTAGTCCCGGGCCAGCTCGTCAGGCAGCCAGTCGGGCAGGCTGCGCGGGCCAAGCAGGCCCAGGCTCTGCTGGCACAACAGGCGCAGGCGTTGCTGGGTGAGGCCTTCGGTGGACGGGTAGATCGGCGTCAGGGTCTGTTCCACCGGTGGCGGCGGCTCGTCACCATTCAGTGCGCGGTACTCCGGGTGGTAGATTTCCAGGCCCGAGGCACCGGGGCGGGCTTCGCCGTAGCAGCGCAGGTGGGTGCCACGTTTCAGGCCTTCCTTCTGCGCGTTGCTGAAGTGGTAAAAGCGCAGGCTCAGCACGCCGGTGCCGTCACCCAGGCGCACCACCAGGCTGCGTCGCTTGCCCATGGTCACGTCGGCGCCGCTGACCACGCCCTCGATCACGGCATCCTGCCCTGGGCGCAATTGGCCGATCGGCACCACACGGGTGCGGTCCTGGTAGCGCAGGGGCAGGTGGAACAGCACATCCTGCAGGTTCTCCAGGCCGACCTTGGCGAGTTTTTCCGCCATGGCCTCGCCAACGCCCTTGAGTACCGTGACCGGGACCTTCGACAGCTCACTCATGACTCAGGCCGTTTGTTCCGCAGGGGCTTTGGCGACCGAGCACAGGCGGATCGAGTCGGCGAGGATCTCGATGGCCTTTGGCCGCGGGAAGCTGGCGCGCCAGGCGATGGCCACGGTACGGAACGGTGCCGGTGCCGTCAGTGGGCGAACTTCGATGACCCCAGGTGCATAGTGGTGGCTGTGCACCGCCGACAGCGGCAGGATCGACACGCCAAGGCCCGACGCCACCATGTGGCGGATGGTTTCCAGCGAGCTGGACTCGACGGTGGTGTGCCTGGCGCCTTCGCCCCCCTTGTTCAGGGTAGGGCAGGCTTCCAGTACCTGGTCGCGGAAGCAGTGGCCCTCACCAAGCAACAGCAGGCTCTTGTCGTTGAGCATGGCGGTGTCGATGGTCTTTTTCGCCGTCCATGGGTGGTCGGCGGGCATCAGGGCGCAGAACGGCTCATCGTACAGCGGCAGGGTCAGCACATCGGCTTCGTTGAACGGCAGGGCGATGATCACTGCGTCCAGCTCGCCGTTACGCAGCTTTTCACGCAGTACGTGGGTGAAGTTTTCTTCGATGTACAGCGGCATCTGCGGCGCTACGCGATGCAGTTGCGGAATCAGGTGCGGGAACAGGTACGGGCCGACGGTATAGATGGCACCGACCTTGAGCGGGGCAGTCAGCTGGTTCTTGCCGGCCTGGGCCAGCTCGCGGATGCCCTGGGCCTGCTCCAGTACCTTCTGTGCCTGGGCGACAATGCTCTCGCCGACGGGGGTCAGGCGTACCGCGCTTTTGCTGCGCTCGAAGATCAGAACGCCAAGCTCATCCTCGAGCTTCTTCACACCGACCGACAGGGTCGGCTGGCTCACATGGCAGCGTTCGGCGGCATGGCCGAAATGCTGTTCCTGGGCGAGTGTGACGATGTAGCGTAATTCTGTGAGGGTCATAACGTGCGTCCATGAAGTTGCGGGCCCAGCATAGCGGCTGCAATCGATAGACGCACGTTATCAGACTTGCCGATTTGTGACAGAAGCAAAAGTCTTAGCGGCGGTCCAGCGAGTAGACGAACGGTGCCACGACTTCGATCGTGCCATTGTTCAGCAACTCGGGTGGCGGCTTGGGTACCGTGCCGGCCCGACGGATCATTTCAAGGGTTGCCCGGTCCAGTGCGGCACTGCCCGACCCACCTGCCATGGAGTACGACACGACCTTGCCTTCGGCGTCGACCACGAAGCGCAGGCGGTTGATGCCTTGCAAGCCGCGACGGCGCGCGTCTTCCGGGTAGCGCTTGTACTTGGCCAGGTGGCGCAGCAGGTCGCTCTGCCAGGTTGGCAAGGCGTTGCTGTTGGACGCAATGCTCGGCGCCGGTGCCGCGGACTTCTGCGGTGGCGTATTGCTGGGCGGTGCGTCTACCGTTTGCTCGGTAGGTGGCGCTTCCTTAGGCGGCTCAGGCTTTTTCTCGGGCTTCGGCGGCTGGGGCTTGGCCTTCGGCTTGGGCGGCTTGGGGATGGCGATCTTGGGCTTGGGTGCTTCCGCCAGCTTGGGCAACGGCGGTTCTTCGACCGGTGCCGGTGGCTGCGGAGCCGCTTTCGGTGGTGGTGGTGGCGCAGGCTCCGGTAACGGTGCCAGCTCCACCATCATCGCTGCCGGGGGCAGCTCGATGGCCTGAGGCACCGACCAGTTGAGCGTCAGCAGCACGGCGACCACGTGCACGCCCAGCACGATCGCCAGGCTGCCACCGTAGCGCGCCATGTTTGAGCGCGTTTTCGTCATTTCTTGGCTGCCGTCTCGAGACCTACCAGACCGACCTTGAGGTAGCCGGCCGCCCGCATGTTGTTCATCACTTCCATCAGGTCGCCGTAATCCACGCCTTTGTCAGCCTGGAAGAAGATGGTGGTTTCCTTGTCACCCTTGGTCTTGGCGTCGAGCATCGGGCCAAGCTGGTCGGGCGCCGCAACCTGATCGTCGCCGACGTACAGCTTCTGGTCGGCCTTGACGCTGACGAACACCGGTTTCTCGGGCCTGGGCGCCGGCTTGGCGGTTGAAGCCGGCAGGTCGACCTTGATGTCGACCGTGGCCAAGGGGGCAGCGACCATGAAGATGATCAGCAGCACCAACATCACGTCGATGAACGGCGTAACGTTGATTTCGTGGTTTTCGGCGAGGTCGTCGCCACCTTCGTTGAGATGCAGGCCCATGGCTTACCCCACTTTCACCATGTGCGGGGCGGCGCGCTCGCTGCCCTGGTGGTCCAGGTCACGGCTGACCAGCAGCAGTACCTGAGCGGAGGCGTCGGACACCTGGGCCTTGTAGCCAGCGATGGAGCGGGCGAAGACGTTGTAGATGACCACAGCCGGGATTGCAGCGACCAGGCCCAGGGCGGTGGCCAGCAGGGCTTCGGCGATACCTGGGGCAACCACCGCCAGGTTGGTGGTCTGGGTCTTGGCGATGCCGATGAAGCTGTTCATGATGCCCCACACGGTACCGAACAGACCGACGAAAGGCGCGGTGGAGCCGATGGTGGCGAGCACGCCGGTGCCGCTGCTCATGGTGCGGCCGCTGGCGTGCACCAGGCGCTCCAGACGGAAGCTGACGCGTTCCTTGATACCTTCTTTTTCGCGGGCGTTGGCCGACAGGCGCATCTCTTCGAGGGCATCGTGGACCAGGGTATGGGCCAGGGTACCTTCCTTGTTGGAGACTTCGCTCGCGTCTTTCAGGGTGGTGGATTTCTTCAGCTGGGCGATTTCGCCACGCAGGCGACGTTTGGCGCCCATCAGCTCGAAGCCTTTGGCGATCCAGATGGTCCAGGTAATGATGGAGGCGATGGCCAGGCCGATCATGACGATCTTGACCACGATATCGGCGTTTTTGTACATGCCCCATGGGGACAGGTCGTGGGCCATGCCCAGCGAGGTGTCTTCAACCAGCGCCTCAACGTTCGGGTCTACCGCAGCCGGTGAAGCAGCAGCGTTGGCAGCAGGAGCCTGCGCATCGGCAGCCGGGGCAGCAGCAGGTGCGGCCGGGGCAGTGGCAGCAGCAGGCGCGGCGGCGTTGGCGGTTGGCTCATCGGCCATGGCCACCGGGGCCAGCACCAGGCTGAGTGTCAGCGCGGCGATGGCGCGCCAGGCGCGCGACGGGGTTGGCGAAGCGGAAGGTTGAATACGTGTCATGCTGGCCGGACCTGATGAAGAAATAAAGTGAGCGTTCTCCAAGGCCTCGAGGTAGGCCGAGAACAAATTGGCGGCCATTATTGCAAGTAATTCTTGTTAACAAAAGTAATCTTGTTGCTTTTTTCGCCTATGGTCTAGCCATCCATCGTGTAGCGTGGGTGGGCTGATCAATTGGTCTAGGGAGTTCAGAGATGTCAGACCTTTCCGTGATGGTGGTGGGTTGTGGTGATGTAGGTGGGCGTCTGGCCCTGCAAATGCTGGGTAAAGGCTGGCAGGTAAGCGGCTTGCGCCGCGCTGTCGGGCAGCTGCCTGCGGGCGTTCAACCGGTTGCCGCGGACCTGGCCGAACCGTCGATCCCGCAAGCCTGGCCACAGGGCACGCTGGATTATCTGGTGTACTGCGTGGCGGCCAGCCAGCACGACGAGGCCGGTTACCAGGCGGCTTATGTGGATGGCTTGCGCCATGTGCTGGCCTGGCTGGCCGAGCGAGGCCAGCGCCCCCGTCGCCTGTTGTTCGTCTCCAGCAGCAGCGTGTATGCGCAGAAGGACGGCGAGTGGGTCGAGGAAGGCGCAGCCACAGAGCCCGAAGGTTATTCCGGGCGTGTGATGCTGGAGGCTGAACGGCTGGCGCTGGCCAGTGGTATCCCGGCGAGCGTGGTGCGCCTGACCGGCATCTATGGCCCAGGCCGCGAGTGGCTGTTGAGCCAGGTGCGCCAGGGTTACCGTGTGGCCGAAGAGCCGCCGCTGTATGGCAACCGCATTCATGCCGAAGATGCCGCCAGCCTGTTGGCGTTTCTGCTGCAGGCCGATGCGGATGGCAAGGTGCTGGACGACTACTACATTGGCGTTGATGACGACCCGGCGCCCCTGGCCGACGTGGTGGCCTGGCTGCGGGCATACATGGGGGTTACCGAGTGGTCCGATGAGCAGCGGGTTCGGCGTACTGGCAGCAAGCGCTGCAGCAACGCCCGGGCCCGGGCGCTGGGCTGGGCACCGGAGTACCCAAGCTACAAGGAAGGGTATGCAGCCATCCTGAAAGGAGGGCGTTGAATTTACCGGCCTCTTCGCGGGTAAACCCGCTCCCACAGGGGTATCACAAGGCCTGAAGACAGTGATTACCCGCTAAGAGGCCAGTGCATTCAGTGCAAATGCAGCAGGATTCAGTTCTGCTCCAGCACCCACTGGCGCTTGCCCGCCGCAAGCTCCGGCATTTCATCCGGTTGCGCACGGTTCACTGCCTGGAAAATCTCCAGCTTGTCGCCAGTTCGCTTGATGATGAACGGTGCACCACGCTGGTTACGCTCCAGCCACAGGCTGTCATTGCTGCCGCCCATGGTCGCGCAGTCACCTGCCAGGCACAGGGCAAAACGGTCCGGCCCCGGCAGGCCGGTGACGTTGCCGGTGTCGCTGAAGCGCACGCTGGCACCTTTGCCCTCACCTTCGACCACCTTCCAGTTGCCGCCCAGGTAGGCCTGGTACAGCGCTTTCTCGAAGCTGCTGCCCAGCGGCGCATTGGCAGTTGCCGGCGCCTTGGCACGCACGAAGGTCTGCTTGGCGCCACGCTGGTCGACGGCTTGCAGCTCGTCACCGTCGAGCGACAGCTGCTCGGTCTGGCCGCCCTCGAAGCTGGCCTGCCATTGCTTTTCGTTGCTGCTCAGCTGGCCGTCAGCGGCCTCGAAGCCATTGCTGTAGCTGGCCTGCTGGCTGGCAACGTCGAGCTTCCATTCGAACACGGGGCCGTGTTCATTCAGCGCTTGGCGCAGGCTGCCGCCCTTGACCGCTGCAGTGATGGCCTCCTGGTTGATCCAGGTGCCGTTGAAATCTTCGGGTTTGTGGCTGGCGCAGCCGCCCAGTAGCAGGGCTGCCAGCGCGATGGGCAGTGCTTGACGCATGACGGGGTAACCTTGCAAAAGGAGGAGTGACGGGCAGGGCGCCCGTCACCGGGGCATCACTCGATGACCAGGATGGCGTCCATTTCGACCTGGGCACCTTTCGGCAGCGCGGCAACGCCGATGGCGGCACGGGCCGGGTAGGGTTGCTCGAAGTAGCGGCCCATCACCTCGTTGACCTTGGCGAAGTGGCTCAGGTCGGTGAGGAAGATGTTCAGCTTGACGATGTCCTTGAACGAACCGCCAGCGGCTTCAGCCACGGACTTGAGGTTCTCGAATACCTGCACGGTCTGGGCTTCGAAGCCTTCGACCAGTTCCATGGTCTTCGGGTCCAGCGGGATCTGGCCCGACATGTACACCGTGTTGCCGGCCTTGATCGCCTGCGAGTAGGTGCCGATGGCGGCTGGGGCCTTGTCGCTCGTGATGACGGTCTTGCTCATGATGACTCCTTGCGGTTGGCGGACTACGTACGCATGCGGGTGATGCGGACCACGCCGGTCAGGGTACGCAGCTTCTTGATCACACGCGCCAGGTGCACACGGTCGTGCACGCTGACCACCAGTTGGACCACGCTGATACGGCCGTCGCGTTCGTCCATGCTGATCTTCTCGATGTTGCCGTCGGCGGCGTTGACGCTGCTGGCCAGCAGGGCAATAAGGCCGCGCTGGTGCTCCAGTTCGACACGCAGTTCGACATTGAACTCACCGGTGATGTCCTTGGCCCAGGAAAGCTGCACGCATTTTTCCGGGTTGTGGCGGATTTCACTGATGTTGCGGCAATTTTCCAGGTGCACGACCATGCCCTTGCCGGCCGACAGGTGGCCGACGATCGGGTCGCCAGGGATTGGCGTGCAGCATTTGGCGTAGCTCAGCACCAGGCCTTCGGTGCCACGGATCGCCAACGGGCCTTCCGGCGCAGGCAACTGCTCGCCGTCAGCCGACAGCAGGCGGCGTGCGACCACGTAGGCCATGCGGTTGCCCAGGCCGATGTCTTCGAGCAGGTCTTCGATCAGTTCCAGGCGGTACTCGGCGAGAATCGCCTGGATGCGCTCCTGGGGGATTTTATCCAGGCTGCTGTCAAAGCCGGTGAGTACCTTGTTCAGCAGGCGCTCGCCCAGGCTGATGGACTCGGAGCGGCGCTGTTGCTTCAGGGCGTGACGGATGTGCGTACGCGCCTTGCCGGTCACCACGAAGTTGAGCCAGGCCGGGTTCGGCCGAGCGCCGGGGGCGCTGACGATTTCCACCGTCGAGCCGCTTTGCAGCGGTTCGGACAGCGGCGCCAGGCGGCGGTTGATGCGGCAGGCGATGCAGCTGTTGCCGACGTCGGTGTGTACCGCGTAGGCGAAGTCCACCGCCGTGGAGCCTTTGGGCAGCTCCATGATGCGGCCTTTGGGCGTGAACACGTAGACCTCGTCCGGGAACAGGTCGATCTTCACGCTCTCGATGAATTCGAGTGAGTTGCCGGCACGTTGCTGCAACTCGAGGATACCTTTGACCCACTGCCGCGCGCGGGCATGGCTGCCCTTGGGCTGCTCGTCGTCGTTGGACTTGTACAGCCAGTGCGCGGCGATGCCGTTGTTGGCCATCTCTTCCATTTCGCGGGTGCGGATCTGGATTTCGATGGGCACGCCGTGCATGCCGAACAACGTGGTGTGCAACGACTGGTAGCCGTTGGCCTTGGGGATCGCGATGTAATCCTTGAAGCGACCAGGCAGCGGCTTGTACAGGTTATGCACGGCGCCGAGCACGCGGTAGCAGGTGTCGACCTTGTCGACGATGATGCGGAAGGCATACACGTCCATGATCTCGTTGAAGGCACGGCGCTTGCCGCGCATCTTCTTGTAGATGCCATAGAGGTGTTTCTGCCGGCCGCTGACCTCGCCTTCGATGCCGTCGGCAGCCAGGCAGTTGGCCAGCGAGTGTTCGATCTTGGCGACGATCTCTTTACGGTTGCCGCGTGCGCTTTTCACCGCCCGGTGAATCAGCGACGAGCGCATTGGGTGCATGGCCTTGAAACCCAGGTCCTCGAACTCCACGCGCACGGTGTGCATCCCCAGGCGATTGGCGATAGGGGCGTAGATTTCGAGGGTTTCCTTGGCAATGCGCCGGCGTTTTTCGCCGGACAGCACTTCCAGGGTGCGCATGTTGTGCAGGCGGTCGGCCAGCTTGACCAGAATCACGCGAATGTCGCGGGCCATGGCCATGGCCATTTTCTGGAAGTTTTCGGCCTGCGCCTCGGCCTTGGTCTCGAAGTTCATCTGGGTCAGCTTGCTGACCCCATCGACCAGTTCGGCCACCGTCTCGCCAAACTGCTGGCTGAGGGCTTCCTTGGCGATACCGGTGTCTTCGATCACGTCGTGCAGCATGGCCGCCATCAGGCTTTGATGGTCCATGTGCATGTCGGCGAGGATGCTGGCCACGGCCAGCGGGTGGGTCACGTAGGGCTCGCCGCTGCGGCGGCGCTGCCCATCGTGGGCCTGTTCGGCGTAGAAATAGGCGCGCCGGACCAGGTTGACCTGTTCGGGGCCAAGGTAGGTCGACAGCCGTTCGGCCAAGGCTTCTATACCCGGCATGGGTTGACCTCCTGCGGAGGAAGAGGGCCTTGCGCCGTGCGACGTCGACCTGGCATCAATCAGACAGCCTCGTTGTTCTCGTCCTCGAAGGCGGCGAAGACCGGATCCTCGGTGACGATCTCTTCTGCGGCGATGAACTCGTTGGTGACGATGCCTTCGGCGATTTCACGCAGGGCAACAACGGTCGGCTTGTCGTTTTCCCACGCTACGCGTGGTTCTTTGCCGCCGGTCGCCAGCTGGCGAGCGCGCTTGGTCGAGAGCATGACCAGCTCGAAGCGGTTATCCACGTGTTCCAGGCAGTCTTCAACAGTTACGCGGGCCATGGTCTTCCTCAGTAGCAAATGCGGTGGGCGTGCAGCCCAGTAATGGGCAGGCGGACTCGATAGTATAAAAATTCACCAGCCAATAGGGAAGCGCTGTTTTGCCGGGCGGTCACCTTGAAGCACTGTGTTTGCTTCTTCGCGGGTAAACCTGCTTCCACAGGCACCGCCTACCCTGTGGGAGCAGGTTTTGCCGCGAAAGTGCCGGACCAGACAGCCGCAATACTTGAGCCCGACGATAACCTCAGAGCATCGCGCCACGCAACCGCGGCGTCAGCTCTTCGAACAAGGTCTGCACCGAGCGCAGCGCCCGGCAATCCGGCCGGGTCAGTAGCCAAAGCTGAGTGTCGCAACCCGGTAGCGGTCCGCTCAGCGCTTCCACGCCGGGCAGGGCGTGCACCATGTAATCCGGCAGCGCCGCCACGCCCAGGCCGGCGGTTACCAGCTGGGCGATGGTCGACATCCCGCTGCACTGGTAGCGCGGGCTCAACCCAGGGTGCTGCTGGTTGCGCCAGACCACCGTGGGGTGGTCCTGCATCGAGTCGTCGGGGGCGATCCATGGCACGCTGACGGCCGATTCTGCCAGGCGCTCGCGCCACTGCGGCTGGCCGCAAACCACATAGGATGTTGACCCCAGGTTGCGACCTACCAGGTGCTCCGGTGGTGTATTGGTCAGGCGCAGGGCAATGTCGGCGTCACGCCGGCTGAGGTTGGCGAAGGTATTCGAGGTGCCCATCTCCAGCGACAGGGCCGGGTAGTTGGGCATGAACTCGGCCAGCGCCGGCAGCAGCAGGCTATGCATCACCGCCTCGGTGCAGGTCACCCGCACCGTGCCGCTGACCACCTGCTCGCCACTGGTCATGGCAATGCGTGCCGCCTCCAGCGCCTGCTCGGCGCGCTCGGCCTGCTCGGCCAGGGCCTGCGCGGTGTCGGTCGGCAGGTAGCCCTTGCGGCTCTTGACGAACAAGGCGGTGCCCAGCGCCGACTCCAGCCGGCGGATCGAGCGGAACACCGTCGAAACGTCGACTTTGAGGAGCTCGGCGGCCTTGGCCAGCGAGCGGCCACGCTCCAGTGCCAGGACCAGGGAGAGGTCGGCGTGGGTGATCTGATATTGCATTGGTGCACGCTCTGCTTGCCGAATTGCCAATGTCTGTTGCGTCGGGGCCATTTTATAGTGAAACCGCCCCCCGGAATCAATGCGTCCGGTCGGGTAACCAATCCCCACGATGGGAAAGTGAAAAAAACAACAGCTGCAACCATCGTCGCCCGTGAGGCGCCAGCCGTATCCCCACATCGCCGCAGCACATCAAAGGATGTACACCATGACGTCGGTAACCCCGTGCGCCAGTTCTTCCAGCGAGATGAATGACTTCCTCCAGGCCCACCCGGACACACAGTACGTCGACCTGCTGATCTCCGACATGAATGGCGTGGTACGTGGCAAGCGCATCGAGCGGGCCAGCCTGCACAAGGTGTACGAGAAAGGCATCAACCTGCCGGCTTCGCTGTTCGCCCTGGACATCAACGGTTCCACGGTCGAAAGCACCGGCCTTGGCCTGGACATTGGCGATGCCGACCGCATCTGCTTCCCGATCCCCGGCACACTGTCGGACGAGCCATGGCAGAAACGCCCCACCGCCCAGCTGCTGATGACCATGCACGAGATCGAAGGCGCGCCGTTCTTTGCCGACCCGCGTGAAGTGCTGCGTCAGGTGGTGAGCAAGTTCGACGACCTGGGCCTTACGATTTGTGCTGCGTTCGAGCTGGAGTTCTACCTGATTGATCAGGACAACCTCAACGGCCGCCCGCAGCCGCCGCGCTCGCCCATTTCCGGCAAGCGTCCGCAGTCGACCCAGGTGTACCTGATCGACGACCTCGACGAATACGCCGACTGCCTGCAGGACATGCTCGAAGCGGCCAAGGAGCAGGGCCTGCCTGCCGATGCCATCGTCAAGGAAAGCGCCCCGGCGCAGTTCGAGGTCAACCTGCACCACGTGGCTGACCCGCTGAAGGCCTGCGACTACGCGATCCTGCTCAAGCGGCTGATCAAGAACGTGGCCTACGACCATGAAATGGACACCACCTTCATGGCCAAGCCCTACCCGGGCCAGGCAGGCAACGGCCTGCACGTGCATATTTCGTTGCTGGACAAGAAAACCGGCAAGAACATCTTCTCAAGCGATGACCCGCTGCAAAGCGACACGTTGCGCCACGCCATTGGTGGTGTGCTGGAGACGATGCCGGCATCGATGGCCTTCCTCTGCCCGAACATCAACTCCTACCGCCGCTTCGGTGCGCAGTTCTATGTGCCCAATGCGCCGAGCTGGGGCCTGGACAACCGCACCGTGGCCGTGCGCGTACCTACCGACAGCAGCGACAACGTGCGCCTGGAACACCGCGTGGCCGGCGCCGACGCCAACCCGTACCTGATGCTTGCGGCAGTCCTTGCCGGCGTGCACCACGGCCTGACCAACAAGGTCGAGCCGGATGCGCCGATCGAAGGCAACTCCTACGAGCAACTGGAACAGAGCCTGCCGAACAACCTGCGTGATGCCCTGCGCGCGCTGGACGACAGCGAAGTCCTCAACCAATACATCAGCCCGGACTACATCGATATCTTCGTGGCCTGCAAGGAAAGCGAACTGGCCGAGTTCGAAGTGTCGATCTCCGACCTTGAGTACAACTGGTACCTGCACACGGTGTAAGCCCATGAGCGCAAATGCGGTCCCCCTGATCGGTGTCAGCGCCTGCCGCCAGCAGGTGGGGAAGAACTCGTCGCATACAGTAGGCGACAAGTATGTCGAGGCGGCCGGCTTTGCCGGTTTGCCGCTGATCTTGCCGGCCCGTGACGGCGGCAGTGACACGCAGGCGCTGCTGGCCCGTCTGCACGGCATTGTTTTTACCGGCTCGCCTTCAAATATCGAACCGCATCATTACAATGGCGCCCCTAGCGCGGCGGGTACCCGGCACGATCTGGCGCGCGATCGCCTGACCCTGCCGCTGCTGCAGGCGGCAATTGCCGCTGGTGTGCCGGTGTTCTGCATCTGCCGTGGTTATCAGGAACTGAATGTGGCGTTGGGTGGCAGCCTGCACCAGCGCGTGCAGGAATTGCCCGGTTACCTTGACCACCGCGAACCTGAGGACGCACCCCTGGAGGTGCAATACGGCGCTCGTCACCTTGTCGGCATCGAGCCAGGCGGGTTGTTCGAGCGCCTGGGGCTGGCTGAGCAGTTCGAGGTCAACTCGCTGCACAGTCAAGGCATCGAACGCCTGGCGCCCGGCCTGCGTGTCGAGGCGCGGGCCCCGGATGGCCTGATCGAAGCGGTGTCCATGCCCGCAGCGCCGGGCTTTGTGCTCGGCGTGCAGTGGCACCCGGAATGGCGCTTCACCGAAAACCCGGTTTCGCTGCGCCTGTTTCAGGCGTTTCGCGAGGCCTGCATTGCCTACGCAGCACGGGAGGGCGCACGGCAGGAAACAGTCTGACGTCAGCCGAAGGTCTCGGATGACCGGTCCCCGGCAGCAAGCTTTCAATGAGTGAAAGCAGGCCTTGTGCGCAAGGCCTGCGAAAACAATTCCAAAATTTACGGCAAATACTCATGAGCAATTATACAGAAGCCGGCCGCCCACCCGATGTGGCGGCCGACGCAGGCAACACCCAGCGCGGCAAGGGCTTGGCCAAAGGCCGCTTGGGCCTGCTGGCCAGCGTGGTGCTGGGCATTTCCACCATCGCCCCGGTCTACACCCTGACGGGCGCCCTCGGCCCGACCGTGCGCGAGGTGGGTGCCCACCTGCCAGCGGTGTTCATCGTCGGCTTCCTGCCGATGCTGCTGGTGGCCCTGGGCTACCGCGAGCTGAACTCGGCAGAGCCGGACAGCGGTACTTCGTTTACCTGGTCGGCGCGTGCCTTTGGCCCGATGATCGGGTGGATCGGCGGCTGGGGGCTGGTGGTCGCCACCACCATCGTGCTGTCGAACCTGGCGGGTGTAGCCGTCGACTTCTTCTACCTGTTCCTTGGCCAGATCACCGGCAAGCATGAGCTGGCAGCATTGGCCGACAATCTGTTGATCAACATCAGCACCTGTTGCGTGTTCATCGGCCTGGCCGTGTGGATCTGCTGTCGTGGCATCGCCACCACCATGACCGTGCAGTACGGCCTGGTGGCCCTGCAGTTGCTGGTGCTGATCGGCTTTGCCTTCGCCGCCTTCGGCGGCACCACTGCGCCGCCACCGCTGGCGTTCGATTTCGCCTGGTTCAACCCGTTCGGTGTCGAGTCGTTCTCGGCCTTTGCTGCCGGGCTGTCGCTGTCTATCTTCATTTTCTGGGGCTGGGACACGTGCCTGACCGTCAGCGAAGAGTCGGTGGGCAGCGAAGAGGTGCCGGGCAAGGCTGCCACCTGGACCGTTATGTTGATCCTCGGGCTGTACCTGTTCACCGCTATCGCCACTCTGCAGTTTGCCGGTATCAGCGAAACCGGGCTGGGCCTTAACAACCCACGCATCCAGGAGAACGTCTTCGCCCACCTGGCCGGCCCGGTCATGGGGCCGCTGGCGATCCTGATGTCCATCGCCGTGCTGGCCAGCACCGCGGCATCGCTGCAGTCCACCTTCGTGGCGCCGGCGCGGACTCTGTTGGCCATGGGTTACTACGGTGCGGTACCGCAGAAGTTTGCCAGCGTCTGCCCGCGTTCGCAGACCCCACGCTACGCCACCATTTGCGCTGGCCTGGCAGCAGGCCTGTTCTACGTGACCATGCGTACCCTGAGCGAGAACGTGCTGGCGGATACCATCACCGCGTTGGGCATGATGATCTGCTTCTACTATTCCCTGACCGCGTTCGCCTGCGTCTGGTATTTCCGCGACAGCCTGTTTGACAGCCTGCGCCACTTCATCATGCGCGGCCTGTGCCCGTTGACAGGTGGGGTGATCTTGTCGGTGATTTTCGCGCGCACCGCCATCGACAGCGCCTCGCCGGACTTCGGCAGTGGCTCGCATGTGGGCGGGCTGGGGCTGGTGTTCGTGATTGCCGCGATCATCTCGGTGCTCGGCATCGGGCTGATGATGCTGTCGCGCATGCGCGCGCCGGCTTACTTCCTGGGGGCTACCCTGCGTCAGCAGGCTACCCTGCCGCTGCAGGAATGACTGGAAGGGGCTGCTCTGCAGCCCATTCGCGGGACAAGCCCGCTCCCACAAATACTGCGCCGACATTGAAGGCAGCGGTTGTCCTGTGGGAGCGGGCTTGTCCCGCGAATGGGCCGCAAAGCGGCCCCATCGTTTTCAGCCAACCAACTGTTTCAGCAAGGCCCCGTGGCGCTGCTGCTGTTTCTTCAGCACCAGGCGATTAGAACGGAACACCGACTTCAAATCTTCCAGCGCGACGTCGAAATCATCGTTGATGATCACGTAGTCATACTCGTCGTAGTGCACCATCTCGCTCACCGCTTCCTTCATGCGCCCGGCGATGATCTCTTCGCTGTCCTGCCCACGGCCGTCCAGGCGCTGACGAAGGGCTTCCTGGCTTGGCGGCAGGATGAACACCGACAATGCCTGCGGCATCAACTTGCGCACCTGCTGGGCGCCTTGCCAGTCGATTTCCAGGATCAGGTCATAGCCCTGGTCCAGGGTGTGCTGCAGTGCACTGCGCGAGGTGCCATAGAAGTTGCCGAACACTTCTGCATGCTCCAGGAAGTCGCCTTGCTGGATCAGCGCCTTGAACTCCTCATGGACAACGAAGTGGTAGTTCACTCCGTGCTCCTCGCCCGGGCGCATGGCGCGGGTGGTGTGCGAGACCGAGACGCGGATTTGCTGGTCGTCCTTGGTCAGGGCCGTTACCAGGCTGGTCTTGCCGGCGCCCGAAGGGGCCGAAACGATGTAGAGGGTGCCGCTGCTGTGGTTCATGGTCGGGGTGGCCTTACTCGATGTTCTGTACTTGTTCACGCATCTGTTCGATCAATACCTTCAGGTTGACCGCCGCTTGCGTACTGCGTGGGTCGAAGGCCTTGGAGCCGAGGGTGTTGGCTTCGCGGTTGAGTTCCTGCATCAGGAAGTCCAGGCGCCGGCCGGCGGCGCCGCCACCCTTGAGCACCCGACGCACTTCGGTGACGTGGGTGCTGAGGCGGTCGAGTTCCTCGGCCACGTCGCTCTTCTGGGCCAGCAGCACCATCTCCTGCTCCAGGCGCTGCGGGTCGAGTTCGGCCTGCATGTCGCCGAAACGGTCGAGAATCTTCTGCCGCTGCGCCGCCAGCATCTGCGGCACCAGGGCGCGCAGGGTGGTGACTTCGCTGGTCATGTTGTCCAGGCGCTCGTTGATCAGCCGGGCCAGTTCCTGGCCTTCGCGCTGGCGGCCAGCCTTGAGTTCGGCCAGGGCTTCGTCGAACAGTGCCATGGCCTCGGCGTTCAGCGCCTGTGGGTCGCTGGTGTCTGCCACCAGCACGCCTGGCCACGACAGCACTTCCAGCGGGTTCAGCGGTGCCGGCTGCTTGATCAGGCCGGCCACTTCCTCGGCGGCGGCGACAAGCTGTGCGGCGCGCTCGTGGTCTACCTTCAGCGGCTTGCCGTTGCTGTCTTCATTGAGGCGCAGGGTGCATTCCACCTTGCCCCGTGAAAGGCCCTGGCGCAGGCCTTCGCGCACGGCGCCTTCGAGGTCGCGCAGGGCCTCGGGCAAGCGCAGGTGGGGTTCCAGGTAACGGTGGTTGACCGAGCGCAGCTCCCAGATCAGGGTGCCTTGGCTGCCGGCGCGCTCGACACGAGCAAAAGCGGTCATGCTGTGCACCATGGGGAGTACCTCGCGTAGATGTATGAACGGTGGGAGCCTCTCGGCTGCAAGGCGCAGGATTGTAGCGCAGTGGGGCCTCGGCGCCCAATCCACCCATGTTACAGAGGGGTGGCCACGGCAGTCGGAAAAGGCGACGGGCTGTGTCGGGCGCGACAATAGGCATGTCTTCCCCGCGCTGCGGGCTCTATAATGCTCGGCAGATTCAAAGTCCCAGTACAGGTATCCCAGATGAAACGTCCAAGTGGTCGCGCCGCCGATCAGCTCCGCTCGATCCGCATCACCCGCAACTACACCAAGCACGCCGAAGGGTCGGTACTGGTCGAGTTCGGTGACACCAAGGTCATTTGCACGGTCAGCGTGGAAAACGGTGTGCCGCGCTTCCTCAAAGGCCAGGGCCAAGGCTGGCTCACCGCAGAGTACGGCATGCTGCCGCGTTCCACCGGCGAGCGTAACCAGCGCGAAGCCAGCCGTGGCAAGCAGGGTGGCCGCACCCTGGAAATCCAGCGCCTGATCGGCCGTTCGCTGCGCGCTGCGCTGGACATGAGCAAGCTGGGTGACATCACCCTGTATGTCGACTGCGACGTGATCCAGGCCGATGGCGGCACCCGTACCGCGTCCATCACCGGTGCCATGGTCGCCCTGTGCGACGCCCTGGCGGTAATCAAGAAGCGCGGTGGCCTTAAGGGCGGCAACCCGCTCAAGCACATGATTGCTGCCGTGTCGGTAGGCATGTACCAGGGCCAAGCCGTGCTCGACCTGGATTACCCGGAAGACTCCGCTGCCGAAACCGACCTGAACGTGGTGATGACCAGCGCCGGTGGCTTCATCGAAGTGCAGGGCACCGCTGAAGGCGCGCCGTTCCAGCCGGAAGACTTCAACGCCATGCTGGCGCTGGCGCAGAAGGGCATGAACGATATCTTTGAGCTGCAGCAGGCGGCTCTGGCTGACTGACTGTTTGGGGCCGCTGCGCGGCCCATTCGCGGGACAAGCCCGCTCCCACAAGATTTGTACAGCTTTCCAGCCATGCATGAATCCTGTGGGAGCGGGCTTGCCCTGCGAATGGGCTGCGCAGCAGCCCTGGCATGCTCCCACAAGCTTTGTACAGCTTTCCAGCCATGCATGAATCCTGTGGGAGCGGGCTTGTCCCGCGAATGGGCTGCGCAGCAGCCCTGGCACTCAGATGGTCAACGTCCAGTCATAATCCACGATAAGCGGCGCATGCTGGGAGAAGCGCGGCTGACGCGGCAGGCGGGCGTTGCGCACGAAGCGGCGCAGGCCCGGCGTGAGGATCTGGTAGTCGAACCGATAGCCCAGGTTGAGCATCTCGGCCTGCTCGTTGTCTGGCCACCAGCTGTACTGGTCACCTTCACGGCTGACTTCACGCAGGGCATCGACGTAACCCATCTCGCCGGTGATCGCATCCATCCAGGCGCGTTCCGGCGCCAGGAAGCCCGGCGACTGCTGGCTGTCACGCCAGTTTTTGATGTCGAGCTTCTGCTGCGCCACGTAGAACGAGCCGCAATAGATGTATTCGCGACGCTTGCGACGCTGTTTGTCCAGGTACTTGGCGAAGTCGTCCATCAACTTGAACTTCTGGTTCAAGTCTTCGTCGCCGTTCATGCCCGAAGGCAGCAGCAGGCTGGCAATACTGACTTTGTCGAAATCTGCTTGCAGGTAACGCCCGTAGCGGTCGGCTGTCTCGAAGCCCAGGCCGGTGATGACTGCCTTGGGCTGCATGCGCGAGTAAAGGGCCACACCACCTTGGGCAGGCACCTCCGCGTCGCAGGCATAAAGGAAATAGCCATCGAGCTGGAAAGCTGGGTCATCGAGTTCAAAGGCCGAGGCGCGGGTATCCTGAAGGCAGATGACGTCGGCATTCTGGGCTTGTAGCCAGCTGAGCAAACCACGCTCGGCCGCAGCCTGAATGCCATTAACGTTCACACTGATGATCCGCATAAATGGCCCCAAAAATCTCGTGCGTGTATGATACCCGAGCTCAACCCATTTAGCTAAATCCGTGGTGTCCGGGACTATTCATGCAGCCGTATCAGCGCGACTTTATCCGTTTTGCCATCGATCGCGGGGTACTGCGTTTCGGTGAATTCACCCTGAAATCGGGGCGTACCAGCCCGTATTTCTTCAATGCCGGCCTGTTCAACACCGGTTCTGCATTGGCCGAGCTGGGGCGGTGCTATGCCGCAGCCATCGTCGACAGCAAGATCCCGTTCGATGTGCTGTTCGGCCCGGCCTACAAGGGCATCCCTTTGGCGGCGACCACCGCCGTGGCCCTTGCCGATCAGCATCAGCTCGATGTGCCATGGTGCTTCAACCGCAAGGAAGCCAAGGACCATGGCGAAGGCGGCAGCCTGGTTGGTGCGCCGCTGGCCGGTGATGTGCTGATCATCGACGACGTGATCACCGCCGGTACCGCCATCCGCGAGGTCATGCAGATCATCAACGCCCAGCAGGCCAAGGCCGCTGGTGTGCTGATCGCGCTGAACCGCGAAGAGCGTGGCAATGGCGAACTGTCGGCGATCCAGGAAGTGGAACGCGACTTCGGTATCCCGGTGGTCAGCATCGTTTCGCTGACCCAGGTGCTGGAGTTCCTGGCCGATGACCCGCAGCTCAAGCAGCATCTGCCGGCTGTCGAGGCTTACCGGGCGCAGTACGGGATCTGATCCTGGCCTGGAAATGAAAAAGGCGACCTTCACATGAAGGTCGCCTTTTTTGTGTCACCTGTTCCGGCCCTTTCGCGGGTGAACCCGCTCCCACAGGATCTCCACAGCCCTCAAAGGCGGTGCTATCCCCTGTGGGAGCGGGTTTACCCGCGAAGAGGCCGGTGCAGGCTAGCCAATCACTCAGCGCGGCTTTCGGTTGGTAATGAGGGTACCCACGCCGCTGTCGGTGAAGATTTCCAGCAGCACCGCGTTCGGTACGCGGCCGTCGATGATGTGCGAGCTGTTCACGCCACCCTGCACCGCATCCAGCGCGCACTTGATCTTCGGCAGCATGCCGCCGTAGATGGTGCCGTCGGCGATCAGTTCGTTGACCTGCTCGGTGGTCAGGCCGGTCAGTACCTGGCCCTGTTTGTCCATCAGGCCGGCGATGTTGGTCAGCAGCATCAGCTTCTCGGCCTTCAGCGCCTCGGCTACCTTGCCAGCCACCAGGTCGGCGTTGATGTTGTACGACTCACCGTTGGCGCCCACGCCGATCGGCGCGATCACCGGGATGAAGTCACCCTTCACCAGCATGTTCAGCAGGTCGGTGTTCACGCTTACCACTTCGCCCACGTGGCCGATGTCGATGATTTCCGGGGTGGTCATCTCGGGCGTCTGGCGGCTGACGGTCAGCTTGCGGGCGCGGATCAGTTCCGCGTCCTTGCCGGTCAGGCCGATGGCGCTGCCGCCGTGGCGGTTGATCAGGTTGACGATGTCCTTGTTGACCTGGCCACCCAGCACCATCTCCACCACGTCCATGGTCGCCGAGTCGGTGACGCGCATGCCGTCGATAAAGTGGCTTTCGATCGACAGGCGCTTGAGCAGGTCGCCGATCTGCGGGCCACCACCGTGGACCACCACCGGGTTGATGCCCACAGCCTTCATCAGCACGATGTCACGGGCGAAGCCTGTTTTCAGCTCCTCGCTTTCCATCGCGTTGCCGCCGTACTTGATCACCAGGGTCTTGCCGACAAAGCGGCGGATGTAAGGCAGTGCTTCGGACAAAACCTCGGCTACATGGGAAGCGGCATCGCGATCGAGGGTCATGCAGGGCTCCTGTAAGGAACAGATAGTCGGTCAGAACGGCAGTTGCAGCTCAGGCTCAACCCGCAGCAACTGGGTACGGAATACATCCTTGATACGTTGCAATTCGGCGTCGCTGTCGGCCTCGAAGCGCAGCACCAGCACCGGGGTGGTGTTGGAGGCGCGGACCAGGCCCCAGCCGTGGGTATAGTCAACCCGCACACCATCGATGGTGGTCAGGCTGGCTTCGCCCCAATCGGCGTCGCGTTGCAGTGCATCAATGATGCTGAATTTACCCTCGTCGGTCACATCAATATTGATTTCCGGCGTGGAAATATCGTTAGGGAAGGCGGCAAACAGGTTTTCGGCGCTCTGTCCGGCCTTGCTGAGGATCTCCAGCAGGCGCGCGGCGCTGTAGATGCCGTCGTCAAAACCGTACCAGCGTTCCTTGATGAAGATGTGACCGCTCATTTCGCCGGCCAGCAGCGAGCCGGTCTGTTTCATCTTCTTCTTGATCAACGAATGGCCGGTCTTCCACATCAGTGCGCGGCCGCCATGCTGTTCGATCAGCGGGGTCAGGCGACGGGTGCATTTGACGTCGAAGATGATTTCGGCGCCGGGGTTGCGCGCCAGCACGTCCTGGGCAAACAGCATCAGCAGGCGGTCCGGGTAGACGATGCTGCCGGTGTTGGTCACCACGCCGACGCGGTCGCCGTCACCGTCGAAGGCCAGGCCGATGTCGGCGCCGGTTTCCTTGACCTTGGCGATCAGGTCTTCGAGGTTTTCCGGCTTGCCCGGGTCCGGGTGGTGGTTGGGGAAGTTGCCGTCGACCTCGCAGAACAACGGGATCACTTCGCAGCCCAGGGCTTCGATCAGCTGCGGTGCGACCACGCCGGCGGCGCCGTTGCCACAGTCCACCACCACTTTGAGCTTCCTGGCCAGCTTCACGTCGCTGACGATTTGCTGGAAATAGCGGTCCAGGATCTCAACCTTTTCCACGCGGCCTTCGGCCAGGGTCAGGTCGTTGGTTTTCAGGCGGGTCAGCAGGGCCTGGATCTGTTCGTTGGCCAGGGTGTCGCCGGCGATGACGATCTTGAAACCGTTGTAGTCCGACGGGTTGTGGCTGCCGGTCAGCATCACGCCCGACTTGCCGGCCAGCACATTGGCCGCGTAGTACAGCGCCGGGGTGGGCACCAGGCCGATGTCGCTGACCTGGCACCCGGCATCGACCAGGCCTTTGATCAGCTGTTCGACCAGCATCGGGCCCGACAGGCGGCCATCGCGGCCTACCGAAACCTGCGGTTCGCCCTGGGCCAGGCTTTGCGCGCCGATGGCGCGGCCGATCCAGTAGGCGGTTTCGGCGTGAAGGGTTTTGCCGACCACGCCACGAATGTCATAGGCGCGGAAAATGCTGTCTGGTAGCGCGGCGGGGACCAGGTGGGCCATGTCGTTCATCTCTGGTAGCTCCAATAATCAAAGGTCTGGGCAGGCGCAAACTGACGCTTGGACGGTGCTTTCGCCAGAGAGTTCGCCATCCTTGGCCTGAACGGTCATCTGCCGGCTCAGTGGCTGCCGGAGTGACCAAAGCCACCAGCGCCACGCTGGCTTTCATCGAACGCTTCGACGATGTCGAAATGGGCCTGCACCACCGGCACCAACACCAGCTGGGCGATACGTTCGCCAACGGCGATGGTGAACGGCGTGTTGCCACGGTTCCAGCACGACACCATCAGCTCGCCCTGGTAGTCCGAGTCGATCAGGCCGACCAGGTTGCCCAGCACGATGCCGTGCTTATGGCCCAGGCCCGAGCGCGGCAGGATTACCGCGGCCAGCCCCGGGTCGCCAATGTAGATCGACAGGCCGGTAGGAATCAGCAGGGTCTGGCCTGGCTCGAGGACGGTGTCCTCCTTGAGCAGGGCGCGCAGGTCCAGGCCGGCGGAGCCGGGGGTGGCGTAGGTCGGCAGCGGGAATTCGCTGCCCAGGCGTGGGTCGAGAATCTTGGCTTGAAGAGCGTGCATGTAACTTATTGAACCTGGTTGAGCCGATCGGCGATGAAGGCGACCAGTTGCCGGGCGATCTTGCCTTTGCTGGTCTGCGCGAAGAGGGTCTGGTGCTGCTGGCGGTCGATCACGGTCAAGGCGTTTTCTTCGCTGTTGAAGCCGATGCTGGGGTTGGCCACATCATTGGCGACGATCAGGTCGAGGTTCTTGTCCTTGAGCTTGCGCGTGGCGTAATCGAGCAGGTGTTCGGTTTCGGCGGCGAAGCCGACGCTGAACGGGCGGTCGCTGCGGCCAGCAATGGTGGCAAGGATATCGGGATTGCGCACCATCTGCAGCAGCATGCCGTCGCCGGTCGTAGGATCTTTCTTCAGCTTTTGCGTGGCAACGACTTCCGGGCGGTAGTCCGCGACCGCGGCCGAGGCGATGAACAGGTCACACGGCATGGCCGCTTCACAGGCCGCGAGCATGTCCCGCGCGCTGACCACGTCGATGCGGCTGACCCGGTCGGGCGTTGGCAGGTGCACAGGGCCCGTGACGAGGGTGACCCGAGCCCCGGCTTCGGCGGCTGCTTCGGCCAGGGCGAAGCCCATCTTGCCGGAGCTATGATTGGTGATGTAGCGCACCGGGTCGATGTTTTCCTGGGTCGGGCCGGCGGTGATCAGCACGTGCTTGCCGGTCAGTGCCTGGCGCTTGAAGCTTTCTGCGGCGCACCAGGCCAGGTCGGTGGCTTCGAGCATGCGGCCCAGGCCCACGTCGCCACAGGCCTGGCTGCCGGACGCCGGGCCGAACACCTGGATGCCACGGCTCTTGAGCAGTTCGAGGTTGGCCTGGGTAGCCGGGTCGCGCCACATCGCCTGGTTCATGGCCGGGGCGACGGCGACGGTGGCGTCGGTGGCCAGCACCAAGGTGGTCAGCAGGTCGTCGGCCATGCCTTGGGCCATGCGCGCCATGAGGTCGGCCGTGGCCGGGGCGATCAGTACCAGGTCGGCCCACTTGGCCAGTTCGATATGGCCCATTGCCGCTTCGGCGGCAGGGTCGAGCAGGTCCATGTGCACCGGGTGGCCCGACAGCGCCTGCAGGGTCAGCGGGGTGATGAACTCGGCACCACCACGGGTCATGACGACGCGCACCTGCGCGCCGTGCTCCAGGAGACGGCGAATCAGCTCGGCGCTTTTGTAGGCGGCAATGCCGCCACCCACGCCGAGAACGATGCGCTTGCGATACAGCCGCTGCATAGGCTTGCCTTTTTCCAGTGAGAGCGGGCGGCGACGTTTGAGATTGCCTGCGGCAGTACGTCGCATGTACGAGGCGAAATAGATTAACACAGGGTCGAAATGGGCCGCAGCAAGGGCAGGGGGCGGGGATGAATATCAGGGAATGGCCGGCTGAAGAAAGGCCGCGGGAGAAGTTGCTGCAGCGTGGGGCTGGCAGCCTGACCGATACGGAGTTGCTGGCTGTATTTCTCGGTTCAGGTGTGCGCGGGCGTAATGTGGTGGAGCTGTCGCGAGGCCTGCTGGTGAAGTTCGGGAGCTTGCGCCGGTTGTTGGAGGCCGACCGCGAGGCCTTCGTCGGCGAGCTTGGGCTGGGCCCGGTGAGGTACAGCCAGTTGCAGGCGCTGCTGGAAATAGGGCGCAGACACCTGGCGACATCGATTGAGCGGGAATCTGCCATGGACAGCCCGGAAACGGTGCGGCGCTATTTGAAAGCGATGCTGCGACATGAGGCCAGTGAGGTGTTCGGGTGCCTGTTTCTGGATACCAAGCACAGGCCGCTGGCGTTTGAAATCCTGTTCAGGGGCACGATAGATCGGGCGAGTGTCTACCCGCGGGAGGTGGTGCGGCGGGCGTTGCTGCATAACGCGGCGGCTTTGATCCTGTGTCACAACCATCCTTCGGGGAACAGTGAGCCGAGCCAGGATGACGTGCATTTGACCCTGTCGTTGAAGCGGGGGCTGGGGCTGATCGATGTGCGGGTGCTGGATCACATCATCATCGGTGACGGGGAGCCCTTATCGATGGTTGAGCAGGGGTGGATTGTCGCTTAGAGGTGTGCATGTGCCGGCCTCTTCGCGGGACAAGCCCGCTCCCACAGATTCGCCGCCATATTGGAGGGCAGCGCAGACCTTGTGGGAGCGGGCTTGTCCCGCGAAGAGGCCGGTGCAGGCTTACTTGGTAACCGACACCTTGCTGAAATCCAGCCGCCCGAACGGGCTCACCTGGTACCCCTCAACCCCTTGGCGCAACAGCGTCGCCGCCGTCGGGTGCGCCAGTGGTACCCACAGCGCCTGCTGCTGAATCAAGGTCTGCGCCTGCTGATACAACCGGCTACGCACGCTCTGGTCGTTGGTGGTGCGCCCGGCGCTGATCAGCTGGTCCAGGCGGTTGTCGCAGAAGCGGGCAAAGTTGGTCCCCGACTCGACCGCAGCACAGGAAAACTGCGGGCTGAGGAAGTTGTCCGGGTCGCCGTTGTCACCCGCCCAGCCCATGAACAGCAGGTCATGCTCACCGGCTTTGGCGCGGCGGATCAGCTCGCCCCATTCGATCACGCGGATCTCTGCCTTGACCCCGATCTTGGCCAGGTCGGCCTGCAGCATCTGCGCGCCAAGGCTGGGGTTTGGGTTGAGCAGGCTGCCCGACGGGCGGGTCCAGATGGTGGTGCTGAAACCATCGCTCAGGCCGACCTTGGTCAGCAGGGCCTTGGCTTTCTTCACGTCCAGCGGGTAGCCAGGCAGGTCCTTGGCATAGCTCCAGGTGTTGGGCGGGTAGGGGCCATTGGCGGCCACTGCGGAGCCTTCGAACACGGCCTTGAGGTAGGCCTGTTTGTCGAAGGCCAGGTTGATGGCCTGGCGTACTTCCGGCTTGTCCAGCGGTGGGTGCTGGCTGTTGATGGCGACGAAGGCTGTCATGAACGCCGGGGTAGTGGCCACCTTGAGGCTGCCGTCCTTGCCGGCCTCGGCAATGTCCAGGGGCTTGGGTGACAAGGCCACCTGGCACTCGCCACGCTTGAGCTTTTGCAGGCGCACGTTGGCATCGGTGGTAATGGCGAAGATCAGCGGGTCGACCGCGGGCTTGCCGGCGAAGTAGTCAGGGTTGGCGCGGTAACGTACCACGGCGTCCTTCTGGAAACGCTGGAACACGAACGGCCCGGTGCCGATCGGCTGGTTGTTGAGCTTCTCGGGCGTGCCCGCCTTCAGCAGCTTGTCTGCATATTCGGCAGAGTAGATCGAGGCGAAGCCCATGCTCAGCGTGGCCAGGAACGTGGCGTCCGGGTGGCTGAGGGTAAAACGCACGGTGTTCGGCGCTGGCGCCTCGATAGCCTTGATCAGGCTGCCCAGCTGCAGCGACTGGGCATGTGGGTAGCCACCCGGTGCAGTCTTGTGCCAGGCATGGGCGGGGTAGAGCATGCGCTGGAAGCTGAACAGCACATCGTCGGCGTTCAGCGCGCGGCTTGGCTTGAAATAGGCAGTGGTGTGGAATTTCACGTCATCGCGCAGGGTAAAGTCATACACCAGGCCGTCGGCTGACACCGTCCAGCTGGTTGCCAGGCTCGGCACCACCTTGCCTTGCGCGGCGTCGAACTCCACCAGGCGGTTCATCAGCACGTCGGCCGTGGCGTTGGTGGTGGTCAGTGAGTTGTACTGCACCACGTCGAAGCCCTCAGGGCTGGCTTCGCTGCAAACGCTCAGCGGCGCGGCCTGGGCTGCACCGGCAGCGAACAGCGCGCCGGCGGCGAACAGGGAGTTGAACAATAAGGAAAGGGCGGCAGCACGCATGGTGGCTCCTTGGCTGTCAGTGGCCCATCTGCCAGTGCAGTCTGGAAAAGGCCTACCCTAGTGCGCCCGTCGGTAAATGACCACACCCTTTTTTACAAATGTGGCGACGAGTGGTCGACGGCCGACGGGGCCTGCCGCTATGCTGGCCCGGCGCGTTCTGGCGTGCGGCAATGTGTATCTACTGTTGTTGCAGCCAAGTCTTTCTGGTATAAAGCAGCGCTCTTTTCTAGGGGCTCGGCCTGTCGCATAAGCGGATCCGGTCGATAAGACCTCCAGAATCACGGCGCCCAGGCGCCAAAGACTGAGAGATTAAGCGGCCAACCCATGCCGGGTTGGGCATGTGGTTTTAGAGGGCTGAGTCATGTCGAGAGTCTGTCAAGTTACTGGTAAGGGTCCAGTAACCGGGAACAACATTTCCCACGCAAACAACAAAACCCGTCGTCGTTTCCTGCCGAACCTGCAGCACCACCGTTTCTGGGTTGAATCCGAGAAGCGTTTCGTGCGTCTGCGCGTTTCCGCCAAGGGCATGCGTATCATCGACAAGCGCGGCATCGACGCCGTTCTGGTTGACATCCGTAAAGCTGGCGCCAAGGTTTAAGGGAGAGCATCATGCGTGAATTGATCCGTCTGGTTTCGAGTGCCGGTACCGGCCACTTCTACACCACCGACAAGAACAAGCGCACCACCCCGGACAAAATCGAGATCAAGAAATATGATCCGGTTGTTCGCAAGCACGTGGTGTACAAGGAAGCCAAGATCAAGTAATTGATCGGCGACCTGAAAAAAACCCGCATCCGAGAGGACGCGGGTTTTTTTATGCCTGTCCGGTGCCTTACTTCTGCTCGAACATCACATAGATCTTGCGGCAAGGCTCGAGCACTTCCCAAGTGCCCTTGAACCCGGCAGGGATGACAAACCGATCACCGGCCCGCAGGGTCTTGGCCCCGCCGTCCTGGTCACGCAGCACCGAAACGCCCTGGACGATCTCGCAGTACTCGTGCTCGGTGTAGTTCACCGTCCACTGCCCCACCTCACCTTCCCAAACGCCTGCGGCAAACTGCCCGCAAGGGCTGGAGTAGTGGTTATAGACCGCTTGGTCTGGCTCGCCCTTGAGGATTTTTTCCGCCGCCGGGCGGTAGCGTTCGGCCTCGGTGATGATCTGCGCGAAGTCGATGATGCTGTCGATTCTCATGGTGCGGCTCCTGTTTTTGTTTAATAAAATGAACATCAGTAGGCGTTTGAGCCTTTCGTGTCAAATATATTGATAGTTTACACCGGCTGGTTTAGGGTATCGCTTGCCAGTGTGCGCTCGTCGCCCGGCCAGAATTCTGACAACGCCTGTGAGTCCTCAGTGCGGCGTTGCACCTAAACAAGAGGAGGAGTTTCGTATGACTACCCTGACCCGTGCGGACTGGGAACAGCGTGCCCAGCAACTGAAGATTGAAGGCCGCGCCTTCATCAACGGCGAATACACCGATGCCGCATCCGGTGAAACCTTCGAGTGCCTGAGCCCGGTCGACGGACGCTTCCTGGCCAAGGTTGCCAGCTGCGACCTGGCCGATGCCAACCGCGCTGTGGAAAACGCCCGCGCCACCTTCAACGCCGGCGTGTGGTCGCAACTGGCCCCGGCCAAGCGCAAGGCCAAGCTGATCCGCTTTGCCGACCTGCTGCGCAAGAACGTTGAAGAGCTGGCGCTGCTGGAAACCCTGGACATGGGCAAGCCGATCGGCGACTCCTCCAGCATCGACATCCCGGGTGCGGCCCAGGCCATTCACTGGACTGCCGAAGCCATCGACAAGGTCTACGACGAAGTTGCCCCGACCCCGCACGACCAGCTCGGCCTGGTGACCCGCGAACCCGTGGGTGTGGTGGGTGCAATCGTACCGTGGAACTTCCCGCTGCTGATGGCCTGCTGGAAACTCGGCCCGGCGTTGGCCACCGGTAACTCGGTGGTGCTCAAGCCGTCCGAAAAATCCCCGCTGACCGCCATCCGCATCGCTCAGCTGGCCATTGAAGCCGGTATCCCGGCTGGCGTGCTGAACGTGCTGCCAGGCTACGGCCACACCGTAGGCAAGGCCCTGGCCCTGCACATGGACGTTGATACCCTGGTGTTCACCGGCTCGACCAAGATCGCCAAGCAGCTGATGGTGTACGCGGGCGAATCGAACATGAAACGCATCTGGCTGGAAGCCGGCGGCAAGAGCCCGAACATCGTCTTTGCCGACGCGCCGGACCTGCAAGCTGCCGCCGAGGCCGCTGCCAGCGCCATCGCCTTCAACCAAGGCGAAGTGTGCACCGCAGGCTCGCGCCTGCTGGTCGAGCGTTCGATCAAGGACAAGTTCCTGCCAATGGTGGTCGAAGCCCTGAAAGGCTGGAAGCCAGGCAACCCGCTGGACCCACAGACCACGGTCGGTGCCCTGGTCGACACCCAGCAGATGAACACCGTGCTGTCGTACATCGAGGCTGGCCACAAGGACGGCGCCAAGCTGCTGGCCGGCGGCAAGCGCACCCTGGAAGAGACTGGCGGCACGTATGTCGAGCCGACCATCTTCGACGGCGTGACCAACGCCATGCGCATCGCCCAGGAAGAGATCTTCGGCCCAGTGCTGTCGGTGATTGCCTTCGACACTGCCGAAGAAGCCATCGCCATTGCCAACGACACGCCCTATGGCCTGGCGGCTGGCATCTGGACGTCGGACATTTCCAAGGCCCACAAGACCGCCCGTGCCGTGCGCGCTGGCAGCGTCTGGGTCAACCAGTACGACGGTGGCGACATGACCGCACCGTTCGGTGGCTTCAAGCAGTCGGGCAACGGCCGTGACAAGTCGCTGCATGCGCTGGAGAAATACACCGAGCTGAAGGCGACCTGGATCAAGCTGTAACTCCAGGGGGCCGCGTTGCGGCCCAATCGCCGGCAAGCCAGCTCCCACAGGTTCTTCGCAGCCCTCAAGGCCTCCGTTATACCTGTGGGAGCCCTGCTTGCCGGCGATGGGCTGCACAGCAGCCCCAACAATAGCCGGGTCGGCTCACGCTGACCCGGCTTCGTCGTTTTTGCTGTTCACGAATTCTGCCTGGGAGGCTGCAATGCGTTGGGGTACCTACTTCGCCGTACTGGCATCGGTGCTGAGTGTCGGGCTGGCGCTCGGCGTGAGCATGCCGCTGGTGTCCCTGCGCCTGGAGGCTTGGGGCTACGGCAGCTTTGCCATCGGCGTGATGGCGGCGATGCCGGCGCTGGGTGTGCTGGCCGGTGCCAGCCTGGCCAGCCGCCTGGCCGGCTGGGTTGGCGTACCTTCTGCGATGCGCCTGTGCCTGTGGGGTGGGGCGCTATCGATCGGCCTGCTGGCCCTGTTGCCTAGCTACCCGCTGTGGCTGCTGCTGCGGCTGATGATCGGCATGTCCCTGACCGTGGTGTTCATCCTGGGCGAAAGCTGGATCAACCAGCTGGTGGTCGAGCAATGGCGTGGTCGCCTGGTGGCGCTGTACGGTAGCAGCTACGCGTTGAGCCAGCTGGCCGGGCCACTGGTACTGGGCTTTCTCGGCTCTGATGACGATTTCGGTTTCTGGGCTGCGACGGGCCTGCTGCTGGTCGCGCCGCTGATCCTGCTGGGGCGAGGCGGTGCACCGAGCACGGAAGCGTGCAACGTGACCTTCGGCGACCTGTTTCGTTTTTGCCGTCGTTTGCCGGTGATCGCCTGGGCCATTGCCCTGTTCGCTTCGTTCGAGGCGATGATCCTGACTTTGCTGCCGGTGTATTGCCTGCAGCAGGGCTTTACCACCGAGATTGCCCTGTTCATGGTCAGTACCGTGGTGGTGGGTGATGCGGTGTTGCAACTGCCCATCGGGGCGTTGGCCGACCATATGTCGCGCCGCACCCTGTTCACCGGCTGCGCGGTGACCCTGCTGGTGTCCAGCCTGGCGATTCCACTCATGCTGCATACCCCGGTGATCTGGCCGTTGTGGGTATTGTTCGGGGCCAGCGCAGGGGGCTTGTTCACCTTGTCGCTGGTACTGATTGGCGAGCGCTACCGGGATGACGCGCTGGTGCGGGCCAACGCCCATGTTGCGCAGCTGTGGGGTATTGGTTGCCTGCTCGGGCCACTGTTGGCGGGGGCGGGGAGCCAGTGGGTCAGCGGGCACGCGCTGCTGTGGCTGATGGCGGCGGGGGCTGCGGGGCTGGTTGTGTTGACCCAGCGGCGTGGGGCGTTTGAACCGGTTTCTGCCTGATGGATTTTGGGGCCGCTTTGCGGCCCTTTCGCGACGCAAGGCCGCTCCCACATTGATCGGTGTACACCGTACCGTTGTGGGAGCGGCCTTGTGTCGCGATGGGCTGCGAAGCAGCCCCAACGATAGCGGCTACAACATCTTCTCCAAGCCAACCGCCTTGCTGATCCACGCGTTGAACCGCCGCCACATCCCACCCGGTTCAGACGTCAGCACGTGCCGCTTGCCATTGTCCTCGGTCGCCCACACCAGCTTGCCCCCCACCAGCTTCACCTGGTAACTCAACGCAGGCGCCATACCCTGTTGGGCCAGCTCGCGGGTGTACTCCGCCAGCTCCGGGCTGTCCACCAGCACTCCAACCTCGGTGTTCCACAGCACTGAACGCGGGTCAAAGTTGAACGAGCCGATGAAGGTCTTGCGCCGGTCGAATACGATCGCCTTGGTGTGCAGGCTCGAATCCGAACTGCCACGAAAACTCAACCGCCCCGCGCTTGGGTCGCCTGGCTGCCGGCGAAGCTCAAAAAGCTGCACCCCGTGCTCCAGCAAGGCCCGGCGATAGGGCGCGTAGCCGCCATGCACGGCCGGCACGTCGGTGGCTTCCAGCGAGTTGGTCAGCAGCTTCACCGAAACGCCAGCGTCGGCGCGGCCGGTCAGGTACAGCAGGCCCGGTTCGCCCGGCACAAAGTAGGCCGATGCCAGGATCAGTTCGCGGTGCACGTTGGCCAGGTCCGGTGCCAGTTGCTGGCTCAACAGCAGCTGTGGGTCCGGTTCGTTGTCGGCCAGCACCTTGTTGGGTGCATCCCACAGCACTTGGGCGTGGGCCCAGATCAGCTCGTTGCGCCACACGTCCAGGCGAGGCTGCGACTGGTAGGCCATCAGGCGGTCGTACAGGGCTTTGCGTTGGGTCCTGGCTTCGGCCAGCGACACTTCCAGGCGATGGCGGCTGGCACGCAGGTCGTTGGCATTCGGGTCGCGCCAGAGGAAGTCGGCGATCGGCCGGCTGAGGGCGCTGTTCCAGTACTGGTCGAAACTGTGCCCCAGCTGCTCGGCCACCGGGCCAATACCCAGCAGGTCGATGTCGGTGAAGTTGAGGTTGGGCTCGGCATCGAAATACTCGTCGCCCAGGTTACGCCCGCCGACAATCGCCATGCTGTTGTCCACCAGGAACAGCTTGTTGTGCATGCGCCGGTGCTGGCGCGACAGGTTGAACAGCCGGCCCATGGCGCGGGTCACGCCAGTGCTGCGGCCCAGGTGCAGCGGGTTGAACACGCGGATCTGGATGTTGGGGTGGGCATCGAGGGTGCCCATGATGGTGTCCAGGCCGTCGCTGGTGGTGTCGTCCAGCAGGATGCGCACACGCACGCCACGGTCGGCTGCACGCAGCAATTCATGCACCAGGGCGCGGGTGCTGAGGCCGTCGTGGACGATGTAGTACTGCAGGTCGATGCTCGCCTGGGCGTTACGGATCAGTTCGGCACGGGCGCGGAACGCTTCATTGCTGTTGGGCAGCAGGCGAAAGCCCGAGCGGCCGCCGTAAGGCGCGGCCTGGCGCAGCACCGAGCGGCCAAAGGCGGAGTCATGGGCGGGCAGCGCCTGGCTGGTTTCGCGGGGCGCGCTGACGCTGGTGCAGCCGGCAAGGCCGAGCAGCAGCACCAGCAGCAGGGGCAAGGCGTGCTGGAGTCTCAAGGGTGGACCGTCCTGTGCAGCAAGGGCTTTGGGGTTGGACCGTGGCGGGCGGCGCAAAGTTACGCGTCGGCGCTTTCTTCATCCAGTAGACGAAGGGCGGTTTCACCTACCTTGCGCACAGCGGCCTCGATCTGAGGCGTCGGCCGCGCGGCGAAGTTCATGCGCAGGCAGTGGCGAAACTTGCCCGAGGCCGAGAAGATGCTGCCCACGGCAACTTGCACACCTTGCTCCAGTAAAGCCCGGTTCAAGCGCAGCGTATCGAAATGTTCGGGTAATTCTACCCACAGCATGAAGCCACCTTGGGGGCGGCTGACCCGGGTGCCTGTTGGAAAGTAGCGGGTTACCCATTCGCTCATCAGGTCGCGGCCACGCTGGTACTGGCTACGCATGCGCCGCACGTGGGGCTGGTAGTGGCCGCCGGCGATGAAGTCGGCGATGGCCAGCTGCGGCTGGCTGGCGCTGCTGCCGGTGCTGATGTACTTCATGTGCAGCACCCGCTCCAGGTAGCGCCCGGGCGCCACCCAGCCTACCCGCAGGCCGGGGGCGAGGGTCTTGGAAAATGAGCTGCAGAACAGCACGCGTCCATCGTCGTCGAACGACTTGATAGTCCGCGGACGCGGGTAGGTGTAGGCCAGGTCGCCGTACACATCGTCCTCCAGAATCGCCACGTCGTAGCGCTGCGCCAAGCTAAGGAGGGCCTTCTTTCGGGCCTCGGGCATGATGTAGCCGAGCGGGTTGTTGCAGTTGGGGGTGATCTGGATGAGCTTGATCGGCCACTGCTCCAGGGCCAGTTCGAGCGCCTCCAGGCTGATGCCGGTCAGCGGGTCGGTGGGAATTTCCAGCGCCTTCATGCCTAGGCCCTTGAGGGTTTGCATGGCGCCGTGGAAGCTGGGCGAGTCGACTGCGACGATGTCGCCTGGCTCGCAGACCGCGCGAATGCTGCACGACAGCGCCTCGTGGCAGCCGGTGGTCACGACCAGGTCGGCCGGGCTCAGGCGGCAGCCGGAGTCCAGCATCAACCGCGCAACCTGCTCACGCAGGGCCAGGTTACCGTGGATGTTGTCGTAATACAGGCCGGGCATGTCCTGCCGCCGACTTAACTGAGCCAGGCTGCGCAGCAGGGGCTTCAGGGTAGGGGTGTTGATGTCGGGCATGCCACGGCCGAGCTGGACCACATCCTGGCGCGGCGTGCTGCGGATGAGCTCCAGCACCTGCTCCCATTGCGAAATATCCACCGGGCGCTGGGCCGGGCGGCTGACGGCGGGCAGCGCTGGCAGCTGGCGGTGGTCGCTGACGAAGTAGCCGGATTTGGGCCGGGGCGAGACCATGCCGCTGTCTTCCAGCATGCGATAGGCCTGTTGCACGGTGCTCAGGCTGACCCCGTGTTCCACGCTCAGGGCGCGCACAGAGGGCAGGCGCTGGCCAGGGCGATACAGGCCTTGCTCGATACGGGCGCCGAGCAGTTCGGCCAGGTTCAGGTAGAGGGTCACGGCATACTCCTGCGCTGCATTGGCATAGCGACCGGTACAGTTGGGCTGAAAATACAGCATTCAGTCGGCCAACGGCCAATTCTGTATGGGAATAATAAGGCTGTATTGGCTCTGTATTGTCGATGGTGCCGACGCGCATCCTTTCTCCACGGTATCAACTGAACGAGAGGGTGCGGTGATGGGCGGCATGAGCGATGTGCGCTTGCAACTGATGGCCAGTGAACTGGAAGCCGGGCAGCAGGCCAAGGTATTCAACGCGCCGCAAGGGCTTGGGCGTTGGGGGCTGATGCTGCATCGCTGGCATACCCGCAGGGCGCTGTTGCAGCTGACGGATGACGAGTTGCGCGATGTCGGGCTGAGCTGGGAGCAGGCCCGTACAGAGGGACGTAAACCCTTCTGGAAAGACTAACAACGAGACGCTGCGCGGCCGCTCCTACACCGACCGCGTCAGTTTTCAGATCAACTCTTTAAGCCTATGCCACAGCATGCCCAGCGCCAGCAGTGGCGAGCGCAGGTGCTTGCCGCCGGGGAAGGTGATATGCGGCACGTTGGCGAACAGGTCGAAACGCCCGCTTGCCTGGCCACTGATTGCCTCGCCCAGCAGGCGCGCGGCCAGGTGGGTGGCGTTGAGCCCATGGCCTGAATAGGCCTGGGCGTAATACACGTTCGGCTGGCTGGCCAAGCGGCCAACCTGCGGCAGGCGGTTGGCGCCGATGCCGATCATGCCGCCCCACTGATAGTCGATGCGCACGTCGGCCAGCTGCGGGAACACCTTGAGCATCTTCGGCCGCATGTAGGCGGCGATATCTTTCGGGTCGCGGCCTGAATAGTGGCAGGCACCGCCAAACAGCAGGCGGTGGTCGGCAGACAGCCGGTAGTAATCCAGCGCCACGCGCTGGTCACACACCGCCATGTTCTGCGGCAGTAAAGCGCGGGCGCGTTCTTCGCCTAGCGGTTCGGTGGCGATGATGAAGCTGCCGGCCGGCAGCACCTTGCCGCCCAGCTCGCGGTTGAGGCCGTTGAGGTAGGCGTTGCAGCACAGCACCAAGGTCTTGGCGCGTACCCGGCCCTGGGCGGTATGCACTTGCACCTCGGGGCCATAGTCGACGCGGGTAACCTCGGACTGCTCGAACAGCTTCACGCCCAAGCGGCTGGCCACGGCCGCTTCACCCAAGGCCAGGTTGAGCGGGTGCAGGTGGCCGGAGCCCATGTCGACCAGGCCGCCCACATAGCAGTCGGCGCCGACCACGCTGTGGATATCGTCCTTGCCGACCAGCCGCAGCTCATGCGCATAGCCCAGGCTGCGCAGTTCTTCGGCGTCTTCGGCAAAGCCCAGCAGCTCGGCCGGCTTGTTGGCCAGGTCGCAGTAGCCCCAGGTCAGGTCGCAGGCGATGGCATGTTTCTCTACCCGCTCGCGCACGATCTGCACGGCCTCCAGGCCCATCAGCCTCATGCTGCGCACGCCTTCCTCGCCAATCACCGGCAGAAACTGTTCCAGGCCGTGGCCGACGCCGCGGATCAACTGCCCGCCATTCCGCCCGCTGGCGCCCCAGCCAAGTTTGCGCGCTTCCAGCAGGATGACCGAAAAGCCGCGTTCGGCCAGCTCGATGGCGGTGTTCAGCCCCGAGTAGCCGCCGCCGACGATGCAGACATCGGCGCTGTGCTCGCCTTGCAGGAAGGAGTAGTCAGGGTGTGGCGCGCTGCTGGCGGCGTAATAGGAGGCGGCGTGCTGCGCGCTGTGGATCATGGGCTTGGTCCTGAGGCTGGTGGGCTAGGGGAGGAGGATAAGTCGGGGTGGGGTAGTGGGCAACAAGGCGAGGGCTGCGCCCTCGTTCGCGGGCAAGCCCGCGAATGGGCTTATAATCCAACTTATCAATCAGCTTTGTACTTGCCCATGTCCTGCAACCGTCACAAGATCCACTTCCTGCGCGAACTCATCCCCTCGTTCGAGTGCGAGCCCGGCTGCCACGATTGCTGCGGCCCGGTCACCACGTCGACGGACGAAATGGCCCGCCTGCCGCGCAAGTCCCAGGCCGAGCAGGAAGCCGCTCTCGAGCGCCTGGACTGCGTGCACCTGGGCCCCAACGGTTGCACGGTGTATGAAGAGCGCCCCATGATCTGCCGCCTGTTTGGCACCACACCACGCATGGCCTGCCCGCGTGGCCGTGGCCCTGAGCCGATGATCGAGCCCGCAGCCGAGCAACTCGTGCACCAGTTCATCGCCACCACCCGGCAGGTGCTGGTCTAGTCTCAGTCCGGGATCGGCAGGCAGAGGCTTTCTTTCACCTCTTCCATCACGATGTAGCTCTTCGATTCGCGCACATGCGGCAGCTTCAGCAGAATGTCGCCAAGCAGCTTGCGGTACGACGCCATTTCCGAAATGCGCGCCTTCACCAGGTAGTCGAAGTCACCTGACACCAGGTGGCATTCCAGCACGTGGGGCAGCTTCAACACCGCGCGGCGGAACTCTTCGAAGGTGTCGCCCGACTTGTAGTCCAGGCTGATTTCCACGAACACCAGCAGGCTGCCCTTGAGGTGCTGCGGGTTCAGGCGGGCGTTGTAGCCCATGATGATGCCCTCGCGCTCCAGACGGCGAACCCGCTCGGTGCAAGGGGTGGTGGACAGCCCAACTTTCTCGCCCAGTTCGGTGAAGGAAATACGCCCGTCATTCTGCAAGATCCGCAGGATGTTACGGTCGATCTTGTCCAGTTCACGCTTGCTCTGGTGCTGGGTTCTCATAGGGGATGCCCCTCCGTGAAAGGCGATTTTGCCGAGAATTCTCGCCAATAATAGGCTTTTATATAGTGAATTGCACTGGTCTCAAATTCCTATACTGCGCCCATTCATGCCATATCAATAAAAGTCTGCGGCGTGCCGCGTGTGAGGGATATAACGATGCGAGTTCTGGTACTTGGTAGCGGTGTAATCGGAACCGCCAGTGCCTATTACCTGGCCCGGCAAGGTTTTGAAGTGACGGTGGTCGACCGCCAGCCGGCGGTGGCCATGGAAACCAGTTTTGCCAACGCAGGCCAGATCTCGCCCGGCTATGCCTCGCCCTGGGCCGCCCCAGGCGTGCCGCTGAAGGCCATCAAGTGGCTGCTCGAGCGCCACGCCCCCTTGGCCATCAAGCTCACCGGCGACGTCGACCAGTACCTGTGGATGGCGCAGATGCTGCGCAACTGCACCGCCAGCCGTTACGCGGTAAACAAGGAGCGCATGGTGCGCCTGTCCGAGTACAGCCGCGACTGCCTTGACGAACTGCGCGCCGAAACCGGCATTGCCTACGAAAGCCGCTCCCTGGGTACCACCCAGCTGTTCCGCACCCAGGCCCAGGTGGATGCCGCGGCCAAGGACATTGCCGTGCTCGAGCAGTCTGGCGTGCCTTACGAACTGCTGGACCGCGACGGTATTGCCCGCGTCGAACCGGCCCTGGCTGGCGTGAAGGACATTCTGGCCGGTGCCCTGCGCCTGCCTAACGACCAGACCGGTGACTGCCAGATGTTCACCACCAAGCTCGCCGACATGGCCATCAAGCTGGGTGTGGAGTTCCGTTTTGGCCAGGACATCCAACGCCTGGACTTCGCCGGCGATCGCATCAATGGCGTGTGGATCGACGGCAAGCTGGAAACCGCCGACCGCTACGTGCTGGCGCTGGGCAGCTACTCGCCGCAGATGCTCAAGCCGCTGGGTATCAAGGCCCCGGTCTACCCGCTGAAGGGTTACTCGCTGACCGTGCCGATCACCAACGGCGACATGGCCCCGACCTCGACCATTCTGGACGAGACCTACAAGGTCGCGATCACCCGTTTCGACAACCGTATCCGTGTTGGCGGCATGGCTGAAATCGCCGGTTTTGACCTGTCGCTGAACCCGCGTCGGCGTGAAACGCTGGAGATGATCGTCAACGACCTTTATCCTCGCGGCGGTGACCTGAGCCAGGCCAGCTTCTGGACCGGGCTGCGTCCGGCGACCCCGGACGGCACACCGATCGTTGGTGCCACGGCGTTCCGCAACCTGTTCCTGAACACCGGTCACGGTACCCTGGGCTGGACCATGGCGTGCGGTTCTGGTCGCCTGCTGGCCGACCTGATTGCGCGCAAGAAACCGCAGATCAGTGCCGAAGGCCTGGACATTTCCCGTTATGGCAACAGTCGGGAAGCGACCAAGCACGGGCAGGGCGCGCCGATTCACCAGCAGTAATCGCCTGCACCGGCCCATTCGCGGCTAAAGCCGCTCCCACAGGGATCGCATGGCCTTGGCCATTGTGCGGTCCCTTGTGGGAGCGGCTTTAGCCGCGAAGAACCCAACACCGTTTTCAACCTGTGAACCACCATAAGGCAGCCGCCATGCGTCCCGCCCGCGCCCTGATCGACCTCCAGGCCCTGCGCCACAACTACCGTCTGGCCCGTGAACTGACCGGTGCCAAAGCCCTCGCCGTAATCAAGGCCGACGCCTATGGCCATGGTGCCGTACGCTGCGCCCTGGCCCTGGAGGCCGAAGCCGACGGCTTTGCCGTTGCCTGCATCGAAGAGGCGCTGGAGTTGCGCGCCGCCGGTATCAAGGCCCCGGTGCTGTTGCTGGAAGGCTTCTTCGAAGCCAGCGAGCTGGCGCTGATTGCCGAGCACGACCTGTGGTGTGTGGTGCATTCGCTTTGGCAACTTGAAGCCATCGAGAAAACCCAGCTGCACAAGCCGCTCACCGTCTGGCTGAAGCTGGACAGCGGCATGCACCGCGTCGGCCTGCACCCCAAGGATTACCATGAGGCCTACCAACGCCTGCTGGCCAGCGGCAAGGTTGCGCGCATCGTGCTCATGAGCCACTTCGCCCGCGCCGACGAGCTGGATGCCGACGCGACCGCCCAGCAGATTGCCGTGTTCGAGGCCGCCCGCCAGGGCCTGGCCGCCGAGTGCAGCCTGCGCAACTCGCCTGGTGTGCTGGGCTGGCCGCAAGCGCCTGGCGACTGGGTACGCCCGGGCCTGATGCTGTACGGCGCCACGCCGTTCGAAGTGCCCCAGGCCCAAGCCTCACGGCTGCAACCGGTAATGACCCTGCAATCGCGGGTGATCAGTGTGCGCGAGCTGCCTGCCGGTGAGCCCGTGGGCTACGGCGCCAAGTTTGTCAGCCCACGGCCAACCCGTGTAGGCGTGGTCGCCATGGGCTATGCCGATGGCTACCCGCGCCAGGCGCCCAATGGCACCCCGGTACTGGTCGCTGGCCAGCGCACCCAGCTGATCGGCAGGGTGTCGATGGACATGCTCAGCGTCGACCTCACCGACGTGCCGCAAGCCACTGTCGGCAGCCCGGTCGAACTGTGGGGCAAGCAGATACTGGCCAGCGAAGTGGCCGCCCATGCGGGTACTATCCCTTACCAGATTTTCTGCAACCTGAAGCGTGTACCGCGGGACTACATCGGCGAATGACACGCTGAAGCGGACAGGTTGAGGGGTGGTGTGTTGTAAATACTGAACGGCATTGCCATGATATCGTTCACATCCATCCCCCTTTCCACCGTTTCAGGAGGCTCCAGCTTTGGACGTCGGCGAACGACTGCAAGCCATCCGCAAGCTCAAGGGCCTGTCCCAGCGCGAACTCGCCAAGCGTGCCGGTGTGACCAACAGCACCATCTCGATGATCGAGAAGAACAGCGTGAGCCCCTCCATCAGCTCGCTGCGCAAGGTGCTGAGCGGCATTCCCATGTCCATGGTCGAGTTCTTTTCGGTCGAGCTGGAACCTGAAAGCCCCACTCAGATCGTCTACAAGGCCCACGAGCTGATCGACATCTCGGACGGTGCGGTGACCATGAAGCTGGTCGGCAAGTCGCACCCTAACCGTGCCATCGCGTTTCTCACCGAGGTATACCCGCCAGGTGCCGACACCGGTGCCGAAATGCTCACCCACGACGGCGAAGAAACCGGCATCCTGCTCGAAGGCCGGCTGGAGCTGGTGGTCGGCAACGAGATCTTCATTCTCGAAGAAGGCGACAGCTACTACTTCGAAAGCACGCGCCCGCACCGCTTTCGCAATCCGTTCAACCAGCCCGCACGCCTGATCAGTGCAGCGACGCCATCAAACTTTTGATCCAGCGCAGTGCATTGATTCGGCAATACCCCTTTCCAGTGTAGGGTCGTTTCACGGCCTCTGGGTTCCCGCTATACTTTTCAACGCTCGCCGTTCCGTGGCCGCGAGCGTGATTAGCCACCATGAGGGTGTTCGCGTGAACCAAATCAAGAAGATGCTGGCCGTACCAGCAGCCGTATTCGCCCTCTGGGCAATGAGCGCAACCGCTGCAACCAATGACGACATTGCCAAACGCCTCGAGCCGGTTGGCCAGGTGTGCGTCCAGGGCCAGGAATGCAAAGGCATGGAAGTGGCCGCTGCAGCGGGGGGCGGGGGAGCCAAGACGCCAGATGACATCATCGCCAAGCACTGCAATGCCTGCCATGGCAGCGGCCTGCTCGGTGCACCGAAGATTGGCGATACCGCCGCGTGGAAAGAACGCGCCGACCACCAGGGCGGGCTGGATGGCATCCTGGCCAAGGCCATTACCGGCATCAACGCCATGCCGCCCAAGGGCACCTGCGCGGACTGCTCGGATGACGACCTGAAAGGGGCGATCAAGAAAATGTCCGGTCTGTAAGACACAGCTGAATTGCATGAGGCCCGCCTTTGATGGCGGGCTTTGTTTTTTGTGCTGGCTGCCCTGGCCCTTTCGCGGGGCAAGCCCGCTCCCACAAGAACACCACTGCCTTCAGGTGCTGTGAGGTGCCAGTGGGAGCGGGCTTGTCCCGCGAAGAGGCCGGTACAGGCAACCAACCCGCCAGTGCCATGTCCAACCCCTGAACCCATGGATGTCTCAGGAGGCCCTGATGCACCTCTGCTCCATCGACCAGGCTGTCGAGCAGGTCTTGTCCCGGCTGCCAGCCCATATTCACATGGGCCTGCCTTTGGGCCTGGGGAAGCCTAATGCTTTCGTCAACGCCCTCTACGCCCGCGTGCGCGAGCTGCCCGAGCGGCAGCTGACTATCTACACCGCGCTCTCCCTGGGCCGCCCGCCATTGGGCGATGGCCTGCAGCGGCGGTTTCTCGAACCCTTCGTCGAGCGCGTCTTCGCCGACTACCAAGAGCTCGACTACCTCGCTGACCTGCGCAACGACAGCCTGCCGGCGAACATCCGCGTCGAGCAGTTCTTCATGCAGCCCGGTAGCCTGCTGCACAGCGAGGCTGCCCAGCAGGACTACATCAGCAGCAACTACAGCCACGCCGCACGCGATATCAACGCCAAGGGCCTGAACCTGGTCGCGCAACTGGTGGCCGCCACACCTGAAAGGCCTGTTCACCTGAGCCTGGCCTGCAACCCCGACATCACCCTCGACCTGCTGCCGATGATCGCCAAGCGCCGCGCGGCCGGCGAAACCATCCTCATGCTGGGCCAGGTGCATGCCGAGCTGCCTTACATGCCGGGCGATGCGGAACTGCCCATTGATGCGTTCGACCTGCTGCTCGATGAAGCCGAGCAACGTCGCCTGTTCTCCACCCCGAACATGCCGGTCGGCACCCAGGACCACTGCATCGGCTTGCACGCCAGCACGCTGGTACGCGATGGCGGCACCCTGCAGATCGGCATCGGTGCCATGGGCGATGCAGTCGCCGCCGCGTTGCTGGCGCGTCAGGGTGACAACGCCGGCTACCGCACCTTGCTCGACGAGCTGGATACGGGCCCGTGGCATGCGCTGATCGAGCGCGAAGGGGGGCTGGGGACGTTTGCCCAAGGCCTGTACGGCTGCAGCGAGATGTTCGCCAATGGCCTGTTGGTGCTTGCCGAAGCAGGCCTGCTGCGGCGCCCGGCCGATGAGCAGGGGCCCGTGGTGCATGGTGGCTTTTTCCTCGGCCCTCAGGCGTTCTACCAGCGGTTGAGGGAGATGCCACTCGAAGCGCGTGCGCGGTTTGCCATGACCCGCATCAGCTTTATCAACGAGTTGTACGGGCAGGAAGAACTCAAGCGGCGCCAGCGCCGCGATGCGCGCTTCATCAACACTGCGTTCGCCATGACCTTGCTCGGCGCCGGGGTGGCCGATCAGCTGGAGGACGGCCGCGTGCTCAGCGGCGTTGGCGGGCAGTACAACTTCGTCGCCCAGGGCCACGCGCTGGAAGGCGGGCGTTCGATTCTGCTTTTGCGCAGCTGGCGCGAGGCAGGCGGGGAGGTGACCTCAAACCTGCTCTGGACCTACGGCCACTGCACCATCCCCCGGCACCTGCGCGATATCGTGGTGACCGAATACGGCATTGCCGACTTGCGTGGGCAGACCGACAGCGAGGTGATTGCGCGGTTGCTGGCGGTGAGCGATTCGCGGTTCCAGCAGGGGCTCATCGAGCAGGCAAAAGAGGCCGGCAAGCTACCCAAGGGTTTTGAGCTGGACGCTCGTTTTACCGACAATACGCCGCAGCGGTTGGAAGCGATCAGGGCGCGGCATGCGCGGCTGTTCCCGGAGTATCCGATGGGGACGGACTTTACAGCTGAGGAGCGGGACCTGTTGCGGGCACTGAACTGGTTGAGGAGCAAGTTCAAGCTGAGCGAGGTGCTGGAGCTGGGCAAGGCAGCGTTGGATGCGCCGGGGCCGGAGGGGTATCAAGGGCACCTGGAGCGGATGGGGCTGGACGCTCCGCAGGGATTGAAGGAAGAGCTGTACCAGCGGCTTTTGCTGGCAGGGTTGGCGGCGACCTGAAAATTGCCGGGGCTGCTTTGCAGCCCATCGCCGGCAAGCCAGCCCCCACAGGAGTTTCACAAAGGCCGTGCCTTGTGCAGTACCTGTGGGAGCCGGCTTGCCGGCGATGGGGCCGGTACAGGCTTACTCGATGAAGCTGACCACACCACCTTCCAGCGACTTCACCCGGGCCAGCGACTCAACACGGTAGCCCTGGCTGTCCAGCTCGGCACGGCCGCCCTGGAACGACTTCTCGATCACGATACCCAGGCCAGCCACGGTGGCGCCGGCCTGTTTGATGATCGAGATCAGCGCCTGCGACGCCTTGCCGTTGGCCAGGAAGTCGTCGATCACCAGCACGCGGTCGCTGCTGTTGAGGTGGCGTGGCGAGATGGCCACGGTGTTCTCGGTCTGCTTGGTGAAGGAGTACACCGAGGCAGTCAGCAGGTTCTCGGTCAGGGTCAGCGACTGGTGCTTGCGCGCAAAGATCACCGGTACGCCCAGCTTCAGGCCAGTCATCACGGCCGGGGCAATGCCCGAGGCTTCGATGGTGACGATCTTGGTCACGCCGGCGTCGGCGAACAGGCGGGCGAACTCGTCACCGATCAGCTGCATCAGCGCCGGGTCGATCTGGTGGTTGAGAAACGCGTCGACTTTAAGAACCTGGTCGGAAAGCACGATGCCTTCTTCGCGAATCTTCTGATGCAGTGCTTCCACTTTGTTTTCCTCGATGTAGCAAAGGTCGCCGCAAATAGCGGCAAAGTTAAAGAGTAATGGTTGATCAGCGTTTGAGCATTGCCCGGATATCGGCCAGGGCGTTGTTGCCGCGTGCGGCCTTTACCTCGACCGGCGCATCGTCCAGGCCCTCCCAGGCCAGGTCGTCCGGAGGCAGTTCGTCAAGGAACCGGCTGGGCGTGCAGTCGATGACCTCACCGTACTGCTTGCGCTTGGCAGCGAAGGTGAAGGCCAGGGTCTGGCGCGCGCGGGTGATGCCCACGTAGGCCAGGCGGCGTTCCTCTTCGATGGTGTCGGCCTCGATGCTGGAGCGGTGCGGGAGGATTTCCTCTTCCATGCCCATGATGAACACGTACGGGAACTCCAGGCCCTTGGAGGCGTGCAGGGTCATCATCTGCACACCTTCGGCGTTTTCTTCCTCTTCCTGCTGGCGCTCGAGCATGTCGCGCAGCACCAGCTTGCCGATGGCATCCTCGATGGTCATGTCACCCTCTTCGTCCTTCTCAAGGGTGTTTTTCAGCGCTTCGACCAGGAACCAGACGTTGCTGATACGGAACTCCGCCGCTTTGTCGCTGGCGGTCTGCTGGCGGATCCAGTTCTCGTAGTCGATGTCGCGGATCATCTCGTGCAGCGCGGCGATCGGGTCTTCCAGGGCAACCTTTTGGCGTACCCCGTCCAGCCAGTGCTTGAAGCGCTGCAAACGCTCGGTGTAGCGGGCGTCCAGGTGCTCGCCAAGGCCCAGCTCTTCGCTGGCGGCGTACATCGAAATGCCCCGCTCGGTGGAATAGTTGCCAAGCTTTTCCAAGGTGGTGGAGCCGATTTCGCGACGCGGTACGTTGATCACCCGCAGGTAGGCGTTGTCATCATCCGGGTTCACCAGCAGGCGCAGGTAGGCCATCAGGTCCTTGACCTCCTGGCGGCCGAAGAAGCTGTTGCCGCCCGACAGGCGATATGGCACCTGGTGGTGCTGCAGCTTCAGTTCGATCAGCTTGGCCTGGTAGTTGCCACGGTAGAGGATGGCGAAGTCGCTATAGGGGCGGTTGGTGCACAGGTGCAGGGTGAGGATTTCCATGGCCACGCGTTCGGCCTCGGCTTCCTCGTTCTTGCAGCGGATGACGCGGATCTCGTCGCCCACGCCCATCTCGCTCCACAACTGCTTCTCGAACGCGTGCGGGTTGTTGGCGATCAGCACGTTGGCACAGCGCAGGATGCGGCTGGTGGAGCGGTAGTTCTGCTCGAGCATGACGATTTTCAAGGAAGGGTAGTCCTCCTTGAGCAGCATCAGGTTTTCGGGGCGCGCACCGCGCCAGGCGTAGATCGACTGGTCGTCGTCGCCCACCACGGTGAACTGGTTGCGCATGCCGATCAGCATTTTCACCAGCAGGTACTGGCTGGCGTTGGTGTCCTGGTATTCGTCCACCAGCAGGTAGCGCACCCGGTTCTGCCAGCGTTCGAGCACCTCGGGGTGCTCCTGGAACAGCTTGACCGGCTGCAGGATCAGGTCGTCGAAGTCCACCGCGTTGAACGCCTTGAGCGTGCGCTGGTAGTGGGTATAGACGATGGCGGCCGTCTGCTCGCGCGGGTTGCGCGCCTTTTCCAAAGCCTCGGGCGGCAGCACCAGGTCGTTCTTCCAGGCACCGATCATGTTCTTGATCTCGTCGATGCCGTCGTCGCCGGAGTACTCCTTCTGCATGATGTCCGACAGCAACGCCTTGATGTCGGACTCATCGAAGATCGAGAAGCCCGGCTTATAGCCAAGGCGTTCGTGCTCCTTGCGGATGATGTTCAGGCCCAGGTTATGGAAGGTACATACCGTCAGGCCACGGCCTTCCCCCGGACGCAGCAACGTAGCGACCCGCTCCTTCATCTCGCGTGCGGCCTTGTTGGTGAAGGTCATCGCCACGATGTACTGGGCACGGATGCCGCAGTTCTGGATGAGGTGGGCAATCTTGCGCGTGATCACGCTGGTCTTGCCCGAACCTGCACCGGCGAGCACCAAAAGAGGGCCGCCGACGTAGTCACGGGCTTCCTGCTGCCGGGGATTGAGTCGGGACATGCTAGAAACCGGGGGTCGCCAGAAAATAGCCGCGCATTCTAACAGGCATGGGGCGGTTGTGGCGCGACCGTCTGACGTCTGAGTCAGACTTTTGTCTGTCCCATTATTAGTGCGGCTAATGCTACTAGAGGAAAAAATCATATTTGCCGCTTCCCCTCGTTTCGAGCAGGATGCACGACAAAATACGTCGGAATGCTACGGTCGCAAATGCATGTATAAAAGTGAAAATCATTTTCATTAATGCAGTAGCATAATGGCTGATATCGTTGCACCGTGAAGTCCTAAGGAGCCCGCTTGTCCACGCCTGTCGAACCTTTGCGTTTGCTGCTGTTGGCTGATGAGCCGCAATGGGCCGCCTTGTTGCACGCATGCATGCCTGCCCTGAACGGCAGTGCAGTGCTGCTGACCGCGCCTGACTGGGACGCGGTGGATAGCCTGTTCAGCCATGATCGCCAGGCCGTGGTGCTGGCAACCCCAGCCCTGCAGCCGGCACCTGGGCGCTGCGAGCTACCGACCATCCTGCTGCTCGATCACGAGCCTGAGGTGGCGCCCGGCGCGGTCAGCGACTGGCTGGTACGCGACCAGCTCAATGCCGACGCCCTGCGCCGCTCGCTGCGCCATGTGCGCGAACGTGGAGTGCTGGTGGCCACCTTGCAGCGCCTGGCCGAACAGGACCCATTGACCGGCATCGCCAACCGCCAGGGCTTTCAGGCCTTGCTGACCGCGCGGCTGGCCGAAAACGATGGCCGTGGCATTGCCTTGGGCCACCTGGACCTGGACAACTTCCGCCACGTCAACGATGCGCTCGGCCACCAGAGCGGTGACCGCCTGATTCTGCAAGTGGTGGCGCGGCTGCAAAACCAGCTGGAGGCTGGCGACCAGCTGGCGCGCCTGGGCAGCGACGAGTTTGCCTTGCTGATCGACACCCGACGCGACGCCAACCGCGCCGAATGGATCGCCGAACGCATCATAGAGGCCTTGGCCGAACCCTACTGGATCGACGGCGAAAGCCTGCTGCTGGGGTGCAGCCTGGGCTTGGCCCATGCCCGCGCGCAGAGCGGCGCCGACCCGCTGATGTGGCATGCGCACATTGCCATGCGCCAGGCCAAGGGCAGCCAGGGCTGTACCTTCCATGTGTTCAACGAGCGCATCAATCGCAACGCCCGCAGCCTTGCCGACCTGGAAAGCGAACTGCGCCGCGCGCTGCGCCGTGACGAGCTGGAGCTGCACTATCAGCCGCGGCTCGACCTGGCCGATGGGCGCATCGTCGGCCTGGAGGCGCTGGTGCGCTGGCGCCATGCCGAACGCGGGCTGTTACCGCCCAGCGAGTTCGTGCCCCTGGCCGAGCAGAGCGGCCTGATCGTGCCGTTGGGCTACTGGGTCATCTCCCGCGCCTTGCGCGACATGCAGGCGCTGTGCGAGCGCGGTCTGGAGCCGTTGCACATGGCGGTAAACCTGAGTTTCCGTCAGTTCCAGGACAGCCAGCTGCTGGCCACCCTGAGTCGGCTGATCCTTGAGCATGGGGTGGACGCGCGCTGGCTGGAGTTCGAACTGACCGAAACGGCGGTGATGCGCCGCAACGAGCTGGTGCGCCAGACCATGGACGCCCTCGGCCGCCTGGGCGTGCGCTTCTCCCTAGACGATTTCGGCACCGGGTTTTCTTCGTTCGTGCACCTCAACAGCCTGCCGATCACCTTGCTCAAGGTGGACCGCAGCTTTGTTGCAGAAATGGAAATGCGCGAGGAGAACCGCAAGCTGGTGCACGCCATGATCAACCTGGCGCACAACCTCAACCTCGAGGTGGTGGCCGAAGGGGTGGAGAGTGAAGAGCAGCTGGCCTTGTTGCGCGGGTTTGGCTGTGACCAGGTGCAGGGCTTTTTGGTCAGCAAGCCGCTGCCGGTCGGGGAGCTGATCGATTTTTTGCTGAAGGTGCCTGGCCGTCAGCTGAATGTTGTCCCTTAGGGCCCTTTCGCGGGCACGCCCGCTTCCACAGGGACCACGCAATCCTGTGGGAGCGGGCGTGCCCGCGAAGAGGCCCCGAAGTCAGGCCGAAGCAGCAGCCTCTGCACGCGCTTGCGCCTTCCCCAATAACCGTTTCATTCGCCACTCAAAGCCAAATGTCAGCGCCACTGCCGCACATGCCAGGCCCAGCGCCAGCCCCCACCAGATCCCCACGGCGCCACCGCCCAGGGTAAAGGTGAACAACCAGGCGCTCGGCGCACCCACCAGCCAGTAGCACACCAGCCCGATCAGGAAGGTGGTCTTGGCATCTTTCAGCCCACGGATCGAACCCATGGCAATCGTCTGCATGCCGTCGAACAGTTCGAACCATGCCGCCACCATCAATAACTGCACAGCCACCCGGAAGATCGCGGCAAAGGCCGGATCATTGCGGTCGATAAACAGTCCTACCAGCGCTTCGGGCAGCAGCAGGAACAGTGCGGCGAAGGCAAACATGATCATTGCCCCAAAGCCGATGCCCACGCGCCCGGCGCTGCGCGCCGCCAGCAGGTTGCCAGCGCCGTAGTACAAGCCCACGCGCATCGTCACCGCATAGGACAAGCCCGTCGGCACCATGAACGCGGTGGACACGATCTGCAGGGCGATCTGGTGCGCCGCCAGTTCGGTGCTGCCCAGCACACCCATGCACAGCGCAGCGAAGGCGAACAGGCCCACTTCCACCATGTAGGTGCCGCCAATCGGCAAGCCCAGCCGCCACAGCTCGCGCAGGGCCGGCAGCGACGGGCGCGACAGGCCTTTGCGTAGCGGGTAGGCGGCATAGGCCGAATGCCAGCGGATGTACAGCGCCAGGGCGATGGCCATGCCCAGCGATACCACTGCGGTGACCAGGCCGATGCCCATCAGGCCCAGTTTTGGCAGGCCGAACATGCCTTCGATCAACGCCACGTTGAACAGGTAGTTGAGCACCGTGCCGACCACGCTGATCACCATCACCGGGGTCGAGCGGCCCAGCGCGCTGGTAAAGCCACGCAAGGCCATGAAGGTCAGGTAGCTGGGCAGCGCCAGTGGCAGCAGGGTGAGGAATTCGGCGGCCGAGGCAACGTTTTCGGGCTGTTGCCCGAACAGCAGCAGTACTGGCTCGAGGTTCCACAGGGCCAGCGCGGCGATCAGCGCCAGGCCCCAGGCCAGCCACACGCCGTTCTGTGCCAGGCGGGTGGCACCTTCGATGTCGTTGGCGCCCTTGCGGATCGCCACCAAGGTGCCGACCGCAGCGATCACGCCCAGGCAAAAGATCGACACGAACGAGTAGCTGGCCGCACCCAGGCCGCCACCGGCCAGTGCCTGTGGGCTGATACGGGCCATCATCAGGGTATCGGTCAGCACCATCAGCATATGCGCCAACTGCGAGGCGATCAGCGGCCCGGCCAGGCGCAGCAAAGCCTTGAGTTCTGTGGTGGGCGCGACATGCATGGGGGCGGTCCTTTCCTGGGAAAACAACAAAGGGCGATTCTGAGGCTTTGGTCAACTTTGTACAAAAGGATAAAAGCGATCATTGGCATGAGTCTGACTCATGTATATATGCTTATTGATGATTAGTTTCACAGCCCGGTATGGCAGGTGCCTCATGTCCCGACAGCTCCCTCCGTTGTATGCCCTGCGCGCATTCGAAGCTGCCGCGCGGCATTGCTCCTTCACCCGTGCCGGCGAAGAATTGTCGATTACCCAAAGTGCTGTCAGCCGGCATGTCCGCACGCTGGAAGAGCACTTTGCCTGTCGCCTGTTCGTGCGCAGCGGCCGCAGCCTGCAATTGACCGAAGCGGCGCGGGTGCTGTTGCCGGGGGTGCGCGAAGGCTTCGCGGCGCTGGAGCGGGCCTGCGATAATTTGCGCGGTGAAGATGACATCCTGCGCATGAAAGCCCCATCGACATTGACCATGCGCTGGTTGCTGGCGTGCCTGAGCCGGTTCCGGCACTTGCAACCGGGTAACGAAGTGCAGCTGACCAGCGCCTGGATGGACGTCGACCACGTGGACTTCAACCAGGAGCCATTCGATTGTGCGGTGCTGCTCAGTGATGGCGTGTTCCCGGCGGAGTGGGAGGTGCGCAAGCTGTTTCCAGAGTTGCTGATCCCGGTCGGCGCGCCCGACCTGCTCGACGAAGAACCCTGGGACGTGTGCCGGCTGGCCTCTATCGAACTGCTGCACCCCACGGTGGACAAGCGTGACTGGCGGGAATGGCTGGAGCGCATGGGGCTTGGCGACAAGGTTTCGCTCAAGGGCGGGCAGGTGTTCGACACCCTGGAGCTGGGCATGATTGCCGCAGCGCGGGGCTACGGGATTTCCATGGGTGATTTGCTGATGGTGGCCGAAGATGTGGCGCAGGGGCGGTTGAGCCTGCCTTGGCCGACAGCAGTGCCCAGTGGGATGGACTACTACCTGGTATGGCCGCGCACCCGGCCGGGTGGCGAGCGGTTGCGGCGCTTGAGTGACTTTCTGGCAGACGAGGTGGCGGCGATGGACCTACCGGATGTGGAAATCCTGCCGCCTCTCTGATCGCCTGTACCGGCCTCTTCGCGGGCTCGCCCGCGAAGAGGCCGAGACGGTTTTACATCGAGCCCAGGTTCAACGCTTGTGCGCAAGCCTGCAGCGAGCGGCGCTCGCTCTGCGCATACAGTGCCAGCTCATCCTGCACCGGCAGCCCCAGCGCGGCTTCGAATGCATCCCGGTTGGCATTGCTGCCGTACTCGGCCTGCGCATCGTCGCCCAGGTTGGACTGGAAGATCCCCGCTGCGCTCACCGGCAGGAAGTCCTCGTACACCAATGCCTCGAAATGCACATGGCCAGCATCGATCAGCCCCTGCAGGGTGGTTGGGCGGCCTTCCTGGTCACGCGCAGCCAGGCCTTTCTCGGTGGCAAAGTAGCGGAAGTACGCCAGGCCTTGTTCACGCATCTGCGCCAGGTCATCCGGGAACTCGGCAAAGGTATCTTTGAGCAAGGCCATGTAGCGCTCGGCATTGGCTTCGGCCGGTGCGCCACCCAGGGCGGCGCGGGTGGCGTCGAGCAGCTTGTCGTACAGCTGGCGACCTTTCGGCGTCAGGGCTGCACCGCGTTGCTCGATTTCGCCAAAGCGCGCGGTGTGGCTGCCTTCGCTCCCCTGCTGGTCGCTGAACGCGACCTTTTCCTGCAAGGCCTTGAAGCTGGTCTGGCGCAGCAGGATCGGGTGGCGGCGGGTGGGCGGGCCTTCGACCACGGCTTTCGGCGGGATGCCCTTGGCCGGCATGCCGAGCTGGATCGCATCGATGTCCAGGGTGCGTGGGGTCAAGTGGTTGATGTGCGGGCCCTTGAAGGCCACCACATCGGCAATCAGGCGGTGCTGGTCGTGCAGTTGCTGGTACTGCTCGGCGGTGACGGTGGCGTCATGGTGCCAGCGGAAGGTGTGTAGCGCTTCTTGCACGAACGCTTCGGCATCGGCTGCGTTCAGGCCGCCATCGCGCTCGCACTTGGCGATCAGTTCGAGGGCGCGGGGGGTGAAGATCTGGCGCTTGGCCAAGATGCTCTGTGCCAGCTCACGCAGCTGCGGGTTGTCGATCAGCTCCAGGCGCAGCAGCGAGGTGAACACACGGAACGGGCTGACGTGCAGCGACTGCTCGTGTACCGCGCGGAAGGCGGTGGAGTGCACCGGCACACCGGCGGAGCTGAGGTCGTAGTAGCCGACCGGCTGCATGCCCATGACGGCAAACAGGCGGGCGATGGTGGCCAGTTCTTCGGCGGTGCCGACGCGGATGGCGCCGTGGCGCTCGTGGTCCAGGCGCTCGATTTCGCCGGTCCAGCGCAGGGCCTGGGCAACCTCGGGTTGCTGGGCCATGACCTGCTGGTTGATTTCGCTCACCAGCTCCAGCAGCGTGCCGTACAACGGCACTTCCTGTTTGTACATGAGCGACATGGCGGCAGAGAACTGCGCGCGAATGCTGTCTGGGCTGACGAAATCGTGGGCGGGCATCGCTAGCTTCCTGGTTGGGTTCGGACGCTTACATGAAAGCTGGGAATGCACTTGGCTCACAAGCGAAAAAAAGTGAGTGTGTCATTCCTTTTTTGATCGACCTTCAGGGCCATTGGGGCTGCTTTGCAGCCCATTCGCGGCACAAGGCCGCTCCTACAGGGGACCGCGTGCTGTTTGTAGGCGTGGCCTTGTGCCGCGAATGGGCCGCAACGCTGCCCCGGCAATCTCAAGCCTGAAGTTGCTCCTGAATCCATTCCACCAGCGCCCGCACCTTGGGCACCTCCGCCGCATGCTCGGCATACGCCAGGTAATGCGCCCCGGCACTGCGCATCGCATGGTTCCACGGCACCACCAGGCTACCCTCGGCCAACTCCTTCGCCGCCAGGTAACGCGGCACCAACGCCACCCCGCACCCCGCCTGCGCCGCGCTCAAGGCCATATAGAACGTATCGAAGCGTGGCCCGTGGTAGGCGCTGACGCTTTGCAAACCCAGCTCCAGGAACCACTCATGCCAGGCCTCGGGCCGTGAGGTGCTTTGCAGCAGCACCAGGTCGGCCAGTTCTGCAGCATCGCCCAGCGTGCGCCCGGCCAGCAGCTCCGGCGCGCACACCGGCACCACCTCTTCGCGGAACAGCTCCACGCAGGTGGCACCAGGCCAGGTGCCCTGGCCATAGAAGAACACCACGTCTGCCGAGCCCTGCAGCAGGGCGAACGGCTCCATCTCGTTGCGGATGTCCAGGTGGATGTTGGTGTGGCGTTTGCCAAAACCCTTGAGGTGCGGGATCAACCAGCGCACGCCAAAACTCGGTTGAGTGGCTACTTTCAATATCTCGGTCTGCTCGCCGTAAGTGAGCACGTAGCGGCTGGACATGTCCACCTGGGTGAGGATCTTGTTGACCTCGGCCAGGTACAGGCTGCCGGCCGGGGTCAGTTGCAGGCGCCGGCGGATGCGCAGGAACAGGTGATGGCGCAGCATGTCTTCAAGTTGCGCTACCTGCTTGCTGACGGCGCTCTGGGTCAGGTGCAGTTCTTCGGCGGCACGGGTAAAGCTCAAATGACGGGCTGCAGCTTCAAAGCACTGCAGGGCGGTCATGGAAGGCACCAGGCGTTTGGACATAGTGGTCTCTGCGGCTCAAATCATTACCTGACGGAATGATATGCGGAATAAAGGTCGTTTGTTGTACCTATGTGATCGGATTAATACTGATCCACATCATTTTTCCACCCCATCACCCGATGTAGGAGAAACACAATGGTTGCTGGATTGCTCGAGCGCCTTGGCGTTGCCGCCGAGGCTTACACCCAGGGCGACTACCCTGTTCACACGCCGATCGACGGCAGCCAGATCGCCTCGGTGAAACTGCTTGGCAAGGCCGAGACCATCGCCCGCATCGATCAGGCCCAGAGCGCCTTCGAGGCCTGGCGCACTGTGCCAGCCCCGCGCCGTGGTGAACTGGTGCGCCTGTTTGGCGAAGTGCTGCGTGAGCACAAGGCCGACCTTGGCGAGCTGGTCTCGATCGAAGCCGGCAAGATCACCCAGGAAGGCCTGGGCGAAGTGCAGGAAATGATCGACATCTGCGACTTCGCCGTGGGCCTGTCGCGCCAGCTGTACGGCCTGACCATCGCCTCCGAGCGCCCGGGCCACCACATGCGTGAAACCTGGCACCCGCTGGGCGTGGTTGGCGTCATCAGCGCCTTCAACTTCCCGGTTGCCGTATGGGCCTGGAACACCGCCCTGGCCTTGGTGGCCGGTAACTCGGTGGTGTGGAAACCGTCTGAAAAGACCCCGCTGACTGCTCTGGCTTGCCAGGCGCTGTTCGACAAAGCCCTGAAAGCCTTCGGCGATGCCCCGGCTGGCCTGGCACAACTGGTGATCGGCGGCCGTGAAGCTGGCGAAGCCATGGTCGATGACCCGCGCGTACCGCTGGTCAGCGCCACCGGCAGCACCCGCATGGGGCGCGAAGTCGGCCCACGTGTAGCTGCCCGATTCGGCCGTAGCATCCTCGAGCTGGGTGGCAACAACGCCATGATCCTGGCGCCGAGCGCCGACCTGGACCTGGCCGTGCGGGGCATCCTGTTCTCGGCGGTGGGCACCGCCGGCCAGCGTTGCACCACCCTGCGCCGCCTGATCGTGCACCGCTCGATCAAGGACGAAGTGGTTGCCCGCGTCAAAGCCGCCTACGGCAAAGTGCGTATTGGCGACCCACGCAAAGACAACCTGGTGGGCCCGCTGATCGACAAGCTGTCGTTCGACGCCATGCAGGGTGCGCTGGCCAAGGCCCGCGACGAAGGTGGCCAGGTGTTTGGTGGCGAGCGTCAGCTGGCCGACCAGTACCCGAACGCCTACTACGTATCGCCTGCCATCGCCGAAATGCCGGCGCAGAGCGACGTGGTGCGCCACGAAACGTTCGCCCCGATTCTTTACGTGCTGGCTTACGACGACTTCGAAGAGGCCCTGCGCCTGAACAACGAAGTGCCACAAGGCCTGTCGTCGTGCATCTTCACGACCGACATCCGTGAGGCGGAGCGCTTCCAGAGTGCTTCGGGCAGCGACTGTGGTATCGCCAACGTCAACATCGGCACCAGCGGTGCCGAGATCGGCGGTGCGTTTGGTGGCGAGAAGGAAACCGGCGGTGGTCGTGAGTCGGGTTCGGATGCGTGGAAAGGCTACATGCGTCGCCAGACCAACACCGTGAACTACTCGCGCGAGCTGCCGCTGGCGCAGGGTATCGTGTTCGACTAATCCATGCTGCAAGGCCGGGGGCATAGCCCCCGGTTCGCGGGGCAAGCCCGCTCCCACAGGGATCGTGCAGGTGGCACTGATCATTGTGGGAGCGGGCTTGTCCCGCGAATGGGCGGCAGCGCCGCCCCAACGCTATAAGAACAACACTGCTGGAGCCGGGCCATGTCCGAACTGCGTCAACAATGCTTGTGGGAACACGTCAGCAAACCGACCGTTGCCGCCCAGGCCCTGGCCGGTGAGCACAAGGCTGATGTCTGCGTGATCGGCGGCGGCATTACCGGCCTGTCGGCGGCCATCCATCTGCTCGAACAGGGCAAGTCGGTGATCCTGCTGGAGGCCTGGAAGATTGGCCACGGTGGTTCCGGGCGCAACGTCGGCCTGGTCAACGCCGGCACCTGGATCCGCCCCGACGACGTCGAGGCCACCCTCGGCCAGAAGCAGGGCAGCCGCCTGAACAAGGTGCTCGGCGAAGCCCCTGGCGAAGTGTTCGCCATGATCGAGCGTCTGGGCATCGACTGTCAGGCCCAGCACAAAGGCACGCTGCACATGGCGCACAACGCCACCGGCATTGCCGACCTCGAAGCCCGCCACGAACAATGGCGCCGCCGCGGTGCCGACGTGGAGCTGCTGACCGGCGCCCAATGCCAGGAATACTGCGGTACCAACAAGATTTCCGCCGCGCTGCTCGACCGCCGCGCCGGCACCATCAACCCCATGGGTTACACCCAGGGCCTGGCGGCTGCCGTGGCGCGCCTGGGTGGCAAGCTGTTCCAGCAGTCTTCGGTTGAAGGCCTGGAGCGTGATGGCGATGGCTGGCGGGTGAAGACTGCGCGTGGCTCGGTGCGCGCCGACAAGGTTGTGATTTCCACGGGCGCCTACACCGAAGGCGACTGGAGCAACCTGCAAAAGCAGTTCTTCCGCGGTTACTACTATCAGGTGGCGTCCAAGCCGCTGCAGGGCGCCGCAGCCGATAAAGTGCTGCCACACGGCCAAGGCTCGTGGGACACCCGTACCGTGCTCAGCAGCATCCGCCGCGACGATCAGGGCCGCCTGCTGCTCGGCAGCCTGGGCCGGGTCGACAACAAGCCGTCGTGGTTTGTGCGCAGCTGGGCGGACCGTATCCAGAGCCACTACTACCCGGAGCTGGGCAAGGTCGAGTGGGAAATGCACTGGACCGGCTGTATCGACTTTACCCCCGACCACCTGATGCGCCTGTTCGAGCCTGCGCCGGGGTTGGTGGCGGTTACGGGTTACAACGGGCGGGGCAACACCACAGGTACCGTGATCGGCCGTGCCTTTGCCGAGTTTCTGCTCAAGGGTGACGCGGACAGCCTGCCGATTCCGTTCTCGCCCATGAGCGGCGTGAGTGCGCCTTCGCTGCGGACTGCGTTCTACGAATCCGGCTTCTCGCTGTACCACGCGGGGCAGTGCCTGAGGGTTGTGTTGTAAGTACTGGCCTCTTCGCGGGCACGCCCGCTCCCACAGGAATCGCGCAGATGCTGAGACCTGTGGGGTTCTTGTGGGAGCGGGCATGCCCGCGAAGAGGCCGGCGCAGGCTTACTTGTGCAGCCAGCTGAGGAAGCCGCCTTTCTTGATCAGGGCCGGCTTTTGCAGCAACAACGATTCCCGGCTCTGCCGCCGGAACCGCTGCAACTTGCTCAACGCCGTCTGCACTTCACCACGCTGCTGCAAACAGCTCTTCACCTGTTCCTTTTCGATGCGGTACAGCACGCAACTGGTCAGCGTGCGGAACTCGGCGAACGAGTCATCCTCATCAATGATGCCCTCGATTCCCAGCACCTCTCCCGGCCCCATGCGCCCGGCTTCGATCCGCTTGTCGCCCTCGCGCACCGACGCCGAAACCACACCGCTGCCAATCACCAGCAAATGCTCGGAAAGCTCGCCAACCCCCAGTATCACCTGGTCCGCCAGGTACTCCACCGCCGTCATGCGCTGGCTCAGCGCGTCGCGCTCCTCATCGCTTAGCGAGCGGAACACCCGCACTTCGTCCAGCACCTCGCGCTGGCGGCTGCGCGGCGGCAGGGCCAGGTCCACGTTCCACATCACCCCGCTGGCCTCCAGGTGCCGGTGGGCAAGGTCGAACAGCTGATTGCGTGCGTCGCCCTTGGTGCCCGCGTCGGCCACGAAGCCGCTGGCCTCGTACTCCACGGACTCCAGCGTCGAGGCCTTCACCGTCACCTTCGGCTTTGGGGTCGCAAGAATGGCACTGACGCCCTGCAGGGCCTTTTCCAGCGCATCGAATACCCGCTTGGGCCGCACCTTGGCCGGTACCACCACGCTGATCGACACCCCATGCACATCGGCCGGGCGGCTGTGGTTGAGCAGCCGCGCCTTGGCCGCGACCGAGTTGGGGATCACCGCCAGGCTGCCGCTGCCGGTCAGCAAGCGCGTGGCGCGCCAGTCGATGTCCAGCACCTTGCCTTCGGTACCGTCGATGGAGATTGAATCGCCAATCTGATAGGGCCGCGTGGTGTTCAGCACGATGCCGCTGAATACGTCGGCCAGGGTGCTCTGCAGCGCCAGACCGATGACGATGGCCATCACCCCGGACGTGGCCAGCAAGCCCTTCACCGGCAGCTGCATCACATAGCCCGCGGCAGCCACGACGGCGGCCAGAAAGATCAAAGCCCCCAGCACATCCTGCAGCAACCGGCCGCCATGGCTGCCACGGGCGACCAGCAGCTGGCCGAACACCACCGTGACCGTGCGCGCACCAAACAGCCACCAGCCGATGGCCAGTACCGTGGCCATGAGGTTGCGCGAGACATCGTCGGGCCAGGGTGGCGGTTGCAGCGGGCTCATGCCGGCAGCCACCAGCACCGAGCTGAATAGCAGGAATATCACCAGCCGCGTGCCAATGCGCCAGGCACGGCGCTGCATGGGGATGACTTGCCAGAGCATGAGGTCGAGCAAGATCAGGGCAGTACCGAGCAACAACGGGAAGGACTGGATGAACGCCAGCATGGTGGTCTCGGGGGTGAGGGTAGGGCTGTGGGTAGTAATAGAGCAGGTTGCTGCTGCAGGCAATGGGGCCTGCACCGGCCTCTTCGCGGGTAAACCCGCTCCCACAGGGGCTGCGCATGACTTGCAGGATGCGCGATCCCTGTGGGAGCGGGTTTACCCGCGAAGAGGCCAGCAAATAAAACGCCAATCTATCGTTCATAAAACAGAACGCTAAAGCCAAAAACCACTATCTACCGCTCCAAAGGTGATGGTTTTAATCTTCTCCCATCAACGCGAAACACCCAACTTACTGAAAACAGAAACCCTTAGGAGCAACGACCATGACCAACTTCAAATACAACCGCCTGAACAAAGACGACGCCGCCGTACTGCTGGTCGATCACCAGGCTGGCCTGCTGTCCCTGGTCCGTGACATCGAACCAGACGCGTTCAAGAACAATGTGCTGGCGCTGGCTGACCTGGCCAAGTTCTTCAACCTGCCGACCATCCTCACCACCAGCTTCGAGCAAGGCCCCAACGGCCCGCTGGTGCCAGAGCTGAAAGCCCTGTTCCCGGACGCCCCGTACATCGCCCGCCCAGGCCAGATCAACGCCTGGGACAACGAAGATTTCGTCAGGGCGGTAAAGGCCACCGGTAAGAAGCAGCTGATCATCGCCGGCGTCGTGACAGAAGTGTGTGTGGCCTTCCCGGCCCTGGCGGCCCTGGAAGAAGAGTTCGATGTGTTCGTGGTGACCGACGCCTCCGGCACCTTCAACGCCATGACCCGCGACGCCGCCCACAACCGCATGAGCCAGGCCGGTGCGCAACTGATGACCTGGTTCGGCGTGGCGTGTGAGCTGCACCGCGACTGGCGCAACGACGTCGAAGGCCTGGCCGCGCTGTGCTCCAACCACATCCCGGACTACCGCAACCTGATGACCAGCTACAACGCCTTCAACGCCGGCAAGTAAGCCGACCGCCCCGGGCACCGCCAGTCGGTGCCCGCCAAGGGCAGCACACCCATCCAATCCACCGCCCGTTCGCCGTTGCACAGTGAATGCGGGCACGCTCATCTCAAGGAACGCCGATGAACACCGCACTCCAACACAACCGCGAAGTGGTGACCGTATGCCTGCAACACCAGGTTCTCGCTAGCCCGACGAACTCCACGCCGGCCCAACCGCCACGCTGGAAGCAGGCGTTGCTGACCTACCTGGTGATCTGCCCCATGACCATGATCATTCCGCAGCTGCTAGCGCCGCTGTTCGCACGCTTCCCGCAGCTGGGCGGCCCGATCACCGGCAACCTGATCGTCAACCTGTTCGTCATCCTGCCCGTGGTGTTCTACATCATGCCTTGGGTAACCCGCCGCTGCGCCAACTGGCTGCGCGGGCAGCAAAAGGTTTGAACACGGCTAACCTTCTTCAACCCACCGCACATCCAGCCAAGCCCTGACCTTGCGTCAACCGGCATGCTTCGCAGTCGCCCTGCCGGCCCCAGTCGGAGAAGCCTATGTCCCAGGACCGCAACGACAAGACCCGTCGCCAGTTCCTCGCTACCAGCACCGTGCTCGGTGCGGCCGGCGCGCTCTGGTCCGCATTGCCCTTCGCCGGCCAGGCCGGTTCCGCTCACGCATCCATCCAAGGAGGTTCCATGACCGCTGACCTGATTCTGTTCAATGGCAAACTGCACACCGTTGACCGCGAAAAACCTACCGCGACTGCTGTCGCGATCAAGGATGGGCGCTTCATCGCCGTGGGCAACGATGCCGAGGCCATGGCCCACAAGGGCACTACCACGCAGATCATCAACCTCAAGCAGCGCACGGTCATCCCCGGCCTGAACGACTCGCACCTGCACCTGATCCGCGGTGGCCTGAACTACAACCTGGAGCTGCGCTGGGAAGGCGTGCCGTCGGTGGCCGATGCCCTGCGCATGCTCAAGGACCAGGCTGCGCGCACGCCCACCCCGCAGTGGGTACGCGTGGTGGGCGGCTGGAACGAATTCCAGTTTGCCGAAAAACGCATGCCCACCCTTGAGGAGATCAACCAGGCTGCGCCCGACACCCCGGTGTTCCTGTTGCACCTGTATGACCGCGCGCTGCTCAACCGCGCTGCGCTCAAGGCGGTCGGCTACGACAAGGCCACCCCGAACCCGCCGGGTGGCGAAATCCAGCGCGACAAGTTCGGCAACCCCACCGGCATGCTGATCGCCCGCCCGAACGCAATGATTCTCTACGCTACCTTGGCCAAAGGGCCGAAGCTGCCACTGGAGTATCAGGTCAATTCGACCCGCCAGTTCATGCGTGAACTGAACCGCCTGGGCCTGACCAGTGCCATTGACGCCGGCGGCGGCTACCAGAACTTCCCCGACGACTATTCGGTTATCCAGGAGCTGGCCGACAATAACCAGCTGACCGTGCGCATCGCCTATAACCTGTTTACCCAGAAGCCCAAGGAAGAGCTGGACGACTTCAAGAAGTGGACCTCCAGCGTCAAGCTGCACAGCGGCACCGACTTCCTGCGCCATAACGGCGCCGGCGAAATGCTGGTGTTCTCCGCCGCCGACTTCGAGGACTTCCTCGAGCCACGCCCGGACCTGCCACAGACCATGGAAGAGGAGCTGGAACCGGTGGTGCGGCACTTGGTCGAGCAGCGCTGGCCATTCCGCCTGCACGCCACCTACAACGAATCGATCACGCGCATGCTCGACGTGTTCGAGAAGGTCAACCGCGACATCCCGTTCAACGGCCTGCCGTGGTTCTTCGACCACGCCGAAACCATCACCCCACAGAACATCGAGCGCGTGCGCGCCTTGGGCGGTGGTATCGCCGTCCAGGACCGCATGGCCTTCCAGGGTGAGTACTTCGTCGACCGCTACGGCGCCAAGGCTGCCGAGCAGACCCCGCCCATCAAGCGCATGCTCGACATGGGCGTGCCTGTGGGGGCCGGCACCGATGCCACCCGCGTGTCCAGCTACAACCCGTGGACCTCGCTGTACTGGCTGGTCAGCGGCAAGACCGTCGGCGGCATGGAGTTGTACCCGGAAGGCCTGGACCGCGACACCGCACTGCAACTGTTCACCCAAGGCAGCGCGTGGTTCTCCAGCGAGCAGGGCAAGAAGGGCCAGATCAAGGTGGGCCAGCTGGCCGACCTGGCGGCGCTGTCGCTGGACTTTTTCAGTGTTGAGGAAGAGGCGATCAAGGGCATCGAGTCGGTGCTGACCATCGTCGATGGCAAGGTGGTGTACGGCGCTGGCGAGTTCGACAAGCTTGGCCCTGCGCAGGTGCCGGTACTGCCGGAGTGGTCGCCGGTGGCCAAGGTGCCGGGGCACTGGCGCGTGGGTACGCCATCTTTGGTAGCCGCCGTGCACCAGTGCAGCGGGCCATGCGGGGTGCATGCGCACAGCCATGAGAAGGCACGGCATTCGAGTGTCCCGGTGAGTGACTTCCAGGGCTTCTGGGGTTCGCTGGGTTGTTCCTGCTTTGCTTTCTGAGCTGCTTTGCCTGGATAAATGACGGCCGCTTCGCCGGACAAGCCCGCTCCCACAGGTTCACCACCCATCCCGAGGGCAGTGGGGTAACTTGTGGGAGCGGGCTTGTCCCGCGAAAGGGCCGTGACTGACAGCCACCGACTCACGCCATGTCGCTGATCGCAAATTCCTCAGCCAGATGATCGATCAGCGCCCGCACCGACGGCAGTAACCCCCGCCGCGACGGGAAGATCGCATGCACGATGCCGCAACGCGGGTGCCACTCAGGCAGCAATTCCACCAAGCGCCCCGAAGCCAGGTCCTCGCGAACCGCCACCCTCGGCAAGTGCGCGATCCCCACCCCGGCCACCACGAAATGGCGCAGTGCAAACAGGTCATCGGTCACCATGCGCGGTGTGTGCGGGATGACGATGCTGCGGCTGTTGTCCTCACCCTGGAACAGTTCCCACTGGTACTCGCGCTGGGCACTGCCCCAATGCACGCTGGGTAGCGTGCCCAGCAGCTGCGGGTCAAACCCTTTGGGCAGTTGCGCCAGGTAGTGCGGCTGGCCGACCAGGCACTGGGTGCTGTTGCTCAGCACCTTCATCACCATGTCGGTGTTCTCCAGCGGCGGAAAGCGCACGCGCAGGGCGATGTCGAAGCCCTCGTGCAGCAGGTCGACACGGCGGTTGGTACTTTCGATGAACAACTCCACCTGCGGGTACTTGAGCATGTAGCGGGTCAGCATCGGCCCGACCCAGGAGTTGAGCAGGGTGGTCGGGCAACTGATGCGCACCAGCCCGCGCGGCTCGCTGCGGTTGCGTTCGATGATTTCCGCCGCGCCCTCGGCCTCCACGCGCATGGCCAGGCAACGGTTGTAGTAGGCCTGGCCGATCTCGGTCGGCGAGCAGTGCCGGCTGGTGCGGTGCAGCAGGCGCACGCCCAGGCGGTCTTCAAGGTCGGCGATGCGCCGGCTGAGTTTCGACTTGGGCATGTCCAGCGCCCGCCCGGCCGGGGCGAAGCCGCCGTGCTCCACGACTTGGGTGAAGTAGTAGAGGGAGTTGAGGTCTTCCAATGATCGTTCTCCAAACGGAACGCTAAGGGCGGTTTTCGCAGTCTAGTGCAGCAAAGGTGATGATTTTAATCTGTGCCCATCAACGCGAAACACACCGGATTGCTGAAAGATTCATAACCCTTCAGGCCGGTGCGCAGCTGATGACTTGGTTCGGCGTGGCCTGCGAGCTGCACCGCGACTGGCGCAACGATGTCGAAGGGCTGGCTGCGCTGTGCTCCAACCACATTCCGGATTATCGCAATTTGATGACCAGCTATAACGCGCTGACTGCGGGTAAGTAAGCAAACCAGTAGCAGTACGCACAAAGGCCGGCTCCCTCTGCAGGGAGCCGGCTTTTTTTGTTTGCTGTACCGGCCTCTTCGCGGGCACGCCCGCTCCCACAGGTACTGCACAGTTTCAGAACCAGTGGTGATCCTGTGGGAGCGGGTTCACCCGCGAAGAGGGCGGTACAGGCAGCATCAATTCATGGGCTGTGGCTCAATCCCTTTCCGCAACGACTCAAGCAACCTTCTGCCGTTTCGAGCGCATTCAGGTTGCTCCGGAACAGGCTTTTGCCTGTGTCATCTGTTCACGCAGGAGGGGGTGGGCACGACGTGGCCCCACGCTATAAACCTTTCTCGGAAATCTCCTACATGAAAGAGCGGAAGGCATAACGGCGCTAAACGGGCACGCCGAGAGCAAACTGAGCACCCGGAAATTTTTCAGGAGTGACTCCATGCGCAGCGCCAACGCTAGCTTGAAAAGTGTAAGGCATGACCTTACACTCAACCATCGGTGATAAGAAGTTTCAGGCACAAAGGCCTGAGGCTGCTCCATCAGCATCGTGACACGTCTGGAGTGCGTGCAGATCATGTGAATCGCTTGCGGCGTTTACTGGCTTCTCTTGAAGTTGCACAAACCGCAGCAGACATGAACCGGCCGGGTTACCGTCTTCATCCTCTGCACGGAAAGCTGGAAAGCTATTGGGCAGTAAATGTCTCGGGTAACTGGCGAGTGGTGTTCCGCTTCGTGGGTACCGATGTGGAGCTTGTTGACTATCTGGATTATCACTAGGAGCTTGAGTCATGCCTATGTTCGATCCTCCCCATCCTGGGGAGTCTTTGCGAGAAGATGTGTTGCCCGCAATTGGCATGAACGTTTCTGAGTTAGCTCGCCACCTCGGCTATTCGCGGGGGCAGTTGTCCACGGTACTCAATGGGCGCGCCGCCATTTCTGCCGATCTTGCTTATCGGCTTGAGCTGGCAGGCCTGGGGCCTGCCCGGCAATACCTTGCCGAACAGGCAGCTTACGATCTTTGGCAAGCCGCTCAGCGTGAGCATCCTCAAATAGAGCGGTTGGTGTTCGCCTGACTACTCAAACCGCATCCGAATCAAACAACCGCTCCAGCTCCACCCGCGCCTCCTTGGCCGTCTGCATCACCTTGGCCCGGTCATCGCGTACCTGCCCCTGGGCCACCAGCACTTCTTCGTCATGCTGGGTAAACCGTGCGATACGGTCCGCCGCCTGTTCATCGCTCAAGCCCAACCCCACCAGCGCGCGGCGGGTCATTTCCAGGCTGGAGTAGAACGTCTCGCGAATCGGCTCGGCGCCTGCATCCACCAACTTGTGCACATGCTGGCGGTTACGTGCCCGGGCCAGCACCTTCAGGTGCGGGTACAGGCGTTTCACCCGTTCAGCGGTATGAATGGCGGCTTCTGGGTCATCGATGGTGATGATGAAGTACTCCGCTTCACCCACCTTGGCGGCGTGCAGCACCTCGGGGCGCAGCGGGTCGCCGTAGAACACCGGCACCTGTTCGAACATGCGGGTCATCTCGATGGCGTCCACTGAGGTTTCCAGGGCTATGAACGGGATTTTTTGTGCCCGCAGGATGCGCGCGACGATCTGGCCCATGCGGCCCATGCCGACGATCACCACCCGCGGCGTATCCGTCTGGATCTGCTTGTACTGCTCGGGCACTTCACGCGCCGGTTGCGGGCGTTTGAGGGCGCGGGCGCAGCCCAGCATCAGCAGCGGGGTGATGGCCATCGACAGGGTAATGGTCATCAGCAGCAGGTCGTAGGTCTGGGTGTCGAACAGGCCTTGGTCCTTGCCCAGCTTGAAGACCACGAAGGCGAACTCGCCACCGGCCGCCAGTACCATGCCCAGGCGCAGGGCGCTGGCGCTGTTCAGGCCACCGACCAGGCGCCCGACGCCGATCAGCAGCACCAGCTTTACTGCTACCAGCAGCAGGGTCAGGCCCAGTACCACCAGCGGCATATCCAGCAGCAGGCGAAGGTTGGCGCCCATGCCCACGCTGATGAAAAACAAACCCAGCAGCAGGCCCTTGAACGGCTCGATCTGCGATTCCAGCTCGTGGCGGTATTCCGAGTCGGCCAGCAGCAGGCCGGCGAGGAAGGCGCCCAGGGCCATGGATATACCCGCTTCTTCCATCAGCCAGGCGGTGCCGATCACTACCAGCAGTGCGGTGGCAGTAGACACTTCCGGCAGGCCGGTGCGGGCCACGGTGCGGAACACCGGGCGCAACAGATAGCGACCACCGATGATCACCACGGCGATGCTGGCGAATACCTTCAGGCCGTGTTGCAGGCTATCGCCGTGGCTGGCGTCCGGCCCACTGGCGGCCAGTAGCGGTACCAGGGCAATCAGCGGGATCGCAGCGATGTCCTGAAACAGCAGGATGGCGAACGCCAGGCGGCCGTGCGGGGCGTTGAGCTGCTTGCTCTCGGCCAGGCTTTGCAGGCCAAGGGCGGTGGACGACAGCGCCAGGCCCAGGCCGAGGACGATGGCTGCCGGCAGCGTCTGGCTGAAGCCGAACAGGGCAATGGCACCGAGCAGCGCGCCGGTCAGCAGCACCTGCGCGGTACCCACACCGAACACCGACTTGCGCATCAGCCACAGGCGCTTGGGCGACAGCTCCAGGCCAATGATGAACAGCAGCAGGACCACGCCCAGCTCGGAAATGTGCGCCACGCTTTCGGTGTCGCGGATCAGGCCAAGTGCCTGCGGGCCGATGGCTACACCGGCCAGCAGGTAGCCGAGCACGGCACCCAGTTGCAGGCGCTTGGCCAGGGGGACGGCGACGACGGCCGCGAGCAGAAAGATCACCGCGGTTTGCAGAAGGCTGCCTTCGTGTGGCATTGGCTCTTACTCCATGAGCTGCCGGGGCAGCATTTGAACAGTTTGGCCGACGATTTTGAGGGGTGGAGGGGGGGCAGACAATCAGCTGTCCGGGAGAAACATTGTCCCGTAAAGAAGGACAGTTGCCGCAGGGCGCTGTCAAACGCAGGTTCTGCTGCTGGGGCTGAAATTTCCAGGGCCGCTTTGCAGCCAGGGCAATTTAACTGCTCCCCGGCCGGTACTGCAGGGCCTCGGCCAGATGTGGCCGGCCGATTGCCTCACAACCCTCGAGGTCCGCCAGTGTCCGCGCCACTTTCAACAACCGGTGCGCTGCCCGCAACGACAAGGTCAACCGTTCGCAGGCCCCTTCCAGCCAAGCTTGGTCCGCCGCCGTCAATCCGCAATGGCGACGCAACCCGTCGAGGTCGAGAAACGCATTCACGCACCCTTGGCGGCGCTGCTGTACCTCCCGCGCCTGCGCTACCCTGGCTGCCACATCGGCACTGGCTTCACCACAGGGCTGATTGTTCAGCGTGGTGCTTTCGCGAGCCACGGTCAGGTGCAGGTCGATGCGGTCCAGCAGCGGCCCTGATAGCTTGTTGCGGTACCGCGCGATCTGCTCGGTGCTGCAGCGGCAGCGGCCAGTAGGGTCGCCCAAGTAGCCGCAAGGGCATGGGTTCATCGCCGCCACCAGCTGAAAGCGCGCCGGAAAGCGCACTTTGTCGCGTGCCCGGGCAATCACGATCTCGCCCGACTCCAGCGGCTCGCGCAGCACCTCCAGCACACGCCGCTCGAACTCTGGCAGTTCATCGAGAAACAGCACGCCATGGTGGGCGAGGGTGATTTCGCCCGGTTGCGGCCGGCTGCTGCCTCCAACCAGTGCCGGGCCGGATGCGGAGTGGTGGGGATGGCGAAACGGTCGCTGCGGCCAACTGCTCAGAGGTGTATGCCCGCTGACCGACTGAATGGCAGCCACCTCGAGCGCCTCGTGCTCGTCCAGCGGTGGCAGCAGCCCCGGCAGGCGGCTGGCGAGCAAGGTCTTGCCGGTGCCGGGTGGCCCGGTGAACAGCAGGTTGTGCGCCCCAGCCGCCGCCAGCATCAACGCGCGCTTGGCCGCCAGTTGGCCCTGCACCTCGCTCAGGTCAGGGTAGGGACGTTGATTCAGGATCAAGCCATTGGCCGCGTACGGCGGCAATGGCACCTGGCCGTTCAGGTGGGCGACCAACTCCAGCAGGTGGCCCACCGCATACACCACCAGCCCGCCTGCCAGGCTGGCTTCCTCGGCATTTTCCCGTGGCACCACCAGCGCCCGGCCTGCTTCGCGTGCCGCCAGGGCCGCAGGTAGCACGCCCTGGACAGGGCGCAATTTCCCCGAAAGCGCCAGTTCGCCCAGGCATTCCATATCGGCCAGGGTGGCAGTCGGCACCTGGCCATCTGCGGCGAGGATACCCAGGGCAATGGCCAAGTCATAGCGCCCGCCATCCTTGGGCAGGTCGGCGGGGGCGAGGTTCTGGGTAATGCGCCGCTGCGGGTAGCTAAGCCCGGAGTTGACGATGGCGCTGCGTACCCGGTCCTTGCTTTCCTTGACCGTGGTTTCTGGCAGGCCGACCAGAGTGAGATGGGGCAGGCCGTTGGCCAGGTGGGTTTCGACGCTGACCGCGGGTGCCTGCACACCCACCTGGGCGCGGCTGTGGACGAGGGCTAGTGACATGGACGCTCCGTTGTCGCTGAAAAGGGCCGCTTCCTGCGGCTGGGTCAAGGATAGCGATGGTGGCCACGACAGGCGCAACAAGTGTGCGTCGTGGTTTTGCAGAGCAGGTTTTTTCCCTGTGTTTTCTTTAAAATCGGCAAAAAATGGATCCAATAATCTTTGCGCAGGTGGGTGGTATGGCTTAGTGTTGTTGGGCAAATGCCGTTGCCATGGGATGGCACAGCGTCTTCTTTCAAATGGACTTGAGGTATTGCGCCGTGCAAACGCTCGCCCAAACGCGCCAGGTGATTCGCGAACTGGTGCAGGCCAATTCATTCATTGAACTCACCCGGTGTTTCGACAGCCTTGAGGCGCAATGGCGCCAAGCCGCGCCCGGCGAGTTCCCGGCCTACCTGGCGGCCATCGAAGGGCACATGCTGGTGGACCTGGAAAACCAGGGTGACAGGGCCCTGAGCCAAGTGCTCAAAGCCTGGATTGATGCCTGCCCCAAGGCTTACCACCCGCAAGTGGTAATGGGCATGCACTGTTTCCACCGGGCCTGCCAGGTGCAGGATGGTGGCCAACGCAACGCTGCCCGCTTGCTGGCCGTCGAGCAAATTTGTGAAACCGCGACCGCGCACCTGTTGCGTGCAATGGACCGCTCTGCACAACCCGTGGCAGCGGCCATTGGCATGCTGCGTGTCAGTGCGCAACTGCGCGAACCTGGCTGGTTGATCGAACTGTTTCAGGGGCAGCCTGCGCGGTACAGGCCCAGTGCCCATGCCGATGTGGAAGCGCAGGAAGCCGCAGCCCCCTTGCTCGTGAAGTACGGGCTGTTGCCCTTGGCCGAGCTGCCCCAAGCATTACCGGCGTGCCTGAGCAGGCGGGCCGATCACGAAAACGAAGCACCACGCTATTACTGGTTGCGCCATGCGCTGGTGGCCCGCCCTGGTTGTTTCGAAGCGATCCAGGCGCTGGCCGTTTACCTGTTGCCCCGTTGGGGTGCCAGTTTTGATGCGCTGGACCTGTTGGCCAATGGGCCGTTGTGCGATGGGTGGGACGAAGCGCTGCGCAATGCGTTGCGCTGGATGGCCGTCGAAGAACGGCTGAAGCTGCCACATGCCGAGCAGTTGCAGGCCGTCGCGGATTGGCAGCAACTGTTCGATAGCTGGCTGCAACGCCCGCTAAGGCCCAGGGAAAGCGCCGTCGTGCTGGCCTGGCGAGGCGCGCTGCGCAGCAGTGCCTTGCAAGACCATGCAGGCGGTATGCGTGATTTCGCCGCGAGCTTGGCATGCAACGCCAGTCATGGCGCCATCCCTGCGATGGGCGAGCCATTTCGCTGTTTTGTCGGGCTGATACTGTGTGATGGCATGGCAGATGAGCATCAGCTGTTGCGCACCGCCATCGAGCGCCTGTGTGAAGGCCGCTCGCATGCTGGCGCTTGTGCAATGCGCGCTGCCGGGCATCGCTTCGGCCTGTGGGGGCTGCCGCGTTCGGCCGAGCAGGCAAGGCTCTGGTCACAGGTGGCGGTGACCCGCCAGCGCGCGGGCCATGCGCCAGGCTTCGATGTGCTCGCTGTGGCGCGGCTGCTGTGGGCTGCCAACCGGCACGAGGTGGCTTGTTACCTGTACGAGCGCTTTGCGGAGCTGAGCTTGCCGGGTGCTGCCCTTGGCCTGTACGAGCTGCACAGCGGCGGCCTGGGCAACACCCCGGCGCACTATCTGGACGACGAGACGGCTGAGTATTGGCTGCAGCGTGCGGTAGAGGCGGGCAGCAGGCAGGCCAAGTACAACCTCGCCTGCCTGCGTATGGAGGGTGATGAGGACCTGAGTGAGCGAAGTGCCATGCTGGCTGTCAGGCGCCTGCTGGTCGATGCGCTGGGTAATCCGCACACCAATGCGCGTGCGCGCTTGCACCTGGGTATCCTGTTGCGCCAGTTTGGCGAAGTCCAGGAACGGGCCGAGGCCGTCGCCTACCTGTCGAGCCTGGTCGAGCACCCGGACCCGTGGGTTGCCGGACGGGCCAGCGCCGAACTGGGGCTGGCCTGGATGCAGGGGCGCGGCACTCGCAAGCAGAGCCGTTTTGCTGCCATCGAATGGGCCAACCGTGCGGTTGCCTTGCAGCCTGGGGATTCAGCCATCGAAAACATCCAGGCCGAGATCCTCAACTCGCACAACCGGGTGAAGACCCTGGTTACCCAGTGTGGTGCGACCCTGTTTCGCGGCACCTTGCACGCCAGCGAGTTGCCGCCGAAACAGGCAGTATCCGAGCCGGGCCGGCTACGGGCGTCGGCCTGATACCCTCAGGGCTTGGCGCCGAGGATGATGTGCGAGGCCTTGATCAGCGCAGTGGCCTTCACACCCGGTGCCAGGCCCAGCTCCTGCACGGCTTCGCGGGTCACGATGGCAAACACCTCGGTGCCGCCGGCCAGCTTCAGCACCACTTCGGCATTCACTGCACCATCACCCACCCGCACCACTTCGCCTTCCAGTGCGTTACGGGCCGATAGCTTGTAGCCGGCGGCGTCGGTCAGCAGTACCACCCACGGCGCCTTGACCAGCGCCACGGCGTCTTTGCCGACGTTGATGCTGAGGTTATGCAGGCTGGCCATGGTGACCACCGCTACCAGCTTTTCGCCGCCACCCAGGGTCAGCTCGACTTCGGCATTGACCGCGCCGGGCTGAACGTTGGTGACTTTGCCTTCAAAAACATTGCGTGCGCTGACTTTCATGGGGAACGCTCCGTGTAACAACCCGCGCCAGAGGGATTCAGGCGCGCACATAAACCCAGGCAGTCAGGCCCGATGCGAGCGTGACGGCGACGCGCTTGTAGTCGGCAACTTCATAGCGGTCCGCCGCCGCCAGCTCTTCTTCGCTGATCTGGAAGACCGTGCCGGCCACGCTGTCGTCGGCCTGGCTGCTGGGGGAAACGATGGGGTGATGGGACTTGCCGCTAGCCGCCAGCACAGCCGGGTCGGTGATCTCGACCCAGTCCTGTCGGTAGCCCGGCATGCGGTCGGCCTGGCCGCTCAGCTCACGGCCGAAGTTGGCCCGTTGCACGGCCTTGTCCTGCAGCGTGCCGTAGGAAAACAGCAGTACCGGGTATGCGCTGGAGGGCTGCATTCACTGATCCTGTGGGGTCGGGTTCAGCCGTGCTTCCAGCTCGGCTACTTGTTTTTCCAAAGCCTCCAGGCGAGCACGGGTGCGCGCCAGCACAACCATCTGGCTGTCGAATTCGTCACGGCTGACCAGGTCCAGCTTGCTGAAGGCACCTTGCATCAGCACCTTGAACTGGCTTTCCAGTTCTGCACGGGGCTGGGCGGTATCGCTGCTGAACAGGCGCGAGGCCTGGTCGCTCAGGGCATCGAGAAGGGCTTTGGGCGCAAGCATGGGGCAGTCCACTGAAACTTAGAATGGCCGGCAGTGTAGCACGCACAAACCGGACGTTTGGGTGCACGTTTTTCGCGCAATGCGCCCTGCCGGTGCGCACCGAAACTGTGCATGTTTCCCATGCTGGCGACTGGCCAATCCCGACCCTTTCGCATAACTCGCTGTTTTCCGGTGATTTGCCGGAACTGGCAAGGTTTCTGCAAAGACCTGTACGAGCCATGCACTGATGCAGTTCCTTGTGACCAAGCAGTGCGCACGCGGAGCCGGATGCCGACGACGCGTTACAAAGCCAACCGCTGCGCTTAGACTTGAGACGGGTTTGTTTTCCTGGGGCAAGTCCACCAAATCGGGAGAGAGTTTCATGAAGCTAGTCACAGCCATCATCAAGCCGTTCAAGCTGGACGACGTGCGCGAGTCGCTGTCGGAAATCGGCGTGCAGGGCATCACTGTTACTGAAGTCAAAGGCTTCGGCCGGCAGAAGGGCCACACCGAGCTGTATCGCGGTGCTGAATATGTGGTCGATTTTCTGCCCAAGGTGAAGATCGATGTTGCCATCGATGACAAGGACCTTGATCGGGTAATCGAAGCCATCACCAAGGCAGCCAACACCGGCAAGATCGGTGACGGCAAGATTTTCGTGGTGAATCTGGAGCAGGCGATCCGCATCCGTACCGGCGAAACCGATACCGACGCGATCTAAGCAGCAACAACGCCTCACCAAACCCAACGCCCCAGGAGAAAACAACATGACTCTGCGTAAGATCGCAGGGCTAGGAGCCCTATTGTCCCTCGTAATGCCCGGGCTTGCCTTGGCCGAGGAAGCCGCCCCAGCGCTGAACTCCGGTGACACCGCCTGGATGTTGACCGCAACGGCGCTGGTGCTGTTCATGACTATCCCGGGCCTGGCCCTGTTCTATGGCGGCATGGTGCGTTCCAAGAACGTGCTGTCGGTGATGATGCAATGCTTTGCAATCACCGGCCTGATGAGCATTCTCTGGGTCGTTTACGGCTACAGCATGGCCTTCGATACCACCGGTATGGAAAAGGGCGTGCTCAACTTCAACTCCTTCGTCGGGGGCTTCTCCAAGGCCTTCCTCAGCGGCGTCACGCCCGAGAACTTGACGTCGGCCACTGCACTCTTCCCTGAGGCGGTATTCATCACCTTCCAGATGACCTTCGCCATCATCACCCCGGCACTGATCGTGGGTGCCTTCGCCGAGCGCATGAAGTTCTCTGCGATGCTGGTGTTCATGGGCATCTGGTTCACCCTGGTGTATGCGCCGATCGCCCACATGGTGTGGAGCGGTGACGGTGCACTGATGTGGGACTGGGGCGTACTGGACTTCGCTGGCGGCACCGTGGTGCACATCAACGCCGGTATCGCAGGCCTGGTCTGCTGCCTGGTGCTGGGTAAGCGCAAGGGCTACCCGACCACCCCGATGGCCCCGCACAACCTGGGCTACACCCTGATGGGCGCGGCCATGCTGTGGATCGGCTGGTTCGGCTTCAACGCAGGCTCCGCCGCCGCCGCCAACGGCACCGCTGGCATGGCCATGCTGGTCACCCAGATCGCCACCGCTGCTGCTGCGCTGGGCTGGATGTTCGCCGAGTGGATTGGTCACGGTAAACCCAGCGCCCTGGGCATCGCTTCGGGTGTGGTTGCCGGCCTGGTTGCCATCACCCCGGCTGCAGGCACCGTGGGGCCGATGGGCGCCTTGGTGATCGGCCTGGCTTCGGGTGTGATCTGCTACTTCTGCGCCACCACCCTCAAGCGCAGGCTCGGCTATGACGATTCGCTGGATGCCTTCGGTGTACATGGTGTCGGCGGCATCATCGGGGCAATCCTTACCGGTGTGTTCGCAGCGCCGGCGCTGGGCGGCTTCGGCACCGTCACCGACATTGGCATGCAGGTCTGGATCCAGGCCAAAGGCGTGATCTTCACCGTGGTCTACACCGCCATCGTAACTTACGTGATCCTCAAGGTGCTGGATCTGGTAATGGGCCTGCGGGTCAACGAAGAAGAAGAGTCGGTCGGCCTCGACCTGGCTCAGCACAACGAACGCGGCTACAACCTGTAACTGCGACGCGGTAAAAACTTGCCCGGCTTGCCGGGCATTTTTTTGCCAGATTTTCAGCATTTCGCGCTTGGCAAACGGTTTATCCGGCACGTTCGCGACGTAGGTAAAAAACTTACAGGTCGCAGGGCGTTTATGGAGCTTTGCTTTTTCCACGGGCGCGCTAGAATGCGCGCCGAAGGGTGTTTGACGTGTAGTCCACACACTTCGCCAGCCTTTGCTAGGCTTGCCAATAGCGTGTGGCCAGCAGGGGCTAGATGGATTTGTCAGGTCCTGCCAGGAGCAGGGCCTGCTGGGTGCCGCCTCCCATCAGGAGCGCCGACCCAAGGGCAGTGGCCTAACCCACGGCCAGTTGAATTTTCACTGGTGGCTGCCGGTCTACGGCTGCACTGGTCTATAACTAACCTGCTTTCGCAAGTCATGAGGTAGAACATGAGCGACGACGATCTGGAAAACGACGACCTCGAAGTAGGCGATGAAGACGAGGTTGATGAAGGCCTCGAAGCGGCAGCTGACGATGTCGCCGAAGATGCGGGCGATGACGACAGCAGCCCGGCACCCGCTGCCAAGGGCAAGTCCAAGGCGGCTGTTTCGGTAGACGAACTGCCGAGCATGGAAGCCAAGCAGAAAGAGCGTGATGCACTGGCCAAGGCGATGGAAGAATTCCTTTCGCGCGGTGGCAAGGTGCAGGAAGTCGAGGCCAACGTGGTCGCCGACCCGCCCAAAAAGCCGGACAACAAGTACGGCAGCCGCCCTATCTGAGTGGCTGACCGCAAAAAAAGCCCGCCGTCGCTGCGGGCTTTTTTGTGGGCGTTTGCCGGTATATTTTCATTGCCAGTGAGATCGAGCGCAGCTCGCGATGCGCCGCGCGGGCGGCGCTCGATATACGCACCAACGCAAATTTCGAGGCGGTCTCTTGTCAGCGCCAGCGGGAAAGGAGGTCGGGCAGCTGCGACAGGCGCTGGATTTCGGCATCCGGTGCCTGCTCACCCGTCCAGGCCTTGCCCTGAGGGTTGAACCAGACGGCCCGTAGCCCTGCTCGCTGGGCGCCTGCGATGTCATCGCCGGGGTGGTCGCCGATGTGAACGGCGGCGCTGGCATCCGCCTCGCCTCGGCGCAGGGCTTCCAGGAACGGTGCCGGGTCCGGCTTGCCAATGCCGAGGTCCTCGGCGCACAGGGCAAAGCGGAAGTAGTCCGCCAGCCCCAACCGGCTCACGTCGGCGTTGCCGTTGGTGACCACGCCCAGGATGTAATGGTGACGCAGGACCTCCAGTACCGGCTGCACCTCGGGGAAGATCTCCACCTGGTGGCGAGCATGCAGGAACACTTCAAAGCCTTCGTTGGCCAGCGCCTGCGCTTGCTTCTCGCTGTAGCCGACCTCTTCCAGGGCATGGAACAGCACCCGTCGGCGCAGGGCGCTGATGCGGTGCTTGAGGCCGGGGTCGGCCTGTACCAGCCGCTCGCGAATGGCAAACAGGTGCTCCACCGGCACCCCGCCCAGGATCGGGGCGTTGGCTTCGAGCCAGTCGCGCAGCACGACTTCTGCGCTGGCGATGACCGGCGCGGTGTCCCACAGGGTGTCGTCGAGGTCGAACGTGATCAGCTTGATGCTCATGAGTCTGTGCCTTTGCTGCGTTTGGCCCGAGGGTGGGCGCTGTCGTACACCGCGGCCAGGTGCTGGAAGTCCAGGTGGGTGTAGATCTGCGTGGTGCTGATGTCGGCATGGCCGAGCATTTCCTGCACCGCCCGCAGGTCCTGGGACGATTCCAGCACATGGCTGGCGAAGGAATGGCGAAGCATGTGTGGGTGCAGGTGCTGGCCCAGCTCGCGCTCACCCGCCTTCTGCACACGTTGCTGCACAGCCCGTGGAGTGATGCGGTTGCCCTGGCGGGTGATGAACACCGCGCGGTCACGCGGGTTGCCGATGCCGCGCAGGCGGTACCAGGCGTGCAGCGCCTCGCGGGCTTTGCGGCCAACGGGCAGCACGCGGGCTTTGCCACCCTTGCCCAGCACCTGCACCAGCCCGGCGGCAAGGTCGATGTGATCGAGGTCGAGGTTGGTCAGCTCGGACAGGCGCAGGCCCGACGAGTAGAACAGTTCAAGGATCGCCTGGTCACGACGGGCAATAAAATCGTCATCGACGCCGCCATCAAGCAGCTGCAGGGCGCGGTCGGTGTCCAGCACCTTGGGCAACCGGCGCTCACCCTTGGGCGCGCTCAGGCCAGTGGCCGGGTCGTGCTGGCACAGGCCTTCGCGGTTGAGGTAGCGGTACAGGCCGCGCACCGCCGACAGCAGCCGTGCCAGGCTGCGGGAGGACTGGCCGTGGTGGTGCAGGCGGGCGATCAGTTGGCGCAGTTGCTGGATTTGCAGCGCTTGCCACCCGGCAATACCGTGTTCCTTGCAGTAAGCGGTGACCTTATCCAGGTCGCGACGGTAGCCCAGCAAGGTGTGCTCCGACACCTGGCGCTCGTTGCGCAGGTGTGCGCAATAAGCCTCCAGTTGGCGTTCCATCAGCGTACCGAGCGCAGGGTCTGGGTAACGCGCGGTACAACGCGGCCGAGCACTTCGGCGATGTAGCCAAGGAACAGGGTGCCGACGCTGCTCTTGTAGTGTTGCGGGTCGCGGCTGCCGATCGCCAGCACCCCGTGCAGCCCTTGGTATTCGAGGGTGGCCACGGCACTGGAGCCCACCTCCCGGCGCTGTTCCTCACCGAACAGAAAGGCCAGCTCATGCTCACGCAGGTTGCCACTGACCGTCTTGCCACCGCCCAGCAGAGCACCGATGGCCTGTTGCGCCTCGGTGTTGCTGACCCAGCGCCCGACCGGCGCGCCGTTGTCGCCGAACAGGATGAGGCTGACGAACGGCACCTGGAACTCCTGGCGCAGGCTGTCTTCGACCGCCATTACCACTTCTTCCAGGGTGCCGGCATCGAGCAGGTCGAGGATCAGCCGCCGGGTCTTGTCGAACAGCCGGTCGTTGTCGCGAGCCACATCCATCAATTGCGACAGGCGATGGCGCATCTCGATGTTACGGTCACGCAGCAGCTTGAGCTGACGTTCCACCAGCGACACGCTGTCGCCACGCTGATGCGGTATGCGCTGTTCGATCAGCAGTTCGTCGTGCTCGGCAAAGAAGGTGGGGTGGGCGCGCAGGTAGGCGACCACCGCTTCGGCATCGAGCTCGGCGGACTGCTGGGGTACAACCTGGGGCTGATCGGTCATGGCGGTTACTCGCTTAGAGACGAACCTGTCCTTCGTAGACGCGTACGGCCGGGCCGGTCATCACCACGGGCTTGCCGGGGCCGGCCCATTCGATGTGCAGGCGCCCACCGGGCAGGTCGAGGGATACCGGGGAATCCATCCAGCCTTGGCTGATGGCTGCCACGGCGGCGGCACAAGCACCGGTGCCGCAGGCCTGGGTTTCGCCCGCGCCGCGTTCCCACACACGCAGGTTGGCGCGGTGGCGGTCGATGACCTGGAGGAAGCCGGCATTCACCCGCTGCGGGAAGCGTGGGTGGTTTTCGATCTTCGGGCCCAGCTCATGCACGGGGGCAGTATGCACGTCATCGACGCGCAGCACGGCATGCGGGTTACCCATGGACACGGCGGCAATCGAATGCAGCTGGCCGTCGACTTCCAGTGGGTAGTTCAGCGCCTGCTCGTCAGCGACAAAGGGAATGTCGGCAGGGATGAAGCGCGGTGGGCCCATGTCGACACTCACCTGGCCGTCGTTCTGCACGTCCAGCACGATGATGCCGCTTTTGGTTTCCACGCGGATGCGCTTTTTCGCGGTCAGGCGCTTGTCCAGCACGAAGCGGGCGAAGCAGCGCGCACCGTTGCCGCACTGCTCCACTTCGGAGCCGTCGGCGTTGAAGATGCGGTAGCGGAAGTCCACTTCCGGGTTGTTCGGGGCCTCGACGATCAGCAACTGGTCGAAGCCGATGCCGGTATGCCGGTCACCCCATTGCTTGGCGTGCTTGGGCTGGATATGCGCGTGCTGGCTGACCAGGTCGAGGACCATGAAGTCGTTGCCCAGGCCATGCATCTTGGTAAAACGCAGCAGCATGGGCTTACTCCGGCAGCAGGCTTTCGCCAGCGTACAGTTCGGCGATGGTTTCGCGGCGGCGTACTTCGAACGCCTGGTCGCCGTCGACCAGGATTTCAGCGCAACGGCCACGGGTGTTGTAGTTGGAGCTCATGACAAAACCATAGGCGCCCGCGGACTGCACGGCCAGCAGATCGCCTTCGGCCAGGTTCAGCACACGGTCCTTGCCGAGGAAGTCGCCGGTCTCGCAGATCGGGCCGACCAGGTCGTAGGCACGGCCTTCACCCTCGCGTGGCACGACCGGGCTTACACCCATCCAGGCCTGGTAAAGCGCAGGGCGAATCAGGTCGTTCATCGCCGCATCGATGATGGCGAAGTCTTTGTGTTCGGTGTGCTTGAGGTATTCCACGCGGGTCAGCAGCACGCCAGCGTTGGCCACGATGTAGCGGCCCGGCTCGAACACCAAAGCCAGGTCGCGCGTGCCTACGCGTTCGCGAATAGCCTTGATGTAGTCGGCCACCAGCGGTGGTTCTTCGTCGCGGTAGCGCACGCCAACGCCGCCACCCAGGTCCAGATGGCGCAGGTGGATGCCGCAGTCGGCAAGGCGGTCGACCAGGTCCAGCAGGCGGTCCAGGGCATCGAGGAACGGCTCAACGGTGGTCAACTGGGAGCCGATGTGGCAGTCGACGCCAACCACTTCCAGGTTCGGCAACTGCGCGGCACGCACGTAGATGGCCTCGGCGTCGGCAATGGCGATGCCGAACTTGTTTTCTTTAAGGCCGGTGGAGATGTACGGGTGGGTACCGGCGTCAACGTCCGGGTTGACCCGCAGCGACACCGGGGCAACCTTGCCCATCTCGGCTGCCACGACTTGCAAACGCTCCAGTTCGTCGGTGGATTCGACGTTGAAGCAGTGCACACCCACTTCCAGGGCGCGGCGCATGTCTTCGCGGGTTTTGCCGACGCCAGAGAACACCACGCGGTCGGCGCGCCCGCCAGCGGCCAGCACGCGCTCCAGCTCACCACCGGAGACAATGTCGAAACCTGCGCCCAGGCGCGCCAGTACGTTCAACACGCCAAGGTTGGAGTTGGCCTTGACCGCGAAGCACACCAGGTGCTCGGTGCCTTGCAGGGCATCGGCGTAGTTACGGTACTGGGCCTCGATGTGGGCGCGCGAGTACACGTAGGTGGGGGTGCCGAAACGTTCGGCGACGGCCGACAGGGCCACCCCTTCCGCGAACAGCTGGCCGTCGCGGTAGTTGAAAGCGTTCATCTGGTTTCCTTACTGCGCAGGCGACTGCTCGGGCTCGGACTGCAGCTCCGGCTGCGCTTGCGCCGGCGCCGGCTGGGCTTTTGGCTGGTGCTGGTGCGACTTGTGCGCTTTGCCGTTATCGCCGTCTTCAGGCAGGTACAGCGGGCCTTTCTGGCCGCAGGCCGAAACGAGGCAGGCAACAGCGACCAGCGCCGCGAAGGAGGAAATCAGGCGCTTCATGGGTGAAATCCTTAGAAAAATGCAGTATTGCGCCCGAGTATACCGAGCGACCGGCGGCTTGCCTATGCAAGGGCCGGTCCGCCGGGCGGGCTATTCTTACCGCCTTCAATGGCTAATCTTTGCATTCGGCGCCAAGCGCCCGTATCTTGCCCGGCTTGCCTGTAACGCAGCCAATTTCGAGGTTCCTGCAATGAGTTTGAGTGAAGCGCGTTTCCATGATCTGGTCGACGCGACCCAACAGGCGTTGGAAGACCTGTTCGACGAGAGCGGCCTGGACCTGGACATGGAGAACTCCGCCGGTGTGCTCACCGTCAAGTTCGAAGGTGGCGCCCAGCTGATTTTCAGCCGCCAGGAACCGCTGCGCCAGCTGTGGCTCGCCGACCGCTCAGGTGGCTTCCACTTCGATTACGACGAAGAAAGCGGCAAGTGGGTGTGCGAGAAGAGCGAAGAGCTGTTGGGCGAAATGCTCGAGCGCATCGTCTGGGAGCGGGCCGGCGAGAAGCTGGACTTCGACGAGATCTGACATGAGCACCGCCCCGGCCCGTCCCCCCAAGCCGCTCTACAGCAACGTCAGCCCCGCTGTGCCATCACCGTGCATCAGCGTTTGCCGGCTGGACGAACAGCGGGTGTGCACTGGCTGCCAGCGGCATGTGGAGCACATTCGCGAATGGCGCTCGGCCGATGACGAACGGCGTCGGCAGATTTGCCGCGAGGCCCAGGCCCTGCGCGACCAGGCTAAGGCACACTGATAGCAAGGGCTTGAGTATTTGCCCGGCTGTGGTAGTGTCGGGTTTCTGCGTCGGTGACGCCAAAGCCTTCACAAACCCCGCCCTTGGGCGGGGTTTTGCTTTATCTGCACGACGAAAATCGCCTGTTCAAAGGAGTCTGACTGGATCATGAGCACCAAGCCTTCCCTCATCCTCACCCGATTGGACGTACAGCGTCTGCAGCGTCTGATCGACAGCCTCGACGAAAGTACGCCGGGTGTGCTCGCCCTGCAGGACGAGCTGGACCGCGCCGAGCAGGTGGTCGGTCACGATGAAGTGCCGGCGGGCGTGGTCACCATGAACTCGCGCGTGCACTGCCGTGAGGAAGCCAGCGGCAAGGACTACCACCTGACGTTGGTCTATCCGAAGGATGCCGGGCCGGAAGGTAATGTCTCGGTCCTGGCACCGATTGGCTGCGCCTTGCTGGGGCTGTCGGTGGGCGAGCAGATCGACTGGCCGGCACCGGGGGGCAAGACCCTCAAGCTGAAGCTGCTGGAAGTGGAGTACCAACCAGAAGCGGCGGGCGATTACGACCTGTAAGGCTCAAGGGGGCTGCAAGGCAGCCCTCGGTCATTCACCCAGCACCTGCTCCAGCCCCTCATTCAACGCCTGCTCCAGCACCCGCTTGTAGTTCAGGTACACCTGCGTCGCGCCCAGCCGGTCATCCAGCAGCTCGGACAAATCCAGATCGGTGATGTAGCACCGGTACTGTCCGGCAGCGCGCCGTTGCCCGATGATCTGCCTGGCCACCACCGCATACAGCTGCGCACCATGCTCCAGCTCGGAAAACTCTTGCTGGTCGCAGTACAGCGTCACATGCGCCGCACCCGCCACACCGGCCTGGATGATGGCTTGCACCTCATAGTAGGGCTGGTCGCTGCCCTCGACCGGGGCTTGGCGCGGCTCGAGGCTACGCGCCTTGCCAACGCCGGAAGGCAACAGTTGCGCATAGTGGATATCCAGTGAGGCAGCGCGCTGGGTATCCAGCGGCAGCCGGGCATCACGGCGCATCACCACCGAACGCAGGAACCGCTGCAGCGGCAGCAGCAGGTGGGCTTCGTCATGCAGGGGCAGGCGTTGCTGCCACAGGGCATTGTACTCATCCAGCACATACAACTCGGCCCAGCCACCTTGCAGGCGGTAGAACACCTGGATGCAAGCCGGGCGGCCCTGTTCCAGCACCAGGCGCAGGTCGTGGTCCAGCAGGGCGTTGGTATCCAGGTACAGCGGGCTGTAGGCGCTGCGTTCTTCGCCCAGGTGGGCCAGCAGCCCCTCGTGCTCGGCCAGGGTGGCCAGGCCTACATGCCCGGCCAACAGCTCCAGCACATGGGTGTGCTGGGCTACCTCTAGCAGGTAGCGGTGGTTGGCGCCCTGGTCCAGCAGCAGCTGCACCGTGTCAAAAATTTCCTCCACGCGCTGGCTGATGGCCTGTGCGCGGCTCGGGCAAAAGCAGCGTATCCGCACCCGTGGCCGGTGGCCCCGCAGCACCGGGCTATTGAGGAAGTCGCGCAGGCAGCGTACCAGCGCATGTTCGCCTTCGTAGCGCTGGACCAGCACTTCGTTCCAGCTGTTCAGGGTGACTTGGTCCAGGGTCAGTACCAGGTTCTCGCGCACGCCTGCGTAGCTCAACGAGTCGGTACGCTCGGTGGTCATCAGGATGTTCAGATCGCGGTGATGGCGCAGCGGGTCGATGGCGACGTTGACCAGCAACAAAACCTCGTCGGCAACGCTGGGCTGCAGCAGGCGCACTTCGCTGACGATCGGCAAGGGCAGGGGAATACTTTGCTGCAGGCAACCCATCAGGTTGAACAGCTCTAATTCACTGAGGTCGCTGGCGCCGGGGTGCAGCGCCATGCGCGTGCTGCTGTCGATCACGCCGTTACGATGGGCCCAGGCCAGCAGCTCGATCAGCTCGCGGCAGCGCTTTATCGGGCTGAAGTGCTCCACCTCGTGGGTGCTCAGGTTGCCGCAGTACAGCTCCCAGTGGTGGCTGCCGGGCTCCTTGCGGTTAGGTGCCTGAACCAGGGTCAGGGTCCCTTCGGCAAGGTCCGGGGCGATGCCGGGGTTGATCACCTCGACCTTGCCGGCGCGGCGCTCGAAGGCCGCGTACAGGCGCCGGCCCAGCACATTGAGGTCGCGCTGCTCGGCACGGCTGCTGGCGTTCTGGGTGCTGGCGAACTGGCTGAGGAAGCGGTAGCTGTGGTTCAGCTCGGCCACCAGTTCGCGGCGCTCGACAGCGACTTGCTGCACTTTCCATTGGCTACGGCTATCCAGCAGGGCCAACTGACGCTGGTCCCAGCCCCACTCGTCTGCCAGGCGCTGCAACAGCCGGCGCTGCCAGCCATTGGCGCGGCCTTGGTCGCTGAGCTTCTTGTTCACCTTCAGGTACAGGCTGCGCCGCACCCGTTCCAGGCGTGCGACCGCGCCGCGCTGCAGCAGGTAGCGCTCGATACGCCGATAGACCATGACGTAGGGGTCCAGTGCGTCGAGGTCGAGCTGATTGGCGAACACTGCCTGCTTGTAGTCCAGGCTCAGACAACGCACGGCGGGGTGTTCACTGGCGTAGGCCTCGGTCAGCAGCAGCTTGAGTAGCGACTTGTAGGGCGAATCGATGCCCTTGAACAGTTGCCACAGGCCGGCACCGACGAACTCGCCGGGTGGAACGTGTGCCAGGTTGCCGAGATCGAGAGTGTCCTGGCTGCGGATGAAGCGTTTGGTCAGCAGGGTCTGGGTGTAGGCGTGATAATTGTGTTCCTGGTAGACGGGCACCAGCCACCACAGTGGTGTCCGGCCTGCCAGCCAGAGGGTGGTGCGGTAGAACTCATCCAGCAGCAGGTAGTGCTGGGTGGTGCCGCAGTCATCGGAGCCCAGCTGGCCGTCGCGCTGGCCTTGGGCAAAGCCTTGCGTGTCGATCAGGAAGAAGTGCGCCTCGGCGCCCAGGCTTGCTGCCCAGTCCTCCAGCAATTGGCACTTGCGGCGCAGTTCTTCCAGCAAATGCTCGGGCAAGCCGGGCGCATGGCACACCCACAGGTCCATGTCGCTATGCTCGGCCTGGGCCAGCGAGCCCAGGCTGCCCATCAGAAACAATCCGTGGATAGGGCGCGGCGGGTTGCCATGGCGGGCTTTGTAGGTGAACGAGCGGGCCAGGCGCTGGGCCTCGACCACCAGCTCGGCACCTGGCTCGTAACCCGATACGCCCGCAGGCGTGCTACCCGAGACGTAGCCCGGCAATAATGGGTGGTTCACGTGAAACAGCAGCGGCAGTAGCGTCAGTACCTGTTGCTGGCGTGTCGACAGGCCTTCCATAGCCCGCTGCAGGCGCCCTTGATTCAGTTGCAGGAAACGCGCACGCAATGTTGCCAGGACCTTGCGGTCGATGCCTTCGTCCAGGTCAGGGCGGATTTCGTGAGGGTGATTCATTGCGCGCTCGGGCAGGCCAGTGAAGCTGTGGCGAGTTTAGCCTGAGTAGCGGGGCCGGATAAGCGGCAATTGGGTTTTTGGCGCCATTTTCCCAGCGCGCGCCTGCTCCAGCTTTCGCTGCGCTTCAGGCATGATGGACGCATTGAGATCATGTAGAGAGTTTCCGATGCGTGTATGGATCGATGCCGACGCCTGCCCCAAGGCGGCCAAGGATCTGATCGTCAAGTTCGCCCTCAAGCGCAAGTTCGAGGTGGTGATGGTGGCGGGCCAGGCCGTGGCCAAGCCGGCGTTTGCGATCGTGCGCCTGATCGTGGTGCCCAGCGGCATGGACGCAGCCGACGACTACCTGGTCGAACACGCCGTGCCCGGCGAGCTGGTGATCTGCAGTGATGTGCCCCTGGCTGACCGCCTAGTGAAAAAGGGCGTGGCGGTGCTGGACCCGCGCGGTCGCGAATTCGACGAGCGCAACATGGGCGACCGCCTGGCGGCGCGCAACCTGTTCACCGAGCTGCGCGAGCAGGGCCAGGCGGGAGGAGGGCAGGGGACTTATGGCGAGCGTGAAAAGCAGGCGTTTGCCAATGCGCTGGACCGGATCATTGCCCGGCTGAGTAAAACCTGATGCGGGGCTGCTTTGCAGCCCCAAGGACTTACTGGTCACCCTCGTGCGTCAGTTCCAGCACCCGGTCCACCAACTTGTAGATCCCGCCAGCTGCCTCGCTGATCGACTTGGCCTCCATGTAAGCCGGAGTCGTCACCAGCTTGCGCTGGGTGTCTTCGACAATGTCGTGTACATCGCACGCCTCATGGGTGCCGCCCATCTTCTCGACAGCCGCCGCAGTGTCTGCGTCGCTGCCGATGGTGCAGACCACGCCCGGCCCGTAGATCTTCGCCGCAAGTGCTGGCGAAATGCAGATCAGGCCAACTGGCTTGCAGGCGTCGGCAAAGGCTTCGGCCAGGGCCAGCACGTCCGGGTTGACGCTGCAGTTGGCGCCTTCCACGGCGAAGTTGGACAGGTTTTTCGCCGCCCCGAAACCGCCCGGCACGATCAGCGCATCGAAGTCTTCGGCCTTGGCTTCGCGGATGTCCTTGACCTCACCACGGGCAATGCGCGCCGACTCCACCAGCACATTGCGCGACTCGGGCATTTCCTCGCCGGTCAGGTGGTTGATGACATGCATCTGCGCGATGTTCGGCGCGAAGCACTGCACCTGCGCACCGCGCTGGTCGAGGCGCAGCAGGGTGATCACGCTTTCGTGGATTTCGGCGCCGTCATACACGCCACAGCCGGAAAGAATCACCGCTACTTTTTTTGTCATGTTCATTACTCCAGTGTCGAGGCGCTAAATGTCCTCTAGTTTGGCAGATGTCGCCATAGGGGTTGCCGCAGGCGCGGCCTAATCTTGATGGATACCGCCTGAGGCCGTACCCATGGACCTGATACTGCTGGCCGTGCCGTTCTTCTTCGTGCTGATCGCCGTGGAGCTGGTGGTCGACCGCGTGCGTGGACAACGCAACTTTACCCTGGCCGACTCGATCAACAGCCTGAGCACCGGCGCGCTGTCGACCAGCACCGGGTTGCTGACCAAAGGCGCAGGGCTGGTGACCTATGCCCTGGCGTTCGAGCATTTGGCGCTGTTGCGCCTGCCGGCCGAAGCCTGGTGGGTATGGCTGCTGGCCTTCGTCCTGTACGACTTCTGCTACTACTGGTTGCACCGTCTGGGCCATGAACGCAACGTGCTGTGGGCTGCGCATTCGGTGCATCACCAGAGCGAGGAATACAACCTCACCACCGCGCTGCGCCAGACCAGTAGCGGGTTCATCTTCTCGTGGGTCTTCTACCTGCCGATGGCGCTGCTGGGCGTGCCGCCACTGGTGTTCATTACCGTGGCATCGCTCAACCTGCTGTACCAGTTCTGGGTGCATACCCGGCACATTCCCAAGCTTGGCTGGCTTGAGTGGGTGTTGATCACGCCATCCAACCATCGCGTCCACCATGCGCAAAATCCTGTTTACTTGGATCGCAATTATGGCGGCGTGTTCATTCTCTGGGACCGTCTGTTTGGCACCTTCAAAGAGGAAGACCCGGCCGAGCCGGTGGTGTTCGGGGTAACCACGCCACTGGCCAGCTGGAACCCGCTGTGGGCTAATCTGCAGTTCTATGCCCAGCTCTGGCATGACGCCCGGCACACCGCCAGCCTGTGGGACAAGCTGCGCATCTGGTTCATGCCCACTGGCTGGCGCCCGGTCGATGTGGCCGCACGCTTCCCGCAGGCCAAACAGGACCTGACGGTGTTTCGCAAGTTTGAGATTACCTTGGCTCGACCGCAACAAGCCTACGTGGCCATGCAGTTCGCGGTTTATGTGGCCTTGGGCAGCTACCTGATGGATGTGGCCGAGCGCGTGCCGGTCGCGGCGCTGGTGCTTGGCTGGTCGCTGATGGCATTTGGTCTGTTCGTGCTGGGCGCGTTGCTGGAGAACCGGCCCTGGGCTGCGCGCCTGGAGCTGGCGCGGCTGGTGGCGAATGCGCCGGCGCTGTACCTGGCCGGCGCACTGGGGCTAGCGGTGGTCGCGCCGCTGCTCTGGTGGTTGCTCGTGGTCTACAGCCTGTTCAGCCTCTGGGGCCTGGGCCTGGTCTGCCGCCTTGCGCTCCGCGCGCAAAGCGCGGAAGCGCCGGCGCAACCACAACAAGGCACCCAGACCCAGCAGGCCACCGAGCACCCATAGCTCGTAACGCTTCACGTTGCCCAGCAGGCCTTCGAGGATGGCACCGAAGTGGTACGCGGCCGCGCCCAAGGCAATTGCCCAGACGGCCGCGCCAATACCATTGAGCAGCAGGTAGCGGCGCGGCGGGTAGCCCGACAGGCCAATGGCCACCGGCATGACCGTGCGCAGGCCATAAACGAAGCGGAAGCTCAGCACCCAGATGTCGGGGTGACGGCGGATGTGGTCCAGCGCCCGGGCACCCATGGCTTCCCAGCGCGGTTTGCGTGCCAGGATCCTGCGCCCATGGCGACGGCCCATGAAGTACCACAGCTGATCGCCGGCATAGCTGCCCAGGAACGCCACCAGGCACACCAGCTTGATGTCCATGTACCCACGGAATGCAAGGAAACCCGCAAGCACCAAGATGGTCTCGCCTTCGAAGAAGGTGCCTAGAAAAAGGGCAAAATAGCCGAAATCCTGCAGGAATTGTTGAAGCATTTTCTGAGGTGCTGGCGAAATGAACGCGCAGCCTACCCCTTCGCGCGCATTCGTGAAAGTGTCCAAATGTGTCTCGACGTGAACAATTCCTACACAGACAATGCCAGAGCCCACGCGCCATGGCTTGCCCTGGTGTGTCACACAGGCGTCATAATGGGCGCTTATCTTGCCGCTCAATTGATGATAGGGCGTTAACGTCCTCAGGAACGCCAGATGAATAATGAAGTGCTCACCCCTGTCGCGATGAAGGATGCCCAGGAGCTCCCAGAAGAGATGGTGCAGACCCCGCCAGACCTGCCGCCGGCGGCCGAGCCCGAGCCCGAGCCCGTAGAGGAGCAGGTGGCCGAGCCTGTGGCTGCGGTAGCCGCGCCCGTGCCGGCCCCGGCAATTGCCGTCCCTGGCCTGGACGACAGCAGCCTGTACATTCATCGTGAACTCTCGCAGCTGCAGTTCAACATCCGGGTGCTGGAACAAGCCCTGGACGAGAGCTACCCACTGCTCGAACGCCTCAAGTTCCTGTTGATTTTCTCCAGCAACCTCGACGAGTTCTTCGAGATCCGCGTCGCCGGCCTGAAGAAGCAGATCAATTTCGCCCGTGAACAGGCCGGTGCCGACGGCCTGCAGCCGCACCAGGCGTTGGCGCGCATCAGCGAGCTGGTGCACTTCGAGGTAGAGCGCCAGTACGCGATCCTCAACGACGTGCTGCTGCCGGAGCTGGAAAAGCACCACATCCGCTTTATTCGCCGCCGTTACTGGACGCCCAAACTCAAGACCTGGGTGCGCCGCTATTTCCGCGACGAAATCGCCCCGATCATCACCCCGATCGGCCTGGACCCGACCCACCCGTTCCCGCTGCTGGTGAACAAGAGCCTCAACTTCATCGTCGAGCTGGAGGGGGTCGATGCCTTCGGCCGCGACTCGGGCTTGGCGATCATCCCGGCTCCACGCCTGCTGCCGCGGGTCATTCGGGTGCCTGAAGAAGTGGGCGGCCCGGGTGCCAACTACGTGTTCCTGTCGTCAATGATTCACGCGCACGCCGACGACCTGTTCCAGGGCATGAAGGTCAAGGGCTGCTACCAGTTCCGCCTGACCCGTAACGCTGACCTGGCGCTGGACTCCGAAGAAGTCGACGACCTGGCCCGCGCCCTGCGCGGCGAGCTGTTCTCGCGCCGTTACGGCGATGCCGTACGCCTGGAGGTAGCCGACACCTGCCCGAAACACCTGTCGGACTACCTGCTCAAACAGTTCAGCCTCAGCGAAAGCGAGCTGTACCAGGTCAATGGCCCGGTCAACCTTACCCGCCTGTTCAGCATTACCGGCCTGGACAGCCACCCGGAGCTTCAGTACACGCCGTTCACCCCGGCGATCCCCAAGCTGCTGGTGAACGCCGACAACATTTTCAGCGTGATCAGCAAGCAGGACATCCTGCTGATGCACCCGTTCGAGTCCTTCACCCCGGTGGTCGACCTGCTGCGCCAGGCCGCCAAGGACCCGCATGTGCTTGCCGTGCGCCAGACGTTGTACCGTTCCGGGGCCAACTCGGAAATTGTCGATGCCCTGGTGGACGCGGCGCGTAACGGCAAGGAGGTCACTGCGGTGATCGAATTGCGCGCGCGCTTCGACGAAGAGTCCAACCTGCAGATGGCCAGCCGCCTGCAAGCGGCCGGTGCGGTGGTGATCTACGGCGTGGTCGGCTTCAAGACCCACGCCAAGATGATGTTGATCCTGCGCCGCGAGCAGGGCGAAATCGTGCGTTATGCCCACCTGGGCACTGGCAACTACCACGCCGGCAACGCCCGCCTGTACACCGACTACAGCCTGCTGACCTCTGACGACGCCCTTACCGAGGACGTGGGCAAGCTGTTCAGCCAGCTGATCGGGATGGGCAAGACGCTGCGCATGAAAAAGCTGCTGCACGCGCCGTTCACCCTGAAGAAGGGCATGCTCGACATGATCGCGCGGGAAACCCAGTTCGCCCTCGAAGGCAAGCCGGCGCACATCATTGCCAAGTTCAACTCGCTGACCGACGCCAAGGTCATCAAGGCGCTGTACAAGGCCAGCCAATCGGGTGTGAAAATCGACCTGGTGGTGCGTGGCATGTGCTGCCTGCGCCCAGGTATTCCCGGGGTTTCACACAATATCCAGGTGCGCTCGATCATTGGCCGCTTTCTTGAGCACACGCGGGTGTTCTACTTCCTCAACGGCGGCGAGGAGCAGATTTATCTGTCCAGTGCCGACTGGATGGAGCGCAACCTCGACAAGCGCGTCGAGACCTGCTTCCCGGTGGAAGGCAAGAAGTTGTTGCTGCGGGTGAAGAAGGAGCTGGAAAGCTACCTGACCGACAACACCCACGCCTGGACCTTGCAGCCAGACGGGCGCTACGTGCGCAGCACCCCGACCGGCAACCAGAACCCGCGCAGTGCCCAGGCGACCCTGCTGGAGCGCCTGAGCAACCCGGTCCTCAACGTACGCTGAGGACGAAGCCGACCCGGGCCAGCCACTCCGCCTCGTTGGCGAAGTCGGCCTGGGTCAGCTGGTTCTGCTCCAGCCAGCCCTCAGGGAAGGCGACATCCAGGCTGTTGTCCCCACCGTTCAGTACCACCTTCGGCATCTGCTGGTTGCCCCGGATATGGTGGAACAGAATGGCGAAGCGCAGCAGCACGCACAGGCGCAGCAGCTTGATACCCTCTTCACCCAGCTCGGCGAACTTGTCCTTGGGGATGTTGCGGCGATGGCCGCGCACCAGCAGGGCCATCATCTGCTGGTCTTCGCGAGAGAAGCCCGACAGGTCGGAGTGCTCGATCAGGTAGGCGCCGTGCTTGTGGTAGTGGTAATGGGCGATATCGAGGCCGACTTCGTGCACTTTCGCCGCCCAACCCAGCAGATCGCGCCAGTTTCCATCTTTCAGCTCCCAGGCGTCGGCCACTTGGTCGAAGGCATGCAGTGCCTTGCGTTCCACGCGTGCAGCCTGGCCCTGGTCCACGTGGTAACGCTCCATCAGCGAATTGAGGGTGCGCTCACGTACGTCTTCGTGGTGGTGGCGGCCAAGCAGGTCGAACAGCACGCCTTCACGCAGGGCGCCGTCACAGTGGTCCATGCGCTGCAGTTCCAGCGCGTCGAAGATCGCTTCGAGAATGGCCATGCCCGCCGGGAAGATGGTGCGCCGGTCCGGCTTGATGCCGTCGAAGTCGATCTTGTCGACTTCGCCCAGCTTGAACAGCTTGCGCTTGACCCAGGCCAGGCCCTCGGCGTTGACCTCGCCATTGCCCAAGCCGCCGGCCTTGATGGCGGCGCCGATGGCGCGGATGGTGCCGGACGAGCCAATGGCCTCGTCCCAGGTCAGGCGATGCAGGGCATGCTCGATGCTCATCAGTTCCAGGCGCGCGGCGGTGTAGGCCTGGGCGTAGCGGGCCGGGGTGATCTTGCCGTCACGGAAGTAGCGCTGGGTGAAGCTGACGCAGCCCATTTGCAGGCTTTCGCGCAGCAGCGGCTCGAAGCGCTGGCCGATGATGAACTCGGTACTGCCGCCGCCGATGTCCGCCACCAGGCGCTTGCCGGGTGTGTCGGCCAGGGTGTGCGACACGCCCAGGTAAATGAGGCGCGCCTCTTCACGGCCGGAGATCACCTCCACCGGGTGGCCGAGGATGGCTTCGGCACGCTGGATGAACTCGTTACGGTTGCGCGCTTCGCGCAAGGCGTTGGTACCGACGATACGCACGGAGCCTGCCGGCATGCCGTTGATCAGCTGGGAAAAGCGCTTGAGGCAATCCAGGCCTCGTTCCATTGCCTCTTCACTGAGCTTGCGCTCTTCGTCGATGCCGGCGGCAAGCTGAACCTTCTCGCCGAGCCGCTCGAGAATGCGGATTTCTGTATGGTGGGCCTTGGCCACGACCATGTGAAAACTGTTGGAGCCAAGGTCGATGGCGGCGATCAGGGACAGGTTCTTCGCGATGGTATGCGGCATGATCTGGTTGTTCTCGGTCGTTAACCCGGCAATCGTGCCACGATAGCAGGCTGTCGCCAACGCGTGACACGCAGCCGATGTGCTGGCCTTGATGCAAGGCAATGTGCCATTCGATTCTATGACGGCTGTATGACAGTTTCGATTCGCGGCGTCTTGCACAACTATAGTTACACTCAATCGTCCGCGGCTTCCTGTAGGCGGCGGGTGCGGCTATGATGGGCAACGTTTTTTTGCTTACGACCCTGGAGATATCCATGAGCAGCGATCTGATCAAACATGTCACCGACGCCACCTTCGAGGCCGAAGTCCTGAAAGCCCAAGGCCCGGTGCTGGTCGACTACTGGGCTGAATGGTGCGGCCCATGCAAGATGATCGCGCCAGTCCTGGACGACATCGCTACCACCTACGATGGCAAGCTGACCGTCGCCAAGCTGAACATCGACGAAAACCAGGAAACCCCGGCCAAGCACGGCGTGCGTGGTATCCCGACGCTGATGCTGTTCAAGAACGGCAACGTCGAAGCCACCAAGGTGGGCGCTCTGTCCAAGTCGCAGCTGGCCGCGTTCCTCGACGCCCACCTGTGATGTGAAAAAGCCCCGCAATTGCGGGGTTTTTCTTTTTCAGAGCACTAGACGCAGAAAAAAGCAAGTGTTACATTCGGCCTCGCACTGCTTTTTCAGTGCCCTCTACATGCCGTCGCCGAAGCATCCCTAATTCGAATCAGTACGCGATCCTGTCGCCATCTAGCGGCGCGGCCTCATTAAGCCAGAAGCTTAATTCTCCCTTCTTACATGATTACGTCACTCCCCTTATGAACCTGACTGAACTCAAGCAAAAGCCGATTACCGATCTTTTGGAAATGGCCGAACAGATGGGCATCGAGAACATGGCCCGTTCGCGCAAACAGGACGTGATTTTCGCCCTGCTGAAGAAGCATGCGAAGAGCGGCGAAGAGATTTCGGGTGACGGCGTGCTGGAGATTCTCCAGGATGGTTTCGGTTTCCTGCGCTCGGCTGATGCGTCCTACCTGGCCGGCCCGGACGATATCTACGTCTCGCCCAGCCAGATCCGCCGTTTCAACCTGCGTACCGGCGACACCATCGTCGGCAAGATCCGCCCGCCAAAGGAAGGGGAGCGTTACTTCGCTCTGCTGAAGGTTGATACCATCAACTTCGACCGTCCGGAAAACGCGAAGAACAAGATCCTGTTCGAAAACCTGACGCCGCTGTTCCCGAACAAGCGCCTGAAGATGGAAGCTGGTAACGGCTCCACCGAGGACTTGACCGGTCGCGTCATCGACCTGTGCGCCCCGATCGGCAAAGGCCAGCGTGGCCTGATCGTCGCCCCGCCAAAAGCGGGCAAGACCATCATGCTGCAGAACATCGCGGCCAACATCACCCGTAACAACCCCGAGTGCCACCTGATCGTCCTGCTGATCGACGAGCGCCCGGAAGAAGTAACCGAAATGCAGCGCACCGTGCGCGGCGAAGTGGTTGCCTCCACCTTCGACGAGCCGCCAACCCGCCACGTGCAGGTTGCCGAAATGGTGATCGAGAAGGCCAAGCGCCTGGTCGAGCACAAGAAGGACGTGGTCATCCTGCTGGACTCCATCACCCGCCTGGCGCGTGCCTACAACACCGTGATCCCGAGCTCCGGCAAGGTGCTGACCGGTGGTGTTGACGCCCATGCCCTGGAGAAGCCAAAGCGTTTCTTCGGCGCCGCGCGTAACATCGAAGAGGGCGGTTCGCTGACCATCATCGCCACCGCGCTGGTCGAAACCGGCTCGAAGATGGACGAAGTGATCTACGAAGAGTTCAAGGGCACCGGCAACATGGAGCTGCCACTGGACCGCCGCATCGCTGAGAAGCGCGTGTTCCCGGCCATCAACATCAACCGTTCCGGTACCCGCCGCGAAGAGCTGCTGACCGCCGACGACGAACTGCAGCGCATGTGGATCTTGCGCAAGCTGCTGCACCCGATGGACGAAATCGCCGCCATCGAGTTCCTGGTCGACAAGCTCAAGCAGACCAAGACCAACGACGAGTTCTTCTTGTCGATGAAGCGCAAGTAAGCTTCGCAGGCATCACGCAAAAGCCGGGGAAACCCGGCTTTTTGCTGTTTGTCACAAAAGACCGTTCGCCAGCACGCCGAACGAAGGCCAACATGCTGCTTGTGGCGTGGGGGCCTGCCTGATCAGGCATTTGCCTCCTGCCTCCCGAAGACCAGCGAAGCCGGGCTGGTTGATGAATCGTCACATGGATGTCTCTTATAAGGTACACTTGGATGTACGCAGTTCATCACGTTATATCCGCTAATGATGTGGATGTTTACCAGGCATGGCTGAACACCATTCGTGACACAAGGGTGAAGGCGCGAATCACTACAAGGGTCGACCGGGCGGCGCAGGGCCATTTTGGCGTGACCGAGCCAGTGGGTGATGGCGTGTTCGAGATGAAACTGGACTTCGGGCCAGGCTAGCGCGTCTATTACGCCATCTCCGGGCGGAAGATCATTTTCCTGCTCGGAGGTGGCACGAAAGACCGGCAGCAGGCGGATATTGATCAAGCCAAATCTCTGTGGCAGAGGCACAAGGTAGCGCTATGACCGGCACACGCTCGCATGAAGAAAGTGTTCTCGAAATGCTCCGCAAGGATGAGTCTTTCGCCATCGATTATCTTGCCGTTGCGCTTGAAGAAATAGATGAGCCTGGTGGCGCCGCAGGTTTTCTGACGGCGGTTCGACGCGTAGCGGAAGCGCGTGGTGGGATGGGTAATCTGTCCCAGGCCACGGGGCTTGCGCGTCCAAACCTCTATCGAGCATTGGCTGCTGATGGGGACCCAAGATTATCGACTGTATTGAAGGTGCTGCAGGCCCTTGGAATCGGGTTGTCAAAGGTTGTATCGCATAATCGGTGAGGCGCAAGGTAAGCGTCCCGACCAAGGCGTGAAGCGGCCACCAATGCATTTTTGCCCCCAAACAATGCCCGAACGGCGCTACACTCTGCACCCCGACCGATACGGCCAACACGAGGCTTTTGCATGCAGTATCGCGACTTGCGCGACTTCATCCGTGGCCTGGAACAGCGCGGCGAGCTCAAGCGCATCCAGGTTCCGATCTCCCCCGTCCTGGAAATGACCGAGGTCTGCGACCGCACCCTGCGTGCGAAGGGCCCGGCATTGCTGTTCGAAAAGCCCACCGGCTTCGACATCCCGGTGCTGGGCAACCTGTTCGGCACCCCTGAGCGCGTGGCCATGGGCATGGGCGCCGAGTCGGTCGATGAACTGCGCGAAATCGGCAAGCTGCTGGCCTTCCTCAAGGAGCCCGAGCCCCCCAAGGGCCTGAAGGACGCCTGGTCGAAGCTGCCGATCTTCAAGAAAGTCGTGTCGATGGCGCCGAAAGTGGTCAAGGACGCGGTGTGCCAGGAAGTGGTGGTCGAGGGTGACGATGTCGACCTCGGCGCACTGCCGATCCAGCACTGCTGGCCAGGCGACGTGGCGCCGCTGATCACCTGGGGCCTTACCGTTACCCGTGGCCCGAACAAGGACCGCCAGAACCTGGGCATCTACCGCCAGCAGGTCATCGGCCGCAACAAGGTCATCATGCGCTGGCTCAGCCACCGTGGTGGTGCCCTCGATTACCGTGAGTGGTGCGAGAAAAACCCCGGCCAGCCGTTCCCGGTTGCCGTGGCCCTGGGGGCTGACCCGGCGACCATCCTGGGTGCCGTGACCCCGGTGCCGGACACCCTCTCCGAGTATGCCTTCGCCGGCCTGCTGCGCGGCAACCGCACCGAGCTGGTCAAGTGCCGTGGCAGCAACCTGCAAGTACCGGCCACCGCCGAGATCATCCTGGAAGGGGTGATCCACCCGGGCGAAATGGCACCGGAAGGCCCGTACGGCGACCACACGGGCTACTACAACGAGGTGGACAGCTTCCCGGTGTTCACCGTCGAGCGCATCACCCACCGGCAGAAGCCGATCTACCACAGCACCTACACCGGGCGCCCGCCTGATGAGCCTGCCATTCTCGGTGTGGCGCTGAACGAAGTGTTCGTGCCGATCTTGCAGAAGCAGTTCCCGGAAATCACCGACTTCTACCTGCCGCCTGAAGGCTGCTCGTACCGCATGGCGGTGGTGACCATGAAGAAGCAGTACCCAGGTCACGCAAAGCGCGTGATGCTGGGTGTATGGTCGTTCCTGCGACAGTTCATGTACACCAAGTTCGTTATTGTCACCGATGACGATATCAACGCCCGTGACTGGAACGATGTGATCTGGGCCATCACCACGCGCATGGACCCCAAGCGTGATACGGTGATGATCGACAACACGCCGATCGACTACCTGGACTTCGCGTCGCCGGTATCGGGGCTGGGGTCGAAGATGGGCCTGGATGCCACGCACAAGTGGCCGGGCGAGACTACACGCGAATGGGGACGGGTCATCGTCAAGGACGAAGCCGTCACCCGCCGTATCGATGAGCTGTGGGATCAGTTGGGAATAGATTGATGCAGGTAACGTTGCAGCCGTCCGGGGCGGTGCTGGCGCTGGAACCCGGGGAACGGATCCTGGATGGAGCGCGGCGGTTGGGCTATGACTGCCCGAATAGCTGCCGCAATGGCAATTGCCATGTCTGCGCCGCGTTGTTGGTCGAAGGGCGGGTACGCCAGGGCGGCGAAGTCCGTGACCATGGCGAGCTGTTTACCTGTATTGCCGAGCCGCTGGAGGACTGTGTGTTGCTCTGGGATGGTGTGCTCGCTTTGGGCGAGCTGCCGGTGCGCAAGCTGGCGTGCAGCGTCACTGAATGCGTCGAGGTGGGTGGCGATGTCTGGCGGGTGCGCCTGCGTGCGCCTGCTGGCAAGCCCTTGCGTTACCACGCCGGGCAGTACCTGATGATCGAGCGCGAGGGCGGCAAGCCTGCCGCGTTCTCGCTGGCCTCAGCACCTCACGCCGGCCGTGAGCTGGAGCTGCACGTGCTGGCGCGGGAACCCAGCGCATTGCAACTGATCGAGCAGCTCAGGCGTGACGGGCTGGCGCGCATCGAAATGCCGTTTGGCGACACCCACCTGGCTGAGCTGCCCGACGGCCCGTTGGTCTTGATTGCCGCCGGCACCGGCATGGGCCAGATGCACAGCCTGCTCGAGCACTGCCGAGCCAACGGTTTCAAGCACCCGGTACACCTGTACTGGGGGGTGCGCCGGCCCGAAGACTTCTACCAGATCGAGCACTGGGACGAATGGCAGCGCTTGCCCAACCTGTTCCTGCACCAGGTCGTCAGTGACCTGTGCGGTTGGGAGGGGCGCTGCGGCATGTTGCATGAGGCGGTCTGCGAGGACATCGCCGACCTCAACACCGTGCATGTGTATGCGAGCGGCTCACCGAACATGATCTACGCCACCCTCGACGCCCTGGTCGACGCCGGCATGGATGCACATCGCATGCGTGCGGATGTGTTTGCCTACGCGCCACGCGGTTAATAACCGAAGTTGGAACAAGTGGGTATAAGGCGGTAATTGTTACCGCCTTGGCCAATAACTTTCACCGTTGCCGAAACAGTACTTACCCAGTCGTCGGAACCGCGCATTAAAGTCTTGCTCAAGGGCTTGAGTATTCCTCTATTTCTGTCCTATGGTTAGTGCAAGGCCCTTGGCACAAGGCTTGGGGCCGCACCTTGATCGCACCTCGCTACATCCGTAGTTCACAGGGATAAATGGCGGCAGCTTATGTCGGCACTTGAAAGTATGTCTTGGCAAGTTTCGTATCCTCCGGCACTCGACTTCGGTCAGCAACATACTCGCGACCAGTTGTTCAACTCCATGAAGACGACCATGTCTCGGCATCAGGGCGGGCCGGTGTGGCTGTTTGCCTATGGTTCGCTGATCTGGCGCCCGGAGTGCAATTCCGTGGAGCGCCAGCGTGCACGGGTGCATGGCTATCACCGTGGCTTGTACCTGTGGTCGCACGAACATCGCGGTACACCGGAAACCCCCGGCCTGGTGTTTGGCCTGGACCGCGGTGGTTCCTGCAGCGGTTTTGCCTACCGGCTGGATGAGAGCAACCTGGACGATTCGCTGATGGCCCTGTGGCAACGCGAGATGCCGTATCCGGCCTATCGGCCGCACTGGCTCAATTGCCGGCTGGGCGACGGCAGCAAGGTGCAGGCCTTGGGCTTTGTGCTGGAACGGCATTTGCCGTGCTATGCCGGCAACCTGCCGGACACCTTGCTCAGCCAGATCCTGGCCAGTGCCAAAGGGCGTTATGGCACCACCCGCGACTATGTCGAGCAGACCTTGAACGCATTGCGCAGCCACCAGATGCCTGATCGCAACCTGGAGGCGCGGTTCAGGCGTTGCCATAACCTGCGTGAAGTTTGAATTTTTGGGGCCGCTGTGCGGCCCCAGAAAAAATCAATGCATCAGCACCACCAACTTACCCACAGCCTGCCGCTGCCCCAGTTTCTCGATGGCAGCCCCAGCCTCGGCCAGTGGATAAGTCTGCGACACCAGCGGCTTCAACTTACCTTCGGCATGCCAGGCAAACAGCTGCTTGAAATTGGCCGCATTATCCTCGGGCTGGCGCTGTGCGAACGCGCCCCAGAACACCCCCAGCACCGCCGCGCCTTTGAGCAGCACCAGGTTGGTCGCCAGTTGTGGAATGCTGCCGCTGGCAAACCCCACCACCAGCAGCCGGCCATTCCATGCCAGCCCGCGCACTGCCTGTTCGAACAGCTCGCCGCCGACCGGGTCGTAGATCACGTCCACACCCTGGCCGCCGGTCAGGCGCTTGATTTCCTCGCGCAGGCTGGCCTGGCTGTAATCGATCAGTTCATCTGCCCCGGCAGCCTTGGCCACGGCCAATTTTTCGGCACTGCTGGCCGCCGCGATCACCCGCGCACCCATGGCCTTGCCGATTTCCACCGCCGCCAGACCGACCCCGCCGGATGCGCCCAGTACCAGCAGCGTCTCGCCTGCTTGCAGTTGGCCGCGCTGGCGCAGGGCGTGCATCGAGGTGCCATAAGTCATGCCAAACGCCGCAGCGGTGGTGAAGTCCATGCTCGCCGGGATCGGCAGCACGTTGTAGAACGGCACTGCCACCTGCTCGGCGAACGAACCCCAGCCGGTGAGTGCCATGACCCGGTCGCCGACCTTGAACGCGCCGGCTTTTTCGCCCACTGCTGCCACCACGCCCGCAGCTTCGCCGCCGGGGGAAAACGGTAGCGGTGGCTGAAATTGGTATTTGCCCTCGATGATCAGGGTGTCGGGAAAGTTGACACCGGCGGCCTGCACATCCAGCAGGATCTCGGTTTTCTTCGGCAGCGGGCTGGCCACGTCTTCCAGTACCAGATCGCGCGCCGGACCCAGGGTTTTGCACAACACAGCTTTCATCGGGGCTATTCCTTTGCGGGTAGTGGCCGATAAGTGTAGGAGGGCCGCTTGCCGGGTCAACGAGCATGGCCCGCCCTGATGAGCCGGCATAAGCCCGGGCTTGGGTTTGAGCGGCGTGCTGGGTAAGCTGGCGCCAACTGTATTGAGGAGCGAATTCGTGAAAGCGTGGATCTTGATGGTGCTGGCGCTGCTGTTGCCGGCTGCGGCCATGGCCGAAGAAGCCAAGGAAGGGGCGCCAAAGGTTGCCTACATCAGCCTGAGCCCACCCTTTGTGGGCAACTATGCCCTTGATGGCGGCCCACGGCTGCGCGTGTACAAGGCCGATGTGGCCCTGCGCGTGACCGGCGACGAAGCGGCCAAGGCGGTAAAGCACCACGAACCGCTGATCCGCAACCAGCTGGTGGCACTGTTCACTCAGCAGACCGTGGACAACATGAGCAATGTCGAGGCCAAGGAACACCTTCGCCAGGAGGCGCTGAAGCAGGTGCAGCAGGTGCTGGAAGCGGAAGAAGGCAAGCCGATCGTCGAAGACCTGCTGTTCAACAACCTGATCGTGCAGTGATCAATGTGGGAGCGGGCGAGCCCGCGAAGCAGGCGGCGCGGTGAATGGCACCGGCTTCGCCGGTGTTCGCGGGCTTGCCCGCTCCCACAGTTGCCGACCATAGATCCTGAGGTGTCATGAGGCCAGGCTACGGCGAAACCGCGCCAGGGCGACGCTGAAAAACACCAGGCCTATCAGCGCCAGCGCCAGGATATCCGGCCACACGACTGTCCACCCGGCATCCCGGAACAGGATCGCGGTACCCAGGCTGACGAAGTGCGTCGACGGCGACCCCTGCATCACCCATTGCAACCACTGCGGCATGCTGTCCAGGGGTGTGCTGCCGCCAGACAACAACAGCATCGGGATGATCACCGGGATCGCCAGCAGGCCGAACTGCGGCGTCGAGCGTGCCAGGGTGGCCAGGAAGATGCCCAGCGCGGTACTGGCAAACAGGTAAAGCGTAGTCACGGCCAGGAACAGCCCCATCGAGCCGGACAGTGGCACGCCCAGTGCGCCTTTCACCACCACCACCAGCGAAACCCACGTGCAGATCACCACCACCAGCGCGTTGCTGCCGATCTTCGCCAGCATGATTTCCAGTGCGGTGAGCGGCAGCACCAGCAGGTGGTCGAGGGTGCCATGTTCACGCTCGCGCAGCAGTGCGGTGCCAGTGAGGATGATCGCCAGGATGGTGATGTTGTTGACGATCTGGATCACCGCCAGGAACCAGCCCCCCTCAAGGTTGGGGTTGAACAGCGCCTTGGGGTTGATCAGCACCGGGCTTTGCACGTTGCCACGCTGGGTGTAGTCGAGCAGTTCACGCTCGAAGATGCGCCCGATGTAGCCGGCGCCCATGAATGCCTGGCTCATGGCCGTGGCGTCGACGTTGATCTGCAGCTCCGGCGAGCGCCCGGCCAGCAGATCGCTCTGGAAGTTCACCGGTACATTGATCACGAAGGTGTACTCGCCGCTGTCCATGGCCTGGTCCAGGCGTTCTGCGGGCAGCGGTACGGCGGGCTGGAACTCGGGCGGTTGCAGGGCTTCGGCCAGCTTGCGCGACAGCTGGCTGTGGTCTTCGTCGACGACCGCTACGCTGGCGTTGTGTACGCCAATCACCGAGCCGGCCGCCGGCATGTAGATCGCCACGCTAAAGGCATACAGCAGGAACAGCAGCAGTACGCTGTCATGGCGCAGGCTGGTCAGTTCTTTCAGGCCCAGGCGCAGGGTGTGGTTCAGGCGCGACATGTCAGGCCTCCTGCTTCTTCAGCATGGCCAGGCTCAGGCCGGTAAACACCGCGAAGAAGCCCAGCAGGATCAGGCACTGCGGCCATAGCTCGCGCAGCCCCAGCGCCTTGGTGAAGGTGCCGACCGCGATATCGAGAAAGTAGCCCGCCGGGAACAGCTGACCCATCACCGCCGCTGCGCCGTCCAGTGACGAGCGCGGCACGATCAGCCCGGAAAACTGGATGGTCGGCAGGCTGGTGATGATCATGGTGCCCAGGATGGCTGCGATCTGGGTGCGGGTGAAGGCCGAGATCAGCAGGCCCAGGCTGGTGGTGGCCAGCAGGTAGGCCACGCCACCACAGGCCAGGGCCAGCACACTGCCTTTGAGCGGCACGGCGAACAGCCAGCGGTTCATTGCCACCAACAGCGCCAGGTTGACCAGGCTCACGGCCAGGTAAGGCACCTGCTTGCCAAGCAGGAACTCCAGGCGGGTGAGGGGTGTGGCGTAGAAGTTGGTGATGGAGCCGAGTTCTTTTTCGCGGACAATGCCCAGCGCGGTGAGCATGGCCGGAATAAAGGCCAAAATCAGCGCCATCACGCCCGGGCCGATGGCATTTACGCTGACCACGTCCTGGTTGTAGCGAAAACGCGTTTCCAGGCGCACCAGGTCCTGGCGCGGCTGCGGCTGGGGGCTGGCCTTTGCCAGTTGCTCAAGGTTGGCCTGGTGCACGGCTTCAACGTAGTTGCGGCTGGTTTCTGCACGGAACGGCATGCCGCCGTCGAGCCAGGCCGCCACCACCGGTTGGCGCCCGGCGTACAGGTCGCGGCCAAAGCCGGGCGGGATCTCCAGCGCCAGTTTGATTTCCGAACGTTGCAGGCGTTGATGCATCTCGCGGCTGTCACGAATCGGCGCCTGTTCGGCAAAATAGCGTGAGCCACGGAAGGCTTCGAGGTAGGCCCGGCTTTGTGGGCTCTGGTCCTGATCGTGCACGGCGAAGGCAAGGTTTTCCACATCCAGCGAAATGCCGTAGCCGAAGATCACCATCATGAACAGCGCGCCCAGCAGGGCGAAGGCCAGGCGCACCTTGTCACGCAGCAGCTCCTTGCCCTCACGGCTGGCCACCGCCAGCAGGCGGCGCAGGCTGAAGCCCTGACGCAGTGGCGGGGCGGCCGTGGCTGCCTGCACCAGCACGGCGTTATCTGCGGCTTGCGGCGCGAGCTCCTGGGCCTGCTCCAGGCAGCGCACGAACGCATCCTCCAGGGTGTCGCCCTGGTACTGGCGCTGCAGGGCATCGGGCGTGTCGCAGGCCAGTACCCGGCCGGCATGCATCAACGAGATGCGGTCGCAGCGCTGGGCTTCGTTCATGAAATGGGTTGAGAGGAAAATGGTTACGCCCTGTTCGCGTGATAGTTCAACCAGCAGGCGCCAGAAGTCGTCCCGAGCGGCGGGATCGACGCCGGAGGTTGGTTCGTCGAGAATCAACACTTCCGGGCGGTGCAGCACCGCCACCGCCAACGACAGGCGCTGGCGCAGGCCAAGGGGCAGGGCGCCGGAAGGTTGATCAGCGATAGCAGCGAGGTCGAAGCGCGCGATCAGCTCATCGATGCGCGGGGTGCTCTCGGCTTTGGGCAAGTCGAACAGGCGGGCATGCAAGGCCAGGTTCTGTCGGGTGCTGAGCTCGCCATAAAGCGAGAAACTCTGCGACATGAAACCGACCCGCTTACGCGTGGCCAGGTCACTGGCGTCCACCGGGCGCCCCAGCAGGCTGGCGCTGCCCTCGCTGGCCGGCATCAAGCCGGTGAGCACCTTCATGGTGGTGGTTTTGCCGCAGCCGTTGGAACCGAGAAAGCCGAAGATCTCACCACGGCCAATGGCGAAACTGACCTTGTCTACCGCAGTGAAATCGCCAAAGCGCAGGGTCAGGTCGTGGGCCTCGATGGCGACCGGGCTGTCTGTGGCCGGGCGCGGTGGGATGCGCAAGGGTTGATGCTGCGCCTTGCCCGCGCCCTGGTAGTGGGTGAAGGCGTCGTCCAGCTTGCCGCTTGGGGTGACGGCAGCCAGTTCGTGGCTCGGGCCTGCGGCCAGCAGGTGGCCGCCATCGAGCATCAGGCAATGCTCGAACTGTTCGGCCTCTTCCATGTAGGCGGTAGCCACCAGCAGGGTCAGCTGCGGGCGCTGTGCGCGAACCTGTTCGACCAGCTCCCAGAAGCGCCGACGCGACAGCGGGTCCACGCCGGTGGTGGGTTCGTCGAGGATCAGCAGGTCCGGCTCGTGGATCAGCGCGCAGCACAGCCCCAGCTTCTGCTTCATGCCACCCGACAGCTTGCCGGCCGGCCGCTTGGCAAAGCGTTGCAGGTCGGTGGCCTGCAGCAGGTTGGCCATGCGCTGTTCGCACTCGCGGCGGCCCAGCCCGAACAGGGTGGCGAAAAAGCGAATGTTCTCGCTGATCGACAGCTCCGGGTACAGGTTGTTGCCCAGCCCCTGTGGCATGAACGCCACTTTCGGGTACAGCGCCGCCCGATGACGCCGCTGGCGGATCGAGCCACCCAGCACCTGCAGTTCGCCCTGTTGCAGGCGTTTGACGCCTGCAATCAACCCCAGCAAGGTTGATTTACCGGCGCCATCAGGGCCGATAAGCGCGCAGCGGGTGCCTGCAGGCAGGCTGAAATCGAGGGTGTGCAGGGCCACCAGGTCGCCGTAGCGGTGGCTGATGCCCTCGGCCAGCAGTGCCGGGGCGTTCATTGCAGGTTGGCCGGCCAGTCCACCTCAGCCGTGCGCACAAACCCAGCGCCGGGCATGCCCGGTTTGGCCTGCGGCACGGCGCCTGGGTCGGTCAGGCGAAGCTTGACCCGGAACACCAGCTTTTGCCGCTCGTCGCGGGTTTCTACCTGTTTGGGGGTGAACTGGGCCTTGGCGGCGACAAAGGCCACCTTGGCCGGCAAGGCACGTTCGGGCAGGGCGTCCAGCACGATGCGCGCCTGGTCACCTACGGTCAGCTGGCCGCTGGTGGACGCTGGGAGGTACAGGTTCATGTACTGGTCGCTGGGGTCGATCAGCATCAGCACGCGGCCGCCGGCACCCAGCACTTCACCGGGCTCGGCCAGGCGCAGCTGGATAATGCCGTTGATGGGCGCACGCAGGCTGCTGTCGTCGATTTCGCTGGTGAGCTGCGCCACCTGGGCCTCGGCGGCACCGATGGCAGCCTTGATCGCTGCCAGTTGGGCGCGGGCGGCGACCACGGCGGCGTTGGCAGTGTCAAAGCGTGCCTGTTGCTGGTCGAGTAACTGCTGGCTCGCGTATTTGCGCTGGAAAATTTCGCGCACGCGCTTGAGCTCCTGGCTGGCCAGCAACAGCTCGCTTTGACGCAGTTGCACGCTGGCCTGGGCGGCGGCGTAGTTTTCCCGGGCGCGCAGCACTTCGGCTTCGGCCTGGCTGCGCTGGGCTTGCATGGTGCGGGTGTCGATGCGCGCCAGCAACTGGCCGCGGGTAACCTTGTCACCTTCGTCGACCAGCACTGCTGCCAGGCGACCGGGGACTTTACTGGCAATCTGGACTTCGGTGGCTTCGAGGCGGCCGTTGCCCATACTCAGTCCTTCGGGCAACTGGTCGTGGAGCGACTTCCAGTACCCCAGCCCTCCGGCTGCAGCGAGCAGGGCGATCAGCGCGGTGGCGAAGATTCTGGGGGCGTATCGGTTCATCGTTCTGCATCCTTGCGCTCATGCACACCACATCATGGCGCGGGGCCACGCGTGGCGTGTTGATATCGGTCAAACCCTTGACCTTAGCCACGGATTCAACGAAGCGCGACAATTACCGCCCATTGTTCGGGGGTCACCGGCATGACCGACAGCCGGCTGCCCTTTTGTACTAGCGGCAACTCGGCCAGACCGGACTGCTGCTTCAGCCTGCCCAGTTCCAGTACCCGCGGCAGGGTTTGCACATGGGCCACATCCACTGCACTCCATGGGTTCTTGTCGGCCGTGGCCTTGGCGTCGTAGTAGTGGCTTTGTGGGTCCAGCGCGGTGGGGTCGGGATAAGCCGCGCGGATGATTCTGGCAATGCCGGCAATGCCCGGTTGCGGGCAACTGGAGTGGTAGAAGAAAAATTCGTCACCTACGTTCATGGCCCGCAGGAAATTCCGCGCCTGGTAATTGCGCACACCGTCCCAGCGCGCTTCGCCCAGGCGGCCCAAGCCTTCGATGGACAGTTCGTCGGGCTCGGATTTCATCAGCCAGTAGGCCATGGATACTGCTCCTGAAAAGGTTTGAAATAACCTGTTGCACGAAACCGACAGCCGGTTGGCGTCAAGGTTTGCTTGCGGACGCAGGTTGTCGGAAAATGCGCCCCGTTTAAAGCGCGATCCGCTGGCGATACTCAGAAAATCGCCAAGCACTGAACAGTTTGCCTGGGGGGCAATCTTCGATGAATCAACGCAAAAAGCCGGATCTGCTGTGGATTCTGGTGTTCATTTTTGGCCTGGGTGTGGTCACTACCGGTTATGCGCAGGGTTTGTGGGAGCGCAAGCTGGACAGCGCCTATCAAATGCCGGTTGACGCCAGCCAGCCACAACGTTGATGCTCTCCGCTGGCGCCGCTCAACGCGGCGCCAGGTACCAGTCACGGTCCGAGACCGTCCCTTGCAGCGGTACATCCCAACTGGCTTGCGCCAGCCGCTCGACCTTCTGGCATTCGTGCGCCAGCCCCAGCAGCAATGGTTTTTTCCAGGTTTGCCGACGTGCCTGGTAGGCCAGGCTGCGATCATAGAACCCACCCCCCATGCCCAGGCGCCCGCCCACTTCGTCAAAACCGACCAGCGGTAGCAGGATCAGGTCCAGCGCCCAGACCGGCCGCTGGCGCCTGCGGTCCGTGAGCGGCTCGGGAATGCGGAAACGATTGGGCTTGAGCTTTTCGCCCTGCTCGAACCGTTGGAACACCATGCGCGTGCGCGGCCAGGCGTGCAGCACCGGCAGGTAGGTGCGTTTGCCGCGACGCTGGGCTTCGCGCATCAACAGGCAAGGGTCGATTTCGCCGTCGTTGGGCAGATACAAGGCAATGTGCCGGGCGCGGCGGAACAACGGATGCTGTGCCAGCTGGCGATACAGGCCGAGGGTGGCCTGGCGTTGCTGGGCAGGGGTGAGGGCACGGCGGGCATTGCGAAGCAGGCGACGGAGCTGGGGGCGGGTGAGCGGCGCGGTGTCGGTCATGGCACGAGCGATCCCAGGAGGGCTGGCCGACACTGCAAGGTCGACCAAAGCGAATCGCCCGCCTTGAGAGGCGGGCAACAGAATTCAGGCTCCCCGGTCAGACCGCTGTCGGTGTAGCCCTTGAACCCGAAAGTTCAAGGTGGAGATTGCAGGGGGCGTTAAGGCTTTCCGTCGGGCGGACATGCACACCGGCCCCAGCGTGCAACCCCCGTGGTTGTGCGTATCGGCTCAGGGACATAACCGACTGGCGCATCCACCAGGGAGTGGCGCCAGTATACCAATCTCAACCGATTTTGGTATCCGTGTCGTCGGACAATGCCTTATCTACCCGATCCAGCAGGTCGCGCACCTGTTCGCGATTGGTGCTGCTGGCCGGGGCTTCGGTGCGGTCTTCCTGGCGGTGCAGCATTTCGTGGGTAATGTTCAATGCCGCCATGACCGCGATGCGGTCGGCGCCAATCACCTTGCCGCTGCTGCGGATCTCGCGCATCTTGCCGTCCAGGTAGCGCGCGGCGCTGACCAGGTTGTTGCGCTCTTCCGGCGGGCAGATGATCGAGTATTCTTTGTCGAGGATCTGCACGGTGACGCTATTGCTTGAACTCATGAGTCTTGCTCCAGAGCCTTGAGGCGTAAGATCATCGACTCGACCTTGCGCTTGGCGATCTCGTTCTTTTCGATGAGGTGGGCGCGCTCTTCGCGCCAGGATTTTTCCTGAGCTACTAGGAGTGCATTTTGCCGTTTTAGTTGCTCGACGCGTTCGATCAGCAACTCGAATCGGCTCATCAGTGCCTGAAGGTCGTTCTCTTGCGTGGGTTGCACTCGATTCGCTCCGTCGTTGAGTCACCTGGCGATGATGCCTCTCCCTGGGCGGCGACGGCCAGTGCCGATGGTCTTGGCGCGCCTGCCGGTGCTAGGATACAAGGCCTCCATTCTAGTCATTGCGCCGTCTGGCGCCTAGCTGCCCATGCCCAATACCCAATCGCCTTACATCGCCTTCGCCATGCTGCTCTCGAGCAATGGTCATCCTGTCACCCCGGCCGAACTGCACGGCCTGCTGATCGGCCGCAGCTGCGCCGGTGCCGGTTTCGATGCCGATGCCTGGCTGGCCGATGCCGCCCAGTTGCTGGAAACCGAGCCCGGTGACACCGTGCGCAACGCCCTGATCGGCCTGCAGGAAATGGTCAAGGGTGAGCTGACCAGCGACGATATGGCCATCGTCCTGCTGCTGCCTTCCGACGACGCCGCCCTCAGCGATCGCGCCACCGCGCTGGGCCAGTGGTGCCAAGGGTTCATTACCGGTTTCGGCCTGAATGCCGGGGGCAAGGACCTGTCCGACGAAGCCAAGGATGTGCTGCAGGACCTGGTGGCCATTTCCCAGGTACAGGAAGCCCTCGAAGAGTCTGAAGACGGCGAGAGCGACTACATGGAAGTCATGGAATACCTGCGCGTGGCGCCTCTGCTGCTGTTCTCGGAGCTGGCCAAGCCGGCCGCACCCGCGCCCAAGCCATCGCTGCACTGATCAACCGGGGGTAGTCTGCCCATGAGCCACATTCCCAAGGCCGAGTATGCCCGCCGGCGCAAGGCGCTGATGGCGCAGATGGTCCCCAACAGCATCGCCATCCTGCCCGGCGCCGCAGTTGCCATCCGCAACCGCGACGTCGAGCACGTATACCGCCAGGACAGCGACTTTCAGTACCTCAGCGGCTTTCCGGAGCCTGAGGCGGTCATTGCGCTGATCCCGGGGCGTGAGCATGGCGAGTACGTGCTGTTCTGCCGTGAGCGTAACCCGGAGCGCGAGCTGTGGGACGGGCTTCGGGCCGGTCAGGAAGGCGCAGTGCGCGATTTCGGCGCCGACGATGCCTTCCCCATCACTGACATCGACGAGATCCTGCCGGGCCTGATCGAAGGCCGCGAGCGGGTATACAGCGCCATGGGCAGCAACCCCGAGTTCGACCGGCGGCTGATGGACTGGATCAACGTGATCCGCTCCAAGGCCCGCCTGGGCGCGCAGCCGCCGAACGAGTTCGTTGCGCTGGATCATCTGCTGCACGACATGCGCCTGTATAAATCGGCTGCGGAAGTGAAGGTGATGCGGGCTGCCGCAGCCATCTCGGCGCGGGCACATGTGCGTGCCATGCAGGCCTGCCGGGCCGGGCTGCACGAATACAGCCTGGAAGCCGAACTGGATTACGAATTCCGCAAGGGCGGCGCGAAGATGCCTGCCTACGGCTCGATTGTCGCGGCCGGGCGCAATGGCTGCATCCTGCACTATCAGCAGAATGACGCCCTGCTCAAGGATGGCGACCTGGTGCTGATCGACGCCGGTTGCGAAATCGACTGCTACGCCAGCGACATCACCCGCACCTTCCCGGTCAGCGGGCGCTTTTCGCCCGAGCAGAAGGCCATTTACGAGCTGGTGCTCAAGGCACAGGCCGCGGCGTTTGCCGAAATCGCCCCGGGCAAGCACTGGAACCACGCCCACGAGGCGACCGTGAAGGTCATTACCGAAGGTCTGGTGGAGCTGGGCCTGCTCACCGGCGAGGTGCATGCGCTGATCGACAGCGAGGCCTATCGCGCCTTCTACATGCACCGTGCCGGCCATTGGCTGGGAATGGATGTGCACGATGTGGGCGAGTACAAGGTGGGCGGCGAATGGCGTGTGCTGGAACCCGGCATGGCGCTGACCGTCGAGCCGGGCATCTACATAGGTGCCGACAATCAGGCAGTGGCCAAAAAATGGCGCGGCATTGGTGTAAGGATCGAGGACGACGTGGTGGTGACCAGGCAAGGTTGTGAAATCCTGACTTCAGGCGTGCCGCGTACGGTTGCCGAGATCGAGGCGCTGATGCAGGCCGCCCGCAAGGACGCCGCATGAGCCGCGTGAACCTGGCAATCATTGGCGGTGGCCTGGTGGGCGCAAGCCTGGCGTTGACCCTGCAGGCCGGGGCCAAGGCGCGCGGCTGGAAGATCCTCCTGATCGAGCCGTTCGCACCCGGCGACAGCTTCCAGCCCAGCTACGATGCGCGCTCTTCGGCGTTGTCGTTCGGTACTCAGCAGATCTACCAGCAGCAGGGCCTTTGGCAGGCCATTGGCCGGCGTGCCGAGCCCATCCGGCAAATTCACGTGTCTGACCGTGGCCGCTTCGGCGCCACCCGCCTGGATGCCCAGGAAGAGGGAGTGCCGGCGCTGGGCTACGTGGTGGAAAACGCCTGGCTTGGCCAATGCCTGTGGCAAGGGCTGGACAGCGACGTGGTGAGCTGGCGCTGCCCGGCAGAAGTGACCTCGATGCAGGCGATCGAAGGCGGTTACCGCCTGGGGTTGAATGACGACACCCAGCTGGAATGCGACCTGGCGGTACTGGCTGACGGCGGCCGTTCCGGGCTGCGCGAGCAGTTGGGTATTCACGTGCGTCATACGCCGTACCAGCAGAGCGCATTGATCGCCAACATCACCCCGGGTGAGGCCCACGGCGGCCAGGCGTTCGAGCGCTTCACCGAAGAAGGCCCCATGGCCCTGCTGCCGCTGCCGGAAAACCGCTGTGCACTGGTGTGGACACGCCAGGGCATGGATGCGCGGCGCCTGGCCGACATCGACGAGCGCGGCTTCCTGCGCGAGCTGCAAGGCGTGTTTGGCTATCGTCTGGGCACGCTGCACCAGGTCGGCGCACGGCACCTTTACCCCCTGTCACTGATCGAGGCCCAGGAACAGGTGCGGCCGCACCTGGTGGTACTGGGCAATGCCGCGCACAGCCTGCACCCCATCGCTGGCCAGGGCTTCAACCTGTCGCTGCGCGATGTGCAGTCGCTGGCCGACGCGTTGCTGGCCGGCCCGCAGCAGCCTGGCGACCTGGCCACGCTGCAGGCTTATGCCCAGCGCCAGCGTCTGGACCAGGCCATGACCATTGGCTTTTCCGACCAGGTCACCCGCCTGTTTGGCAGCAATCAGCCGTTGCTGGCCGCCGGTCGTAACCTCGGCCTGCTGGGGCTCGACCTGTTGCCGCCGGCCAAAAGCTGGTTCGCCCGCCAGGCCATGGGCCTTGGCACCCGCCCCGATCCGCGAGGGCAGGCATGAGCAACCCGCGTAAACTGGCACGCCGTGCACGCATGTTGCGCTGGATGCTGAACCTCTACCCGCCGTACCTGGGTGCTGGTATCCGCGTGCAGTCCATCAGCCCGGACCTGCGCAGCGTCAAAGTGGCGATGAAGCTGACCCGCTGGAACCGCAACTATGTCGGTACCCAGTTCGGTGGCAGCCTGTATTCGATGGTCGACCCTTTCTACATGTTGCTGCTGATCGAGCAACTGGGCCGCGACTACATCGTCTGGGACAAGGCCGCCAGCATCGATTTCATCTCGCCGGGCAAAGGCCCGGTGTATGCCGAATTTCACGTTGATGACGCGCTGCTGGACGACATTCGCCAGCAGACCGCCACCGGCAAGAAGTGCCTGCCGCGATTGCAGGTCGATATCCGCGATGGTGCCGGCGAACTGGTGGCGCGGGTCGATAAAACCCTATACGTGCGGCTCAAGCCGCAAGCGAGGCTGGCGTAAGGCATGGAAACGCGCGCAGATCTGTTGATTGTCGGTGCCGGTATGGTCGGCAGCGCACTGGCCCTGGCGTTGCGCCACAGTGGCTTGCAAATCCTCTTGCTCGATGGCGGCCCGCTGACGGTCAAGCCCTTCGACGCCCAGGCACCCTTCGAGCCACGTGTCAGCGCGCTGTCGGCGGCCAGCCAGCGCATCCTCGAGCGCCTTGGCGCGTGGGACGGCATTGCCCAGCGGCGTGCCACGCCGTATTCGGACATGCATGTGTGGGACGGCAGCGGCACTGGGCAGATTCATTTCTCGGCCGCCAGCGTGCACGCCCACGTGCTTGGCCATATCGTCGAGAACCGGGTGGTGCAGGATGGCCTGCTGGAGCGCCTGCACGACAGCGACATCGGCCTGCTGCCCAACGCGCGGATGGAGCAGTTGCGTCGCTCGGGAGACGAGTGGTTGCTGACCCTGGCCGATGGCCGGCAGCTGCGTGCACCGCTGGTGGTTGCCGCCGACGGTGCCCAATCAGCGGTGCGGCGCTTGGCGGGCTGCGAAACCCGCGAATGGGATTACCTTCACCATGCCATCGTCACCAGTGTGCGTTGCAGTGCCGGGCACCAGGGCACGGCCTGGCAGCGTTTCACCGATGAGGGGCCGTTGGCTTTCCTGCCGTTGACCCGTGATGGCCAGCAGGACTGGTGCTCGATTGTATGGTCGACCACCCCGGAGCATGCCGAGCAGCTGATGGCACTGGATGAAGCTGCCTTCCTGCAGGCCCTGGAGCGGGCCTTCGAGGGGCGCCTGGGGGAGGTGCTGCAGGCCGACCCGCGGGTATGCGTGCCGCTGCGCCAGCGCCACGCCAAGCGCTATGTGGATGAAGGCCTGGCCTTGATCGGCGATGCTGCGCACACCATCCACCCGCTGGCGGGGCAGGGTGTAAACCTGGGCTTCCTCGATGCCGCAGTACTGGCCGAAGTGCTGGTCAACGCTTGCGAGCGCGGTGAGCGGCTGGCGGATGTGAAGGTGTTGAGCCGTTACGAGCGGCGGCGCATGCCGCACAACCTGGCGCTGATGGCAGCAATGGAGGGCTTCGAGCGCTTGTTCCAGGCCAACCCGCTGCCGTTGCGCTGGTTGCGTAACAGCGGGTTGAAACTGGTGGAGCAGATGCCGGAGGCCAAGGCGCTGTTTGTACGCCAGGCGCTGGGTTTGAGTGGTGATCTGCCGGATCTGGCCAAAGCCTGAGGGTTGCTCCTGCAATGGGCGGTGCAAGCTCTGCAACATCCGGTAACTGCTAGGTAGATGAGCCAGAAAATGGGATTCACTACCATTCGCACCTCTCAAACGATCCGAGGAGTGCTTCCCATGTTGCCACGCAAGCCCCTACTGGCCGCCCTGGCCCTGACCCTGTTCGGCGGCACTGCCCAAGCGGCGGATGAAGTGGTGGTGTACTCCTCGCGCATCGACGAGCTGATCAAGCCGGTGTTCGATGCCTACACCGCCAAGACCGGGGTCAAGATCAAGTTCATCACCGACAAGGAAGCCCCGCTGATGCAGCGCATCAAGGCCGAGGGCGACAACGGCGTGGCCGACCTGCTGTTGACCGTCGATGCCGGCAACCTGTGGCAAGCCGAGCAGATGGGCATCCTGCAGCCGATCAAGTCCGACATCATCGACCAGAACATTCCGCCGCAGTACCGCGCCTCGTCCCATGACTGGACGGGCCTGAGCCTGCGCGCCCGCACCATCATCTACTCCACCGAGCGGGTCAAGCCCGAGGAGTTGAGCACCTACGAAGCCTTGGCCGACAAACAGTGGGAAGGCCGCCTGTGCCTGCGCACGGCAAAGAAGGTGTACAACCAGTCGCTCACCGCCACCCTGATCGAGACACATGGCGAGGCGAAAACGGAGCAAATCGTCAAAGGCTGGGTCAACAACCTGTCCACCGACGTGTTCTCCGACGACAACGCGGTAATCCAGGCCATCGAGGCCGGCCAGTGTGACGTGGGCGTGGTCAACACCTATTACTACGGCCGCCTGCACAAGCAAAACCCGAACCTGCCGGTGAAGATCTTCTGGCCCAACCAGGGTGACCGTGGCGTGCACGTCAACCTGTCGGGTATTGGCCTGACCAAGCATGCGCCACACCCGGAAGCGGCGAAAAAGCTGGTGGAGTGGATGACAGGTGAAGACGCGCAAAAGCTGTTCGCCGACATCAACCAGGAGTTCCCGGCCAACCCGAAGGTCAAGCCTTCCGAGGAAGTGGCGGCATGGGGCAGCTTCAAGGCTGACAGCATTCCGGTGGAAATTGCCGGCAAGCGCCAGGCCGAAGCCATTCGTTTGATGGATCGCGCTGGCTACAACTAAGCGCCAGGCCGTATCCTTCCGGGGCCTTCAGAGGCCCCTTCGCGGGACAAGCCCGCTCCCACAGTACCTTCACAGGACCGATGCCTTGTGCAGTCCCTGTGGGAGCGGGCTTGTCCCGCGAACGACCGCGCAGCGGTCGCCATCGCAACCGAGAATCAAGCCTTGCCCCACACCCCCCAACGCCGCTGGTACCTCCCGGTCTCCCTGATCGCCGCCCTCGTGCTGCTGCCCTTGAGCGTCCTGCTGTTGTCCTGGCAGTCGATCGATATGCAGATCTGGTCGCACCTGCTCGACACCCAGATGAACCGCCTGTTGGGCAATACCCTGACGCTGGTGGTGGGCGTGGGTATCGGCGTCACTGTACTGGGCGTCAGCCTCGCCTGGCTCACCAGCCTCTGCGAGTTCCCCGGCCGGCGCTGGCTGGACTGGGCGCTGATGCTGCCGTTCGCCATCCCGGCCTATGTGCTGGCGTTCGTCTTCGTCGGCCTGCTGGACTTCGCCGGCCCGGTGCAAAGCGCCCTGCGTGAGGTGTTCGGGCCGATGCGCCTGCCGCGGGTGCGCTCCACCGGCGGGGTGATCATCGTGCTGGTGCTGGTGTTCTACCCCTATGTCTATCTGCTGGCGCGCACGGCCTTCCTGGCCCAGGGCAAAGGCCTGATGGAAGCGGCGCGCGTACTCGGGCTATCGCCCCTGCAGGCTTTCTGGCGTGTGGCCTTGCCGATGGCACGGCCGGCCATCGGTGCCGGCATTGCCCTGGCCTTGATGGAAACCCTGGCCGACTTCGGCGCGGTGGCCGTGTTCAATTTCGACACCTTCACCACCGCCATCTACAAGACCTGGTACGGCTTCTTCAGCCTGTCCAGCGCCGCCCAGCTGGCCAGCCTGTTGTTGCTGGCAGTGATGCTGGTGCTGTACGGCGAGCGCCGTGCCCGTGGGGCCAGCCGCAGCGGCAACGAGCGGCCGCGGGCGCAGGCGCTGTACCACCTGCGCGGGGTCAAGGCGCTGCTGGCCAGCGGCTGGTGCCTGCTGGTGTTTGCCTGCGCCTTCGTCATCCCGCTGCTGCAGCTGCTGGCGTGGTTCTGGCAACGCGGCCGGCATGACCTGGACGAGCGCTATGTCGGCCTGGTGTTGCACACCCTGTACCTGGGCAGCATGGCGGCACTGGTCACGGTGAGCGTGGCGCTGGTGCTGGCCTTTGCCCGGCGCCAGGCGCCGACGGGGGGTATCCGCGCCGGGGTCGGCCTGGCCAATCTGGGCTATGCCTTGCCCGGCTCGGTGCTGGCAGTGTCGATCATGCTGGCGTTCAGTTACCTCGACAACCACTTGGTGATTCCGCTGTCCAGCTGGCTGGGCGGGGCAGGCAAGCCGCTGTTGCTGGGCAGCCTGGCCGCCCTGCTGCTGGCCTACCTGGTGCGTTTCATCGCCGTGGCCTACGGGCCGCTGGAAAGCAGCCTGGAGCGTATCCGCCCGTCACTGCCCGAGGCCTCCCGTAGCCTGGGCGTGGGTGGGCCCAGATTGTTTTTCAAGGTGTATCTGCCGCTGCTGGTGCCCGGTGCCCTCAGCGCCGCCCTGCTGGTGTTCGTCGATGTGCTCAAGGAGATGCCGGCCACCTTGCTGATGCGACCGTTCGGCTGGGACACCTTGGCGGTACGGGTGTTCGAGATGACCAGCGAGGGCGAATGGGCGCGTGCCTCGCTGCCCGCATTGACGCTGGTACTGGTGGGCCTGCTGCCGGTCATCGGCCTGATCCGCCGTTCGGCACATCGGCCCGGTCACAGTCGCTGAGGGTGTCAGCCTGCGTCCTTGCGGCTACAATGCGCGGCATTCGCGCGGTGGGTCCTACAAGAAGAGCTGACGATCAAACGTCATCGACCGCCGCCGCTTCGCCACGCCCGGAAGGAGAAACCCATGGGACAGCGCACGCTTTTGTATGACCTGCACCTGGCGCTTGGCGCCAAAACGGTCGATTTCGGTGGCTGGGACATGCCCCTGCACTATGGCTCGCAGGTCGAGGAGCACCACCAGGTGCGCAGCGATTGCGGGGTTTTCGATGTTTCCCACATGACCGTGATCGATGTCGATGGCAGCGACGCAACTGCCTGGCTGCAACGTTTGCTGGCCAACGACGTGGCCCGCCTCAAGGCTACCGGCAAGGCGCTGTACAGCCCGCTGCTCCAGGAGCAGGGCGGGGTGATCGACGACTTGATCGTCTACCGCACGGAAACCGGCTACCGCCTGGTCACCAACGCCGCTACCCGGGCGAGAGTGCTCGATTGGCTAGAACGCCAGCGGGCCGGTTTTACTGTGAAATTCCAGGTCCGCCCCGACCTGGCCATTCTCGCCATCCAGGGCCCACGTGCCCGCGAAAAGGTCGCAGCACTGCTCAGCCAGGCGCGTGCGGCGCTGATTCGCGATCTGCGACCGTTCGAAGGTGTCGCCGACGGTGACTGGTTCATTGCCCGCACCGGGTATACCGGTGAGGACGGCCTGGAGATCATCTTCCCGGGCGATCAGGCGGTGGCATTCTTCAATGATTTAGTCGGCGCCGGCATCGCCCCCAGTGGCCTGGGTGCCCGCGATACTCTGCGCCTGGAAGCCGGCATGAACCTGTACGGCCAGGACATCGACGAAGCCCATACCCCGCTGACCTCCAACCTGGGCTGGAGCATCGCCTGGGAGCCAGCCGAGCGTGACTTCATCGGCCGCGCCGGCCTGCTGACGGAAATCGAACAGGGTGTGCAGGAAAAGCTGGTCGGCCTGGTGCTGGAAGAGCGCGGCGTGCTGCGTGCCCACCAGGTGGTGCGTGTGGCCGGGATTGGCGAAGGGGAGATCACCAGTGGTAGTTTCTCTCCTACGCTGAGCAAGTCCATTGCCCTTGCGCGCGTACCCATGGCCACCGGTGACCGCGCCGAGGTGGAAATCCGCGGCAAATGGTACCCGGTGCGAGTGGTCAAACCGACCTTCGTGCGCCACGGCAAGATCCTGATCTGAACATTTATCAACCGGCGGGCGTACCGCTGAGCCAATCGAGGAATTCAAGACATGAGCAATATCCCCGCCGACCTGCGTTTTGCCGAAAGCCACGAGTGGGCGCGCCTGGAAGCCGACGGCAGCGTGACCGTGGGTATCAGTGACCACGCCCAGCAAGCCCTGGGTGACGTGGTATTCGTCGAGCTGGCCGAAGTCGGCAAGGTATTCGCCGCTGGCGACGCTGCCGGTGTGGTCGAGTCGGTCAAGGCCGCTTCGGACATTTACGCCCCGATCGGCGGCGAAGTGATCGCAGTCAACGAAGAACTGGCCGATAGCCCGGAGCAGCTCAACGAAGAACCCTACACAGCGTGGATCTTCAAACTGAAGCCAAGCAACCCGGCCGAGCTGGAAAAGCTGCTGGATGCTGCCGGCTATGCAGCTGCCATCGGCGAGTAACTGATAGATCTTGGGGCGCAACGCGCCCCCGGCTTTCGCCAGGCCAAAGCAAGTTTCCCCGCAGAATCGGCAATCCCTTCCTAGACTTGTAAGTCTCCATGAGACCTGGTCTAGGAAGAGAGCGTCGTCATGTCCCAGTCGCCATCCCTGCATCAACTGCAAGAGCTCAACCCTTTCCTGCATCGCCACCTGGGCCCCGATGGCGCAGAACAGCAGGCCATGCTCAACGTGCTGGGTGTCGCCAGCCGCAGCGAGCTGATCGAGCAGACCGTACCGCCAGGCATCCGCCTCAATCGCCCACTTGACCTGCCAGCGGCGCTGGATGAGCAGGCCGCGCTGGCCAAACTCGCCGGCTACGCCGCACAGAACCAGGTCTGGACCAGCCTGATCGGCATGGGCTACCACGGCACCATCACCCCCACGGTCATCCTGCGCAATGTGCTGGAAAACCCCGGCTGGTACACCGCCTATACGCCGTATCAACCCGAAATCGCCCAAGGCCGCCTGGAGGCGCTGCTGAACTTCCAGCAAATGGTCATCGACCTCACCGGGCTGGCGCTGGCCAATGCCTCGCTGCTCGATGAAGCCACCGCCGCCGCCGAGGCCATGGCCCTGGCCAAGCGGATGGCGCGCAACAAGAGCAATGCCTTCTTTGCTGACGAGCACTGCCACCCGCAGACGCTGTCGGTACTCAAGACCCGCGCCGAGGGCTTTGGCTTCGAATTGATCGTCGACGCTGTGGATAACCTTGGCAATCACGCGGTATTTGGCGCTTTGCTGCAGTATCCCGACACCCACGGCGAGGTGCGTGACCTGCGCCCGCTGATCGACCAGTTGCACAGCCAGCAGGCACTGGCCTGCGTGGCTGCCGACCTGCTCAGCCTGGTGGTGCTGACGCCCCCCGGCGAGCTGGGGGCCGATGTGGTACTGGGTTCGACCCAGCGCTTTGGTGTGCCGATGGGCTACGGCGGCCCCCACGCGGCCTATTTCGCCTGCCGCGACGACTACAAGCGTGCCATGCCGGGGCGCATCATTGGCGTGTCGCGCGATGCCCGTGGCAACACTGCGCTGCGCATGGCCCTGCAAACCCGCGAGCAGCATATCCGCCGCGAGAAGGCCAACTCCAACATCTGCACGGCCCAGGTGCTATTGGCCAACATTGCCGGCTTCTACGCGGTGTATCACGGCCCTGAAGGCCTGCAGCGCATCGCCCAGCGTGTGCACCGGCTGACCGTCATCCTGGCTGCTGGCCTTGAAGCCAAAGGCATCCAGCGGCTCAACCGGCATTTCTTCGACACCCTTACCCTGGATGTCGGCGGCACCCAGGCGGCCATCATCGAAAGCGCCGAAGCCGCGCACATCAACGTGCGCATTCTTGGGCGCGGGCACCTGGGCGTGAGCCTGGACGAAACCTGTGACGAGCACACGGTGCTGCGCCTGTTCGATATCTTCCTGGGTGTGGACCACGGGCTGGAGATCGCTGCCCTCGATCAGCTGGCCCTGCCCCAAGGCATCCCGGCCGGGCTGGTGCGGCGCACGCCGTTTCTCGCTCACCCGGTGTTCAACCTGCACCACAGCGAAACCGAGATGCTGCGCTACCTCAAGCAGCTGGAGAACAAGGACCTGGCCCTGAACCAGTCGATGATCCCGCTGGGCTCGTGCACCATGAAACTCAACGCCACCAGTGAAATGATCCCCATCACCTGGCCCGGCTTTGCCCAGATGCACCCCTTTGCGCCGGCGGCCCAGGCCACGGGTTACAAGGCGATGATCGACGAACTGGAAAGCTGGCTGTGCGCAATCACCGGCTTCGACGCCATCTGCATGCAGCCCAACTCCGGTGCCCAGGGCGAGTACGCAGGCCTGATGGCCATCACCCGCTACCATCGCAGCCGCCACCAGCCCCAGCGCACGCTGTGCCTGATTCCCTCGTCAGCCCACGGCACCAACCCGGCGTCGGCGCAAATGGCGGGCATGGAGGTGGTGATCGTGGATTGCGACGACCACGGCAACGTCGACTTGAACGATCTCAAGGCCAAAGCCCACGCGGCCGGGGAGCGCTTGTCGTGCCTGATGGTCACCTATCCGTCCACCCACGGTGTGTACGAAGAGGGCATCCGCGAAATCTGCGAAGTGGTCCATCAGCACGGCGGCCAGGTGTACATGGATGGCGCCAACCTCAATGCCCAGGTGGGCCTGGCGCGGCCGGCCGACATGGGGGCCGATGTTTCGCACATGAACCTGCACAAGACTTTCTGCATCCCTCACGGCGGTGGTGGCCCGGGCATGGGGCCGATTGGCATCCGCGCGCACCTCACGCCGTTCGTTGCCAGCCACCCGGTGGTACCTGTGCCCGGCCTGGACCCGAACAACAGCGCGGTCAGCGCCGCACCCTGGGGCAGCGCGAGCATCCTGCCGATCAGCTGGATGTACATTGCCATGATGGGGCCGCAGCTGGCCGATGCCAGCGAGGTGGCAATCCTGTCGGCCAACTACCTGGCCAGCCAGTTGGGCGGCGCCTTCCCGGTGCTCTACCGCGGGCGCAACCAGCGGGTGGCGCATGAGTGCATCTTCGACTTGCGGCCGTTGAAAGCACAGACGGGCATCAGCGAGGAGGACGTGGCCAAGCGTTTGATGGACTATGGTTTCCACGCCCCGACCATGTCATTCCCGGTGCCGGGCACGCTGATGGTGGAGCCGACCGAAAGTGAGTCCAAAGCCGAGCTGGACCGGTTTGTCGAGGCGATGCTGGCGATTCGTGCAGAGATTGGCGAGGTGCAGGACGGCAACTGGCCGGCGGAGAACAACCCCCTCAAGCATGCGCCGCATACCCTGGCTGATGTACTGGGGGTGTGGGACAGGCCGTATAGCCTGGAGCAGGCGGTGGCACCCAGTGCGCACGTGCGCCAGCACAAGTACTGGCCGGCGGTGAACCGGGTGGACAACGTGTATGGGGACAGAAACCTGTTCTGCGCGTGTGTGCCGGTGGAGGCTTACCGCTGAGATTAGTGCTGGGTTTTTCGCGGGCTTGCCCGCTCCCACAGGAATTGCACCAGATTCAGCCTTGTGCGGTCCCTGTGGGAGCGGGCAGGCCCGCGAAGCAGGCGACGCGGTTACTCGGCTACTGCATTCTTGGCCAGGATGGCATTGGCCAGCTCCATGTCGGAAGCTTGCATCCCTGGGTGCTCTGCCCGTGCCTGGCGCATGGCCGCTTCCAGGAACGGCCCGCGGATTGCGCCTTCGCTGGCGACGAAGCTGCTGGCGTCATCCTGCGCGGCTACTACCAGTTTGTGATCCCGCGAGGTCAGGTAGCTCGATCCAGTGGTTGCACCGGAAGTCATCACGTTACGCCAGAAGGTATCGGCCATGGCCGAGCCAATGGGCAGCGAAAGCAAGGCAGCGGCAGCGATGGCGGTTTTGAGACGCATGTTGAAACACCTCGAAGGGTGAGGGTTAAAGATGCGCGATTTGATCTTTTCTGCCAGGGCAAGTTCCTTGAATACAAAGGACTTTTCGTCAGTTGCAGACACGCAGTACTTCCTCGGTACGGGTCTGCCCGCTAGCCACTTTGGCCTCGCCGCAACGGCGCAGGTCAACCAGGCCATCGGCCAGCGCCTGACGCCGTAAATGGGTCAGATCGGTGTTCGGGCCAATCAAAGCACGCAGGCTCTCACTGGGCTGCAGCAGTTCGAACAACCCCGTGCGCCCATGAAAACCGGTGCCTCGGCAGGTCCGGCAGGTGTCTGAAGGATTCGCTCCACAGTCCGGGCACAACGTACGCACCAGGCGCTGGGCCATGACCCCGACCAGTGTGGCCTTGATCAGGTAGTCGGCCACACCCAGCTCTTGCAGGCGCGTGATTGCCGCGCAGGCGTCGTTGGTATGCAGGGTCGACAGGACCAGGTGCCCGGTCAGGGCCGCCTGTACCGCCACCAGGGCCGTTTCGCGGTCGCGGATTTCGCCGATCATGATGATGTCCGGGTCCTGGCGCAGCATGGCCCGCACGGCGCTGGCAAAACCCAGGTCCAGCGCGGGCTGCACCTGTAGCTGGTTGAAGGCCGGTTCCAGGCGTTCGATCGGGTCTTCGATGGTGCACACGTTTACCTGCGGCGTGGCCAGCAGTGTGAGGCTGGTGTACAGCGTGCTGGTCTTGCCGGAACCGGTGGGGCCGGTGACCAGGATGATGCCCTGGCGCTGGCGCAGCAGGCTTTGCCACTGCGCCAGCTGCGGCCCCTCCAGGCCGAGGTGGTCGAAGCCCTCGTGCAGTTGGTGTGGGTCGAACACGCGCAGTACCAGCTTTTCGCCGAACGGGGTCGGCAGCGTCGACAGCCGTAGTTCCACTTCACCACCACCCGGTAGCCGGCTTTGCAGGCGGCCGTCCTGGGGCCGACGCTTTTCTGCTACGTCCATGCGGCCAAGGTGTTTCAGGCGGCTGACCAGCGCCAGGGTGACCCCGGCGGGGAAGGCATACACGGTGTGCAGCAGGCCATCGATGCGGTAGCGCAACTGGCCCTGGTCGCGTCGTGGCTCCAGGTGGATATCGCTGGCGCGCTGCTCAATGGCGTATTGCAGCAGCCAGTCGACGATATGCACGATGTGTGCGTCGTCTGCGCTGGCTTCGGTCTGGCGCATGCCCAGTTCCAGCCACTGTTCGAGGTCGCCCAGGCTGGACGATTGCTGGTGCTGCGCGCCCTTTACCGACTGGGCCAAGTGGTGAAACGACTGCCCTGCCTGGCGGATTTGTGTGGGGCTGGCCAGCACGCGGCGGATCGGCCGACCCAGGCTGCGGGCCAGGTCTGCCTGCCAGTCGTTCTGGTAGGGCTGGGCGCTGGCGACGGTGATGCCGGAGGGGTCGTCGGCGACGATGAGGATGCCGTGGCGCTGGGCAAAAGCAGGGGATACCAGGCCGGCGACTTGCGGCAGGTCGAGTTGCAGGGGGTCGATACGCAGGTAGGGCTGACCGACCTTGCCGGCCAGCCATTGGCAGAGGTAGTCCACGTCCAGCAGCCGGCCTGGTTGCCGGCGGTCTTCCAGGCAGCAGGCGGCGATGTGTTCCAGCGGGTGGCCGGCGGGCTGTGCGGCGGCGTGTTCGAGTACTTGCAGGGTGTCGTTGGCGTGTAGGTACTGATCGGTGAGCAGGGCCTGAAGCACGCGCTTCAGATCGAGTTCCAGGTTGTCGGGGGTGTGCATGGTTGGCGTCCGTGCCTGATGGGGAAGTGCTGATCAAGGCTAGCCGGGCGGCGGAAGAGCATCGGAGGTGAAGGGTTTCAGGAATTTGCTATTTCTGTGCCGGCGATAGCGCCGCAAATATTCATACAACCGCCAGCTCCACCCGGTGCATGTTGGTCAGGCTCACTTCACCCACACACACCAGGTTACGCAGTTTTTGCGCAATCACCTCGGCCCGGTGCCAGCTCAGGCCGCCAATGCCGACTTCGATGTCCAGCCAGTCATCCTGCTGGCTGACGTGCACGCTGTGCGGGGTCAGGAACTGCAGGGCAAACAGGTTGAGCACGCGGCACAGGCTGTCGGGCTCGGCATCTGCTTGCAGGCGGTAGTGCACGGTGCTGTGGGCGTTGCTGGCGGCCCAAGCGTCGGTACGGGGCTGTGCGTTCATGCTGGTCTCCGCGAATGTGGGAGAAATTCTTGCACGTCAGGCGCGGCATTTTTTCGCTATCATTTGATCATTTTGCCCATTTGATGAATTGATCAATTCAGATAATGCCAATCAGGAGATTGAACAATGCATAGTGAGCTGGACGCCTACGACCGCCGCATTCTCGAACTGCTGCAAGAGGACGCTTCGCTGTCCAGCGCGCAGATCGCCGAGCGCGTGGGGCTGTCGCAATCGCCGTGCTGGCGGCGCATACAGCGCTTGAAGGAAGAGGGGGTGATTCGCGGGCAGGTGACCTTGCTGGACCGCAAGAAAGTCGGCCTGAACACGCAAATTTTCGCCGAGGTGAAGCTCAATGCTCACGGGCGCTCCAACTTCACCGAGTTTACCGAGGCGATCCGCGGGTTTCCGGAGGTGCTGGAGTGTTATGTGCTGATGGGGGCAGTGGACTTTCTACTGCGCATCGTCACGTCGGATATCGAGGCCTACGAACGGTTCTTCTTCGAAAAACTGTCGAACGTGCCGGGTATCCAGGAAGTGAACTCTATTGTGGCGCTGTCCGAGATCAAGTCCACCACCAGCCTGCCGCTGTCGCGGTGAGGCCATTCGCGGCGCCGAACCGCCGCGAAATGGCGACGCGGTATCAAGCCTTGATCAGGTGCTTCCAGCCGCGACTCTGATCCACTGCCCGAGCCTGTTCGATACGTGCGTCCAGCACTTCATCACTGATTGGCAGTTCGGCCAGCTCGTGCAGCTTCTTCAGGTCGCCATACAGGCGGTCCATCTGCGGCGCTTCCAGCACCTGGCGAGCATGGTGTAGCCAGGCCAGCAGTTGCTCGATACGTGGCAGCTGCTCGGCCAGGTCTTCTGGGCGCTGGGTGTACAGCGGCAGCTTCAACGCGCGGCCTTCTTCGCCCAGCAGGTGTGCCAGCCAGCTGGCCAGCTGCGCCTTGCCCTGGCGTTCGCCACGGCCTTTGCGCTCCACGGTCCAGGAACGGGCCAGCAGCCAGCGCGAGGTTTCCAGCGAGAACTGGCCCCAGCGCACGTCTTCCAGTTCTTCGGCGAACTGCTCGGGGGCAGCGCGGCGGATGTCTTCGTCATCGTTGCCGGCCTGCACCAGCGGGCGCCAGTCTTCCAGCAGGGCGTCGAGGCTGCTGCGCAGGTCACGGGTGCTCGCGCGTGGCGCGGCCTGGCCAAGGCTGGCGGTGAGGGCGCGCAGCTCGCTCAGGCACTCGACCCAGTCCTGCAGCAGGCGCCAGTGGCCGTTGTGGCGGTACTGCTCGGCCAGGCGCTGGCTGCTGCCCAGCAGTTGCCAGGCCAATGCGGCGTAAGCGTCGTCCAGGGCCATCTCGGCGTCCAGCTCGCTGTGCGGCAGGCCCAACTCGTAGCTGTCCGGCTCCAGCAGGCGGTAGCCACGCTCGGCCTTGCTGATGTCGCAGGGCATCAGCGGCAGGCTGGCGGCCAGCTCGGCGGCAAGCTCCAGCAGTGCTTGCGGGTCACCTTCGCGCAGTTCCAGCTCCAGCTCGCAGATCTCTTCCTTGCGCTTGCCGGCGATCACGAAGCCCTGGTCCAGCGCGGCTTCGATCACCACTTTGCTCTTGCCACGGCCCCAGGCGATTTCGGCGTATTCACGGCTGAAGTCGGTAGTGAACAGCGGCTTGATGGTTTTCTTGTCCAGGTCTGCCAGTTGCTCGGGCCAGCAGGTGGCGTCCAGCTTCTTCAGGTCGAGCTTGACCTTGTCCAGGTTCCATTCGTACTCGTTGCGCTCGGACAGGCCGGCCACGCTGGTGCCGCGGCATTTGAGGGTCTGGATGACGGCATCGCCATCGCGGCGCAGGCGCAGGGCGACACGGGCGGCGGACAGCTCACGCTCGGGGGTGTCGAAGTACTGGTTGAGCAGTTCACGGGTCTGCCAGCCGGACTTGTTGCGCTTTTTCAGCAGAGGGTGCTCGCGCAGGGCGGCAAGGGTCTCGCGGCTGGCGCGGAGCTTCAGTTCGGTTTCTTTGTGCATCACAGACTCGAAAGAGGGGCGTGGTTGGCGGAGAGTCTACAGCAGTCAGCCACCAACGGTTTATTCCAGACAGCGGATAGTCCTATGATGGGCAACGCTTCCGAGGAGTATGTGCATGCCGTTGCCGACGCTGAAAGACCAGTTTGCCGCCTTGATCGCCGCGCCTTCGGTCAGTTGCACCCAACCTGCGCTGGACCAGTCCAACCGCCACGTGATCGACCTGCTGGCGGGGTGGCTGGGCGACCTGGGGTTCAAATGCGACATCCAGCAGGTCACTGCGGGCAAGTTCAACCTGCTGGCCAGCCGCGGCAGCGGCCCGGGTGGCCTGGTGCTGGCCGGGCACAGCGATACCGTCCCCTATGACGAACAACTGTGGGCCAGCGACCCGCTGAAGCTGACCGAGGTCGATGGCCGCTGGGTCGGCCTGGGCAGCTGTGACATGAAGGGTTTTTTCGCCTTGGTCATCGAAGCCGTCATCCCGCTGTTGGAGCACGACTTCAAGCAGCCACTGCTGATCCTCGCCACCTGCGACGAAGAAAGCTCCATGTCCGGTGCCCGCGCCCTGGCTGAGGCCGGCCAGCCCCTGGGCCGTGCTGCGGTCATCGGCGAGCCTACCGGGCTGCGGCCGATCCGCATGCACAAGGGCATTCTCATGGACCGCATCGACATCCTCGGGCGCAGCGGCCATTCGTCGGACCCAAGCCTGGGCCGCAGCGCCCTGGAGGCCATGCACGCGGTGATGGCCGAGCTGATGGGCTTGCGCCAGCAATGGCAGCAAACCTACCGCAACCCGCAGTTCACCGTGCCGACCCCGACCCTGAACTTCGGCTGCATCCACGGCGGCGACAACCCCAACCGCATCTGCGGCCAGTGTGCGCTCGAATTCGACCTGCGGCCGCTGCCGGGCATGGATGTGGAGCAACTGCGCGCAGCCATACGCGAGAAGCTGGTGCCCGTGGCCGAGCGCCATGATGTGCGCATCGACTATGCACCGCTGTTCCCGGAGGTGCCGCCGTTCGAGCAGGCTGCCGATGCCGAGCTGGTGCAAGTGGCGGAACGCCTGACCGGCCATCGCGCCGAAGCGGTGGCGTTTGGCACCGAAGCGCCTTATCTTCAGCAGCTGGGCTGCCAGACCATCGTGCTGGGCCCTGGCGACATCGCCTGTGCCCACCAGCCCGGCGAATACCTTGAAATGTCACGAATCGAGCCTACCGTGCGTCTATTGCGTGACCTGATCCGGCACTATTGCCTGCACTAAACGTCAATCGAGTTGATTCGTTCCTGCCTAGAGGAGACCGCGCGTGACCGCAAGCCTGTTCCGACGATGATCTTGAACGCCCCTTGTATCGCCGTTCTCCGTCCACTTATCCACAGGCCCTGTCATGCCCGACTACGTCAACTGGCTGCGTCATGCCTCCCCGTACATCAATGCCCATCGCGACTGCACCTTCGTGGTCATGCTCCCCGGCGATGGGGTGGAACACCCTAATTTCGGCAACATCGTCCACGACCTGGTGTTGCTGCACAGCCTTGGCGTGCGCCTGGTGCTGGTGCATGGCTCGCGCCCGCAGATCGAAAGCCGATTGGCCGAGCGCGGGCTGACCCCGCACTACCACCATGGCCTGCGTATCACCGATGCCGCCACCCTGGACTGCGTGATCGATGCCGTTGGCGCCCTGCGCCTGGCCATCGAGGCACGCCTGTCGATGGACATCGCCGCGTCGCCGATGCAAGGCTCGCGCCTGCGGGTGGCGTCTGGCAACCTGGTTACCGCACGGCCGATCGGCGTGCTCGAAGGGGTGGACTACCACCACACCGGTGAAGTGCGCCGGGTCGACCGCAAGGGCATCAGCCGCCTGCTCGACGAGCGCTCCATCGTGCTGTTGTCGCCGCTGGGCTACTCGCCCACCGGCGAAATCTTCAACCTGGCCTGTGAAGATGTGGCCACCCGTGCCGCCATCGAACTGGGGGCCGACAAGTTGCTGCTGTTCGGCGCCGAGCCGGGCCTGCTGGACGCCGACGGCAAGCTGGTGCGGGAACTGCGCCCGCAGCAGGTTGCCCCGCACCTGCAGCGTCTGGGCAGCGACTACCAGGGCGAACTGTTGGACGCCGCCGCCGAGGCCTGCAAGGGCGGCGTGGCGCGCAGCCACATTGTCAGTTATGCCGAGGACGGCGCACTGCTGACCGAACTGTTCACCCGGGGTGGTGGCGGTACGCTCGTGTCGCAGGAGCAGTTCGAAGTGGTGCGCGAGGCAACCATCGAGGATGTGGGCGGCTTGCTGGAACTGATCAGCCCGCTGGAAGAGCAGGGCATTCTGGTGCGCCGCTCGCGTGAAGTGCTGGAGCGGGAGATCGAGCAGTTCAGCGTGGTCGAGCGCGAGGGCATGATCATCGCCTGTGCGGCGTTGTACCCGATTGCCGAATCCGAAGCAGGAGAGCTGGCATGCCTGGCGGTGAACCCGGAATACCGCCACGGCGGGCGCGGAGATGAATTGCTGGAGCGCATCGAGAGCCGGGCGCGGCAGATGGGGTTGAATACCCTGTTCGTGCTGACGACGCGTACGGCGCACTGGTTCCGTGAGCGCGGTTTTGCACCCAGCGGTGTGGAGCGGCTGCCATCGGCGCGGGCTTCGCTGTACAACTACCAGCGCAATTCGAAGATTTTCGAGAAACCGCTTTAAGCCTGTACAGGCCTCTTCGCGGGACAAGCCCGCTCCCACAGGGTAATCTCCAGTGCTGAAGCTTGTGGCTTACCTGCGGAAGCGGGCGACACCGGTCTCAAACAAGAACGCCGCCCTTGAGGGGCGGCGTTTTTGTTTACACGGTATGCAGGTACCAGTTGTACTCGAGGTCGGAGATCGAGTGCTCGAACTCCTCCAGCTCGCTTTCCTTGCACGCGACGAAGATGTCGATGTACTTCGGATCGATGTACTTGTTGAGGATCTCGCTGTCGTCCAGCTCGCGCAAGGCATCGCGCAGGTTGTTCGGCAGGCTCTGCTCCAGCTGCTCGTACGAGTTGCCTTCGATTGGCTTGCCCGGCTCGATCTTGTTGGTCAGGCCGTGGTGCACGCCTGCCAGCACGGCCGCCATCATCAGGTACGGGTTGGCGTCGGCGCCGGCGACCCGGTGCTCGAGGCGCACGGCATCTGCCGAGCCTGTTGGCACCCGCAGCGCTACGGTGCGGTTGTCCAGGCCCCAGCTTGGCGCGTTCGGAACATAGAACTGCGCGCCAAAGCGGCGGTACGAGTTGACGTTCGGGCAAAGGAACGCCATGGACGCGGGCAGGGTCTCGAGCACACCGCCGACAGCGTGACGTAGCGCGGCGTTCTGCTCGGGATCCTCGCTGGTGAAGATGTTGTGGCCATCTTTGTCCAGCACGGAAATGTGTACATGCAGGCCGTTGCCTGCCTGGCCCGGGTAGGGCTTGGCCATGAAGGTGGTATCCATTTCATGGTCGTACGCAATGTTCTTGATCAACCGCTTGAGCAGTACTGCGTAGTCACAGGCCTTGAGCGGGTCGGGGACGTGGTGCAGGTTGACTTCGAACTGCGCCGGGGCGCTTTCCTTGACGATGGCGTCGGCCGGGATGCCTTGTTCTTTCGCGCCTTCGAGGATGTCCTGCAGGCAGTCGGCATATTCGTCGAGGTCGTCGATCAGGTACACCTGGGTCGACTGCGGGCGTTTGCCCGAAATTGGCGAGCGCGGCGGCTGCGGGCGGCCGTTCACGTTCTCCTGGTCGATCAGGTAGAACTCCAGTTCGAATGCAGCGCAAATGGTGAGGCCCATCTCGTCGAACTTGCTCACCACCTGACGCAGCACTTCACGAGGGTCGGCGAAGAACGGCTCGCCTTCGATCTCGTGCATGGTCATCAGCAGTTGGGCAGTGGGGCGCTTTTGCCACGGCTCGTTACAGAGCGTGTCGGGGATCGGGTAGCAGATGCGGTCAGCATCGCCAATGTCCAGGCCAAGCCCGGTACTTTCGACGGTGGAACCGTTGATGTCCAGGGCGAAGAGGGAGGCCGGCAGGTTGATGCCTTTCTCGTAAACCTTGTGGAGGCTGGTGCGCTCAATGCGCTTGCCGCGCACCACACCATTCATATCTGCAATCAGAAGGTCAACGTAGAGAACCTCAGGATGTTCCTTAAGGAACGCGTTCGCTTCGTTAAGCTGAACGGCACGCGGGGGTACCGACATGATGCAACACCTTTGTTGTTAAAAATATCAATCAAGGGGGGCTTGCAGGACCAGTCAATCGAAAAGCCATACTGATGTCAAGCCAACCCCATGATGCCCTGAAATGGCACATCTACGGCAGATTTGCTGCAAATCGGGGCGTGCCATTATCCGCTATTTCACCTGCAAAGGGGTATCTCAAGCGTGCCGTCTTTTATTTTTTACGCGGGTGTTGTGTAAAAAAATGAACAAGGCTAAGCTCGGTCACAACCCAGAACACAATAATACGAGGGTCACATGGTCCGCTTGCCGCGACCTGAAAGCACTGCCTGCGCAGTGCCAACGGGTACCTCTGTCGTTTTTGCAAGCTTCGTCAATGGCGTGGTCGCCCTGGCCGCAATAATTGACGTTTGGCGTCTACGGTCCTGGCCTCGAAGCGGCTTGCCGCCTTTCACTTCGTCTTCCTGCCCTTCCAACTCATTATGGACACACTTGTTTTCAGTGTATCCACTGCGGCGCTGCGCGGGGGTTTTTGCTTTAGCAATCTACTCCATCCAGAATCAACGTGCGGCCCACCTTACCTCCTGAGGTATTTATGAGTAACAACCTCGACCAGCTCACCGATTGGTTGAAAGAGCACAAGATCACCGAAGTCGAATGCATGATCAGTGACCTGACCGGCATCACGCGCGGCAAGATTTCGCCCACCAACAAATTCATCGCTGAAAAAGGCATGCGCCTGCCCGAGAGCGTGCTGCTGCAGACCGTGACTGGCGACTACGTCGACGACGACATCTATTACGAACTGCTCGACCCGGCCGACATCGACATGATCTGCCGCCCCGACGAGAACGCCGTGTTCCTGGTGCCGTGGGCCATCGAGCCGACAGCGCAGGTGATCCACGACACCTACGACAAGAAGGGCAACCCGGTCGAACTGTCGCCGCGCAACGTGTTGAAGAAAGTCCTCAAGCTCTACGCCGACAAGGGCTGGCAGCCGATTGTCGCGCCCGAGATGGAGTTCTACCTGACCAAGCGCAGCGAAGACCCGGACTTCCCGTTGCAGCCCCCGGTAGGCCGTTCGGGCCGCCCGGAAACCGGCCGCCAGTCGTTCTCGATCGAAGCCGCCAACGAATTCGACCCGCTGTTCGAAGACGTGTACGACTGGTGCGAACTGCAGCAGCTGGACCTGGACACGCTGATTCACGAAGACGGCACGGCGCAGATGGAAATCAACTTCCGTCACGGCAACGCCCTGCACCTGGCCGACCAGATCCTGGTGTTCAAGCGCACCATGCGCGAGGCTGCACTCAAGCACAACGTGGCCGCCACCTTCATGGCCAAGCCCATGACCGGCGAGCCGGGCAGTGCCATGCACCTGCACCAGAGCGTGGTCGACCTGGCCACTGGCAAGAACATCTTCAGCAATGAAGACGGCAGCATGAGCGAGCTGTTCCTCAACCACATTGGTGGCTTGCAGAAGTTCATCCCCGAGGCGCTGCCGCTGTTCGCCCCCAACGTCAACTCGTTCCGCCGCTTCCTGCCCGACACGTCGGCGCCGGTGAACGTGGAGTGGGGCGAAGAAAACCGCACTGTCGGCCTGCGCGTACCGGATGCCGGCCCGCAAAGCCGCCGGGTCGAGAACCGCCTGCCGGGCGCTGACGCCAACCCTTACCTGGCCATTGCCGCCAGCCTGCTGTGTGGCTACATCGGCATGGTCGAAGGCATCGAGGCCAGCGCGCCGGTGCAGGGCCGTGGCTACGAACGCCGCAACCTGCGCCTGCCGCTGACCATCGAAGATGCCCTGGAGCGCATGGAAAACAGCCGTGCGTTGGTGCAGTACCTGGGCAAGAAATTCATTACCGGCTACGTCGCCACCAAGCGCGCCGAGCACGAGAACTTCAAACGCGTCATCAGTTCCTGGGAGCGTGAGTTCCTGCTGTTCGCTGTCTGATAAACCCTGGGGCCGCTGGAGCGCGGCTGTCGAACAACGGAGAAGCACATGAGCGTCAACAACCCGCAAACCCGTGAATGGCAAACCCTGAGCGGGGAGCACCATCTCGCACCTTTCAGTGACTACAAGCAGCTGAAGGAGAAGGGGCCGCGCATTATCACCAAGGCCCAGGGCGTGCATTTGTGGGACAGCGAGGGGCACAAGATCCTCGACGGCATGGCGGGCCTGTGGTGCGTGGCGGTCGGCTACGGCCGTGAAGAGCTGGTGCAGGCGGCAGAAAAGCAGATGCGCGAGCTGCCGTACTACAACCTGTTCTTCCAGACTGCTCACCCGCCTGCGCTGGAACTGGCCAAGGCGATCACCGATGTGGCGCCCGAAGGCATGACCCATGTGTTCTTCACCGGCTCCGGCTCAGAAGGCAACGACACCGTGCTGCGCATGGTGCGTCACTACTGGGCGCTGAAGGGCAAACCGCACAAGCAGACCATCATCGGCCGTATCAACGGCTATCACGGCTCCACCTTCGCCGGTGCTTGCCTGGGCGGCATGAGCGGCATGCACGAGCAGGGCGGCCTGCCGATCCCGGGCATCGTGCACATCCCGCAGCCGTACTGGTTCGGCGAAGGCGGTGACATGACCCCGGATGCGTTCGGTGTCTGGGCGGCCGAGCAGCTGGAGAAGAAAATCCTCGAAGTGGGCGAAGACAACGTCGCCGCCTTCATCGCCGAGCCTATCCAGGGCGCAGGCGGCGTGATCATCCCGCCAGAAACCTATTGGCCGAAGGTGAAGGAGATTCTTGCCAAGTACGACATCCTGTTCGTTGCCGACGAAGTCATCTGCGGTTTCGGCCGTACCGGCGAATGGTTCGGCTCTGACTATTACGACCTCAAGCCCGACCTTATGACCATCGCCAAGGGCCTGACCTCCGGTTACATCCCCATGGGCGGTGTGATCGTGCGTGACAAAGTGGCCAAGGTCATCAGCGAAGGCGGTGACTTCAACCACGGTTTCACCTATTCGGGTCATCCGGTCGCGGCCGCGGTGGGCCTGGAAAACCTGCGCATCCTGCGCGACGAGAAAATTGTCGAGAAGGCGCGCACTGAAGCGGCACCGTATTTGCAAAAGCGTTTGCGTGAGCTGCAGGACCACCCGCTGGTGGGTGAAGTCCGTGGCCTTGGCATGCTCGGCGCGATCGAGCTGGTCAAGGACAAGGCCACCCGCAGCCGTTACGAGGGCAAGGGTGTGGGCATGATCTGCCGTAACTTCTGCTTCGAAAATGGCCTGATCATGCGCGCGGTGGGTGACACCATGATCATCGCGCCGCCGCTGGTGATCAGCCATGCGGAGATCGACGAGCTGGTGGAAAAGGCGCGCAAATGCCTGGACCTGACGCTCCAGGCGATCAACTGAGCACCTGCTAGGCTAGCGATGTGACATTAAGTCGTTACAACGCCCTGCTTTCCTTGATACAGGGCCTTGTAACTTGCCAGACTAGCGACTGTTTCAGTCGCCGCGCGCTCTGCACCGTGGGTCCTGGCTGCTGAACGGAAGGCTAAACAAAAATTCTGGAGCATTACGCATGAAGAAAATGGGCAAGACGTTGCTGGCCGCCGCCCTTATGGGTGCCATGGCCTCCGCTGTTCAGGCTGAAGACAAGGTGTTGAACGTCTACAACTGGTCGGACTACATCGCGCCGGACACCATCGCCAAGTTCGAGAAGCAGACCGGTATCAAGGTCAAGTACGACGTCTTCGACAGCAACGAAACCCTCGAAGCCAAGCTGCTGGCAGGCAAGTCGGGCTACGACATCGTGGTGCCGTCCAACAACTTCCTGGCCAAGCAGATCAAGGCGGGTGTTTACGAGGAGCTGGACCGTTCCAAGCTGCCGAACTGGAAGAACCTCGACCCCGACCTGCTCAAAGCCGTTGGCGATGCCAGCGACAAGGACAACAAGCACGCCTTCCCGTACATGTGGGGCTCGATCGGCATCGGCTACAACCCGGAGAAGGTCAAGGCCGCGCTGGGCGTGGACAAGATCGACTCGTGGGACGTGGTGTTCAAGCCTGAGAACATCGCCAAGCTCAAAAGCTGCGGTGTGAGCTTCCTCGATGCACCGACCGAAATGATCCCGGCCGCGCTGCACTACCTGGGCCTGCCGAGCAACAGCACCAAAAAAGAAGACCTGAAGGCCGCCGAGGACCTGTTCCTCAAGATTCGTCCTTCGATCACCTACTTCCACTCGTCCAAGTACATCGGCGACATGGCCAACGGCAACATCTGCGTGGCGGTCGGTTACTCGGGTGACCTGGAGCAGTCCAAGGCCCGCGCCCACGAAGCTGGCGACAAGGTGAAAGTGGACTACGTCATTCCGAAAGAAGGCGCCGGTACCTTCTATGACATGGTCGCCATCCCCAAAGATGCCGAGCATAAAGACGCCGCCTATCAGTTCATGGACTTCCTGATGCAGCCGGAAATCATGGCCGAGATCACCAACGCCGTGCGCTTCCCGAACGGCAACCAGGCTGCCACTGCGCTCGTGAACAAAGACATCAGCGGTGACCCGAGCATCTACCCGCCTGCCGAAGTGAAGAAGCAGCTGTACGCGATCGCTGCGCCTGACGCTTCTGTGCAGCGTGTAATCACCCGCAGCTGGACCAAGATCAAATCGGGCAAATAAGCCCTATGCGACACCTCTGGGCCGGGCTTTACCGGCCCAGAGCCAGTGAAAGGCAATTGTTGATTGCGGCATCGAAGCTGCGAAGGTAAGTTGCGCGCCGGTTTTGCGTGTGCGGCAGCATTGTCGCGACCCAGGCACTGATTGTGAGGAGCACCCACTTGTCTATTTCTGTATACCGCAAGGCCTTGATGGCTGGTGCGGGCCTGACGCTGGCATGCAGCGTCCAAGCGGCGCCTACGGTGCACTTCTACAACTGGTCCGACTATATCGGCCCGACCACACTCGCGGACTTCGAGAAAGCAACGGGCATCAAGCCCGTGCAGGACGTGTTCGATTCCAACGAAACTCTGGAAGGCAAGCTGCTGGCCGGTAATACCGGCTATGACGTGGTGGTGCCGTCCAACCATTTCCTCGGCAAGCAGATCAAGGCGGGCGCGTTCCAGAAGCTCGACAAGAACCTGCTGCCCAATTATTCCAACCTGGACCCTGGGTTGATGAAGCGCCTGGAAAAGAACGACCCGGGCAACCAGTACGCCGTGCCTTACCTGTGGGGCACCAACGGCATCGGTTACAACGTCGACAAGGTGAAGGCCGCGCTGGGCGTGGACACCATCGACTCCTGGGCCGTGCTGTTCGAACCCGAGAACATGAAGAAGCTCTCCAAGTGCGGCGTGGCCTTCCTCGACTCGGCGGACGAAATGCTGCCGGCGGTACTCAACTACATGGGGCTCAACCCCAACAGCACCGACCCCAAGGATTATGCAAAAGCGGAGCAGAAGCTGCTGGCCGTGCGCCCGTACGTGACCTACTTCCACTCGTCCAAGTACATCACCGACCTGGCCAACGGCGACATCTGCGTCGCGGCAGGCTTCTCCGGAGATGTGTTCCAGGCCAAGGCCCGCGCTGAAGAAGCGAAGAAGGGTGTGAACCTGGCCTATGCCATTCCCAAGGAAGGCGGCAACCTCTGGTTCGACGTGCTGGCGATCCCCAAGGATGCCAAGAACGTCAAAGAGGCCCACGCCTTCATCAACTATTTGCTGAAACCTGAGGTTATCGCCCAGGTCAGTGATTACGTCGGTTACGCCAACCCGAACCCCAAGGCTGGCGACCTGATGGACCAGGCCGTGAGGACTGACGCCGCGGTATACCCACCGCAGGAAGTGCTGGACAAGATGTTCGTCAACAGTGAGTTGCCACCCAAGGTGCAACGTTTGATGACCCGCAGCTGGACCAAGGTCAAGTCGGGCAAGTAACAATCCAGGCCCGCCGCAAAGCAGGGGCGGGCACACAAATCTTGTTGGGAGTTTCACTCATGGCAGTTGCCTCCGGTGCCTATAAGAAAGCCCTCGAGGGTGGCCAGCAACCCAAGCAGGTGCTGGTCAAGATCGACCGGGTCACGAAAAAATTCGACGAAACCATCGCCGTAGACGATGTGTCGCTGGAAATCCGCAAAGGCGAGATCTTTGCCCTGCTGGGTGGCTCCGGTTCTGGCAAATCGACCTTGCTGCGCATGCTGGCCGGCTTCGAGCGCCCGACCGAAGGGCGAATCTTCCTCGATGGCGTCGACATCACCGACATGCCGCCCTACGAGCGGCCGATCAACATGATGTTCCAGTCTTATGCACTGTTCCCGCACATGACCGTGGCGCAGAACATCGCCTTTGGCCTGCAGCAGGACAAGATGCCCAAGGCCGAGATCGATGCCCGCGTGGAGGAGATGCTCAAGCTGGTGCACATGACCCAGTACGCCAAGCGCAAGCCGCACCAGTTATCCGGTGGCCAGCGTCAGCGTGTGGCCCTGGCCCGCTCGCTGGCCAAGCGCCCCAAGCTGCTGCTGCTCGACGAGCCGATGGGGGCGCTGGACAAGAAACTGCGTTCGCAGATGCAGCTGGAACTGGTGGAGATCATCGAGCGGGTGGGCGTGACCTGCGTGATGGTGACCCACGACCAGGAAGAGGCCATGACCATGGCCCAGCGCATTGCCATCATGCACCTGGGCTGGATTGCCCAGATCGGCTCGCCCGTGGACATTTACGAAACGCCGACCAGCCGCCTGGTGTGCGAGTTCATCGGTAACGTCAACCTCTTCGAAGGTGATGTGGTCGATGATGCCGAAGGCTACGCGATCATTGCCAGCCCGGAGCTTGAGCGCAAGATCTACGTGGGCCATGGCATCACTACTTCGGTGGAAGACAAGCACATCACCTACGCCTTGCGCCCGGAAAAGCTGCTGGTAACCACCAAGCAGCCGGATTTCGAGCACAACTGGTCGCGCGGCAAGGTGCATGACATCGCCTACCTGGGTGGCCACTCGGTGTTCTACGTGGAGTTGCCGAGCGGCAAGGTTGTGCAGTCGTTCGTCGCCAACGCCGAGCGCCAGGGTACCCGCCCGACCTGGGGCGATGAAGTGTACGTGTGGTGGGAAGACGACAGCGGCGTGGTACTGCGGTCATGAAATTGCGCAAGCTCAAGCGAGCCTTCCAGCGCCTCACCCCGCGGGGGCGGCACGTGGTGATCGGCGTGCCGTTCATCTGGCTGTTCCTGTTCTTCATGCTGCCGTTCTTCATCGTGCTGAAGATCAGCTTCGCCGAAGCCGACGTGGCGATCCCGCCGTATACCGAGATCTACAGCTACGTCGAAGACAAGATCCAGTTGGTGCTCAACCTGGCCAACTATGGCTTGTTGACCGAGGATGAGCTGTACCTCTCGGCTTACCTGGGCTCGTTGAAGATGGCTTTCTTCAGCACCCTGCTGTGCCTGCTGATCGGCTTCCCGATGGCCTACGCCATTGCCAACGCCAAGAAGGAAACCCAGACCGTCCTGCTGCTGTTGATCATGATGCCGACATGGACCGCGATCCTGATCCGCGTCTATGCCTGGATGGGTATCCTGAGCAACAACGGCCTGCTCAACGGCTTCCTGATGTGGACCGGGTTGATCGACCAGCCGCTGCAGATCCTCAACACCAACCTGGCGGTGTACATCGGCGTGGTCTATTCGTACCTGCCGTTCATGATCCTGCCGCTGTTCGCCAACCTGGTGAAGCATGACCCGAGCCTGCTCGAGGCTGCATCCGACCTGGGCTCGAGCACTTTCAACAGCTTCTGGAAGATTACCGTTCCGCTGTCGAAGAACGGCATCATCGCCGGCTGCATGCTGGTGTTCATCCCGGTGGTGGGCGAGTTCGTGATCCCAGAACTGCTCGGCGGCCCGGAAACCCTGATGATCGGCAAGGTGCTGTGGCAAGAGTTCTTCAACAACCGTGACTGGCCGGTAGCTTCTGCGCTGGCGGTAGTGATGCTGGCGATCCTGATCGTGCCGATCCTGCTGTTCAACCGCAGCCAGGCCAAAGAAATGGAGGGCCGCGCATGAAACGCTTCAGTTTCTCCAAGCTGATGCTGGTGCTTGGCTTGCTGTTCATCTACCTGCCGATGCTGATCCTGGTGATCTACTCGTTCAACGCCTCCAAGCTGGTGACGGTGTGGGGGGGCTGGTCGATCAAGTGGTACGTCGGCCTGCTCGACAACACCCAGCTGATGGGTTCGGTGATGCGCTCGCTGGAAATCGCCTGCTACACGGCGGTGGCAGCGGTGGCGCTGGGTACCCTGGCGGCCTTTGTGCTGACCCGGGTCACCCGCTTCAAGGGCCGCACGCTGTTCGGTGGCCTGGTCACTGCGCCGCTGGTAATGCCTGAAGTGATCACCGGTCTGTCGCTGTTGCTGCTGTTTGTGGCCATGGCGCAGATGATCGGCTGGCCCCAGGAGCGCGGCATCGTCACCATCTGGATTGCCCACACCACGTTCTGTGCAGCGTATGTGGCGGTAGTGGTGTCGGCACGCCTGCGTGAGCTGGACCTGTCGATCGAAGAAGCGGCGATGGACCTGGGTGCCAAGCCGTGGAAGGTGTTCTTCCTGATCACCATCCCGATGATCGCGCCATCGCTGGCAGCAGGCGGCATGATGTCGTTCGCGCTGTCGCTGGACGACCTGGTGCTGGCCAGCTTCGTGTCCGGCCCGGGCTCGACCACCTTGCCGATGGAGGTGTTCTCGGCAGTGCGCCTGGGCGTGAAGCCGGAGATCAACGCCGTGGCCAGCCTGATCCTGCTGTCGGTGTCGCTGGTGACCTTCTTTGTCTGGTACTTCAGCCGCCGCAGCGAAGAGCGTCGTCGCAAGGCGATTCAGCAGGCGATCGAGGAAGGCGCTGCGGCCAACGCTTCGCAGCCGCAGGTCAAGCGCCCGACACAGGTGGCTGCGTCGGCCTGACCCGGCCCTTTCGCGGCGGTTCGGCCCTTTCGCGCCGAACCGCCGCGAAGGCTCCAGCATCGAATCAAAGCCATACTGCATCCCAGTGTGGATATTCCCGGACACTTCTGACCAATCCAGCCCTCAATGGATTGGCAACAATGTACCGGGCTACATGCACCATGCTTTCCTCCCTTCTCAATGACCGGTCCTGATACCCAGGCTGCCATACCGGGTCATGCTTAACCCCTGCCTGATGTAATGCGAGACTGGAGCGGGACTTGAACCTGCGCATCAGGGTAGCCAGTGTTGTTCCTTTCAGCTCGATCAGCCAATGCAGATGGTCTGGCATCAGCACCCACGCCAGTGAGCGGCAGGCGTGCTCTTGATCGGCTTGCCGCAATTGGTGAATGACTAACCGGGCATGGTGGAAGTCATCGAATAGCGGCTTGCGCTGATGGGTAACAGTGGTCAGCAGATACAGCCTGCCAAGTTCTGAATAGCGACCACGACGAAGCAGATGGGATTGGGCCCTGGGCATCAGGTTCTTCCTTGAATAGAGATCAACATCCCAAGGTAGTGGCTGTGTTGCACCCCCAGGGAAGCAGATGATTTCTGGATATGGCAGGACCGGCCCTTTCGCGGGTGAACCCGCTCCCACAGGTACTGCACAGGATTCAGCCTATGCACGATCTCTGTGGGAGCGGGTTCACCCGCGAAGAGGCCGGCACAGGCTGTGAAAATGCCGAACTGATCCGCGTCAGTGATGTTTATCGAACCCTGAACTACGCTCACAGTCGCATTCCACAAATCATTTGTGCACAAGCAAGGAGCCAGCATGGCGTTGATACGTCCGTTGTCGGTCGTCTGCCTGGGGCTGCTTTACATGCTCACTGGCTGTAGCAAGGAAGAGGTCCCCGAGACGCTGCCTCGGGTTGGTGTGCAGCAGGTCCAGCCCACCGACTTCGCTGCCCGGGTTACCCTGACCGGCGACGTACAGGCGCGGGTGCAGACCGACCTGTCATTCCGGGTTGGCGGCAAGATCATTTCGCGCAGCGTGGACGTGGGCGATCACGTGAAGGCCAACCAGGTGCTGGCCCGGCTGGACCCGAAAGACCTGCAGAACAACGTCAACTCGGCTAAGGCCGAGGTGTTTGCCGCGCAGGCGCGGGTTACCCAGACCAGCGCGGCCTTTGTGCGCCAGCAAAAACTGTTGCCCAAGGGCTACACCAGCCAGAGCGAGTACGATTCCGCCGAAGCCGCGCTGCGCAGTAACCAGAGCGCGCTCAAGGCCGCCCAGGCGCAACTGGCTAACGCCAACGAACAACTCAGCTATACCGCACTGGTCTCCGAGGCCGCCGGGGTCATCACCGAGCGCCAGGCCGAGGTTGGCCAGGTGGTGCAGGCGACCATGCCAATCTTCAGCCTGGCCACTGACGGCGACCGCGATGCAGTGTTCAACGTCTACGAATCACTGCTGGTAGCGCCGCCCAGCGATGCGGGGGTGATCGTCAGCCTGCTGGACGACCCCAAGGTCCAGGCGCATGGCTTCGTGCGCGAGATCACGCCCACGGTGTCTGCGCAAAGCGGCACGGTGCAGGTCAAGGTAGGCCTGAAGGACGTACCAGCAGGTATGCAACTGGGCGCACCCGTGACCGCCACCACCAATGCTCAGGGCCGGCCCAGCATCGAGCTGCCGTGGTCGGCACTGACCAAGGCCCTGCATGACCCCGCCGTGTGGGTGGTGGGCGAGGGCGACAAGGTGGAATTGCGCAAAGTCGAAGTCAGCCGTTACCTCACCGGCAAGATTGTGGTCGCCAGTGGCCTGAAGGGTGGTGAAACCGTGGTGGTCACGGGTGGGCAGCTGCTGCACCCCGGCATGCAGGTGCAAAAGGTCGACGCCAAGGCCCAAGGGGGTGAGCTATGAAGCGCCTGCTGCTGATGCTGTCGGCCGGCGTATTGCTGGCTGGCTGCAGTAGCGAGGAAGAGGCCCCCGAGCCGGTTCGGCCGGTGCTGTCGGTCAAGGTCGAACCCCAGGTACAGGCGCAACTGGGCCGCTTCGCCGGCAGTATCCAGGCGCGTTTCGAAAGCACCCTGGGCTTCCGGGTTTCCGGGCGCATTGCCCGGCGCTGGCTGGATGTGGGCGCCCAGGTGAAGCCCGGCGACACCTTGGCCACCCTCGACCCCACCGACCAGCAGAACCAGCTGCGCGCCGCCGAAGGCGACCTGGCCAAGGTGCAGGCGCAGTGGATCAACGCCCAGGCCGATGCCCGTCGCCAGCAACAGCTGTATGACCGTGGCGTTGGTGCCCAGGCCCAGCTGGATATCGCCCAGACCAACCTGAAAACCACCAGTGCGGCGCTGGAGCAGGCGCGCTCTGCGCTCAGCCAGGCTCGCGACCAGCTCGACTACAGCACCTTGCGCACCGACCACGCCGCCGTGATCACCGCATGGCAGGCCGAAGCCGGGCAAACCGTTACGGCCGGCCAAGCGGTGGTGACCTTGGCCCGACCGGATGTGAAAGAAGCGGTAATCGACCTGCCGATCGGGCTGGCTGAGCAGTTGAGCAAAGGCCTGACCTTCACCGTTGCCTCGCAACTCGACCCGACCATCAGCACCACGGCCAGCCTGCGCGAACTGGAACCCCAGGCCGACGCCACCACCCGTACCCGCCGCGCCCGCCTGACGCTGGCCGGCACGCCAGCGGCGTTCCACCTGGGCACTGCCATCAGCGTGACCCTGAGTTCTGAAGTGACGCCTCGTAGCGAGCTGCCCTTGAGCGCGTTGCTGGAGCGTGACGGCAAGACCCAGGTGTGGGTGATCGATACGCAGCAGAAGACCGTGGCAACCCGTGACGTGGAGCTGATCGAGCGTACCGCCGACAGCATCGTGCTGACGTCAGGCGTGCAGCCCGGCGAGCGCGTGGTTACCGCGGGTGTGAACAGCCTCAAGCCTGGCCAGAAGGTCACCTTCGACGAGGATGCGCAATGAAAGGAAGCTTCAACCTCTCCGAATGGGCGCTCAAGCACCAGTCATTCGTGTGGTATCTGATGTTCGTTGGCCTGCTGATGGGGATTTTTTCGTACTTCAACCTCGGGCGCGAGGAAGACCCGTCATTCACCATCAAGACCATGGTCATCCAGACCCGCTGGCCCGGTGCGACCCAGGACGAAACCCTGTACCAGGTCACCGACCGCATCGAGAAAAAGCTCGAAGAACTCGACTCGCTCGACTACACGAAGAGCTACACCCGCCCCGGTGAATCCACGGTCTACGTCTACCTGCGCGACACCACCAAGGCCAAGGACATTCCGGATATCTGGTACCAGGTGCGCAAGAAGATCCAGGACATTCGTGGCGAATTCCCGGCGGGTATCCAGGGCCCGGGTTTCAACGACGAATTCGGTGATGTATTCGGCTCGATCTACGCCTTTACCGCCGACGGCCTGACCTTGCGACAACTGCGTGACTACGTGGAACAGGCCCGGGCCGAGGTGCGCGATGTGCCCAACATCGGCAAGATCGAGCTGGTCGGCACTCAGGACGAAATGCTGTACCTGAACTTCTCCACCCGCAAGCTGGCCGCCCTGGGCATTGACCAGCGCCAGGTGATGCAGGCCCTGCAATCGCAGAACGCGGTGACCCCGGCTGGCGTCATCGAGGCCGGCCCGGAACGTATTTCGGTGCGTACCTCCGGCCAGTTTGCCTCGGAAAAGGACCTGCAAACCGTCAACCTGAGGATCAACGACCGCTTCTTCCGCCTGGCCGACATCGCCGACATCGAGCGCGGATACGTCGACCCGCCTTCACCGATGTTCCGCTACAACGGCCAGACGGCGTTGGGCCTGGCCATCGGCATGAAGGCCGGTGGCAATATCCAGGTGTTCGGTGAGGCGCTGAAAAAGCGCATGGACAAAGTGGTCCAGGACTTACCGATAGGTGTCGGCGTACACACCGTGTCGGACCAGTCCGTGGTGGTCAAGCAAGCGGTCGGCGGCTTTACCAGTGCGCTGTTCGAGGCAGTGGTGATTGTGTTGGCCGTCAGTTTTGTCAGCCTCGGCGTGCGTGCGGGCCTGGTGGTGGCCTGTTCGATCCCGCTGGTGCTGGCCATGGTGTTCGTGTTCATGGAGTACAGCGGCATCACCATGCAGCGGATATCGCTGGGGGCGTTGATCATTGCGCTTGGCCTGCTGGTGGACGATGCGATGATTACCGTGGAGGTGATGGTCACGCGGCTGGAAATGGGCGAAAGCAAGGAGCAGGCGGCGACATTCGCCTACACCTCCACAGCCTTTCCCATGCTGACCGGCACCTTGGTGACCGTGGCGGGTTTTGTGCCTATCGGCCTGAACGCCAGCTCCGCGGGTGAATACACCTTCACCCTGTTCGCGGTCATCGCCGTGGCCCTGATCGTGTCTTGGGTGGTGGCAGTGTTCTTTGCGCCGGTGCTAGGGGTGCATATTCTCAAGAGCGACAAGGTCAAGGCCCATGAGGCTGAGCCTGGCCGTGTCGGGCGGGCATTTGAAGGCGGGTTGCTGTGGTGCATGCGCAACCGCTGGTTGACCATCATCGGTACCGTGGTGCTGTTCGCGCTGGCGCTCTTTTGCATGCGCTTCGTGCAGAACCAGTTCTTCCCGTCCTCGGACCGCCCGGAAATTCTCGTCGACCTCAACCTGCCACAGAACGCCTCGATCGAGGAAACGCGCAAGGTGGTCGACCGCTTCGAGGCGCGGATCAAGGACGACCCGGACCTGGTGCACTGGAGCACTTACATTGGTCAGGGTGCGGTCCGCTTCTACCTGCCCCTCGACCAGCAGTTGCAGAACCCTTACTACGCGCAGCTGGTGATTGTCAGCAAAGGCTTCGAAGAGCGCCAGGGCATGATGGAGCGTTTGCAGAAGATCCTGCATGAAGAGTTCGTCGGCATTGGCTCCAATGTGCAGTCGCTGGAAATGGGCCCGCCTGTAGGGCGGCCGATCCAGTACCGGGTCAGTGGTCCTGATATCGATCAGGTGCGCAAGCACGCGATCGAACTGGCCACCTTGCTTGACCAGAACAAGCACATCGGCGAGATGATCTACGACTGGAACGAGCCGGGTAAGGTGCTGCGGGTGGAAATCGCCCAGGACAAGGCACGCCAGCTGGGGCTGTCGTCGGAAGACGTGGCCAATGTGATGAACAGCATCGTCAGTGGCGTGCAGATCACCCAGGTCAACGACAACATCTACCTGGTGGACGTGGTCGCGCGGGCCGAAGACAGTGAGCGCGGCTCGCCCGATACCCTGCAGAACCTGCAGATTCTCACCCCCAATGGTACTTCGATCCCGCTGCTGTCATTCGCTACCGTGCGCTACGAGCTGGAGCAGCCGCTGGTGTGGCGCCGGGATCGCAAGCCGACCATCACCCTCAAGGCTTCGGTCACTGGCGAGATCCAGCCCACCGACCTGGTGGCACAGCTCAAGCCGAAGATCGATGAGTTCGCCAGCCAGCTGCCGGTCGGTTACGAAGTGGCCACTGGCGGTACGGTGGAGGAGAGCAGCAAGGCCCAGGGCCCGATCGCCAAGGTCATTCCGCTGATGCTGTTCCTGATGGCGACCTTCCTGATGATCCAGCTGCACAGCGTGCAGAAGCTGTTCCTGGTGGTCAGCGTGGCGCCGCTGGGGTTGATCGGTGTAGTGCTGGCGCTGGTGCCCACCGGTACCCCGATGGGCTTCGTGGCGATCCTCGGCATCCTGGCGCTGGCGGGCATCATCATTCGTAACTCGGTGATTCTGGTGACCCAGATCGACGAGTTCGAAGCCCAGGGCTTCTCGCCTTGGGATGCGGTAGTGGAAGCCACCAACCATCGTCGGCGGCCGATCCTGCTGACTGCGGCGGCGGCGAGCCTGGGCATGATCCCGATCGCCCGCGAGGTGTTCTGGGGGCCGATGGCCTACGCCATGATTGGCGGGATCATCGTGGCAACGCTGCTGACGCTGCTGTTCCTGCCGGCGCTGTATGTGGCCTGGTACAAGATTCGCGAGCCGCAGAAACAAAACTGAAGCCTTGTACGGACCCTGTGGGAGCGGGTTCACCCGCGAATGCGACGGTAGCTCCACCCTCGCATTCGCGGGTGAACCCGCTCCCACAGGGCTTTGCGTCGGCTGCAGAATCGCGATTTTGATTTGGTTATATAAACATTCTTAAACAGTATTTTTAAGAATAACTCCGCCTCACTACTATTGCCCTCAAGCCAGGCGCAAATCCCCTTCAAACCTCTGCCCGGCACCCTCACTCCAAGGAGAACGAGCATGAGTGCATCTCTGCGTAGCATCGACGGTCAGGACGAAGCCACCATTCTGCGTGAAATCCAGAGCGCTTTGCGCGACCTGCGGTTTGGTGCGGTGGAGATCACTGTGCACAACGCTCAGGTCGTACAGATCGAGCGCAAGGAGAAGTTCCGCCTGCAACAGCCCGGCAACAAGTCCGGCTGAGCACGCCCTACATCCAAAATTAGAAAAATGCCAATCGGGAGCTTCACCATGTCCATCCGCCGTTATGCGCTCGCCGCCCTGGCCAGTGCTGTTTTTGCCGGTTCCGCCATCGCCAAGGACTACGAACTGCTGAACGTGTCCTACGACCCGACCCGCGAGCTGTATCAGCAGTACAACGCCGAGTTCATCAAGCACTGGCAGCAGGCCCACCCGGGCGACAAGGTGAAGATCCAGCAATCCCATGGCGGCTCGGGCAAGCAGGCCCGTGCGGTGATCGACGGCTTGCGCGCCGACGTGGTGACCCTGGCCCTGGCCGGCGACATCGACGAAGTTGCCAAGCTTGGCAAGACCCTGCCGGACAACTGGCAGACCCGTCTGCCGGACGCCAGCACCCCGTACACCTCGACCATCGTGTTCCTGGTGCGCAAGGGCAACCCGAAAGGTATCAAGGACTGGGGCGACCTGATCAAGAAGGACGTTTCGGTCATCACCCCCAACCCGAAGACTTCCGGCGGTGCGCGCTGGAACTTCCTGGCCGCCTGGGCCTATGGCCTGAAGACCGGTGGTAGCGAAGACAAGGCCAAGGCCTACGTGCAGGAGCTGTTCAAGCACGTACCGGTGCTGGATACCGGCGCCCGTGGCTCGACCATCACCTTCGTCAACAACGGCCAGGGCGACGTGTTGCTGGCCTGGGAAAACGAAGCGTTCCTGGCGCTGAAGGAAGACGGTGGCGCCGACAAGTTCGACATCGTCGTACCTTCGCTGTCGATCCTGGCCGAGCCGCCAGTGGCGGTGGTGGACAAGAACGCCGAGAAGAAGGGCAATACCGAAATTGCCACCGAATACCTCAAGCACCTGTACAGCCCGGCCGGCCAGAAGATTGCCGCCGAAAACTTCTATCGCCCGCGTGACGAGAAGGTCGCTGCCGAGTTCGGCAAGCAATTCCCGAAACTGGACCTGGTAACCATCGACAAGGACTTCGGTGGCTGGAAAACTGCACAACCCAAATTCTTCAATGATGGCGGTGTGTTCGACCAGATCTATCAGGCACAGTAAACGCCAAGGAAAAGCGGGGGCCGCCTTGCGGCCCATTCGCGGCACAAGGCCGCTCCCACAAAGAGCCGCGATCCCCTGTGGAACCGCGATCCCTGTGGAAGCGGCCTTGTGCCGCGAATGGGCTGCAACGCAGCCCCAGGATTCAAAAGCTTGCACCGGCCCGGGGTTGATTCCGGGCTTAGTGCGTTCAACCAGGGATACTTATGTCACGTCGTATTTCCCCCGTCATACCCGGCTTCGGGCTGACGCTGGGCTACACCTTGGTGTACCTCAGCCTGATCGTGCTGATACCGCTGGCCGCCATGTTCATTCATGCCTCGCAGCTGACCTGGGAGCAGTTCTGGAACATCATCAGTGCGCCGCGGGTGATCGCCGCACTCAAGCTGAGTTTCGGCACCGCCCTGTTCGCCGCCATCATCAACGGGGTGATCGGCACCCTGCTGGCCTGGGTGCTGGTGCGCTACACCTTCCCGGGGCGCAAGATCATCGACGCGATGATCGACCTGCCGTTCGCCCTGCCCACCGCCGTTGCCGGTATCGCCCTGACCGCCCTGTACGCGCCTGCGGGCTGGGTTGGCCAGTTTGCGACCGACCTTGGCTTCAAGATTGCCTACACCCCGTTGGGCATCACCCTGGCGCTGACCTTCGTCACCTTGCCGTTCGTGGTGCGCACGGTGCAGCCGGTGCTGGCCGACATCCCGCGTGAAGTGGAAGAGGCCGCTGCCTGCCTGGGGGCCAAACCGCTGCAGGTGTTCCGCCATATACTGGCGCCAGCGCTGCTGCCGGCCTGGCTCACCGGCTTTGCCCTGGCCTTCGCCCGCGGTGTGGGCGAGTATGGTTCGGTGATCTTCATTGCCGGCAACATGCCGATGAAGACCGAGATCCTGCCGCTGCTGATCATGGTCAAGCTCGACCAGTACGACTACACCGGCGCGACCGCCATCGGCGTGCTGATGCTGGTGGTTTCCTTCATCCTGCTGCTGCTGATCAACCTGCTGCAGCGCCGCATCGAAACCCCTTGAAGGAGGCCGGCATGTCCAGTTCATCCCTGAGTGCAAGCGCCGCCGCCAACGCCGCCCGCCGTGGCAGTGCTACGTCGCGGCGCATTCTTATCGGCCTTGGCTGGCTGGTGTTCGCCCTGTTCCTGCTGCTGCCGCTGGTGATCGTGGTGTCGCAGGCGCTGAAGAACGGTTTTGGCACCTTCTTCGAGGCGATCTTCGAGCCTGACGCCTTGTCGGCGCTGAGGCTGACCCTGCTCGCTGTAGCCATTTCGGTACCGTTGAACCTGGTGTTCGGTGTCAGCGCCGCCTGGTGCGTCAGCAAGTACACGTTCCGTGGCAAAAGTATCCTGGTCACCCTGATCGACCTGCCGTTCTCGGTATCGCCGGTAATCGCCGGCCTGGTCTACGTGCTGATGTTCGGCGCGCAGGGCCTGTTCGGGCCTTGGCTGCAGGACCATGACATCCAGATCGTCTTCGCCCTGCCGGGCATCGTCCTGGCGACCATCTTCGTCACCGTGCCGTTTGTGGCCCGTGAGCTGATCCCGCTGATGCAAGAACAGGGCACGCAAGAAGAGGAGGCTGCGCGCCTGCTGGGCGCCAATGGCTGGCAGATGTTCTGGCACGTGACCTTGCCCAACATCAAATGGGGCCTGATCTATGGCGTGGTGCTATGTACTGCACGGGCCATGGGCGAGTTTGGCGCGGTGTCGGTGGTGTCGGGCCACATTCGTGGCGTGACCAATACCTTGCCGCTGCATGTGGAGATCCTCTACAACGAGTACAACCACGTCGCGGCCTTCAGCGTGGCCAGCCTGTTGCTGATCCTGGCGCTCTTCATCCTGCTGCTCAAGCAGTGGAGCGAGAACCGTATTAACCGCCTGCGCCACAGCGCCGCGGAGGAATGATTCATGTCGATCGAAGTTCGTAATGTCAGCAAGCGCTTCAACAGCTTCCAGGCCCTGAACAACATCAACCTGGACATCAACAGCGGCGAGCTGGTGGCGCTGCTTGGCCCGTCCGGCTGTGGCAAGACCACCCTGCTGCGCATCATTGCCGGCCTGGAAACCCCGGACCAAGGCAACATCGTGTTCCATGGCGAGGATGTGTCCGGCCACGACGTGCGTGACCGCAACGTCGGTTTCGTGTTTCAGCACTACGCGCTGTTCCGCCACATGAGCGTGTTCGACAACGTCGCCTTCGGCCTGCGCATGAAGCCCAAGGGCGAGCGCCCGAGCGAGAGCAAGATCGCCGAGAAAGTGCACGAGTTGCTGAACATGGTGCAGCTGGACTGGTTGTCCGACCGCTACCCGGAGCAGTTGTCTGGCGGCCAGCGTCAGCGTATTGCCCTGGCCCGCGCCTTGGCAGTGGAGCCCAAGGTGCTGCTGCTGGACGAGCCGTTCGGTGCGCTGGACGCCAAGGTGCGCAAGGAGCTGCGGCGTTGGCTGGCGCGGCTGCACGAGGACATCAACCTGACGTCGGTGTTCGTCACCCACGACCAGGAAGAGGCCATGGAAGTGGCTGACCGCATCGTGGTCATGAACAAGGGCGTGATCGAGCAGATCGGCTCGCCGGGCGAGGTGTACGAGCAGCCGGCCAACGATTTTGTCTACCACTTCCTGGGCGACTCCAACCGCCTGGCGCTGAGCGAAGGGCACCATGTGCTGTTCCGCCCGCATGAGGTGTCGTTGTCACGGCATGAGACCGAAGGGCACCATGCTGCCGAGGTGCGGGATATCCGGCCGTTGGGCGCTACCACGCGGGTAACGTTGAAGGTGGAAGGGCAGAGCGAGCTGATCGAGGCCGAGGTGGTCAAGGACCATGACAGCCTGACCGGGTTGGCGCGGGGAGAGACGTTGTTCTTCCGGCCGAAGGTTTGGCAGAAGGTGGCGGATATCTGATCTGCCCTTGATGATGAGAAGCCCGGGCTTGGTCTCGGGCTTTTTTATGCCTGTCGGATTGCCGGGGCTGCTCCGCAGCCCATCGCGACACAAGGCCGCTCCCACAGGGAACTGCAATTTCCTGTGGGAGCGGCCTTGCGTCGCGATCGAGGGCGCAGCCCTCGCGGCAATCTCATGCCTTACGCGAATATTTTGCATGCCCCCAATGCATAGCCTTTAGCCATGAAAGCCGCAGCCTACGCAATCCGTGGCTTTCACGGACCCCCTCAAAAACAATATTCAATTCAGTTCTAACCATAATTTTAAACATTACTTTAAGAGATAAGCCTCTGGCCCCGATGATTCAGCCACACACCTGAATCGAGACCCCAGGAGTTTGATCAATGGGTAATGTCCAGTCGGCCGTCAGGGCCTACGACCAGCCATGGCGCCCGGCCCCGGGTGACCTGGTCGAGCTTGGACGCACGCTTCGCCTCCCGCTTGGCCAGCTGCGCCTGCAACGCACGCCCGTCAGCGGTCTCAAGCGCCGCGACAAGCTGGTGTTGGGCCTGCTGGTGCTGGCCCTGCATGGCGCCGCAGCGTACTGGGTCAGCCAGGCGCCAACCCCCGAACTGCCGGTGGTGCCGCCACAGGTGCCGCCCATGACTATCGAATTTGCTGCGCCTGCACCGCCTGTGGTCGAGCCTCCGCCGCCAGCGCCCGCGCCGCCCGTGGTCGAGCCACCACCGCCACCACCGGTAGTCGACGAACTGGCCGCCAAGCCCAAACCCAAGCCAAAGCCCGTGCCTAAGCCTGTGGTCAAGCAAGCGCCCAAGCCACAGCCCAAGCCGGTCGAGGCACCACCGCCAGCGCCGGTGGCCGCCCCCGCACCGCCTGCGCCTGCGCCACCCGCGCCGGCCCCGATAACCCCGGCATCGGCCAACGCCGCGTACCTGAAGAACCCGGCACCGGAATACCCGCAAATGGCCCAGCGCCGTGGTTGGGAAGGCACCGTGCTGTTGCGCGTAGAGGTGCTGCCCAGCGGCAAGCCCGGGCAGATCCAGGTACAGAAAAGCAGTGGCCGTGACGCCCTCGACGCTGCCGCGCTGGCCGCGGTCAAGCGCTGGAGCTTCGTACCCGCCAAGCAGGGCGATGTGGCCCAGACCGGCTGGGTCAGCGTGCCGATCGATTTCAAGCTTCGCTAACTATTTCGCAGAACACAGGAAGACATCATCATGAGCCTGCTGGCATCCCCTCTCGAATCCGTTGAAAGCGCAGTCATCTGGCTGCTGGTCGGTTTTTCTGTCGTCACATGGGGCCTCGCCCTGGTCAAGGTTGCGCAGTTCGTGCGGCTTAAAAACCAGGACAAGCGCTTTCACAAGCAGTTCTGGGCTGCCTCCAGCCTGGACTCGGCCGCTGAACTCAGCCATGAGCTGCCCGGGCCGGCTGCCCGCGTTGCCCAGTCCGGCTACGCCGCGATTGCCGTTGGCGATACCCAGGCCAACGACCTGAGCCACGCCATCAACCACCAGGACCGTCTGGAGCGCGCCTTGCGCCAGCAGATCGTGCGTGAGCGCCGCTCGCTGGAAACCGGCCTGGCGGTGGTCGCGAGTATCGGCAGCACCTCGCCCTTCATCGGCCTGTTCGGCACCGTGTGGGGCATCATGGAAGCGCTCAAGGGCATCAGTGCGGCCGGCTCCGCCAGCCTGGAAACCGTCGCCGGGCCCATCGGTGCGGCACTGGTGGCTACCGGTGTGGGCATCGCCGTCGCGGTGCCTGCGGTGCTGGTGTACAACTACTTCCTGCGTCGCCTCAAGCTGACCGCCGCCGACCTGGATGACTTCGCCCACGACTTCTACAGCCTGGCGCAGAAGAGTGCCTTCCGCGTGCTGGTGCACCCCGCTGTGCAAAAACCCCAGGCTGGTTTCACCCAGCCGGTAAAGGAGGCGTCCTGATATGGCCTTTTCGACCCAGGACAGCGACGAAGTCCTCAGTGAAATCAACGTCACGCCCTTGGTAGACGTCATGCTGGTGTTGCTGGTGGTGTTCATCGTCACCGCGCCGCTGCTGACCAATGCCATCCCCATCAACTTGCCCAAGACCGAGGCCGTTGCCCCGGTGGAGCAGAAGGACCCACTGGTGGTCAGCATCGACGGCGAGGGCAAGCTGTTCATCAACAAGGACCAGATCCAGCCCGACCTGCTGGAAACCAACCTCAAGGCCGCCAAGGACAAGGACGCGAACGTTCGCGTGCAACTGCAGGCCGATGACGGCGTGAACTACGGCGAAGTGGCGCGGGCCATGGCAGCCATCGAACGTGCGGGGATCAGCAAACTGGCGGTGATCACCGCGCGCTGATGGCAGCAAAACTTCTTCAGGCAAGTGACTCACGCAAGTGCGTTGGGGCCATATCTCTTGGCAGGGGTAGGCCCTTTTTTTTTGCCTGTGAGGGCCCTGTCGCCGGCAAGCCAGCGCCCCCAGGTATTGTGCTGCCCTCAGGCTTTGTGCAGTCCCTGTGAGAGCTGGCTTGCCGGCGATAGGGCTATCGGCATAAATTACATATAGTTATTAATAAATAGCTTCTTATTCCTTTACGAATATAACTCCCTCCCTATACTTGTCTCCAAGCACGCAAACTTACTGGAGGCGTCCCCATGCGCAATGAGTCTATTCGTTACCTGATTGTGCCGGGCTGGCAAGGATCGCCAGACAACCATTGGCAGAGTCACTGGCAGCGTACCCTGCCCAACAGTGCGCGGGTCGAGCAGCACGACTGGCTCACCCCGCAACGTCAGGACTGGGTGCGGGCGCTGGAGCAGGCGGTTGCCGCCGAGCGTGCGCCGGTGATCCTGATTGCCCACAGCCTTGGCTGCATCACTGTCGCCCATTGGGCCGCGCAGGCCAGCCCGGCCTTGCTGCGCAGGGTGCGTGGTGCACTGCTGGTGGCGCCGGCAGACGTCGAGCGCCCCACCTGCGCGCCAGCCCTGCGTAACTTTGCGCCGATCCCTGGCGAAGCGCTGCCGTTTCCCAGCCAGGTAGTCAGCTCGGACAACGATCCGGCCGTGAGCGTGCCGCGGGCGCTGTACCTGGCCCAGGCATGGGGCGCCGAAGCGGGGTTGCTGAGCAATGCCGGGCACATCAACGTCAAGTCCGGGCATGAGCGCTGGGAACAAGGCTTCGCCTACTTGTATCGCTTGCAGAGCCGGGTTGAGCAGCGCGCACTGCGTCGCGCCTGACACCCCTTGCTGTTTACCGTTTACCTGACGCCCGGCCATTGCAGGCCTGGGGCGGGAGTTCGTCATGACGCTTCAACACCCGTTTGGCCAGCCACTGCTGACCTTCCCTGAGCTGGACAAAAGCCCGCTGAGCATCCGTGCCAAGGCCTTGGTGTTCATCGACCCGCGTTCGCAGCAGTTGCGTGAAGACCTTGAGCGTCTGGCACCGCAACCCTTGCCCGTGCTGATCCGGGGCGAAACCGGCACCGGCAAGGAACTGCTGGCCCGGCAGATCCATCGTGCCAGCGACCGTGGAGGGCTATTCGTGTCGGTCAACTGTGCGGCCATCAGCCCCACTTACGCCGATGCCGAGCTGTTCGGCTATAGCGCCGGCAGCCATGGCGGTACGGCCAGCAGCCGCGCCGGCTGGTTCGGTTCGGCCAACGGCGGCACGCTGTACCTGGATGAGATTGCCGACTTGCCGCTGGCCATCCAGGGCAAGCTGCTGGCGGCCCTGGAAAACCGCGAGGTCACCCGGGTGGGCGCACAGCAGCCACAGCCGGTGGATGTGCGCCTGGTCGCCGCCACCAGCATCGACCTGGCGCGCGTGGTACGTGCCGGGCGTTTCAACGAGCGCCTGTACCAGTACCTGCGCGAGGGTGCGCTGGAACTGCCGCCACTGCGCGAGCGGCCGGGCGATATCCTGCCGCTGGCCGAGTATTTTGTGGGCATCTACAGCGCGCGTCTGCAGCGGCCTGTGCCATTGGTAAGCGAGGCTGCGCAGCAGGTGCTGGAAGCGCATTTCTGGCCTGGCAATACCCGCGAACTGGAGAACGTCATTCACTTTGCCTTGCTGGTGAATGACGGCGCGGAGATCCAGCCTGAGGACCTCGACTTGCCCAACACCGCGGGCTAGACATCGCTCACAAGCAAAGTGGCTGGTGGCATTTTGTTTTTGGAATAAGCAGCTAAATAAAAGATATTGTTACGGAATAAAAAATCTAGGTATTGTCCGCCTCACGCCCGCTGGTGAACCGGTTGGGCACCCGATTCGCCATCGCCGATGGCCCAGATTCAGAACAAGGACCACCATGAAGAAGACCCTGCTGACCACCGCCCTGGCCGCTGCCCTGTCGTTCTCAGGCCTGGCCGCCGCCGCCGAGAAACTGGTGGTTGCCGCTACCCCGGTACCCCACGCCGAGATTCTTGAGCTGATCAAGCCTGCTCTGGCCAAGGAAGGCGTGGACCTGGAAATCAAGGTCTTCACCGACTACGTGCAGCCGAACGTGCAGGTGGACCAGAAGCGCCTTGACGCCAACTACTTCCAGACCCTGCCTTACCTGAAGAGCTTCAACGAAGGTAAGGGCACGCACCTGGAAACGGTGATCGGCGTACACGTCGAACCCTTCGGTGGCTACTCGAAGAAGATCAAGAACCTGTCTGAGCTGAAGGAAGGCGCTACTGTGGCCATCCCTAACGAAGGCAGCAACAGCGGCCGCGCCCTGATCCTGCTGCAGAAGGCTGGCCTGATCACCCTGAAAGACCCGAAGAATGCCCTGGCCACCCCCAAGGACATTGCCGAAAACCCGAAAAAGCTGAAGTTCCGCGAGCTTGAGTCGGCCATGCTGCCGCGTGTGCTGGACCAGGTCGACCTGGACATGATCAACACCAACTACGCGCTGGAAGCCGGCCTGAACCCGGCCAAGGATGCGCTGGTGATCGAAGGCGCTGACTCGCCATACGTGAACTTCCTGGTTGCCCGCCCGGACAACAAGGACAGCGAAGCCATCCAGAAACTGGCCAAGGCCCTGACCAGCCCGGAAGTGAAGGAATTCATTGCCAAGAAGTATCAGGGGGCTGTGCTGCCGGCGTTCTGATTCGCTTGCGATACCCTGCATAACCCAACGCCGACACCCCTGTGTCGGCGTTTTTGTTTCTGTATCTTGGGCCGCTTTGCGGCCCAATCGCGACGCAAGGCCGCTCCCACATGGGTTCGGCGTACGCGGGCCATTGTGGGAGCGGCCTTGCGTCGCGATTGGGCTGCAAAGCAGCCCCAGGATGTATGCCCGGTGAAAAATGCTTGGTGATATGCATATGCAATAAAGGTATTTATTAAAAATTTTTTAGATCATTAGAGTCTAGCAATCGTGCCCCGCGCACCCTGCAGACTTGCTCTACCCATGACCCTCGACACCGCATTCATCCTCAGCACGTTACCCGCCTTCCTCAAGGCCGTGGGCGTGACCTTGCAGGTAGGCCTGATCGCCATTGCCACCTCGCTACTGGTCGCCCTGGTCAATGCCACGCTGCTGGTACTACGCACCCCCTACCTGTGGCGACTGGTCAAAGCCTACGTGGAGCTGGCGCGCAACACGCCGCTGCTGATCCAGCTGTTCTTCGTCTACTTCGCCTTGCCGAGCCTGGGGCTGAAAATTTCCGGTTTCAGCGCAGCGATCATCACCATGACCTTTATGGGCGGTGCCTATCTCACCGAGGTGTTGCGGGCCGGCATCGAGGCCGTGCCGCGCGCCCAGCTCGAATCCGGGCGCTCCATCGGCCTGTCCGAGGGCCAGTTGCTGCGCCATGTGGTGCTGCCCCAGGCCACTATCCTCAGCTTGCCGGCGCTGTTCGCCAATTTCATCTTCCTGCTCAAGGAAACCACCGTGGTGTCGGCGGTGGCCGTGCCGGAAATCCTCTACACCACCAAGAACTACATCGCGCTGTACTACAAGACCTACGAAATGCTCACCGTGCTGACCTTGCTCTGCGTGCTGCTGTTCCTGCCGCTGTCGTTGCTGCTGCGCTACGTGGAAAGGAGGCTGCAACATGGCCAGTTCGGCATCTGAACTGTTGCTGCAGGCGTTGCCGCAGCTGGCTGGCGGCGCCGCGCAGACCTTGGCCATCTCGGCGCTGGGCATCCTGTTCGCAACGCTGGGTGGCGTGCTGTACGGCGTGCTGGCAACCGTGGGCAACCGTGCCCTGAACATCGTCTTGCAGGTGTACCTGGAGCTGTTCCGCGCCATCCCGGTGCTGGTCTGGCTGTACCTGGTGTTCTTTGGCCTGCCGATCTTCTTTGCCCTGAGCATCCCCAGCTTCTGGTGCGCCGTGCTGGTTTTGGCCCTGTGGGGCGCCAGCGAGGTGGGCGAGGTAGTGCGCGGTGCATTGGCTTCGCTGCCACGTGGCCAGCGCGAGGCCGGGCTGTCGATCGGCCTGGCCGGCTGGCAGCTGTATGGCTACGTGTTGCTGCCCCAGGCACTCAAGCGCATGACCCCGCCGACCATCAACATCTACACGCGGATCATCAAGACCAGCTCGCTGGCGGTGCTGATCGGCGTGGTCGAGGTGATCAAGGCCGGCCAGCAGATCATCGAACGCACCTACGAATCGGTGCTGATCTACGGCGCCTTGTTCCTGTTCTTCTTCATCATCTGTTATCCGCTGTCCGCCGCTTCGCGCGTGCTGGAACGCCGCTGGGCACACTCATGAGCGCATTGATCGAATTCCAGGGTTTCAACAAGTTTTTTGCCGAGCACCAGGTGCTCAAGGACGTCGACCTCAAGGTGGCGGCCGGCGAAGTGGTGGTCATCCTCGGCCCCAGCGGTTGCGGCAAGAGCACGCTGCTGCGCTGCCTGAACGGCCTGGAGCAGGCCCACAGTGGCCACCTGCGGCTGGGCGGGCTAGAGCTGCTTGACCCGCGCACCGACTGGCGCCACGTCCGTCAGCGGGTGGGCATGGTGTTCCAGAGCTATCACCTGTTCGGCCACATGAGCGTGATCGACAACCTGCTGCTTGGCCCGCTCAAGGTACAAAAACGCGAACGCGCCGAGGCCCAGGCCCAGGCCGAGGCGCTGCTGGCGCGGGTCGGCCTGCTGGACAAACGCGACGCCTTCCCCCGGCAATTGTCCGGCGGCCAGCAACAGCGCATCGCCATCGTGCGCTCACTGTGCATGAACCCCGAGGTGATGCTGTTCGACGAGGTTACCGCCGCCCTCGACCCGGAAATGGTCAAGGAGGTGCTGCAAGTGATCCAGGGCCTGGCCCGCGACGGCATGACCTTGCTCATCGTTACCCACGAAATGGCCTTCGCTCGCGCGGTGGCCGACCGCATCGTGTTCATGGAGGCCGGCAGGATCCTTGAACAAGGCGACCCCGAGAGCTTCTTCACCAAACCGCAGACCGCACGCGCGCAGCAGTTCCTGGAGAAATTCTCCTTCGTAGAAAGCCTGCCAAAGACACTGCACAAGGAACTGTCATGAAAACTGCCAACCTCACCAAACTGCTGGCGCCGTTGTTCGGCCTGGCCCTGCTCGCCGGTTGCAACAAGGCCGAAGAACCGCCCAAGCCGGCAGCGGCGTCGCCAGCCACCAGCTACCTGGAAACCATCAAGGCCCGCGACAAGCTGATTGTCGGGGTGTTCACCGACAAACCGCCGTTTGGCTTCGTCGATGAAAAAGGCCGCTATGTGGGCTTTGACACTGACATCGGCCGGCGCCTGGCCAAGGACCTGCTGGGTGATGAAAACAAGGTCGAGTTCGTTGCCGTGGAACCGGCCAGCCGTATTCCGTTCCTGCAGAGCGACAAGGTCGATCTGATCCTCGCCAACATGACCGTCACCCCGGAGCGCAAGGAAGCGGTGGACTTCACCAACCCCAACCTGCGCGTTGCCGTGCAGGCCATCGTTGCAGATGGCAGCCCGGTGCAGAAGCTTGACGACCTGGCCGACAAAACCATCATCGTCACCACCGGCACCACGGCCGACATCTGGCTGACCAAGCACCACCCTGAGTGGAAACTGCTCAAGTTCGAGAAGAACAGCGAGTCGCTGCAAGCCCTGGCCACTGGCCGTGGCGATGCCTATGCCCAGGACAACCTGATCCTGTTCAGCTGGGCCAAGCAGAACCCGGGCTACCGCGTGCTGCCGCAGCTGCTGGGTGACGAAGCGCCGATTGCGCCAGCGGTCAAGAAGGGCAACACCGAGCTGCGTGACTGGGTGAATGCCGAGCTGGCCAAGCTGGGGGAAGAGAAGTTTCTGCTGAAACTGTATGACCAGTATGTGCGCAAGGAACTGAGCGATGACACCAAGCCGGAAAGCGTGATTGTCGAAGGGGGCAAGTGGCAGGGCTGACCGTGTAATTGGGGCCGCTTTGCGGCCCCATCGATCACCCACCCGGTACCAGCCTCAGGGTACTCTGCGCCGGAATCACCCCCATCTGCGCCCGCTGATACTGCCCCTGCACATACCCCTTGGCCTGGTCTGCATAATGCCTGTCGAACGGCACGCCACTCTGCCCGACCGGGTTGATGGTCAGTGCCTGCCCGGCATCGGCAAAGTCGATCAGCCGCCGCGTCGACGGCCCATAGGTCACCGGCCATGGCGCCGGGCCGATCTTCGCCGAGAGGTTGTTGGGCACTTCATGGGTACCGGGTGCGGCGAACGGCCCGACGTTGAACAGCAGGTTCAGCGGCTTCTTTACCCCCAGCGGGTGGTTGTGGGTCAGGGTATGCGCCTTGCCCCATTGCCAGCGGGCCGGGTCGCTGCCCAGGGCGTCACGCAAGTGCTTCAAGCTGCTCTGCCAAGCCGTGCGCACGACTGCGGTACGGTCGGTACGCTGGTTGCCACCGCGGGTGTTCCACCAGGGTGAGTCGGCATCCGCGGCCAGGCGTGGCAAGGCAGCGTCGATGGCGCGGGTGCTGATCAGTACCGGGAACCACGTGTCGCCCAGTTCGTCATGCAGGGCCGCGAATGCCAGTTCGTAGAGGAACTGGTTGAACAACGTGGCGCTGGTCGAGTCCAGCGGGTAGTCGCCGCGCCAGGCAGCCAGCTGCTCGACCAGCTCCTTTTCTTCGTCACCTTCGGCCACCGCGCGCAGCGTTGCCAGCAGCGGTGCAAGGGTGCGTGGACCGTGATCGCTGGCCGAGTCCAGCTGCAGTGCCTGGCTGTTCTGCGTATCCCATTTCACATCAGGGTTGGCCAGCTGTCGGTCGAGTTGGCGGCCACGGTCGGGCAGGTTGTAGTAACCCGGTATCGGCACCGCTGCCGGCGGCTGGTAGTTGGCCGAGACGATATAGCCGCGGGCCGGGTTTTCCTGCTGCGGGTTAACGTTGAAAGGGTAGAAACCGAGCTTGTCGGCCTGCGCGCTGGCACCGTCGAGGATGAATGCCGGGTCGACGCCGTCGGGGCGGATTGGCAGCTTTGCCGCCGCCCACCAACCGATATCGCCACCCGCATTGGCCCAGACAAAGTTAAGCCCCGGCGCGTGAACCTTGGCAGCGGCATCGCGCATCTTGCCCAGGGTATCGGCACGGTTGAGCTGGTAGAAACCTTCGAGGATCGGGTTTTCGGTTTCCAGAAACGCCCACCACATGGCGATTGGCGTTGACCCGGCCGTGGCGCCCAGCACGTCGTTGACGATCGGGCCATGGGGCGAGCGGCGCAGGCTGAGGGTCACCGGCGCTTCGCCTTTCACCGCGATCTGCTGTTCGGTCTTTTGCAACGCCTGCCATTTGCCGTCGACCATGACCTGGTTGGGGTCGGCAGGGTTGGTGCGCTCGGCGATCAGGTCGAGGTCGTCGTTCTGGAACATGGTCAGGCTCCAGCCGAAGTCGCGGTTATGGCCCAGCAAGGCGAACGGGTTGAGCGCCTGGAAGTAGCCATACAGGTTGAAGCCGGGTGCTGACAGTTCGGCCTCGTACCACACCGCGGGCACCGCGAAGCCGATATGCGGGTCGCCGGCCAGCAGCGGCTTGCCACTGCGGGTATGGCTGCCGGCCACTGCCCAGGCGTTGCTGCCTTCGAACTGCGGGATACCGGCCTCGCCCAGTGCGTCATGGCTGAGCCGGGCGAGGGCCTCCAGGCTTTGCCAATCGGCAGCGGCCAGTGGTGTGCCGAGGGCGCCTTCGGGCTGCCAACCGAGGTCGAAGATGTTCAGGTATTCAGGCCCCAGCTGGTCGCGGATGTAGGTCAGTGCGGGCTCGGTGCGAAACGCGGCCGCGAAGCTGTAGGCCAGGTAACCGGCGATGCTCAGAGTGTCTTCGGCGGTGAACGGACGCGGCGTGATGCCGAGCAGGTCGAACTCCATGGGCTTGGGATGGCTGGCCTGCCAGCTGTTGACCCCGTCGAGGTAGGCTTGCAGGGCCTGCCAGGCAGGTGACTGCGGGTCCTGACGGCTGGCCATCAGGGCGGCCTGCTCGCGAATGCGCAGGCTGCGGAACAGGGTGTCGGTGGGTAGCAGCTTGTCGCCAAGCACCTCGGCCAGTTCGCCACGGGCCAGGCGCCGCATTATCTCCATCTGGAACAGCCGGTCCTGGGCATGCACATAGCCCAGGGCGCGATACAGGTCTGGCTCGCTCTGCGCTTGCAGGTGCGGCACGCCGCGGGCGTCGTAGCGCACGCTGACCGGCGCTTGCAGGCCGGCCATGGCCGCCTCGCCCTCGCGCTGTGGCAGTTTGCCCTGCACGTACCAGTAACCGACGCCAGCGGCTACGGCCACAACCACGGCCAACAGGGTCAGGCTGCGCTTCATGCAGACTCCTTGTGCGTTCAAGCAGAAAATGTGGTCCGATCATCGGTGGATTCGCGAACAGAGCATAGCCCCCAGGAAGGAGTTTCCATGTCCCTCAGCGAAAAACAGAAAATGCTCACAGGCCAGCTCTACCACGCTGGCTGCCCTGAGCTGCAAGCCGAGCAGATCGCCAACAAGCACTGGATGCACCGTTACAACAGCAGTGTCGAATTGCTCAACGAGGCACGTCATGGGTTGCTGGTGGAGCACTTTGCCCACGTTGGCGAAGGCACGGTGATCCGCCCGCCGTTCTATTGCGACTATGGCTACAACATCAGTATTGGCCGCAATACCTTCATGAACTTCAACTGCGTGATCCTCGATGTGGTGCCGGTGCGTATCGGCGATGACTGCCAGATCGGCCCCAACGTCCAGATCTACGCCGCCGACCATCCGCTCGACCCCGAAGTGCGGCGCAGCGGGCTGGAGAGCGGGCGGCCGGTGACCATTGGCAACAACGTGTGGATCGGCGGCGCGGCGATCATCCTGCCGGGGGTGACCATTGGCGACAATGCCGTGGTGGGTGCCGGTAGTGTGGTGACCCGGGATGTGCCGGCGGGTGCGACGGTGGTGGGTAACCCGGCGCGGGTGCGTCAGCCCGCCCAGGGGCAGTAGCAGCCCACTGCCAGTGTATTGGAGGCGCTGACCTGGCGGCCGTCGAGCAGGGCCTTGAGCATTGGCTCGACGAAACTGTTGCTGGCATTGCACACCGCACCCTCGCTGTAGGGGCCGAAGTAGGCCAGGCGGCCTTGCCGGTCCCAGATGGCCACGGCCGGGGAGGCGGGCAGGTGCTCGCTGCCGGGCAGGTTGGCGATGGGCTTCAGGGCGGTGAGGTTGGCGGGCAGTTGGCCGTGGCTGCCGGGCTTTTGCAGCACGTGGAAGGTAACGCCGCGGCCTGCGAACTGGCTGACCAGGTCGCCCAGGTGCTGCTGGTTGCCGACATTGCACGGGCACGCGGGGTCCCAGAAATGCACCACACGAACCGGGCCGGGGCCGGCCAGCTCGGCCGGTAGTTGCAGCTGGCTGCCATCGAACAGCGTGGCCTGGTTGACGAACGGGCGCAGGTAGCGGGCCTGAAAGGTGGTGTAGGCCTGCCAGAGTATGACGGCGCTGACCAATAAGGCGATTACCGTGCACAGCGGTTTGATGATTCGGCTATTCATGACGACTCGGTGACCCTTTGTGGGGGCGGGCTTGTCCCGCGAAGCAGGCGACGCGGTGGATGGCCCCGGCGTTGCCGGTGTTCGCGGGACAAGCTCGCTCCCACAGTGATCGCGCCAGCTTTCAGTCTTTGTGCAAGACAGTGGTTGTTCAAAGGTGAGCAAGCTTGCCATGACGCCGGCCAGAGCTGAAGATTCCAGATCAATACTTGCATCAATGTGGATGTGCTCGATGCCCGCTGCTTTTCACCCCGACCTCCTGCGCACCCACCTGGCGCCGTTGGCCGCTCGCCAGCCGTTAACGACCGAGGCGCAGGGCTACCAGCGCTTCTACGGCCTGAACCTGCCGGTACACAGCTGGCTGGGCGGTTTCCAGGCGGCGGGCTTCGACCTGGTCGGGCAGGCCTGGTTGCCCGACCAGCCCACCGCGACGCTGTTCTTGCTGCACGGCTACTACGACCACATGGGCCTCTACCGGCATGTGATCGAGTGGGCACTCAAGCAGGGTTTTGCCGTGATCAGCTGCGACCTGCCCGGCCACGGCCTGTCCAGTGGTGAGCGGGCCAGCATCAGTGATTTCGCAGTGTACCAGCAGGTGCTGGACGCCCTGTTCGAACAGGCGCGCCTGCTGCAACTGCCGCGCCTTTGGCACCTGTGCGGGCAGAGCACGGGCGGCGCCATTGCCGTGGACCACCTGCTGCACCAGGGCGCACGCAGCCCGATCAATGGCCAGGTCATCCTGTTGGCACCGCTGGTGCGGCCGTGCTCCTGGCGTTGGTCGAAGTTCAGCTATCGGGTGCTGCGGCATTTCGTCAACGGCATCGAACGACGCTTCAGCGAGAACACCAACGACCCGGCCTTCCTGCCGTTCCTGGAAGCCGACCCGCTGCAACCGCGCCGCTTGCCAACCGCCTGGGTGGGTGCACTGATCGCCTGGGTCAAACGCATCGAGGCCGCGCCACGCAGCACGCGGCGGCCGTTGATCGTGCAGGGGGAGGCCGATGGTACGGTGGACTGGCCTTACAACCTCGCAGTGCTCAAGGCCAAGTTTGCCGAGCCGCAGATCCTGATGTTGCCCGAAGCCCGTCACCACTTGGCCAACGAGCTACCGGGCATCCGCCAGCGCTACTTCGACTTCATCGACCAGCGGCTGGGCTGATCATTGCAGGTCGTTGGCGCTCTGGCCAACCGCCAGGCCAGCGCGGACAGCGGCCAACGCCGCCTGGTAGTAGGCCTTGCCGTCCGGCGACTCGGCAAAGGTGGCGAACTCTTCCAGCTCGGCATCGGACAAGTCGCGGTAGACGTACAGCAGCGTGTTGTTGAGGTCTTCGCCAATCTGCCCCATCAGCCGTTGGCGCTGGCCGTCTAGCAGGCCCTGGGCCTGGCCGCCGCCGAACAGGCCGGGGATCATCGAACTGAGGCTATCGGCCGCCACACCGGCGATGGCCAGGCTCACTTCGGCGCCGGCTTCACGCGCTGGCAGGGCCTGGGCCAGGTGGCCGATGACCAGCAGGCGGTCGTCGCTGGCCTGGATCTTCGGCAGGCCCTTGGCGTTCTTGGCCAGCTCGTCCTTGCGGGTGGCCTTGAGTTCGGCTGCTACCACCTTGCGCCCTAGCGGTGACTGGAAGAACGCCAGGGCCGGAGCCGGGTTGGCCAAGGTGGCGCGCAGCTTTGCCTGGGCGCGGCGGTCCACCGCCTGGGCCTGGAAGCGCTGGTTGCTGTTGTTGACCAGCGCCTGGTAAACGGCGGGTGGCAAACTGTTGCGGTAGCGTTCCTGGGCGGCGCTCAGGGCATCGTTGAAGTGGGCGCGCTGGTCGGGCCAGCCGGCGGCCTTGTACAGTTGATCCAGGTTGTCTGCCCAGACAGGCACGGTGCAGATCATCAGCAGAATCAGGGAAAACAGACGGCGCATTCAGGACTCCTGTCGGCAGGTGGCTATTGTCCTTGGCCCGGCGCCGGTTTGTCGAGATATCAGCGTGTTTCTCGGCCAAGTGGCGCTGTGCGCCGACAGGGCGAATGGATATGATGCGCGCCATGCACATATCCCCTGAACACCCGATGCTTGCGGCCGTCGTCGACGATCTGGCCACCCATGGCTGGTCCCAGCAGGCACTCTTTCTGCCTGCCGAACTGGTGCGCGCGCTGGCAGCCGAGTGCCGTCGCCGTGATGCCGAGGGCGAGCTCAACCCGGCGGGGGTGGGGCGCGGTGCTACCCAGGAGGTGCGCGAAGCCATTCGCGGTGACCAGATCCAGTGGATCGACCCCGGGCAGGCAGAATCCTGCGACCAGTACCTGACGGCCATGGACCAGTTGCGTCTGGCAATCAATCAGGGCCTGTTCCTGGGCCTGGAAGACTTTGAGTGCCATTTTGCCCTGTACCCTCCGGGCGCCTTCTATCGCCGGCACCTGGACCGCTTTCGCGACGATGACCGGCGCATGGTGTCGGCTGTGTTGTACCTGAATGAAGGCTGGCAGCCGCAGGACGGTGGCCAGTTGCGCATGTTCCTGGCCGGCGACGTAGAGCATGACGTGGAGCCTGTGGCGGGCTGCCTGGTGGTGTTCCTGTCGGGTGAAGTGCCTCACGAAGTGCTGCCGGCCGGGCGTGAGCGGTTGTCGTTGACCGGTTGGTTCAGGCGCCGTGGCAATGACCTGTTCTGACCTGCCCAAAGTGCTGGTCAGCGCCTGTCTGCTCGGCCAGCCGGTACGCTATGACGGCCGGGCCAGCGGGCATCCGGACCTGTTGCAGCAGTGGCAGGCCGAAGGGCGCGTTGTACCGTTGTGCCCGGAGGTAGCCGGTGGCTTGCCCACCCCGCGCCCGCCAGCGGAGATTCCGGGCGGACAGGGCGGTGCAGTACTCGACGGCAGCACGCAGGTGCTGACGGTGACGGGCGAAGATGTAACTGCCGAGTTTGTGGCCGGGGCGCAACTGGCGCTGGCACTGGTGCGCCGGCATGGCATTGGCGTGGCGGTGCTGAAGGCGGGTAGCCCTTCGTGTGGTAACCGGTTGACCTATGACGGCACGTTCAGTGGTGTGAAAGTGGCGGGGGAAGGGGTGACCACGGCGCTGTTGCGGCGGGCTGGGGTGCAGGTGTTCAGCGAGCTGGAGCTGGAACAGGCGCAGCGGGCTTTGGGGTAAACCTGTACCGACCTCTTCGCAGCACAAAGCCGGTACAGGCAATACAAATCTTATTGCCCGGCTGCAGTCTCCTGCACACCCTTGAACCACTTCTGCTCAAGCTCGGCCGTGCGGCCACTGTCTTTCAAGCGCTGCAGCGCATTGTTCACGGCACTTTCGAACGCCGGGTTGTCCTTCTGAAACGGGATCACCAGTTTCTTGTCGCCAAATGGCAGGCTCACATCCAGCGGGCCGTCGCCTTTGGGCGCATTACTCGATGGGGTAAGTGCGATGTCATATTTGCCACTCTCGACACCGCTCATTACTTCTTCGGCCGGGGTTTCGACAAACTCGGCGCGCAAGTCCAGTTCCCTGGCCAGGTCCTGGCCAAATTCGATGTCGAAACCGGTCAGGTGGTCATCTTGTTTGAAGGCGTACGGCGAGTTGTCGGCCTGTACGGCAATACGCAGTTCGCCCCGGTCGGCGATTTCGTCGATCAGCTCCGCCTGGGCCAATGGACTGATCAGTACTGCCAGCAGTACCCCTATGGTCGAACGCATGATTGCCCCTTTTCTTTTAACTGATGAAAAACCTTCGCCACGGCTTTCTTCCTCGCCGTGATCGAGCGCAGCCTATGACCTTGAAGCCTCGGCATTGTTTAACCCTGACTGAAATATTTCTGTCAGGCAATGTGAACACCTTGCCGATTATTTCAACTAAGGTGAACTACCGTCGTCGGCAGATGAATGGCGGCGGTCAATAAGTGAATCACAGGAGAAGTGAATGAACAGCCTATTTTCGCGCGCTGCCGTTGCCGGTCTGCTGATGGGAGTGTCGGTTTTCGCCGGTGCTGCGGACGCCCTGAAGAGCCAGGAGCCGCCCAAGGATGCCAAGGTCTTCATCGTTTCCCCCGCCGATGGTGCCACGGTCGACAAGACCTTCACCGTCAAGTTCGGCATCGAGGGTATGGCGCTCAAGCCAGCGGGTGACCAGACCCCTCACAGCGGCCACCACCACCTGCTGGTGGACGTGGATAAAGAACCCGTCGCCGATATGCCGCTGCCGACCAGCCTGATGCCAGAGGCCGGCACCGCACTGCCGGCGGGCCCGCAGGTGCTGCACTTCGGCAAGGCGCAGACCGAAACCAGCATCACCCTGACGCCGGGTAAGCACACCCTGCAACTGATCCTGGGTGACCAGTACCACGTGCCGTTCAAGCCAAGCGTCGAATCGAAGAAGATCACTGTTGAAGTGAAATAAAAAAAAGGGAGGCCACAATGGCCTCCCTTTTTTTCATGCTGCAAGCAAACTTAGAACAGGACGCGGGAACGGATGGTGCCCTTGACCTGTTGCAGTTTCTCTTGCGCCAGGTCCGAGTACTCGGCGTCGACGTCGATCACCACGTAACCGACTTTCTCGTTGGTCTGCAGGAACTGACCGGAGATGTTGATGCCGTTTTCGGCGAAGACCTTGTTGATCTCGCTGAGCACGCCCGGGATGTTTTCGTGGATGTGGAGCAGGCGGTGCTTGCCAGGGTGGGCAGGCAGGGCCACTTCCGGGAAGTTGACCGAGGACACCGAGGTACCGTTGTCGCTGTACTTGACCAGCTTCTCGGCCACTTCGAGGCCGATGTTGGCCTGGGCTTCGGCAGTGGAGCCGCCGATGTGCGGGGTCAGGATCACGTTGTCCAGGCCGCGCAGCGGGCTTTCGAACTCTTCGTCGTTGGAGCGTGGCTCGACCGGGAACACGTCGATGGCGGCGCCGATCAGGTGCTTGTCCTTGATGGCGGCGGCCAGGTGGTCCAGCTCGACCACGGTGCCACGGGCGGCGTTGATCAGGATCGCGCCCTTCTTCATCGCGCGGATTTCCTTCTCGCCGATCATCCACTGGGTGGATGGCAGCTCAGGCACGTGCAGCGAGACGATGTCGGCCAGGCCCAGCAGCTCGTTCAGGCTGGTGACCTGCACGGCGTTGCCCAGTGGCAGCTTGGTCAGTGGGTCGTAGAAGTACACCTGCATGCCCAGGTTCTCGGCCAGTACCGACAGCTGGGTCCCGATCGAGCCGTAGCCGACGATGCCCAGTTTTTTGCCGCGGATTTCGAACGAGTTGGCCGCGCTCTTGATCCAGCCGCCACGGTGGCAGGAAGCGTTCTTCTCAGGGATGCCGCGCAGCAGCAGAATGGCCTCGGCCAGTACCAGCTCGGCCACCGAACGGGTGTTGGAGTACGGTGCGTTGAACACGGCGATACCGCGCTCGCGGGCAGCTTCCAGGTCGACCTGGTTGGTGCCGATGCAGAAGCAGCCAACAGCGACCAGTTTCTTGGCGCAGTCGAAGATCTCTTCGGTGAGCTGGGTGCGCGAACGGATGCCGATAAAGTGGGCATCGGCGATCTTTTCCTTCAGCTCGGCTTCCGGCAACGAACCAGTGAGGTATTCGATGTTGGTGTAGCCGGCGGCCTTGAGGGTATCGACCGCGTTCTGGTGCACACCTTCAAGAAGAAGGAACCGGATCTTGCTCTTGTCGAGAGAAGTCTTGCTCATCTGCGTAAACCTGTATCCCGGAGAAAAAATGGCGAGGGGTGATGCCAGGCGCGAGGGCAGCCTTAGCATGAACAGCGGGAGGGCTATGCTAGCATACGCGACACAATCTGAGCTTATCCCGACAGGTGAAGAGTGCTCAGGGTGACTATGAATAAGTCGAGAGTTCCAGCGATGACCCACCCCGCTGTAATTGATGAACTGATGACCCTTGTCGACCCTGGCAAGGTCCTGACCGACGCGGCTTCCCTCGAAGCGTATGGCAAGGATTGGACCAAGCATTACCCCCCGGCGCCCAGCGCCATCGTCTTCCCCAAGACAGTAGAACAGGTGCAGGCCATTGTGCGCTGGGCCAATGCGCACAAGGTGGCCCTGGTGCCATCGGGCGGGCGCACCGGGCTTTCTGCCGGGGCCGTGGCGGCCAATGGCGAGGTTGTCGTTTCCTTCGACTACATGAACCAGATTCTCGGCTTCAATGCCTTCGACCGCACCGTGGTCTGCCAGCCGGGGGTAATCACCCGGCAGCTGCAAACCTACGCCGAAGAGCAGGGCCTGTATTACCCGGTGGACTTCGCTTCCAGCGGCTCCAGCCAGATTGGCGGCAACATCGGCACCAACGCTGGCGGCATCAAGGTGATTCGCTACGGCATGACCCGCAACTGGGTGGCCGGGCTGAAAGTGGTTACCGGCAAGGGCGAGTTGCTGGAGCTGAACAAAGACCTGATCAAGAACGCCACCGGCTATGACCTGCGCCAGCTGTTCATTGGCGCCGAAGGCACGCTGGGCTTCGTGGTCGAGGCCACCCTGCGCCTGGACCGTACCCCGCGCAACCTCACTGCCATGGTGCTTGGCACACCGGACTTCGACTCGATCATGCCGGTGCTGCACGCCTTCCAGGGGAAGCTGGACCTCACAGCCTTCGAGTTCTTCTCCGACAAGGGCCTGGCCAAGATCCTCGCGCGCGGCGATGTACCCGCCCCGTTCGCGACCGACTGCCCGTTCTATGCACTTCTGGAGTTCGAAGCCAGCACTGAAGAAGTCGCCAACGAAGCGTTGGCCACCTTCGAGCATTGCGTCGAGCAGGGCTGGGTGCTGGACGGGGTGATGAGCCAGAGCGACACCCAGCTTAAAAACTTGTGGAAGCTGCGCGAGTACCTGTCGGAAACCATCTCGCACTGGACACCCTACAAGAACGACATTTCCGTCACCGTGTCGAAAGTGCCCGCGTTCCTGCGTGATATCGACGCCATCGTCGCGGAGCACTACCCGGATTACGAAGTCGTGTGGTACGGCCACATCGGCGATGGCAACCTGCACCTGAACATCCTCAAGCCCGAACACATGAGCAAGGACGACTTCTTTGCCTCATGCACCAAGGTCAACAAATGGGTGTTCGATATCGTCAAGCGCTACAACGGCTCGATCTCCGCCGAGCACGGCGTGGGCATGACCAAGCGCGACTACCTGGGCTACAGCCGCTCGCCGGAAGAAATCGCCTGCATGAAGGCAATAAAGGCCGTCTTCGACCCTAACGGCATCATGAATCCGGGTAAGATCTTCGCACCTGAATAAAAAGCAGTACCCAGAGGAGTCGGCCATGAGTTACCAGCACCAGTACGTAGACGGCACGCGCATTCACTTCCCGCTGGGCAAGGTGGTGTGCATCGGCCGTAACTATGCCGAGCATGCCAAGGAACTGGACAACCCGATCCCCACCGAGCCGCTGCTGTTCATCAAGCCGGGCAGTTGCGTGGTGCCGACCGAGGGCGGCTTCAAGATCCCGGCCGACCGGGGTTCGGTGCACTATGAGGCCGAAATTGCCGTGTTGCTGGGCAAGCCGCTGTCGACCCACCCGAGCGAGGAAGAGGTGCTGGACGCCATTTCCGGTTATGCCCCGGCGCTGGACCTGACGCTGCGCGACGTGCAGGCCAAGCTGAAAGAGAAGGGCCTGCCGTGGGAGCTGGCCAAGTGTTTTGACGGCGCCTGCGTACTGCCGCCGTTCGTCTCTGCTGCCAGCTTCGAAGACGTCACCGACATCCCGGTGCGCCTGACCGTCAACGGCGAAGTGCGACAGGATGGCAACAGCGCGATGATGCTGAACCCGATCGTGCCGATGATCCAGTACATGGCGGCGCATTTCTCGCTGCAGGCCGGGGATGTGATCCTCACCGGTACACCGGCGGGTGTGGGACCGTTCAATGTTGGTGACGAGCTGGTGCTGGAGCTGCCGGGCGTGAGCCGCTTCGAAAGCCGGGTGCTTTAACTCGAAGCCGCGTCGCCCTCTTCGCGGGTAAACCGCCCCCACAGGTATTGCACAGGCCTTGAATACTGTGCTGAACCTGTGGGAGCGGGTTTACCCGCGAAGAGGCCGGCCCTGTTTACCCTTTTTTCACACCCTATCCGGATAATGCGCTGACCTACGCCCATTCCCCAGGAAGCCCGCATGCCATCACCCTCCAGCGCCCCGGTAACTCCCAAGCGTCGCTTCTACCGGCGCTGGCCTTTCGGCCTTGCCGTGGCGGCGGTGATCGGCTATGGCGTCGCAGTGGCGATGCACTGGGATGACCGCGGCGCGCTGTGGGTGAAAGAGCGCTTCGAAAGCACCGGCGAGCGCAGCGAAAGCGTGTGGTTGCCAGACTATCAGGTCGACATCGATGCCAAACCGTTACCAGGCATGGACGATGACGAAGCCTCGGACGTGGCCTTCAACCCGCATACCCGCACCCTGTTCGCGGTCATGGGCAAGAACCCGATCCTGGTCGAGCTGAGCCTGGAGGGCGATGTACTGCGCAAGATCCCCCTCAACGGCTGGAACAACCCGGAAGGCGTTGCGGTGCTGGAAGACGGCAATCTGGCCATCACCGACGAGCGCCTGCATGACCTGACCGTGGTCAAGGTGGACGCGCAGACCACCGCGCTGAACCACGACGACTTTCAGAGCCACGACCTGGGCCCGTCGGTGAAGAGCAACAAGGGCTTCGAGGCGGTCGCCTGGGACCCGCTGCGTCAGCGCCTGATCATCGGCGAGGAGCGCCCGCCCAAGCTGTACACCTGGAACACCGATGGCCGCAGCCCGCTCAAGGGCGAGAAGCAGCCGTTACCCAGCGAGGAACTCGACCTGCGTAACCTGTCTGCACTGGCGGTCGACCCGCGCACTGGTCACCTGCTGGTGCTCTCGGCCGATTCCAACATGCTGTTGGAGCTGGACGAGCAGGGCCAGCAGGTCAGCTTCATGACCTTGCTGGGAGGCTTCAACGGCCTTGAAGACACCATTCCAAGGGCTGAAGGGGTGGCCATGGATGACAAGGGAAACTTGTATATGGTCAGCGAGCCGGCTTTGTTCTATCGCTTCAGAAAGAACTGACCCCAACATCCGATGTTTCTGATGCTGGCATTAAGCTTTGTTTCAGTTGTACATGGTTAGATTCGCCACCCCCATGTCGAGTCTGCCCCATGCGTCATCTTGTTCGCCTGTTTCTTGTCCTGGTCGTTATCGGTCTGCTCCTGCTCGGCTGGGCCGGGCAGGAATTTCGCCTGTTCGAGCGGGGCTGGTTCAACCTCAAGACGTGGTGGCAGCCCGCCGAGCAGAGCATCGGCCTTGACCGCTACCGTGTGGTGGTGGAGGCGCAGCCGGTCGAGGGGCTGGATGATGATATTTCGGCGCTGACCTACGACCCGGACCGAAAAACCCTGTTCACCGTCACCAACGCCCGCTCGGAGCTGATCGAGCTGTCGCTGGACGGCCGTATCCTGCGTCGCATACCGCTGACGGGGTTCGGCGACCCAGAGGCGGTGGAGTATGTCGGGCCCAACAGCTATGTCATCACCGACGAGCGTCAACAACGGTTGATTCGTGTACGGCTGGAAGACGACACGATGTTCCTCGACGCCGGTGATGCCGAACAGCTCAGCCTGGGCATCGGCCTGAATGGCAACAAAGGGTTTGAGGGGCTGGCTTACGATTCGGCGGGCAAGCGGCTGTTCGTGGCAAAGGAACGCGACCCGATGCTGATCTATGAGGTTCATGGCTTTCCCCATGACAACCCGGAAAAGCCTTACGCCGTGCATGTGGTGCAAGACCGCAAGCGTGATTCACGGCTGTTTGTGCGGGACTTGTCGAGCTTGCAGTTCGATGAGCGCAGTGGGCATTTGCTGGCGCTTTCGGATGAGTCACGGCTGGTGCTGGAGCTGGATCTGGAAGGCGTGCCCTTGAGTACCTTGTCGTTGCGCAAGGGCTTTCAGGGGTTGCAGGCGACGGTGCCGCAGGCGGAGGGGATTGCAATGGACGAGGCGGGGACCATCTATCTGGTCAGTGAGCCTAACCTGTTCTATGTGTTCAAGCAGCCGGCGGAGTGAGCAGGTGGGGCTGCTTTGCAGCCCATTCGCAGCACAAGGCTGCTCCTACAGGAAATCGTGTACCCCTGTAGGTGCAGCCTTGGCTGCGAATCGAGGGCAGAGCCCTCGCCGAAGATTACTCGGCCTTCAGGCTCTTGACGCCTTCAGGGGTACCCAGCAGCAGCAAGTCTGCCGGCCGCGCCGCGAACAGGCCATTGGTCACCACGCCAACGATGGCATTGATTTGCGCTTCCAGCTCCACCGGGTTGGTGATCTGCAGGTTGTGCACATCGAGGATCACGTTGCCGTTGTCGGTGACCACGCCTTCGCGGTACACCGGGTCGCCGCCCAGCTTGACCAATTGACGGGCCACATGGCTGCGCGCCATCGGGATCACTTCGACCGGCAGCGGGAAAGCGCCCAGTACCGGCACCAGCTTGCTGCCATCGGCGATGCAGATGAAGGTCTTGGCCACAGCGGCGACGATCTTCTCGCGGGTCAGGGCCGCGCCGCCACCCTTGATCAGGTTCAGGTGCGCGTCGCTCTCGTCGGCGCCGTCCACGTAGAATTCCAGCTCGCTGACACTGTTCAGCTCGTAGACCGGGATGCCATGGCCCTTCAGACGCTGGGCAGTGGCTTCGGAGCTGGCGACTGCGCCGTCGAAGGCGGTCTTGTGCTGAGCCAGGGCGTCGATGAAGAAGTTGGCAGTCGAACCGGTACCGACGCCGACGACGCTCTTTTCATCCAGCTTGGGCAGAATGAAGTCGACAGCGGCCTGGGCGACGGCCTGTTTGAGTTGGTCCTGGGTCATGCGGGCTCCGAAAGGGGCAGGGCGGTTTTCAAAGTTGCCTAGTATAACGGCTTGGGCGGCTTTGCTGTGGTCGCCCGACGTAGCGCTGGGGTAGACTCGCAGCCCTTGTCCCGCGGCCCAGTGATGCTTTCCCGATGCTCGAACAGTACGTCAAGAAGATCCTCACCTCGCGCGTCTATGACGTTGCCGTCGAAACCCCGTTGCAGAGCGCCGGGCAGCTGAGCAAGCGCCTGGGCAACCAGATTTTGCTCAAGCGTGAAGACCTGCAGCCGGTGTTCTCGTTCAAGATCCGCGGGGCCTATAACAAGCTGGCGCAGCTGACGGCCGAAGAGCTGGCCCGTGGCGTGGTCACTGCCTCGGCCGGCAATCATGCCCAGGGCCTGGCCCTGGCTGCGCGCGAGATGGGCATCAAGGCCACTATCGTAATGCCTAAAACCACCCCGGAGATCAAGATCGAAGGTGTGCGCTCGCGCGGTGGCAAGGTCGTGCTGCATGGCGACTCGTTCCCCGAGGCGCTGGCCTATTCGCTGAAACTGGTCGAGGAGAAGGGCTTTGTCTATGTTCACCCTTACGACGACCCGCACACCATCGCCGGGCAAGGCACTGTGGCCATGGAAATCCTGCGCCAGCACCCTGGGCAGCTGGACGCCATCTTTGTACCCGTGGGCGGTGGCGGCCTCATTGCTGGCATTGCTGCCTATGTGAAGTACCTGCGCCCGGAAATCAAGGTGATCGGTGTCGAGCCGGACGATTCCAATTGCCTCCAGGCGGCGATGGCTGCCGGTGAGCGTGTGGTGCTGCCTCAGGTTGGGTTATTTGCCGACGGCGTGGCGGTGGCGCAGATCGGCCAGCATACATTCGATATCTGCCGCCACCATGTGGATGAAGTGGTGACGGTCAGCACCGACGAGATCTGCGCGGCTATCAAGGATATCTACGACGATACCCGCTCGATCACCGAGCCTGCCGGCGCCTTGGGCGTGGCGGGTATCAAGAAGTATGTCGAGCTTTATGGCGTGACCGGGCAGACGCTGGTGGCTATCGACTCCGGCGCCAACGTCAACTTCGACCGCCTGCGCCATGTGGCCGAGCGTGCCGAGCTGGGTGAAAAGCGCGAAGCGATCATCGCCGTGACCATCCCGGAACGCCCGGGCAGCTTCAAGGCCTTCTGCGAGGCGATCGGCAAGCGCCAGATCACCGAATTCAACTACCGCAAGCACACCTCCGACGAAGCGCACATCTTCGTTGGCGTACAGACCCACCCGGAAAACGACCCACGGGCGGCGCTGGTGCAGCATCTGACCGATCAGGGCTTCCCGGTTACCGACCTGACCGACAACGAACTGGCCAAGCTGCACATTCGCCACATGGTTGGCGGCCATTCGGCCGGTGCCAGCGATGAAATGGTGTTGCGCTTCGAATTCCCCGAGCGGCCGGGGGCGTTGTTCAACTTCCTCAACAAGCTGGGCGGGCGCTGGAATATCTCGATGTTCCATTACCGCAACCATGGCGCGGCTGACGGGCGCGTGGTGGCGGGGCTGCAGGTGCCGGAGGACGAGCGCCACCTGGTGCCGGCAGCGCTGGCCAAGATTGGTTACCCATACTGGGACGAGACCGAGAACCCGGCTTACAAGCTGTTCCTGGGTTGAGCGGCTAAGCTTGGCTTATCGCTCAAGGATGTGAAGACATGGAACACCTGACCACCCTCAAGACCTTGCACATCATCGCCACCGCACTGCTGTTTCTGGGCGCCCTGGGCCTTGCGGTGTGGACGGTGCGCGCCCGTCGACAGGGCGATGCCGAGGCCTATGCCAAACTGCTGCGCCGGCCGCTGGTATTTGTGTGGCTGGTGATGGGCCTGTGCCTGGTGAGCATGCCGTTTACCGGCTGGTGGCTGGTGCACCTGGTGGGTTGGCCGCTGGGGCAGGCCTGGGTGCTGGCGTCCAGCGTCATCTATACCTTCGGCGCGCTGGCCGTGTGGTGGCTGCTGGTGCGGCTGAACCGGCTACGCAAGGCTGAAGTGGTGGGGTTGCGGTTTACCCTGGCGCTGGCGGTGTTCAGCGGGGTCTGCTTCCTGTCCATTGCCGGGCTGATGGGCGCCAAGCCAGTCTGACAGCCTTGGGTTGCCTGTGCCGGCCTCTTCGCGGGTGAACCCGCTCCCACAGGTACGGCGCAGCCCTCAGGCCTGATACGGTCCCTGTGGGAGCGGCTTTAGCCGCGAAGAGGCCAGCACAGGAAAACCTCAATCGCGCAACGAAACCACCGGCCACCCGCGCTTCTCGGCCTCGGCCCGCAGGTTCGGGTCGGGGTCCACCGCCACCGCATGCGTCACCCGCTGCAACAACGGCAAATCGTTCATCGAGTCGCTATAGAAGTAGCTGTCCTCAAGGTCAAAGCCGTTCTCCAGCATCCAGCGCTCCAGCCGCGTCACTTTGCCTTCACGGAAACACGGTATATCGGTACTGCGCCCGGTATAGCGGCCGTCGCGCATCTCGCATTCGGTCGCCAGCAATACTCGCACCCCAAGGCGCCGGGCAATCGGTGCGGTTACAAAACGATTGGTAGCGGTGATGATCACCAGCTGGTCGCCCGCCTCGCGGTGCTGCTGCAGCAAGGCCAGGGCTTTGGGCAGGATGATCGGCTCGATGCAGTCGCGCATGAAGTCGCGGTGCCATTCGTCGAGCTGGGCCACAGGTGTTGCCGCCAGAATCTCCATGGAAAAGGCCAGGTAGGCCTGCAGGTCCAGGGTGCCGTTGAGGTAGTCCTGGTAGAAGCCATCGTTGCGTTGCTTGTAGGCGACCGGGTCGAGAATGCCGCGCTCGCAAAGGTAATCACCCCAGGCATGGTCGCTGTCGCCACCGAGGAGGGTATTGTCCAGGTCGAATAAAGCCAGGCGCATCGCGGTCACTCGCATCAGCCACAGGGGAGGCCCGCAGAATACGGAGTTTTCACGCTGCTGCACATAAGCTTGGCAGGCGCGTTGCTGCGCTCGCAAGCTTTGTGGAACAATGCGGTGACATGCGTTTGCGAGGTTGCTGCCGTGATCGACCCGGATGGTTTTCGCCCCAATGTCGGGATCATTCTCACGAATGATGCCGGGCAGGTGCTATGGGCTCGACGGATCAACCAGGATGCCTGGCAATTTCCCCAGGGTGGTATCAACCCTGACGAGACGCCGGAAGATGCCCTGTACCGCGAGCTGAACGAAGAAGTTGGCCTTGAACGCGACGATGTGGAAATTCTTGCCTGCACCCGTGGCTGGTTGCGTTATCGTTTACCCCAGCGACTGGTACGTACCCACAGCCAGCCGCTGTGCATCGGCCAGAAGCAGAAGTGGTTCCTGCTAAGGCTGGTCAGCAGTGAACAGCGGGTGCGGATGGACCTGACCGGCAAGCCGGAGTTCGACGGCTGGCGCTGGGTGAGCTATTGGTATCCGCTGGGCCAGGTTGTGACATTCAAGCGCGAGGTGTACCGGCGCGCCCTGAAAGAGCTAGCACCGCGTCTGCTGACGCGCGACTGACGACGGAGTTCGACCCCGAGCCATGCTCAATACGCTGCGCAAGATCGTCCAGGAAGTAAACTCCGCCAAAGATCTCAAGTCGGCGTTGGGGATCATCGTCTTGCGCGTCAAGGAGGCCATGGGCAGCCAGGTCTGCTCAGTCTACCTGCTTGACCCGGAAACCAACCGCTTCGTGCTGATGGCCAGCGAAGGCCTGAACAAGCGCTCCATCGGCAAGGTCAGCATGGCCCCCAACGAGGGCCTTGTTGGCCTGGTGGGTACCCGGGAAGAGCCGCTGAACCTGGAAAACGCCGCCGACCACCCGCGTTACCGCTACTTTGCCGAAACCGGTGAAGAAAAATTCGCCTCCTTCCTGGGCGCGCCGATCATTCACCACCGCCGCGTGGTCGGGGTGCTGGTCATCCAGCAAAAGGAGCGCCGCCAGTTCGACGAGGGCGAAGAAGCCTTCCTGGTCACCATGAGCGCCCAGCTCGCCGGGGTAATCGCCCACGCTGAAGCCACTGGGTCGATCCGTGGCCTTGGCCGCCAAGGCAAGGGTATCCAGGAGGCGCGCTTCGTCGGCGTGCCTGGCTCGCCTGGCGCTGCCGTGGGGCGCGCGGTGGTGATGCTGCCGCCAGCCGACCTGGAAGTGGTGCCGGACAAGGCCGTCGATGACATCGACGCTGAACTCAAGCTGTTCCAGAATGCCCTTGAAGGCGTACGTGCTGACATGCGCAAGCTGTCGGCCAAGCTGGCCACCCAGCTACGGCCTGAAGAGCGCGCGTTGTTCGATGTGTACCTGATGATGCTCGAAGATGCAGCCCTGGGCGGCGAGGTGACCGAAGTCATCAAGACCGGCCAGTGGGCGCAGGGCGCCCTGCGCCAGGTGGTCGGCGAGCACGTCAGCCGCTTCGAGCTGATGGACGATGACTACCTGCGCGAGCGCGCCTCCGACGTCAAGGACCTGGGCCGGCGCCTGCTGGCCTACCTGCAGGAAGCCCGCTCGCAGTCGCTGGTGTATGCCGACAACACCATCCTGGTCAGTGAGGAGCTGACACCGGCCATGCTCGGCGAAGTGCCGGAAGGCAAGCTGGTCGGCCTGGTCTCGGTACTGGGTTCGGGCAACTCCCACGTCGCCATCCTCGCCCGCGCGATGGGCATCCCCACGGTGATGGGCCTGGTTGACCTGCCGTACTCCAAGGTCGACGGTATCGAACTTATTGTCGACGGGTACAAGGGCGAGGTGTTCACCAACCCCAGCGAAGTGCTGCGCAAGCAATACAGCGAAGTGGTTGAGGAAGAGCGCCAGCTGGCCCAGGGCCTGGATGCCCTGCGCGAACTGCCATGCGTTACCCCCGACGGCCACCGCATGCCGCTGTGGGTCAACACCGGCTTGCTGGCCGACGTGGCCCGTGCCCAGCAGCGCGGCGCCGAAGGGGTAGGCCTGTACCGCACCGAAGTGCCGTTCATGATCAACCAGCGCTTCCCCAGCGAGAAAGAACAGCTGGCCATCTACCGCGAGCAGTTGGCCGCCTTCCACCCGCTGCCGGTGACCATGCGTACCCTCGATATCGGCGGTGACAAAGCGCTGTCGTACTTCCCGATCAAGGAAGAAAACCCGTTCCTGGGTTGGCGCGGCATCCGCGTCACCCTCGACCACCCGGAAATTTTCCTGGTGCAGACCCGCGCCATGCTCAAGGCCAGCGAGGGCCTGAACAACCTGCGTATCCTGCTGCCAATGATTTCTGGCATCCACGAGCTGGAAGAAGCGCTGCACCTGATCCACCGCGCCTGGGGCGAGGTGCGTGACGAAGGCACCGACGTGCCGATGCCCCCGGTGGGCGTGATGGTGGAAATCCCCGCGGCGGTGTACCAGACCAAGGAGCTGGCACGCCAAGTCGACTTCCTGTCGGTGGGCTCCAACGACCTGACCCAGTACCTGCTGGCGGTGGACCGCAACAACCCACGGGTTGCCGACCTGTACGACTACCTGCATCCGGCGGTGCTGCAAGCGCTGAATACGGTAGTGCGCGACGCTCATGGCGAAGGCAAGCCGGTAAGCATTTGCGGTGAGATGGCGGGTGACCCGGCGGCGGCCATCCTGTTGATGGCGATGGGCTTCGACAGCCTTTCGATGAACGCCACCAACCTGCCGAAGGTGAAGTGGATGTTGCGCCAGGTGAACATGAGCAAGGCCAAGGAGTTGCTGGCCGACGCCTTGAGCCATGACAACCCGCAGGTTATCCACAGCTCGCTGCAGCTGGCCCTGAAGAACCTCGGGTTGGCGCGGATGATCGGGCCAGGGGCCAACAAAACCCTCTGAGCGTTAGGTTGCCTGTTACGGCCTCTTCGCGGGACAAGCCCGCTCCCACAGGGGTTGCGCAGATCCTGAAGACCCCGCGGTAGCTGTGGGAGCGGGCTTGTCCCGCGAAGAGGCCCGCACAGGCAGCATCAAATGATCAGACCAGCACTTCGACCTCACCCAGATGAGGTTGCGCAGATCCTGAAGACCCCCGCGGTACCTGTGGGAGCGGGCTTGTCCCGCGAAGAGGCCCGCACAGGCAGCATCAAATGACCAGACCCGCACTTCAACCTCACCCAGATGAGGTTGCGCAGATCCTGAAGACCCCGCGGTAGCTGTGGGAGCGGGCTTGTCCCGCGAAGAGGCCCGCACAGGCAGCATCAAATGATCAGACCCGCACTTCAACCTCACCCAGATGAGGTTGCGCAGATCCTGAAGACCCCGCGGTATCTGTGGGGGCGGGCTTGTCCCGCGAAGAAGCCCGCACAGGCAGCATCAAATGACCAGACCCGCACTTCGACCTCACCCAGATGAGGTTGCGCAGATCCTGAAGACCCCCGCGATAGCTGTGGGAGCGGGCTTGTCCCGCGAAGAGGCCCGCACAGGCAGCATCAAATGATCAGACCCGCACTTCGACTTCACCCAGATGAGGTTGCGCAGATCCTGAAGACCCCGCAGTACCTGTGGGAGCGGGCTTGTCCCGCGAAGAGGCCCGCACAGGCAGCATCAAATGATCAGACCCGCACTTCAACCTCACCCAGATGCCCACCAAAGGGCCCGAAACTGCGCTCGATCAGCCGCCTTCGTCCCTGATCATCCACGATCAGCACGGTACTCGCCCGGGTCCCATAGTTCTGGCTGGCGATGAACACGCTCGACAGCAATTTCTCGGTCGCCAACCCGACACCTGTCTCGGGCAGGTCGCCATCCGCCGCCGTTTCGTTATCCGCCAGCAAAGCCAGCAGCCGATCCGGCTCTGGCGTTTCCAACAGGCCCTCCAGCCCGCTACGTGCCTTCACCAGCTTTGGCCACGGCGTATCCAGCCCTGCGTTGGATAACCCGTACACCCCGGCGTCCAGCAGGCACGGCGTGGCGTCACGGGCGTGCAGGTAACCCAGCTGTCGCCCATCACCCACCAGCAGGTTGAACCCCGAATACTGCCCACTGCGGCTGGCTACCTGATCCAGGTAAGCCTCGACCCCAAGCTCCCCCTGCAGGTAGGCCGCCACCAGTTCCCCCCGCGAGCGCGGCCCCGGTGCCTGGCCCGGATCGCGGATATTGGTCAGCGCGGCAAAGCGCCCCTGCGGGCCTACGCCCAGCCAGGTACCACCGGCCTCCAGGTCACGCCCGGCGTGCACCCCAGGCGAATCCTCCCAGGCCGCCAGGGGCTGGGTAGGGCGGGCATAGAACTCGTCGCGGTTGGCTGCCACGATCAGCGGCAGGGTGTGCCCCGGCCGCCACGCAAATACGATCAGGCACATCGGTTTGGCCTCTGTGTTTTTTGTCACTGTACCCACAGCAGTCGGGCGGATCCATCCTGACACAGAGTTCACTAGAGCCTCGAGCCCGGCTTCCGTTACCATGCCGGATTGATTTTTCGGGGAAGCCGAATGGAATTCGTGCTCTATCTGCTGTTGGGCGCTTGTGCCGGAGTGCTGGCCGGGCTGTTCGGCGTGGGCGGCGGCATCATCATCGTGCCGGTGCTGGTATTCAGCTTCACCTTGCAGGGCTTCGACGCCTCGGTGCTGACCCACCTGGCAGTCGGCACATCGCTGGCAACCATAGTATTCACTTCGATCAATGCCGTGCTTGAGCACCACCGCAAGGGTGCGGTGCAATGGCCGATCTTCGCCTGGATGACGCTCGGCATCCTCCTTGGGGCAGGTGTCGGCGCCAAGACCGCTTCACTGATCCAGGGCCCGCTGCTGCAGAAGATCATCGGCGTGTTCGCCCTGGTCATCGCCGCGCAGATGGCGCTGGACCTCAGGCCCAAGGCCAGCCGCGGCATCCCCGGCAAACCCTCATTGATCGGCGCAGGCGGTGTGATCGGCTGGGCTTCGGCGATTTTTGGCATCGGCGGTGGTTCGCTGACCGTGCCGTTCCTGACCTGGCGCAGCCTGCCCATGCAGCAGGCGGTGGCCACGTCCTCGGCCTGTGGCCTGCCGATTGCGGTGGCCAGCGCCCTGAGCTTCATGCTGCTGGGCTGGCACGAGGAGCACCTGCCGGCCCACAGCCTGGGTTACGTATACCTGCCGGCGATGGTCGGCATTGCCGTGACCAGCATGTTTTTCGCCCGCTTTGGCGCGCGTCTGGCGCACAAGCTTTCGCCCCGTTTGTTGAAACGCCTGTTCGCAGCGCTGCTGTTCTGTGTCGGCCTCAGCTTTTTGATTTGAATCGAGAGGAAGTTCCATGCTGCCTTACCCGCAGATAGACCCCGTGGCCCTGGCCATCGGGCCGCTGAAAATCCATTGGTACGGGCTGATGTACCTGATCGGCATCGGCGGCGCCTGGCTGCTGGCCTCGCGCCGGCTGAACCGCTTCGACCCCACCTGGTCGCGTGAGAAGCTTTCCGACCTGGTGTTCTGGCTGTCGATGGGGGTGATCGTCGGTGGCCGCCTGGGTTACGTGCTGTTCTACGACCTGCATGCCTACCTGGCCAACCCGACGCTGATCTTCGAGGTGTGGAAGGGCGGCATGTCGTTCCACGGCGGGTTCATCGGCGTGATGCTGGCGGCCTTGTGGTTCGGCAAGCGCAACAACAAGTCGTTCTTCGAGCTGATGGACTTCGTTGCCCCGCTGGTGCCGATCGGCCTGGGTGCCGGGCGTATCGGCAACTTCATCAACGCCGAGTTGTGGGGCAAGGCGACCGACGTGCCGTGGGCGATGGTGTTCCCGCCGTTCAGCGACCCTGCCCAGTTGCCCCGTCATCCGTCGCAGCTGTACCAGTTTGCCCTGGAAGGTGTGGCATTATTCGTGATTCTCTGGCTGTACTCGCGCAAACCGCGCCCGACCATGGCCGTTTCCGGCATGTTCGCGCTGTTCTACGGCATTTTCCGCTTTATCGTGGAGTTTGTGCGGGTGCCTGATGCTCAGCTTGGCTATATCGCATTCGGCTGGTTGACCATGGGTCAGTTGCTCTGCGTGCCAATGATCGTTGGCGGCATCTTCTTGATCTGGTTGGCCTACAACCGCAAACCTACGGCAAAACCAGCCGTATGATTTTCACGGCAGGGGTGATCCTCCCTGCCGTTCTTGTTACAGGAAAGTCATGAAACAGTATCTAGATCTGGTCCGTGAAGTCATCGAGAACGGTACGTTGCAAGGCAATCGCACCGGCATCCGTACCATCAGCATGCCGGGCGCCATGCTGCGCTTCGACCTGCAGAAGGGCTTCCCGGCCATCACCACGCGCAAGCTGGCGTTCAAGTCGGCGATCGGCGAAATGGTCGGTTTCCTGCGTGGCGTGAAGAACGCCGGTGAATTCCGTGAGCTGGGCTGCAAGGTCTGGGACCAGAACGCTAACGAAAACGCCCAGTGGCTGGCTAACCCGTTCCGCCAGGGCCATGACGACCTTGGCGAGATCTACGGCGTGCAATGGCGCCAGTGGCCGGGCTACAAGCGCATTGCGCTGAGCAACCCGGCCGCCATTGAAATGGCCGAGAAGGCCGGCTTCCGTCGTATCGCCCAGGACGAAGAGGACGGCGTCGCCTTCGTCATTCTGTACAAGGCCATCGACCAGGTGCGCCAGTGCCTGGACACCATCGCCAACGACCCCGGCAGCCGCCGCATCCTGTTCCACGGCTGGAACTGCGCGCAACTGGACGAGATGGCCCTGCCGCCGTGTCATCTGCTGTACCAGTTCCACCCGAATGTAGAGACCAAGGAAATTTCCCTGACCCTTTACATCCGCTCCAACGACCTGGGCCTGGGCACACCGTTCAACCTCACCGAAGGCGCGGCGCTGCTGTCGCTGTTCGGCCGCCTGACCGGTTACACCCCGCGCTGGTTCACCTACTTCATTGGCGATGCCCATGTGTATGAAAACCACCTGGACATGCTGAACGAGCAGCTCAAGCGCGAGCCACTGGAAGCGCCGAAGCTGGTGATCAGCGACCGCGTGCCGGCGTTTGCCGAGACGGGCAAGTATGAGCCGGAGTGGCTGGAGAAGATCGAGCCGAGTGATTTCTGGCTGGAAGGCTATGAGCACCATGCGCCGATGACAGCGCCGATGGCGGTCTGATAGATCTCCATTGTTTGAACTGGCCTCTTCGCGGGTTCACCCGCGAAGCTTTTGGCTCAATGCCCGTGACTGCGCCCCACATGCGAATGCTCGGTGTCCGGCACCGATACCGCCCCGTTCGTCTCCAGTTGCTGCAAGATCGCGCATTCGCTCCCCTGCGCGTTGCAGCGCCGCCGCAGTTCCACCAGCTGCTCCTGCAAAGCCACCAAGCCATCGATCCGCGCCTGCACATGCTCGATATGTTCGTCGATCAGCGCATTGACGCTGCCGCACGAGTCGTCGGGGCTGTCGCGCAGGCGTAGCAGGCTGCGGATTTCGTCCAGGGTCATGTCCAGGGTGCGGCAGTTGCGGATGAAGGTCAGCCGTTCCACGTGGGCCTGGGTATACAGCCGGTAGTTGCCTTCTGTACGGGCAGGCTCGGGCAGCAGGTTTTCACGCTCGTAGTAGCGAATGGTTTCCACCGCGCAGTCGGTGGCTTTGGCCAGTTCTCCGATTTTCATCACGAAATCTCCAGCAAGTGGCTTGACCCTATAGTGGCTACAGGGTGTTCACTTGGCAACAGGCTCACTTTAAGGACGACCCCATGAACCAGCCTGTCAGCCACGAACACAAGCATCCGCACGATCACGCCCATGGCGATGACGACCATGGGCACGCCGCCCTCGGCCACAGCTGCTGCGGGGCCAAAGCCGCGCCGGCGCTGGTGCAGCTGACTGAAACGGCCAGTGCCCAGGCACAGCTCAGCCGCTTCCGCATCGACGCCATGGACTGCCCGACCGAGCAGACCCTGATCCAGGACAAGCTGGGCAAGCTGGCCGGTATCGAGCAGCTGGAATTCAACCTGATCAACCGCGTACTGGGCGTGCGCCATACATTGGACGGCACTGGCGACATCGAGCGTGCCATCGACAGCCTGGGCATGAAGGCCGAGCCGCTTGGTGCCGAAGGCGACAGTACCGCCGCCGCGCCCCAACCGGCCAAGACCCGCTGGTGGCCGCTGGCATTGTCGGGTGTTGCCGCCATCGCCGCCGAAATCGTGCACTTTGCGTCGCTGGCGCCTGAGTGGCTGGTGGCGGCATTGGCGCTGGCAGCCATTCTTGGTTGCGGCCTGGGCACCTACAAGAAGGGCTGGATTGCCCTGAAAAACCGCAACCTCAACATCAACGCGCTGATGAGCATCGCCGTCACCGGTGCTGTGCTGATCGGCCAGTGGCCGGAAGCGGCCATGGTGATGGTGCTGTTTACCGTTGCCGAGCTGATCGAAGCACGCTCGCTGGACCGCGCACGCAATGCCATCAGCGGGCTGATGCAGCTGACCCCGGACATGGCCACGGTGCAGCAGGCAGATGGCCAATGGCGCGAAGTGGAAGTGCGCGAAGTGGCCGTCGGCGCGTTGGTGCGGGTGCGCCCCGGCGAGCGCATCGGCCTGGATGGCGAAGTGACCAGTGGGCAATCCAGCGTCGATCAGGCGCCGATCACCGGCGAAAGCTTGCCTGTGGAGAAGGCCGTAGGCGACAAGCTGTTCGCCGGCACCATCAACCAGGCGGGTGCGCTGGAGTTTCGCGTTACCGCTGGCGCGGGCCAATCGACCCTGGCGCGGATCATCAAGGCCGTGGAGGAAGCGCAAGGCGCGCGGGCGCCTACCCAGCGCTTTGTCGACCAGTTTTCGCGTATCTATACCCCGGTGGTGTTTGCCATCGCCCTGGCCGTGGCGGTGATCCCGCCGCTGTTCATGGCCGCAAGCTGGTTCGACTGGGTGTACCGCGCCCTGGTGCTGCTGGTGGTCGCGTGCCCGTGCGCCCTGGTCATCTCGACCCCGGTGACCATCGTCAGCGGGCTGGCCGCTGCTGCGCGCAAAGGCATCCTGATCAAGGGCGGTGTGTACCTGGAAGGCGGCCGCCACCTGGATTACCTGGCCCTGGACAAGACCGGCACCATCACCCACGGCAAGCCGGTACAGACCGACGCCAAAGTATTGGAGCCGGTGTTTGAAGGCCGTGCGCAAGCCCTGGCTGCCAGCTTGGGCGAACGTTCGGACCACCCGGTTTCCCGCGCCATTGCCCAGTTCGGCAAGGCGCAAGGCCTGGCCTTGAGCGAGGTCGATGACTTCGCTGCCCTGGCCGGGCGCGGCGTGCGTGGCACCATCGCTGGCGAGGTCTACCACCTGGGCAACCACCGCCTGGTGGAAGAACTGGGGCTGTGCTCACCCGAGCTGGAAGCCCAGCTGGATGCGCTGGAGCGCCAAGGCAAGACCGTGGTCCTGCTGCTTGACCGCAGTGGCCCGCTGGCCCTTTTTGCAGTGGCCGATACGGTCAAGGACAGCAGCCGCCAGGCCATTGCCGAGCTGCATGAGCTGGGCATCAAGACTGTCATGCTGACCGGTGATAATCCGCATACCGCGCAGGCCATCGCCGCCGTGGTGGGTATCGACCGCGCGGAGGGCAACCTGCTGCCTGCCGACAAACTGAAAACCATCGAAGCCTTGTACGCACAGGGCCATCGGGTGGGCATGGTCGGTGACGGCATCAACGATGCCCCGGCCCTGGCCCGTGCCGAGATCGGTTTTGCCATGGCCGCTGCCGGCACCGACACCGCCATCGAAACCGCCGATGTGGCACTGATGGACGACGACTTGCGGAAAATCCCGGCCTTCGTCAGGCTGTCGCGCCAAAGTGCGGCGATCCTCATGCAGAACATCGTTCTGGCGTTGGGCGTCAAGGCGATATTCCTGGCGATTACCTTTGCCGGCATGGCCACCCTGTGGATGGCGGTGTTCGCCGACATGGGCGTGAGCCTGCTGGTGGTGTTCAACGGCTTGCGCCTTTTGCGCAAATAGAGGACGTGCATGCTGAGTTCGGAGCTTAAAGCCTTTTACATGGTGGCCCGCCTGGGCAGCATCACCCTGGCGGCAAAGAAGCTCGGGCTCAGCCAGCCCACGGTGACCACGCAGATCCGCAACCTGGAAAGCCACTACACGGTCGAGCTGTTCTACCGTGGCGGGCGGCGCCTGGTGTTGAGCGAAGAGGGCGTGCGACTGCTGCCGATGGTCAAGGCGCTGTTGCAACAGGAGGCCGACATCGAGTTCGAGCTGCGCAACAGCGGCCAGGCCCAAGGCAGCTTGCGCATCGCCGCCACGGCGCCTTACTACATTCTCGACCTGGTGAAGATCTACCGCGAGCGCTTGCCGCAGGTGGATGTAGCGGTGGAGATCGGCAACTCGCAGCAGGTGCTGGAAATGCTCGAAGACTACCGGGTGGATATCGCCGCTTCGTCGCAGCTGGTGGAGGACGCCCGGCTGGTGCGGCGGGTGTTGGGCACCGATCCGCTGGTGGTGGCGGTACACCGCAACCATCCGTTGGCCTATCGCCAGACCGTGTCCATCGACGTGGTGGCCGGGCATTGCCTGTTGATGCGCGAAAAGGGCTCGACCACGCGCAAGCTGACCGAGCAGATGATGCAGGAGGCCGGGGTGACGGCCGGGGCCTTGCTGGAAATCGGCAGCCGCGAGTCGATCCGCGAAGCGGTGCTGCGCAACATCGGCATCAGCGTGATTGCCCGCCATGAGGTGCCGCACAACCCCGAACTGCGGGTGCTCGTGCTGGAGAATGCGCCGGTGATGCATGAATACCTGTACTGCCTGAAGGAACGGCGCCAGGCCAGGTTGCCGGCCGCGTTCCTGGGTGTAGCGCAAGAAGTGGCCGGTTCGCATTTCTAGACCTGTGTTGGCTACTTCGCGGGCTTGCCCGCTCCCACAGGTACTGCGCAGGGTCTGAGTTTTGTAGATATCCTGTGGGAGCGAGCAAGCCCGCGAAGAGGCCCCCACAGGCCAATACAAAATCTGCCTATACCACTATCACCGGCTTTTGCCTCAAAGCCACAGAACCTTCGCACAGCCTTCCTAGCATGGCCCCATCTCTTCGATGAGGCCCTGCCATGAACCACACCACCCCCGGCGCACAGATGAAAGTGCGCAACATCCACAAGCGCTTCGGTGCCTTTACGGCGCTCAACGATGTCTCGCTGGACATCGCCGCCGGCGAACTGGTGTGCCTGCTCGGCCCGTCCGGCTGTGGCAAGACCACGCTGTTGCGCTGCATCGCCGGCCTGGAGCGCCAGGACCGCGGCACGCTGTATATCGGCGAGCGCGATATCTCCGAGCTGCCGCCCCAGGCCCGTGACTACGGCATCCTGTTCCAGTCCTACGCGCTGTTCCCCAACCTGACCGTCGAAGCCAACATCGCCTACGGCCTGACCGGCAGTGGCCGCGAGCAGGCCCGCCAGCGGGTGGCTGAAATGCTCGAACTGGTAGGCCTTTCTGGCAGCGAGAAGAAATACCCTGGCCAGCTCTCTGGTGGCCAGCAGCAACGTGTGGCCCTGGCCCGTGCGCTGGCGCCGTCGCCATCCCTGCTACTGCTCGATGAGCCGATGTCGGCGCTGGACGCCCGGGTGCGTGAGCATCTGTGCACCGAGCTGCGCCAGCTGCAACGCCAGCTGGGCATCACCACCTTGATGGTGACCCACAACCAGGACGAAGCCATGCTGATGGCCGACCGCATTGCGGTGATGAACAACGGCCAGGTCGAGCAGTACGCCACCCCGCAGGAAATCTACGACCAGCCGGCCACGCCGTTCGTTGCCGAGTTCGTCGGCCAGGGCAACTGGCTGCCATTCCAGCGCAGCGGCGACAGCCATGCCCAGGTTGGCGGCATGAACATGCGCCTGGCGCCGGGGTCGGCCCAGGCCAGCAGCGGCCGGCTGTTCTGTCGCCCGGAGGCGATCACGGTCAACCCGGTGGTACACGAAGAAAACCTGTTCCCGGCTATGGTCCGCGAAATCACCTTTCTCGGTAACCGCTGCCGCATGAGTTTTGAACTCAAGGCCCTGCCAGGCCATGCCCTGCTGGCCGAGCTGGCCCCCGAGGCCATGCCGCGCCTGGGTTCGCAGGACATCTGGGTGGCATTGCCACCGCAGAGCCTGCAGGTGTTTGCCTGAGATGGCCGCGCCAATGTCCTTGCCGCTGAGCCAGGCCAAAGCCGCGCCGCGTGCTGGCGTTGCCTTGGGCGACCGGTTGTTCGTCGTCGGCGGCAAGAGCCTGCTGCTGATCCTGTTGGTGCTGGCCGTGCTGATGCCGCTGCTGGCGATCTTCTGGCGTGGCTTCAGCGCGGACGCGGGCCAGGGTGGCGGCTTGCTGGCAGCCAGGGAGCTGTTCGCCAGCGACAACTTCCACTGGTTGCTGGGCAACAGCCTGTCGGTGGCTTTCACCGTCGCGGCCATTGTGGTGCCGCTGGCCTACCTGTTTGCCTATGCCCTGCAACGTACGCTGATCCCGGCCAAGGGCCTGTGGCGGGGGATTTCGCTGCTGCCGCTGCTTGCCCCGTCGATGCTGCCGGCCATCGCTTTGGTCTACCTGTTCGGTAACCAAGGGCTGCTACGCGGGTTGCTCAGCGACAACATCTACGGCTTCTGGGGCATCGTGCTGGGGGAGGCCATCTACACCTTCCCGCATGCGCTGATGATCCTGCTGTCGGCGCTGTCGCTGGCCGATGCTCGGCTATTCGATGCTGCCTCCAGCATGGGCGCCGGCCCAGGTCGGGCGTTCACCAGCATCACCTGGCCGGCCACGCGCCAGGCGGTGTTTGCGGCGTTCTGCCTGGTGTTCACCCTGACCATCACCGACTTCGGTGTGCCGGTGGTGGTCGGTGGCGACTATCAGGTGCTGGCGCTGGAGGCCTACAAGGCGGTGGTCGGCCAGCAACAGTTCGGCCGTGGTGCGCTAATCGGCATGGTGCTGCTGTTGCCGGCCCTGTTCAGCTTCAGCGTCGACGCCTGGCTGCGCCGGCGCCAGGGCGACGCCATGAGCGGCCGCGCCCAGGTGTTCGAACCCAAGCCATCGCGTGGCCGCGATGCCTGCTTCCTGGCCCTCGTGCTGCTGGTGTGTGCGGCATTGCTGCTGGTGATCGGCATGGCGGTGTATTCGTCGCTGGTCACTTTCTGGCCATACAACCTGTCGTTGTCGCTGCGTCACTACATGTTCGAAGACACCGCCGGTGGCGGCTGGCTGGCCTACCGCAACAGCGTGACCATGGCCATCGGCACCGCGCTGATCGGCAGCATCGTGATTTTCACCGGTGCCTACCTGATGGAGAAGACCCAAGGGCAGCGCCTGCTCAACCAGGTGCTGCGCCTGCTCAGCTTTATCCCCATGGCCTTGCCGGGCCTGGTGCTGGGCCTGGGCTACGTCTTCTTCTTCAACCTGAACGGCAACCCGCTGCATGTGCTGTACGGCAGCATGGGGCTGTTGGTGGTATGCACCATTGCCCATTACCTGACCACCGCGCAGATGACCGCAACCACCGCGCTGCGCCAGCTTGATGGCGAGTTCGAGGCCGCGGCGCTCTCGTTGAAGGCGCCGCTGTACAAGCACTTCGTGCGGGTCACAGTGCCGATCTGCCTGCCAGCGCTGCTGGACATCATCCGCTACCTGTTCGTTTCGGCGATGACCACGGTGTCTGCGGCGATCTTCCTGTACAGCCCCGACACCATCCTGGCTGCCGTTGCCGTGCTGAATATGGACGATGCCGGCAACGTTGGCGGTGCTGCTGCCATGTCCACCCTGATCCTGCTGACCAGTGCCGGCGCTTCACTGCTGCTGGCCGCAGCCTCACGCGGCCTGCTGCGCCGCTCCCAAGCCTGGCGCCAACGCGCCGCGACCGTCTGACCTGTAAGGAACCTATCCATGTACAAGCACCTTGCACTTGCCGCTGCTGTTTGCACCGTGTTCAGCCTGCAGGCTTCGGCCGCCGGTACCCAGCTGACGGTCTACACCGCACTGGAAGCCGAGCAGTTGAAGAGCTACAAGCAGGCCTTCGAGAAGGCCAACCCGGACATCGAGATCAAGTGGGTACGCGATTCCACCGGCATCATCACTGCCAAGCTGCTGGCCGAGAAAGACCGCCCGCAAGCCGACGCGGTATGGGGCCTGGCAGCGTCCAGCCTGGCCATTCTCGACCAGAACGGCATGCTAGAAGCCTACGCACCCAAGGACCTGGGCAAGATCTCCGGCAACTACCGGGACGCTGCCAACCCGCCGGCGTGGGTGGGCATGGACGTGTGGGCCGCAACCATCTGCTTTAATACCATCGAGGCCGAGAAGCAGGGCCTGAGCAAGCCGGTGAGCTGGCAGGACCTGACCAAGCCGGAGTACAAGGGCAAGATCGTCATGCCGAACCCGGCCTCGTCGGGTACCGGCTTCCTTGATGTGAGTGCCTGGTTGCAGACCTTTGGTGAGCCGCAAGGCTGGGCCTATATGGACGCACTGCACCAGAATATCGGCCAGTATGTTCACTCCGGCTCCAAGCCATGCAAGCTGGCGGCTGCGGGCGAGTTCCCGATCGGTATCTCGTTCGAATACCCGGCTGTGCAACTGAAGCGCCAGGGCGCGCCGCTGGACATCGTGTTGCCGAAGGAAGGCCTGGGCTGGGAGATCGAGGCGACTGCTGTGATCAAAGGCTCGCCCAAGGCGGATGCGGCCAAGCGCCTGGCTGATTTCTCGGCCAGCCCGGCGGCGATGGAGCTGTACAAGGAGAACTTCGCCGTGCTGGCCGCGCCGGGTATTGCCAAGCCACAGACCGAGCTACCGGCGGACTATGAACAGCGCCTGATCAAGAACGACTTTGCCTGGGCATCGAAGAACCGTGACCAGATTCTGGCCGAGTGGCGCAAGCGCTACGACGGCAAGTCGGAGAAGGTGGCCCAGCAGTGATTGAGTGAGGGCTGGCAGGGGTATGGCTTGCGTGGTGTGGCGCCTGTGAGATCGAGCGCCGCCCGCGCGGCGCTTCGCGGGGCAAGCCCGCTCCCACATTTGTTGCAACGTGGCCATGCCTGTGGAAGCGGCGTTGTCAGCCTTGGTGCATGCTTTGAAACTAGGGGAGGGCGGCGGCGGCGGCAGCCAAGTAATCGGGTCAAGCCATCAAGGCTTACAACTATGGCCTGACAGGTTTGGCACGTTGCAACAAATGTGGGCTTGCCCCGCGAAGCGCCGCGCGGGCGGCGCTCGATCTCACAGGCGATGGAAATGCATAGGCAAACGCCTGGCGGCCCTAATGCAATTTGCCAGAAACCATAGAATCTCCCACAGAGACCGCACACGCCTAAAAAACTGCGCTATCCCTGTGGAAGCGAGCTTGCCCGCGAAGAGGCCAGACCCTGCGGGCTCAGATCTGTGAAACCAATGCCTCCAACTGTTCCTGCCGCTCAGCCTGATTCAGCTTCGCCCCGGGGTTGAGGGTGGACCACTGTGGGTGCGCCCGCGCCTTCACCAGTGCTTCTGGCAACTTGCCCTCGCGCCATGCCTTCTCATCCAGCTCACCCAGCCTGATGCTGTCTTGCGCCGCATGCCCGCGGTTATCCAGCGCCACCATCAACTGCTGCTGACGCAAAGCCAGCAGGCGCAATACCGTGTCGTCCACGGTCAGCTCGCGTTTGCCCTTGAGCTTGCCCATCAACCGTGAGCCATAGTTACGCGCCGTCTGCAGCGCACCGCCGGCAATCGCCCCGGCCAGCGCTGCCGCGCCGAGGGTAAGCCCGCCGACCAGCAGATCGACCCCGGCGCCGGCTGCAGCGCCGGCCGCCACGCCGCTGCCCAGGCGCACGCCCAGCAGCTTCAGGGTTTCAGGATTGAACAGGTCATCGCCCCAGCGGCCATCGAGCAACGGCAGGTCGCTGGCATGGGCATCCTCGCGGCGGAAGGCATACAGCTTGAGCAGGGCTTCGACGCAACGCTGTTCACGTTGGCGTATGTCCTGGCGCAGGGCCTCTATGGCCTTGGCTTCGGCCGCTGGCTCGGCCTCGACGCTACGCCGGCAGGCGGCGCAGTCCAGCAGCAACTCGGCAATCAGCCGCTTGCCACTGTGCTGGCGGGCCAGGCGCTGTGCCTGCTGGTCGTCGATCAGCCGCTGCAGGGCCGGGCGAGCATCCTCCAGCAGCAGGGCCAGGCTTTCATATAAGCGGCGCTCGCCATCCTCGGGCGGGGCCACGCTGTCGAACCGCACCAACGCGTGAAGCCCAAGCCGGGCAAGGGCTTCACGCCATTGCGGCTCGCGGTGCTGGTGGCTGGCGACGAAGTTGAGCACCGGCAGCAACGGCTTGCCGCAGCTGGCCAGCACTTCCAGTTCGTCGCGGTACTTGGCCAGCACCGGCTCGCGGGCGTCGATTACATATAGGCCGGCATCGCTGGCCAGCAACTGGCGCAGCACCTTGGCCTCCTGCTCGAAGCGCTGGCGCGCCTCGCTGCCTTGCAGAAAGCGCTCCAGGCGGGCCGGGCCGTCCAGGCGCTCGCCCGGGCGCTCCAGCCGCTCCAGGTAGTCGAGCAGGGCAATGGCGTCCTCCAGGCCCGGGGTGTCGTACAACTCCAGCAAGGGTTCGCCGTCCACCGACAAGCGCGCACCTTCTACATGGCGGGTGGTGCTGGGGCGGTGGGACACTTCGCCAAAGCTTACGTCGCGGGTCAGCGTGCGCAGCAGCGAGGTCTTGCCGACGTTGGTATGGCCGACCACGGCCAGTTTCAGTGGCTCAGTCATGGCCATGCTCCAGCCAGGTCAGTGGTGAGGTGTCGGCGTGCTGCAGGCCAAGGCGGTCGAGGGCTTCGTGCCAATCGCCCAGGCGCTGGGCATCAACAGCGTGGCCGGGTGCGGACTGCAGCAGCCAGATACGGGTTGCGCCGGCATTGCGCGCCAGTTCGGCGAGCAACGCCAGGCTGCCGCGGTCGGGCGAGCGCCGGGGGTCGCAGGCGATGGCCAGGCGTGCCGGGGGGAAGCGGCTGAGTTGTTCGAGCAGCCTGTTGCGCGATTCGCGGCTGTCGAGCACGCCAGCATCGATCACGCTGTTCGGCAGGGCGGGCGGCCAGGGGCGCTGGTCGTCCAGTTCCAGGCCCACCAGCAGGGCACCGCTGCTGCCGCTTTCCAGCTGGCCGGCGGCAAACTGTGGCAGGGCCTCGGGCGCGGCATCCTGCACGCCGATGCGTTCGCTGCGCGGCATCAGTGCATCACGCAGTTGCGCGTAGCCGGGCAGGCTCAAGTCCAGTGCCAGGCGCTCGCGGCCTTGGCGCCAGCGCCACAGGCACAATGCAGCCAGTACCAGGCGTGGTAACAGGCCATACACCAGCACCACCCCCAGCAACCAGCTGGCCCAGGCCTGTCGGGCTTGCTCCAGGGCCGGCAAGGTGTCGCCGCTGGCGCGGATCATGGCTTCGTCAGGCACGGCAAAGCCCAGCAGCGAAGGCAGGGCGCCCAGGGCTTGGGTCAGGTGGATGAACGGGTCGGCGGCAAGCAGCGTGGTTTCCCAGACAAAGCCATAGCGCCGGGTCGCCAGCAAGGCCAGCAGCATGCCCAGGGCGGTGAGCATGGCCAGCAGCCACAGGCCATGCACCAGCAGGCCGAGCAGCCAGCGGTTCAGGCGTTGGCGTTGCAGCAGCACAAGCAGCGCAGGTGCCAGGTGTGCGGCCTTGGCATCGCGGGCAAAGCGTTCACTCAGCCATAGCCACAAGCGGCCCAGCCCTGCGCCATGCTCGCCGCTTACGGCAAAACCGATGGCCCAGCCCAGCAGCATCAGCAGGTTCAGCCCGAGCAGGCTGCCCAGGGCCCAGAACACGTTCACCGGCCGCTGCCCGTCGCCCAGGGCGGCCAGGGCCAGGCCCGCGCCGCTGAGCACGGCCATCAGCAGCAAGGCCAGCAGCGCCAGGCGCGCGCCTTGCTTCCAGTGGCGCAGGGCGGTGCTCATGCCATCGCGTTCGGCCAGGAACAGTGCACGGGTTTCGATGCGGGCCGCCAGGTCGCCGCCCAATTGGCGGGCGCGACGGTTGGCTTCCTGGTCCTCCAGGGGGCCGGCGTGTTCCTCGCGCAGGCGTACCGCTTCGGTGAGCCAGCGCTTGTCCAGTGGAGTCGGTCCAGTCACAAGGTCTTCCATTGCACGGTTCAGGGCAGAAGCATAACCCACCGCGGGTTTGCTATCCTCGCTGCATGACGACTTCACTCCCCCTCAGCCTGATTGCGGCGCTCGCCGAGAACCGCGTGATCGGCATCGACAATTCCATGCCCTGGCATTTGCCGGGGGATTTCAAGTACTTCAAGGCCACCACCCTGGGCAAGCCAATCATCATGGGCCGCAAGACCTGGGACTCCCTGGGCCGACCGCTGCCGGGGCGTTTGAATATCGTGGTCAGCCGCCAACCGGGCCTGGAATTGGCGGGTGCCGAGGTTTTCGCCTCGCTGGAAGACGCGATTGTGCGCGCCGGGCAGTGGGCACGCGAGCAGGGCGTGGATGAGCTGATGCTGATCGGCGGCGCGCAGTTGTATGCACAGGCGCTGGAGAAAGGCTTGGTGAGCCGTATGTACCTGACTCGGGTGGAGCTTGAGCCGGAAGGTGATGCGTGGTTCCCCGAGTTCGACAAAGGGGAGTGGCAACTGGCGTCGAGTGAAGCGCAGGCAGAGGCGGACAAGCCTGCGTATCACTTCGAGGTGTGGAACAAGGTGTGATGATTCTGGGGCCGCATTAGCGGCCCCAGCCGTTTCAGGAGTGGCTCAACTCGGCGTGCTCATCGTCAGCCAGCACATCCTTGTCTGTCTCCTTGAGCAGTTGGCTGGTCACCACGCCTGCGGTCATCGAGCCATTGACGTTCAACGCCGTGCGGCCCATGTCGATCAGCGGCTCCACCGAAATCAGCAACGCCACCAGCTCCACCGGCAAGCCCATGGCTGGGAGCACGATCAGCGCGGCAAAGGTGGCCCCGCCACCCACGCCGGCAACCCCTGCAGAACTCAGCGTGACGATGGCCACCAGGGTAGCGATCCACAGCGGGTCGAAGGTATCGATGCCCACCGCCGGTGCCACCATCACCGCCAGCATGGCGGGATAGAGGCCAGCGCAGCCGTTCTGGCCAATGGTGGTGCCGAACGATGCGCTGAAGCTGGCAATCGACTGCGGCACACCCAGGCGGCGGGTTTGCGCTTCGATGTTCAGCGGAATGCTGGCGGCGCTGGAGCGGCTGGTGAAGGCGAAGGTCAGCACCGGCCACACCTTGCGGAAGAAGCGCAGCGGGCTCACACCGGTCGCCGCCAGGATGAGGGCATGCACCACGAACATCAGCCCCAGGCCCAGGTACGACACCACCACGAAGCTGCCCAGCTTGAGGATGTCTTCCATGTTCGAGCTGGCAACCACCTTGGTCATCAACGCCAGCACGCCATACGGGGTCAGTTTCATTACCACCCGCACCAGGCGCATCACCCAGGCTTGCAGGGTGTCGATGGCCGACAGGGCGCGCTCGCCTTTCTCGGCATCGTCCTTGATCAGCTGCAGCGCGGCCAGGCCGACGAACACGGCGAAGATCACCACGCTGATGATCGACGTCGGCTTGGCCCGCGCCAGGTCACCCACCGGGTTGCTGGGGATGAACGACAGCAGCAGCTGCGGGATGTTGAGGTCGGCGACCTTGCCGGCGTAGTCGCTGTGGATAACCTGCATGCGGGCGCTTTCCTGCACACCGGCCACCAGGCCTTCGGCACTCAGGCCGAACAGGTTGGTCAGCACGATGCCGATCAGCGCGGCAATGGCGGTGGTCAGCAGCAGGGTGCCGATGCTCAGCACGCTGATGCGGCCCAGCGACGAGGCATTGTGCAGGCGCGCCACGGCGCTGAGGATCGAGGCGAAGATCAGCGGCATGACGATCATCTGCAACAGGCCCACATAGCCGTTGCCGACCAGGTCAAGCCAGGCGATGGTGGCCTTGAGCACGGGGTGGCCAGCGCCGTAGATCGTGTGCAGGGCCAGGCCGAAGACGACGCCCAGCACCAGGCCCAGCAGTACCTTCTTGGCCAGGCTCCAGTCGGTGCGGCGGGTTTGTGCCAGGCCCAGCAACAGGGCCAGGAACGCCAGCAGGTTTAGGGACAGCGGCAGGTTCATTGAAGCTCCAGCAGAAAAAAGCAGAATTGGCATCGCCTCTGTGAGCGATTGCGAACGGAAATGCTAACAGCCTGAAAACAAACGAATTTATACCCAAATGGAATTTGCATAGTCGTTTATGGAATAACGAAGTGTCGCGTATTGCAATGAACACGGCGTTTACGGCTGTCTGGAGGTCGTTATCGAGGGTTGCCAGGGGTGATTGTTGCACTAGCGTTTCTGGGTCACTTTCAGGAGATTCGTACATGAAATCCGCTGTGAAAGCTGCCGCCATCGGCCTGTCCCTGCTGTTCAGTATCGAAACCTTCGCCACCGAGCTCCAACATTGGCCTGCCGAAGCGGCCAGGCAGCTCGACAGCATGATCGCCGCCAATGCCAATAAAGGTAACTACGCGGTGTTCGACATGGACAACACCAGTTACCGTTATGACCTGGAAGAAGCCTTGCTGCCCTTCATGGAAAACAAAGGCCTGCTGAGCCGCGACAAGCTCGACCCTTCGCTGAAACTGATGCCGTTCAAGGACACTGCCGAGCACAAGGAAAGCCTGTTCAGCTACTACTACCGGTTGTGCGAAGTCGACGATATGGTCTGCTACCCGTGGGTGGCCCAGGTGTTTTCCGGTTTTACCCTGAAGGAGTTGAAGGTGCAGGTGGATGAGCTGATGGCTTCGACCAAGCCCATCCCCAGCACTTATTACGAAGGTGACCAGGTCAAGGCCATCGAAGTACAGCCCCCCAAGGTCTTCAGGGGCCAGGCCGAGCTGTACAACAAACTGATGGAGAACGGCATCGAGGTCTATGTGATTTCTGCTGCCTCCGAGGAACTGGTGCGCATGGTCGCATCAGATCCCAAGTACGGCTACAACGTGAAGCCGCAGAACGTGATTGGCGTGAGTCTGCTGTTAAAGGACCGCAGCAATGGCCAACTGACCACGGCGCGCAAGCAGATCAGTGCCGGCCATTACGATGCCAAGGCCAATGAAGGGCTGGAGCTGACCCCGTATCTGTGGACCCCGGCTACCTGGATGGCGGGCAAGCAGGCGGCCATCCTGACCTACATCGATGAATGGAAGAAGCCGGTGCTGGTGGGCGGCGACACGCCGACCAGCGATGGCTACATGCAGTTCCACGGGGTGGATGTGGGCAAGGGCGGCATCCACCTGTGGATAAACCGCAAGGCCAAGTACATGGACCAGCTCAACGGCATGATTACCAGGAATGCGGCGGCGCAGGCCAAGGAAGGGTTGCCGGTGACGGCGGACAAGAACTGGGTGATCGTGACGCCGGAGCAAATCCAGTAGTTGTTGCGTTGTCTGTTCCGGCCTCTTCGCGGGCGTGCCCGCGAAGAGGCCGGAACAGGCATAAAAAAACCGGCACCCAGGGCGCCGGTTCTTCTTTCACGCTAGAAAAGCCTCAGAGCCCTTCGAGCATCGCCTTGTTGCGCACCGCACCTTTGTCGGCACTGGTCGCCAGCAGGGCGTAGGCCTTCAGCGCGGTGGTCACTTTGCGTGGGCGTACTTCAGCGGGTTTCCAGCCCTTCTTGTCCTGCTCGATGCGGCGCTCGGCCAGCGCTTCGTCGCTGACCAGCAGGTTGATCGAACGGTTAGGGATGTCGATCAATACCTTGTCGCCATCACGGACCAGGCCGATGGCGCCGCCAGCAGCAGCTTCTGGCGAGGCGTGGCCGATCGACAGGCCCGAGGTGCCGCCCGAGAAGCGGCCGTCGGTGAGCAGGGCGCAGGCCTTGCCCAGGCCTTTGGACTTCAGGTACGAGGTCGGGTACAGCATTTCCTGCATGCCCGGGCCGCCTTTCGGGCCTTCGTAGCGGATGATCACGATGTCGCCGGCTTTCACCTCGTCGGCGAGGATGCCGCGCACGGCGCTGTCCTGGCTCTCGAAGATTTTGGCGTTGCCCTCGAACACGTGGATCGACTCGTCGACACCGGCGGTTTTCACCACGCAACCGTCGACCGCGATGTTGCCGTACAGCACGGCCAGCCCGCCTTCTTGCGAGTAGGCGTGCTCGAAGCTGCGGATGCAGCCGTTTTCACGGTCGTCATCAAGGGTTTCCCAACGGGTCGACTGGCTGAATGCGGTCTGGGTCGGGATACCGGCAGGGCCGGCCTTGAAGAAGGTGTGCACGGCTTCGTCATCGGTCTGGGTGATGTCCCATTTGGCGATGGCTTCTTCCATGCTGCGGCTGTGCACGGTCGGCAGGTCGGTGTGCAGCAGGCCGCCACGGGCCAGCGAACCGAGGATGCTGAAGATGCCGCCGGCGCGGTGCACGTCTTCCATGTGGTACTTCTGGATGTTCGGCGCCACTTTGCACAACTGCGGCACTTTACGCGACAGGCGGTCGATGTCACGCAGGTCGAACGCGACTTCGCCTTCCTGGGCTGCGGCCAGCAGGTGCAGGATGGTGTTGGTCGAGCCGCCCATCGCGATGTCGAGCATCATGGCGTTTTCAAACGCCTTGAAGTTGGCGATGCTGCGGGGCAGCACCGACTCGTCGTTCTCGCCGTAGTAGCGCTTGCACAGCTCGACGATGGTGCGGCCGGCAGTGAGGAACAGCTGCTCGCGGTCGGCGTGGGTGGCCAGGGTGGAGCCATTGCCCGGCAGGGCCAGGCCCAGGGCTTCGGTCAGGCAGTTCATCGAGTTGGCGGTGAACATGCCGGAGCACGAACCGCACGTCGGGCAGGCACTGCGCTCGTATTCGGCGACTTTTTCATCGGAGGCCGAGGCATCGGCGGCGATGACCATGGCGTCGACCAGGTCCAGGCCGTGGCTGGCCAGCTTGGTCTTGCCGGCTTCCATCGGGCCGCCGGAAACGAAGATCACCGGGATGTTCAGGCGCAGGGCGGCCATCAGCATGCCGGGGGTGATCTTGTCGCAGTTGGAGATGCACACGATGGCGTCGGCGCAGTGGGCGTTGACCATGTATTCCACGGCGTCGGCAATGATCTCGCGGCTTGGCAGCGAGTACAGCATGCCGTCGTGGCCCATGGCGATGCCGTCATCGACCGCGATGGTGTTGAATTCCTTGGCCACGCCACCGGCGCGCTCGATCTCGCGGGCGACCAGCTGGCCCAGGTCCTTCAGGTGCACGTGGCCCGGGACGAACTGGGTGAACGAGTTGGCGATGGCGATGATCGGTTTCTTGAAGTCTTCGTCTTTCATCCCGGTGGCACGCCACAAGGCACGGGCGCCGGCCATGTTGCGGCCTTGGGTGGAAGTCTTGGAACGATAATCAGGCATGAAGCACTCCTGGCGGCTTAATCAGGTCACAAAAAGGGGAGTGAGCTTCTCTTTTCCTATGCGCCTTAGGCCGGTTGCCACTGGCACGGATGGGGCCGAAGACAGCACGGGATCGCCGCGTGCTCGACCAGAGCTCATAAACCCGCCGGGGATGACTGGCGATGAATAGCCCGATTCTACACCGCTGGCGCGGCGAGGGAATGGCGATGTGTCTGGGCGGTGGCATCGGGCGCGCGATGGGCGTTTTTGCAGGACCGTTCTGAAACCCGCCCCGTGGCGCTGACAAGCAGTGCACTCCAAGCCTTAAGCTGCCTTGAAAGGCCAGCTGCTATCGGCTTGCCACGAACCCATAGCTGCAGCTGAATGCGGTGTTAAGCGCTTTTTATAACGATTGAGCGCGTGTGAGATGAGCAGGTGGCTGCTGGGGTGCGTACCAGTGCCACTAGTTTAAAACTTGACATGTAATCAAGGTTGGGTTTTGAAAGCGTGTGCTCTACCGTTTCTGTGGGCTCACTTATTTTTTTGTGAGCAATTTCATTTTTACGCGAAGCACTGTTCAGGGCCAGTAAAAAAACTTCATCGCCCGCTATCAGCTCGGCGCTCAATGCTGTGGTAAAAGCATATTTCCCTGGGCTGCTCTCAACAGCACTCATCTGGGCGGGGGAGTAGGCGTCCTCCGCGTACATGTGGGTCGGGTTCGGAGCCAATACCTGAGCTTCGCTCCAGAAGCTGACAGAGGGGGAAGTGCGTGCCTCGCCGTCACGGACGACTTGATAAATAATGTGCACTTCGCCGCCGTTGGTGGGGAACGCCAATTCTTTTCCAATGGCTATTTCGAGTGGTTGCCCCACGTCGCCGAATTGTTCTTCAAGTATTCCACTGGCGAGAGGGTGGGACCCTACAAAGAACAGCCGAATGGTATCGGATGGTGTGGCGCCAGGGTACACGGGTATCGTAACGCTGAACCCATTTTTTACAGCGTCCCAAGGCAGCACGCCTTCTACGATGTCTTTTGCAACAGGATGATAGAGCTCTGCACCGAAATCATACGTGGTGGTCGGTGATGTATTGCCAGTTCTAACGATTATGTAATTTAACGTGACGCGGCGCCCATGCTGCTCATTCAGCCGTTCGCCGGATATGAAATGTTCGATTGTTTCCCCGGGCGCTTCACAATCTAATAATATAAAGCTGCTTATCTGGCCCACGTTTATGACGATGTGGTCGCCTTTCTGGAATACGCTCGACCCTGGAATCAGGATGGTTATGCCTTGGTTTAGTGTTTCAAACGGTAAGAAGTTATCGCTGTTGGCTTCTTTAATGGTTGGGGCTTCCAGCCCTTGGTGGTGATGGTTATTTCTCATTGCCGTTTTCTCCAATTTTCCCGGGTGGCTGGGCTTATTGGAATCCGGTGAGGGGGCGAAGACAACTGGCAGAAATGCCAGGCGTAGGCCGTTAATCGACACTGCTGTACGAAATATGGGAAGGGCCTCGGCTGTGCAGGCCGAGGCCGTAATCGTCGTTTCGGGAAACTAAACGGAATTCCCGGAACCCTTACTTAACTGTTGGGCAGCAACCGGCAGGTGATGCTCTTGATGTAGCGGGTTTCTGCAATGGCCGGGTGTACCGGATGGTCCGGGCCTTGGCCACCGCGCTCGAGCAGCTGCATGTTGCGGTCCAGGTGGCGGGCGCTGGTGAGCAGGATGTTGTTCAGGTCGTCCTCGGGCAAGTGCATCGAGCACGAAGCGCTGACCAGAATGCCATCTTTGTTCAGCATGCGCATGGCCTGTTCGTTCAGGCGGCGGTAGGCCGCTTCGCCGTTTTTCAGGTCCTTCTTGCGTTTGATGAAGGCGGGTGGGTCGGCAATGATCACGTCAAAGCGCTCTTCGGCAGCCTTGAGCTCGCGCAGGGCTTCGAACACGTCGCCTTCGATGCAGGTCAGCTTCTCGCTGATGCCGTTCAGTGCAGCGTTACGCTCCACGCCATCCAGGGCAAAACCCGAGGCATCGACACAGAATACTTCGCTGGCGCCGAAGGCACCGGCCTGCACGCCCCAGCCACCGATGTAGCTGAACAGGTCGAGTACACGCTTGCCCTTCACGTACGGCGCCAGGCGCGCGCGGTTCATGCGGTGGTCGTAGAACCAGCCGGTCTTCTGGCCTTCACGCACCGGGGCTTCGAACTTGACGCCGTTCTCTTCCAGCGGCACCCAGTCCGGCACCTCGCCGTAGACGGTCTCGACATAGCGCTGCAAGCCTTCGGCATCACGCGCAGCGGAGTCGTTCTTGAACAGGATGCCGCTGGGCTTGAGCACCTGCACCAAGGCAGCGATCACGTCATCCTTGTGCGCTTCCATGGTGGCCGAGGCCAATTGCACCACGAGGATATCGAAGAAGCGGTCGACCACCAGGCCCGGCAGCAGGTCGGAATCGCCGTAGACCAGGCGGTAGCATGGTTGATCGAACAGGCGCTCGCGCAGCGACAGGGCGACGTTCAGGCGGTGTACCAGCAGCGACTTGTCCAGCGGCAGCTTGATGTCGCGCGACAGCAGGCGGGCGCAGATCAGGTTGTTCGGGCTGAGTGCGACGATGCCCAGCGGTTTGCCGTTGGCTGCCTCGAGAACGGCCTGCTGACCGGCCTGAAAGCCTTGCAGCGGGGTCGCGGTGACGTCGACTTCGTTGCTGTAGACCCACAGGTGGCCGGCGCGCAGGCGGCGGTCGGCGTTGGCTTTGAGGCGAAGGCTGGGCAGGGACATGACGTCGCTCCGGGAAAAAAGAGCGGGAGTATAGCGTGTCTGCGGTGCTTTCGCCTTTAGAGGTGCAGCGCCTGGGAGATCGAGCGCCGCGCGGGTGGCGCTCAATCTCGCAGCCGCTGCACCTGTCACGGCGAGCGCAGAGAGGGTTAAAATCCCCGGTCCTAAACGAGTGTGCACGTATGTCCCAAGAACTCAGCGCCGAACAGATCCAGCAAGCCTTGCAAGGCATCACCATTCCGCCGCAACCGCAGATCATGGTCGACCTGCAGTTCGAGCAATACATGCCTGACCCGGATCTGGAAACCATTGCCAAGCTGATTTCCCAGGACCCGGGGCTCTCGGGCGCCTTGCTCAAGCTGGTCAACTCCCCGCACTTCGGCCTTTCCAACAAGATCGGCTCGATCCAGCGCGCAGTGAACCTGCTGGGCAGCCGTTCGATCATCAACCTGATCAACGCCCAGTCGATCAAGGGCGAGATGAGCGACGAGACCATCGTCACCCTCAACCGCTTCTGGGATACCGCCCAGGACGTGGCGATGACCTGCCTGACGCTGGCCAAGCGCACCGGTGTCCAGGCCGCGGACGAGGCTTACACCCTGGGCCTGTTCCATGACTGTGGCGTGCCGCTGATGCTCAAGCGCTTCCCCGACTACATGGATGTGCTGGTGCAGGCCTATGCTCAGGCCAGCGCGCAAACGCGGGTCGTCGACACCGAAAACCGCGTGTTCAACACCAACCATTCGGTAGTCGGTTATTTCACCGCCAAGTCGTGGCGCCTGCCTGAGCACCTCACGGCAGCCATCGCCAACCATCACAATGCACTGGCCGTGTTCCGTGATGAGAGCTCGCGCAATACCCAGAGCCAGTTGAAAAACCTGCTGGCGGTACTGAAGATGGCCGAGCACATCTGCGCGTCCTACCGGGTGCTGGGCAACCAGGCGGTGGACCACGAATGGAACGCGGTCGGCCCGCTGGTGCTCGATTACATTGGCTTGTCGGAATACGATTTCGAAAACCTCAAACAGAACATTCGCGAGCTGAGCGGGCACTGACACATGCCGGAATTGCCAGAAGTAGAAACCACCCGGCGCGGTATCGCGCCCCACCTGGAAGGCCAGCGTGTCAGCCGCGTGGTGGTGCGTGACCGGCGCTTGCGCTGGCCAATCCCGGAAGACCTGGACGTGCGCCTGTCGGGGCAGCGCATTGTCAGTGTCGAGCGGCGCGCCAAATACCTGTTGATCAATGCCGAGGTGGGTACGCTGATCAGCCACCTGGGCATGTCGGGCAACTTGCGGCTGGTCGAACTGGGTTTGCCGGCGGCCCGGCATGAACATGTCGACATCGAGCTGGAGTCGGGGCTGATGCTGCGCTACACCGACCCGCGCCGCTTCGGGGCCATGCTGTGGAGCCTGGACCCGCTGAACCACGAGCTATTGCTGCGCCTCGGGCCAGAGCCGCTGACTGATCTGTTTGACGGTGAGCGCCTGTTCCAGCTGTCGCGCGGGCGGTCGATGGCGGTCAAGCCGTTCATCATGGACAACGCGGTGGTGGTGGGGGTGGGCAACATCTACGCCACTGAAGCGCTGTTTGCTGCAGGTATCGACCCGCGTCGGGAGGCGGGCGGGATTTCACGGGCGCGCTACCTGAAGCTGGCGATCGAGATCAAGCGGGTGCTGGCGGCGGCGATCGAGCGCGGCGGTACCACCCTGCGCGACTTCATCGGGGGCGATGGGCAGCCGGGTTACTTCCAGCAGGAACTGTTTGCGTACGGCCGTGGCGGGCAGCCGTGCAAGGTGTGCGGCACGGAGTTGCGCGAGGTGAAGCTGGGGCAGCGGGCGAGCGTGTATTGCCCGCGCTGCCAGCGCTAAGGTGTATCGCTGTCCCCTGTGGGAGCGGCCTTGTGTCGCGATGGGGCGCGAAGCGGCCCCATTGGTTTAGCTTCGCAGCAAAAATTGCCGGGGCCGCTGTGCGGCCCATCGCGACGCAAGGCCGCTCCCACAAGGACCGCACAGAGGCGAGCAGGCAGTGATCAGTCCTTGCCGGTAATCCGACGGTACTTGGCCATCAGCTGTTCTTCGGTTTCCGGGTGCGCTTCATCCAGCGGAATGCAGTCGACCGGGCAGACTTGCTGGCACTGCGGCTCGTCGTAATGGCCCACACACTGGGTGCACAGGTTAGGGTCGATCACGTAGATCTCTTCGCCTTGGGAGATGGCCTCGTTCGGGCACTCGGGTTCGCAGACGTCGCAATTGATGCAATCGTCGGTGATTATCAGGGACATGGGGACTCCGGCCGGGGCTCAGTGCCCGGGCATGTTCAACGCAATGGGCACAATTGTGCCGCATTCGCGCCCGCAGTGCACGCGGGCGCGATAATCAGGCGATTGGGCTTACTTCTTGAAGCGTTCAGTCAGCGCTTCGGCCACCACCGGGTGGACGAACTTGCTGATATCACCACCCAGTGCGGCGATTTCCCGGACCAGGGTCGAGGAAATGAACGAATACCGCTCCGAAGGCGTCAGGAACAGGCTCTCGACATCGGGGGCCAGTTGCCGGTTCATGTTCGCCAACTGGAACTCGTACTCGAAGTCGGACACCGCACGCAGGCCACGGAGGAAGACGTTGGCGCCCTGTTCCTTGGCGAAATGCGCCAACAGGGAGGAGAAGCCGATGACTTCGACATTGGGCAGGTGCTTGGTGACCTCACGCGCTAGCGCCACCCGCTGCTCCAGTGGGAACAGGGGGTTTTTCTTCGGGCTGGCCGCCACCGCGATGATCACGTGGTCGAACAGCCGCGAGGCGCGCTCGACCAGGTCGCCATGGCCTTTGGTAATGGGGTCGAAAGTACCCGGGTACAACACTCGGTTCATCGCGTCATCCTGGCTGGAGTGCGTTGGGGAGTCGGATGGTAGCGCAGCGACTGCGCCCGGCCAAGTCATGCGGCCAGCTGATGGCACTATAGACAGGGGCCGCAATCGTTGTCATGCACTGTGTGCCAGGCGGGCAATCAGGGCCTCGGTGAGCCTGGCACTGATGGCATACGGTGCACAGGCAGGCGCTCAGCGGATGAAAAGCTTGTAGACCAGGCGCTGCAAAGTTTTGCCGTAAGGCGGGTAGATCAGCCGTGCGGCGTTGAAGCGGTGCTTGGCGAGTATCGCCTTGGCCTTGCTGAAGGTCAGGAAACCGTCGTGGCCATGGTAGTGGCCCATGCCGGAAGGGCCGATGCCGCCGAAAGGCAGATCGTCCTGGGCTACATGCAGCAGGGTGTCGTTCAGGCAAACCCCGCCAGAGTGGGTGTGGCGCAGCACATGTTCCTGGGCGGCCCGGTCATGACCGAAGTAGTAAAGCGCCAGAGGGCGCGGGCGTTGGTTGATGTAGGCCAGCGCCTGGTCGAGGCTGTCGTAGGGCACCAGTGGCAGCAGCGGGCCGAAGATTTCGTCCTGCATTACCTGCATGCTGTCGTTGACGTCCAGCAGCAGGTGGGGTGGCAAGCGCCGGCCCTGGCGGGTTTCAGCGGGGTACAGGTCCAGTACCTGCGCACCTTTGTCGCGGGCATCGTCCAGCAGGTGCTGCAAGCGCTGAAGCTGGCGGGGGTTGATGATGGCGGTGTAGTCGGGGTTGTCGGCGATGTGTGGGTACATACGCCGCACGGCCTGCTGATAGGCGTCGCTGAAGGCTGATAGCCGTTCGCGTGGCACCAGCACATAGTCGGGGGCGACGCAGGTCTGGCCGGCGTTGAGGGTCTTGCCGAAGGCGATGCGCTCGGCGGCGCTGTCCAGCGGCACATCGGCCGACACGATGGCCGGTGACTTGCCGCCCAGCTCCAGGGTGACCGGGGTCAGGTTCTGCGCGGCAGCCAGCATGACCTGTCGGCCTACGCTGGTGGCGCCGGTGAACAGCAGATGGTCGAAGGGCAAGCGGGCGAAGGCCTGGCCCACCTCTACCTCGCCCAGCACAACGCTGACCAGGTCGGCAGGAAACACTTGCTCCAGCAATTGTTTCAAGGCTTGGGCACTGGCGGGTGTAGCTTCACTGAGTTTGAGCATGACTCTGTTGCCGGCGGCCAGGGCGCAGGTCAGCGGGCCGATGGCGAGGAACAGCGGGTAGTTCCACGGCACGATGACACCGACCACCCCCAGCGGCTGATAACGTACTTGAGCGCTGGCCGGCTGGAAGGCCAGGCCGACCCGTCGCCGGCTGGCGCGCATCCAGCGATGCAGGTGCCTTTCGGCGTGACGCAGGCCCTGTATCGAGGGCAGCAGCTCGGCCAGCAGGGTTTCGTCGGCGCTACGCCCGCCAAAGTCCTCGCTGATGGCCTCGATCAATCCGGCCTGGCCGGCCAGCAGGGCTTCGCGCAGGCTTCTCAGCCATTGCAGGCGCTGGGCAGCCGGCGGCAGGGGGTTGCCGGCAAATGCCTGGCGCTGGGCAGCGAACATCGCTGCGAGGTCGAGGTCGGATTGCACTGAGGACAAGGCACTGGGCGCGTTCATGGCGGCTTCGGATCCGGGCAGTGAGTGCCTAGAGCCTATACTCTAATCTGCACGATGGTGCGAATTTTTCCGTGGCGTCGAACGGTGCTTCCACCAGCAATACGCCGTAAGATGATCCTTTGATGAAGGCCCGCAGACTGGGAGCTGAGCATGGCCCCGCGCATGAAGACCCGAGAGCGCATCGTGCAGAACAGCCTGGAGTTGTTCAACGAGCAGGGCGAACGCAGCGTCAGTACCAACCACATTGCCGCGCACATGGAAATCTCGCCCGGCAATCTGTATTACCACTTCCCCAACAAGCAGGCGATCATTGCCCTGTTGTTCAGCCAGTATGAAGAACTGGTCGACAGCTTCCTGCGCCCGCCCCAAGGCCGCAAGGCCACCGTGGAGGACAAGCGCTTCTACCTCAAGGCCTTGTTGGCGGCGATGTGGAACTACCGCTTCCTGCACCGCGACCTGGAGCACCTGCTGGACAGTGACGCGGAACTTGCCGCCCGTTACCGGCGTTTTTCCGAGCGCTGCCTGCGCCAGGGCCAGGCGATCTACCGTGGCTTTGTCGACGCGGGGATCCTGGCCATGGTACCGGCGCAGATCGAATCGCTGACCATCAATGCCTGGATCGTGCTGACGTCCTGGGTTCGTTTTCTCAGCACCACGCGTGAGCATTCCGCGCATCTGGGTGAAGAAGCCTTCAAGCGGGGCGTCTATCAGGTGCTGGTGCTGGAACTGGGCTTCGTCACCGACAACGCCCGCGCCGCCGTGGACGGCCTGTGCCAGGAATTCCATGTACCGTTCAACCAGGCTCTGGAGCGCTAGCCCAGGGCCCTAGTGCCATCGATCAGGAGATTGTCATGCCCCTTGCGCAATTGATCACCCCGCAGCAGTTGGCCGAGCGATTGGGCTCGCCCAAGTTGGTGGTCCTCGACTGTCGCTTTGCCCTCGAGGATGTGGACTATGGCCAACGCAGCTATGCCCAGGGGCATATTGCCGGGGCGCATTTTGCCGACCTGGACCGCGACCTGAGCGGGCCGGTGAGCAAGGGGCGCACCGGGCGTCATCCACTGCCAGATGCGCAGCGGCTGTTCGCGCGCCTGCGTGAGTGGGGCCTGGACAACGACAGCGAGGTGGTGCTGTACGACGATGGCCCGGGTGCCTTTGCCGCCCGGGCCTGGTGGCTGCTGGTCTGGCTGGGCAAGCGCAACGGTGTGGCTATCCTCGACGGTGGCCTGAAAGCCTGGCATGCGGCGCACCTGCCGTTGAGCCTGGACTCACCGCCCAAACGCGAAGGCACCTTCAGTGGTGAGCCGGATGCCAAGCTGCTGATCGATGCCGACCACTTGGGCAAGCGTCTCGGGAGCACAGACCTGACCTTGATCGACGCGCGAGCCGTGCCGCGTTTTCGCGGTGAGGTGGAGCCGATCGACCCGGTGGCGGGGCATATTCCCGGGGCCCAGTGCGCGGCGTTTACCGACAACCTGGGGGCTGATGGGCGCTTCTTGCCTGTGGATCAACTCAAGCAGCGCTTTGCCGAAAAGCTGGCCGGGCGGGCACCGGAGCAGTTGGTGTCTTACTGCGGGTCTGGGGTGACGGCTTGCCATAACCTGTTTGCGATGGCGCTGGCGGGGTACCCGCTGGGCAAGCTGTACGCCGGGTCGTGGAGCGAGTGGATCAACAACCCGCAGCATGCCGTAGCTACCGGCGAGTAAGCAGGCCCGGCGATCAGGCCGGTACTGCCAATGAAAACTGCGGTGCTTACTGGCCTTCGACCAGCCACTGCGGAATCCGCCGCTCCAGGTAATACCCTGGGTGACGCAGGCTGCCATCGACGAAGCCCACATGGCCACCGCGGCTGTGCAGTTCGAAGCGTGTTTGGGGTGCCAGTTCACGGGCCGTAGGCAGGCTATGGGCGGACACGAACGGGTCATCGCTGGAATGGATGATCAGCGTCGGCGTGCGGTTGTGGCTGAGAAAGAAGTGGCTCGATGAGCGACGATAATAATCGTGCACATCTCGAAACCCGTTGAGTGGGGCAGTGACTTTGCCGTCGAAGTCCCAGAATGTGCGCAGGTTGCTCAATTGCCCCAGCCGCTCCAGCGCCGCCAGCCGTTCATGCTGGCCCTGGTCGTGGAAGTGCCGCTGCTTGAGCTGAACGTACGCCAGCATCTCGCGCATGAAATGCGCCTGATACACCTTGGAGAACCCCTGGCCGATACGGTCGGCACAGTGGTCCAGGCGAAATGGCACCGACACTGCAACTGCCGCCTCCAGCTGGCTGGCAACGCCGCTTTCGCCCAGGTATTTCAACAGCACATTACCACCCAGTGAGTAACCCACGGCATACAGCGGGGCCAACGGGCGCTGGGCGCGCAGGTGACTGACAATTTCCGCCAGGTCTTCGCTGGCACCGGAGTGGTAGCTGCGTGGCAACAGGTTGGGCTCGCCTGAGCAACCACGCCAGTTCACCGCCACGCTGGCCCAGTTGCGACGTTGCAACGCCTGCTGCAAGCCTTTTACATAAGGTGATTGAGACGAACCGGTCAGCCCATGCAGCACGACTACCAGTGGCGCTTGTGGCTGATGCGGGCCGTGCCAGTCGAGGTCGATGAAGTCGCCGTCGGCCAGCCACAAGCGCTCGCGGTTGCGCTGCAGGTCTGGCAGTTTGCGCCACAGCGGCCCCCACAGCGTTTGCAGGTGGGGGTTGGACAGGCCGATGGCCGGACGGAAGGTGGCGCTTTGGCTGGGCATGCTGGGCAACTCGTGATGTGCCTGCCTAGAGTGCCATGAAAAAGCGCCACTGTACCTGCGCTATTGGTCGGTGGCTGGCAGCGGCTGTTGCTCGGCGCGTGGGCCGACACTGACACGTACTGCGTTGCTCAGATCCAGCCGACGCTGCATGACGGCGCGGACGTCTTCTGGTGTCAGGCTGGCGAGGCGCTCGATGCGGGTGGCGAGATAATCGGCGGGCTGGCGTTGATAGGTGATCTGCGTGAGCAAGGCTGCCAGGTGCTTGTTCTGTGCCACATCGCGCAGCAGTTGCCCTGCCAGCTGTTTACGCGCCACTTGCAGCTCGGCCTGGGTTGGCCCTTGGTCGATGAACTCGCGCAGCAAGGTCACCACCAGTTCTTGAGAGCCTTCGACATACGCGGGCGTGATGTCCCATTCGGCGCTGAACAGGCCACCCGCGCTCAATGCATTTACCCGGGTATGGATGCCATACGTCAACCCGCGGCGGTGCCGCAGTTCATTCATCAAGCGGGACGCGATTCCCGACCCTAGCACCTCGTTGGCCAGCACCATGGCCTGATATTCCGGATGATGGGCGGGTACGCCCATGGGTAACGCAATCAGGACGGCACTGCTCGCGCCAGGCTGTTCGACGTTGAGCGTGGTGCCGGCTGCCGGGGCAGCCGTCGGCAGCTCGATTGCGGACCAGCCTTGGGGTAGGGCCTGACTGATCCGTTGTGCAATGGCCTGGGCCTGTGCAACGGAAACGTCACCCACTATCACGATGTCCAGGTTGCTTGCGCAGTAGGCACGTTGGTGGAAGCGCTTCAGATCCTCAGGCGTAGTCTGGTCTATCCCTTGCTGGGTGCTCCCCAGCGGGTTGCCATATTGATGCCCACTGAACAAATGACGAAAGGCTTCGCTGCGCGCCCTAAGGCGGGGGTACTGCTCACGAGATGCATTGTGCCGCAGCAGTTGGCATTTTATCTTGGCTAACGCGTCGGCGGTGAAGGCAGGGCGTGCGACGAGGTCAATGAAAAGCGCCAGCGCCGGGTCGAACAGCGCATGGGTGCTCAGGCTTCGCAGGCTCAGGGTCGCGTGCTCCAGGCGTATCTGCTTTTCCAAAACAGCCCCCAGGCGCTCCAGTTGCTCTGCTTGCTGGGTGGCGGTGTGCAGCTGGCTGCCTTCGTCGAGCATGTACAACACCAGGGATGCCAGGCCGGGGAGTGCGGTGTCCTGAGTCGTGCCGGCCTTGAATCGCAGCACGATATCGACAATTGGCAGCCCTCGGGCTTCGACGAATTTCACACCTGTGCCGTTATCTGTGGTCCACGCTTGCACCTGCGTATCAATGGGTTCCAAGCGGTCAAGATCAACCCCCTGGGCCGAAACCAGGCCACCATGAACTGGACTGATCGCAGCAGGACGCTGTGGGTTTGAGCTCAAGTCATTCATCAGCGCTTGCCTTCTGGTACGTAAAGGTAATGGTGGTCCGGGATTCGGTCAGGAAGTCATAGGCAGCCAGGCCTACCTGCTCGGCTGTCACGGCTTCGATGGCTTGCCGTTCATCCTCCAGTGCAACAGGGTCCAGGCCACAGGCGGCCTGCTTGCCGATGGCATCTGCCTGGTGACTGATATCGTCCCTGTCGAATAATTGCCCGGCCAGAAGCCGTGCCTTGGCGCGCTGGAGGTCTTCTTTGCCGGGCGCTGACTGGCGGAACGCTTCGATCTCCATCAGCAGCCGTTCTGCCGCCGCCTCGGGTGCCACTTGCGGGCTGCAGAACGCGTAAATGATGAGCAGGCTGTCCCCACGCTGCCAGGGCTCGTACTTCGCCCCCACACCTTGCAGTAGCGGTTCATCGTGCACCAGCAGGCGCTGGAGGATGCTGGCTTGGCCTTGGGCAAGAATCTGGGGTAGCAGGCGCAGTGCATATGCTTGTGACTCAGACTGGGCGGTGCATTGACTGGGTAGGTTGAAACTGATGATCACACCCGTGCGCAGGCCTTGCTGGCGCAGGGTTTGGACGCGCCGAGCCAGCGAGGAGGGCTCTGCAGGTATTTGCCGGGCTGGCAGGCGATGCGCGGGGATCGCTGCAAAATGTCGCGTTACCAGCGTTTGCAGTTGCGCCAGTGTAATGGCGCCGGCCACTGCAAGCGTCGCGTTGTTGGGGTGATACCAGGTCTGGTACCAGGTGCGTGCCGCCGCAGGCGTCATGTGGCCAAGGTCGGTCTTGTGGCCGATCACAGGCGTACCATAGCCGCTGTTGCCATAGGCCAGCAGCAGATGATGCTCCAGAGCCAATGCCCACGGGTTGTTATCGACATCCTCGCGTCGTTCGGCCATGACAACCGCCAGTTCGCGGGCAAAGGGTGCATCGCTGAGGGTGGCACTGGCCATGATATCGGCCATGGCTTCCAGGGCGATCTCCAGGCGGCTGGCTGGCAACGTCAGCGGGAAGGCCGTGGCATCCGTGAGGGTGAATGCATTTGCCTCACCACCCAACTGGGTCATGAGGGCGGAGTATTGGCCGCCAGCCAGTTTGCTGCTGCCTTCGAACAACAAATGTTCAAGGGCATGCGAAAGGCCGGTATGGCCTTCGGGCTCGTAGCTGGAACCCACGTGATACCAAAGCTGCACGCTGACCAGAGGTGCGCGGTGGTCTTCACGCAGACAGACGCGCAGGCCATTGGCGAGGGTAAAAGCACTTACCCGGCTAGCCGGTGTGGGCGGGGAGGGGTGTTCGGTCATGGTTGAAGTGCTCCTTCAAGAAACAAAGGAGCAGCTTCAGCCACGCAGGCGGCGGGAATGCGGTAACTAAGTAAGCCAAACCCGGTTTACCGGGTCATCCTCGCTGCCAGAGCGCGTAATGCACCTGGCCGGTTTTCTTCTCGCGGTGCAGGCGCCAGTTGCCGGGCATCGGCAGTGTTGACGGCGCCGCTTCGCTTTCGGTGTAGATCAGCGCCTGTTCGCCCAGCCACTGGTTCTGCTCCAGCAGGTTGCAGGTGTTGGCCAGCAGGTCCTTGTGGAACGGCGGGTCGAGGAACACCACGTCGAACTGCTGCTTGGCCGGGCCTTGCAGGTAGCGCAGGGCATCGGTTTGCAGAATTTGCCCGCGCGGGCAACGAAGGATCTCGAGGTTGTTCTTCAGGTTGCCGATCGCCGCGGGGTTGCTGTCCAGTGCCACGGCATCCTTGGCGCCGCGAGACAGGGCTTCGAGCACCAGGGCACCGCTGCCGGTGAAGGCATCCAGTATGCGGGCACCCTCGATGTGCGGCGCCAGCCAGTTGAACAAGGTTTCGCGCACGCGGTCTGGCGTTGGCCGCAGGCCTTCACCTTCCGGTACCGCCAGGCGGCGGCTACGCCACTCGCCGGCGATGATGCGCAGGTGGCCCTGGCCCTTGCTTTGGCCCGATTGCGGGCGGGCGGGAGGGGTGGATCTTGGCATTAGTGCTCCGGTACCCCGAGCGCTTGCTCGGAGGGCTTTTCAGTAGGTGCTGGCAGGGGTTTCTGTGGCACTTTCGGGCCCACGGTGACGATCACCAGTTTATCGGCTGACAGGTGTTTGTTCATGGCTGCCTTGACCTGCTCGACGGTGAGGGCCTGGGACTGCTGCATGAAGTCTTCCAGCCAGGTCAGCGGCAGATTGTAGAAACCGATTGCACCCAATTGGCCGACGATGCTGGCGTTGCTGGCATTGGACAGCGGGAAGCTGCCGGCCAGTTCGCGCTTGGCATCGTCAAGCTCTTGCTGGGTGGGGCCTGTCGAGAGGTAGTCGGCAAGTATGCCCTGCACCAGCTTGAGCGTGCCTTCACTGAGCTCGGCACGGGTCTGCAGGTTGATCATGAACGGGCCACGCACCTGCATGGGGCTGAACACCGAGTACACGCCGTAGGTCAGGCCACGCTTTTCACGCACTTCGCTCATCAGCCGGGTACCGAAGGCACCACCGCCGAGGATCTGGTTGCCCAGCGACAAGGCTGGCCAATCCGGGTCTTGGCGGTCGATACCCAGTTCTGCCAGCATCAGGTGGGTCTGTTTGGACGGGAAGTCGATGTGGGTCAGGCCAGCCTTGGCTTCGCTGGGCTGGGCCGGCGCGGCAAGCGCCGGGCCCTTGGGCAGGCCTGCCGAAACCTGGGCAGCGATGGCTTCGGCCTCGGCCCGGCTGAGGTCGCCGACCAGTGCGATCACCGCGTTGCCACCGGTATAAGCCTTGGCGTGGAAGGCACGCAATTGTTCCAGGGTAATGCCGTTGATGGTTTCTGCGGTGCCATCGCTTGGGTGGGCGTAGGGGTGGTCACCATAAAGGTTGCCGAACAGGGCCTTGCCCGCGATCTTGCCGGGGTTCTGCTTTTCGTATTCAAAGCCGGCCAGCATCTGGTTCTTGATGCGCTTGAGGGCGTCCTCGGGGAAGGTCGGCTTGCCTGCCACTTCGGTGAACAGTTTGAGCGCAGGCTCACGTTTGTCCTTGGCGCTGAGGCTGCGCAGCGACGCCACAGCCATGTCGCGGTAGGAGCCGTTGCCAAAGTCTGCGCCCAGGCCTTCAAAACCTTCGGCGATGGCGGTTACGTCCTTACCGGCCACACCCTCGTTGAGCATGGCGTTGGTCAGCGCCGCCACGCCGGGTGTTCCACCGTCCTGGCTGCTGCCGGCGGCGAAGGTGACGCGCAGGTCGAACATCGGCAGTTCGCGGGCTTCGACGAACAGCACCCGGGCACCCTCAGCGGTGCTCCAGTGCTGAATGTTCAGCTGGCGCCGGCTGGGGGCCTTGCCATCCAGCTCGGCCAGCGACTGCAACGTGTTGGCCGGCCGGGCGGCGCTGTTGTCAGCCTTGGCGGAGTTGTCGGCCATGGCCGGTGCGGCCAGCACTGCCGCCAGCGCCAGGGCGCGGATGCCGGTGGCCAGCAGGGTTGGGCGTGGTGCGCGACGATCACTCATGAGCGGACTCCTCGGGCAGTACATGGGCAACGCTCAGGCGTTCACGGGTGAAATAGGTGCGCGCGGCGTTCTGGATGTCCTGCGGGGTGACTTGCTTGAGCTCGTCCAGCTCGCTGTCGATCAGTTTCCAGGACAGGCCGACGGTTTCCAGCTGGCCGATGGTGGTGGCCTGGCTGCTGATGGAGTCACGGTCGTAGACCAGGCCCGCAATGACTTGAGCGCGCACGCGTTCGAGCTCTTCGGCGCTGGGCGGGGTGGTCTTGAGTTCTTCAAGCAATTGCCAGATGCCTTTTTCCACATCGTCGAGGGTTTTCTGCTTCTGCACATTCGGCGTGGCCGAGATCAGGAACAGGCTGTCGCCGCGGGTGAAGGCGTTGTAGCTGGACGAGGCGCCGGCGACCAGCTCCTGGCCACGCTCCAGGCGTGCCGGCATGCGCGCGCTGTAACCGCCGTCGAGCAGTGCCGAGATCAGGCGCAGGGCATGCACGGTGCGCGGATCTTTGGCGGTGGGCAGGCCGGGCACGTTGAAGCCATAGATCAGGCTGGGCAGTTGGGTGCGTACGTGCAGGGTCAGCTGGCGCTGGCCAGGTTCGGCCAGCTCCAGGGGCAGTTTGGCTGGCGGTACGGCACGCTTGGGAATGCTGCCGAAGTACTTCTGCGCCAGGCCCTTGACCTCGTCGGCGGTGACATCGCCGACCACCACCAGAGTGGCATTGTTGGGGGCGTACCAGGATTCGTACCAGTGGCGCAGCTCTTCGACCTTCATGCGCTCCAGGTCGGCCATCCAGCCGATGGTCGGCGTGTGGTAGCCGCTGGCCGGATAGGCCATGGCGCGGAACAGCTCGAACGCCTTGGAATTGGGCTGATCGTCGGTGCGCAGGCGGCGCTCTTCCTTGATCACCTCGATTTCGCGGCTGAATTCGTCGGCCGGCAGGCGCAGGCTGGCCAAGCGGTCGGCCTCCAGCTCCAGGGCGACCGGCAAGCGGTCACGGGCCAGTACTTGGTAATAGGCGGTGTAGTCGTCGCTGGTAAAGGCGTTTTCTTCGGCGCCCAGGTCACGCAGGATGCGTGAAGCTTCGCCGGGGCCGACCTTGGCGCTGCCCTTGAACATCATGTGTTCCAGCGCATGAGACAAGCCGGTCTGGCCGGGGGTTTCGTAGCTGGAGCCGACCTTGTACCAGATCTGCGAGACCACCACCGGCGCGCGATGGTCTTCGCGCACGACCACCTTCAGGCCATTGTCGAGGATGAATTCGTGGGTGGGCTGCACATCGGCGGCGAAGGCGGCCAGTGGCAGGCACAGCGTGCCGAGCAACAGGCCAGCGGCGCGGCGGGCTAGAGCATTCATAAGGTGTTTAACCTGTTCGGCGGCCCGCTGGGTTTAGCGTCGACGGGCCAGGAGGTGCTAGGATACTGATCCGGTTGCCTGGCGACCATGCCTGTCGCCGTTCTGGCCCACAGGACACTACGACAAAACGTTGCGCATGAACCAGCCGGCTTCAAGATAGTCTGTTCTGCGTAGAGAGAATTCCCGATGTGCCATTGCTGGCTCATCGCTACCCTGAGATAGCCGTCCTCCATGTTTGGTTCCAACGACGACAAAAAAGCGCCGGCCGAGGCTGGCGAGAAGAAAGGCCTGTTCAGCTGGTTTCGCAAGAAGCCGCAGCAACCTGTCGCCGAACAGCCACAAGTCCCTGAATCCCAGGCTGCAGAGCCTGTAGCGCCGCCGTCTGCCGTCGAGCACCCTGAAGCTGCTCCGGTCGAGCCGGTGGTTGCTGAAGCACCCGCAACTGCAACTGAGGCCCCTCGGGCTGCTGAGCCAGCACCTGCCCCGGTGGCTGCCCCGGTTCCTGAGCCAGTACCTGCCCCGGTGGTTGCACCGGTCCCTGAGCCAGCACCTGCCCTGGTGGTTACCCCAGCTCCTGAGCCGGCCCCCGCCCCTGTGGGAGCGGGCGTGCCCGCGAATGCGGAACCTGCGGCCCCGCAGCTCGAAACCCCTGCGCCAGTTGCAGCCCCGGCCCATCAGGCTGTCGAACCCCCGGTCAGCAACCTGGTCCTGCCCGTTGCCGAGGAGCCCGTCGCGCTCGTCCCTGACCTGGAGCCTAAGGCCCCGCCAGCGATTCCCGAGCGTCCGGTAGCAGAGCCCGTGCAGGCAGAGCCCGAGCCTGTCGCTGCCGCAACCGTTGCCGAACAAGCCAAACCCGGCTTCTTTGCCCGCCTCAAGCAGGGCTTGTCCAAGACCAGCGCCAGCATCGGCGAAGGCATGGCCAGCCTGTTCCTCGGCAAGAAGGTCATCGACGATGACCTGCTCGACGAAATCGAGACCCGCCTGCTGACCGCCGACGTCGGTGTAGAAGCCACCTCGGCCATCGTCCAGAACCTGACCCAGAAGGTCGCACGCAAGCAGCTGGCCGACGCCGACGCGCTGTACAAGTCGCTGCAGGAAGAACTGGCCGCGTTGCTGCGCCCGGTCGAGCAGCCGCTGAAAGTGCAGGCGCAGAACAAACCCTATGTGATCCTGGTGGTCGGCGTGAACGGCGCCGGCAAGACCACCACCATCGGCAAACTGGCGAAAAAACTGCAGCTCGAAGGCAAGAAAGTGATGCTGGCTGCCGGTGACACCTTCCGTGCTGCAGCGGTCGAGCAGTTGCAGGTGTGGGGCGAGCGTAATCAGATTCCGGTGATTGCCCAGCATACCGGCGCCGACTCTGCGTCGGTGATCTTCGACGCAGTGCAGGCCGCCAAGGCCCGTGGCGCCGACGTGCTGATCGCCGACACTGCCGGCCGCCTGCACACCAAAGACAACCTGATGGAGGAGCTGAAAAAGGTCCGCCGGGTCATCGGCAAGCTGGACGCCGACGCACCGCACGAGGTGTTGCTGGTACTCGATGCCGGCACCGGCCAGAACGCCATCAGCCAGGCCAAGTACTTCAACCAGAGCGTCGAACTGACCGGTCTGGCCCTGACCAAGCTGGACGGCACTGCCAAAGGCGGGGTGATCTTCGCCCTGGCCAAGCAGTTCAACATCCCGATTCGCTTCATCGGTGTCGGTGAAGGTATCGATGACCTGCGCACCTTCGAAGCCGAGCCGTTCGTGAAGGCTCTGTTCGCCGAGCGAGACTGACCATGATCCGATTCGAACAGGTTGCCAAGCGCTATCCCAACGGTCATGTGGGTTTGCATGAGCTGAGTTTCCGGGCGCGCCGGGGCGAATTCCTGTTCGTCACCGGCCACTCGGGCGCTGGCAAGAGCACCTTGCTGCGTCTGTTGCTGGCCATGGAGCGCCCGACCAGCGGCAAGCTCATGCTGGCAGGGCAGGACCTGGGCCAGATCAGCAATGCGCAGATCCCGTTCCTGCGTCGGCAGATCGGCGTGGTGTTCCAGAACCACCAATTGTTGTTCGACCGCACTGTGTTCAACAACATCGCCTTGCCCCTGCAGATTCTTGGCCTGTCCAAGGCCGAGATCGCCAAACGTGTGGACTCGGCCCTGGAGCGTGTCTCGCTGGCCGACAAGGGCGAGCTGTTCCCGGCCGACCTGTCTACCGGGCAGCAGCAGCGGGTGGGTATCGCCCGCGCCATCGTTCACCAGCCGGCCCTGCTGCTGGCCGACGAACCCACCGGTAACCTCGACCCGCGCCTGGCAGCAGAGATCATGGGTGTGTTCGAGGACATCAACCGCCTGGGGACCACGGTATTGATCGCCAGCCACGACCTGGCACTGATTGCGCGCATGCGCCACCGCATGCTGACCTTGCAGCGCGGCCGCTTGATCGGCGATGGGGAGGCCGGGCAATGAGCACTACACGTACGCCGAAGGTTTCCGAGCGGGTTGCGCCAAAGCCTGCCGACCCGCAGCCGACGAAGAAAAAGCGCGGCGAAGACGATGACGGCCCGGATTTCCGTACGCTGCTGCATGCCTGGCTGGAAAGCCACCGTGCCAGCATGGCCGACAGCCTGCGCCGCTTGGGCAAGCAGCCGATCGGCAGCTTTTTCACCTGCCTGGTGATGGCGGTGGCGCTGAGCATGCCCATGGGCCTGTCGTTGCTGCTGAAGAACGTCGAGCAGCTTGGCGGTTCGTGGCAGCGCGCTGCGCAAATATCGCTGTACCTCAAGCTCGATGCTGGCAGCCGGGATGGCGAAGCGCTGCGCGACGAGATCAAGGGCATGCCGGGTGTGGCGGACGCGCAATTCGTCAGCCGCGAGCAGGCACTGGAAGAATTCCAGCAGCAGTCCGGTCTGGGCGAGGCCCTGCGCGAACTGCCCGACAACCCGCTACCAGGGGTGGTGGTAGTGACCCCGACCGAGGTCGACAAGCCGGCCCTGGACGCCTTGCGTCAGCGCCTGTCGGAGCTGTCGCGGGTGGAAGTGGCGCAACTGGACCTGGTGTGGGTCGAGCGCCTGGCGGCAATCCTCAAACTGGGTGACCGCTTTGTCTTCGGCCTGGCCGTGATGCTGATTTCTGCGCTTCTGTTAGTAATCGGTAACACAATTCGTCTACACATTGAAAACCGCCGTGTGGAAATTGAAGTGATCAAGTTGGTAGGCGGCACTGACGCCTACGTGCGCCGGCCTTTCCTGTACATGGGCGCCCTGTATGGCCTGGGTGCGGGCCTGCTGGCTTGGGGTATCCTGGCGTTTGGCCTGAACTGGCTCAACGACGCGGTGGTAGGGCTTTCCGGGCTGTACGGCAGTGACTTCGCCCTGGGTGGGGTGCCGGCGTCCGATGGTCTGTCGCTCTTGATCGGAGCGGTGTTGTTGGGGTATATCGGTGCATGGATTGCCGTCGCCCGCCACTTGAACGAGCTGGCGCCGCGATAGTTTTTACGTGCCAGCATTGACATTTTCTTCACTACGGAACTTGTACCGTCGTTCCAGGTCAATGTTGGCAGTGCCCACAAGGCGCGAGTTTAGTAAGTCGGAGGTTCTTGAATGACCACATCGTTGCAACCTGCCTATGCCCTGGTACCCGGTGCAAACCTGGAAGCCTATGTGCACACGGTCAACAGCATTCCGCTGCTGACGGTCGAGCAGGAGCGTGATCTGGGCGAGCGTCTCTATTATGAGCAGGATGTCGAGGCCGCTCGTCAAATGGTGATGGCCCACCTGCGTTTCGTCGTACATATCGCCCGTAGCTATGCAGGCTACGGGCTGGCCCAGGCCGACCTGATCCAGGAAGGCAACGTCGGCCTGATGAAAGCCGTCAAGCGCTTCAACCCGGAGATGGGCGTGCGCCTGGTGTCGTTCGCCGTGCACTGGATCAAGGCAGAAATCCACGAGTTCATCCTGCGCAACTGGCGCATCGTCAAGGTGGCCACCACCAAGGCCCAGCGCAAGCTGTTCTTCAACCTGCGCAGCCAGAAGAAGCGTCTTGCCTGGCTGAACAACGACGAAGTGCATCGCGTGGCAGAAAGCCTTGGTGTCGAGCCGCGTGAAGTGCGCGAGATGGAAAGCCGCCTCAGTGGCCAGGACATGGCCTTCGACCCGGCAGCAGAAGCTGACGACGACAGCGCCTTCCAGTCGCCTGCGCATTACCTGGAAGACCACCGTTACGACCCGGCGGTGCAGTTGGAAGATGCCGATTGGAGCGACAACTCCACCAGCAACCTGCACGAGGCACTGCAAGGTCTGGACGAACGTAGCCGCGATATTCTCTACCAGCGCTGGCTGGCGGAAGAGAAGGCCACGTTGCATGAGCTTGCCGACAAGTACAGCGTATCGGCTGAGCGGATTCGCCAGCTGGAGAAGAATGCGATGAACAAGGTCAAGGCACTGATCGCAGCCTGATCGAGCCTTGGTTGTAGAGAAAGCCGCTGGCCCCGATGGGGCGAGCGGCTTTTTTGTGCTCGGCGTGAATGTTGTGACGCCCGTGAGATCGAGCGCCGCGCGGGCGGCGCTCGATTTGCGCATCACCGCAAAACTCAAAGCTTGCGCGATGTATCCAGCTGCATCAGGTAACCGGGCCCGCCCAACTGGCTCATTTGCCGGCGAATCCAGCCAGCCCGGCTGGCCACGTAGGTACTTGGCCTGCTGGCACTCCACTTGATCGGGCTTGGCAGCACCGCAGCCAGTTGTGCGGCCTGCTGGCGGCTGAGTCGGCTGGCATCGACACCAAAGTGATAGCGCGCCGCCGCCTGCGCACCAAACACGCCCTTGCCCCATTCGGCACTGTTCAGGTAAACCTCGAGAATGCGCTCTTTCGACCAGAACAGCTCAATCAGCGCGGTGAACCAGGCCTCTAGCCCTTTACGGAACCAACTGCGCCCGGACCACAGGAACAGGTTCTTGGCCACTTGCTGGGTCAGGGTGCTGGCCCCGCGCACATTGCCGCCACGCTCGTTGTAGGCCAGCGCCGCCTGGATGGCCGGGATGTCGAACCCCCAGTGAGTGGCGAATTTTTGGTCCTCGCCAGCAATGACCGCGACCTTGAGCTCATCGGAGATGTTCTCCCACGGCTCCCAGTCGCGCTGCAGGTCGATCGGCTCGCCATTAACCCAGGACTGGACCTTTCGCTCGACCATCAGCGCCGTGCCGGGCGGTGGCACCCAGCGGAACACCAGTACCAGCACGACGCTGCCGGCAGCGAACCAGAGCAGGGCGCGGAAGAGGCGACGGATAAAGGTTGGCAGCATGGCGATGGCTTGGCCGTACGGGTGGAAGGGGCCATTATACAGACCCGATACAAGGAGTCGTCCCATGCTTCGCAGCTTCCTGATGCTTGCCGCCTTTTTCGGCTTTACCGGGGTCGCCCTGGGTGCCTTCGCCGCCCATGGCCTGAAAAGCCGGCTGACGGCAGACTACCTGGCGATCTTCCACACTGGCGTGACCTACCAGCTGGTGCATGCCCTGGCGATCTTCGGTGTCGCCGTGCTCTCGGCGCACCTGCCCGGGCGCCTGGTTGGCTGGGCTGGCGGCCTGTTTGCGCTAGGGATAGTGCTGTTTTCCGGCAGCCTGTACCTGCTGACCCTCAGCGGGGTGGGCAAGCTGGGCATGATCACCCCGATTGGCGGCCTGTGCTTCCTGGCCGGCTGGCTGTGCCTGGGCCTGGCAGCTTGGCGACTGGGCTGACCGAGTGGTCCACAATCGCGACTAATGGCGTGCACCGGCCTTGGGTTGCAGGCCGGTTCGGCGCTAGAATGCGGGCCCCAAAGAACAATGGTGGCCGTGCGCATGCGCATTCAACTGAACGGTGAACCTTACGAACTGCCTGCTGGCGAAAGCGTTGCAGCCCTGCTGACGCGCCTGGAGCTGGCCGGGCGCCGTGTGGCAGTGGAACTGAACCTGGATATCGTGCCGCGTAGCCAGCACGACAGCACGCTGCTGAACGACGGCGACCAGGTCGAAGTGGTCCACGCCATCGGTGGCGGCTGACAGCAGCCCGGCGGTTTACAAGCAAGCCCAGCAACCTTTTCTCGAGGAACAACGATGAGCAACGTTCGTAGCGACAAGCCCTTCACCCTGGCCGGGCGCACTTTTCAGTCGCGCCTGCTGGTCGGTACCGGCAAGTACCGTGACATGGAAGAAACCCGCCTGGCCACCGAGGCCTCGGGTGCCGAAATCGTCACCGTCGCCGTGCGCCGCACCAACCTTGGTCAGAATGCGGGCGAGCCGAACCTGCTCGACGTACTGTCGCCCGACAAGTACACCATCCTGCCGAACACTGCAGGCTGCTTTGACGCGGTAGAAGCGGTACGTACCTGCCGTCTGGCCCGCGAACTGCTCGACGGGCGCAAATCGCACGAGTCCCGGACGCTGGTAAAGCTGGAAGTGCTGGCCGACCAGAAAACCCTGTTTCCCAATGTGATCGAAACCCTCAAGGCCGCCGAAGTGCTGGTCAAGGAAGGTTTCGACGTGATGGTGTACACCAGCGACGACCCGATCATCGCCCGCCAGCTGGCTGAAGCCGGCTGCATCGCGGTCATGCCGCTGGCTGGCCTGATTGGCACTGGCCTGGGTATCTGCAACCCCTACAACCTGCAGATCATTCTGGAAGAGTCCAAGGTGCCGGTGCTGGTCGATGCCGGCGTAGGTACTGCTTCCGACGCCACCATCGCCATGGAAATGGGTTGCGAGGCGGTGCTGATGAACTCGGCCATCGCCCACGCCCAGCAGCCGGTGCTGATGGCCGAAGCCATGAAGCACGCCATTGTCGCCGGTCGTATGGCCTACCTGGCCGGCCGTATGCCGAAGAAACTCTATGCCAGCGCCTCTTCGCCGCTGGATGGTCTGATCAAGTAAGAGCTCCTGATGACTGAATCGCACGATACGCCGATCACTCCCGACGGCGAAGCCCGCCCACACCGCCGCATCAAGAGCTTCGTGATGCGCGCCGGGCGCATGACCGAAGGCCAGCAACGCGGCCTGGATCAGGGCGGCCCGCTGTACATCCTGCCGCTGGCCGACAGCCCGGTGGACTATGACCAGGTATTCGGCCGGTCGGCGCCGCGCACCCTGGAGATCGGCTTCGGCATGGGCCATTCCTTGCTGGAAATGGCTGCTGCCGCACCTGAGCAGGACTTCATCGGTGTGGAAGTGCACCGCCCGGGTGTAGGTGCGCTGCTCAACGGCGTACTGACCCAGGGGCTTAAGAACCTGCGTGTATACGACTGCGATGCCATCGAAGTGCTGAACCGCTGTGTGGCGGACAACAGCCTCGACCGCCTGATGCTGTTCTTCCCCGACCCTTGGCACAAGGCGCGCCACCACAAGCGCCGCATCGTACAGCTTGAGTTTGCCGAGCTGGTCCGTCGCAAGCTCAAGCCTGGTGGCGTGTTCCACATGGCCACCGACTGGGAACCGTATGCCGAGTACATGCTGGAAGTGATGAGCGCCGCCCCGGGCTACCGCAACCGTGCGGCTGACGGCACCTACGTGCCACGCCCGGAAGAGCGCCCGATCACCAAATTCGAGCGCCGCGGTGAGCGGCTGGGGCATGGGGTGTGGGATTTGAAGTTCGAGAAGGCGGATTGATCGGCTGATCTGGCCTTTCGATGTGCTGGTGCTTGCAGAAATGCAGGCGAAAAAAACCGCCTTGAGAAAGGCGGTTTTTTTGTGAGCGCCAGGACTGAGTATCCTTGGCTCTGAGACTTCACCTCAAACATCCCCACAGAAATTACGCAACCGTCAGATTTTGAGCAAGGCAGTGGCCCTTGCAAGGGCCTTTGTAGGTGGAATCAACCCCTGCGATCAGCCACCACGCCAATCAAGACCAGCACCACCAGCAACACCGGCGCCAGCGCGTAGTTGTTGAACTGGCCCAACCCCTTCACTACCCACGGCGTGGCATAGATTAGCGCTGCACCGCTGCCGACCACCACCATCAGCGCCATGAACGGCACCCGCAGTGCGCCCGCCAGCCCACCCAGGCGTTGCTCGGCCCAGCCTTTGACATCGGTGCCGAACAGCACCAGCAGGCAGCCTACCAAGGCCAGTGAAATCTCCGACAGGTTGCTGCGGCTCCAGCGGGAAACCGTCGCGAGCAGATCAAGTACCAGATCCATGGGTCATCCTTAGGTCAAGAAATACTGCAGCAGGTCATTGAGAAACAACTGGCCCCTTGGCGTGGCTGCCAGTCGATCCGGTTCGACCTGTAAAAGGCCCTTTTGTTCGGCGGCGCGGCGTGCCTCGCGCAGCTGTGCCAGCGGCAATCCCGTGCGCTGGGTGAACAGTTCGGCCTCCACGCCATCGGTAAGCCGCAGGGCGTTCATCAGGAATTCGAACGGCAGCTCGTCGACCGGCAGCAGCTTCTCGCCGGCCTTGAACGGTTTGGCCAGGTTAAGGTAGTCCTTGGGCAGGCGGGTTTTCCAGGTGCGCAGGATGCGCCCGTCGGCGAAGGTCAGTTTGCCGTGGGCACCGGCACCAATACCTATGAAGTCGCCGAAACGCCAGTAGTTGAGGTTGTGTTGCGCAGCACGGCCCGCCTGGGCGTAGGCCGAGACTTCGTACTGGCGGAACCCGTGCTTGGCCATCAATGCCTGGCCGGCTTCCTGGATGTCCCAGAGGATGTCGTCTTCGGGCAGCTCTGGCGGCTGGTTCCAGAACACCGTGTTCGGCTCCACGGTCAGCTGGTACCAAGACAGGTGCGTCGGCCCAAGGTCGATGGCCTGTCGCAGGTCGCCCAGTGCGTCATCCAGTGATTGGTCGGGCAGGCCATGCATCAGGTCCATGTTGAAGTTGTCGAAGCCCGCGGCACGCGCCATGCCGGCGGCACGGACTGCTTCGTCACCATTGTGTATGCGCCCCAGTGCCTCCAGCTTGGCGGCCTGGAAGCTCTGTACGCCGATGGACAGGCGGTTGATGCCGGTTTGCCGGTAGGCCTTGAACTTGTCCTGCTCGAACGTGCCCGGGTTGGCCTCCAGCGTGATTTCGATGTCTGGGGCAAACGGGATGCGTTGTTCCACGCCGCGTAGCAGCCGGCCCAAGGCGTTGGCACTGAACAGGCTGGGCGTACCGCCACCAAAGAAGATCGAGCTGATCGGGCGGCCCTGTACCGCGGCCTGCTCCTGGTCCAGGTCGTCCAGCAGGGCTGTGACGTAGGCGTCTTCGGGCAGTTCAGGCCCGGCAGCGTGGGAGTTGAAGTCGCAATATGGGCATTTGCGCACGCACCACGGTATGTGGATGTACAGCGCCAGCGGCGGCAGGCTGGTAAAGCCCGCCGCGCCGGGTGAAGACAGCGTTGCGATCATGCCAGGCCCAGACGTTGGCGCAGCAGGGCCATGGCACGGGCGCGGTGGCTGAGCTGGTTTTTATCCACAGGGGCCAGGTCGGCGCTGGAGCAGTTGCGCTCCGGTACCCAGAACAGCGGGTCATAGCCAAAGCCGTGCTCACCGCTGGCCTCGAACAGGATGCTGCCGTGCCACAGGCCTTCGCACAGGATCGGCAGCGGGTCATCAGCATGGCGCACCAGCGCCAGGACGCAGACGAACTGTGCGCCGCGTTCGGCCTCGGGCACGTCTTTCAGGGCCTCGAGCAGTTTGGCGTTGTTCGCCGCGTCACCCTTGCCGTCGGCATAGCGTGCCGAGTAAATGCCCGGCGCCCCACCGAGGAAGTCCACGGCCAGGCCGGAATCGTCGGCCAAGGCGGGCAGGCCGGAAATACGCGCGGCATTGCGTGCCTTGAGGATGGCGTTCTCGACGAACGACAGGCCGGTTTCTTCGGGCTCGACCTGGCTGAACTCACCAATCGAGCGCAGCTGCACGGACTGGCCGAGCATGGCCTGGAGTTCCTTGAGTTTGCCGGCGTTATGGCTGGCCAATACGAGTTGCTGGAAATTCATCATTCGCCTGGGAAAACTTCCTGATTGAAACTGAGGGAGTTGCTGATGCCGCCGGTTTCGATGTTCAGGTCGAAGGTGACGGTTTCTGGCTGTTCGATCTTGAACTGAGCGATGTAGTACACCGCGCCCTGTTCGGTAACCTGCTTGAATGACAGCGGGCTGCTGCGCCCGGTCAGGTCCTTGACTGTGCCGCTGACCAGCGCCGGGGCGGGCTTGCCGGCCTTGAGCACGGCAATGTTGAGCACGCCCTGGTTCTTGCTGCGCACCAGGCCGGTGGCTGCGGCCACCTCGGGTGTGAGCATGCTTGATGTGAATGCGCTGTAGTGCACCGTCACGTCGCCAAACACTTCCTTGCGCTCGGGCCGGGCGGCATCGGCAGCCAGTACCGGCAATGCCAGGCACAGGCTGAACAGGAACAGGGCTAGGCGACGCATGGTGCGATTCCTCCAGTGGGCGTCAGACGGCGAGCTGATGTTCTTGCAGGGCCGGGCTGCTGACGCGATAGATGCCGATTTCACCTAGAAGATTAGGCCATAGCCGGCCACCCCACCCGTTGCGGTGCAAGTGATCGACGGCCAGGCGGTCTAGTACCTTGGCCCTGCGTTCGTGCACCAGTTCTTCGAAGTCGGCGAAGGTGCAGAAGTGGATGTTCGGCGTGTTGTACCAGGTATACGGCATGAAGTCCGATACTGGCATGCGGCCTTTGGTCGCCAGGTACCAGCGGCAGCGCCAGTGGCCGAAGTTGGGGAAGGTGATGATGCACTGGCGGCCCACGCGCAGCATCTCGTCGAGGATGCGGTCGGGGTACTCCACGGCCTGCAGGGCCTGGGTCATGATCACGACGTCGAAGCTGTTGCTGGCAAAGTTGCCCAGACCCTTGTCCAGGTCCTGCTCGATAACGTTGACGCCTTTGGCCACGCAGGCGGCGATGTTGTCGGCGTCGATTTCCAGGCCATAGCCGGTGACCTGTTTACGGTCACGCAGCGAGGCCAGCAGTTCGCCGCTGCCGCAGCCCAGGTCAAGTACCCGGCTGCCGGCGGGGATCCAGTCGTGGATGATTTCCAGATCGGCTCTCATGCTGTCCTCAGATGACAATGCGGTTCATGTAGTTCGAGAAGCCCTGCATATAGCGAGGTGTAGGGATCAGGAAGGCATCGTGCCCGTAAGGCGAGTCGATCTCCAGGTAGCAGACGTTCTTGCGTGCAGCCATCAGGGCGTCGACGATCTCGCGCGAACGGGCCGGCGAGAAGCGCCAGTCGGTGGTGAACGACATGATGCAGTAATCCGCTTTGACGTGGGCCAGGGTAGCGGCCAGGTCGCCGCCTTGGGCTGCGGCCGGGTCGAAATAGTCCAGCGCCTTGGTCATCAGCAGGTAGGTGTTGGCATCGAAACGGCCGGAAAACTCCTCGCCCTGGTAGCGCAGGTAGCTTTCGACCTGGAACTCGACGCTGTGGAAGTCGTAGTTGAGCTTGTCGCTCTTCAGCTCGCGGCCGAATTTTTCGCCCATCGAGTCGTCGGACAGGTAGGTGATATGGCCGACCATGCGTGCCAGCATCAGGCCGCGTTTGGGAATCACGCCCTGGTCCTGGAACGAACCGCCGTGGAATTCGGGGTCGGTGAGGATTGCCTGGCGAGCCACTTCGTTGAAGGCGATGTTCTGCGCCGACAGCTTGGGGGCCGAGGCGATGTCGACGCAATGGCGCACACGCTCCGGGTAGCTGATGGTCCATTGCAGTGCCTGCATGCCGCCCAGGCTGCCGCCGACCACAGCGGCCCATTGCTGGATGCCCAGGCGCTCGCCCAGGCGCACCTGGCTGTGCACCCAGTCCTCTACGGTCAGTACCGGGAAGTCGGCGCCATAAGGCTTGCCGGTGGCCGGGTTGACGCTGCTGGGGCCGGTGCTGCCGTTGCAGCCGCCAAGGTTGTTCAGGCTGACGACGAAGAAGCGGTTGGTGTCGATCGGTTTGCCAGGGCCAATGCAGCTGTCCCACCAGCCTGGTTTGCGGTCGGTGGCGGCATGATAGCCAGCGGCATGGTGGTGGCCGGACAGGGCATGGCAGATCAGCACGGCGTTGCTTGCGCTGGCGTTCAGGGTGCCATAGGTCTCGTAGACCAGCTCGTAACTGGCCAGGGAGCGGCCACAAGCCAGTGCCAGCGGTTCATCGAACCGGGCGGTTTGCGGTACTACCAGACCGACGGAATCTTCGGGAAAGACAGTGGACATCGACCCTGCTCACGCTTGACGGAGGCGTAAGTCTAAAGAGCGCTACCCCCAGCGGCAAGCAGAGGCTTGCCGCTGGAAGCAACCAGGGTCAGATCATGCGCCACAGTTCTTGTGGCATGCCTGCGTAGGCGGCCAGCGGGGGCATGACGAACGACTGGATTACCTGGATCGCCAGGAAGGCGAAGATCGGCGAGATGTCCATGCCGCCCAGGTTGGGCACGATGCGGCGGAACGGTGCCAGCACCGGTTCGCTGATCTGGTAGGCCAGTTCCGCTGCCGGGTTGTGACTGTTGGGGGCAACCCAGGACACGATCACCATGACAATCATCGCCACCCAGAAAATTTTCAGGAACAGCGAGGTGATGCCAATGATCGCCCACATCAGCAGGTGCAGGACGTCACCGAAGGTGCCGTAGGTGACCATCAGCACAAAGCCCATCAGCAGCGCCTGGATGACGATCGCCAGCAACAGCGACGAGGTGTCCAGCCCGCCGATGCTGGGGATGATCCGGCGGATCGGCTTGAGCAGCGGCTGCGTGGCACGCACAGCGAACTGGCACAGCGGGTTATAGAAGTTGGCTTTGACCAGTTGCAGGACAAAACGCAGCAGGACGATCACCAGGTAGAGGCTGACCAGGGTTTGCACCACGAAGATCGCGGCGCCAGACAGTGCATTCATCTAAAGCTCCTTATTTGCCCAGTTGTTCGGCCAGCTCGGCGGAGCGCGTGGCCGCAGCCTGCAGTGCCTGCTCGACGATGGCTTCGAAGCCGCTGGCCTGGAACGACTTGATGGCCGCTTCGGTAGTGCCGGCGGGCGAGGTGACGCGGCGGCGCAGCTCGGCGGCATCGACATCGCTTGCAACCGCCATGCGGGCAGCACCAAGGGCAGTCTGCAAGGTCAGCTGGGAGGCGGTTTCACGTGGCAGGCCGAGTTTTTCGCCCGCTGCCGTCATGGCCTCAATCAGCAGGAAGAAATACGCAGGGCCGCTGCCGGATACAGCGGTCACAGCGTCCAGTTGTTGTTCCTGCTCCAGCCACAGGGCAGTGCCGACGGCCGACAGCAGCTGTTCGGCCTGCTGGCGTTGCGCGTCGGACACTTCAGCGGTGGCGTACAGGCCGCTTACGCCCTGGCGCAGCAGCGCTGGGGTATTGGGCATGCAGCGCACCACCGGGCGAGCGCCCACCCAGCTTTGCAGGCTGGCACAGGTGATGCCGGCGGCGATGGAAACGATCAGCTGGCCATCCTGCAGGTGGGGTTGCAGGGCCTGGCACACGGTTTTCATGACCTGCGGCTTGACCGCCAGCACGATGACGTCAGCGCCGTCGATGGCCTGGGCGTTGTGCTCGAAGGTTTCGATGCCGTGCTCGGCCTGGATACGGGTGCGGGTCTCGACGCCCGGGTCGCTGGCGCGGATCTGCGAGGCGTCCAGGCCCTGGGCACGCAAACCACCGATCAGGCTGGCGGCCATGTTGCCGGCGCCGATAAAGGCAATACGTGTCTTGCTCATGTCAGGTCCTTGTGGGGAAGAGTGAGTAAAGCATGGAGTCAGTGTTGGCCGTAGTCGCGGGCGCCGAACAGGGCGGTACCAATGCGTACCCAGGTCGCACCCTGTGCAATAGCCGCTTCAAGGTCGTGGCTCATGCCCATGGAGAGCGTGTCCAGGCCAAGGCCCAGGCTTTCCTGCAGCTGGCGCAAGCGGGCGAACGCTGCCTCTTGGGCGGCGCGGTCGTCGGTGGGCTCGGGGATTGCCATCAGCCCACGCAAGCGCAGGTTGGGCAGCCCGGCCACTGCCTGGGCCAGGGCCGGAAGGTCAGCGGGGGCGCAGCCAGACTTGCTGTCTTCGCCGCTCACGTTCACTTGCAGGCAGAGGTTCAGTGGCGCCAGGCCGGCAGGGCGCTGCTCGGACAGGCGTTGGGCAATTTTCAGGCGGTCCACGGAATGCACCCAGTCGAAATGCTCGGCGATGGCTTTGGTCTTGTTCGACTGAATGGGGCCGATGAAGTGCCAGATCAAGGGCAGGTCGCTTAGCGCCTGCTGCTTTGTCAGCGCTTCTTGTAGGTAATTTTCCCCGACATCGCGCACGCCAGCGGCGTGGATTTCGCGAATGGCGCTGGCGGGCTTGGTCTTGCTCACGGCCAGCAACTGGACGCTGGCCGGATCGCGCCCGGCAGCCTGGGCAGCGCTGGCAATACGGGCGGAAATAGCGGAAAGGTTGTCTGCTAGGGTGGACATGGACGGATGCCGACGGCTGTAGGGTCTGCGGCATTCTACCTACTTGAAGGCCTTTGGGGAGTCTCATGGATGTGACCGACCTGTTGGCCCGTGCTGTGGATGCAGGGGCTTCGGACCTGCACCTGGCGGCGGGTCAGATCCCGATGCTGCGCCTTGAGGGCGACTTGCAGCGCCTGGACATGCCGGCGTTGGTGCCGGCAGACCTGGCCGACGGCATGGCGGCCTTGCTGGCTGAACGCCAACGGCGGCAATGGGCAGAGGGCGATGAGTTGGACCTGGCGCTGCAGCTGCCCGCCCTGGGCCGTTTTCGGCTGAATCTGTTTCGCCAGTTGAACGGCCCTGCGGTTACCTTCCGGTTGATCCCGGGGCGGATCGCCACGGTCGGTGAACTCGACCTAGGGGATGTGTATCAAGCTGTTGCGCAGTGCACTGATGGCCTGGTCCTGGTAGGTGGGCCTACGGGCAGTGGCAAGTCCAGCACCCTGGCGACCTTGCTCGACCAACTGAACCGCGACCGAGCGCTGCATATCATCACCCTCGAAGACCCCGTCGAAGTTATCCACAGCAGCCAGCGCAGCCTGATCAATCAGCGTGAGATTGGCCGCCATAGCGGCGGGTTCGCCCAGGGGCTGCGCAGTGCGCTGCGCCAGGACCCTGATGTGATCATGATCGGTGAGCTACGGGACCTGGAATCCGTTCGCCTGGCCTTGCGCGCCGCCGAGACCGGGCACCTGGTGCTGGCGACCGTGCATACGCGCTCGGCGGCCAGCAGCATTGACCGATTGGTGGAGGTATTTGCTGCCGAGGAAAAACCGTTGGTGCGGGCAATGCTGGCCGAATCGTTACGCCTCGTGGTGGTGCAGACGCTGGTCCGGCGTGTGGACGGTGGGCGGGTGGCGGCGCGGGAAGTGCTGGTGGCGACGCCGGCGGTGCGCAACCTGGTTCGGGAGGGGCGAATGGCGCAGTTATGTTCGGTGATGCAGGGCGGGGCGTCGCAGGGGATGCGGACGATGGAAGGGGCGATGCGGGGGCTTAAGGAGAGCGGACTGATCAGAGGGTGATAGTGCACGCTCAGGCCTCTTCGCGGGCGTGCCCGCGAAGAGGCCGGGCGCTGTTAGCGCTTGGCCAGGTTCAGCTGCTGCTGTTCCTTCGGCAGCACCCGCTTGGCCACTACGTAGTGCTTCTGCCAGTACGGCTTGCTCAAGTTGTCGATGCTTACCCGCTTGCCACGCCGGGGTGCGTGGATGAAGCGGTCGTTGCCCAGGTAGATGGCAACATGGTTTACGCGGCGGCTCTTGATGTTGAAGAAGATCAGGTCACCAGGCTTCAGGTCACCCTTGGCTACCTTGACGCCGTGGCCCTGGGCCATGGCGTTGGAGGTGCGCGGCAGGTCGACGTCAGCGACATCGTTGAAGGCGTATTTAACCAGCCCGCTGCAGTCAAAGCCTTTTTTCGGGCTGCTGCCACCCCAAACATAAGGGGTGCCGAGCACATTCACCGCACGGCTAAGCACATCGCTGCTCTGCTTCGGCGACATGGCAGCGACAGGCAAGCCGCGGTTGCTGGCGGCATTGCCTGGTCGCGTGCGCAGGGAGGTCTGTTTGACCGGCGCGTGTTTCACCGAGGCATTGGAGGTATAGCCGGTGAAACCATTAGGAAGACGTTGCTCACGATTGGTGGCGTGGGCGGCCAGGGGCAATAATAGGCAGAGGGTCAGCCATGTCTTGATCAAAGGCGGCATAGATGAAGCTCTTATGAATAGTTATGTGTTGGGCGCGCAACTTTATAACAGCTTTTTGATCAATCTTTGATCCGTTGGTCGATTGCCCAGGTGCCGTACGTCGGCCTGCAACGAGAAAGTCACATTTTTTTTTAGAAAATTTTCGGATAACCCACGAGGGCTATGCATGAACAGTTATCAACAGGGGGCGCCCTTTCACGACACCCATAGCAAGACCATCGGTTACCTGCTGTGGATTTTCGGCTTCACCGGGTCGCATCGGTTCTATTACGGCAAGCCGATTACCGGAACCCTCTGGTTCTTTACATTCGGCCTGCTGGGCATCGGTTGGCTGATCGACCTGTTTCTGATCCCGTCCATGGACCGTGAAGCCGATCTGCGGTTCCAGTCTGGTCGCATCGATTACAACATCGCCTGGGTTCTGCTGACCTTCCTTGGGGTGTTCGGCCTGCACCGGCTGTACCAGGGCAAATGGATCACCGCGATCATTTACTTCTTTACTGGCGGCTTGTTCCTGGTGGGGGTGCTGTACGACTTCTGGACATTGAACAGCCAGGTGTCCGAGCGCAACGCCTTGCGTTGAAATGCTTTGCGGGTAATGAAAAAGGCCTTGTCGCACCGAAGCGGCAAGGCCTTTTTTGTTGCTGGGTTACTGCCGGGTCTGCCGTTGTTGCAGCAGCAGGTTGGTGAACCCGGCCCCGGCCAGTTGCTTCTGCGCGCCGGTCAGTTGCTCGCGGTTGCTGAAGGGCCCGACCAGTACGCGGTACCAGGTCTCGTCCTTGACCGTACCCGACTCCACCTTCACCGACTGGCCCAGCAGGATGATCTGCGCGCGGACCTTGTCGGCATCGGCCTGCTTGCGGAACGAGCCGGCCTGCAGGAAATACTGGGTGGTCGCTGCCGGCTTGATCACCGGCGGGGGCGGTGGCGGGGTCTGGCCCAGCAATGCCGCCTGCGCGCGCGCGGTGTCGATCTTCGCAGCTTCTGCCGGCGTTACCGGGGTCACCGGCTGGGCGGGTACCGGTGGTGTCTTCTCGGGCACGGCCTCCGGTGGCACGATCACCTCGGACTCTGGCAGCAGCGTGTAGAAGTCATACTTCGGCTTCACGGGCTGCTGTGGGGTGGCCTGCGCAGGCTTGCTGGCTTCGGCCGCTTTCTCCACCTTCTGTTGCTCGGGCTTGGCGCGCTTGATGTCTTCGCCGCCTGGCTCGAGCTTCATCAGGAACACGATAAACGCGCCGACGGTGAGGCCGACGGCCATCCATACCCAACCAGGGATCGGCTGTTTGGCCGGCGCCGTCTGGCGGCTGGCGCCGCGTTTGGGGGCGGGTTTTTTCTTGGCAGCCAACTTACATGCGCTCCAGGGTTTCCAGGCCGAGCAGTTCCAGACCTTGTTTGAGGGTGCGGCCGGTCAGGGCGGCCAGACGCAGGCGGCTCTGCTGTTGTTCCGGGGTTTCGGCGGCCAGGATCGGGCAGTTCTCGTAGAAGCTGGAGAACAGGCCGGCCAGGTCGTACAGGTAGCTGCACAGCACATGCGGCGTGCCTTTTTCGGCGACGCTGTTGAGGGTTTCGCCAAACTGGGCCAGGCGCGCAGCCAGGTCCTGCTCGTGGGGGGCCTGCAGCACGATCTTGCCGTCGACTTCGTCAAAGCCCTTGCCCAGCTTGCGGAACACGCCGGCTACGCGGGTGTAGGCGTACAGCAGGTATGGAGCGGTGTTGCCTTCGAAGTTGAGCATCAGCTCGAAGTTGAAGCTGTAGTCGCTGGTGCGGTGCTTGGACAGGTCGGCGTACTTCACTGCGCCAATGCCCACCACTTCGCCGATGTGGCGCAGATCTTCGTCGGCCAGGCTCGGGTTCTTTTCCTTGACCAGCGCGTAGGCACGCTCCTTGGCCTCGGTGAGCAGGTCGATCAGCTTGACGGTGCCGCCGTCGCGGGTCTTGAACGGGCGGCCGTCGGCGCCGTTCATGGTGCCGAAGCCCATGTGCTCCATCTGCATCGGGTGGCCGACAAAGCCTGCGCGGCGGGCGACTTCGAACACCTGGTTAAAATGCAGGGCCTGGCGCTGGTCGACAAAGTACAGGGCGCGGTCAGCGTGGAGTACGTTGCTGCGGTAGCGCACGGCGGCCAGGTCGGTGGTGGCGTACAGGTAGCCGCCGTCGGCTTTCTGCACGATCACCGGCAGTGGTTCGCCTTCGCTGTTCTTGAATTCCTCGAGGAACACGCATTGGGCGCCTTGGTCCTCGACCAACAGGCCCTTGGCCTTGAGCTCGGCCACCACGTTGGCCAGGTCGTCGTTGTACGCGCTTTCGCCCATCACGTCGGCCATGGTCAGCTTGACGTTGAGCAGCTCGTAGGTCTTCTGGCAGTGCGACAGCGAAATGTCCTTGAAGCGTGTCCACAGGGCCAGGCACTCGGGGTCGCCGGCCTGCAGCTTGACCACCAGGCCACGGGCGCGATTGGCGAACTCTTCCGATTCGTCGAAGCGTTTCTTCGCCGCCCGGTAGAAGTTTTCCAGGTCTGACAGCTCGTCACTGGTGATCGGGTTTTCCTGCAGGTAGGCCATCAGCATGCCGAACTGGGTACCCCAGTCGCCGACGTGGTTCTGGCGAATGACGTTGTCACCCAAAAATTCCAGCACGCGTGCGACGCTGTCACCGATGATGGTCGAGCGCAGGTGGCCGACGTGCATCTCTTTGGCCAGGTTTGGCGCCGACATGTCGATGACGACCTTTTCGCTCGGGCCGGCCTTGCGCACGCCCAGGTGGTCATCGGCCAGGGCAGCATCCAGGCGGTTGGCCAAGGCGTCGGTGTTCTGGAAGAAGTTGAGGAAGCCGGGGCCAGCGATTTCTACCTTGCTGATGTCGGCGCTGGCCGGCAGGGCGGCGATCAGTTTTTCGGCCAGGTCGCGTGGCTTCATGCCTGCCTGCTTGGCCAGCATCATGGCGATGTTGCTGGCGAAGTCGCCGTGGGTCTTGTCCCGGGCGTTTTCCACCTGGATCGCCGGCGACAGCCCTTCAGGCAGCACACCGTCGGTGACGAGTTGGGTGAGGGCTTGCTGGATCAGCTGGCGAATGGTGTCTTTCATGGGGATCTCTTTTCGACCGCAAGCGCGGTGAGCGCCTGGATGCGCAGGTGGAAAAACTGGGCATTATCCGTTGCCGGGAGCGGGTTGCCAACCTTTGGGGCTGCAAAGCAGCGCCAGACGTCAATACAGGTCGACCGGGTCGACGTCCAGCGACCAACGTACCTGGCGCCCGCTGGGCATCTGCTCCAACACTAGCAACCAGGCGCTGATGAGTCGATGCAAAGGCGCCCGGGTATTGGCCTGTATCAACAGTTGCGCGCGGAAGCGCCCGGCGCGGCGCTCCATGGGCGCCGGCACCGGGCCCAGCAGTTCGATGCCCGGCAGGTGTTGCTCGGCGACCAGGCGCTCGGCGGCGGCGCAGGCTTCGTCGAGAAAGCCTTCGGCCTGCCCCGGCTTGTGCGCTTCGGCGCGTAGCAGGGCCAGGTGGGAGTAGGGCGGCAGCCCGGCGGCGCGGCGTTCGTCCAGGGCCTGTTCGGCAAAGGCGAAGTAGCCCTGCTCGGTAAGCTGCACCAACAGCGGGTGGTCGGCCAGGTGGGTCTGGATGATGACCTTGCCTGGCTCTTCGGCCCGCCCGGCCCTGCCGGCCACCTGCACCATCAGCTGCGCCATGCGCTCACTGGCGCGAAAATCACCCGAGAACAGCCCGCCATCGGCATCGAGGATGGCCACCAGGGTCACCCGGGGGAAATGGTGACCCTTGGCAAGCATCTGCGTACCGACAAGGATGCTCGGCTGGCCCCGCTGAATAGTCGTGAACAGGTTGTGCATGGCGTCTTTGCGCGCTGTGCTGTCGCGGTCCACCCGCAGGATCGGGTAGTCCGGAAACAGCACTTTCAGGCGCTCTTCGGCCCGCTCGGTGCCTGCGCCGACCGGGCGCAGGTCCACGTGGTTGCACTGCGGGCACTGGTGCGGCAGGCGTTCGTCATAGCCGCAGTGGTGGCAGCGCAGCACGCCAGAACGCTGGTGCACGGTCATGCGTGCATCACAGCGCGGGCACTCGGACAGCCAGCCACAATCGTGGCACAGCAAGGTAGGGGCGAAGCCGCGGCGGTTGAGGAACACCAGCACTTGCTGGCCTGCTTCCAGGGTCTGGCGGATGGCTTGTTGCAACGGGCCGCTGATGCCGCTGTCCAGTGGCAGGCTCTTTACATCCAGGCGCAACATGCGCGGCGGGCGGGCTCCGCCAGCGCGCTGGTTCATGCGCAGCAGGCGGTAACGGCCGGTAAGGGCGTTGTGCAGGGTTTCCAGCGACGGCGTGGCAGAGCCGAGCAGGATCGGGATGTTTTCCTGGTGGGCGCGCACCAGTGCCAGGTCGCGGGCGTGGTAGCGCAGCCCTTCCTGCTGTTTATAGGAGCCGTCGTGCTCCTCGTCGATGATGATCAGGCCGGGGTTTTTCATCGGTGTGAACAATGCCGAGCGGGTGCCGATGATGATGTCGGCTTCGCCGTCCCGGGCAGCCAGCCAGGCGTCCAGGCGCTCGCGGTCGTTCACTGCCGAATGCAGCAGGGCGATGCGGGCGTTGAAGCGTTGCTCGAAGCGCGCCAGGGTCTGTGGGCCGAGGTTGATCTCCGGAATCAGCACCAGCGCCTGTTTGCCGGCTTCCAGGGTTTCACGAATCAGCTGCAGGTAGACCTCGGTCTTGCCGCTACCGGTAACGCCCGCCAGCAGGAACGCGCCAAAGCCCCCAAAGCCTTCGCGCACAGCATCAAAGGCGTCGCGTTGCTCCTCGTTGAGCGGCAATTCCGGCTGCGCCAGCCAGTGTTCGTGGCGTAGCCCCGGCAGGTGCCGGCGTACTTCAATTTGTACCAGTTCCTTGGCCAACAGCAGGTCGAGGCTGTCCTTGTTCAGGTTGAGCTTGGCCAGCAGGCTGTGGGCCACGCCGTGTGGGTGCTGGGCCAGGGTCTTGAGCGCGTCGCGCTGGCGTGGCGCGCGGGCGATGCGCGGGTCTTCCAGGCGGGCGCCGGGGGCGACGTGCCAGAAGCGCTCCTGGCGCATCTCGGCGGGCTCGCCCTGGCGCAATAATGTCGGCAGGGCCCAGCTCAGGGTGTCGCCCAGGCTGTGCTGGTAGTACTGGGCGGTCCACAGGCACAGCTTGAACAGCGATGGCGGGATCGGTGATACCGGATCGAGCAGGGCGCTGGCCGGCTTGAGCTTGTCGGCGGGCACCTCGCTTTGCGCGCATACCTCCACCAGCACGCCGATCATTTCGCGGCGGCCGAATGGCACACGAATGCGCATGCCCGGGGTCAAGGCCTGGCGCGCCATGCTCGTGGGTGCCTTGTAGTCGAACAGGCGACGCAGCGGGGAGGGCAGGGCAAGGCGCAGGATGACGTCGGGCACGCGGAAGGTCTCGGAGGGCGTATCAAAGACTGGCGAGCCTAGCAGACGACGGCCGGTGCAAGCGACAACTTGCACTGACGCAGCGCTCTGGTATTATTTGCCGCCTAATTACGTGCGGTATTCAACAATTGGTGTTGGATGGCGGCACGCAGCTCGAGGAAGCGACCATGAAAGAAGGTATCCACCCGAACTATGAAGTAGTTGCAGTCACCTGCAGCTGCGGCAACAAGTTCGAAAGCCGTTCGACCCTGGGCAACACCCTGTCGATCGACGTTTGCAACCTGTGCCACCCGTTCTACACCGGTAAGCAGAAAGTCCTGGACACCGGTGGTCGCGTACAGAAGTTCGCCGATCGCTTCGGCATGTTCGGTGCCAAGAAGTAATCATGCGCATGGCGAACCCCTCGGGTTTCGCATTGCTGCACAAAAAAGCGTCCCTTGTGGGCGCTTTTTTTATGGGCGTCATCTGGCATTTCCCGGCCCTGGCGTTCTGCCCACTGCCGCAGCAGGCGCAGCAAGTGGTTGTGCGCCAGGTAGTGGATGGCGATACCTTGCGCCTGGTTGATGGCCGCAGCGTGCGGCTGATCGGCATCAATGCTCCGGAAATTGGCCGCAAAGGGCGCACCAGCGAGCCCTATGCCGAGGCTGCCAGGCGGCGCCTCCAAGCATTGGTCAACGCCAGTGACGGGCGCATCGGGCTGGTACCGGGCGTTGAGGAAAAAGACAAGTATGGCCGCACACTGGCGCATATCTACGGCATCAGTGGGGACAATATTGAAGCACGGTTGCTCAGCGAGGGTTTGGGCTACCGGGTGGCAGTTGCCCCCAATGTAAGCCTCAGCGGCTGCCAGCAGGTTGCCGAGCAAGCAGCGCGCAAGGCCGGCAATGGTGTGTGGCGGCGCTCGCCTGTGGTGGCTGCAGCCGATGTCAGGCAGTCGGGTTTCGCGGTGGTCAGTGGCCGCATCAAGGGTGTCGAGCGCAACCGTGGCGGGGTCTGGTTGACCCTGGACGAGGCTGTTGTGCTACAGGTTCCCACTCGTCTGCAACGCAACTTCCCCGCCAGCTTCTTCGATAATCTCAAGGGACGCCAGGTCGAAGCGCGTGGCTGGGTGCTGGATCGTTCCCGCAAGGGCGGCCTCAAGCCTGGGCAGCGACGCTGGGTATTGCCATTGACCGATCCGAGCATGTTGGAGCGTTTTTCAGGCTAAAAGATGTAGACATTTCGCTATTGGATTGTACACACTGTGAGCCGTATGCCCCCGTGGGTTATAGCGTAAAGTCGTAGGCTAAAGGCCTTGACACAAGTGACCGACCAGTCTTGTGACTCCCCGGCTCTTTGCGTATCCTCGGCGGTCCGTCAGAACAGTAAATAGCGGAATGCCCACCATGTCAGACCTGAAAACCGCCGCTCTCGAATATCACGCTCACCCTCGTCCGGGGAAACTGAGCGTCGAACTCTCCAAGCCCACTGCCACCGCCCGTGATCTCGCCCTGGCCTACAGCCCAGGTGTTGCTGAGCCCGTGCGTGAGATTGGCCGTGATCCAGAGCTGGCTTACAAATACACCGGTAAAGGTAACCTGGTTGCGGTGATTTCCGATGGCACCGCCATCCTCGGTCTGGGTGACCTCGGCCCACTGGCTTCCAAGCCGGTCATGGAAGGCAAGGGTGTTCTGTTCAAGCGTTTCGCGGGTATTGACGTGTTCGACATCGAAGTCGAATCGGAAAGCCCACAAGCGTTCATCGACACTGTCCGCCGCATCTCGATCACCTTCGGTGGCATCAACCTTGAAGACATCAAGGCGCCAGAGTGCTTCGAAATCGAGCGCACCCTGATTGAACAGTGCGACATCCCGGTGTTCCACGATGACCAGCACGGTACCGCCATCGTTACCGCGGCCGGCATGATCAACGCCCTGGAAATCGCCGGCAAAAAGCTCGAAGACGCCAAGATCGTCTGCCTGGGTGCCGGTGCTGCCGCCATCTCCTGCATGAAGCTGCTGGTGAGCATGGGTGGCAAGGTCGAAAACATCTTCATGATCGACCGCAGCGGTGTCATCCACGCTGGCCGTGACGACCTGAACCAGTACAAGGCACAGTTCGCTCACGCAACCGACAAGCGCACCCTGGCTGACGCACTCGACGGTGCGGACGTGTTCGTAGGCCTGTCCGGCCCGAACCTGCTCAGCCCGGAAGGCCTGAAGTCGATGGCTGCCAACCCGATCGTGTTCGCCTGCTCGAACCCGGACCCGGAAATTTCGCCAGAGCTGGCGCACGCCACTCGCAGCGACGTGATCATGGCTACCGGTCGTTCCGACTACCCGAACCAGGTCAACAACGTACTGGGCTTCCCGTTCATCTTCCGTGGTGCTCTGGACGTTCGTGCCAAGCGTATCAACGAAGAAATGAAGATCGCCGCCGCCATCGCCCTGAAAGACCTGGCCAAGCTGCCAGTGCCGAAGGAAGTGTGCGAAGCCTACGGTGTCGAAGGCCTGGAGTTCGGTCGTGAGTACATCATTCCGAAGCCGCTGGACGCACGCCTGATCACTGTCGTTTCCGACGCTGTTGCCAAGGCCGCTATCGAATCCGGTGTGGCTACCCTGCCGTATCCGAAGCACTACCCGCTCACCAGCGTGGATGACGTGTTCAAGGGCTGATTACCCCTGTCGCGACAAAAAAGCCCCGGCTCGCATGAGCCGGGGCTTTTTGTTGGGGCGTTGGAATGCGTCAGGGCTGCCAGGTGTTCGTCAGGGTACTTGTGGCGCCTATGAGACCGAGCGCCGCCCGCGCGGCGCATCGCGACGCAAGGCCGCTCCCACATTTGTTGCAACGTGGCCATGTCTGTGAGGCCATGGTTGTCAGCCTTGCTGGCATGACTGGATTTGGAGGTGGGCATTGATGCCGCCCTGCCTGTCTCAAGGCATGCACCCAGGCGGGCAACCATGGCTTGGCAGGTTCGGCACGTTGCAACAGATGTGGGAGCGGCCTTGCGTCGCGATGCGCCGCGCGGGCGGCGCTCGATTCACGCGCCCACGCAAAACCTGAGTCAGGCGCCCTGCCTTAAAACAGGTCCATCGGCGCCGCTTCATCGGCCGGCAGCGGGCTGCCCGGTGCTGCGCCATTGCCCAGTTCGTCCACCGAGGGTGGCGAATCTTCGGCCTTGAACAGCTCGAAGAAGGCATTCGGCGTGCTCGGGGAGGCAGCACGGCCGCTGACCGGGTCGACGCGCAAGCTGAGGATGCCTTCAGGTTCTGCTGGCGCATGCGCCGGCTTGTCCTTGAGTGCCGCGCCCATGAAGCTCATCCAGATCGGCAGCGCCGCCGTGCCACCGTACTCGCGGCGGCCGAGGGTTTCCGGCTGATCGAAACCGACCCATACCGTGGTCACATAATCGGCGTTGTAGCCGGAGAACCAGGCATCTTTGGACTCGTTGGTAGTGCCCGTCTTGCCTGCCAGGTCGGTGCGGCCCAGGGCCAGCGCCCGGCGCCCGGTACCGCGTTTGATCACGTCTTGCAGCATGCTGGTGAGGATATAGGTGGTGCGCCCGTCGATGATCTGTTCGGCCACAGCCGGCGCTTGCGGTGCAGCGGCCACCTGGTTGAAGGCAGAAGGTGCCTCACCTGGCATGGCCGCGGTGCTGATCGGCTGCTCGGGAGCCGCCAGGCCAGCCTGATCCTGGGCCCCTTCGGGGACGCGGGCCGGGTTGGCGGTGAACAGTGTTTCGCCGCTGCGGCTTTCGATGCGCTCGATCAGGTATGGGCTGATCTTGTAGCCGCCGTTGGCGAAGGTGCTCCAGCCTGTGGCGATTTCCATCGGGGTCAGGGTGGCGGTGCCCAAGGCCAGCGACAGGTTGCGCGGCAGGTCCTGCTTGTTGAAACCGAACTTGGCGATGTAGTCGATGGTGCGGTCTACACCCATGGCCTGCAGCAGGCGAATCGACACCAGGTTGCGCGACTTGTACAGGGCTTCGCGCATGCGGATCGGGCCGAGGAAGGTGTTGGTGTCGTTCTTCGGTCGCCATACTTTGTCCACGGATTCGTCGACGAACACGATCGGCGCATCGTTGACCAGAGTGGATGCGGTGTAGCCGCTGTCCAGTGCGGCGCTGTAGATGAACGGCTTGAAGCTCGAACCCGGCTGACGCTTGGCCTGCATGGCGCGGTTGTAGTTGCTCTGCTCGAACGAGAAGCCGCCAACCAGTGCACGAATGGCACCGTTGTAAGGGTCGAGGGTGACCAGCGCACTTTGCGCGCCAGGCACCTGGCTGAACTTGAGCTTGCCGTCTTCCAGGCGCTGCAGGCGTACCAGGTCACCGACCTGTGCCACGTCGGCCGGCGATTGTGGTGCGCGGCCCTGGGCGTTGCTGTTGATGAACGGGCGCGCCCACTTCATGGTGTCCCAGGCCACTTCGGCTTGCTGGCCGTCCCGGGTCAGTACCTGGAGGCCGGTTTTATCGACATGGGTAACGATGGCCGGTTCCAGGCCACCCAAGGTGCGCTGCTTGCCCAGTTCCTGTAGCCAGGCTGCCTGGGTACGCCCCGGAAAGCGTGCTTCGGGGCCACGGTAGCCGTGGCGCTCATCGTAGTCGGACAGGCCTTTGAGGATGGCCCTATTGGCCATTTCCTGCATGTCGCTGGGCACCGTGGTGGTAACGCGGAAACCTTCGGTGTAGGCCTCGCTGCCGTAGCGCCCGACCATTTCGGCGCGGGCCATTTCGGCGATGTAAGGCGCATTCACCTCAGGCGTCGGCACGTGGTAGCTGGCATTGAGCGGCTCAGCCAGGGCCGCCTGGTAGCTGGCCTGGTCGATCTTGCCCAGCTTGTACATGCGGCCGAGGATCCAGTCGCGGCGCTCCTTGGCGCGCACCGGGTTGGCCAGCGGGTTGAAGCGTGACGGTGCCTTGGGCAGGCCGGCGATCATCGCCATCTGCGCCAGGCTCACGTCGCGGATCGATTTGCCGTAGTACACCTGCGCGGCGGCGTCGATGCCGTAGGCGCGGTTGCCCAGGTAGATCTTGTTCACGTAAAGCTCAAGGATTTCGTCCTTGGTCAGCTCACGTTCGATCTGCAGTGCCAACAGGATTTCGTTGGTCTTGCGCGAGAAGCTGCGTTCGCTGGTGAGGAAGAAGTTTTTCGCCACCTGCATGGTGATGGTGCTGCCGCCGGTCTGGATATGCCCGGTTTTCACCAGCTGGGTCGCCGCGCGCATCAGGCTGCTGGGGTCGACACCATAGTGATTGAGGAAATTGTCGTCCTCGGCTGACAGAAGCGCCTGAATGAACTGTGGCGGAATTTCTGCGAAGCGGATCGGCGAACGACGCATTTCGCCGAACTCGGCAATCAGCTTGCCGTCGCTGCTGTACACCCTGAGGGGGATCTGCAACTGGATGCTTCTGAGGGACTCGACCGAGGGCAGGCTGGGGCTAAGATACAGAAACGCACCGCTCACACCGAGTACGAGCGCGCAAATGACGGCGACGGAAGACCACCAGAAGAACTTCAGCAGGCGTATCAAGGCTTTTCGGTGTCCAGGTTGGGAGTGAGTTGCACGCAGGTCCGGCGGACCAGAAAACGCTGGGCATTATAAGCATTTTTTCGCCCCTCCGGGTTACCGGCCAGGCTGTCCGTCGCCTCGATGGGCAGGCCGGGCCTGGTGTTGACGCGGGGTTGCGACAGACCGCTGCACCACGCAGCAAGGAAGCCGCGATGCTAGGACGCTTCGGCAAGGATGCCAGTTCAATCGTGGGGGTGGAAATCGCCCCTGACGCTGTTCGTGTTGTGCAACTGCAGCGGCGCAGTCGGCGCTACAGGGTACTTGCATCGGCACAAGAACCATTTGAATCCGCAGCTGGCAAGGATTGGGTCGCAGAGCCCGATGCCGTGGTGGCTGCCTTGCGCCGTGCCTACCTGCGTAGCGGCCTCAGGCAGCACCGGATAGCGTTGGCGTTACCGGCCAGCCAGGTGATCTGCAAGCGGTGCCATGTGCCGATGGAGCAGGTCGGGGCTGAACTGGAGACGCAATTGCTGGCCGATGCCGAGCGGCTGTTTCCATTTCCATTGGAGGACCTGGCCTTGGACTTTCAGGTCTTGGGGGCATCCGGAACGCAACCGGGGTGCGCCGAACTGATGGTGGCCGCGTGTCGGCAAAGTGCCTTGGCGTCACTGGATGCCATCGTCGAGGCGGCCGGGTTGCAACTGGAGGCCATCGAGGTCGACAACATTGCCTTGTGCCGCATGTTGCCCGTGGGCTGCCTTGAAGGTTCGGCGCTGCTGCGGGTCGAAGCGCACAGCGCAGTGCTTTATGACTGGCAGCCTGGCCGGCCTTACCAGCGTCGTGAACTAAACATGCAGGGGCTGAAGGGCATGGCGCAGTTGCCGGAGCACCTGCACGCGCTGCTTGCCGATGCGCAGTTGCCGGCGGGCCTGTGGATTACCAGTGGCTCATCGGTGGAGCCTGGGGTGTTGCAAAACCTTGGCCGCCAGCTGAATACGCCGTGCAGGCACTTGCCTGGCCTGAAAGGGTTGGAGCACGTTGACGGCACGATGGTCCTGGCGTGCGCCCTGGCACTTGGAGGGTTGCACCCATGATACGGCTTAACCTGCTGCCTTGGCGGGAACGGCAGCGCGAGGCGGCGCTCAGGCGCTTTCGCACCCAGCTGGTTGCCGGCGCACTGCTAGCGCTGTGTGCCGTGACCCTGGTCGACCAGTTGGCCCGACAGCGCGGTCAGCAGCAGGCGCTGGTCAATGCCCAGCACCAGGCCGCCCTTGAGGTGCTGGCCGAGCAACTGCAGCCGCTGGCAGATGTGCGTGCGCAGCATGATGCACTCAATGCCCGTGCAGCTGCACTCGAAAGCTTGCGCGCCCAGCAGGGGGTGCTGGGTAATGTGTTCGCTGAGATCGAAGGGGCGCTGCCGGTCGGGGTCCAGCTACTCGAACTCAGCTTTGAAAACGGCCATCTGCAGGTGACTGGGCTGGCTGCCTCTGGCGCCTTGGTTGCGCAGTTCATGCGCGATCTGGAGCGATCGGGTGTGCTGCTCGATCTGACGCTCAAGCGTGTCAGGAGCATGCCGGCTGGCGATGAGTTTCTGCTGGCTACGCGTGTTGCGGCGTTCTGGTCGTGAAAGCAGCGCAGGTCTTTGCCTGGTGGGCGGTTGCCGAACGTTCCAGAAGCATCAGGCTCATCGCCCCAGTGCTGGTGGCCGGGATGGTGTTCGGCCTGGGTTGCGCGCTTCGCCTGCCGGCAGGGTTGCAGCAGCAGGCACAGGAAGCGGCCCGGCAGGCCACATTGAACGAGCAGCAAGCAGCCAGTGCGGCAAAGCTGGAGGAGCTGCAGCGATTGCGGGCGTCTCTGGCTTTTGCCGAACGGCGGTTGCTGGAGGCTCACTGGCACCTGGCCGCCGGGGAAGGCATGAGTGAGCTGGTTGACCGCCTGGCGGCTTCGGGGCATGCACATGGCTTGCTGGTTGAGCGGTTCGACGTGCAGGAAGTCGAGCAACAGGCAGGCTATTGGAAAGTGCCGTTGCAGGTGCAGGTGGTGGGCCGGTACATGGATTTGCGCCAGTGGCTGGGTGACTGGCTGGGCCAGGCACGCCTGCTGCGCAGCGGTGACATGAAACTGGCCGCCGTCGCGGGGCAGCCCGGGCTTTTGCGTCTGCAACTGCAGGTAGATGCGTTTCAGGCCTCAGCGCCCGTACCGACACCTGAGGTGCTTGCGCTTATGCCGGCCAAGGCCGCCACGCCAGTGCCTGGGGTCGATCCCTTCGCCCCTGGGGCGATACGAGTGGCCGGTTCCGGTCTGGGCAGCGTGCCACTGGCACAGCTGGAAATGGTCGGCAGCCTGTCGCGAGGGGCGGCCCATGAGGCGCTGCTGATGGCGGCTGGCAGGCTCTACCGCGTGCGGGCGGGTGAGCGCTTGGGGCGTAACCACGGAGTGGTGGCGCGGGTCGATCAAGGTCAGGTCGAAGTGCGAGAACGGTTATTCATGGCGGGGGTGTGGCATGAGCGTACGGCGTTCATCACCCTGGCAAAGCGCCCGGGCAAGGAGGCCCCGAACCAGAATGAAGAACGTGATGAAATGGGTGTTGGCGGCCCTGCTGCCGATCCCGCTGGTGTGGGCGACGCCGTATCAGGGTGAGCCACTGTCTTTGAATTTCCAGGATGTAGAGGTTCGCTCGGTGCTGCAGGTGCTGGCCGATTACGCGGGCATCAATCTGGTTGCCAGCGATGACGTGCAGGGCAACGTGACCTTGCGTTTGCAGGACGTGCCCTGGGATCAGGCGCTTGACCTGGTGCTGCGCAGCAAGGGCCTGGCACAGCGGCACGAAGGCAATGTGTTGCTGGTGGCCCCTGCGGCAGCGTTTGCCCCGCAGCCGTTCGATGCCCATCCGGTGCCGGATGCGCAGATGCAGCCGTTACGCCGTGAACTGATACCGATCCATCATGCCAAGGCGGCGGAGCTGGTTGAGTTGTTGCTGACCAGCCTGGCGGATGACAGCACCTTCACCGTTCGTGGCAGCCTGGGTGTCGATGAGCGCACCAATACCCTGGTGGCGCATCAGCCGGCCGATCGCCTGGCCGAATTGCGGCAACTGGTTACGCAGCTGGACGTGCCGGTGCGCCAGGTGGCGATCGAGGCGCGTATCGTCGAGGCCAACGTCGACTACGAGAAAAGCCTGGGGGTGCGCTGGGGCGGGCCGCTGTACGGGGAAAGCCTGCGCCCGGGCAAGGAACTGTTCGTCGACCTCGGCGTGGAGCGGGCGGGCAGCAGCGTCGGCCTGGGCCTGCTGCGCGGTGACGTGTTGCTCGACCTGGAACTCAGCGCCATGGAAAAAAGCGGCAACGGCGAGATCATCTCGCAGCCCAAGGTGGTCACGGCCGACAAGGAAACGGCCAGGATCCTCAAGGGCACCGAGGTGCCCTACCAGGAAACCAGCCAGAGTGGCGCCACCTCGGTCGCCTTCCGCGAAGCCTCGCTTTCGCTGGAGGTGACCCCGCAGATTACACCTGACAACAAGGTAATCATGGCTGTCAGGGTGACCAAGGACGAGCCTGATTACGTCAATGCCGTGAACAACGTACCGCCGATCCGCAAGAACGAGGTCAATGCCAAGGTTCGTGTGGCTGACGGCGAAACGATCGTGATCGGTGGCGTGTACTCGACTTCGCAAAACAATGTGGTCGACAAGGTGCCATTTTTTGGCGATCTGCCGTATGTTGGGCGGCTGTTTCGACGCGATGTATTACAAGAGAAAAAATCCGAGCTGCTGGTCTTCCTGACTCCGCGTATCATGAGTGACCAGGCGATTGCTGTGAGTCGTTGATTCTGTGCGAAATTTGATACTTGTGGGACCCATGGGCGCTGGTAAAAGCACCATTGGACGCCTATTGGCCAAAGAGCTGCGCCTGCTGTTCAAGGATTCCGACAAGGAAATCGAACTGCGATGCGGCGCCAACATCCCGTGGATTTTCGACAAGGAAGGCGAGCCAGGTTTCCGTGAGCGCGAGCAGGCGATGATCGCCGAACTGTGCGCACTCGACGGCGTGGTTCTGGCGACCGGCGGTGGCGCGGTGATGCGCGAAGCCAACCGCCAGGCATTGCGCCGGGGTGGTCGGGTTATCTACCTGCATGCTTCGGTGGAGCAGCAGGTTGGCCGTACCGCGCGTGATCGCAATCGCCCGCTCCTGCGCACCGCCAACCCCGAGGCCACCCTGCGCGCCCTGCTGGAAGCCCGCGACCCGCTCTACCGCGAGATCGCCGACGTGGTGGTGGAAACCGACGAGCGGCCGCCCCGCATGGTGGTGATCGATATTCTCGAGCGCTTGCAGCAGTTGCCGCCCCGTTAGCCCGGGTCTATTCTCGGCCACCAGCGCCGAGGCGAGGTTCAACGTTAGCGCGTGGTTGCCCGAACGGCGCCGCGCCCAAGTACATTGTGGGGATACATGCAGACACTTAAGGTCGACCTGGGCGAGCGCAGCTACCCGATCTACATTGGCGAAGGCCTGCTGGGCCAGCCCGAGCTGCTGGCGCCGCACATTGCCGGCCGGCAAGTCGCCATCGTTTCCAACGAGACCGTCGCACCCCTGTATCTCGAACGCCTGAGCAACACCCTCGGCGCCTACTCGGTGCTGTCGGTGATATTGCCCGATGGCGAAGCCCACAAGAACTGGGAAACCCTGCAACTGATCTTCGATGGCCTGCTGACAGCTCGCCATGATCGTCGCACAACCGTGGTTGCCCTGGGCGGCGGCGTGATCGGTGACATGGCCGGCTTCGCTGCCGCCTGCTACCAGCGCGGTGTCGACTTCATCCAGGTGCCGACCACCCTGCTTTCCCAGGTTGACTCTTCGGTGGGCGGCAAGACCGGTATCAACCACCCGTTGGGCAAGAACATGGTCGGTGCCTTCTATCAGCCCAATGCGGTGCTGATCGATACAACCAGCCTTAAAACCCTGCCAGCGCGCGAACTGTCGGCCGGCCTGGCGGAAGTGATCAAGTACGGTCTGATCTGCGACAAGCCGTTTCTCGCCTGGCTCGAAGATAATATGCAAGCCCTGCGCGCCCTCGACTCGGCAGCCCTGACCGAGGCCATCCGCCGCTCGTGCGCGGCCAAGGCCGCAGTGGTGGGTGCCGATGAGCGTGAGTCCGGCGTGCGGGCCACGCTGAACCTGGGGCATACCTTCGGGCATGCCATCGAGACCCATATGGGCTACGGCGTCTGGCTGCACGGCGAAGCCGTGGCGGCGGGCACGGTGATGGCCCTGGAAATGTCCATGCGCCTTGGCTGGATCGACCAGGCCGAGCGTGATCGCGGGATCCGCCTGTTGCAGGACGCAGGTTTGCCGGTGGTGCCACCACAGGAAATGACCCCGGCGCATTTCATGGAGCACATGGCGGTCGACAAGAAAGTGATCGACGGACGCTTGCGTCTGGTGCTGTTGCGCCAGATGGGCGAGGCCGTTGTGACCGACGACTATCCGAAAGAGATTCTTCAGGCCACGCTGTCGGCGGATTACCGCGCGATCGTGGCCCAGCTTTGAGGTTGTGACAGCGCAATGACCAGTTTGCATGCCGATGAGGCCTTTCTCGACCATTACCAGTTGAGCCACGATCCGTTCGCGCCCCGTGTGCCCGGCTTCAAGTTCTTCCCGGCGCAGCGCAAGCCCGTGCTTGGCCAGCTGCACCACCTGGCGCGCTACAGCCAGCTGATGCTGGTGGTCAGCGGCCCGCTGGGCAGCGGCAAGTCGCTGCTGCGCCAGGCCCTGGTGGCCAGCACCAACAAGCAGGCTGTGCAGAGTGTGGTGGTGTCTGCCCGCAGTGCCAGCGATGCTTCCAGCATGCTTGCCCAGGTCGCTCAAGACCTGGGTGTGGCCCAGCCCGAAGTGCAGGCGATCCTGTCCAAGGTGGTGCAACTGGCACTGACCGGGCAGGAAGTGTATTTGCTGGTGGACGATGCGGAACAACTCGACGAGTCGGCACTCCAAGCGTTGCTGGAGTTGGCGGCGGGGGTACCGGAAGGGCGCCCGCACGTGTTCCTGTTCGGTGAGCCTTCACTGATTGCCGGGCTGGACGAGCTCAATGTCGAGGAAGAACGCTTCCACATCATCGAGCTTGCCCCCTACAGTGAAGAAGAAACCCGCGAGTACCTGGAGCAGCGCCTGGAAGGGGCTGGCCGGGGCATCGAGGTGTTCAGCCGTGAACAGATCGTCGATATCCATGAACACTCCGACGGCTGGCCTGGCAACATCAACCAGGTCGCCCGTGACACTTTGATCGAAGCCATGATCGCCAGCCGTTCGACGGTCAAGCGACCATCCATGGGGTTCAAGATGCCTAAAAAACATGTGCTCGCGCTGTCCGCTGTGGTCGTGGTCGCTGTCGCGGCCGCTGTGTTGATGCCCAAGAAAGGCGACAAGCCACCCGCTGAGGCGCCGGCCGCCCAGGCCCAGTTGCCGCTTGGCGACGGCAAGCAGGGTGCCAATATCGAGTTTTCCGGGTCTTCCCAGCCGATGCCGCTGCCGCTGGTTGGCCAGTCCCAGCCTGTAATGCGCGAGCCGCTGGCCCAGGCCGCGGGCATGGGGGAGGGTGAAGAAGGCAGCCCGGCGGGTGACACTGCCCTGCAGCCTGGCAACCCGCCGCCAACCGTGACCACCATTGCGCCGCCGCAAGGCGTGCCGGCTGGCCCGGCACCTGTGCCTGCACAGCCTGTGGCTACTGCGCCGGTCCAGCCGGTTGTACCTGCGCCCAAGCCTGTCGCAACCCAGCCTGCGAAGCCGGTTGCACCTGCCAAGCCTACGCCTGCGCCTACCCAGGTCGCCGTGGCCAAGCCGGCCGCCAAGCCTGCCGAGAAACCTGCCGCCACTGGCAGCGGCAACAGCGGCTGGTACGCCGGGCAGAAGCCGGGCAATTACGTGGTGCAGATCCTGGGCACCAGCTCCGAGGCCTCGGCCCAGGCGTTCGTCAAGAGCCAGGGTGGCGACTATCGCTACTTCAAGAAAAACCTGCAGGGCAAGCCGCTGTACGTAGTCACCTACGGCAGCTTCGCCAACCGTGATGCAGCGGTTGCGGCAATCAAGAACTTGCCAGAGAAGGTCCAGGCTGGTAAACCTTGGCCACGTACCGTCGGCAGCGTCCAACAAGAGCTGGCCACGGCCCGCTGATACCTTCCGGGCGGCATCACCCCGCCGCCCAGTTGCTGAGCGATTACTGACTTTCGAATAGCCTGCTGCGTTTCAACGCGGCAGGCTTTTCTGTCCCAGACTGCCGGCCACAAGCCCCTAGTTGCAGTCATGGCTGAAACGCTTCAGACTCACGCCAAGCCGCTATCACGGCGCATGGCGCAAAAACATTCAAAATTACGACATAAATTTTCAATGGTGAGACATGAAAATTTGTGGGCGTCGCTGTCGCTGTGCAACAATGGTTTTCCATGGCCACCGCAAAAAAGCTGGCGTTTGATCGGCGTGGATGGTAAGTGGTTGTTAAAAAAGAGATTTACCTCCGTTGAGAGGTGAACCTGGTGAGAATGTGTCTATGAAAACAGGTCTGTACCATCCCGAAGAATTCAAGGACAACTGTGGTTTTGGCCTGATCGCCCATATGACGGGCGAACCGAGCCACCACCTTCTGCAAACCGCCATGCAGGCGCTGACCTGCATGACCCACCGTGGCGGTATCAACGCCGACGGCAAGACCGGTGACGGTTGCGGTCTGCTCATGCAGAAGCCCGATCAATTCCTGCGAGCCGTGGCCCAGGAACACTTCGCCGTCGAGCTGCCCAAGCAGTACGCCGTCGGCATGGTGTTCTTCAACCAGGACCCGGTCAAAGCCGAAGCGGCCCGCGCCAACATGGACCGCGAAATCCTCGCCGCTGGCCTGAAACTGGTCGGCTGGCGCAAGGTACCGATCGACACCAGCGTACTCGGCCGCCTGGCCCTGGAGCGCCTGCCGCAGATCGAACAGGTGTTCATCGGTGGCGAAGGCCTGAGTGACCAGGAATTCGCCATCAAGCTGTTCAGTGCCCGTCGCCGTTCATCGGTGGCTAACGCCCACGACAGCGACCACTACATCTGCAGCTTCTCGCACAAGACCATCATCTACAAAGGCCTGATGATGCCGCGCGATCTCGCGGCGTTTTATCCAGACCTGGGTGACGAGCGCCTGCAAACCGCGATCTGCGTGTTCCACCAGCGCTTCTCCACCAACACCCTGCCGAAATGGCCGCTGGCGCAGCCGTTCCGCTTCCTCGCCCACAACGGCGAGATCAACACCATCACCGGCAACCGCAACTGGGCCATGGCCCGTCGCACCAAGTTCGCCAATGACCAGATCCCCGACCTCGAAGAGCTCGGTCCGCTGGTCAACCGTGTCGGTTCCGACTCGTCGAGCATGGACAACATGCTGGAACTGATGGTGACCGGTGGCATCGACCTGTTCCGCGGCGTGCGCATGCTGGTACCGCCAGCCTGGCAGAACGTCGAGACCATGGACGCCGACCTGCGTGCCTTCTACGAATACAACTCCATGCACATGGAGCCGTGGGATGGCCCGGCCGGTATCGTCATGACCGAAGGCCGCCACGCGGTGTGCCTGCTGGACCGCAACGGCCTGCGCCCGGCGCGCTGGGTGACCACCACCAACGGCTACATCACCATCGCCTCGGAAATTGGCGTGTGGGGTTACCAGCCTGAGGAAGTGTTGGCCAAGGGCCGTGTCGGCCCGGGCCAGATCCTGGCGGTGGACACCGAAACCGGCCAGATCCTCGACACGGACGCCATCGACAACCGCCTGAAGTCGCGCCACCCGTACAAGCGCTGGCTGCGTCAGCACGCCACCCGTATCCAGGCGACGCTGACCGACGACCAGGGCGCGGCCAGCTACGACGCTGACCAGCTCAAGCAATACATGAAGATGTTCCAGGTCACCTTCGAAGAGCGTGACCAGGTACTGCGCCCATTGGGTGAGCAGGGCCAGGAAGCCGTTGGTTCGATGGGTGACGACACGCCGATGGCCGTGCTGTCGCAGCGTGTGCGTTCGCCTTACGACTTCTTCCGCCAGCAGTTCGCCCAGGTGACCAACCCGCCGATCGACCCGCTGCGCGAAGCCATCGTGATGTCGCTGGAGATCTGCCTGGGCGCCGAGCGCAACATCTTCCAGGAGTCCCCGGAGCACGCTTCGCGGGTCATCCTCAGCTCCCCGGTCATTTCGCCCGCCAAGTGGCGTTCGCTGATGAACCTGGAGCGCGAAGGTTTCGACCGTCAGCTGATCGACCTCAACTATGAACAGGGCGTCGGTCTGGAAGCGGCCATTCGCAACATCGCCGACCAGGCTGAAGAAGCCGTGCGCGCTGGCAAGACCCAGCTGGTGCTGAGCGACCGCTACATCGCCCCGGGCAAGCTGCCGGTGCACGCTTCGCTGGCCGTTGGCGCGGTACACCACCGCCTGACCGAACAGGGCCTGCGTTGCGACAGCAACATCCTGGTGGAAACCGCTACCGCCCGCGACCCGCACCACTTTGCCGTGCTGCTGGGCTTCGGTGCCTCGGCCGTCTACCCGTACCTGGCGTATGAAGTACTGGCTGACCTGATTCGTACCGGCGAAGTGCTGGGCGACCTGGACGAAGTGTTCAAGTACTACCGCAAGGGCATCTCCAAGGGCCTGCTGAAGATCCTGTCGAAGATGGGTATCTCCACCATCGCCTCATACCGCGGTGCGCAGCTGTTCGAAGCCATCGGCCTGGCCGAAGAAGTGGTCGGCCTGAGCTTCAAGGGCGTGTCCAGCCGCATCAAGGGGGCGCGCTTCGTAGACCTTGAAAGCGACCAGAAGCTGCTGGCGGCCGAAGCCTGGAGCGCGCGCAAGCCGATCCAGCAAGGTGGCCTGCTGAAGTTCGTCCACGGTGGTGAATACCACGCCTACAACCCGGACGTGGTCAACACCCTGCAAGCCGCCGTGCAGCAGGGCGACTATGCCAAGTTCAAGGAATACACCACGCTGGTCGACCAGCGTCCGGTATCGATGATCCGCGACCTGCTGAAAGTGAAGGTGGCCGACCAGCCACTGGCGCTGGAGCAGATCGAACCGCTGGAGGCCATTCTCAAGCGGTTCGACTCGGCCGGTATCTCGCTGGGCGCACTGTCGCCGGAAGCCCACGAGGCGCTGGCCGAGGCCATGAACCGCCTGGGCGCGCGTTCCAACTCTGGTGAAGGCGGTGAAGACCCGTCGCGCTACGGCACCATCAAGAGTTCGAAGATCAAGCAGGTGGCCACCGGCCGCTTTGGTGTGACCCCTGAATACCTGGTCAATGCCGAGGTGTTGCAGATCAAGGTTGCCCAGGGCGCCAAGCCTGGTGAGGGCGGCCAGCTGCCGGGCGGCAAGGTCAACGGCCTGATCGCCAAGCTGCGTTATGCGGTACCGGGCGTGACCCTCATCTCGCCGCCGCCGCACCATGACATCTACTCGATCGAAGACCTGGCCCAGCTGATCTACGACCTCAAGCAGGTCAACCCGCAGGCCCTGGTGTCCGTGAAGCTGGTGGCAGAAGCCGGCGTGGGCACCATCGCCGCTGGCGTGGCCAAGGCCTATGCCGACCTGATCACCATCTCCGGTTATGACGGTGGTACCGGTGCTTCGCCGCTGACCTCGATCAAGTACGCCGGCGCCCCGTGGGAACTGGGCCTGGCCGAAACCCACCAGACCCTGCGTGGCAACGACCTGCGCGGCAAGGTGCGGGTTCAGACCGACGGCGGCCTGAAAACCGGCCTGGACGTGATCAAGGCGGCCATCCTTGGCGCCGAAAGCTTCGGCTTCGGTACCGCGCCAATGATCGCCCTGGGTTGCAAGTACCTGCGCATCTGCCACCTGAACAACTGCGCCACCGGCGTAGCCACGCAGAACGACAAGCTGCGCAAGGACCACTACATCGGCACCGTCGACATGGTGATCAACTTCTTCACCTTCGTCGCTGAAGAAACCCGTGAGTGGCTGGCCAAGCTGGGCGTGCGCAGCCTGGGCGAGCTGATCGGCCGTACCGACCTGCTCGAAATGCTGCCAGGCGATACCGAGCGCCAGCAGTACCTGGACCTGTCGCCGCTGCTGGGCAGCTCGCACATTCCGGCAGACAAGCCGCAATTCTGCGAAGTCGACAAGAACCCGCCGTTCGACAAAGGCGAGCTGGCCGAGAAGATGGTGGACATGGCCCTGCCGGCGATCCGCGACCAGGCCGGTGGCGAGTTCAACCTCGACATCTGCAACTGCGACCGCTCCATCGGTGCCCGCATCTCTGGCGAAATCGCCAAGCTGTACGGCAACCAGGGCATGGCTGCCAACCCGATCACCTTCCGCTTCAAGGGTACTGCGGGCCAGAGCTTTGGCGTGTGGAACGCCGGTGGCTTGAACCTGCACCTGCAGGGTGATGCAAACGACTACGTCGGCAAGGGCATGACCGGTGGCAAGGTCACCATCGTGCCGCCAGCCGGCAGCCCGTTCGAAACCCAGCACAGCGCCATCGTCGGCAACACCTGCCTGTACGGTGCCACTGGCGGCAAGCTGTTTGCCGCGGGCACTGCGGGCGAGCGCTTCGCTGTGCGTAACTCCGGCGCCCACGCTGTTGTCGAGGGCACTGGCGATCACTGCTGTGAATACATGACCGGCGGCTTTGTCTGCGTCCTGGGCAAGACCGGTTACAACTTCGGTTCTGGCATGACTGGCGGCTTCGCCTACGTGCTCGACATGGACAATAGCTTCGTCGACAAGCTGAACCACGAGCTGGTGGAAATCCAGCGTATCAGTGGTGAAGCGATGGAAGCCTACCGCAGCCACCTGGCGCGGGTACTTGGCGAGTATGTGGAAGAGACCGGCAGCGAGTGGGGGCGTGAGCTCTCGGAGAACCTGGACGACTACGTGCGGCGCTTCTGGCTGGTGAAGCCGAAGGCAGCCAACCTGAAGCAACTGTTGTCCAGCACACGTGCCAACCCGCAGTAAAAACAGCTGCAAGTGGCAAGCCTCAAGCTGCACCTGAAGGCAGTACGAGGTTTGCCCGGCTTAAGTGATCGTCTTGCGGCTTGCAGCGTGTAGCTTGCAGCTGCTGTAAAGAGGTTTTGAAAAATGGCTGAACGTCTGAACAACGACTTCCAGTTCATCGAAGTGGGCCGCAAGGACCCTAAGAAAAAGCTGCTGCGCCAGCGCAAGAAGGAGTTCGTGGAAATCTACGAACCGTTCAAGCCGCAGCAGTCAGTAGACCAGGCGCACCGCTGCCTGGGCTGCGGTAACCCGTATTGCGAATGGAAGTGCCCGGTGCACAACTTCATCCCTAACTGGTTGAAGCTGGTGTCCGAAGGCAACATCCTGGCGGCGGCTGAGCTGTCGCACCAGACCAACACCCTGCCGGAAGTGTGCGGCCGTGTGTGCCCGCAAGACCGTTTGTGTGAAGGTGCCTGCACCCTGAACGACGGCTTCGGCGCGGTGACCATCGGTTCGGTGGAGAAGTACATCACCGACACCGCCTTTGCCATGGGCTGGCGCCCGGACATGTCAAAGGTCAAACCAACCGGCAAGCGCGTCGCCATCATCGGTGCCGGCCCTGCTGGCCTGGGGTGCGCCGACGTGCTGGTGCGCGCTGGCGTAACCCCGGTTGTGTTCGACAAGAACCCGGAAATCGGTGGCTTGCTGACCTTCGGCATTCCAGAGTTCAAGCTGGAAAAGACCGTGCTCAGCAACCGCCGCGAAGTGTTCACCGGCATGGGCATCGAGTTTCGCCTGAATACCGAGGTGGGCAAGGACGTGACCATGGAACAGCTGCTCGCCGAGTACGACGCAGTGTTCATGGGCATGGGTACCTACACCTACATGAAGGGCGGCTTCCCGGGCGAAGACCTGCCGGGCGTGCATGACGCACTGGATTTCCTGATCGCCAACGTCAACCGCAACCTGGGCTTCGAGAAGTCCCCGGAAGACTTCGTCGACATGCAAGGCAAGAAGGTGGTGGTACTGGGCGGTGGTGACACCGCGATGGACTGCAACCGCACCTCGATCCGCCAGGGCGCCAAAGCGGTGACCTGCGCCTATCGCCGTGACGAAGCCAACATGCCGGGTTCGCGCAAAGAGGTGAAGAACGCCAAGGAAGAAGGCGTGAAGTTCCTTTACAACCGCCAGCCTATCGCCATTGTCGGCGAGGACAAGGTCGAAGGCGTGAAGGTGGTCGAGACGCGTCTCGGCGAGCCGGATGCCCGTGGCCGCCGCAGCCCTGAGCCGATCCCGGGCTCCGAGGAGATCCTGCCAGCCGATGCCGTGGTGATCGCCTTCGGCTTCCGCCCAAGCCCGGCGCCGTGGTTCGAGCAGCATGGTATCCAGCTGGACAGCCAGGGCCGTGTAGTAGCCCCGGAGAAAGGCAAGTTCAAGCACCAGACCAGCAACCCGAAAGTGTTCGCCGGTGGCGACATGGTGCGTGGTTCGGACCTGGTGGTGACGGCGATCTTCGAAGGGCGTACGGCTGCGGAAGGTATCCTGGACTACCTCGAAGTCTGATTTTCGACCTATTCGCGGGCATGCTCGCTCTCACAGGGTTAAGCGCAGAACCTGTGGGAGCGGGCATGCCCGCGAAGCTTTTGTATACAAAAACGCTTGATCTATAGCATCCAATAGACAAAACGCATGGCCATGGCCGTGCCTTTTGCGCTGGCGTCTGAGAAAATGCCCGCACTATTTTTCCGGATGCCGACATGACTGCCCTGAAGAACGATCGTTTCCTGCGTGCGCTGCTCAAGCAACCCGTAGACGTCACCCCGGTGTGGATGATGCGCCAGGCCGGCCGCTACCTGCCGGAGTACCGCGCCAGCCGCGCCAAGGCCGGCGACTTCATGAGCCTGTGCATGAACCCGCAGTTTGCCTGCGAAGTTACCCTGCAGCCGCTGGACCGCTACCCGCTGGACGCGGCGATCCTGTTCTCGGACATCCTCACCATCCCTGACGCCATGGGCCTGGGCCTGTACTTCGAAACCGGCGAAGGCCCGCGTTTCAAGAAGGTCATCAGCACCCCGGCCGACATCGAAGCGCTGCCGATCCCCGATCCGCAGAAAGACCTGGGCTATGTGATGGACGCGGTCAGCACCATTCGCCGTGAGCTCAATGGCCGTGTGCCCTTGATCGGCTTCTCCGGCAGCCCGTGGACCTTGGCCACCTACATGGTCGAAGGCGGCTCGTCGAAGGACTTCCGCAAGACCAAGGCCATGGCCTACGACAACCCGCAAGCCCTGCACCTGCTGCTGGACAAACTGGCCCAGTCGGTCACCAGCTACCTGAACGGCCAGATCCTGGCCGGTGCCCAGGCTGTGCAGATCTTCGACACGTGGGGCGGTAACCTGTCGGCGGCGGCCTACCAGGAGTTCTCCCTGGCCTACATGCGCAAGATCGTCAGCGGGCTGATCCGCGAGCACGAAGGGCGCAAGGTGCCGGTGATCCTGTTCACCAAGAACGGTGGCTTGTGGCTGGAAAGCATTGCCGAAGCCGGCGCCGACGCACTGGGCCTGGACTGGACCTGCGAGATCGGCGATGCCCGCCGCCGTGTGGGTGACAAGGTGGCGCTGCAAGGCAACATGGACCCGACCGTGCTGTACGCCAAGCCTGAGGCCATCCGCCAGGAAGTGGCGCGCATTCTGGCCAGCTATGGTCACGGCACCGGCCACGTGTTCAACCTTGGCCATGGCATTACCCCGGAAGTCGACCCGGAGCATGCGGGCGTGTTCATCAATGCCGTGCACGAGCTTTCGGCGCAGTACCATCAGTGACCTGAGCGCTGAAAGCAAAGCCCGGCCCTGTGCCGGGCTTTTTGTTGCATTAAGTTTGGATTCAGCGAACGTCGCTAATCTGGTCCCATCCAAACCTAAACAGGACCCGATCCTCATGAAAGCACGTTATCTCGCCCTTATCTTTGCCCCGCTGTTCAGCACTGCTGCACTGGCCGCCAGCTATACCGGCCCCGGCGCCCAGTCGGTCACCACCGTGGCAGCTGCCAACGACGCTGCCGATGACACGCCCGTGGTGCTGCAGGGGTATGTGACCAAGAAGATCAACAACGACGACAAGTACGAGTTCAAGGACAACACCGGCACCATCACTGTTGAAATCGACGATGAAGACCTGCCGCCGACGCCGTTCAACGACAAGACCAAGGTGAAGCTGACCGGTGAGGTGGAAAAGCACCTGATGAGCCGGGAAGTGGATGTGGATATCGTCGAGATCATCAACTGACCTGATGGCCTCTTCGCGGGCACGCCCGCTCCCACAGGGATTGCACTGAACCCTGTGGGAGCGGGCGTGCCCGCGAATGTTTCACACCGATTTGGGCGGTAACTTGCTCAGGTGCAACGCCACCAGCAACGCAACCGCCAGCAAGCTGCCAATGAACAGCCCGATGCCGTTCCAGCCCCACTGGTGCCAGAATACCCCGCCCGCCGTACCGGCCACGCTGGACCCTGCGTAATAGCTGAACAGGTACAGCGACGATGCCTGCCCCTTGGCTTTGAGCGCCCGGCGGCCAATCCAGCTGCTGGCCACCGAGTGTGCGCCAAAAAAGCCGAAAGTGAACACCAGCATGCCCACGATCACCATCGCCAGCGGGCTGGCCAGGGTCATCAGCAAGCCACCGGCCATCACCACGATACTGGCCCAGAACACTTTGCGCCGGCCTAGCTTGTCTGCCAGGGCACCGACTTGCGCCGAGCTGTAGATCCCGGACAGGTACACTACCGACAGCAAACCGACCAGCGCCTGGTTCATGTGGTAGGGCTCGGCCAGCAAGCGGTAGCCGATGTAGTTGAACAGGGTGACGAAAGCCCCCATCAGCAGGAAGGCTTCCAGGAACAGCCAAGGCAGCCCGGCATCTTTGAAGTGCATGACAAAACCGTCCAGCAGGCTGCGCGGGCTCATCATCTGCGGGCGGAAGTTGCGCGATTCGGGCAGCACCTTCCAGAACACCAGTGCGGCGACCAGGGCCAGGCCACCGATGGTCAGCATGGCCGTGTGCCAGCTGACGAAGTCGATCAGCACGCCGGTAATCAGCCGCCCGCTCATGCCGCCAATCGCGTTGCCGCCGATGTACAGGCCCATGGCCAGGCCGATGTGCTGTGGGTGGATCTCTTCGCTCAGGTAGGTCATGGCCACAGCGGCCAAACCGCTCAGGGACAGGCCAACCAGGGCGCGGGTGGCCAGTACCAGTTCCCAGCTTGGCATTACCGCGCTGGCCAGGGTGGAGAGGGCGGCGCAAACCAGGGCAAAGACCATCACCGGCTTGCGCCCGATGCGGTCAGAGATGGGGCCGGTGATCAGCAGGCCGAACGCCAGCATGGCGGTGGAAACCGACAGCACCAGGCTGCTCTGCGCCGCGTTGATGGCAAATTCTTTCGACAATAGCGGCATCATCGGCTGCACGCAGTACAGCAGGGCAAAGGTGGCGAAGCCGCCGCTGAACAGTGCCAGCACGGTCTTCATGAAGGCGGGGGTGCCTTTTTCAATCCACATTTCGTTCAGGGAGGCAGGCTCTGGTTCGGCAGGAAGGGGAGCTACAGCAGTTTTCACGGGCGGGTACCTCTGGCGCAATGAAAAAAGCATATAGCTGGCTAATGATTAGATCCAATATATTGTTCGACCTATTTAAGACGTTTTTCGACTCATTAGGAGCTGGTCATGGAACTGCGTCACCTGCGCTACTTCATTGCTGTGGCTGAAGAGCTGCACTTTGGCCGCGCCGCCCAGCAACTGGGCATTTCCCAGCCGCCCCTGAGCCAGCAGATCCAGGCCCTGGAGCAGGAACTGGGAGCGCGGCTGTTCGAGCGTACCAACCGTCGGGTCGAGCTGAGCGAGGCGGGGCGACTGTTCCTTGAGGAAGCGCGGCAGGTGCTGGCGCAAGTGGAGAAGGCCGCAGATGTGGCGCGGCGGGCGCAGTTGGGTGAATTGGGCGAAATGAAGATTGGCTTTACCTCGTCTGCGCCATTCACCTCGAAGATCCCCAAGGCCATCCATGCCTTTCGCCAGCGCTTCCCGGCTGTGCACCTGAACTTAAAAGAAATGAGCAGCCGTGATATCGCCGAAGCAGTGTTCGACGAGTCCATCGAAGTAGGGCTGATGCGGCCGATGCCTTTGCCGGAAGGCTTGTTGGCCACCGAATTGTTCCGCGAGCCGCTGGTGGCGGTGATCAACGCATCGCATCCGCTGGCTGAAGGCACGGAACAAGGGGTGCACATGGCGGCGCTGGCCCATGAGCCGTTTGTGTTCTTCCCGCGCAGTTATGGCAGCGGCCTGCATGCACAGTTGCTCAGCCTGGCGCGGCAGGCGGGCTTCAGCCCGCACTTTGCCCAGGAGGCTGGGGAGGCAATGACCATCATCGGCCTGGTCTCGGCGGGGTTGGGGGTATCGGTGTTGCCAGCGTCGTTCCAGCGTATGCGCATCGAAGGGGTGGTGTACCGCACGCTGCTGGATGAAGGGGCGATGTCGGCGGTGTGGCTGGTGCAGCGCGAGCGGGGCAATTCGGTAATGGCCAAGGCGTTTGCCGAGCTGTTGACCGGGCAGGTGGTCGGCCAGGGCTAATGTTGGCCAAATGGCGCTGGCCATTGCCGCAGTGCCGCCACATACTCGGGCATTCGTTGAAACACGGAGGTCAATCATGCGTCGCGTGGTGTTCAATCAGAAAGGTGGGGTGGGCAAGTCGAGCATCGCCTGCAACCTGGCGGCGGTCAGTGCCAATGAAGGCTACCGGACCCTTTTGATCGACCTGGATGCCCAGGCGAACTCGACCCAGTACCTCACCGGCCTGACCGGCGAGGATATCCCGATGGGTATTGCCGACTTCTTCAAGCAAAGCCTGTCCAGCGGGCCGTTCAGCAAGAAGAACAAAGTCGATATCTACGAAACCCCGTTCGACAACCTGCACGTGGTCACTGCCACTGCCGAGTTGGCCGACCTGCAGCCCAAGCTTGAGGCCAAGCACAAGATCAACAAGCTGCGAAAGTTGCTCGACGAGCTGGACGAGGACTACGAGCGTATCTACATCGATACCCCGCCAGCGCTGAACTTCTATGCCGTTTCTGCGTTGATCGCCGCAGATCGCGTGCTGATTCCCTTCGACTGTGACAGCTTTTCGCGCCAGGCCCTGTATGGCCTGCTGGCGGAGATCGAAGACCTCAAGGAAGACCACAACGAAGACTTGATGGTCGAAGGCATCGTGGTCAACCAGTTCCAGTCCCGTGCCAGCCTGCCGCAGCAGATGCTCGACGAGCTGCTGGAAGAAGGCCTGCCGGTGCTACCGGTGTACCTGGGCAGCTCGGTGAAGATGCGCGAATCGCACCACGCCAGCCTGCCGCTGATTCACCTGGAGCCCAAGCACAAGCTGACCCAGCAGTTTGTGGAGTTGCATGATCTGCTGGAGGAGCGAGGTTAGACGTCTGGTAGGTATCAAGGCTGCCAGGTGCCTGGCGCAGCATTTTCGGCGCCTGTGAGATCGAGCGCCGCCCGCGCGGCGCTTCGCGGGACAAGCCCGCTCCCACATCTGTTTTGGGCCAGTCCCTTCTGTGAGTTCACCGCTGTCCGGCTTGTTTGTTCCATTCGATATTAAAGGTTACGCAGCTACCCTTCACCCATCTTTCGCCATATACCAAGGGTGCGCGCGCCTATGGCACAGGAGTAATTGGCCAGAAACAAATGTGGGAGCGGGCTTGTCCCGCGAAGCGCCGCGCGGGCGGCGCTCGATCTCACAGGCGCCATCCTGCTAACGGCATGCACTAGAAAACACACCTAAACCCCTTGGCTACGCACCCACTCCAGCAACGACTGGAGTGGAAATGCTCCGGCCTGGCGGCTGACTTCGCGGCCGTTCTTGAACAGCAGCAGGCTGGGGATCGAGCGGATGCCCAGTTGCCCGGCCAGGTTGCGGTTGGCTTCGCTGTCGAGCTTGGCCAGGCGGCAGCGGCCGGCCAGTTGGCGGGCGGCTTGTTCGAAGGTGGGAGCGAAGGATTTGCAGGGGCCGCACCAGTCGGCCCAGATGTCGACCAGCAGCGGCAGGTCGCCTTTGATCTGGCTGGCGTAGCTGGCTTCGGTGAGCTCGAAGGGGGTGCTCAACAGCACCTCCTGTTTGCAGCGGCCGCATTTCGGCGCGTCGCCCAGGCGCTCGGCGGGCAGGCGGTTGAGGCCGTTGCAGTGGGGACAGGGGATTACCAGTGGGTCGGACATATCAATTCCTTGTGTTGTTTGTTCGGGCCCTATCGCCGGCAAGCCAGCTCCCACAGGGGGACCGCTTGCCTCAGGTCTGGCACGTTACCTGTGGGAGCTGGCTTGCCGGCGACAGGGCCGGTAGAGCAATTATCAATCAGGAAGAGCAGCTGATTTCCAGGTGCTTGCCCCATTCCGGCGGCCGCTGGGCGTAGGCCTGCATCCCGGGCTGTTCCTCGAAGGGGCGGGTTAGTACCTGGTGCAATTGCCGTACTTCACTGTAATCCCCTGCCTCAGCCGCTTCGATGGCCTTTTGCGCCAGGTAGTTGCGCAGCACATACAGCGGGTTCACCGCATGCATCCGTTCACGGCGGCCTTCGGTATTGCCGGGTTCGCGTTCACAGCGGGCCAGGTAGTCTGCACCCCAGGCATCGAAGCCGGCCAGGTCGATAAAGTCGTCGCGCACCACCTTCAGCGCCTGTGCCGCAGGCTGTTCACCCAGCTTGCGGAAGAACAGGCTGTAGTCCACGCCACCACGCTGCATGCACTGCAGCAGGCGCTCGACCAGTGCCATATCGTCGTCTTCGGCAGTGGTCAGGCCCAGGCGCCGGCGCATCAGGTCCAGGTAATGCGCCTGGTACAGCGGCAGGAACAGCCCCAGTGCTTCCTTCAGTGGCTCAACCTCGATGACAGTGGTCAGGGCCTGAGCCAGCGCGCTGAGGTTCCAGTGGGCGATGGGCACCTGGTTGGCGTAGCTGTAGCGGCCACGGTCGTCGGAGTGGTTGCAGATGAAGTTGGCGTCGAAGTCGTCGAGGAAGGCGTACGGGCCGAAGTCGAAGGTGATGCCCAGGATCGACATGTTGTCGGTGTTCATCACCCCGTGGCAGAAGCCATAGGCCTGCCAGCGGGCGATCAGTTCGGCGTTGCGCTCGACGATGGTACGGAACATGGCCAGGTACGGTTGTTCGGCGTCACGGCATTCGGGGTAGTGCTGCTCCAGCACATGGTCGATCAGCACACGCTGCTGTTCGGGCTGCTTGGTGTAGTAGAAATACTCGAAATGGCCGAAACGGACATGGCTCTGCGCCAGGCGGGTGAGCATGGCGGCGCTTTCACGGGTTTCGCGCCACACCACGGTGCTGGAGCCGATCACGCACAGCGCCCGGCTGCTGGGGATGCCGAGGGCGTGCAGGGCTTCGGAAGCAAGGAATTCGCGGATCGACGAGCGCAGCACGGCGCGGCCGTCGCCCATGCGTGAATACGGGGTCTGGCCGGCGCCCTTGAGGTGCAGGTCCCAGTGCTCGCCTTTGTCGTTGAGGACTTCGGCCAGCAGCAGGCCGCGGCCATCGCCCAGGCGGGGGTTGTACGAGCCGAACTGATGGCCTGAATAGACCATCGCCCGTGGGTCGGCTTCTTCCCACAACTTATGGCCGCTGAACAGCTCGGCGAACACTGGCAGGTCGGCTTGCGCGGGGTCGAGCTCGAGCAAGGCCATGGCCGACTCGCTGGCTACCACCAGGCGCGGGTCTGCAATGGGCTCGGGCAGCACCTGGGTGGAGAACGCATCGCCCAGGCGGGCGAAGCGGTTGTCGAAGGTGAGTTGGTCGAGGGCTTTCACGGGCTGCTCCTGAGATTCAGCACAGAATAAAGCATTCGAGCCCACTCAGGCCGGTGCAGTGCCATCCGGTTTAGGTTGCTCCAGCGGAATCAACTGCTGCTTGCCGCCCTTCTGGTCCATCAGGAACACCTCCACCTGGCGTACCGAGATCTTGATGTTGTGGGCCTTGAACTCGCGGTTGATGTAGCGGTTGATCTCGTCCAGCGTCGGGTTGCGGTCGCCCAGGTCGCGCACGTGCATGCGCAACTCATGGTCCAGCGAGCTTTCACCGAAGTTGAGGAAGTACACGATCGGCTCCGGGTCCTTGAGCACGCGCGGGTTTTCGTGTGCGCCCTTGAGCAGCAGGTCGCGTACCAGGTCCAGGTCGGAGCCGTAGTCGATGCCCAGCTTCAGCGTCACTCGGGTGACCGTGTCGGTCAGCGACCAGTTGATCAGCTGGCCGGTGATGAAGGTCTTGTTGGGGACGATGATGTCCTTGCGGTCGAAATCGGTGATGGTGGTGGCGCGGATGCGTATCTTGCTCACCGTGCCCGACAGGTTGCCGATGGTGATGGTGTCGCCGATCCGTACCGGGCGCTCGAACAGAATCATGATGCCGGAAATGAAGTTGGCGAAAATTTCCTGCATGCCGAAGCCCAAGCCCACCGACAACGCGGCCACCAGCCATTGCAGCTTGTCCCAGCTCACCCCCAGGGTCGACAGGGTGCTGACGATACCGATGCCGACAATGGTGTACGACAGCAAGGTGGTGGTGGCATAGGCACTGCCTTGGGCCAGGTTCAGGCGTGAAAGCACCAGCACCTCGAGCAGGCCTGGCAAGTTGCCCGCCAGGGCGAAGGTGATGCCGACGATCACCAGCGCACCCAGCAGGTCGCCGAGGCTGATCGGCACCATACTGGCGGCCGTGCCGGTGCCGCTGGTGTATTCGTACAGGACGAAGTTGTTGAGGTAGGCGAACACTGAGATCAGGTCTGCCCACACCCAGTACAGGCCGGCGATGAAGCCGCCGAGCAGGGCCAGGCGGATCAGGCGCAGCGATTGCTGGTTGACCTGCTCGATGTCCAGCGTCGGCTCTTCGGTAATGACTTCGCCATCCAGCCCTTCCTTGGCCGCAGCCCGTTTGCTGAGCGCGCGTTGGTAAGCCAGGCGCCGTGCCGCCACTGACAGGCCGCGCACGAATGCCGCTTCGATCACCAGCCAGAACATTAGCAGGTACAGGGTGTAGATCAGCCGGTCGGTGAGTTTAAGCGCGGTGTAGTAGTAGCCGAAGCACACAGCGACGAACAGGGCGATGGGCAGGGCGGTGAACGCGACGCCCACGGCCTTGCGGAACAGAGAGGTATTGCGGTGCGCGGGGCTGCTGAGCAGCAGGCGGCTGAGCAGCCAGGCCATCAGTGCGTAGCAGGTCAGCACCACGCCGATACCCAGCACGTCGTCGGCCAACGCCGAAGGCTGGTGTTCGGCCACCGCCACCACACCGACCAGTGCCAGCACCACGGTGCCCAGGCGCCGCACCCAGCCACGCAGGAACTCGACCTGCGGTTTGTGCCAGCGGAAGTGGATTTCTGCCACGCCACCGGGGGCGAGGATGCGGTAGGCGGTGTAGAACACCAGCCAGGCCTGGGCCAGCTGCCAGAGTGCGGCGCCCAGGTTGGCGTTTTGCCCGCGGGCGTCGATCTGCAAGGCGTAGCTGCACAGCGCCAGGCCAAGGCTGACCGGCATCGCCAAGAGGATGTTGATAAGGATCGCCTGGGGCGTGTGCCATTGGCTGTCACGGCGGAAGTGGCCGATGTCCTGGTGCACCTTGCCTAGCCGTTGGTACAGGTACTTGCGCCGCCACAACAGCGCGCCGATGACCAGCAACAGTGGCAAGAACAGCAGCGGACGCTGGCTCAGGCCGTCGGCCAGCTCTTTCAGGCCCGAGCCCCACGGCAGGTTGGCGACCTGGTCGGCCAGGCGCTCGGGTACATAGCTCAGCCAGTCCCAGTCCAGCGGCTTGTTGCTGGGGATCCAGAACATCTGCTCGTCCAGGGTGGTGCGCAGGTTCTGTGCGGTGCCCAGCAGCTGCTTCTGGTTGAGCTGCAGGGTGATCGATTCGTTGAGCAGCGCCGACAGTTCGCGGTTCAGCCGCTCCAGCAGGTCACTGCGGGTGATCGCCACTTCCAGCAACGCCTTGCGCAGCTGGGGAGTCACGTCTTCCTGCGGTTGGGCGGCCAGCAGCTTGTCGACGTAGGTGACCGGGTTGCTCATCTGCTCGCGTTGCTGGTTGACCTCGAACTGGTACAGCCGGGTGTCGGCGATCTGGTCGGCCAGGTCGCGGTCGACTTTCAGGTGCGGCAGGGTCTGCTTCTGCTTGTAGAGGATCTTTGACAGCAGCAAGCTGCCCTTGAGCACGTTGATCTGCTCGTCCAGCGCCTGGTCGGCCTGGGTCAGGCTGTCCAGCTGCTGCTTGGTGCGCAGGTTCTGCTGGGTCAGCTCGTTGAGGCGGTCGGTGCTTTTCAGCAGGTAGTCGGAGAGCTTGAGGTTGATCGCGCTTTCGGTCGCCAGCAGGCTGCTGCCACCGGCCTTCTGGGCCTCGATCGACTGTTGGGTAACCGCTTCCTGGGACTGGGCCAGGCGCTTTTCGTTGATCAGGGTCTGCAGGTCCTGGATTTCCTGCTCCAGGCGCGCGGCGCGCTCGATCAGCAAATCATGACGAGCATTGCCGAGATCTTGCAGCAGGGTGTTGCCGGCCAGTTCCTGGCGGCGCAACAGGGTCAGCGCGTTGAGCGAGGCAAGTTCGGCGTTGAGCTGGTTGCGCTGGTCGGCGTTGATCGATTTGCCGCCGTCCTTGCCGGTTTTAAGGATGGTGTTGATCTGCTGGGCGCGGGCCTGGCTGTTGCTGATTTCGGCCTGGGCGCGTTCCGGGCGGGTTTGCGAATTGATGATCAGGCTGTTGGCTTCGGACAGCGCCTTCTGCAGCTCGCCCTGCTGGGTGTTGCGTTCGCTGAGCATTTGCTCGAGCTGCGGCACGGTGAGTGCGGCGTACCGTTGAGCGACGGGCTGCGCCTTGCTTTGCTTGAGCCTGGCGAGCTCCTTCTGGCTGTCACTGGTTTCCTTGGGCGCACTGGTCAACTGCTGCTTGAGCGCGGCGAGCTTCTTTTCGTTGTCTTCCTTGCTGGCAAGCAGGCTCAGCGTTTGCTCGAGCACTTGCTGCAGGGCCTTCTGGTCAGCCTCGGGCAGTTTGCGCTCGGCGATCTTGTCGAGGCTATTCTGGATGCTGGCGGTGGTCGGGGCTTCTGCCGCGGTGGCGGCAAAGGAAAGGGACAGGCACAGCCCGAGCAGGGCTGTGCGAAGGTACGCGCGCAGGGACATAGGCAGACTACTTGTGGATCCGGCAGAAACGAAGTTTAGAGGAACAATCCTGGTCCGGGTCGCGTTCCTTCGGGGAATCTGACGCCTACTTTCTGAATCTTGTTCCCGTCCATGGTCGCCACGGTCCAGATCGTGCCATGCCAATCGACCTGGTCACCTACTACTGGAGCGCCTCCGACCTTCTGTCGGATGAACTGCGCCAACGGCATTTTCGCGTCCAGGCCATCGAGTTTCAGGCCGTAAAGCGCTGCAACGGCTCCCAGTTCGGCATCGCCTTCGAGCACGAAGTCGCCAAAGAAACGCAGGTCCAGGCCGCGTTGTGGCGCTTGGCTGAACAACTTGCCCAGGGCAGGCAGGTTGTGCTCATGACCGATCACGCAGAGCATGTCGTCAACTTGCAGCACGGTACTGCCTGAGGGGTGCAGCAGTTGTTCGCCCCGGAACAGCGCGGCAATCCGCGTGCCTTCGGGCATTTTCAGCTCGCGCAGGGCGGCCCCGATGCACCATTTTTCGGCGCCCAGGCGGTAGACGAACATTTCCCACTCGCTGGTGATGTGCACTTCCAGGGCAGAGCGGGAGATTGGCGCCGGGTCTGGCGGCACGGTCACTTTTAGCAGTTTGGCCACCCACGGCAGGCTGGTGCCTTGCACCAGCAGTGATACCAGCACGATGAAGAACGCCAGGTTGAAGAACAGCTGAGCGTCTGGCAGGCCGGCCATCAGCGGGAACACCGCCAGAATGATCGGCACCGCGCCGCGCAGGCCTACCCAGGAGATAAAGCCTTTTTCGCGGCCATGGAAGGCCTTGAACGGCAGCAGTGCCGCGACCACCGACAGCGGCCGCGCCACCAGGATCATCCACAATGCCAGGCCTAGCGCCGGCAAGGCGATGGGCAGCAGGTCGTGAGGTGTGACCAGCAGGCCCAGCACCAGGAACATGCCGATCTGGGCCAGCCATGCCATGCCGTCGAGCATGTGCAGGATGCCATGGCGGCTGCGGATAGGCTTGTTGCCCAGCACCAGGCCGCACAGGTATACGGCGAGGAAGCCGCTACCGTGCAGGGCGTTGGTCAGCGAGAACACCACCAGGCCGCCGGCTACTACCAGGATCGGGTACAGGCCACCGGCCAGGTTGATGCGGTTTACCAGTTGCAGCATCAGCCAGCCGCCACCCAGGCCCAGCAGCCCGCCGATGCCGAATTCGCGCAACAGGTGGCCCAGCAGGCTCCAGTGCAGGCCGGTCTGGCCGCTGGCGATCATGTCGATCAGGGTGACCGTGAGGAACACGGCCATTGGGTCGTTGCTGCCCGACTCGATCTCCAGGGTGGCGGTAACCCGTTCGTTCAGGCCTTTGCCGCCCAGCAGCGAGAACACCGCAGCCGCATCGGTAGAGCCCACGATGGCGCCGATCAGCAGGCCCTGGATCAGGCTCAGGTTGAACAGCCAGGCGGCGACCAGGCCGGTGAGGGCGGTGGTGATCATTACCCCGACCGTGGCCAGCGACAGCGCCGGCCACAGCGCTACGCGAAAGCTTGCCACCCGCGTGCGCAAGCCACCGTCGAGCAGGATCACGGCCAGTGCCAGGTTGCCCACCAGGTAGGCGGTCGGGTAGTTGTTGAAGATGATGCCGCCACCATCGACACCGGCGACCATGCCGACGGCGAGGATGATGACCAGAATGGGGATGCCCAGGCGCGAAGACAGCGAGCTGACCAGAATACTTGCACCCACCAGCAATGCGCCGATCAAGAACAGGCTGTTGATGGTGCTTGCATCCAAAGGCAGGTACTCCGAGACAGCGGCGGGAAGGGACGTGGTAGCGCGTTGTTCAGCAAAAGCTAGCAGGTCGCGTGCCAATCGATTCTAACCTGAGGCCGATGCGGGCTGTAAAGCGATACCGCATCGTTACTGCGGCTTGCCTGTGTAGTGGAACGCCTTGTCCCAGGTAGCCAAGATCCATGAACGATCAAGAAACCTTGTCACTCGCCCAGCTGGCCCAACGCATGCTGGGGCATTTCCCTGATTTGCACAGGATGGCGCGTCAAGCGGCCGGCCATGTGCTGCACCAGCAACTAGGGTACTGGGTGGATCCGGACAGGCTCTATTGGCACGAATTCCACGCCGCAGCAACGAGCTCGCGCAGCTACACCGGCTGGTGCCACAGCGGGCCGCCTTGGCGCTCCCTGAGCCTGACCGAGCTGGTGATCCAGCGCTTCAGCCCACAGCAGCAGGACAGTGCAGATGAATTAAGCGTTTACGGTGGCTTCTACCGGGTGGACGCCAGCCACATTGACTATGACGAGCGCAACGAAGTGCGGCTTGACCCACAGCACGTGCTGAAGGCGTTCTGGCAACTGGATTTTGCGGGGCGCTATACCGAGGCTCTGAGCAGGTTCCGGTCGCTGCATGGCGAAGATTATTGCGTGCTGGCCCGCGCCCGTTTCCTTGCCGCCGTGGGCCAATCGACGCTCAGCGAGCCAGAGCGGCGGGAGCTGATGGTGGCGACGTTTGCGGTACCCGCACTGCCGATCAGTGTGCAAGGTCTGCGACAGACCCGGCCAGTGAATGCCCAGCGGGGTTGGAGCACGCTTGCCATCGGCGGTATCAGCGCCAGGCTGCTGTTCCAGCATAAGCTGAAGACTGGCAAGTTGTGCCTCTATCTTGCCGATGCGCAGGCTGTTGTGCAGGTATTCGACAATCGCCACGTACTTACAGCATGGCTTGCTGATCAGGCCGACACGCCTGAGGGGCGGGAGCGCCTGGTCAGGCTGTTCGTCGGGGATGGAGTACTGGCACAGCCGCTACGCCTGCGCATAAGCACATACCTCAAGTGGCTTGCCCAGTCACGGGGCGATATCACGATTGCCGGGCAGGCGATTGCAGGGGACCTGTTCGTCCACCTGCGCGAAGCGGTCATGGATGATCTGACCAGCGATGCCCACGAGCGGCTGACCACCAACGCACAACTGCGCAAGGCCAACTGGTTGGCGGGCTTACAAGCTGCCAGTCTGGTCATTGCACCGATGGCGCCGTTTGGCTGGCCAGTCTTATTGACCTCGCTGGGGCTTGGCACCGTGAGCCTGGCGCTGCACCTGGACCGGGCGCTCAATGGCAAACGGGCCTGGCGCACGGCAGCATGGTGGGCAGTACTGACGGATATCCTTTTCATCCTGCTTGATGCAGCAATGATGCGTGCCGGTGAGCTGTTCAGCGATAGCCGCGTACCCCCGCGCATTGTTGGCCAGGCGCAAACCGCGGTTGCCAAGGTCGATTGGGGGCTTTACATGGCGCCGGCGGCAGACGAATTGCTGGCTGTGTCGGACGGGGCGCTGGCCCGCCAGGAAGCCCTGATGGGCGCGGTGCCGTGGGCTGACCTGGATGCCTTGGGCGCCCGCGGTGAGTATCTGGATGCATTCAGTGAGCCCTTTCCCGTCTATCGCGATGAGCACGGCTTTGGCTCGCCCGCCATTGCCGAGTACACCAGCTCACCAGAGCGCTACAACAACCTGTGGCGGGGGCTGCCCCTCGAGGGTACTCACGCCGAGAATATCCAGCGCAGTCACGACCTTGCCCGTGCCCTTGGCGAGATAGGCGTAAGCAACCAGGTACGGCTGTACCGTGCTGCGTCGGGCTTGCGGGGTTCCGGTATACCGGCGTTCGGCGATGGCGCCATTGAGGTGGGGGACGTGCTGGTGACCACCGACTTCACGTCTTTCACGGAAAACCGTTATGCGCTCTGGGAGGTTTTCAACGACCCGCAGACCCAGGTCAGTGGCAGAGGGGCGTTTGATGACAACGCGTTGGTGTACGTGCTGGAACCGGGCGAGGACATGCAGGCCACGCCTATCGGGCCTTTCTCAAGGCGACCGGATGAGGCAGAGTCGCTGATGTTGCCAGGGCGCTACCTGCAAGTGGAAAAGATGACAGCCGTTCAGGGCCACGATTATCGCTTCATGGAGGTGTGCCTGAAGGCACTGGCGCAAGCGCCAAGCGGGGTGACAGTGCGGGAGATGCGCACGGGGGTATTGTTCGATCGCCAGGCACTGGCTGAGCGGTTGGGCACAGAGGATGACGCGTTGATGCGCACCTTCTTTGCGCTGCCCACCTGACTGGAAGGCGTAAGAGGGGCCGCAGCGCGGCCCCTGATCAGGGTGTCAGCCCTGCTTCACTTCACGCATCGGCTTGCCTTTCACCGGCGCATCCCCTGCCACATAGTACTTGGCGGTGCTGCGCGGCAGCGGCTTGCGACCACGGATCTTGTCCGAGATCTTCTCGGCGATCATGATCGTGGTGGCGTTGAGGTTGCCGGTGATGATCAGCGGCATGATCGACGCATCGACCACGCGCAGGCCCTTCATGCCATGCACACGGCCTTCGCCGTCAACCACTGCCATGTCGTCGGTGCCCATCTTGCACGAGCACGACGGGTGGAAGGCGGTTTCGGCGTGCTCGCGGATGAACTTGTCCAGCTGTTCGTCTGTTTGCACGTCGGCGCCCGGGCTGATCTCGCGGCCACGGTATGGGTCCAGTGCCGGCTGGGCCATGATTTCGCGGGTCAGGCGGATGCCGTCACGGAACTCCTGCCAGTCCTGCTCGGTGGACATGTAGTTGAACAGGATGCTCGGGTGCTGGCGCGGGTCTTTCGACTTGGCCTGGATGCGGCCACGGGCAGGCGAGCGCATGGAGCCCATGTGCGCCTGGAAGCCGTGTTCCTTCACGCCATTGGAGCCGTTGTAGTTAATGGCCACCGGCAGGAAGTGGTACTGAATGTTCGGCCACTTGAATTCAGGGCGCGTACGGATGAAGCCGCCAGCCTCGAACTGGTTGCTGGCGCCGATACCGGTGCCGTTGAACAACCACTCGGCGCCGATGGCCGGCTGGTTCCACCACAGCAGCGATGGGTACAGCGACACCGGCTGGGTGCAGGCGTACTGCAGGTACAGCTCAAGGTGGTCCTGCAGGTTTTCGCCAACGCCCGGCAGGTCGTGCACAACCGGGATGTCGAGGCTTTCCAGCAGTGCGCGCGGGCCCACGCCGGAGCGCTGCAGCAGCTGCGGAGAAGCGATGGCGCCGGAGCTTACGATCACCTCCTTGCGGGCACGGGCTTCAACACGCTCTTCGCTGTCGCCGACCAGGTAAGTCACGCCAACGGCGCGTTTGCCGTCGAACAGCACGCGGTCGCTCAGGGCGTGGGTGACGATGGTCAGGTTCGGGCGCTTCTTGGCTTGGTCCAGATAGCCACGGGCGGTGCTGGAGCGGCGGCCGTTTTTAGTGACCGAACGGTCCATCGGGCCGAAGCCTTCCTGCTGGTAGCCGTTGAGGTCTTCGGTGCGCGGGTAACCGGCTTGTACGCCGGCCTCGACCATGGCGTGGAACAGCGGGTTGTTGCCGGCCTTTGGCGTGGCAACGCTGACCGGGCCTTCACCACCGTGGTAATCGTTCGGGCCGATGTCACGGGTTTCGGCTTTACGGAAGTACGGCAGGCAATCCAGGTAGGTCCAGTCTTCCAGGCCTGGCAGTTCTGCCCAGCCGTCGAAGTCCATGGCGTTGCCGCGGATGTAGCACATGCCGTTGATCAGCGACGAGCCACCCAGGCCCTTGCCACGGCCACACTCCATGCGGCGGCCGTCCATGTGCGGCTCCGGGTCGGTCTCGTAGGCCCAGTTGTAGCGGCGGCCCTGCAGCGGGAAAGCCAGGGCGGCTGGCATCTGGGTGCGGAAGTCGAAGCGGTAGTCAGGGCCACCGGCTTCGAGCAGCAGCACGGTGACGCCGGCGTCTTCGGTCAGGCGGGTGGCCAGGGTGTTACCGGCCGAACCGGCACCGACGATGATGTAATCGAATTCTTGGGACATGAAAGTACCCTCGTGTTGGCGGTGATCAGGGAGCGGGAACGCCCGTGCACAGCGGCACGGGCGTGGCTAGACAGGGCTTAGAAAACCGAGTTGTAGCCGCCCAGCTCGACCTGGACCGACTTGATGCGAGTGTATTGAGCCAGCGAGCTGACGCCGTTCTCACGGCCGACGCCCGACTGCTTGTAGCCACCGACCGGCATTTCGGCCGGCGATTCACCCCAGGCGTTGATCCAGCAGATACCGGCTTCCAGCTTGTGGATGATGCGGTGGGCGCGGGTGATGTCGTTGGTGCACACACCGGCGGCCAGGCCGTACTCGGTGTCGTTGGCACGGCGGATCACTTCTTCCTCGGTCTCGTAGGACAGGATGCTCATGACCGGGCCGAAGATTTCTTCCTTGACGATGGTCATGTCGTCGGTGCAGTCGGTGAACACGGTCGGGGCCACGAAGGCGCCCTTGGCGAAGTCACCTTCGGTCAGACGCTCGCCGCCGCACAGTACGCGGGCACCTTCTTCTTTACCCTTGGCAATGTAGCCCAGCACGTTTTCCATGTGAGCGAAGCTGACCAGCGGGCCGAAGTTGGTGTTTTCGTCTTCCGGGTTGCCAACGCGGATGCGCGCAACACGCTCGGCGATCTTGGCTTCGAACGCCGCCTTCATTTCAGCCGGGATGAACACGCGGGTGCCGTTGGTGCACACCTGGCCCGAGCTGTAGAAGTTGGCCATCATGGCGATGTCGGCGGCCTTGTCCAGGTCGGCGTCGGCGCAGATGATCAGTGGCGACTTGCCGCCCAGCTCCATGGTGACTTCCTTCAGCGAGGAGCTTGAGGCGCTGGCCATGACTTTCTTGCCGGTGGTGGTGCCGCCGGTGAAGGAGACTTTTTCGATGCGCGGGTGCTCGGTCAACCAGGTGCCAACTTCGCGGCCGCTGCCGGTCAGCACGTTGAACACGCCATTCGGCAGGCCGGCTTCGGTGTAGATCTCGGCCAGTTTCAGGGTGGTCAGCGAGGTGACTTCCGATGGCTTGAAGATCATCGCGTTGCCGGCGGCCAGGGCCGGGGCGGATTTCCACAAGGCGATCTGGATCGGGTAGTTCCAGGCGCCGATACCTGCGGTCACGCCCAGCGGCTCGCGGCGGGTGTAGACGAAGGACGATTCACGCAGCGGAATCTGCTCGCCTTCGATGGCCGGTACCAGGCCTGCGTAGTATTCCAGCACGTCGGCGCCGGTGACGATGTCGACGTAGCGGGTTTCGGAATACGACTTGCCGGTGTCCAGGGTTTCCAGCTGGGCCAGTTCATCGTTGCGCTCGCGCAGAATTTCGACGGCACGGCGCAGGATGCGCGAACGCTGCATGGCGGTCATCGCAGCCCAGACTTTCTGGCCACGCTCGGCGCTTTCCACGGCCTTCTCGACATCGGCCTCGGTGGCACGTTGTACGTGGGCGAGGACTTCGCCGGTGGCCGGGTTGATGGCTTCGAAGGTGGCATCGCTGCCAGCGTCGACGTAAGCGCCATCAATGTAGAGTTTTTGCGTTCCGAAACGGGCCATAGTGTCCTCGCAAGTGCAGTGTGTGGTTTGGCTTGCGCGTCACGCTCCTGCCGGGTTGGCAAGGGCCGTGCGTGCTGGTTCGGCAGCCTGGTCGTTTGTGCCCAGGGTGTGCTGTTTAGCCAGTTGTAGATCCATGTATTCGTAAGCAATCCGTATCGCCTGGTCGGTGTCGAATGCATCACCCGACAGGGCGCCACGCAGCCACAAACCGTCGATCAGGGCTGCCAGGCCGCGGGCTGCCTTGCGCGCATGGTAGAGCGGCAGGGCACGGCGGAACTGGCAGCACAGGTTGGAATACAAGCGGTGGTCGTTGATCCGCTGCAACCTGTGCAAATCGGGCTGGTGCATGCTGGAAGCCCAGAAGGCCAACCAGGTTTTCATTGCCGGGCCGTTCACCTGGCTGGCATCGAAGTTGCCTTCGATGATCACTTTCAGATGAGCGCGCGGGCTGTCATCCGCCAGGGCCTGTCGGCGTGCTCTGACACCTTCGTTGAGCATGCTCATGATGTAACCCATCGTCGCTGCGATCAGGCCGTTCTTGTCCCGAAAGTAGTGACTGATGATGCCGTTTGACACACCGGCCAAGCGGGCAATCAGCGCAATGCTGGCGTCCCCCAGACCGACCTGATCGACCGCCTGCAATGTGGCTTCGATCAACTGCTGGCGGCGGATGGGTTGCATACCGACCTTGGGCATCTTGCTATCTCCTCAGGTCTGCGAGCAGGCGACGGGCGGCTGACTCGGCGAAGACCAGTCTATTTTGTTTTGATTGAACGTTCAATCAATAAAGAATAAGCTCTGCGACAATTTGTGCCATTGACAGCTTTCAGGGCGGTCGAGAAGGCACGGATTGACACCCTAGGAAATCGTGTAACCCCCGGAATACAAGGCGTTGACGGGCATGAGCGATGCGAAATACAGATTCTGCCGCACGGCCCCTGGCCCTGCGACAGGCCCTTGGAGCGGGCGAGGTAGTCGGTGACGAATGCGCGCACCCCTGCGGATGCTTGGCATTTTTCAGCAGCCCCAGTCTGTTTTTTTGCAACGTATCGATTCGGGATCACGGTTTCCAAGGTGCTTTTATAACACCTGACGCAGTGGGGATATTCCACCAATTGCTCGGGAAAGACTGATTAGCCTCCACAGCCGTACTGCCCGGAGCATTCGTGCAATGAGTTCTGCCTCACTTACCAAGCCCCCCGCCGAGAGGGTACGGGTCAACCGCGTGGTGTTCTTCACCTCCGCGCTGATGATCCTTGTTCTGACTGCCTTGCTGATCGCTGTACCCGATACCGCTGGCCAGGTGCTGGGCGTGGCCCAGAAATGGCTGACGCGCACCTTTGGCTGGTACTACATGCTGGTGATCTGCGGTTACCTGCTGTTCGTCGTCTACCTGGCCTTCTCCGATTACGGCAAGCTCAAGCTTGGCGGCAAGGACGACCAGCCTGACTTCAGCTACGGCGCCTGGGCCGGCATGCTGTTCTCTTCCGGTATTGGCATTTCGCTGCTGTACTTCGGCGCTTCCGAGCCGCTGGACCATTACTTCAACCCACCGGAAGGCACCCCGGCCAGCCTCGAAGCTGCGCGCCAGGGCCTGCAGCTGACCTTCCTGCACTGGGGCCTGCATGGCTGGGCGATCTACGCCTTGGTCGGCCTGGCTGTGGGTTACTTCGCCTACCGTCACAACCAGCCGCTGGCATTGCGCTCAGCGCTGTACCCGCTGGTGGGCGAGCGTTGGGTCAAGGGCGCTGCCGGCAACGCGGTGGACATCTTCGGCATGTTCGTCACCCTGCTGGGCCTGGTGACCAACCTGGGGATCGGCTCGATGCAGGTGTCCTCGGGCCTTGAATACCTGTTCGGCATGGAGCACAGCCAGACCAACCTGCTGGTGGTGATCCTGGTCATGGCCGGCGTGGCAACCGTGGCGGCGGTATCGGGCGTGGAAAACGGCATTCGCCGCTTGTCCAACCTGAACATCCTGCTGTTCAGCGGCCTGCTGCTGTTCGTGCTGCTGGCGGGCAACACGCTGCACCTGTTCAACGGCTTTGTGCAGAACGTTGGCGACTACCTGAACGGTATCGTGCTGAAAACCTTCGACCTTTACGTGTACGAAGGCGAAGCCGGCAAGTCCGAGCGCTGGTTGGGCCTGTGGACCGTGTTCTACTGGGCCTGGTGGATTTCCTGGGGCCCGTTCGTCGGCATGTTCATTGCCCGTATCTCCAAGGGCCGTACCGTGCGCCAACTGGTCAGCGGCGTGCTGTTGATCCCGCTGGGCTTCACCTTGGCCTGGCTGTCGATCTTCGGCAACACCGCACTGGACCTGGTGATCAACCAGGGGGCGGTGGAGCTGGGCAAGACCGCGCTGGAACAGCCGTCAATGTCGATCTACCAACTGCTGGAATACTTCCCGGCGGCGAAGATCGTGATTGGTGTGGCGGTATTTGTCGGCTTTGTACTGTTCCTCACCCCGGCCGATTCCGGCGCGGTGATGATGGCCAACCTGTCGTGCAAAGGCGGCAAGGTGGATGAAGACGCCCCGCACTGGATGGTGGTGTTCTGGTCGGTTGTCATTACCCTGGTCACCATCGGCCTGCTGTTTGCCGGTAACTTCGAAGCCATGCAAACCATGGTCGTGCTGGCAGGCCTGCCGTTCTCGGTGGTGCTGGTGCTGTTCATGTTCGGCCTGTACAAGGCCATGAAGCAGGATGTGGCGGTCGAGCAGGAGCGCGCCGAACTGGCTGCCCGTGGTCGTCGTGGCTTCAGCGAGCGCCTGACCCAGCTGGAGCTGCAGCCCACCCAGGCTGTGGTGCAGCGCTTCATGGACAAGCAGGTCAGCCCGGCGCTGAAAGAAGCGGCCGCGCAGTTGCAGACTCTGGGCTTTGAGGTGGAAACCCGCGTTGGCCAGTCGCGCAACATGATGGGCCTGCGGGTGATGATGGACGAGGGTAACCCGTTCGTTTACGAAGTGAGCCTGGACGGCTACATGGCCGCGCCGAGCGAGGCGCCGGTGGAGGGTGAACCGGAAGTGCGTCAGCGCTACTATCGCGCCGAGGTGTACCTGCACGATGGCAGCCAGGAGTATGACCTGATGGGCTTTGCGCCCGAGCAGATCGTGCGTGATGTGCTGGATCAGTTCGAAAGCCACCGCCAGCTGCTGGGGCGTGTGTACAGCTGATTGCTGTTGATGCAAACAAAACCCCGCTCACTGAGCGGGGTTTTTTATTGGGGTCGCTTTGCGGCCCTTCGCGGGCATGCCCGCTCCCACAGGATTGTCACAGGGCCTGAAGCCGGCGCGATCCCTGTGGGAGCGGGCGTGCCCGCGAAGGGCTGCAAAGCAGCCCCAGCTTCTCAGCGATTGGTGTAGCGGCCATTCTTGCCATGCCCAGGCATCGCCTGGTTGCTGCGCACGGCAATCATCTGGCTGAGCCTGATCAGTTCGACGCCCTGGGCCTTGAGCTGTGGCAGTGCTCGTTCCAGCACGTCGAGGGTTTGTGGGTAAGGATGCCCGATCAGCACCGCAGACCCTTGCTTGCGCGCCAGGGCGATGCCTTGCTGCAACTGCCCGGTGATCGCCTCGGTTGTGCGCACATCGTCGAGGAACACATCCCGCGAAACGTGGGCCAGGCTGATGCGCTGGGCCTCGGCTGCGGCCACGGTGGCGGCGCTGGTGCGGCTGTCGACGAAGAACAGGTGGCGTTGCTGCAGTTCACCCATCAACCAGGCCATGGGTTCACGCTGTGCCGTCATGCGGCTGCCCATGTGGTTGTTGATGCCGGCGGCGTAGGGCACTTTCGCCAAGGCCGCATCCAGGCGCTGCGCCAGCGCTTCGATGGCTATGCCCGGGTGCCAGGCATAGGGCCCGGTGGCCGGGTCCATGGGCATGTGCAGGATCACCGTTTTGCCGGCCTTGTGGGCCTGGCGGGCGAAGTCAGTGGCATGCGGGGTATCGGGCATGATCGCCATGGTCACCGGGCCGGGAAGGGCGAGGGTGCGGCTGTCACGCTCGGTGCTTTGGCCCAGGTCGTCGATGATGATGCTCATGTAGGCCTTGCTGACCGGCGCCGCGTGCGCGACACCGGCCATCAGGGAGAACAGCAGACACAGCAGGTAACGCATCGTGTGGATCATTTGCCCGAAGTGATGTTCAGCCCCTTGAGCAGGCTCAGGGCCTGGCTCAGCTGGAAGTCATCGTCCTGCGGGCGTTCCTTGCGTTTGCTGCTGCCGGTCGGGCGGTCGGCGCCGCCGTTGCCGTTGCCCAGGTGGCCCTGCAGGTCGGCTTCCTTGAAATTGTCGGTATCGACTTCGGCGGTAAGTTTGGCCGGGCGCACTTCGATATCGGGGACGATGCCCTGGGCCTGGATCGAGCGGCCATTCGGCGTGTAATACAGCGCGGTAGTCAGCTTCAGGGCGCGGTCGTTGGCCAGCGGCAGCACGGTCTGCACCGAGCCTTTGCCGAAGCTATCGGTACCCATCAGTACGGCGCGCTTCTGGTCCTGCAGGGCGCCTGCGACAATTTCCGAGGCCGAGGCACTGCCGCCGTTGATCAGCACCACCAGTGGCACGCCATCGCTGGCGTCGGCCGGGTCGGCAGAGAAACGCAGTTCGGAGTTGGCGATGCGGCCCTTGGTGTAGACGATCAGGCCCTTGGTCAGGAAGTGGTCGGCCACTTCCACCGCCGACTGCAACACGCCGCCCGGGTTGTTGCGCAGGTCCAGCACTACCCCGCGCAACTTCTTGCCGTTGTCTTTGCGCAGCTTGGCCAGCGCCTTGCCCACTTCGTCGCCGGTCTTGACCTGGAACTGGGTGATGCGGATGTAGCCGTAATCGTTCTCCAGCAGCTGGCTCTTCACGCTCTTGACCTGGATAACCGCGCGGGCCAGTGTCACGTCGAACGGATTGCCGCCGTCACGCACCAGGGTCAGGGTGATCTTCTCGCCGATCTTGCCGCGCATCTTGTCGACCGCTTCGGTCATGGTCTGGCCACGGGTCGGGGCGCCGTTGATCTTGACGATCAGGTCGCCTGCCTGCACGCCGGCACGCGAAGCCGGGGTGTCGTCGATTGGCGACACCACCTTGATAAAGCCGTCTTCCTGGCCAACCTCGATGCCCAGCCCGCCGAACTCGCCGCTGGTGCTTTCCTGCAGCTCCTGGAAGTCCTCCGGGCCGAGGTAGGCGGAGTGCGGGTCGAGGTTGCTGAGCATGCCCTTGATGGCGTTTTCCAGCAGGGTCTTGTCATCCACCGGTTCGACGTAGGCAGCCTTGATGCGGTCCATGACCTCGGCGAAGGTGCGCAGCTCTTCCAGCGGCAGCGGCGCCTTGGCGGTTACCTCGGTGGCTGGCACTGCGGCGGCCTTGGCCGGCTCTGCGGCGGTGGCCAGGGGCGCGCCGACCGCCAGGGCGATGGACAGGGCCAGCTGGGTGAGACGAGGCGAGTGCAGCATGTCGAACGAACTCCTGATCCTGTAAGTGCTCCCTGGGGAGCATCGGCGCAGCTCTCAGTCTACGCCGTATAAATTTGACTAGCCCCGGCACCATTGCGAAGGGTCGGTAGGCCGGCCCTGCTGGCGGATGGCGAAGTACAAGCCTGCCGCGTCCTGGCCACCGCTGTCACCAACGGTGGAAATGGCTTCACCGGCCTTGACGATATCACCGGCGTTTTTGAGCAGGCTCTGGTTGTGACCGTACAGGCTCAGGTAACCATTGCCATGGTCGAGAATGACCAGAAGCCCCGCGCCGCGCAACCAGTCGGCGAACACCACGCGCCCGCCGTGCACCGCACGGACCTGGGTGCCCGGGTTGGCACTGATCATCACCCCATCCCACTTGGCACGGGCGTCGCTGCCGCGGGCATCACCGAAGCGTGCCAGCAATCGACCGTTCACCGGCCATGGAAGTTTTCCCCGTGCCGAAGAAAATGCACCGCCGTAGCTTGCGCCGTCGGTGGAAACCATCGGGCCGAGCGTGGTGCGAGCCTTTTTCGGTGGTTCCACAGGTTCCTGGGCCTGCTCGCGGGCAGCGGCGGCGGCCAGCGCCTCCTGCTGACGGCGTTTTTCCGCTTCCTGCTGGGCCAGCAAGGCTTTCTTGCGCGCCTCTTCAGCTTCGCGGGCCTGCCGGGCCAGGGTTTCCTCGATGGTCTTGAGGACTTTGGACAGGTCGGCCTGGTCCTGCTCGCGGGCTTGCAACTTCTGATCGCGGTCCTTCATGTCGCCATTGAGCTTGGCCAGCACCTGCTGGCGCTTGCCGCGTTCGGCTTCCAGCGCCTGGCGGCGGCTGTCGAGGTCGGCGCGCTGGGTCAGCAACTGTTGCTGCTGGCCGGCAATTTCCTGCTCGACGTTGGCCAGTTGGCGCAAGGTCTCGTTGAAGGTGCGCAATTGCTCCAGGCGCGCTTTGCTGAGGTAGTCGTAGTACGTCAGGGTGCGGGCGAACTTCTCGGGGTTCTGCTGGTTGAGCAGCAGTTTGAGGTATTCCTCGCGGCCGTTGTTCTGGTAGGCCGAGCGGGCCTGTATGGCAATCAGTCGTTGTTGTTCAACGCGGGCGCTCTGGAGTTTTTTTTTCTCGGTATCAAGGCGCTCCAGATCGCCCTCGGTCTTTTTTAGTTCTTGCTGCAGTGCCTCCACCTGCTTTTCGAGGTTGCCGATGTCGGTCTCGGTGGCTTTGAGGTCCTTTTGCACACCGGCCTTTTCTTCCTGGAGCTTGCCCAGCGTCTTCTTGAGCTCGGCAATATCCTGGCGGGTGGCGTCCAGTTGCTGCTGGGTCTGGGCACGCTCATCGGCAAAGGCCGGGCTGAGCAGGCAAGATAGGGCGAGTAGGATCAGGGCGCGAAGCATGGGGTTTGGCGTACCAAGGATGGAGACCGGCCTAGTATGCCCGCCCGGGCAGGCAAAAAAAACGCCTCGCTGCGGGTGCAGGGGGGCGTTGGTCTGGAAGTCATGTGCGATCGGGGCCGCTTTGCGGCCCATTCGCGGGGCAAGCCCGCTCCCACAGGTACCCACGCAGTGCGTTGTGGGAGCGGGCTTGTCCCGCGAATGGCGCCAATCAGGCGTCGATCAGGATCGACGTCCCGGTCATTTCCACCGGCTTTTCCAGCCCCAGCAACTTCAGCATGGTCGGTGCCACATCGGCCAGCACACCGCCTTCGCGTACCTTGACGTTGCGCTTGCCCACATAGATGAACGGCACCGGCTCGGTGGTGTGCGCGGTGTGCGCCTGGCCGGTGCATTCGTCTTCCATCTGCTCGACGTTGCCATGGTCGGCGGTAATCAGCGCTTCGCCGTCTACCTTCTCCAGTGCTTCGACAATGCGCCCTACACAGGTATCCAGCGCTTCGACCGCCTTGACCGCTGCCTCGAACACGCCTGTGTGGCCAACCATGTCACCGTTGGCGTAGTTGACCACGATCACATCGTAACGCTGCTGCTCAATGGCTTCGACAATGCGATCGGTCACTTGCGGCGCGTTCATCTCCGGCTGCAGGTCGTAGGTGGCGACCTTCGGCGACGGGATCAGAATGCGTTCTTCACCTTCAAACGGCTCTTCACGCCCGCCCGAGAAGAAGAAGGTAACGTGGGCGTACTTCTCGGTCTCGGCGATGCGCAGCTGGGTCTTGCCGTTCTTGGCCAGGTACTCGCCCAGCACATTGTTCAGGCTGGAGGGTGCAAAAGCCGCCGGGGCCGGGATCTTGGCCGAATACTGGGTCAGGCCGATGTAGGCCGCCAGTTTTGGCAGGCGGGCGCGTGGGAACTCGCTGAAGTCGGTTTCCACAAACGCACGCGACAGCTCGCGGGCGCGGTCGGCGCGGAAGTTCATGAAGATCACGGCGTCGCCATCTTCAACCTTGACCGCCTCGCCAATGCGCGTGGCCTTGACGAACTCGTCGCTCTCGTCACGGGCATAGGCCGCTTCCAGGCCGGCCTGGGCGGTGTCGGCGGTGTACTCGGCGGTGCTGTCGACGATCAGGTTGTAGGCGGCGCTGACACGGTCCCAGCGGTTGTCGCGGTCCATGGCAAAGTAGCGGCCGATCAGGCTGGCGATGCGGCCCTTGCCCAGCCTGGCGAAGGTGGCGTCGATCAGTTCGATGGACGACTGGGCGCTGCGTGGCGGGGTGTCGCGGCCATCGAGGAAGGCGTGCAGGTAGATCTTTTCTGCCCCGCGCTGCGCAGCCAGTTCGGCCATGGCAACCAGGTGGTCCTGGTGGCTGTGCACGCCGCCATCAGACAGCAGGCCGAGAATGTGAACGGCCTTGCCGGCACTGGTTGCCTTGTCCACAGCGCCGGTGAGCACCGGGTTCTCGAAGAACTCGCCATCGCGGATGGCTTTGGTGACGCGGGTGAAGTCCTGGTAGACGACGCGGCCGGCCCCCAGGTTCATGTGACCGACTTCGGAGTTGCCCATCTGCCCGTCCGGCAGGCCGACATCCATGCCCGAGCCGGAAATGAGCCCATGCGGCCGGGTGGCGCGCAGGCGATCATAAACCGGCGTATTGGCGGCAAAGATGGCGTTGTGTTCGGGGATTTCACTGTGGCCGAAGCCATCCAGGATGATCAGGACCAGGGGTTTGGGCGTACTCGTCATCAATCAAACTCACGGTTGTTCAAAGATGATAAAGACACGCATTTTAGGGCAAATACGCCACCTGCGGCGAATATTCGTCCTGTTCCCTGACCAGCGCGGCCAATGCGGCAACATGAAGGTACCTTTGCAGCCCGCCCGTCGGGCTTTGGTGGTACTGGGGGGCTGTGTATACTGGCCGGCATTTTCAATCGCCTGGAACACCGCTGATGGTTGCTCACCTGATTCAATTCGCGACAGATCACTACATCCTGGTTGCGATTTTCGTTGTTCTGCTGGTCCTGCTGCTGCTCAACGAAATCCGCCGCGGCGGCCAGAGCCTGAGCAATGGCCAACTGACCGCCCTGGTCAACGCCGACAAGGGCCTGGTCATCGACATCCGTACTGCCAAGGAATACGCCGCTGGCCACATCGTCGGTGCCATCAACATTCCGCAGGACAAGCTGTCCGCTCGCATGAGCGAGCTGGAAAAGCACAAAGAGAAGACCCTGATCGTTGTCGACGCAATGGGCCAGCAGTCCGGCACCCACTGCCGCGAACTGCTCAAGGCTGGCTACACCGCTGCCAAACTGAGCGGTGGCGTTTCCAGCTGGAAAGCCGATAACCTGCCCCTGGTGAAGTGATATGAAGCCCGTCATCGTCTATTCCAGCGACTACTGCCCCTACTGCATGCGCGCCAAGTACCTGCTCGAGAGCAAGGGCGTGGCCTTCCAGGAAATCAAGGTCGACGGCAAGCCGCAGGTTCGCGCCGAGATGAGCCAGAAGGCCGGCCGTACGTCGGTGCCGCAGATCTGGATCGGCAGCACCCACGTCGGTGGATGCGATGACCTCTATGCCCTGGAGCGCGCTGGCAAGCTCGACGCGCTGCTGGCGGCCTGATTTGCACTGCATTCAAAAACATTAGGATAAGGACCTGCCATGACTGACCAACAGACCAACGGCGCTGCTGCAGAAGACAACAGCCCTCAGTTCTCCCTGCAGCGCATCTATGTGCGCGACCTGTCGTTCGAGGCCCCGAAAAGCCCGCAGATCTTCCGTCAGACCTGGGAGCCAAGCGTTGCGCTGGACCTGAACACCAAGCAGAAGGCTCTGGAAGGTGACTTCCACGAAGTGGTGCTGACCCTGTCGGTTACCGTCAAGAACGGTGACGAAGTGGCCTTCATTGCTGAAGTGCAGCAGGCCGGTATCTTCCTGATCGCCAACCTGGATGCGGCTTCGATGAGCCACACCCTGGGTGCGTTCTGCCCGAACATCCTCTTCCCTTACGCCCGTGAGACCCTGGACAGCCTGGTGACCCGCGGTTCGTTCCCGGCCCTGATGCTGTCGCCGGTCAACTTCGACGCACTGTACGCGCAAGAAATGCAGCGCATGCAGGAAGCGGGCGAAGTGCCGACTGTGCAGTAATCACTGCCGGTATCAAGAAAGCGCCTCTCGGGGCGCTTTTTTGTTGCCTGTTCCGGCCTCTTCGCGGGGCAAGCCCGCTTGTGTCTTGGAGAAGGAATAGAATCTGAAGTGAGAGCGGTGAATGGCAAGCTGATAGCCCGAGGTGCCCAGAGCACGTGTGGGAGCAAAAGCTGCCATTCACCGTTCCACTTTGGCGAGAG